>CALHYE010000001.1 GCA_938040735.1 uncultured Bellilinea sp.
GCGGATGAACTGGGTCTGCCGTTTGACCGCCAGAAGAACGAAGCCCTGCGAGGTGTTTCCCGCCGCGAGTCGCTGCTTTTACTGTTAGATGGCCGCCCGGCAACAGAGCAGGAGATGACCGAGTGGATGGAGCGAAAAAACCGCTACTACATCGAATATATATCCACAATGACGCCCCAAAATCTGCTGCCGGGGGCGTTGGAATTACTCAGGGAACTGCATGAGGCTGGCTATAAGGTGGCGATTGTGTCTTCCAGTAAAAATACACCGCTGGTACTGGAGCGTTTGCAAATGGGGAAGTGGTTGGATACGGTTGTGGACGGGAACGCTTCTGCCCGCAGTAAACCGGCTCCGGATTTGTTTTTACTGGCGGCCGAACGTTTGGGGGTTGAACCGGCGGAATGTCTGGTGATTGAAGATGCCGAGGCCGGCATTGCCGCCGGGAAAGCAGCCGGTATGCGCACCTTGGGATTGGGGCCCATTGAGCGGGTGAGGTCGGCGGATTATCATTTGTCCGATTTGAACGGGGTAACCCTGGGACGGCTGCGCGAGTTGATTTCTGACCTTTGAAAAATGCCTCCCGCCATGATCCGGCGGGAGGCTGACTTCACCTTTCAGGGGATGAAGGTGAAGGTGGAGATAACAGTTTCGTATAGCCGTTCCAAATCGGATGCGACGGCGGGTTCGTCAATCGGGGAAAAGATCAATTGATAGAACATGCCGTTATGCAGGGCGAAGACCATCCGGGAACTCAATCGGCCGGGGATGGGTTCCAGCACTTCCGCCGGTTGTCCATCCAGGGTGATTTGCGTCTGGCTGAGGTTTGCGGGGGAATTTGGCCCTTCAAATGATTTGCGGAATTCGCTGACCAATCTTTCCAGAACGGCTTCTGAAACGGCCGGGCTGCTAAAAACATCCAAACGGGCTACAACTGCTTCTGAATTGGCAGGATTTTCAGGTTGGGCATATACCGCTGCCAAACCGCGGGTATCCGCCACAAAATCAGCCGGGTAGGCAAAGCAATAACCATCCGTGAAATCCACAAAGGTTTTCATGCCGTCTTGTTTGCAGCGGGCGGGTACTTCCCTTTCCGATTCGCGTACATCGGGCAGCATTGTTTCCCGGTTGATTCGCACCTGATTGCCGTTCTGGTCGGTGCGGACTTCAAGAATGGCGCCGTTGACTTCGATGAACAATCGGTAACCGGGCGTGATGACCTGAAGGCACATTTCGTCGGGTGATGCCAAACCGAGGCAGCCGTCCGGCCACTCAACCGGCGACATCTCGATCAGGCTAAGCGTTTCGGGCGCGGTATGGATTTGTTCGGCAATCATCAATCGTACTTTTTCAAAAATCATATCAGCCTCTTCCTGAGGAATGATTATACCGATGGTGGGGAGCGGTGTGGTTTGTTGATCGGTCGGTAGGGGGGTTGGTTTGTTCATTGGGGGTTGGGTTTGTTCCTGAGCGGTTGGCAACGGTGCAGCCGGTGTAACCGAAGGCGCACAGGCGGTTATCAGTAAGAGGGAGCTACAAATTGTGATAAAAAACCAGCGCTTGAGCATGGGGAATTTCCTCCAATTTCTAATCTCTTGCATTATCCTGATCGGTTTATTGCAACATTAATTTTGGGACGTTGGACGACATCCAGAAGTTCCCCGATTTTTTCATGATAGGTAAACCTTTTACGCAGGTTGATTTTACCGGATAAGCGGGTAATTTATATGAATTTTTTCTAAAATATTGACAAAATACGCCTTATTGGGTATATATAGTCCGTCCCAACCCTAACCTTACTTATTCAAGGAGTTATCGAATGATTAAGACCCGATACTGGTTGATTTTGCCTCTGATGGCAGTTGTGCTGGTTGGTTGTGCATCTTTCTCGGCTTCTTCCCAGGCCGAAGATGCCGGAAGTCTGATTATTTATTCGGGGCGGAGTGAAAGTTTGGTGCGACCGGTGATCGAGCAATTTGCGCAGGTCAGCGGAATTAAGGTGGAAGTGCGTTATGGTAATACCGCCGAACTGGCGGCTACCCTGCTGGAAGAGGGGAAAAATTCTCCGGCGGATGTGTTTTATGCCCAAGATCCGGGTGGATTGGGTGCGGTTGCCAATGCGGGTTTGCTGGCAGTATTGCCCGATGAAACGCTGGAAAAAGTAGAGAGTCGCTTCCGCTCCGCTCAGGGTTTGTGGGTCGGAATTTCCGGTCGTGCCCGGGTAGTTGTGTATAACAGCCAACGTCTGCAGCCGGAAGATTTACCGGCCGATTTGTTTGGTTTTACCGATCCGCGTTGGAAAGGTAAAATTGGCTGGGCGCCGACCAATGCTTCGTTTCAGGCAATGGTGACGGCCATGCGCCAGATGTGGGGTGAAGAAAAAACCCGGCAATGGTTACTGGGTATTTTGGCAAACCAGCCGGTGGTTTATGATGGGAATACGGCGATTGTGGCAGCCGTCGGCAGCGGAGAGATTGAAGTGGGTTTTGTCAATCATTATTATCTCTACCGCTTTTTGAAAGAGCAAGGCGATTCGTTCGCGGCGCGCAATCACTTCCTGAATAATGGCGGACCTGATTCGCTGGTGATGGTTTCGGGAATTGGAAGACTGGCAGCCGGTAAGAACGAGGAAAATGCGCTTAAATTCATCCATTTCCTGCTCTCGCCGGTGGCGCAGCAGTACTTTGCCGCGCAGACCAACGAATACCCGCTGGTAGCAGGTGTTCAAACGGCAGCCGGCCTGGCGCCATTAGAGAGCCTGAATGCTGCCAATATCAGCGTAGATCAATTGGCTGATTTGGAAGGTACTTTGAATTTACTGAGGGAAACGGGCGTTCTTCCCTGATGATGTTGAAAGACTGGGTTGTCGCAAAGCGGGTTGGGGCGGTAGTTGCGTCACCAGTGCGGGGTGCGTGGTTGTACCTGCCTGCCGCACTGGTGGCGCTGGCGATGAGTTTGCCGCTAATTTATTTGATCATTCGCGCCAGTACTGCCGGTTCATCCGCCTGGACCTGGCTGCTGAGGTTTCAAACGGTACAAATCATGGGGCAGAGCGTGGGGCTGGCGCTGTCGGTCATGCTGGCCGCCCTGATTTTGGGGGTCTTGCTGGCCTGGCTGGTTACCCGCAGCGATCTGATCGGACGAACAATCTGGTCGGCCTTGTTGCCCTTACCGTTGGTCATTCCCAGTTATGTGGGCGCTTACCTGTTCGTCTCCTTCTTTGCGCCGCGCGGTTTGCTTCAAAACCTGCTGGAAGGATGGCTGGGTGTCGAGCGGCTGCCTTCCATTTACGGGTTTTGGGGGGCGTGGCTGGTGCTGACCCTGATGACTTACCCCTATGTATTTCTGGCGGCACGGACGGTTCTCATGGGCGGTGACCGATCGCTGGAAGAGGCGGCGCGGAGTTTGGGTTGTTCTCCGCTGGAGACCTTTTGGAAAGTAACCCTGCCTCAACTTCGTCCGGCGCTGGCGGCCAGTAGTTTGCTGGTGGGTTTGTATGTGTTGCGGGATTTTGGGGCGGTTTCCATTCTACGGTTCACCACTTTTACCCGTGCCATTTACCTGCACTATCAATCTTCGATTGACCGCTCAGCCGCGGCGCTTCTTTCGTTGGTTTTAATCTTGATCACGGTTGGCTTTCTGGTTACAGAACAGCGTTTCCGCCGATCGGCCGCTGAAAATCCCTATACCGCTGTCCGCCCGGTTGAATTGGTGCGCTTGGGCCGCTGGCAGATATTGGCCCTGACCGCGATCATCTTAACGGTGGTGTTTGGGCTGATTCTCCCCACGGCAGTACTTTTCTACTGGCTGGTGCGGGGTTTGGCGGCGGGAGAACAACTGGGGATCTGGGTGAGTCCTTTGGTCGGGTCGGTCAGCGTTTCCGGCCTGGCAGCCATCCTCACGATTTTAGCTGCTCTACCGGTTGCTATCCTGTCCGTCCGTCGAAAGAATTTACTCACCAAAGTTCTGGAAAAATGGAGTTACCTCGGATACGCGGTTCCCGGGATTGTGGTGGCGCTGGCATTGGTATTCTTGGGGGCTAATTTTGTTCCGCGGTTGTATCAGACTTTTTTCATGCTTTTGTTTGCGTATGTGATTTTGTTTCTGCCGCAAGCCATGGGCAGTATTCAAGCCGCCTTACGGATGGTACAGCGCAGTTTGGAGGAAGCCGCCGCCAGCCTTGGAGAAAACCCGCTGCGGGTTTTTCAGAGAGTCACCTTACCGTTGATGATGCCGGGTGTTGCCACTGCCGCTGCGCTGGTCTTCCTGACGACGATGAAAGAATTACCCGCCACCCTGTTACTGGCGCCGATTGGTTTTTCCACGCTGGCTACACAGGTATGGGGGGCCGTTTCAGAAGCTTATTTTGCGCGCGCTGCGGCGCCGGCGCTCATCCTAATTCTCACCTCATCCATCTCGATGTACCTGATTAACCATCACTCTGCTATTGAAGGATCATCTCAACGACAATGACGGAATATTTTATTGAGTGTCATCATTTGCAAAAAGCCTATCAGACTCAATTTGCGGTCAAAGATGTTAGTCTTCATGTAGTTCAAGGGGAGATTCTTGCAATCGTAGGCCCGAGCGGCTGCGGCAAAACGACCACCTTACGCTTGATTGCGGGGTTTGAAAGGCCGGATCGGGGCGAAATTCGAATGGAGGGCAGGCTGCTCAGTCATCCGAACCGATTCATTCCCCCCGAAAAGCGCCATATTGGGGTTGTGTTTCAAGATTACGCGCTCTTTCCACATCTGACAGTCTATGAAAATGTTGCTTTTGGGCTGCGCAACCAGACACCTGAACAGGTCAGGGGGAGGGTCAATGAGATGCTGGAATTGGTGGGTTTAAGTGGACTGGCGAAAAGAATGCCCCATGAGCTTTCCGGTGGAGAGCGCCAGCGGGTGGCTTTGGCGCGGGCGCTGGCGCCCCGGCCACGGGTTTTGCTTTTGGATGAACCCTTTTCCAGTCTTGACATGGACTTGAGGTTGAAACTGCGGGAGGAAGTCCGCTTGCTGCTTAAGGGGATTCAACTTACGGCTTTATTTGTGACCCATGATCAGGAAGAGGCGTTGTTTATGGGGGACCGGCTGGCGGTCATGAACCAGGGGGTAGTGCAGCAGTTAGATCGGCCGGAAACGATTTTTTCCCAGCCGGTAAACCCCTTTGTGGCCGAGTTTATGGGGAACGCCAATTTCCTGCCCGGCCGAATCGTTGAGGAGGGTATCGAAACGGAAATCGGTTTGATTCCCCAGCGGGTTGCCTTACCGGTTGGCAGCATGGTCGAGGTGGCCGTCCGTGCCGATGACATTGGTTTTGACCTGAGTAAAGACGCAAACGGGGTTATCCTCTCGCGGGTTTTCAAGGGAGTGACCAATGTTTATAAAGTCCGCCTGCGTTCCGGGCTGGTGCTGGAGGCTTTTCAGCCACATTACCGCTTTTTCCCGGAGGGCCAGCCGGTTCGAATTTTTGCAGATGCCGGTCATGAGTTGGCTTGTTTTCACAAGGGGGTTGCGGTAAAAGAGGACGAACGTCACCTTGACAGGGTTACCAAAGGTTGATATAAACTACCCATTGAGTTAATTCTACGAAAGGAGAGGCGTTTTATGTTTATTGCAGTATCGGCGCTTGTTTGCTACCGAGCCGTATGGGCGCGCCTGCCTTTCGGGAGAGTCTGCTGATTCTGGTTTTCTAATAAACGAGATTGTCTGCAGCCACGGGCGTGCTCATCCCCGTGGCTTTTTATTGCCGGGTGATCTTTAGGGCCATTGCCGGACGGTAATGTAGCAGCATGTCACCTGCATTTGATTGCCTGATTTAATTCAGCAAGAAGAAATCATCAACACCAGCCACGGGAGAATCCGAGGCTGGTGTTTTGTTTATTTAAGGGACTTCAACCATGTTTCATGATGATTGTAAAAGCGAACTCTTGGGTGTAATTACCAAAAAATTGAATAGTACTTTTGAGGTGAGCGTAGATCATAGGGTCATTCAGTGCCGAGTGGTTGGTAATTTAAGTGGAAATAGACCATCGCAATCCTCAAAGCGGACTTTGGCTGGTTTGCTTGCAGGAATAACCGTCGGAGATGAAGTCCGGGTACGTCTGATCGGCAGCCAGGAGGGTGTCATTACGGCTTTGTTGCCACGCCGGAGCGTTTTTGGCAGGCGTGCGGCACTTTCTATGCCGGATAAATATCCTCGCGAACAAGTCATTGCTGCAAATGTAAACCAAGTCCTGGCTGTTTTCTCTGTAACTCAGCCCGATCCTCATTGGAATTTACTGGATCGCTATCTTGTGGCATGCGAAGATGCCAGTTTATCAGCAGTGATTTGTATGACCAAAGCGGATTTGCTCGAACACCAGAATCACCAATTCGAGCAAGAAAACCTGCAGATCATCGAGGATTTTCGTCGCATAGGTTATCCTGTGATTTTCACAAGTACCCGGACAGGTGAGGGTTTAGATGATGTTCGGTCAATCCTTTCCGGACAGGTGTCGCTGATCATCGGGAAATCGGGTGTTGGAAAAACATCGTTGTTGAATGCGTTACAAACCGAAAGATCGTTAAGGGTCGGGGATGTTAATCCTATTACCGGTAAGGGGCGGCATACCACCACTCATTTGGAAATGATCCCTCTTGAAGGGGGAGGTTTCATCATTGATACGCCCGGGATGCGGGAATTTGGTTTATGGGATATTCCCGCGGATGAACTGGCAGCCAATTTCCCGGAGATGCGAGACCTCCTCGGGAGATGCAAGTTCGGGTTGAACTGCGCTCATGATGAGGAATCCGGCTGTGCTGTACGCAGAGCAGTAATGGAAGGATTGATTCATCCACGCCGCTATCGAAGTTACCTGCGGTTGAGAGGTACACAATGAAGAGGCGTTTTTACCCCAGCCAAAAGGACTTTACCTGCAAAAACTGTGGAATTTGGGTATCTGTGAATCCAAATTTGAGCGGGGTGTCCAATCGTAATCACTGTCCCTATTGCCTCTGGTCGCGCCATGTGGATTTATATGCCGCAGGTGACCGATTGAGTGCCTGCAAAGGCAAAATGAGACCCATCGGATTGACCATCAAGCGGCAGCGTAAAAAGTACGGCAGTTTTCTGCAAGGTGAGTTGATGTTAATTCACCGTTGTACAGAATGCGGTGCGGTTTCCATCAATCGTCTTGCGGCAGATGATGATGCAGAACAGCTCTTATGGGTTTTTGAGCATTCTCTTCAATTAGATGGAGAATTCCGCCAGAAATTATCCGGCATGGGAATTGTTTTATTGGAGGAGTGGCATCGAAATCTGGTGTGTCAACGGATAAAGGGAAGTGCCGAGATAGAGCTGAACCGTTTCGTTAAAGAGGTTCACTCTTCCAAATAGACCGAGTCCACAATTCCAACGATCACCGAAATCACGCAGGCATTCGGGTTTTGCAATACCTGACGGGCGCCGTTCCCTTCACGGTTGATCAGAACCGTATCCCCGATGCCTGCGTGGGTGTTATCCAGCGCGATGAAGTCGGTATCGGGGGCTTCGTCTTCCAAGCCGAGCGGCTGTACGACCAGCAACCGCCGATTTTTATAATCGGGATGACTGATGGTGGTAACGACTGTGCCGACAACTTTGGCGAGAATCATGTTTTGGCCTTAGGCGTAGGGGTTCCAACCTCGTTGGAGGGTGAGATTAAAGAATTCGTCACTCTTGACTTCCAGTTCATCCACAATGCCGACCAGAGCAAGGTCAATCGGGACAAATTTCTCATCGGGCAGGGCTAAGGCGGCTTCGCGGGCGCGCACCATCACACATAAATCACCCTCACCGGCGTGGACAATATCGGCTGCGACTTGCAGCCCTCCAAGCGGCTGCAGGTATTTATTGACCGGCTGAACGACCAGCAATTTCAACCCCTGAGTGCCGGGGTATTTGATGGTACAAACCGCGTTTCCTTTGACAATACCGAGCAGCATAATCGTTTATTGAGACTTACGGGGCCTTTTGAAAAGTGATTTGTCCCTCCACTTCGAGGGTGTCAATAATCGCCATGATGACCGCATCCACCGGAGTATCTTTGGTTAGAGTGGTCTGACGGGCTGAGGAGCCGGCGCAGGTCAAGACCAGATCCCCAATGCCGGCATCCACTGTGTCAATCGCAACATACGGTTTACCGCTGGGGTTTCCAAATTCATCCGTAGGGCGAACGATCAGCAATTTGCGCCCGGCGAGTTTTTCATCCTTGATGGTTGCCACGGTTGTGCCGATGACTTTGGCGATCAGCATGGTCTCTTTCCTCCTCAGTAACTTTTTTGCAGAACCGGTTCAGGCGCTTTAACCGCAGAGTCGGCGGGCTGTGTGCCGGAGATGATTTTCACGCTGGCGCTGGCTCCTATCCGGTTCGCGCCCGCTTTGATCATCTGTTCGGCATCTTCGTATGTTCGTACTCCACCGGATGCTTTAACACCAAGTTGCGCGCCGACCACCCTGCGCATCAGGGCAACATCATTGACGGTGGCGCCTCCGCCAGAAAAGCCGGTGGAGGTTTTGACAAAATCGGCGCCGACTTCCTTGGAAATCAGACAGGCGATGACTTTTTCTTCATCGGTCAGCAAAGCGGTTTCAATGATAACCTTGACCAGCGCTCCTTTCTCATGGGCGGTTTTGACTACGCCGCGAATATCGCGTGCCACCCGTTGAAGATCGCGGGATTTAAGGGCACCGATATTGATCACCATATCCACTTCCTGCGCGCCAAGTTGAATGGCCTGGGCAGTTTCGTAAGCCTTGACTTCCGGCGTGTTGGCGCCGAGCGGGAATCCGATCACCGTACATACTTTAACCGGCGACCCTTGTAACAATTGGCCGCAAAGTTCGATCCAGGTTGGGTTGACGCACACCGATGCGAACCCATAACGCTTGGCTTCAAAACACAATTGGGCAATTTGCTCCTGGGTGGCATCCGGTTTGAGCAGGGTATGGTCAATCATGCTGGCGATTTTCAGATCCTGGGGTACACCGCCTAGACCGTTAGAAACGCGCTCGGCGCCGGCATGGATTACCTGCCCCACTTTATCAAAGCAGGTTTGCACACAGATTCCCTCCGCACAGGAAAATTTGCAGCCGTTTTCACTTTGTTCAGCGGAGGTCTGACGCTGAATCAGAGTGGTCAGTACTTCTCGGGTAATGATTTCAACTAATGAAGCAATCGTTTTGGGGTCGTTGTTCATGTTGGATTATCCTCCCTTGCGGTATTCTTTTTCAACGGCCATAATTTTCTCAACCCTGCGGCTGTGGCGGCCGCCTGCAAAGGCAGTTTCCAGCCATGTTTTGAGAATTTGCCGGGCTAAATTGACCCCAATCAATCCCGCCCCAAGGGTGAGAACATTGGCATCGTTGTGTTCGCGGCTGTTGATTGCAGACGACAGGTCATAGGCAAGCGCAGCCCGTACGCCGGGGACTTTATTGGCAACCATACAAGAGCCAATTCCAGCGCCATCAATCATGACGCCCCGCCATGCCTTCCCGCTGGCAACCTGTCCGGCGACAGCATGGGCAAAGTCCGGGTAATCCACGGCCTCTTTGCTGTTGGTTCCAACGTCTATGAGGGCATAGCCTGCTTCAATCAGATCATTTTTGAGGACTTCTTTGAGATCAAAGCCGCCGTGATCCGCGCCAATGGCTACAATCTTATTGGTTATATCCGGCTTAGCGGAGGGTGAAGGTGAATGCACCGCTCCGGCTGGGTCTTGTCCGGTGGTCTGCTGAATAACCCGCAGCACGATTTCTCGTAATTCCGATTCGGATAGGGGAGACAAGGAGATTTACCTTCCGTACGAATTTTCAGTAGATTGATTATAACCTTAATCAAGGCTTAGGAATTGAAAGCAGGTCATTCAATTGTTTTTATGAAACCTCTCCCAAAAACCGCTTACACTTGTCACTATTCTTAAGAGGTATCGGGGTTATAATAATATTCATTCAGACGAATATATTTTTATCCTAGAGGTGGAAGACATGTTGAATATTAAAATCTTAGGTGTGGGTTGCGCGAACTGCAAGCGGCTTGAGGCCGTAACGCGTGAGGTTGTCGCTGCGCTTGGTATAGAAGCCGAGTTTGAAAAAGTTACCAATCATGCCGATATTTTGCAATACCCCATTCTGGCAACACCGGGACTGGTGATTCAAGGTAAGGTAGTTTCCTACGGGAGAATTCCTCCCAAAGCCGAAATTGAAAAATGGTTGAAAGAGGCTGTTCAAACGAACTGAGAAGGGAGCAAAAGATGTCCAAAGCCATTCAACAACTTGCACAGGCTATTGAGAACCGTCAACCGTCTGTGTTAGCCACCGTTGTCGAAGTTCGCGGGGCATCGCCGGCGAAGGTTGGCGCTCAAATTGCGCTTTTCCCCGATGGCAAGACCGCCGGGACGGTGGGCGGAGGTAAATTGGAAGCAGCCATTCTGACGGATGCCAGGAAGGCCATGAGCGAGCATCATTCCGGCCTTTTCCATTACAAACTGGCTGAAGAAGGGGAAGACGCAATTGGCACTCTGTGCGGCGGGGAGGTGACGGTTTTTATCCAACCCTTTCTTCCCGCACCCCAGTTAGTCATTGTTGGCGGCGGACATATTGGAAGACCGCTCAAAATCATGGGCGAAGCAGCCGGGTTTGACGTGGTGGTGGTGGATGTGCAGGCCGGGTTGGCAAATGTGCCTGAATTGGAACAGGTCAATCTTGGCGAAGATTCTTATGTCGTGTTGATTACAACTGATCACATTTCCGATGAGGCAGCCTTGCGCTATGCGCTGACCACCCCTGCTCCCTATATTGGTATGATCGGTAGTCTGGCAAAGTGCCGTACCATTCGCGAGCATTTGCTGGCGGATGGGTTTGATCCGCGTCAATTGGAGCGGGTTTATGCGCCCATCGGTCTGGATTTGGGCGGGGTAACCCCCCAGGAAATTGCAGTGGCAATTCTGGCGGAGGTGATTGCCTGCCGCCACCACAAGACCCGCGATACCGACAGCATCAAATTACGCCGGTTGGAAATGATTAAGGCGTAGAGCAAATATCATGCAGCAATTTACTTACAATTTTCCTTTTACCGCAATTGTTGGACAGGAGCGCATGCAGCGCGCTTTAATTTTGAACGCCATCGATTCGCGGATTGGCGGCGTTCTCATCCGTGGCGAGCGGGGAACCGCCAAATCTACGGCGGCGCGCGCGCTGGCAGCCTTGCTGCCAGAACTCAAAGTAATTGAAGGCTGCCGTTTTGGATGTGATCCTGACCGGCCAATGGAGTGGTGTACCGAATGCCGGCAGCGTTTTCCGGACGGGATGAAACCACCCGTGGTTACCCGACCGACCCCTTTTGTCAACTTACCCATTTCGGCAACCGAAGACCGGGTGGTTGGCACGCTGGATATTGAAAAAGCGATTCAGAAAGGGGAAAAAGCCTTTGAGCCGGGGGTTCTGGCAGCCGCCAACCGCGGGCTGCTTTATATTGACGAGGTTAATCTGCTGGATGATCATGTGGTAGATGTCCTGCTTGACTCGGCTGCGATGGGGGTGAATATCATCGAGCGCGAGGGAGTTTCGTTCAGCCACCCGGCCCGCTTTATTCTGGTGGGCACCATGAATCCGGAAGAAGGCGATTTACGCCCGCAATTACTGGATCGGTTTGGGCTTTCGGTTCAGGTGCAGGGATTGCGGGGCGCGCTGGAACGGGTTGCCATCATGAAGCGACGGTTGGCGTATGAAGAAAGTCCGGAGGCATTTTGCCAGGAATGGCAGGTGCGCGAACGTGAATTGGGTTTTCAAATTCAACAGGCGCGCCGATTGGTTCAACAAGTGGAATATACTCGCGATGATTTGATGGTTATTACGCAGTTGACGGCTCACTTTCAAGTGGATGGGCATCGTCCGGATATGGTCATTTTGAAGACGGCACGGGCGCAGGCTGCCTTTCAGGGGCGGAATAAAATTACCTTGGAAGATATAGCGATTGCGGCCGAATTAGCCCTGCCGCATCGCTTGAGGCATTCGCCGTTTGAACAACAATTCACCCATGTCGAACAGTTGCGGGATGAAATAGATACCCTTTTAGGTCTTAAACCCACTCAGCAGGGGGATCAACGACGACCGATGGGTTTAAAAACCTACGAGGAAGTTCTGAAAGAATACGCCGACCCGAATAATCCTTTGAAGGATTTTGTAGATACCGGTCTGCGGTAGAAACTCAGTAAAAATCAAACAGCCGCCTGCCATAAAGGGCTAGGCGGCTGTATAATCTTTTGCCTCTTGACAAATTGTCAAATCAAGTTAATATTCAATTTCACTTAACTATTCGCAAGGATTGTTTTTCATGGATGAAATCAGAAAAAAGTATTTTGAAGTGTTTGAAAGAGCGATGGGTCAGATCATGCAACGCTCGATGCGATCTTTCTGGCAATACACCAAAGAACAGGGGCTTTCGATGACCCAAATGGTGGCTTTGCGCCATATCCATTACAATCAGGATTGCAATATTTCCCAAATCAGTGAGGAATTGGGGGTGACGACTGCCGCTTCCAGCCAATTGCTGGATCGTCTGGTCCAGCAGGGCTTGATTGCCCGCCGTGAGAATCCCAATGATCGGCGTCATAAACAGTTAGTTCTAACCGAAAAAGGAAGACAAATTCTCACCGAAAGCACGATTGCCCGCCAGCAATGGCTTTATCAACTGGTAGATCGTCTTTCTGTTGCAGAAATGGAACAGATTATCCAGGCATTGGAATTAATGACCGAGCGCATGCAAGAAATTGAGCCGGTATAGCCGCCGTTTCATCGCAGATTTTTGAGGAGGTTTATTAATGTTTCGTATCCTTAAGTATGTAAAACCATTTGCCTTGCCCTTGATTCTGGCAATTCTGCTCTTGTTCGTGCAGGCGAATGCCGATCTGGCTTTGCCGGATTATCTTTCCAGAATTGTCAACGTCGGTATCCAGCAGGGCGGGGTGGAAAGCGGTCTGCCGCAGGCGATGCGTCAGACAACCCTGCAGCGCCTTGGATTGTTTTTGACCGCGGAAGAAAAGGAGCAGGTCTTAAATTCCTACCGGCTGGTGGATTCAACCGACGCTGATTTTGCGTCCCTGGTGCAAACTTACCCGGCGTTGGCAGAACAACCGATTGTTGTGCTGAGTCAGACCGACCAGGAGATACTCCAACGGATGGAAGCCCCGCTAGCAGAAGGATTGCTGATCCTTTCTGGTATTGAGCAGGTGTTGCAAAACCCCCAGCAGGCACAAACGCTCCTGCCGGGCATGTCTTTTGACCCTTCACGTTTACCAGCCGGAACGGACCTGTTTACGTTGATGGCGAACTTGCCCGAAGCCCAACGCGCTCAGATCCGTCAGGCAGTCAGCCAGCGGTTTGAAACGATTGGCGGAGAAAAAGCGCTGGTTCAGGCGGCTGCGCGGGTGGTGAGAAGCGAATATGACGCGCTTGGCATGGATACCGCTCGGCTGCAGACCAACTACATTCTACGGGTGGGCGGTCAAATGCTGCTCATCTCGCTTCTTTCTGCGGCAGCGATTGTACTGGTTGGCTTTCTGGCTTCGCGGGTGGCGGCCGGACTGGCGCGTAATTTGCGTCACTTGCTGTTTGAACGCGTGATGCGCTTTTCCAGCGCTGAAATTGAAAAATTCTCCACCGCCTCATTGATCACCCGCTCGACCAACGACATTACCCAAATTCAAATGGTCATGATGATCCTGATTCGGATGGTTTTCTATGCTCCGATCATTGGAATTGGGGGCATCATTCGGGCGGTCAATAAGAGCCCGAATATGTGGTGGATTATTGCTGTGGCGGTCATTGCCCTGATTGGTTTGATTGGGGTTGTGTTTGCGATTGCTACTCCAAAATTCAAGATTATCCAGAGTCTGGTTGACCGCCTGAACTTGATTGCCCGCGAAAACTTGAGCGGTATGATGGTGGTGCGGGCTTTCAACCGTCAAAAGCACGAAGAACAACGCTTTGAAGAGGCCAACCTGGACCTGACCCGCACCAGCTTGTTCGTTAACCGGGTGTTCGTAATGGTCATGCCGTTCATGATGATCATCCTCAACGGCATTTCCGTGCTGATTCTGTGGATCGGCGCTCATCAAGTCGCCCAATCTTCCATGCAGGTTGGCGATATGATGGCTTTCATGCAATACGCCATGCAAATTGTGTTCGCCTTCATGATGCTTTCTTTCCTGTTCATCCTTTTCCCGCGCGCCGATGTTTCCGCCAACCGCGTGGCGGATGTGCTGGAAACGGAGATAACGGTGATAGATCCGCCCCAGCCAAAATCTTTCCCCGAACCGTTCCGAGGACGGATTGAGTTCAAGAATGTGTCCTTCCGTTACCCGGATGCCGAGGAAAATGTGTTGTGTAATCTGAACTTTGTGGCGGAAGCCGGTAAAACCACGGCCATCATCGGTACAACTGGATCGGGGAAATCCACCGTGGTAAATCTGATTCCGCGTTTTTATGATGTATCCGATGGAGCTATCCTGATTGATGGAGTGGATATCCGTGAGGTACGCCTGAGCGAACTGCGCGATAAGATCGGCTACATTCCTCAGCAAAGCAACCTGTTTAGTGGGACAATTGAGAGCAACCTGCGGTATGCCAATGAAGAGGCAGCAGAGGAAATTCTCAAGCAGGCGCTGGAAATTGCTCAGGCAAGCGAATTTGTGCTGTCCAGCCCGGAGGGGATTCAGGCTTCGGTTTCACAGGGTGGTATCAATTTCTCCGGCGGTCAAAAGCAGCGTTTGAGCATTGCCCGCGCGCTGGTCAAACGCGCCCCAATCTACATTTTCGACGATAGCTTTTCGGCGCTGGATTACCGCACGGATTCCCGCCTGCGGCGCGCTTTGAAGCAAAGCTTAAAGGACAGTACGGTGATTATCGTTTCCCAACGGGTGGCGACGATCAAAGATGCCGATCAGATTCTGGTGCTGGATGAAGGTCAGGTCATTTGCAGGGGTACCCACGAGGAATTACTGGAAAAGTGTGAAGTCTATCGAGAAATTGCCCTTTCGCAATTGAAGAGAGAGGAGGTGCTGGCATGACCCAATCCAATAACCTGAGATCCGGCAATGGAAAGCCCTCGCAAGGGGAGGGCGGCGCAATGCGTCCGCCCGCCGCCGGACGCGGACCGATGGGCGGCCGCGGGCCTTTTGGCGGTCACATGATGATGGGTAAAGTTGAAAAAGCCAGAGATTTTAAAGGCACGCTGCGCAAATTGCTGCATTATCTCGATTCTTTCAAAGTCACGATTGTGATTGTGATTTTGCTGGCAGTTGGTTCAACCGTCTTTTCAATCCTCGGCCCAAAGATCCTTGGCGGCGCTACCACCAAGTTGTTTGAAGGCTTGCTGGCGCAGTTGAGCGGCAGCGGCAGCATTGATTTTGCCGGAATCGGTCAAATTCTGCTCACGGTTTTGGGGTTGTACCTGTTCTCCGCTGTTCTCAGTTATCTGCAAGGCTGGCTGATGACCGATGTAGCCATCACGGTAACCTATCAATTGCGCAAGCAGATCATGTCGAAAATCAACCGCATGCCGTTCCGTTACTTCGACGGCACAACCCACGGCGAGGTGCTTTCCCGCCTGACCAATGATGTGGATACGGTCAATCAGACGCTCAATCAGAGCCTCACCCAAATCATCACATCCTTTGTCACGGTGGTGGGTGTGCTGGTGATGATGTTGACCATATCGTGGCAGATGACTCTGGTGGCTCTGTTGATCGTACCGCTGTCATTCGTAGTGGTGATGATGATTGTGCGTAATTCTCAGCGTTTCTTTACTCAACAGCAGGAATATCTGGGGAATGTCAACGGCCATGTGGAAGAAATGTTTGGCGGGCATGTAGTGGTCAAAGCCTTCAATGGGGAAGAAAAAAGCATCCGCAAGATGGCGGAGTACAACAACCGCCTGTATGGGGCGGCGTGGAAAGCCCAGTTTTTCTCCGGGATTATGATGCCGATCATGTCCTTTATCGGTAATCTGGGTTATGTCGGGGTAACCATTCTGGGCGGCTGGCTGGTAATCCGCGGCTCGATCACGGTTGGGGATATTCAGGCTTTCATCCAGTACGTGCGCTCGTTCACCCAGCCGATCACCCAACTGGCTAACATTTCAAATGTGCTGCAACAAACCGTGGCAGCCGCCGAACGGGTGTTTGAATTTCTGGAAGAGGAAGAAGAAATTAGCGAGACAACTTCGCCGGTCAAACTGGAAAAAGTGCGCGGCGAGGTGGAGTTCCGGAATGTGCATTTCGGTTATCTGCCCGATAAGCCGGTGATTCGCGGTTTTTCGGCTCACATTCAACCCGGCCAGAAAGTTGCCATTGTCGGACCGACCGGGGCCGGCAAAACCACGATTGTCAAACTGCTAATGCGTTTTTACGATGTTCAGGAAGGTGAAATCCTGATTGATGGGGTGGATATCCGCCGTTTCAGCCGCGAGGATTTGCGGCGTATGTTTGGCATGGTGCTGCAGGATACCTGGCTGTTCAACGGTACGATCCTTGATAACATCCGCTATGGGCGGGAAGATGCCGCCGAAGAAGAGGTCATTCGGGCTGCCAAAGCTGCCCATGTGGATCACTTTGTGCGCACCTTGCCGGAAGCTTATCAAATGGTCATCAATGAGGAAGTCACCAACATCTCGCAGGGTCAGAAGCAATTGTTGACGATTGCGCGCGCCATTCTGGCCGACCCGGCCATGTTGATTCTGGATGAGGCTACCAGTTCAGTGGATACCCATACCGAATTGTTGATTCAAAAGGCGATGGATACCCTGATGCAGGGGCGTACCAGTTTCATTATTGCTCACCGGCTTTCCACCATCCGCAATGCGGATTTAATTCTGGTGATGCGCGACGGCAATATTGTCGAGCAGGGAACCCACGAGGAACTGATGGCAAGAGGTGGCTTTTACGCCGATCTGTACAACAGTCAGTTTGAGCCGCTGGAAGTGGAATCTGCCGTCGTTTCGTAGAAGCGCTGAACGGTTAAGCAAAGAACTGCACATTGCCCGTTGGGGTGTGCAGTTCTTTTTCTTTTTGGGGTGGATTTTTTCTACTGATAACGCATCATCAACGCTTCCAGGTCTTCATCCAGCGCCTGTAAATCTTCCTCGTGTTCCACTTCCTGGGATAGAATGGTCAGCACCATATTGTAAGTGACCGGATCCTTGTCCTTTACGATCTCGAGCAGTTTGGTATAAACCCCAATGGCGCATTGCTCGCCGTGGATATTTTGCGCCAAAATCTTCTTGACGAACGGATCGGTGGGGGCATCATACCCGCAGTTGCTTTCTTTGAACCAGTCTTCCGGCGTTACCAAAGGCGTTCCGCCCAACTGGATAATGCGCAGGGCAAGCATATCGGCGTGGGCCAGTTCTTCGCCGGCGTGTAATAACAGTTCGGCTGCAACGGCATCTTTCATCGGCCCGCGCACAATTTTGGCTCCCAGCCAGTACTGATAATACGCCAGCCACTCGTCGGCATAGGCTTTGTTCAAGAGCGTTAGCAATTCATCCACATTCATACCAACGATTTCACGTCCTTTAGTTCCCATGGAGACCTCCTGATTCATGCACCTGATTTGTGGTTTTGTTTTTCATTATAGAACGTCAGCAGATAAGGGGATTAGTGTCAAAAGTCACATTCGGCCTTTTTGTCAAAATCAGGATGAATTTCTGGAAGAAGCGGATTTTTAGCGCTTTCCATAACAGGAAAGAATCCATATAATTAGCCCGCTTTTGAGACTTGTGGTTCAGGCAGAATGAGGTTCTAACCATGCAATATTCGAGTTCCTCCAAAATTTCACCGCGGCAGATGCTGCGGGCTTTGTTCACCCCGGCGGCGTTTTCCCGCAAGACATTCCAGGAATATTTGCTGGTAGCGCTCGGCGCGTTCATTCAAGCGCTTTCGATGCGCTTGTTCCTGGTGCCGGCCCAGCTGGTCAGCGGCGGGGTGAGCGGCGCATCGCAGATCATCAATTTCTTTACCGGCTGGCCAATCGGTTTGATGGTGTTTATCGGTAATGTTCCCTTGTTTGTCCTCGGCTGGCAATATCTGGGGGGAGCGCGTTTTGCCAAACGCACCGCGCTGGCAATTGCGTTGTTTTCCCTGTTTACGGATGGGCTGGTCTGGTTTATTCCGGCGGAGGGAGTTACCAGCGACCTGGTGCTGGATTGTTTGTATGGCGGAATATTGCTGGGGGTTGGGTTGGGGCTGGTTTACCGCGGTCAGGGCACCAGCGGCGGCAGCGATATTCTGGGGCGCATTCTCAATCACCGGCTGGGCATTTCGATCTCACAGGCTTATCTGATTACGGATACGCTGGTGGTGCTGGCCGGCGGATTTGCATTCTCGTGGGAGAAGGCTTTGTACGGCTTGCTGGTAATTTATGTATCCGGGCTGGCGGCCGAGGCGGTTTCGGAAGGTTCCGGCGTGTTCCGCACCGCGTTGATCATCACCCAACACCCGCAAGAGGTGACCCATTCGATTATGACCGTGCTGGAACGGGGGGTGACCATTCTGCCGGGTACGGGGGCATACACGGGGGCGCAGCGGCCGGTTCTTTATTGTGTGATTACCCGCTCCGAGGTTAACCCTTTGAAGGAATTGGTCCGCGAAATTGACCCGCGGGCTTTTATGGTCATTGGGCAGGCACATGAGGCGTTAGGAGAGGGCTTCCGCCCACTGGTCAAGGATTAGGTTCTATTTTCTTAACAGGAAAGCGAGCGTCAGCAGGAATTGGGCAAGGTGGTAGGTGACCATGACCGTAAGCCTGCCAATGCGGGTGGAACGGACGAAGCGTTGATTGGCCAGCGTCCAATCCGAAAAGTAGAAGAACAGCGCTCCGGTTACCGCCAGCGCCGCGGCGGATAATGGCCAGGCAGGATTCCAGAGGGTCGTCAGGGCGGAATACAACATTGCGCTGATCGCCAGAATATAGATGAGAATCGCCCAACGCAGTCGTTTGACGCGGCTTTCGGCGGGTAAAGCAGCCGAAAATCGCCGAAACGCCGCCAGTGCAATTAACAGCAAAAATCCGGCGCTGAGGAGATTGTTGACCAACAAGAGAGCAGGGGGTTGATGAAAGGCAAGGATGTAAGCCAATTGTGCCATCAAAAATGCAGCCAAACCGGCAAGGAAGAACCGAGAGGGCAGGAGCAGGAAGGCATCACCCGCCAGAGAGAAGATTAATCCAACCCCAAACCACCCTGAAATTTGCCATCCGCCGGAAATGGCAAAGGCGGCAATCAAACAGAGCATTGCTCCAGTTTTAGTCAGCCAGCGCCAGCCACGCTTTTCAAAAAATACGGCTAACCAGTCCGATACGGCGAGTAACCCCGCGGCTAAAAACCAGCCGGTATTCATGGTCAATCTCTCTTGCGAACATATCCCAGCCAGCGGAGGGCATCCGGCTTGTTACGCCAGTTGGGGTTGACTTTGACTTTTAATTCAAGGAAAATCCGCCTGCCGCTCATCGCTTCAATTTCCTGCCGGGCGCTGCTGCCAATTTTCTTGAGCATTTCACCGCCTTTGCCAATTACAATTCCTTTATGCGATTCGCGTTCAACAAACAGTGTAGCATGAATGTAAGCCCCCTCCTCGCCGCGCTCGGTATATTCATCAATCCGTACGGCAATCGCATGGGGAACTTCATCGCGCAGGTGCAGCAGAGCCGCCTCGCGAATCAGATCGGCGGCGATTTCCCGCTCGTACAAATCGGTGATCTGCTCCGGGTCGAACAGCGCTTCACTGACCGGCAAGCGCTCAATCAATGCTTGCATGAGTTCATCGCGCCCTTCTCCGCGGGTTGCCGAGAGGGGAATCGTTTGTTCGAAAGGGTAAAGTCCTTGATATTGTTCGGTGCGCGCTCCGATCAGGTCTTGGTTGAGCAAATCAATTTTGTTCAAACCGAGTAAAACGGAAGGCAGCCCGTTCATGGATTTCAAACGCTCCGAGATGCGGATATCTTCCGGGGTTGGCACAACCGAAGCATCTACCAGCCAGAGGATCACGTCTGCATCCTTCAACGTATCCTCAGCAACCTGATTCATGTATTCGCCCAGTTTGTGAACCGGCTTGTGCATGCCGGGGGTATCCATGAAGATCAACTGAGCCTCCGGCAAGGTCAAAATTCCCAATTGGCGCTGGCGGGTTGTTTGCGGACGCGGAGAAACCGCCGCAATTTTCTGTCCCATCAGGGCATTCATCAAGGTGGATTTTCCGACATTCGGACGGCCAATCAGGGCGATATACCCTGCCCGGTAAGGACTTGGCGAGGTATCATTCATTTTTAAGAGCCTCCACGGGAGTTTTTCTCCAACTGATGCGTGAATTGACAATCGCAATGCCGCTGAGAATCAGCACACCGCCCAGCAGAATGCGCCAGTCCAGCGCTTCCTGTAAAAAGATCACCCCTAATACCACACCGACCAGTGGAAAAAGATAAGTCACCAGGGTTGTGCGGGTTGGCCCAACTTCTTTTAGCAACCCATAATAAAGCACCGTACCGATGCAGGTTGCCATGATGCCAAGCCAGAGGATTGCCAGCCAGGTCATGGGCAGGCGCGGCAGTCTCAGACTACCTTCCAGACCTAACGCAAGTCCCCAGACGGTCAGGTTGGCAAAAAAGTTTTGACCAAGGGCCTGAACTACCGGCGCTAAGTCAAATGTGCGCCGGCGGGCAAAGATGATGGCAACGGCATACGAAAGAGAGGCAGCCAGCACACCCAGTTGCCCCCACCGTTCCCCGCTCATGGCTGCGCCTAATTCATCGGATACCAGCACAACCACTCCCGCAAAACCCGCCAGCAGTCCAAGGGCTTTGGGAAGGGTAATACGGTCATCCCGCACAAAAATTTGTGCCAGCAGCATGGTGAAGAGCGGAGCGGTTGAGTTGAGAACGGCTGCCATGCCGGAGGTAACATGCTGCTCGCTCCATGTAATCAGCAGAAAGGGCAAAGCGATGTTGAAAATCCCCAGGACAATAAAATCCCAGCCGTTTGCAAGTTTGGGTAAACGCGGTCGAGTTATGAGTAAAAGAATGAAAAGGCCGGTCAACGCGACGCTCAAGCGCAGGGCAGTGAAGATCAGGGGAGTCAGTTCTTCCAAACCAATCTTAATCCACAAAAACGTGGCCCCCCACACTATTCCCAGGTAAAGAAATTTGAACCATGCTTTGAGAGTCAAGGAAATTCCTGTCTAGTAGTTGGTCGTTTGGTCAATTAAACCTCTTTCGCGGGCTTGATGATCGCACGAACGAAAGATGAAAATACTGGCGATTCCAAATGCCAGAGACGACGCTGCGAGGATGAGGAGTAAATCCCCGTTGCTCAATGTGGTGAAGGTTGGAAAGGCTTCCGCAACTGCCCCGACTAGCGAACGGCGGATTAATTCCAGCCAATACGTGATTGGCAACAGGTAACCAACCGGTCGCAGCCAGACGGGCAGTACTTCCAGGGGGAAGATTGCACCGGTAAAGAGAAATAACCCGCCGGCTACTACATCACCGATGTAGTAGGAATGGCGGGCAGTTTTCAGCGTGATGCCCGCCAGAATGAGACCGCTGACTGCCAGCATGATAATGCCCAACACCAAAGTCAACAGAAAGAGCGGCCAATTCACTTGTGACCAGTCCAGCGGGACGTTCAGGAACAACACGCCGGCGGCGATGGTGATGACCACCCCAAAGGTGCCTACAATGAATTTGGCAACCGCCCGTCCGAACAGGTAAAAGGGGATGTTCACCGGGGCGGTGTAGATGTATTTGAGCGTGCGGTAGTGTTCGCGATCCTCAATAATTGTCCACGAAACCCCAGTTAAAACCGCCGGCACATACTGGTAAAAGGCGTTGCCAAGGTAAAGATAAGCAAACACGGGCGATTCAAAATTCCCCTGCGTTACGATCGAATACATCAGCACCAATATGGCTGCCCCGGCTACCGGTTTGATGATGGAATAGGTAGCGAATAGAAACGGGTCTGTCCAGTTGGACTCGATTTGCCAGCCCAACCACGAGGCGGTCAGGAAAGAGCGCAAGTTGACAGATTTTTGCATGAGGATACCTTTCATCGGCGATTTTCGGTCAAGCGGCCTTCCCGCACGGCCAATCGTTCAACATAAGCCAACAGGTAACGGGCAGCGGTTACAAAGACTATCGAAAGGATGATCAAAATCCCAATTTCGGTTTCCACACTCAAAAAACCGAGGGTCGGGCCGCTGGCAAAGACCAACTGGCGCATGGCATCCAACCCCAGGGTAAGCGGAATGACCGAGGCAGCCGCCGCCGCCCAAAAGCCCAGATTCTTAACCGGAAAGTACATACCAGAAACCAGATAGACCGGTTCCATGGCCAGATTAGCGAGGTGCCAGGCTTCACGGCTCAGCAGCAGAAAGATAGAGGCGCTCATCATCCCCAAGCCATACAGGGCAACCATGCTCAGGGAAAAGACGGCGATCAACTGCCAGAAAGAGGAAACGGCGTAGGTCACATTGAAGATCAGGCTGCCAACGGCAATAATGGCAATCGCCCTCAGCAGCGTGGCGAACAAGCCGCCCACCGCCATGCCGAGCAAGATCGCCATCATCGGCGCCGGTGAGATGATATAGAGCGCCAGATTGCCCTGTTCCTTCTCCCAATACAACTGGCTGGACATGCTCCATAATACATTCATCCAGAAAGCGGTCATTGCTCCGCCAACCACAACAAAACCGACGTAATCTTCCGGCGCGCCGATGGCGCGGTAAACAAAGACATAGGCAGCCACGCTGAGCAGCGGTAAAAACACATCAAAAAACATCCACGAACGCTCCCGCTGCATACCGACAACCCGCGGGTAGGAGCGCCCCATGACGGTCATCAGAAACAATTGCCAGCCGCCGGTTTTCTTTTCAATTCGCGGGAAGAGCGACATTTTCCACTTCCTCCATGCGCTGCCCAACCAGTTGTACGAACACATCTTCGAGGGTGGGTTCGCGTTTCTCCAGACGCAAAATACGGGCGGACTGAACGGTTAGTTCGTTGATCACCTCTGAAAGCGCGCCTTCTTCTTCCAGTGTGATTTCCAGCCGCAGGGAATCTTCCTCCGGGAATTGGTGAAAATGCTTAACGCCATTGATTTGGAGGAAGGAGTACTCATCCAGCAGGCGGGGCGCAACCACCCAGACCTGAAAGAAGATCTCGTGGTGCAGGTTTTGTTTCAAACGAGAGGGGGTATCGCAGGCCAAAACACGCCCCTGATTGATGATAGCCACCCGGTCGCAGAGTTCCTCGGCTTCGACCATATAATGGGTGGTCAGCAGCAGGGTGCGGTGTGGATTCTCGTCCATCCAACGGCGGATGAATGAACGCACATCCCGCGATGCGCCTACATCCAGCCCGAGGGTGGGTTCGTCAAGGAAGAGTACTTCGGGATCGGTCAAAAAGCCGCGGATGATATTCATCTTCTGGCGCAGGCCGGTGGAAAGATCGGAGGATTTGGTGTTGAGCCGGTCGGCAATGCCGACGATCTCTGCTAATGCTTTAATGCGCCGGTTGGCCTCGTCGCTGGGGATGCCGTAAAACTGGGCAAACATCCACAGGTTTTCACGCACGGTCAGCAGGCCGTAGCCGGAAGTCTCGCCACCGGAGACCATGTTGATACGTTTGCGGACTTCAGCCGGTTGCTGGGTCACATCGAAACCGGCTACCCAGGCTCTGCCGCTGGTTGGGGAGAGCAGGGTTGTCAGAATTTTGATGAGGGTGGTTTTGCCGGCCCCGTTCGGCCCAAGCAGGCCAAACAATTCACCTTCGCGAATTTCGAGATTGACCTTTTCGAGCGCGAGCAGTTCACGCTGTTTTTCTTTGCGGTTGTTGCGAATTTTATAGATGCGTCCCAGATTTTCGGTTTTGACGGCGAGGGGTTGACTCATGGGATTTTCTCCAAATCAGACCGATTTCGTTAAGTGCTTGTAAGGTTAGCGTAGGTCAAGCGTAGGATTTGCGTCAAGCAGTCGAACAAAGTTTCCTGTATTATTGTAATCGAAAAGGGCGACTTCTCTTCTTCTCCTCCTTAAAAAGCGTGCCGGGGTCGGCGTCCCCGGCACGCTGTGATTCTAACATACAAAATTCAAAAAAAAGTCGGCAGAGCCAGCCAGTAGAGAATTGAAACAACCACGCAAGAAAGCAGCATGACCGGCAGACCGCGTTTGCTCCACACTTTACTGGTAATGGGCAGACGGGTTTTTTCGGAAAGACCGACTACCACGACATTGGCGGTGGAGCCGATGATGGTTCCGTTCCCACCCAGGCCGGCCCCAAATACCAGCGCCCACCACAAAAAAGAGTTGTTCATGCCGGGCAGAGTGATATGTTGGATGATGGGAATGAGGGTGATGGTGATGGGAATGTTATCCACAATCGAGGATAAAAGAGCAACCGACCACAAGAGAAGTAACCCCGCCAGCGCCGGTGAAAGGTCAACCAAACGGCTGATCAGACTAACAAAGGCATCCAACACGCCGGCTTGCTGAATGCCGCCAATCATGACGAATAAACCGGCAAAAAAGAGGAGAATTTCCCACTGAATGCGTTTTAATAACTCACTGATGTTCGGCTGCAGCCAGAAAAGAGCCGCAGAAGCCGCTCCAAGGGCTACATAAGCAGGACGAATGTCTAAAAGTTCTTCAAGGAAAAATAAGACAATTGCGCCACCAATGACGAGAATTACTTTGCGGGCGCCGGCTTGATCGGTGTAGGCTTCCTTTGGATCAAGCGATTGGATGGCTTCGGCATTGGGGGATGGATCGCGCAGCTCGAAACGGAATAACCAGCGCAAAAGCCCATAACTGACGATCCACACCACGATGATCAAAGGAAAACTGTGGATGATAAAGTCGGTGAATGAGAAATTGGCTGCTGAGGCAATCAGCACATTCGGCGGATCTCCGACCAATGTGGAAATGCCGCCAATATTGGAAAGAATGGCTTCTGAAATTAGAAAAGGCTGCGGCGAAAAGCCCAAAATTTCACAGATCAAGATGGTCACCGGGGCAATTAATACCACCGTGGTGACATTATCCAGGAACATTGAAACCACAGAAGTCACCAGGGCTAACAGGAAAAGCAATGAACCGGCCTTGCCTTTAGAGAATTTACCGACCCAAACGGCTATAAACTCAAAAAAGCCGGTCGGTTCAAGCATGGCTACCAGCAGCATCATACCGAATAGTAACCCCAATGTGTTGAAGTCAATGGCGTTGACGGCTTGCTGTTGGCTGTAGTAGCCAAAGATTAAGCCGCTCGTCACCATGGCAACCGCGCCGACCATGGCGATGATGGTGCGGTGAATCCTTTCGCTGAAGATCAAAGCGAGGCAAACTACAAAGATCAAAGCCGAAACTGCGGCGGGAAGTGAAAAGGTCATCTGCTGCGACCTCAAGAGATCCAGTAAGAAAGCAGGGCAACACCCACATCCACATGCGAGGCAATTCCCACCAGTCGGCCTTCATGATCCACTACCGGCAGGTCGCGCAAGGCGTGTTTGTGCAAAAGAGCCGCGGTACGGAATAAACCGGATTCTTCGTGAACCGAAACAGGCTCACGAACCAATTCTTCGATTTGCTTTTCAAAAATTTGCGGGTCGGGGCGCTGATTTTCTACAGCCCCAAATCCATGCAGAAAATCGAAATCGGTTACCAGATGAATGAAATCCGGCATGCCCATGTCAATCACATCCTGCAGGCGTAAAATGCCAACCAGATGATGATCCTCATCCACCACCGGCAGCGTGCCAATATGATGATCAATGAATAATTGAATCGCCTGACGAATGGTTGAATTTTGCGAAATGGAAATGACCTCTTTTTTCATCCAGCGGGATATTTGAAGCATGTCCCCTCGCTTTCCGCTATTCAACGGCGAGATCCCCAAAGGTGAGAGGGCAACCTCCGGATGAGATTGCCCGTTTGTTCAAATTTAGTGTACCACTTTTTAGATAGCGCGCGTTAACTGGCAGCCAACAGCAAACCAAATAAGTAACCTGCGGTCATGCTCATCACGGCTACCAAAGATACATAGATAGCGGTCTTTTTTCTGCCCATCACGCCGTTCAAAACCAGTATGGACTGGAGCGAAAGTTCAGGGTCGGCCAACAGGTAAGCCAGCAGCGGGCCGCGCGCCATGCCTAAGTCGAGAAACATTTTGGCAACCGGCACTTCTACGAGAGTGGGGAAGTACATGAACACACCGAATAAGACACCCGCCAGGTTGGCCAGCAAAGTATTACGGCCGGCAATCGTTTGTACCCAAACTGCGGGGATAATTTCTTTGGCAATTCCTGCCACAAAGACTCCAATGATCAATAACGGGAAGATTTGCTTTACGAACTTCCACGTTTCCCAGATCCAGCCGCTTAATTCATCTTTGGTGAACGACCGGCTGATCACTGCACCCAGTGCGGTCAATACCAGCGCTTCCCCAATCAGCCGTCCATTAATGCCGATGATAATCGAGCCAATCTCTTCTTTGGGTGAAGCAACGATGATCGTGAATGCAATCAGGCCGATGGCGATATAAGTCCAGCGGTTGAAACCGGAGAACACATTTTCAAACCCTTTCCAGGCTGTAAGACCAATGAAAACCAGTAGAACAATCAGCAACGCGCCTTGAAAGGTCAGGTTGACAGCCGAGAGGCTATTCCGCATTTCGGGGTTAATGTCAAACGGCAAGCGGATCTGAGCGTAAACATTCGTCAACAAGTCAATTTGCAGTGTGCCAACGATGAGGACGGCTATCAGCAGCAGAAAGACCACCCAAACCGCCGGTTTAACCTGGGCCACCTGATCAAACATGCCGGCTTCGGCCATTTGCTCGGTGCGGGTAGCCTCCTCTTTTCGGAAAATCCACGCCATAGCCAGGCCGATGATGATGCCGAAAGCGATGGAGAGAACCAGACGCGCCACGGCAATGTCAAAACCGATGGCTGCACCGGTATAGGTGATAGCGAGGATGTTAATCGCCGGCCCGACAAAGAGAAAGGTAATTGCCGGCCCCAAACCGGCGCCGCGCTTCCAGATGCCAGCGAAAAGCGGAAGGATAGTGCAGGAACATACCGCTAAAATGAACCCGCCAAAAGCGGAAGCCGGATAACTGATCCATTTCGAGGCTTTCGGCCCAAGGTAACGGGTGATCGTCTCTTTGGGGATCATCGAACTCATAAAACCGGCAATGATAAATGCGGGTACGAGGCACAGCAATACATGAGCAGCCAGATAATCCAACAGGCTACTCCAGCCAGAAAAGAGCAAGGATGAGATCGTGTTGAGGATTGAGTCCATGGCGCTACTTTAAGTTCCTTTAATTATGCAAAATTTTGAATATTAATTGGCGAATAAAAATGGAACGGCTTGAGTTCGTCCCATTGAGATTCCATTATCCTAGTGGTTTTTGAATGCTCAAAATTTTCAAGTCGGCTGCAGGTGAATCTTTGCGTTTGCACTTCGGACAGTCGCAATCTTGCGGTTCGGGAATGATTATCGGCTCACCTTGTTGGGGTGCAAAAGAGCGAACCGTGTTGAGGATATCCAGGACATCCTCTCGCGCAATCCGATAGTAAATGTTCCAACCTTCACGGCGATCCCGAAGAATACCTGCCTCCCGCAGTACGGCAAGTTGCTGAGAGAGATAAGCCTGCCGAAAACCAAGGATGGCTTCCAAATGGCAGACACATTCTTCTCCATTACGCAGTACTTCGAGGATGGCCAGACGCGCCGGGTGAGCGAGCGCCTTGAAAATTTGGGCAGATTCTTCAAAGGATGACAATGAATTCTTCACAATAACATTCAACTCCTTGAATGTTATTGTAAAACATCCGCCTAGAATGTCAAGCGGACAAATGTCATCAAAAATGCTTGAAGGATGGTAGGGTCTCAGTCCACCGTCAGGGTTTTACTGAGGTTGCGCGGAAAATCTGGGTCATACCCGCGCTCTACCGACAGGTGATAAGCCAGCAATTGCAGCGGCAAAACGCTGAGCAGGGATGAAATCTCGGGACTGGCTGCCGGCAGGGTGATGAGATCGCTGGCGTTAGCGCGCAGACGGGAATCTTCCTGTCCGATGGCAATCGCCCGCCCTCCGCGGCAGGTAACCTCGTTGATTCCGCTGACGATCAAGGGCACATCTTGCGGCCCGGCGACAAAGATCACCGGATAGTTATCTGTGACGGCCGAAAGCGGCCCGTGCTTGAACTCGGTTGACAACATGCCTTCGCAGTGGGCATAAGTGATTTCTTTGAGTTTGAGCGCGCCTTCCAGCGCCATCGGGTAGGTTGCCCCGTAACCCAGACAATACATGTCGTTCCACGGATTGATTGCCGGCACTATCGCCTGAATTTGGGATTCGGCTGCGCTCAGGGTTTGTTCCATCAGTGCGGGAATGTCTTCCAGGGGGCGGTCATCCTTACCTGCCAGACGGTAAGCCAGGTACAGGAAAGTAACCACCTGATTGGTGAAGGTCTTGGTGGCCGGTACACTGATTTCATAGCCGCAGCACAAAGGCAGCCAGCAAGCGGTCGCTTTGGTGAGGGTTGAACCGATCACATTCGCCAATCCCAGGCAGGTCATGCCCTGCGCCTGAGCGGCCTGAAGGGCATTCAGCACGTCCTTGGTCTCACCCGACTGGCTGACAAAGATGCCGACATCCTGCCGGTTGACGGCTGGTAAATATTGCGGAATAAATTGAGGGGCCAGCACCGGAATCACCGCTTTGCCGGCCAGCTGGGCAAAGTACACCGAACCTGCCAGACAGGCGTGGTAACTGGTGCCGCATCCGATGAAGTAGACCTGCCGGGCATTACGGATGGCAGCCAGCGCTTGATCCACCTCCGCACTGCCGGCGAGCCTGTGCAATACTTCACGGGCAACCTGGGGCTGTTCGTGGATTTCTTTGAGCATGAAATGTGCATAACCGCCCTTTTGGACGGCTTCCATGGTTTCGGTGACCCGTTCGGGTTCGCGTTCAATCAGCCGACCATCCGTAACCGAACGCAGTTCAACCCGGTCGGCCCACAGGGTGATGATCTCGCCGTCCTGAATCCGCAAGATTTTACGGGTGAGCGGGAGAATAGAGGGTAAATCGGAAGAAACGCAGGTAAATCCCTCGCCAATCCCAACGACCAAACCGCTTCCCTTTTTGACGGCGTACAATTTGTCGTCGTTAATCTGCCCGATGACATAGGCGTAATCGCCCTGCAAATCCTGATAGGCGCGGCGGATGGCTTCGATGAAATCATATCCACGATCAATGTAGCGTTCAACCGCGTGCACGCAGGATTCGCCGTCGTTGTGCGAACGAACCGTCATGCCTTCTGCCATGAATTGCTGGCGTAGTTCGACGTTGTTGACCACATTGCCGTTGTGAGCTCCGACCAGGTCGCCGTCTGAATCGAGATGCGGCTGGGCATTGACCTGAGAAGGCGCGCCAAATGTCGCCCAGCGCAACTGGGTGATGCCGCGGCTTCCGGTCATTTCGGCAAAATGATAGCGTTCGGCCACCTCATCCACTTTGCCGACATCTTTGCGTAAGTCAATCCGGCTGCCGGAGATGGTGGCTGCCCCGACCGAGTCGTAGCCGCGGTAGGTCAGGCGGCGGGCGGCTTCAATCAGAATCGAGCCAAGCGGCTGATCTTTTTCGGTTACGATGCCAAAAATTCCACACATAATCTTCCTTTGGGGTTGCAGGGTTGGGGTTTAACAACGCCAAGTTTATCACAAACAGCAGGTGAATTTAAGGACTGGAGGACCTGCGGCGAATGAAATTCATGCTAAACTAAAACCAGAGCCGGCTTGGAAAAAATGATTTGGAGTACCCTCATGCTTCTGTGTATTGATATTGGCAATACCAACATTAAGTTTGGACTGTTTGCGGGCGATCAAATGTGCTGCCATTGGCGGATTGCTACCGACCGTAATCGCCTGGCAGATGAATATGCGGTATTGCTCCTCAACCTGTTATCCAACTCGGGGCTGAGCGTTGCGGACGTGGACGGGGTTGCGGTCTCCTCGGTCGTGCCGGCGCTTACGCAGGTATTCGAGGAAATTGCCCGGCGCTACCTGCATCAAGAAGCGCTGATGATCGCCGATGGCGTTGATCTGGGCATGCGGATTAACACCGAGTATCCCAAAGAGGTTGGGACGGACTTAATTGTCAATGCGCTGGCGGCCCGCCACCTGTACGGCACGCCGGTTATCGTGGTGGGCTTTGGGACAGCCACCACTTTTTCGGCGGTTTCAGCCGAGGGCAATTTTGAGGGGGTGGCGATTGCGCCGGGCATCTTAACCAGCAGCGATTCGCTCTTTCGGGCTACCGCCACCTTGCCGCAAGTAGCCCTGGCTCACCCTGTGGCGGCAATTGGAAAAAATACGCTTCAATCCATGCGCGCCGGGATTGTGTTTGGTTTTGCCGAACTGGTTGACGGCATGGTGCGGCGCATCCGCCGGGAACTGGGCGGGCAGGCACGGGTGGCGGCTACCGGAGGGCTGGCGGAATTAATTGCCCCCGAAAGCCAGTCCATTGAGATGGTTGAACCCAACCTCGCCTTAATCGGATTGCGTTTGCTCTACGAGCGTAACCGGCTCGGTTGAGCCAAACAAATTGCGCCGTAAAATATCCGCAATGGTCAAGTTGTGCCGCTCAGTCAGTTGCTGATTGATCATCTCGATCTGTTTGCGGGGTGAATAAAAGACCTCGCTCCACCCATAACCGGCGCAGGCCGTGTCGGCAATCCAGTTACCGGCTTTGTCCTGGCCCCACCACCGGCGGTAGGCTTGTTCCAATTCGGGATGGATGTGGAGTTCAGGAATATCAAAGTGGGCTGAGTAGTAGTAGTCTGGCGGCAGAGCGTTGAGCAGGGTTTCAAAACTGTGCACGCGGATACGAATGTTTTCACTGCCGTCACATTCGGTGATGCGGCACAGGCCGCGCAGCGTGGCAAAGGGCGCAATCACCTCCACCCTTTGAATCCGCGGGAAACGCTCTTTGATTTTGTTGATCACTTCACGCATCACTAAACCGCTGGCAATGCTGTCGGCAACAAATGCAACGGTGATGTTTTCGTGCTGAATTTTGTTTAAGTCCTTGTCTTTAAACAGCGTCATTTCGACTTTGCGGCTGAAAACCGGCACACTGCTGTCAAAGACATGATGAGCATCCAGAATCACTTCGTCACAGAGATAACCGGAGTTGGCGTAAATGGCTTCGGTGACTTGATACTTCAATCCCTCGCGGGCAATCGGAAAGACGGCGATCTGGGTTTGCTGCTGGCTGGAAAACAGGCTCTGAAAGACGGGTGAAGCCAGCATGGCTTGAATTGCCTGACTGATGAGAAAAGACCGCTGTGAACCCATGATCAACTGACCGGGCAGGGTCAGGGTTTGGATGGATTGTATTTCTTCTGGCTTGAGACCGGTTAAGGTCAACAAATGAGGATTGGGTTGGGCGGTGTGGGTGTAGATGAATTGGGCAGTGGCCAGGTTGTGATACAGGACCAGATCAATCGAGGTTTTATTGTCCAGAATCATCCGGCCGGGACGGTAAAAGCCGCTTCCCTGAGTACCGATGGGGTAGGGAAGCGGCTCTGTCAGGATCACCTGACCTGTGGAACGACCGGGGTCATCCTCCGAAAAGTCAAATGGCAAGATAAATTCACTCATAAAGCGCCTCCAAATAACCATGCCTGAAAACCCGGCAGGATTGATTTACAAAAAAGCAGGCGTGGGGCATTCGCTGTTTCGCGATTCCACGACCTGCCCGAATAATTCTATCGCATTTGTGAAAAAAAGTTAAGCCAAAACCCTGCATCTAAAATTTTTTAAGAGGAAAACCCCCTGATTTTTCTATGCAGGGGGTTTTGTGAAGATTTGGTTCAATGGTTCAAGCGTCGAACTTGCCGATTTCTTCACCATTGACCAGCACGGTGTAACTTCCGCTGGGGAATGATCCCAGACGATAGGTCACTTCAAAGGCTTCCAGGATTTGAATACAAACCGTCTCAGGGTCAGCCACAGAATAGACTTCCACAAGAATGCGGTTATTTTCGTCAGGCTGATTGGCTACAATCCGAAGCTGGTGGCAAGGGGTTGGCAGGTTGCCCTGTAAAACCAGATTAATTTGAACCGGGTAACTTTCCAAAATCAACAGGTCGGTTGAGTCAATGAACACTTCGCCGCGCTGTAAGGCTGCATCGCTTTCCAGCGGCTGGTAGGGGTTGACTTGCGCGGGTGTTTCAGCAGCGCCTTCGGTTGGATTGGTCACCGGCGCGTTGGGGTCTGCCTCAACCGGGGTGGCACACGCGCTGAGAATGAACATCATTCCAACGCTTAGCAAGAGTAATCTGAACATCGTAACCTCCTTTTTTATCATTGAATATAGGACGCTGGCGTCATCCATTTTGTTCCCACTTGGCGATAGATGATATAATTTATCAAAATAATTTATATAATCCTCAAACGCAATGAGTCTGAAATCAACCATTCAATTTACGGTGGAAATACCGGTCTACCCGGAAAGGGTTTACCGCGCCTGGCTTGATAGTTATGAACATAGCCGTTTCAGTGGTCAACCGGCGGCAATCCAACCCGAAACGGGAGGAACCTTTATTGTCATGAACGGAACGGTGAAAAGCCGCCTCATCCGTCTTGTACCGCACTCTTTAATAGAACAAACCTGGCAGATTGAAGGTTTACCGCTGGAAGAGGATTCACGAATCTCACTGATGCTTCAACCTACCTGTACCGGTTGTGAAGTTCGCCTTCTTCATCAAGGTGTGCCTTTGGAATGGGGTAAAAGCCTGCTCCAGTGGTGGGAGGAGCAATATTTCCGTCCGCTGAGAACTTATTTTGAGGCAATTGTGGGGGATTATGTGGCCGATATGGGTGACGGATAAGCCCGCGGCTTGGCTGAAAAATAGGAATTGCGGCTGACCTGTTTCCTATTTTCGGTCATATTTTGCCAGAGAGTATTTTGCTGGATAGAAGGTGATGATATTATAAAAATTGCTCAAATTTTTTACGGGGAGGGTGTTTTCCATGCAAATTGTAACCGATCGGGGGTGTGATCTTTCCACTCAACAACTTCAGGAATTACCGCCTATCCACTCCATTCCAATGAAGTTAACTCTTGACGGGAAAACCTATTCCAGTGGAGAAGATCTCACTTCGGAGGAATTTTACCGCTTGCTGGACGAAACAGGCGCGTATCCGACCACTTCTCAGCCGGGCACAGGGGATTTTGTGGAATTGTACCGCCGTTTGGCTCAGGATGATCCTCAAATCCTTTCCATCCACATATCTTCTGGCCTGAGCGGGACGTTGAACTCGGCACGGGTGGCAGCCGAAATGGTGCCGGAGGCTCAGATTACGATTTGGGATACGATGACCCTTTCTGCTCCAGAAGGCTGGCAGGTCGAGGCAGCGGGTCGAGCGCTTAAGGCGGGTTGGGATTTGAACAGCACGCTTGAACTGATGGAAAAAGTGCGCAGGATGACAACCGGCTTTTTTACGTTGGACACGTTGAAATACTTAATTCATGGCGGGCGGATCAGTCACCTGAAGGGGTTGTTGGCATCGCTGTTGAACATCCGGCCGGTCATCTCGGTATCAAAGGAGGATGGGCGCTATGTGACTATGGCGCAGGAGCGCACTTTCCGCCGAGCCATTCAGCGCATGGCTCAGGAAGTCATTAAGATGTATCCTCAGTCAAAAAAACTGCGCTTGCAGTTAATTCATGCACATAACCCGACGGGGATCGAAATGCTGCGCGAGGCGATGGAAAATCTGGTGCAATGTGAGTGGCTGCCGCCGGTTACCGTAGGCCCGATCCTTGGCGCGCATACGGGCAGCACCCTGGTAGGCATTTGCGCTGCACCGGCTGAACTGGCCGATTTACTTCCATAAGAACAAATTAATCCGCTTTTCATACGGTGGACTTCGTCTTTTCCTCGGCTGGCGAAAATCAATTGCCAGCCGATTCGCATTTTCTAATAGATTTATAAATTTTTTGGATAAAAACCGGATTCACGAATAACTACTTTGTTGATAAACTTATGAAAAGAATGGAGCTGCGATGAATATCGTTGTTTGTCTCAAAATTTCGCCGGATCCAGAAGATTTGGAAATTGGCAACGATGGTTCGGTGAGCGCTGCTCACGCCGAATGGAAAATCGGTGGTTTTGATTTACCGGCATTAGAAGCCGGCGTGCGGCTGGCTGAAATGCACGGCGGCAGGGTGATTGCCCTCTCTATTGGCCCGCCCCCTATCAATCAATCCAAGGTTAGAAAGGATATTCTCTCGCGCGGTGCGGAGGAATTGGTGCTGGTAGTGGATGAAGCCCTGCAGGATGTTTCTACTGCTGAAACCGCGCGGGTGCTGGCAGCCGCAATCGGCAAGATAGAAGATGTGCAACTCGTTCTTTTTGGCGAGGGATCGGCTGACCTGTACTTTCAGCAGACCGGTGTGCAGGTGGGCGAGCGGCTGGGGTGGGTCAGTTTAAATGCCGTTCGGGATGTGCAATGGGTTGAGGAAGGGAATCTGCTGGTTCAGCGAGTTCTTGAACAGGAGATTCAAGTGTTTGAAGTCCCGTTGCCGGCGGCTCTCTCGGTCACCTCGGATATCTGTGAACCGCGCCTGGCCTCCATGCGTGAGATTTTACGGGCTTCCAAAAAGCCGGTTGTAGAATGGTCGCTGGCTGATGTGGGCGTTGAAAACTTATCGGCTTCGGTTGAAATTCTGGCGGTACAGGCGCCCCCGCGCGCTGCCCGGAAGGGGCTGATCCTGAACGGTTCGGTTGAGGAAGCGGTTGGGTCGCTGGTGATCGCCCTGAAAAAAGAAGGCATGCTTTAAGGAGGCGGCCAATGAGCAGTCAGCAACGGATTTTCCTGATTAGCGAAGATATAAGCCTGATTGGAGAACTGGCCAGCGCAGCGCGTCGGTTGAACGGGGATGATTATTCGAGCATTGCGGCCGTCGTGGTGGGGAATCAAACGGATGTCCATCAGGTTGGCTCGTATGGAGTTGATTCGATTTACTGGGTAGACCAGATACCCGACGGCTATCTTTTTGAGGATGTTTTTTTGACCTTGTTGGAATTGGTTCAACAGCACAAACCATCGTCCATATGGATCGGAGCAACCACCAGCGGACGGTTAATTTGCGGCCGGCTGGCTGCTCGTTTGGATATCAGCGCAATCACCGATGTTCGATCTTTTGAGCAGCACGAGAATAAGGTGGTGATGCGTCATATGATTTTTGCCGGAGGCGCCGAACGGCTTGAACGTCCATTGCGCTTGCCGGCGCTGATCACCGTTGCCAAGGGGCAATTTGCGGCTGAGGTTGTTCAACATGCGAACCCCCCAAAGGTAATTACCCTTCCCTTCCTCATTCCAGAAAAAAGGGCTGTTCTACTTGAAAGAAAAGACCTTCCGCCGGTTTCGGTGAATCTGGCTGACGCTAAACGGGTCATTTGCCTTGGTCGTGGAATTGCCCGCCAGGAGCATCTGGCATTGGCGGAGAACCTGGCCGATGAATTGGGGGCAGAAATTGCCTGCACCCGCCCTCTCTCGGAAGGATTGGGGTGGTTGCCGCGCGAACGGTATATTGGCATTTCTGGCGCTTACATCAAGTCTGATTTGTACATTGGTTTGGGTGTTTCCGGTCAGGTTCAACATACGGTGGGTATCACCGATGCCAAAGTGATTGTGGCGGTCAATCGCGACCCGGATGCGCCTATTTTCAAGCAGGCGGATTATGGTATTGCGGCCGATTTATATGAAGTGTTGCCGGCCCTGATTCAGGCAATCCGCTCTACGAAAGGCGCTTGATGAACGCCGACAAACTGGATGTGATTGTGGTAGGGGCAGGGGTGGCGGGCTGCACGGCTGCGCTCTTGTTGGCCAAACAGGGGCTGGAGGTGGCCCTGATTGAGCGCGGCCCGTACCCGGGCAGTAAAAATCTTTCCGGGGGGGTGTTGTACGGGCAAGTTCTTCACCAGATCATCCCCAGTTTTTGGGAAGATGCGCCGGTTGAGCGGTTTATCACCCATAATGTTGTCACGTTTCTCACCGAGACGGACTCTGTCAGTCTGGATTACAAAACCCGCTCATTCAGTCAAACGCCTTACAACGCTATGAGTGTGTTGCGCTCTAAATTTGACCGCTGGTTAGGGGATCAAGCCGAAGCGGCCGGGGCAATCCTCATACCGGGTATCAAAGTGGAACGAGTTTTACGGGAAGGGAATCGGATTATTGGGATTGCGGCCGGTCAGGAAGAAATGGTTGCGGATGTGATCATCGCTGCCGATGGCGCAAACTCTTTTCTGGCACAGGAAGCAGGTTTACAACAAAAAATTGCTGAAGCGCATGTTGCGGTTGGCATAAAAGAAGTCATTGCCCTGCCCCAAGAGGTTGTTGAAAACCGCTTTCGATTAGAAGGAAATGAGGGCAGCGCCTATACCATTGTGGGTTCTGCCACCCAAGGAATCGCCGGCGGCGGCTTTCTTTATACCAACCGGGAGAGCCTTTCCATCGGGCTGGTCATTCAACTGGCGGATTTAGTGCAACGCCAGAAAAAAGTCGGCGAAATATTTGACCAATTTTTGAATCATCCGTGGGTCGCCTCCCTGATAAAAGGGGGCAAAGTGGTGGAATATGGGGCGCACTTGGTGCCGGAGGCCGGGTTGGAGATGATGCCGCGCTTATTTACGGATGGGATGGTGGTGATTGGCGATGCTGCCGGCCTGACGATTAACAACGGATTTTGGGTGCGCGGCATGGATCTGGCAATCGGCTCGGCAATTGCGGCAGCCGAAACGGTGGTGAAAGCCCATCAGAACAAAGATTTCAGCGCAGATAGTCTGGCGCTTTATCACCAGAAACTGGAAGAAAGTTTTGTGATGGCGGATTTGAAGACTTTTTTCCGTGCGCCGCATTTTATGCAAAACGATCGGTTGTATACCGTCTATCCGCAAGTGATGAGTGATCTATTCCGCCAGATTTACCAACAGGATGCGCGTCCTCATCAACCGTTAAGCCGCATTGCCCGTGAGGCAGTTCGGCGTAACAAGGTTCGTTTACTGGATTTGTTCAAAGACCTTTGGGATGGAGGCCGATCTTTATGAATCGCTTATCGGTTAACGAAAGACTTGCCCTGAACAAGTATGAACTGGATGATGGACATCCGCATATCGTTGTGAACAACGAGGTATGCGAAGCGGAGTGCAAGATTCGGGCGTGTCTGTTTGTGTGCCCTGCCGATGTTTACAGCGAGCAGAACGGCAAAATTGTTGCGGATTGGGCCGGCTGTTTGGAGTGCGGCACCTGTACGGTTGCCTGCCCGCCCCAAGCGCTGCATTGGGAATTTCCACGCGGGGGTTTTGGCATTCTCTATCGTTACGGGTAAGGGCTGATCTTCACTTAAGTTTGGGGAATTCAGGAAAAAATTGTCTTGCCTTTTCTGGTAAACTGGTGGCGGAAATCTAACCGGTAACAAACACCAGAAATGAGGAGGAAGTATGCCCGCCAGAAGAGCCATGTTGTATGTGCCTGCCGATGACGAACGGAAAATCCACAAAGCGGCCGGTTTAAATGTGGATAGCATCTGTCTGGATATTGAGGATGGGGTGGCGGTTAACCGCAAGTCAGTGGCGCGCGAAAACATTGCCGCTGCCCTGCGAACGGTCCATTTTGGCCGTTCGGAGCGGCTGGTACGGATTAACCCTTTAGGGTCAGGGTTGGCGGAAGAGGATTTGCGGGCTGTACTTGCGGCTCAGCCGGATGGAATTGTTCTGCCAAAGGTTGAGGGGGCAGATGAGGTGCAGTGGGTTTGCCGGGAGATTGCTGCTGCCGAGCAAGCCAACGGTTGGAAAAGCGGTTCGATTGGATTGCTGGTGTTGATTGAAACCCCTCAGGCAGTCTTGAATTTGCGGGAAATCTGCACGGCAGACCTGCGTTTGCAAGGCTTGATTTTCGGAGCGGAAGATTTTGCGGGAAGTATTGGGGCTGTCCGCAGCCGGGATGCTCTTGAATTGTTGTATGCCCGCAGCGCAGTAGTGATCCATGCCGCGGCATTCAATTTGCAGGCGATGGATATGGTCTGGTTAGACCTGAAAGATCTGGAAGGGCTGCGGCAGGAGGCGCAAGCCGGAGCGGCGCTGGGATTCACAGGTAAGCAAATCATTCATCCCAATCAGGTTCAACCTGTGCAGGAAGCCTTTACTCCCTCGGAAGAAGCGATCCAATCTGCAAGGCGGATCATTGAAGCTGCTCAAGCCTATCAGCAGGCGGGTAAAGGCGCTTTTGCGCTGGATGGCAAAATGGTGGATGCTCCGGTCATCAAGGCTGCCCTGCGGGTTTTGGAACGCGCCAGAACCGCCGGAAAAGCTGCTTAATCCTTTGCCGAAAACTTTATTGCCGGCGTACCACAATCAGGGCAATGTCGTCTGAGCGGCGGGCATTGCCGACAAAGCGGTGGACTTCGTTCAAGATTGCCGTGTGAACCTCCGCAGCCGGATGACCGGCGTAAGCCAGAGCCACATCTAAAAGGCGGTCCTCGCCAAAGAATTCGCTATTTTCATTTTGCGCTTCGGTGATCCCATCGGTATAGAGGATGAGCAAATCGCCGGGAGACACTCGCACGGTTTTTTGTGTCCAACGCGCCTGCTCAGAGACCCCTAATGCCATGCCGGTTGTCTTTAGTTCGCCCAGGGAGATCTTTCCCTTGCCCGATAGGCTGATGAGGTAACCCGGCGGGTGGCCGGCGTTGGCATAGGTCAACCTGCCGGTCAGCGGTTCGAGGATGCCAAAGAAAGCCGTCACAAACATGTTGCCGCGCGTATCCGAGAGAATGCGCTCACTGACGGCGCTCATGGTAATGGCGGGCAGGGTTGGAAAACGCACCGCGTAAGTGCGAAAAAGCGTGCTGCTCAACGCCATGAACAGGGCCGCCCCCATCCCCTTATCCGAAACATCCGCCACCACAAACCCCATTTTGTGATTGGAAAGCGGGATGAAGTCATAAAAGTCGCCGGAGGTCTCTCTGGCGGGTTGTAAGGCCGTAACAATTTCCCAGCCGTTCAGGCGGGGGGCTTCTTCTGGGAGGATATCGGCCTGAATTTTACCGGCCATAGCCAGTTCACGGTTGGTAAATTCCTCTTTTTCGGCTGCGGCAGATCGAGGAAGCGTGAAGGCATCCGCCAGGTCTTTCTCCAAGGGGGAGAGGTTGGAATGATTGAAAACCGGATGCGGCATTTCTTCCTTTTCGGGCGAAGGGGAAGGATCGCGCTCCACCTGAAGCAAGGCCGCTTTAAATTCTTCTTCGCTGACATCGCGGGAAAACAAGTAGAGAGGGACGCTGCCGAATTCTTCAAGGGGTAAGGTTTCTTCGGGGCATTCGAGCAACAGCACAATTTTCATGGTGGGCCAGAGGGAGTGAATTTCGTTAACCAAATAGTGAGCCTGCTCGGCTGAGCTTTTGAAGTCCAGCAGAACCAGGGTTGGCTCAGTCAATTTGCACAATTCAACAATTTCGACTACGCTCTGAGCCTCACCGACCAGTTGAAAGTTCTTGATGCTCATGATCAAAGAGGAGAGACCTTTGCGATAAATTGCCTGATCAGAAGCCAGAGCAACGCGCGTGGCAGATTTCAAGGGGTTCATTCATTCCTGCCTTCAGAAAAACTCTGTCACCGAAGAAACTTCCCGTCCCAGAGGACGGCTTGTACACCGAGTTGCACACGTTCATTATAACGGTCAATGGCCAGTTTCGTCCTCTCCAAAAGGTGAGTATCCCAGTGTGTTAAAAAAATTTTCATGATGAGCCAATAAATATTGATATAATAAACTTTATAAGTAAATGATTATATCGAAAGGAGATCGGTTATTGATAGAAACCCGTATTGATTTATGCCGGTCGGGCAATTTGTGATCGTCCCTTTCCTGGTATTTGATCAGATTTGGAGAAAAAATGAAAAAAACAGCCTCTTACATTTTGACATTTCTGGTAATCCTCTCCCTTGGGGTTGGTCTTTTACCCAACTCTATCGTCCAGGCCAGTCAGCCAAAAGTTGCCTTTTGGCTAACTGTTTTACACAACAATGACGGTGAGTCGGACTTAATCAACCTTGGCAGGGGGTTAGAAGATTTTGGCGGAGCGGCTCGATTCAAAACTTTGGTAGATAGATTGAAGTGGGACGCGGTCCACGGAAAGCCGCCGTTTCCCTCTGCTCCCCGTAGTATGGTGATGGTCTCCTCGGGTGATAACTTTTTAGCCGGTCCGGAATTCAATGCCAGCCTTGAAAAGGGCGTGCCATTTTACGATAGTATCGCCATGGACCTGATCGGATACGATGCAATTGCGCTGGGAAATCACGATTTCGATTTCGGCCCGGATGTTCTGGCGGACTTTATTCAAGGTTTTTCGGTTTCAAAACCGCCTTTCCTTAGCGTCAATCTGGATTTTTCGGCTGAACCGCGCCTGCAGGAATTGAAAAATCAGAAAAGGATTGCAGCCAGCACCACCGTAAAAACCCCGGCAGGACGGGTTGGTATTATTGGGGCGACTACGCCGATGCTTCCTTACATCTCCAGCCCGCGCAATGTTCGAGTCAATGATATGGTGGTTGAAGCGATTCTGGCAGAAGTACGCCGCCTGGAAGCGATGAAAATCAACAAAATCATCCTGATCAGCCACCTCCAAAGCATTACCGAAGATCTTTCGATGGTGCCGTACCTTTCAGGAGTTGACATCATCATCGCTGGCGGCGGTGATGAGGTGCTGGCTAATCCCGGGCAATTACTGGTGCCGGGTGACGAAACCCGTATTTTTGGTTCCTACCCCTTGTGGGCAACCGATTCAAATGGCGTTCAAGTGCCAGTAGTAACCACCGCAGGCAGTTATGCCTACGTGGGACGTCTGGTGGCGGGTTTCGACAAAGCCGGAAATCTGGTCTTGATTGATGAGTCTCAGAGCGGGCCGGTACGGGTTGCCGGAGGCAGTCAGCCGGATGCGGTTCCACCCAATCCCGAAGTGCAAACGCGGGTGGTTGAGCCATTAATTGAGGCGCTCAATGAAATGAGTATGAATGTGATTGGGATAAGTGAAGTGGCATTAGATGGCACAAGAACCAACATTCGCAGCCGGGAAACCAATCTGGGTAATTTGACCGCCGACGCATTACGCTGGCAGGCTGCTCAACTGGCCGGTTTGTACGGGGTGAGTGTGCCCCAGGTAGCTCTCCAAAATGGCGGGGGTATCCGCAATGCTTCCGTTATTCCAGCTGGCGATATCACCGAATTGACCACTTTCTCGATTCTGCCATTCCCTAACTTCGTTTCAATTGTGGAAGGCATTTCCAGAGATCAGTTCAAACAGATACTGGAAAATGCCGTTTCGCGGGTTGAATTTGGGGATGGCCGCTTCGCCCAAATTTCCGGTTTTCGTTTTGTCTGGGATCCGGCCGGCACCGCTCAAACACTGGATGCAAACGGGAATGTCCTCACAGTTGGTTCGAGAGTCAGGGATGTATTCCTGGATGATGGCACTCAGATTGTCGGAGATGGCAGCGTCATCCCAGGGCCGGATTTGACGGTTGCGACAATTGATTTTCTGGCGCGGGGCGGCGATCAGTATCCTTTCCGGGGGGCTGCCTTTACAACCGTCGGTGTAACTTATCAGCAATCCCTTCGGAATTACATTCAATCCGGTTTGGGTGGTGTGATCACAGCAACCCAATATCCTGAAGGCGGGCAGGGGCGGATTACCCCCCTGCCATAAGGTTTGAACTCTCAAACGGAATTGGTTAGGGGTTAATCGGCTCACTCCCGTTTCATTCTTTCAAACGGGAGTGAGCCTCTCAACGGATGGTGGATGTGCAATTCAAGAAACAACCGTTTTCCATTTCTTCTTTGCTTTTGGGCATTGTTTTTTTTAACTTGCTGGTGCGGATGGTTCAACCGGTGAATGGACAAACACCCGAGCCGTCGGATTTCTGTTCCATGCCGTTTCAGCCGGTAGCAGCGCCTTTGACCGAACTGGGAAACACGGAATATAGGCGAATGGACGGAAGGTCAACCGGTTTTACCGGAGGGCTTTATCCCAATGGAAGCAACAGCCGCCCGGCACGACACGAAGCCGCCGGTTTGGAATTATCCCGCCAGATTCAACCTCTGACAAAGGACGGGCAAGTAGACAAAGAAAACGGACGAATTTTGGTCATTTCGATTGGTATGTCGAATACAGCAACCGAGTTTGGGGCTTTTACGCGGCTGGCTCAACAAAAGGTGGAACTCAACCCGCGGGTGGTGTTGTTGAATGGGGCATTACCCAACCAGGTTGCTGAACGCTGGGCTAATCCCAAAGGAATTGCCTGGCAGGAATTGGACAGGAGAATTACCGGTTACGGATTTTCCCCCCAACAGGTGCAGGTGGCATGGGTTAAGCTGACCAACACCGGTGGGGGAGATTTTCCGCAGAAGGCATTGGCCTTGCAGGCAGACTTGCAGGCGATTGTTCAGCATTTGAACGACCAGTTTCCCAATCTAAAATTGGTGTTTCTTTCCAGCCGGACGCGTTCCTACACCTACTGGCGCGGTTTAAGCCCGGAACCGCTGGCGTATGAAACCGGTTTTGCGGTAAAGTGGTTGATTGAGAAGCAAATAGAAGGCGATTCTGAATTGAATTTTGACCCAAAGCAAGGTAAGGTGAGAGCAGCCCATCTTTCATGGGGGCCTTATTTATGGGCTGATGGGGAGAATCCCAGAGAAGATGGTTTCCTGTGGACGGGAAGCGATTTAACCAACGATTGTACCCATCCCTCGCCTGCGGGGGCTGAAAAGATCGCCCAACAGTTATGGGAATTTTTCAGCGCAGATACGCTCACACGCGATTGGTTTTTGTTATCAGCGAAGGCGGAAGTGGAAATCCACACTTCATCGCCCGTGAGGATGACGACCCCCTCCATTACGCCCCAAATCTCTCCTGAAATAACCCGCGCAATACTGCTCAATCCCTATGTTCCGCCGGTTACTTCTTTTGCTCCCACCGAGGCCGGAAAAGAAAGAAACCCGATGGAGAATTCTTCTTCTTTGGAAGCCGGTATGATTCTGCTGGCGGCGTTGGTGGGCATCGGCGCTGTTTGGGGATGGCTGCATGGAAGGAAGAAAAATTAATCCGCCTGAAACTATAAAAAATTTATAAAGAACAAGCCGCCTTTTTTCAGGTATTATAATTTCAATTAATTTGATAGATATTATTAATAATTTGGCAAAGACTTTGAGATTCCACTCTTAAATTGTCTGATTTCCAAATCTCGACAGGCGGGGTTGAACTCAGGTTGTAGCGGGTGAACTTCTGTACAGCGGCTGAACAGGGGGAAATCCACCCGTTTCATCGAAGGATAGGTTTCGGTTAACTTTTATAAAAGGACTGTCAGGGTGAAAGACGTGTTCCGTTCCTCGCGTTTTCGTTTTTTGTTTACCGGATTAATTCTGGTGCTAATGATATTTGGATCCGCGCCCAATCAAGCCGTTCGAGCCGATGGGCTGGCGGGGTTTGCCCTCTCTTTCGATGGCAGAGATGATATGGTCAACCTGGGCAGTACCGTGTCCATGTTCCCCAATGATGGCTGGGTTTATACGAAAACGGTGAGTTTATGGGTTAAACCGGAAGGTGTGGCGGACTGTTCGGTCATCAACGGTGTTCCGCGGATTGAACCGGCGCAGTGCGATAATATTTTTGGCGATTTTGCGCGTTGGTGGGGGATCAGCCGCGGGCCGACTCAAATCTGGGTGTGGATGGCTTGTTTTGATCCGGCTAATCCCTCCACATATCCTCCTTATTCCCCTATTCGCCAGATTCAGTTTGGTTATACCCTGAATGAATGGATGCACATCGCCCTGGTGCATGGTAACGGCTATCTTTCGGCTTATAAAAACGGTTATCTGGTTGGCTCGGTTAACTGCATTGGCACGGCACAGCCGCCGGCCCAACCCATCCTGCTCTTCGGCGGGATGATCAAAGCCGACAGCCAGAATCAGAATCATAGTTTTTGGGGATTCCAGGGTGAGATTGATGAGGTGCGGATTTACTCAACCGCATTGAGCCAGCAGGAAATACAGGATACGATGATGAATGAGCTCACTGGCGGTGAAAGCGGATTGGTCGCTTATTACAAAATGTCGAATGGCAGCGGCCTGGTCGTTCTGGATGACAGCGGCAACGGGAAAGATGGTCAATTAATGGACGGGACGAATATTGTGCCCGGCAATGGGACGCCGCCTTTATGGGTTTATTCAACTGCGTTAGATAATGTACCGCCGGCTCAACGTTTTATTTACTTACCGATGGTGAGGAAATAAAATATCCGTTATTAGAATTTTTTTATGGTTGCTGACCGGCTTCTATTACTCGAATCTTCACCCAAAAGGCCTTATCGCCGCCGCTGCCCAGACCAAAAATCACTCCCTGGGGATTTTGCAATTTCCAGTAACTTTCATAATCGCGCGGCTGGTCGGGGGCTTTCATGTTGACCGAAATGTCCACCAATCCATCCGGCGGCACATTCACCGGCAGGTTGAAACTGGGGGGAGCGCCCAGCACATTTCCGGATTCAAACACAATCCGGTAACTGGTGGTCCAGGTGCAGGAACCGGTGTTTTTCAACCGCCAGGTTTTAATGAAGGTTTGCCCCGGGGAAAACTCGCTTCCATCGGGTACGGTAACATCGCTGACAAATTCAGCCCTTTCGCAGGGTTTGACGCCTTCAGCAGGGGTGAGCGTTGGTAAGGATTGGGGTTGCGCGCTGGTTTGTGCGGCAGGGGGCGGCGTGGAGGTGATCATCTGGGCAAATTGGGTGGTGAGCGCCGAGACGGTTTGGGCCGCGGAGGTGCCGGCAAAATCGCCGGTAGGGGTGAGCGCTTGACCGGGTTTGGGTAGATTGCAGCCCGCGCTTATGAACAGAATCACAATCGTGCCTGACCAGAGGAATAGAAAAATATGGTTAGGGTGTATTTTCTTCATGTTTGGTTTTACCGGCTTAAGCATAGCCATAAACATACCGCCCGTCAAGTAAGGACGGGCGGTCATCGCGAGACCTTATTCAGAATTATTTTCTGACCATCGGGAGAAACAAGAAATTGTTCATGTTGGGATCGAGGGTGCGGGTGGGGGTGAGGCTGGGCTGGGGTGTAAAACCGGGCGGCAGACGGGTGGATGTTGAACTGGGAGATGGCGTGTTGGTGAAGGTTGCGGTCACGGTAAAGGTGGGGGGCAAAGTTGGGGTCGGGCCGCTGCCAAATAAATTAGACAGTACCCAGAGCGGATAATTACCCGGCGGGTTTTGTCCTTCAATGTGAACTAAGGTCCCGTTGTTGCCATTGCCGCTGTCATCGGTTAACACCAGGCCGCTGCCATTGCTCATTTTGTAGTAGGCCATCAGGGCAGGCTCAAAAGGAGGGGATAATTCATTGTAAATATCGGCTCGGATTTCTTCACCGGATAATGGCCGGTTGTAAACCCGCACCTCATCAATCAGCCCTTTGAAGAGATATTTTCGATCCGGTGGGGTAAAACCGCCGCCGATGTGCAGAACAGTCTGTTCGGCAGGTCCGCCGTCAGCGCCAAGGCTCATTCCGCTCTCACGGCTACCGGCTAAAAACCCAAAGCGATAAGCATCTAACCGGTTGTTGTGATGAACCAGTGTAATGTGAATCCATTCGCCATTTTCATAAATGATTGGAATTGAGTCAAAGCCGCTGGTAGGACTTTTATCAAAATTCCAAACCCAAATACGGTCCTCGCCGTTAAGGATACCTCGATAGATGCCCCAAAAGCGCGGACGGTCGCCTACAATCAATTGACAGCTGCCGGGATCCGGGCCGGTACAGACCGGAGAGGGTGCGAGCGGTTTGACCCAAACACTGATGCTCTTTGTGGACTGCCAACTTGAATCACCGAAAATGATCCACTCTTTTTTCGTGGCCACATAATTCGACCATCCGTCAAATTCCAGGGCATAGTTGACCGGGTCAGCATAACCGGGAGAGGGATTCTGGAAAAGCATACCCAGAAGTATCAAGGTCAAGATTGTAAGAAGCAAAGGTCTTTTTTTGTGGTGATTTTTGGATATAAACATCGTCAAATTCCTCCCGCTACTCCAACTTTTCCCCCGCTAACTCGATGATTATTGTGAAGAGGAGTTAAGTAATTGTTAAATAATTTTATCAGGTTTATCAACGAATAATTTTTAGAAAAGTTTGAGAATTGTGAAGTTAATTGCCACCTATCCTTAATCTTTTCAAAGAATATTCTCATGCTCGCTGCGATCAAGTAAAATAAGGAGAATGAAATTCACCCCCTGCTGCATTCCAGATGTTGTGCTGATTGAACCGCGTCTGTTTGGCGACCAGCGCGGTTTCTTCATGGAAACCTACCAGCAAAAAGTGTTTGCCGAGCATGGGATTGCCGCTCAGTTTGTGCAGGATAATCACTCCGGCTCAAGGCGTGCAACCCTGCGCGGCTTGCATTACCAGATTCGCCAGCCCCAGGGGAAACTGGTGCGGGTGATTGCGGGCGAGATCTTCGATGTGGCGGTGGATTTACGCCGCAGTTCGCCGACTTTTGGTCAATGGGTGGGGGAGATTCTCTCCGCCGAAAATAAGCGTCAGTTGTGGGTGCCACCCGGATTCGCCCATGGCTTTTATGTGCTGAGCGAATGGGCGGAAGTGGTGTATAAAGCCAGCGATTTTTACGCCCCGCAGTGGGAGCGTACTCTTTTGTGGAACGACCCGGCGGTAGGAATTGAATGGCCGCTCCTGGACGGGTTAGAATTGCTCATCTCTGAGAAAGACCGCGCCGGCTTGCCCCTGGCGCAGGCTGAAACCTATCCCTGATTTTATGGAGGAATGATGCAAAATATCCTGATTACGGGCGGGGCAGGTTTTATCGGTTCCAATTTTGTCCATTATATTTTAGGGCTCAATCCATCTGTCCGAGTGATCAATTTGGATGCCCTGACCTATGCCGGCAGCCTGGAAAACCTCAAAGGATTGCCGGATGAAAGCCGGCATGTGTTTGTGCAGGGGGATATTTGCGATCGTCCGCTGGTAGACCGTCTGCTGCACGACCACGAGATTGACACAGTGGTGCACTTTGCAGCCGAATCGCATGTGGACCGCTCAATTCACGGCCCCGGTCAGTTCGTTCAAACCAACATCATCGGCACCTATACCTTGCTGGAAGCCTGCCGTCAGTACTGGTTGAAGGAAAACTTTGCTCAAACCCGGCCGGTACGCTTCCATCATGTTTCAACCGACGAAGTGTTTGGATCGCTCCATCCAGAAGATCCACCCTTCCGCGAGGATACGCCCTACGCGCCAAATTCGCCCTATTCAGCCTCTAAAGCAGCCAGCGATCATCTGGTACGGGCTTATTATCATACCTACGGACTGCCGGTAACCATTTCCAACTGCTCCAACAATTACGGCCCGCGCCAGTTCCCGGAAAAGTTAATTCCGCTGATGATTCTCAATGCGCTGGAAGGCAAACCCCTGCCGGTGTACGGGGATGGCAAACAAATTCGCGACTGGCTGCATGTGCAGGATCACTGCGAAGCAATTTACCGCATTTTAGAAGACGGAAAGCCCGGCGAAACGTATAATATCGGTGGGAATAACCAGCCCACCAATCTCGAAATCATCCAGCACATTTGCGCCATACTCGATGAGCTGCGTCCCGAATCTCCCTATCGTCCGCATTTTCAGTTGAAACAACATGTGACCGACCGTCCCGGTCACGACCGGCGCTATGCTATGGACATCCGCAAAATTGAGCGCGAACTGGGTTGGAAGCCGCGCTTTGAACTTTCCAGCGGTTTGCGCCAGGCGGTGTCGTGGTATCTGGAAAACGGCGAGTGGGTAGCCGCCATTCGTCAACAGCAGGAATATCAGGCGTGGCTGATGAAAAATTACGCTGCACGAGGAGAAGCAAAATGAAAGGAATTATTCTTGCCGGAGGAAAAGGAACCCGCCTTCATCCGTTAACGATTGTGACCAGCAAGCAGCTCCTGCCGGTTTACGATAAGCCGATGATCTACTACCCTCTTTCGATGTTGATGCTGGCAGGAATCCGTGAGGTGTTGGTGATCAGCACCCCGGAGGACTTACCGTCCTTCCAACGGCTGCTGCGAGACGGCAGTCAATGGGGGATGAAATTCAGTTACGCCGAGCAGGATCAACCACGCGGGCTGGCGGATGCTTTTCGAGTTGGACGGGATTTTGTCGGCAGCGACCCGGTTTGTTTGATTCTGGGGGATAACATCTTTTTCGGTCATGGATTGCCGGCAGTGTTGCGTTCCATGGCAGCCCGGGTGAGCAACGGCGGAGGCGCGGCCATTTTTGCCTATCCTGTGCAGGATCCGTGGCGTTACGGCGTGATCGAATTTGATGCCGAGGGCAAAGCGCTCAGTTTAGAGGAGAAACCGGCTAACCCGCGCTCGAATTATGCCGTACCGGGCATGTACTTTTACGATAATCAGGTTGTCCAGATTGCGGCGGATCTCAAACCATCCCCGCGCGGCGAACTGGAAATTACGGATGTGAATTTGACCTATATGCGTTTAGGTAAATTGTATGTGCAGGAACTCGGTCGTGGGGTCGCCTGGCTGGATGCCGGCACGCACGAATCTCTGCTCCAGGCGGCTGCTTTTATCCAGACGGTCGAAGAGAGGCAGGGAATGATGATTTCCAGTCCGGAGGAAATCGCTTACCGAATGGGCTTTATTGACCGCGAGCAGCTGCGCCGGCTGCTGGATGAATTGGGCAACAGCGCTTACCGGTCGCGGTTGGAAACCTTGCTCAAATAACGGCTTATTTTTCCATTGCCAGCGCAAGCGCCTGATCCCAGGGCGGCAAGCGCAGTCCGAAGACCCGCTCAAACTTGCCGCAATCCAGGGCGGTAAAGAGGGGGCGTTGCGCCGGAGTGGGAAACTCGGCAGTCTTTGCGGGCAGCACCTGTCGAGTTTTTTGTTCCTGCCGGGCCGGGTCCAATTCAAGAATTTTTTGAACCCACTCCAAGCGGCTGGCAGCGCCATCACCGGCCAGGTGATAGACGCCGCGAGTATCGCGGATGTAGTTAAAATACTCCCCTTTGGCTTGAGCCAGCGCAAGGCTGATCATCTGAGAAAGCAGCCTTGCCCAGGTCGGTGATCCGACCTGATCGTCCACAATTTTCAGGGTTTCCTGTTGGCGGCTCCAGGTCAGCACCCGTTGTACAAAATCATTGGCGCGGCGGCTGTACAACCAGGCTGTGCGCAGCACCCAGCAGGCGGGCGCATGGGCAAGCACGGCTTGCTCGCCGGCCAGTTTGGAACTTCCGTAGCGGTTCAGCGGATGAGTCGGGTCTTCTTCGGTATATGGACGAGATTGAAAGCCGTCGAAAACATAATCAGTCGAGATATGAATCAAACCGCAGCGCAAGCGGGCGGCTTGTTGAGCCAGCCGTTCCACCGTTCGAGAGTTGATTTGATCGCATAATTCGGGCTCGCTTTCGGCTTTGTCCACGTTGGTGTAGGCGACAGCATTCACAATCAAAGCAGGCTGCAAGGACTCCACCATCGAGAGCAGTTCATCCGGGCGGCTGAAGTCAATTTGCGGAAAATCCAGCGCAACCACCCGGCCCAACGGTTGCAAGTCACGGTGCAGTTCCCATCCCAATTGACCAATTTTGCCCAGCAGAACAATCGTTGCAGATGTTGCCATGAAAAATCACCTTTCGGCTTCTAGGGTTTGGTGAGAAAATTATAACATTGAGGCGGCAGGAGCGTTTTTGCGGCAGTTCGTAGTAGAATCAGGACAATGAGCGATTGGGATGTGTATCAATCACCGTTCAGCTGGCGGTACGGTTCGCCAGAAATGCGGCGTATCTGGAGCGAGGGGGAAAAGCGCCGTTTGTGGCGGCAAATTTGGCTGGCGCTGGCAGAAACCCAAGCGCAATTCGGTCTGGTCCGCCAGGATCAATGCAGCGACCTGCGCCGTAATGTGGAAAAAGTTGATCTGGAACGGGCGCTGGCGATAGAAGCCGAAATTCATCATGATCTGATGGCGGAGTTGAAAACCTATGCGGAGCAATCACCGCTGGGCGGGGGAGCGCTTCATCTCGGCGCTACTTCGATGGATATTGAAGATAATGCCGAGGTATTACGCCTGCGGGCCGGTCTGGATTTGATCCTGCAGCGTTTACAGGAGGTATTATCTCTCTTTGCCGGGTGGGTTGAGCAAACTGCGGATGTGCCGGTCATGGGCTTTACCCACTTGCAGCCCGCCGAGCCAATTACCCTAGGTTACCGGTTGGCTTTTTATGCCCAAGACCTGCTGACAGAGTGGCAAGCGCTGCGCCGGGTGAAGGGAGAACTACGGGGCAAGGGCTTTAAAGGGGCGGTCGGGACAGCGGCTGCCTACGCCGATTTGATCGGCCGCGAAAACCTGCAAACCTTTGAGGAAGCGCTGAGCCGAAAGTTGAATCTGGCTTTTTATCCGGTCACTTCGCAGGTTGCGCCGCGTTTACAGGAATACCATTTGATCAGTGAATTGGCCGCCGTTGGGGCTGTGTTGAATAAATTCGCTTTCGATTTGCGTTTTTTGCAGTCTCCGCCGTTAGGGGAGTGGCAGGAGCCGTTTGCCCATCAGCAAGTGGGTTCTTCGGCAATGCCGTTTAAGCGCAATCCTGTAATGGCGGAAAAAATCAACTCGCTGGCGCGGCTATTGGCGAATCTGCCGGGGGTGGCCTGGGGAAATGCGGCTTTTTCGCTGCTGGAGCGCACGCTCGATGATTCGGCCGACCGCCGATCGCTGCTGCCGGAAGGTTTTTTGATCACAGAAGAGATGTTGCTCACAACCCGGCGCATCTTGAAAGGGCTGCAGTTGCATGTGGCAGCCATTCAGCGCAATTTACAACAATATGCGCCGTTTGCTGCCACCGAAAGGGTGCTGATGGCGCTGGTCAAGACGGGCGCCGACCGGCAGGCGATGCACGAACGCCTGCGCGGCCACTCGCTGGCTGCCTGGCAGGCCGTCCAAAGCGGCCAGGAAAATCCGCTGGCGGATTTATTGTGTAAAGATGAGCAAATTGGGGGCGTTCTCGGCGTTGAGGGGGTTCGACGATTAATGCAGGTGGATACTTACCTGGGAATTGCCCAAGAACAGGCGCGCCGCATGGCGGAGCGTATCCGCCTTGAAATTCAAGACAAAGCAGAGGAGCAATACGCATGAAACAGGCAGAAATTGGCATCTACGGATTAGGGGTCATGGGCTTTAATTTGGGACGCAATTTTCAACGCAACGGTTTTCGCGTAGCGGTTTTCAACCGTTCGCCGGAAAAAGTGCGTTTGTTTGTGGAACAACCTGCAGACGGAGTTCAACCGCTGGGTGCGACCAGTCTACGCGAACTGGCGCTGATGTTGGAAAAACCGCGCCGCTTATTACTGATGCTGCCGGCTGGAAAGACGATAGATCAAGCGATTGAGGATGTATTACCCTATTTGGATGCCGGAGATATTCTTATTGACGGCGGTAATTCGTTTTTTATGGATAGCGACCGGCGCAGTCAGTATTTGGCTGAAAAAGGGATTCACTTTATCGGCATGGGCGTTTCGGGTGGAGAAGAAGGGGCATTGTGGGGACCAAGTCTCATGCCGGGCGGTTCCCAAATTGCCTGGCAGGTGTTGCAACCCATGCTGACGGTGGTTGCCGCCAAAGCCGAGGACGGCGCAGCTTGTGTGAGTTATATCGGTCCGCGGGGTGCAGGCCATTATGTTAAGATGGTTCACAACGGCATCGAATACGGCGATATGCAGTTGATTGCCGAAGCCTACGAGGTGCTCCGGCGGGCGCTGGGGCTGAGCGCGGCTCAATTAAGCGAGATTTTCAGTGAGTGGAATAAGGGTGAATTAAGATCCTTCCTGATTGAAATTACCGCCAAAGTGCTGGCAAAGGTGGATGAGGAAACCGGTCAACCGCTGGTTGACTTAATTCTAGATGAGGCTGAGCAAAAAGGCACCGGAAAATGGACTGCCCAAAATGCCCTGGACATCGGAGCTGCGGTGCCCACCATTGATGCGGCTGTGTATAGCCGCATTCTCTCCGCCATGAAGGCCGAGCGGGTACATGCCAGCACAATTTTCAGTCACACTGCACCGGCTCTGATGTCCAGCAGCGACGAATTGATTAAATCCGTGCGAGAAGCGTTGTATGCCAGTAAAATCCTTTCGTATGCGCAGGGCATGGCCATGCTGCGTTTGGCTTCAGTGGAATACGATTATGGTTTGAATCTGGCTGAACTGGCGCGCATCTGGCGGGCGGGTTGTATCATTCGGGCTAACCTGTTGAACGACATCACCGCCGCTTATCAGACAACACCTGATCTGCAGAACTTGCTTCTTTCGTCCTATTTTAGCGAGGCGGTCAATCGTTATCAACCGTCACTCCGCAAAGTGGTCATGATCGCCATCGAACAAGGCATTGCCGTTCCGGCGATGTCCGCCTCGCTGGCTTACTTCGACGCCTACCGCAGTGAGCGGTTACCGGCCAACTTAATTCAGGCTCAACGGGATTTCTTTGGCGCGCATACTTACCGGCGGTTGGATCGAGAAGGCGTTTTTCACACCCGTTGGGAAGAGTAATCTACACCCTGCCGATTACGCTGGATGGTCTATTGAGAGAGGTAAGCGCGGTACCAGGCGATGGTCTCAGACAGCGCCTCATGCAAGGGTGTGGCGGTTTGACCAAATGCTTGGGTGAATTTGCTGCTATCCATCACAAAGGGTTTCTCGAATTCGTACATCATCTCAACCGTTTCACGCGCCTCAGGAATGAACAACCCCCCAATCGCCATCATCCAGCGCCCCATTCCGCTCATTTTGGCGGGCTGCCCCAGGATTTCAAAAATCGTCTGGCCAATTTGGCGTTGAGTTACGGCCGGTGCGGTGGGAACATGCCAGACCTGCCCGTAAGCCTGTTCTTCCATCGCCAGCCTGACCAGCGCTTTGCCAAAATCTTTGATGTAGGTATAACTATGCGGCAGGTCAAGATTACCGGTAAAACTGGCTGTCTTACCCCGCAGGGCGGGGACAAATACCCGTTCTCCCAGTGTGGAGCTCAACACGCGCGGGCCGAAGAAATCGGAAGCCCGGCCGATCACTACCGGCAGGCGGCCTTTCTGGTGGGCTTCCAGGGCAGCCTCTGCCATCCTGGCGCGTAATTGACCTTTGCGGGTGGTTGCCGCGTAGGGTAATCCTTCGTGGATTGATCCCTTCACCTCGCCGTACATGTAAAGGTTTTCGCCGATGATCAATCGAGCGCCAACAGCGGCGCTGGCTTCCAGAAGATTTTGTTGTAAGGAAGGGAATTTCTCCAACCACTGGTGATAAGGCGGTTGGGCACACTGGTAAACAAAAGCAGCCCCTTCACAGGCGCGTAATGCTTGTTGAGGGTCGTATACATCGGCCTGGATGATCTCAACCTCCGCGGGTGTGTTGGCTTTACCGCTGCGATTGACCACTCGCACGGGCTGACCCCGAGAAATTAGTTCATCCACAACGGAAAGCCCTAGCGGTCCGCTGCCGAAGACAACCTGAAAAGAAGATGGATTGGACATATAATTTGACTCCTGAAAATGGTTTGGCACAAAAAACGGCGGGTTAGCCGCATAAAAGCAGCAGACCATCATGGGGCATCTTGTTCATAAATTCATCTGGTCGAATAACCGTTCAATTTCAAAGGAATAAAATTGAGCGGGGTCGCTGAGCAGGGGTTGAATGTGATTGAACAGTTCCAGCATGATCATCCCGTGAATGTGATACCAACCTACGATGCCGACATAGACCACCTTTTCGGGTAGAGAAGGTTGAACTTCTTGCATGGACTGCGACAGCCGAACCTGTAACTGCGGCGGGAGGCTTTCCAAAAAGGCCGGGTAAGGGCGGTTTTCCTGCTGGTAGGCTCGTTCCAGAATTCGCAAGATGGGGGCAAATACTCTGCCGGCAGTCGGGGCGGTGATGGCCTCCTCGGCCTGATAGCCGGGGATGGGATTACCGAAGATTAACTGGAAATCTATGGGGTGATCCAGCGCCCAGCGCCGATAGGTGAGCAGGACTTGCCTCAGGCATTCCCGTACCGGCTGATGGACAAAGCGAGCCGCTGTTTCTTCCAATGCGTTGGCTAACGCCTCATAAGCATCCACAATCAAGGCGGTGATCAGCGCGTCGCGGCTTTCAAAGTAGCGGTACAATGCTGGCCCGCTCATCCCCATGTGTTTGGCTATTGCATTCAGCGACAGGCTGGCAGTCCCGCCTTCCGCCATTTGAAGGCGGGCAAGGCTTTTGATTTCGTCAATGGTGATCTGGCGGAATTTTGCTCTTCTGGTCATAGATACTCACGCAAGTTATAAATTATAATTTATGTTATAACTTATCTTGTTATTTGTCAAGGGTTTCTTGCTTTATGTTGAGCGATTCACAAGAAAAGATGATCTGGTCGTTAGTCATAAGGCACAGAATGGGCTTAAAATAAGGGTACTCAAAAAACGACAATCCTTGCGGAGGCGGCCTTGAACACCTATCTTTATGAAACGATTCTTAACTTGAAACAGCGAGTATTCATCCTTCCGGCGGCATATCCGGTTGGCTTGGAGATGGATAAGGCGATCTCTGAATTTGCCAGCGACGCCAATACCCAAATTCAGGTTCTGGAACAGGTTTATAAGCGGTTTGGAGGGACGTTTCTCTTACCCGTGTGGGATCGGATGATTGAAGCCGAAGCATTTGGCGCACCGCTTCAAATGGACGCGAAATTGCCGATTGGCTCGGCGGGTACAGTGGTGGCTTCTCAGCGGGATGTTGAAGCCTTGATGATTCCACGACCGGGTCATAAGCGTACCACGGTTACCCTTGCCATACCCCGCCTGTTAAAAGAACGTCTGCCTGAGCCCAAGCCCTTGATTTTGGGAATCATCAACGGCCCTCTGGCGGTTGCCAGGCAGTTGATGGGTGAAGAGGGGTGGGAGGAAATCTTGAATCGGCAGCCAGAGGTGTTGGATGCGCTGCTGGATAAAATCATGCGCTTTTTGCCGGATTATGCGCACGCGTTTGGTTTCAATGAGGCGGACGGAATTGTGTTGAGCGAGCCGCTCGAGGATGCCCTGACCGCTGAACAACGCGAGCGGTTTTCTCTCCGGCATGTGCGGCGCCTGATCCAGCAGGTGCAAAGCCCCCGCTTTGCGATTATTCTGCATAATCCACTGGCGGACGAGGCGCAACTTCAACTCTGGCAAACAAGCGGAGCGGCGGGGTATTGGCTCGGCAGCCGGGTGAATCTGGTTTCGGCGGTAAAGCGTTTTGCAGAAGACACGCTGGTGATCGGCAATCTGTCGGTGGACTGGCTGACAACCGCCTCACCCGAAGCGGTTTATGAGGAAACCCAAAACTTGTTAACCGCGATGCGTGATTTTCCCAACTTTGTGCTGGCGCCGGAAGATGACCTGCCGCCGCACACACCGCTGGCTAATCTGGACGCGCTTATCCGGGGTGTGAATCGATTTAATGGCGATTTTTAACCGACCGACTGACGGCGTTTCTGTTCCACAATTCCGCCGCTCGCCCCGCGAGCGGTGGCGTTTTGTTTGAACTCCTCCACGCTGATTTCCTCGACTTGCGGAGTCAGGATGGGGAGGATCAACAATTGCCCTACCGCATCGCCGGCTTCGAACACCAGGGGTTCATCCGTTGGATTGGCGACCTTGACGAGAATTTCACCCTGATAGCCGGCATCAACCACACCAGCCCCCAGCAAGTGATTGCTACGACCCTTGGGTTTGAGCAAGCCAACAAAGCCGGGCAAAATTTCTACCGAAATGCCGGTCGGTACAATGCCAAAGCAATGGGGAGGAATTTCAATTCTCTCCACAGCGTACAGGTCTAAACCGGCATCTTCGGGGTGCTTCCGGGTGGGCAGGCGGGCGTCTTCCCGCAGGCGGGCAATGCGGATGAGCTGCACTTTTTTCGAAGTCAGGTTGACTATTTGCCGCGCCGCATCCGCAGCCAGGCGCTAGTCACGAACGCCAGGGTGGTAAAGGCGGTCAGGTAAATTTTGGTAAAATCCACAATCGGTTTGACCTGAACGCCCTGATCATTGGCAACAATCACGGCTACCGGACGGGCAAAAGTATTGCCGCCCCCTCCGCCGCCTGAACCGCTGCCCTTGTTGTCTTCGGAAACCCCGGAACCGCTGCCGATCCCAAAACCCATGATGCTGACCACTTCCGCAGCCGGCAAAATCAGATTACCCTGATGCTTTATGGTTTCACCAAACACGGCATTGACATCCGCCGTTGCCATAAATTGGTCCATAGTGTCTTGGATGGTTTCCAAAGCAGCGGTGGCTAAGGCGTCTTCATTTGCCGGGGGCGCGGTTTCGGCTTGACTGGCGTTTTCTGAGTCGCTCATGCTTTACTCCTCTTAAAAAACCCTTTCAGGAAAAAAAAGAACAACAACCCACTCAGGATGATCATGATCTGAATGATGCGGGTTAAATCGTAGATCGGCAGATATTGGGTTTCGCTCTGTGGTGTCTGAACCCGGATGCCTACCGGACGATTCCAGATCATCCCAAACTGGGGGGATGGCACAAAGCGGAAGGCTTGTGCAACCGGACTGATTTCGTAACCACGCCATTTCACTGGCGGGTGGTTTGAATCTTGGAGAAGCATTTTCATCTCCTTGTTGAGGCGTTAACATTCATTATACCGAAAGTGGCGGGAATTTGGCGGATTTCTAGCTTTTGAAAGGAACGGATCGTAACAACAAAGCCGGCGGCGGTCGGTCGGTGGGGTCGTGGCTGTAATAGGCCAACAACACCTGTCCGTGCCGGTCGAGGATAAAATCGCCCCCCAGTTGATGCAGATCGCCACCGGTGGCGACCAGTTTTTCGCCCCGAATTAATTTTTTGGCGTAAAACCACAGCGTCGGTAAATTCCAGGTGCGGCGGATGGAGCGCTGCAAGCCAAAGGCCTGATACAGGTCTTTCTGCGGATCGAGCAGAATTGGAAAGTTGATCTGGGTAATTTCCAGCCAGCGGTCTAACCAGTAACCCTGCTCAAACGTGACAAAAGCAATCGAAATGCCGGCCTGTTCGAATTCAGCGTGAACGCTTTGCAACTGCAAAGCATGTTCTCGGCAGGGAATTCAACCCAAATGGCGCAGAAAAACCAGCAACAGATAGGGTTTCTCGTTCAGCAGGTCGGTAAGAGAGTAGAATCTACCATCGGCTGCTGGCAAAGAAAATGGTGCAATCCGATCTCCGCGGCGTAAACCGTTCATGTTATTCAGGCTTCAACCCGAACGCCACGCCAGAAAGCCACGTAATCTTTGATCTGGCGGGCGGCTTCTTTGGGGTTGGGGTAATACCAGGCGGCATCCGGATTGCTTTGCCCGTTAACCACAATTGTGTAGTAACTGGCTTCCCCTTTCCATGGGCAGATGGTGTGGGTATCGCTATTTTCAAAATAATCCCAATGGACGGCAGAGGGAGGAAAGTAATGGTTGCCTTCAATGATAATCGTTTGGTCGCTCTCTGCTAAGACGGTATTGTTCCAAATCGCTTTTGCCATGATCGCTTCACCTCTTATTTGTAATTGGATGATCCATGAAATCGTTTTTCGCCGGCGCGAATGGGTACGGACAGGCGGTTTTCTGGGGGTGTGAGCGGGCATGACCAGTCATCGTTATAGGCGCAATAGGGGTTGTACGCAAGATTGAAATCCACAATGAACTGGTTTTGCCCAATCTCTTCCGGTTCAAGGTAACGCCCGGCAGGGTAGGTTTCTACGCCTGCCAGACCGTCCACAAACGGCAGGAAGTAGCCGTATTGATTGCCGTACAGGGTTAGTTCGACTTTTTGCCCGTCTACTTCAAAAGAAAACCGCCCCAGCCGCGCATAAACCTGAACATCCCCGGTGTTGGTTTGAATTTCGACCATTGTCCGTTGCGGGAACGGCAGCAAGTTTAACCGCAGGCGCAGAGTGGGGTTGGGCGGAAAGTAGTTCAACCCCTTAAAGACAGCCTTTTGCTCTTCCCGCAACGGGCTTTGCGGATGAGTGGCGAAGAATTCGTCTTTCTCTTGACGGATTGCTTGATAGTCCATAACAACCTCTTTCTATTTTTAACCCATCCAGTTCTGATTTGCAGTTTTCTGACCGTCGAAACCTTATACACTGAACTTAACGCAGAAGGTGAAGACAGTGGGGCAAACACTCGTCTGCGCTGCCATCGCGCGCAGTTCGGTGCAATTGTCACTTTGCTCGAACACATGACGGAGGTATTCGGCTGGCAGGGATGGGGTGATGACTGGCGGCGCTGGGAAGCCTTTTTATCCGGACTTTTGGCGGTGTTCAACCAGCCAGCGGCGAATTTCGGCGGGCGGGCGGGTGTTCAAAACCTGAGCGGCATTCACCCAGGCCCGCCGCGCAACCGAAATGCCGTACTCCGCCAGTTCCAAATCCGCCGGACTGTGAGCGTCGGTATTAATGCTCAGCAGAATACCCAGTTCTACAGCCCGCCGCGCGTGAACTTCGTCCAGATCCAGCCGCGAGGGGTTGGCGTTGATTTCGAGAGCGACGTTTTCTTCACGGGCAGCGCTCAGGATCAATTCCCAATCCAGATCGGCTCCCTCACGATTGGGCAGTAAACGCCCGCTGGGATGACCGATTATATCCACATGCGGGTTGCGGATAGCGCGCAGCAAGCGGGCAGTGATCTCCTCGCGCGGCTGGCGTAGACTGACATGCAGGGAGGCAATGACCATATCCAGTTCAGCCAGCGTTTCATCCGGCAAATCCAGACTGCCATCGGCTTTAATTTCAACCTCAGCGCCTTGCAGCAGGAGCAATTCGTCCCCCAGAATTGCTTGAACGGCGTCAATTTCTTGGCGCTGCTGGCGCAGGCGGGCTGTATCCAGTCCGTTAGCGATGCCCAGCGAGTGGGTGTGGTCGGTAATTGCCAGTACCTTCAAGCCACGCGCTTTGGCGGCTTTTGCCATCTCGTGGATGCTTAACGCCCCATCGCTCCAGGTCGAATGGCTGTGCAATTCGGCGATCAAATCGGACGGGTTGATCAGGTCAGGCAAGCGGTGTTCCAAAGCGGCTTGAATCTCGCCGCGGTCTTCGCGCAGCTCCGGCGGTATCCATTCCAGACCTAAGGCGTGGTAGAGTTCGGCTTCTTTAGAAAAGGACTGCTCCTGCCCATCCGGGGCGGTAAGCCCATGCTCTGAAAGAGATAACCCTTTGCGTTGGGCCAGTTCGCGCAGGCGTACATTGTGATCTTTGGAGCCGGTCACAAATTGCAGCAGCGAGCCGAATTTCTCTTGAGGTTGTAACCAGAGTTGAACATGCAAGCCGTTGCTCAGTTCGATGCTGGACTTGTTTTCACCGTGCGCCAATACCCGGCTGACCTCCGGATGATGGATAAATGCGTCCATAACTTTTGCCGGATCCTCGGCCGCTGCGACCAGATCGAGGTCTCCAATGGTGGGTTTCCAACGGCGCAGGCTGCCGGCCAGTTCCGCTTCCCGAACACCGGGAAGTCCCCTCAGCCAATTCAGCCAGCGCAGGCCAATCGGCCGTACCGTGCCGAGCAACATGCGCTTGCTGCGCCTTCGCAGGGCCTCAATGCCGGCGAGAATGCGCTGTTCGGACTTTTCACCCATCCCCGGCAGGCGGCGGAGGTGTCCGTCCCGCGCAGCCGATTCCAAATCCATCAAGGAGGTAATACCGGCTTGCTTCCAGAACAAAGCCACTTTTTTGGGGCCGACATCCGGAATTTCAAGCAATTCCAGCAGGGTGGGCGGGACTTCATCTTCCAGCCGTTCCAGAAAACCCAATTTTCCGGTGGTGAGCAATTCTTCGATCTTTTCGGCAATGGCTTTGCCAACGCCGGGAATTTCAGTCAGTTTACCTTCACGGTACAAATCCTCGGCTTCGCGCGGGTAAGCGCGCAGGCTCTCGGCTGCCCGGCGGTAGGCAATGGTTTTATAAACTACCTCGCCGTTGATTTCCAACAAATTGGCGATGCGCTCAAAAATCTCGGCTAATTGCTGATTATTCATGTCAGTTATTATACAATAGAGCCATGAACACATCCCTGTATCCCGATATTTCCCGCCCAACTCTGTTGATTGACCCGCAGCGCGTCCATAATAACATCCAGCGCATGGCAGAAAAAGCCAATTTATACGGCGTTCGCTTGCGGCCTCACTTTAAGACCCATCAATCGGCGCGGGTTGGAGAGTGGTTTCGTCCGTTTGGTATTGATGCGATCACGGTTTCATCGCTGGATATGGCGGCGTACTTTGCCAGGCATGGCTGGCAGGACATTTTGGTCGCATTTCCCCTCAATTTGCGTCAACTGGATTGGGTGCGCTCATTAAGCGCGTCAATCCGGCTGGGTGTGCTGGTAGAATGCGGGGAGCAGGTAAAGGCGCTGTCCGACTCCCTCGAAAGAGCGGTAGATGTGTGGATAAAGGTGGACAGCGGCAGCCATCGTACCGGCTTATTGTGGAACGAGCCCCTTAAGATTCTGGAATTAGCCCGTCAAGTCCGACAACATCGGCTGTTGAACCTGCGCGGTTTGCTGACCCATGCCGGCGAAACTTACCACAGCCTCAACCCGGCCGAAGTGGTGCAGCGTTTTCGCCGCAGCAACCAGCGCATGAACGAAGTGCGCCAATTTTTGGCACAGAACGGCATGAACGATCTGGAAGTGTCGGTAGGCGATACCCCCGGCTGCAGCCTGAGCGATGATTTTGAAGGGGTGGATGAGATTCGGCCGGGCAATTTTGTCTTTTATGACGCCCAGATGGCGCGCCTGGGAGCCTGCCGGGAAACCGACATTGCGGCTGTGGTTGCCTGTCCGGTTGTGGCGCTCCACCCCGAAAGGGAGGAGGCGGTGATTTATGGAGGCGCCATCCACTTTTCAAAAGATACGGTGCAGGAAAACGGAGCGGCGGTTTACGGCTGGGCGGTACAACTCCATGGACAGGGGTGGGCGTCGCGCATCATGGGAGGCGCGCTGGCGCGCCTTTCACAGGAGCATGGGATTCTGCGACTACCGGCGGAGGCGCTTTCTTCGTTGAGGATCGGCGGTTTAGTTGGAGTCATACCTGCGCATGTCTGCCTGACCGTTTCGGCGCTGGGCATTTACCGCAGCCTGCAAGGCGAATGGATCGAAACGCTGGTCAGGGCATCAACGCCAGCGGGACGGGGGTAAACACCAGCAAGAAGACCAGCAGGGTCAGCAGCCCTAACCGTTTGCGGCGCGGGTCGAGTTCGGTGATCTGGTCGAGCGGCTCGGCATACACCCGCCCGAACAAGAAGATTAACACAGCCCACAACCACCACCCAGACCAGACGAACCCCAGCAGGCCGAGCGCCAGCAATACCAGAGGATAAATCCGCCGGGCGCGTTCCCGCCCGAACAGGACATAGAGCAGGTGTCCGCCATCCAGTTGACCAGCGGGAATCAAATTTAGCGAAGTGATCAAGATGCCGCCCCAGCCGGCCCATGCCACCGGATGGAGCAGAACGTCCAGTCCGCCATATGGCAGCGGTTGGCCGGTAAAGATGTAGCGCAGCCAGTAAAGCAGCGGAGAAAGTCCTCCGTAATCGGCCGGTGCGGGTAAAAACTGCCCGAAAACCACAAATTTGAGCAGCAGGTAAAGGATGGAATTGCCTTCCAGTTGAGTTTGTCCCAACCCGCTGCCCAATGGCGCGGCCGGCAGTGGAGAAAGTTCAGAAAGCGACAGACCGATCAGCAAGACCGGAATTGCCACAATCAGACCGGAAAGCGGGCCGGCGATACCGATGTCCATCAGCACCCGCCGGTTTTTGGGCAGTTCTTTCATGTTGATGAACGCGCCCAGCGTTCCAAACGGGCTGAGCGGGAAGGGCAGCGGCAGAAAATAGGGCAGGCTGACGGCTGCGCCGTGCCGTCTGCCGACCAGATAATGCCCAAATTCGTGGGCAGTCAGAATCGCCAGCATGCTGATGGCAAACGGCCAGCCGCCGCTGATGACGGCCCAAATAAATTCGGCCGCATTCGCCGGCATCTGCTCCAGACTCAGCATGCCGCCGGTAAACCACACGCTGATCAGCGTTAGAATGAAGAAGATCAGGTTGGTGCGGGGATTGGATGGACGCGGGGCCTGCCGGCTGGTCACAAAAATCACGGTTTGGCGGTTGTTTTCATATCGAAACAGCGGGGTCAAGCCCAATGGCGCCGCCGCTTCGGCCAGACGGTCATAGGCTTCGGCCGTATCCGGCAAGATGATCCGCCCGTGGTATTTGATCATGAAGCCTTTGCGTTCATCCCCATAGGTAGTATCTTCGATGAAGAAGACTCGACGCACGGCCAGTTCGATTCGTTCATACAGTAAAGGTTGATCTTCCATCAGTCCCTGTTTCCCTGTTGAGAATACCGGCAATTTGGTCAGGCGGGAATGGATGGGAGTCGAACCCACCGCGGCCCGCAACGCGGCCCGCCACCGGTTTTGAAGACCGGGGAGCCCACCGGGACCCTACCACTCCCGCCTTTAAGCATACCCCAGCGCGCCGTATTCGTCAATTTTTCTGTTCAGGGTGAGATGACCCACTCATACGAATTGCTCAGATTGACCCCTCGAATTTCCGCAATCACATTCATCTCACAATCCAACACCCGGGCATGAACCAGGGCGGGCGGCAGAAAGAATACCCGCTTATTGCCGGGCAGGATGCTCTCAACCTCACCCAAGCGGTCATTTCCCCATTCTTCGGTGGTTGAAATGTAAAGGTAGCAAATTTCCTGAGCGGTTTGGTTGGTCACCCGAAAAAGAGCGTTCCCCTCGCCGCCGATGATGATGTGGCGGTTTTGGGAGATTTTGGCTTCGGAATAAAGCGTGTCCTCTGAGCATGAGCGGATAAGCAGGTCGTATTCGCCCGCTTCAAGCATAAAGGTGTGACTGCCGCGGCTGGGGATTAATTCACCTTCGCCTAGTTGATTTTCTCCAAAATCTGCTTGCTGCGGTGGAGAAAAGTAAACCTCGCAAACAGGCAGGCTGCTGTGATTATCCACCTGAATTTCCAGCGGAGAGGTTTGACAGGCGCAAACAAGAAAGAACCATAAGCCGAATGTGATCCAGCCGTGTAAGGATCGTACCCCCCGCCTGATCATGGATTGGAATTACCCGAAAAGGAAAGGCAGAATGGTTTGCATCCATTCTCGCGCGGAGAGGAAAACCCCTCCGCTCAGCAAACCCAGAGTCATGCCAGCCAGCACATCCGATAAATAGTGCATACCGGTGAAGATGCGCGAAAGGCTGACCAGCGCTGCCCAAATGATCACGCATGCCGCTACCCAAAAGGGAGCATTGGCTGCCACCACCGAGGCAATCATAACCGCACGGGCAGCATGACCGGAGGGGAATGAGTGCGGGTCGGTGTTGCGGTAAATGCTGCCCCATTCTCCCGGCGGGCGGCTGCGGCGGACAAGGAACTTAATGCTCATCACCAGTGCGGCAAGCAGAAGAATATCCACCATCAAAAAAGCCGAAAACCCCCTCCACGCCTTGGAAACGAGCCAGAGGATCCCCAAACCCAGTAACCAAAACCACGAATCGCCGGAGTGAGCCAGAAAAGCCACCAATTTCCACCGGAAGGACTCGTCCACTTCCATCCTCATACGATTGGACAGGTTGACGTCCCATTGGATCAATTTTTGCATCATTCAAGAACACCCCATAAACTGCATTCTGAAAACCCAAGCGGAGTATACCTTGATTGATAAAAGTTGACCAGCAGCCACCTTACTGATTTGTCAATTCCAATGCCCTGTACTTCTCGTATAATTACCTTGGATGCAGTCCTCAATGGTTCAAAATTGGTGCCAAAGGGGATTGTGTTAGGGAATTTCCAGCCTTTCATAAGGGAGCCGGGCGACTCATGAAGCGTTCACCTACGACCCTCATCAGGAAAAGTTCACTTGGATTAAGCGTTTTTCTTCTAACAATCAGTCTCCTAATGACCGCCTGTCAGCCGCTATCCTTGCAGGTTGAACAGGTGCAGGCCTCGGTTAATTTACAACGGGTGCGGGCTCAGGATTGTTCGTATGGCGGAGCAATTCGGGCGGTTGAAGCAGTGGATGATTACACGGTGCGCTTTACTCTGTGTAACCCGGATCCGGCTTTTCCAGCCAAACTGGCTTTTCCAATCTTTGCCATTCAGGATGATGAGTACCTGAACGAACATCGGGGCAACTCTAAGGAGATGAGCCGCCAGCCCAATGGCAGCGGACCCTATCAGGTGGTGGAGTATGTGCCGGGAGTGCGTTTGGTCCTCCAACCCAATCCGAATTATTGGGGGATACCACCGCGGATCGAATCGCTCACCTTCCGGTGGGCGACTACCTCGTTATCGCGGCTGGTTGAGGTCAGCACCGAAAAAGCCCACGCAATGGACTCGCCCGATCCCAATTCCTATTACAGCATCCATCAGGATCATTCGTTGAATCTGGTCTATCGCCCTGCGCTCAATTTGGCATTTATTGGGATGAACAACCGCTTTACGCCCTTCAATGATGCGCGTGTGCGTCAGGCGATCAGCATGCTGATTGACCGGGAGAAAATTATCAGCACGATTTACCCATCCGGTACGGAAGTGGCCGAACAATTCCTTTCTCCCGTGTTTCAGGTTGGGTACACCCCACTTTATCGGTGGCATCCGTATGATCCCCAGCAAGCGCTGGATTTGCTGCGGCGGGCCGACTTTGATTTTGAACAGGAGTTAACCCTTTCATACCCTTCGCAAGGCAATGAACTGTTGCCCGACCCGCACCGGATTGCCCAGACGATTCGCTCGCAGTTATTGCCATACGGCATCAATGTGCGCCTGAACCGAATGGATACCGCCGAATTTGAACAATCCGTTCAGGCCGGAAATGAGGCTTTCTTCCTGTACTCGTGGGTTGCCGATTATCCAGACCCCAACAGCCTGTATTCAACCGTCTTTTCGTCCAAATCTCAATTGCTGGGGAATGTCTATCCGGATGTGCAGTTCATGGCGAATGAAGCCGGGCGCACCAGCGATCCCGACCAGCGCCAAAACCGTTATAACCGAATCAACGAGATGCTGCGGATCCACACGCCGGCAATCCCGCTCGCCCATGTGCGGACCGCTGTTGTTTTTCGCCGGGAAGTCCAGGGCGCTGCAGTTAACTCGTATCTGGAAAATTTGCCGGAAGTGATCACGCCGGACCGAACGCTGGTGTTTCTCCAATCGGCTGAGCCGGAATCGCTTTGGCCGGCAGACGCCGCCCAGTGGACGACCTTCCGCGTGACCAACTTGTTGTACTCCACACTGGTCGAAAACGATTTTGACAGAGTCGCTTTACGGCCGGGGCTGGCGGAATCGTGGTCGGCCAATCCAAACGCAACCGAATGGACCTTTAACCTGCGCTACGGGGTGCGTTTTACGAATGGAGCATTGTTGAATGCCAATGATGTGGTTGCATCGTTTGCGGCAATTTGGGACGCTAACAACCCCAATCATACCGGCGACAGCGGCCAGTTCCAATTCTTCCAGCGCTTTTTTGGCTCATTTCTCAATTAACCTTGATTGACGGCTAGACCCGGGAAACCAGGGCTGCCTCCAAAAGGGGCAGCCTTTTTTTGGAACTTTTACGGCTTGGAAGGCGTCTGTTGGCTAAATTCCAAAAGCCCCTCATGAATTGACTCCGATGGATTTTTTTCCACTCGAATTGTGGTAAAGTAAAGTTGGTTCGCCAGAGGATTGAATGAGATTTACGGAGGCGCCTCCATGAGAAACCATACTCAACCGGGCTTGTTTCGGATGATCATGACCCTGTTTGGGTTGTTTGGGATGGTTGGTCTATCCTGCAATTTGCCGTTTGGAGGAGGGACAAATCAGCCCCTGCCGACTCAAACGATCGCCCAGCCTACTCGTCTGCCTGTGCTGCAGGAGGAACCGCCCCCGACTGTTTTAGAGGTTCAACCCGAACCGGGCAGTATACTCAATTCGAGCGAAGGGGTGGTTGTGATTTTTGATCAGCCAATGGATCGCCTTTCCGTAGAAGGCGCCGTGGAAGTCCAGCCGGTCACCGCCGGCCGTTTTCAGTGGCTGGACGATACTTCGGTGCGTTTTGTGCCGGATCAACCCCTGCCGTTGAATACTCCGATTACATTGACCTTGCAAACCACCGCAAAAGATCAAAGTGGAAAGAGTCTGACCCGCTCATTTTCTTATACTTTTCGTACGGCGGGGGAATTGCGAATTACCGAACGACTTCCTCAACCGGATGTTGAAGACATAGACCCCACGACAGCGGTTGCGGTTACCTTTAATCGTCCGGTGGTTGAGCTGGGCGAGGTTGGTTCCTCCGAACCGGCTGCGTTTTCCTTGCAGCCAGCCGCCGATGGGCAAGGACGCTGGTTGAATACCAGCACGTATGTGTTTACCCCTCAGCCAGCTCTTGAAGGCGGCAAGACTTACCAAGTGGTGATCAACGCAGACCTAACGGGCGTTGATGGAGCGCCTTTAGCGAACCCGGATTGGATGAACTGGCAGTTTCGTACCGCCAAACCGGCGCTAATCGGCATTGAACCCTCGTTGGATGGCGCTCAGCCGCTGGATGTGGCGATTCGCTTGACTTTTAATCAACCCATGAACCGACGCAGTGTTGAACAAGGCTTGCGCTTACGGGGTCAGGATGGCAGCCCGGTTAACCTGATCTACGAGTGGAGCGAGCGGGATAGGATTGTCACGATTAAGCCGCAGGAATTGCTGGAACGTAATCGGGAATATGTGGTCGAGATGGATGCGGTTGAAGCGCTGGGCGGGGTGAACATCGAGGAAATTGTGCGCCAATCTTTCCGAACGGTGGGACAATTTCAGGTTATTTCCACCTCCCCGGCAGCCGGGGAAGACCTGGAAGTCTATGGGGATTATGCCTCGGCGCTGGTAGAATTTTCGGCGCCCCTGGCACCCGCTCAAAATTTGAATGATCGGGTAATCCTTGAACCCAAAGTCAGCAACTTCTACATTTTCAGCGATGAGCAGGCCGGTTTCCTGTATCTTTCTGGCTTCTTCAAAAGCGGTCAAACCTACCGCTTGACCCTGAAAGCGGAACTCCAAGATCGCTGGGGGCAAACGCTCGGCCGGGATTACATCTTCACTTTTAGAGCCGCTAATCAACTACCCACCCTGAATATTCCCATTCAAAACACCTACAGCGCTATTTATTACGCTCTTCCGGGAGATGCCTTTCTACCGGCTTATGCCGCCAATCTGGAGGTGTTGAATATCCGCCGGGCGCGAATGACCTTGATGGATGTCATTCGCGCGGTCGAACGTATTCCCGCTTTTGATTCGTTGCCGCTTGAGGAAAACTGGCAGATGGAATTAAATTTACCGCAGAATGTCAGTCAGGGAATTGAAATTCCGCTAAAAGCCGATAAAAGCGGTCTGGAAACGGGTTTATATGCGTTTCAGATCGCCTCTCCGCAGTTTACTGAAACCTATCAAACGGTTAATTTGCTGATGGCGGTCAGTCCGGTTCAACTGACCATCAAAGAAAGCCAGCGAGAGGTCTTGGTTTGGGCGGTTAGCGCCTTGAACCACCGTCCGGTGAGCGGGCGGGAAGTTAGAGTATATCAGGCTGGGAGCGGATTGGAGTTGGGTAAGGCCCAAACCGATGAGCAGGGCGTCGCTCGAATCTCCCTGACCGAAAGTCAGCTTTACCGCACGCTGGTGATCACCCTGGGGAAGGAGGGCGACCCGGATTTTTCGCTGGCAACCACCCAATGGAATGCCGGAATTTCGCCGTGGAACTTTGGGATCAGCAGTAATTTCGACCAGCCCAAGATCAAAACCTACGGTTACACCGACCGTCCCATCTATCAGCCCGGGCAAACCGTTTACTACCGCTACGTCGTCCGTCAGTGGGATGACGCACGCTACCCGCCCGCGGACTTGAAAGAAATTACGGTTAGGGTTTACGGCGGCTACTCCCCCGAACAGGGGACGCCCTTGCTGGAGACCCAAAAATTGACTCTGTCGCCGTATGGAACGGCTTACGGGCAGGTGGAATTGTCGCCGGATGCGCCGACCGGGATTTATTCCATTCAGATTGACAATCAACCTGATTCGGTGATTGAGTTTCAGGTGGCGGCCTATCGCAAGCCGGAGATTGATTTGCAGGTGACTTTCTCCAAATCCGATTACCGGCTGGGGGAGGATATGCGGGCGGAGGTTGGAGCAAATTATTTCTTTGGGGCGCCGGCTGCCGGTGTCAACGTCAGCTGGTCTTTGTATGCCCGTAACGCCGAAACCGACTTGCCGGGCGGGTATGTTTCGGGACGGCTGGATACCTTCTGGCTTGAGCCGGACTGGTGGATGCGAATGGATTTACCCCTGGGGGATTATGTAATGGGCGGCAGCGGGGTTACCGGTGCGGACGGGCGCTTCCCGTTGACCTTTCTCGGCCAAAGTCTCAGCGCTCTCCTTGAAGAAAACCGCCAGAAAATTCTGACTCTCGAAGTCACCATGACGGATGAAAGCGGTTTTCCTGTGTCACAACGGGCGCAAACGGTTCTTCATCCTTCAAATTTCATCATCGGTATTCGGCCGGAAAGCTGGGTGCAATCGGCCGGCAGCCCGTTTGTCTTTTCCATCCTGACGGTGGATTGGCAGAAACAACCGCTTGGAGCCCGCCCGCTGAGCGCAACCTTTGATCGAATCGAGTGGGTGCAGGAATGGAGTGAGGTTGAAACCGGGGCCGTATCCTACCGCGAGGTGGTTACTCCGGTCAGCGGGGCCGACCTGCGCACCGGAAATAACGGTTTGGCAACCCTGGAATTTACACCCCCAGAAGCGGGTGTGTACCGTTTGGAAGTGCGGGGTGAAGGGGCGCTCTCCCAGGTTTTGGTTTGGGTAGGGGGGGCGGGGGCTGTTCCCTGGCCGCCTTTGCCAAATCAGCAGATTCGGCTGGAAGCCGACCAGAAGGGATATGTTGCGGGTGATACCGCCCAAATCTTCATTCCTAACCCGTTGAAGGGTAACACGCTGGCATGGCTCAGCGTTGAACGGCGCGGGGTAATCACCTATCAGGTGCTTTCCATTGGCGAGGGTGGCGAAACGGTGAGTCTGCCCCTTGCAGAAACCTTTGCTCCGAATGTTTTTGTTTCGGTTACACTCTTGGGGGTTGATGAAACCGGTAAGCCGGATTTCCGGCAGGGTTATCTTGAATTGAGAGTGAAACCCGAGGCGTTTCAACTGGATGTGCGGCTGGTTTCTCCACAAGATCGTTTTGAACCGCGCCAGACCGTCCGGCTCGATTTGCTGGTCAAGGATTGGCGCGGCAATCCGCTTCAAGGCGAGTTCTCGGTAGCGGTGGTGGATAAGGCAATTTTTGCTTTGAGCAAGCCAAATGCCCCCGATATTTTCAGCGCTTTTTACGGCGATCAGCCGTTGGGGGTGTTCACCAGTTGTTCGCTGGCGGCTTATATTGAGCGGATACCGCTGCTGCCGCGGGGTTTGGGCGGCGGCGGAGGGGGAGATGCGGCCCAAGTCACCTTGCGCAGCGACTTTCGGGATACAGCCTACTGGTTAGGGGCGCTGGAGACCGATTCGAGCGGTTTTGCGCAAATCGAATTTCCCTTGCCGGACAATTTGACAACCTGGGTGGTACTGGTGCGCGGGCTGACGCGCGATGCTCGGGTGGGTGAAGCATCCAGCGAAATTGTGGTCAGCAAGGATTTGCTGATTCGGCCGGTAGTTCCGCGCTTTGCAGTGGCGGGCGACCGGGTCGAAATTGGAGCCGTTGTTCAAAACAATACGGACGTCCCTCTGGATGTCACCGTTCGTCTGCAAAGCAGCGGTTTGGCGCTGGAAAATCCGGCTTTGGAGCGTCAAGCGCTTCAACTGGCTGCCAGAGAACGTCAGCGGGTGAACTGGTGGGTCAAGGCGGAGGATGTCGCCGCGGCTTCGTTGATTTTCAGTGTGGAAGGCGGCGGTCTGAAGGATGCGGTCAGCCTTTCCGGTGAGGATTTGCCCATCCGCCGGTACAGCGCCCCGCAATCGTTTGTAACCGGTGGAATTCTTGATCGTGGGGGCGAGGTGTTAGAAGTGATTAGTCTGCCGCGATCGTTTACTCCAACCGGGGGCGGCTTGCAGGTTGAACTTTCTCCCAATTTGGCGGCAAGCGTATTTTCCGGTTTGCCGGTTTTGGAAGATTACCCGGACGAATTTGTCGAGGTTCTCCTCTCGCGTCTTTTAGCCAATTTGAATGGGTATCTGCTGAGCCGGCAGATCAATTTTTCCGCACCTGACCTGAACGATCGCTTGCAGCAATTCATCCGGCGAGACCTGAACCGTCTGCTCGAAAAGAAGCAAGCCGACGGCGGCTGGGGCTGGATTGCCGGTGAGCCCAGTGACTTTTTCCTGAGCGCTTATGGTTTGTGGGTGCTCGATCAGGCCAATGCGGCCGGTTTTGTCGTTGAACCTTTCCATGTTTTGGATGCCAACCGTTTTGTGATGGGCGGTCTTTACACGCCGGAAATGGTGCAGGAAACCACAAAACTGGATCAACTGGCCTTTGCGTACTTTGTGCTGAATCAGCATGGCCGCCAAAATCCAGTCCCGCCGGAATTATTCCGCTTGCGCGGGCGGTTGAATCCATGGGGACAGGCATTTCTGGCAATGGCACTCAACAGCAGCGGCGATACCCAATCGGCTGAAACCATTTTGGCCGATTTGCAGGGCAGCGCCATCCGCTCGGCAAGCGGGGCTTTCTGGCAGGAAGAGGATGATTCTCTGTTCCGTTTTTCGAATACGTATGCTTCGACGGCGATCGTTTTGATGGCGCTGCTTGAACTTGATCCGGCTTCATCGCTGGTTGCTGATGGGGTGCGTTATCTAACCCTCCAGCGCGGGGCGCAAGGATGGCTGAATAGTTATGGCAGCGGATGGGCGCTGGCAGCCCTCAGCCGGGCTGTGCGGGCAACCGGCGAGTTGCAGGGTAATTACTCCTTCGCTGCCACTTTGAACGGGGCTGCCATTGCCAGCGGAGAAGCGGGCGGAGCGCAATCTTTCAACCCGGTTCGGGCAGATGTGAACATCGCTCAATTCCCCTCCAGCCGCAATGCCCTGCGGATTCAGCGCACGGATGGCAGCGGGCGCTTATATTACCGGGCGATCCTGGAAGTCGGCCAGCCTGTGGAAACCGTGCCAGCCATGGACGGCGGAATTGTAATCAGCCGGGAATATTATCTGGAAGGGGCTGTTTGCGGGGTAGACATCTGTCCGCCGGTTGCCAAAGTCAACCGTGCGATGAGCAATCCGGTCGTGCAGGCGCGCCTATCTATCACCGTAGCGCAGGATCTCACCTATCTGGTGGTGGAAGATTACCTACCAGCCGGAGCGGAAATTGTGAATACGACCCTGCAAACCACCCGGCAGGCCGCTGAAAGCGAACAGATTGGCGTGGTGGAGCAAAATCGTCTCGACCGCGGTTGGGGATGGTGGTACTTTGGCGAACCGCGAATTTTTAGCGATCATATCCGCTGGGTTGGGGCGTATGTCCCGGCCGGGACATACATACTGACTTACCGATTAATGCCTTTGCAGGCCGGCGAATTCCGCGTGCTGCCGACGCGTGCCTATGCCTATTACTTCCCGGATATTCAAGGAAGGACGGGCGGGATGGTATTCAAGATCGAATAAGAGCGGCGAACTTAATCGGCTGGCGGTTTGGAGAATTCGTCCAGAATGGCGGAAAGGCGTTCGAGGTCAGCCAGCAAATTGTCCAGCGTTTCGCGCCGGACGGTTTGGGGCATTTCAGCCTCAACCGGCTGCGAAATTGACCTGATCAGCAGGCTGCCGAGCCGCTCGGCTTCCTCCGGCATCAGTTGACCATCGCTGACCAGTTGCTCCAGCCGCTGAGAGATCTCCTGATTGACCAGTTGGTCGAAATCAGACCGGCCGAATAAAGTGGTCAGCAGGGTTTTAAGGTTTTTCTCTCCGATATCCAGCCAACGGCCAAACGGGTTGGGCGGCAGCCACCCGCCCAACCGCTTTTCGGCGCTGAAGAGAGCCTGCAGCATTACGAGGGTGGTCAGGTCAACGCCGCTGTCATGGTCATTGACCTGAATTTCCTCCCCTTCGCGTAATAATTGAGCAATCTCGGGCAGGGTGATGTAACGCCGGTTGTCGGTATCATACAGCTTGCGGTTGCTGTAACGTTTGATTCTCAGCATTGAGAAGGGATTTACTCACCGCGTTCTTTGCGCAGTTCTTCGATCTTTTTGCTCAATTCAGCAATCTTGGCGCTTAGGGCTTCAATATCCGCCTGAGTGACCGCAGCCGGCCGGCTTTTCTGGGCAGCCGCGCGGCGCTCTTGTTCCAGCTTCTCGCGTTTCTCCATGATCTCTTGAATCATTTTGCGGGCGTCTTTCTCAGCCAATTCGCCTTTTTCCACCAGACGGTTGACAAACCGCTCAATTTCTTCTTGAGCCAGAACAGCGGCGCCAATTCCTGCCAGCAGGATTTTACGGGACAGTTCGGTAAATCCGCCGCGATTGATGACCTCTTCTACCGATTCGTGTTCGATTCGTTTAGCCATTTTAGCCTCCTGATATAACGCATTGCGTTATTTACAATATAACGCGTTGCGTTAGACTTGTCAACGGTTATCTTAACCTCATGCTTAAGGACGAAATCAAACGAAATTTTCTGCCGGGACGCTGTTTTAATATTTTCTTGATTGACTTTTTGTTTGGAGGGAATATAATCGAGATATTGATAAAAAAGGTATACATTATCATATACAAAATAAAGTTCTTATTGCCAACTTCCTCAAAGGACATCAATTCCTTTGATTTTACAAGGTGGGATGAAAGTCCTTCTGGTTGTAAAGTGAATTTGCTTTATTACGGAGGGTTTATGAATAGAGATCACTAACCTAGGCCAAGCCTGGCCTGTTATGTATTCGAATTAAATTGGGTACAGGAGTGTTTTATGAAATCGCAGGGCAGAAAAGAAGAAGAACCATCGCGGGAGGAGCCAACCAATCAACATCCTTCCCGAGAGGAAGAAGTCCGCGAAGAAATCTCACCTGAAAATCCGTGTTTACCGCCAAGTGGGGAAGCAGCCAATCCCAGAGCCGATTGTCAATGTGGGGGACGTTCCCGAAAGACCAAAGAAAAAGAGCAGATTACAGAAATTTTGAAACGGGTACCGGGAGTCAAGGTGGATGATTTCCGCAAGCCGAAACAACGGCCCGGAACAAAAGCAGATTGCCTCTGCTGTGATTTGCCAACCGTAGATGCCATTATCCCCATGATGGCAGAACTTTTTTACCGTTATAGCAAAGGGGAGAATCCTCGCGCCGGCTATGAAGAGGTAATCTTTGATGGGCTTTCGCGTCTCAACAAAAAGCAGCTCAAAGCGTTGGGAAAAGGATTTGAAGGCTATGAAAACCTCTCACCCCGTCTGCGGAATTGTTTGTTCGATGAGCGATTGGCCGATAAAGTCCGCGGTGATGGAGTTCAACCAGCCGATGTAATCGAAGCCTTTATTCTTGAAGGGCTGGCTTATACTGCCCAAAGCCTGATGTCGCATTCAAAAGGCATAAAAGGCCCCGGCCAGGTCAGAATCTGGGATGCAGTTCTACCGCCCACTCCCAATGGTTCTCAACAGCCGCGCATTTTCAGCGGACCGTGGCCATGGCTGACGGCTATCCGGCCAGATATTGGCGATTATAAGGAATATGGCAGTGTGGCGAGTTACCGCTCTTCGATGGAAAATGTTTACACCTTCCAACCCTATCAAATTGCCAAAGATTGTCAGGTTAAGGTAAATACCAATAAACCGGGTGAGTTGATCGCCAATTGTACGCCCAAAACGCCACCTCCGCCTCCGCCGGGGGCATTGTTCCCTAATTTTTGTGAGGGCGGACAGGATTATACTTTCAATGGACAATGTCTTCAGTTTCCAGTGGTCGAACCGGGGGCTACTATTTGCCTGAGAGGGTTCAATTTTATAACCGATACCATCAAAGTAACCTTCCAAAACCGCGATACCGGCTTGAAAATTTCCCTCGACGCACCGGTTTTTGGCGATCTGGAAACACCGGTTAAGGATGAGAATGGTCACACCATTCATGATTGGCGGGTTTTCGATTCGATTGTGATCAATGTTCCAAAAGAACATCCACAGCAGCCCGGTGCGCCTCTACCGCCCGGGCTTTACGATGTCTGGATTGAGGTAAATAATGTGCTCTCGGCGGTATACTCCGGCGGAGTTGCCCCACGGTTGAAGTCGAACACGTTGATTCTACAAATTGAACCGGACCCCAATATCGCCTTCCATTTTTGGAGCGAAAACGGCCGCTGTTATGAAGAAACCGATGGTCTGGGTTCGGACGAGATCTGGTTCGACGCGTGGGTAGCCCACTTGATTCCGGCTTCGATGCCATCCGGAAAACACACTCTTGCTCCGGTGAAGCATGTTGAGTTTAATCGGGATGCGTGGGATGACATGGATTCGGGTGAGGATTCCGGGGCATACAGCGCTGATTTTTGGAATGGTTCTTTCAATCGTGGTTTGATGGCAGCCGGCCTGATTGGCTTTGAAGTGGACAGCGAATCGGCCGCCAGAGAACAATTACGGGATTTTGGATCCGCCTTTGTTCATTATCTTGAAAACATCTGGCAGGGAGCGGTTGCGATGGAAGGCACCGCCGCATCCATTGCAAAGATGATTTCGCTGACATTGACACAGGGGTTAATTGTACTGGCGGTAGTTGCTGCTCTGATCCTGATTGTGGGGCTGTTCTGGGCTGCGTGGGCACCGGCCGATCGCATCGCTGTGGATTTGATCACGCTGGATGCACGCAAAGCCTGGAATTTGACCAGTCCGAAAGGACAACTTCCGCCCGTTGAACGCTACAAATTTGAGGAAGTTTCCACCAGTCATAATCCTAAACCCAAAGCGCCGGATACTCCGGCGACTGTACGATATGTTGTAGAACATCGGTATGTGACTCCTGAAGACGGGGAGGATTCGGACTACGGCGTCACCTTCCAACTGACTCGCATGTAAATCGGGTTTCGGTTTTCAAACACAGCGGCTTTGACCTTTGGCTAATTAAGGCAAAGCCGCTTTGTAGTTAAAAACTGGGGGGCAGGAATATTTTTAAGTAAATTTTGTGATGAAATTCACATGACATTTGTTAAAAATAATGATATACCTATACCAGTGATCGGGTTCACCTTGGGTTTATCGGTATAAGAGATGTGGGTATGTAAGGGTTGATCGCTGTCTAGGCAGGCATTTCTTTTTTTTTTGAGACCCATTTCACCGGAGGAAAAATCATCATGCTGCATCTCTTGACAGCGGTCGGGATTCTGGTGTGTGCCATTCAGGCCATCCGTTCCCGGCGCTTGATTGTTTCGGCGTTGTGGCTGGCCGGCACCAGCGCTCTGGTTGCCTTGGAATTGTACCTGCTTGGAGCGCCTGAAATCGGCGTAATTGAATTAAGCGTGGGCGCCGGCCTGGTAACGGTTTTGTTTGTTTTTGCCATCAACCTGACCGGTGAGGAAGCCGCTGACCTGAAAGGACTGATTAAAGAACCTCTGGCTGTGGTGGTTAGTGTGCTTTCCATCGTCTTGTTGGGGATTTTACTGGTGCCGGGGGTTGATCGCGCCGCTCCATCGTTTGGAGAAGCCAGCCTGAAAGCAGTTTTATGGGGAAACCGGCAGCTGGATGTGATCTTGCAGGCGGCGCTGGTGTTTTGCGGCGTGCTGGGGGTTTTAGGCTTGTTGGGCGAGCGTGAATCCGCCGCGGCAGAACCCGGCCATTCGGAGGATAGCGAATGAACTTGTCCGTTCCAAATATCGTGATTTTGATCGTGATCGGTTTGCTGGGGGTGGGCGCTTATGCGCTGCTGACCGTCCGCAATTTGATTAAAGTCGTCGTTGCGCTGCAAATCATGGTCAAGGCTGCCATGCTGGCGCTGGTCCTCGCTGGCCGCCTGCAGGGCCAGGAAAACCTTGGGCAGAGTCTGGCGCTGACCGTGATTGTTGCCGATACGATTGTGGCGGTTGTCGGCTTGGCGCTGGCGGTGGAGGTGCGGCGGGTGGTTGGCAGTCTGGACTTGAAAGCCTTGACCACGCTGCGGAGGTAGCCCATGGGGATGACCTGGCTATCGCTGACAATTGGCTTACCCTGGTTGGGGGCGCTGGTCGTTTGGTTGGTTGGTGATCGGGACGAGAAGATCACCCACACCTTGGCAGTGGCTTTTTCGCTTGCCGCAGGTGTGGCTGCCGTTCTCCTTTTGCCCTTTGGCAAAGAACGCCTGGTTTATTCCATCCCCATAGGTGGTGTGTTTGGCGATTTCACCTTTGTAGTGGATGGTTTGGGGGTGTTCCTGGCGGCGATTGCTACGGTAGTTGGCTCACTGGCGGTCATTTTCTCGGTGGATTATATGCACGGCGAACAGCAGCTGACCCGCTATTACGCCTTTGTGCTATTTTTCATTGGCGGTATGGCCGGTCTGGTGTTAACCAGTAATTTGCTGCTGATGTTCTTCTTCTGGGAAATTACGGCTTTATGTTCTTATGCGCTGATTTCCTTCCACAACGACGACCCGAAGGCCGTCGCCGGCGGCATCAAAGCCTTGATTATCACCCAATTAGGCGGGATTGGTCTGCTGGCGGGGGCTTTGCTTTTGTATACCTACACCGGCAGTAATGATTTTCAGGCTTTTCTTGAAAATCCGGCGCTCCTGCCGGCGGGAGCGTTAGCGTGGATGGGGTTTGGTTGTTTGATAGCGGCTGCAGCGAAATCGGCGCAGTTTCCCTTCCAAACCTGGTTACCGGACGCCATGGAAGCCCCTACGCCCATCAGTGCGTTGATTCATGCAGCCACGATGGTCAATGCGGGGGTGTATCTGCTGGCGCGATTTTACCCGGCTTTTGCTGAAGTGCCCGGCTGGCGCGAAGCGGTGATGATCTGCGGAATGCTCTCCGCCTTGCTGGCGGCTATCATGGCGATGGTGGCTACCGACTTGAAACGGGTTCTGGCTTATTCCACCATTTCTCAATTGGGCTTCATGGTTTATGCTGTGGGGGCAGGCGGCGTGTTTGCCAGCCAGTTTCATTTGCTCAGCCATTCGGTTTTCAAAGCCCTGTTGTTCCTGGCTGCCGGCGCTGTGATTCACTCGGTCGGGACGCGCGACATGCGTCAAATGGGTGGGCTGGGTAAGGATATGCCGTTGACCCGCGCGGTGTTTGTGGTGGGCGGTTTGGCGTTAGCCGGTATCCCCATCTTCAACGGTTTTTGGAGCAAAGAGTTAATTCTGGAAGCGGGTTTGCATGACAACCCGCTCTGGCTGTACGGTTTGATGCTGCTGGTCGCCGGACTGACGGCTTTTTACACGCTTCGCATGATGAGTATGGTCTTTTACGGTGAGGCTCGTGCCGGCCGGCATGTTCATGATGCCGGCAATGCGATGAAAGCAGCCCTGCTCCCATTGGCGGTGGGCAGCCTGACCACCTGGCTGCTGGCGGGGCCGTTCGGTCACCTGCTGGCAGAAAGTTTACCAGCCCATCACCTGAAAGCGCACGGCACGCTGGCAATCGTTGAAGAAGTCATCACTGCCCCGGCAACTTATCTTGCGCTGGGGGTGGTGGCGGTCGGCTTGTTGGCCGGCTGGCAGCGCCAGCGTTTAAGTGCCCTAGGGCAGGCCCTCAGCGGGGTGAGCAAGGCGGCCGCCGAGAGTTTCGGGTTTGAGGCGATCAACCGTGGGGTGGTCAATGCCGCTCAAAAACTCGCTGAGTGGCTGCGGGTCACTCAACCCGGGCTGCTAAACTGGAATGTGTTCGCCATTCTTTGCGCATTGCTGATTTTGCTGGCGAGTCTCGCTGTGGGAGGTCGTTGACATGGAAGCGGGCTTTGCATTTCTTTTGGTGGTGGGGATACCCCTGCTGGGCGCACCGCTGATCTATCTGATTGGCAGGCTGGTGGAGCGGCGACAACCGGGTTTAAATCCTGCCCGCTGGGTTGCCTTGCTGGCGCTGCTGGCGGCTTTTTATCCGCTTGGGATTGCCCTGCAAACCGTTTTGAATCAGGGCATGCCGGTTTCGTTTTCACTGGGTGTCATTCGGCTGCAAATGGATGGGGTTGGCGCACTGCTTGCCGCGCTGGCGCTGGTATTGGGAGCGCTGGTAACCTTGTTTTCCGGGCCGTATCTGAGCAGGGAGGATCATCAAGAAAAATATTATGCCCTGCTGGTGGCGATGATCGGCGGGATGATCGGTTTGGGCTGCACCACCGACCTGTTCAACTTGTGGGTCTGGTTCGAGTTGATGGCGATTGCCTCATACCCGCTGGTTGCTTTTCACCGCCATGCTCCGGCAGCCCTCGAAGCGGGTGTCAAATATCTGGTGCAGAGTGCGGTTGGCTCAGCCTTTGTGCTGATTGGGATTGCGCTGGTTTTTGGGCAAACCGGCACGTTGACTCTGGCGAGCATCCGTGCCAATGCGCCGCTGACTCCGGTCATGCTGGCGGCGGGGGCTTTGTTCCTGATCGGTTTTGGGGTTAAAGCAGCGTTGGTGCCGTTGCATACCTGGCTGCCGGATGCCCACTCGCAGGCGCCGAGCGGTATCAGCGCCATGCTTTCAGGGGTAGTGATTGAAGCCGGGTTGATTGCCCTCCTGCGTGCGCTGGGAGCGGTCTTCGCAGTCAGCGACCTGTGGGGCGTCTTCCTGCTGGGCTTTGCCGCCTTGAATATGCTGCTGGGTAACTTGATGGCGCTCCGTCAGACCCAGGTTAAACGCATGCTGGCTTTTTCCAGCCTCAGTCACATGGGTTATATTGTGCTGGGAATTGGCTGTGCCTTTGCGTTTGGGGCGCCGAATGCGGCGGCGGGCGGTTTTTTCCACATCCTCACCCATGGATTGATGAAAGGACTGGCCTTTCTTGCGGCCGGCGCCCTGCTTTACGCGCTGTATATTGCCAACGGCCAGCATCAGCCGTTGATGGTTGATGATTTGGACGGGGCCGCAACCCGCTACCCGCTGGCAGCATTCACCTTAAGTGTCGCGCTGCTGGGATTGGGCGGCATTCCGCCGCTGGCGGGTTTTATGTCCAAATGGCAAATCTTTGTGGGCGGATTTGAAACGCGTCAGACGTGGGCGATGGCGCTGGTGATTTTTGCCGCCCTCAACAGTGTGCTCTCGCTTGGTTACTATGCTCCCCTGATCAACCGTATGTACCGCCATCAGCCTTCCAAGCGGATGGAAAGCGGTCAACCGGTTTCAGGTTGGATGAATGTGGTCTTGCTCATCCTCACCCTCGGTGTGGTCGGATTGGGCTTTTATCCCACGCTGGCGAGCTGGTTGACCCAACCGGCCGCCCAAAGTTTGCTGGCGGCGTTAGGCGGTTAAGGAGGTCGTTCTTTATGGAAATTCTGCTCTCTCCCCCAGTAGCATTCTTACTGTATATTCCACTGGTATTGATCATTGAACGATTGGGCAAATTGCTGGCCGGCCCGGAGAATCCTTCCCCAATTAAAGAAAGCGCTTATGGAAGCGGCGAGGAAGCCCCCATAACCGCTGCGGCGCCGGGCTACCGCCCGTTTTTCTTGATCGCGTTCTTCTTTGCCATTTTGCATTTAGGAATGCTGGTTTTAGGAACGGGTGAGTTCAGCGCCAGCATTTTGCCCTTTTTGTTGGGGTTGATTTTGGCGCTGGTTGCATTATTATTAGGATAGGTTGAATCGGATTTGGGATTCGGAGGAGGTTGGAATGGGTCTTGAGGTGAGCAAACCATGGCAACAGGCACTGGATAAGATTCGTACGTGGGCGCGGGTCAATTCCCCGTGGGCGATTCACTTCAACAGTGGTTCGTGCAACGGCTGCGATATTGAAATTCTGGCAACCCTGACTCCGCGTTATGATGTGGAACGATTTGGGATTAAGTTGCAGGGTTCTCCGCGCCATGCCGATGTGCTGATTTGCACCGGGCCGGTTTCTTTGCAGGCAAAAGACCGTCTGCTGCGGATTTACTGGCAAATGCCGGAGCCAAAATTTGTCATTGCGGTTGGTTCCTGCGGTCTTTCCGGCGGTGTGTTCCACGGCTGTTACAATATTGTTAAGGGCATTGATGAAGTGCTGCCGGTGGATGTTTTTGTGCCGGGTTGTCCGCCGCGTCCGGAGGCCATCATTTATGGCGTTGCGGTGCTGCTGGAAGCGCTGAAAAGCGGCAAGCGTCCGGAACGCACCATGACGGTCGAGTTGCCGGCCGGTTTTGAGAAACCACAGGCGGAGGTGCGCCAATGAGCTCATTGGAAGAAACTCTTCAAAGGGCAGAAAATCTGCTTCAACCCTATGGGCAAAGTTTCAACCGTCCAGAGTTGAACCGGCTGGATGTTTACCTCCAGCGCGAGAATTTGCTTGCGGCGGTTCAGGCGCTGTTGGAGGCGCGCTGGGGCTACCTTTCGACCATAACGGGCATTGACCGTCCTTCCGCGGCGGTTGAAGAAGGGCAGACGCCGACGGAAGGTGAAATTGAAGTGTTGTATAGTTTTTGTTCCGGCGCGGCGGTAGTCAGTTTGCGGGTGAGAGCGCCCTATTCCGATGCAGCGCTGCCGAGCATTTGTCCGCTGATTCCTTCCGCTACGTTGGGAGAGCGGGAATTGATGGAAATGTTTGGGGTCAAAGTGGAAGGTACACCCGATACCAGCCGGTTGATTTTGGCGGATAGCTGGCCCGAAGGCGTTTATCCGCTGCGTAAATCGTTTGTTCCCGCCGCCAGGTTTAGCGGTGAAGCGAAAGGAGGGTGAAATGTCGTTTGAACCGTTGGGTGAAAACCGTTTTATTGTGCCGATTGGACCGCAGCACCCGGCGTTGAAGGAACCGGGTCACTTTGAATTTGTGGTAGATGGCGAAATTGTCACCGGCGCCAGCGTGCGTCTGGGCTATGTTCATCGCGGCATTGAAAAAGGAGCGGAGGATCGCACCTGGATCCAAAACCTGTATTTGATGGAAAGAATTTGCGGAATCTGCTCGCACATCCATGCTACTGCCTTTGTGCAGGGAGTTGAAAAACTGGCCGGCGTTGAAGCTCCGCCGCGGGCGCGCGCCATTCGCGAAGTATTTGCCGAACTGGAGCGGATTCACAGCCACATGTTATGGTTGGGAGTGGCTGCTCATGAAGGCGGCTTCGATGCGCTATTCATGTATTCGTGGCGCGACCGAGAAGTGGTGATGGATATGCTGGAAATGCTGAGCGGAAATCGTGTCCATTATTCGGCTAATCTAATTGGCGGGGTGAAGTACGATCTCAATCCTGAGATGATGGATAAAATCCGCGATGGCTTGAATTATCTGGAAGAGCGGCTGGCGCATTATCTGGATGTGGTAAACCATGATGAAACCTTCATCGGCCGCACGCGCGGCATTGGTACGATGACGCGCGAGCAAGCTCAGTTGTTGGGCGCAGTTGGCCCGACGGCGCGCGCCTCTAATTTTGCTTTTGATGTCCGTGTAGATGCTCCTTATGCCGCCTATGCTGAATTTCCGGTGGAAATGGTGGTTGCCCAGGAAGGCGACCTGCATGCCCGCTTTGTGGTGCGCATTTTGGAAACGATGGAAAGCATCCGTGTGCTGCGGCGTATTTTTGACAACCTGCCGGAAAGCGAACTGGTCACCCGCGTGCCGCGCCGCATTCCGGCCGGTGAAACCATCAGCCGGGTTGAAGCGCCGCGCGGCGAACTGTTTTACTTCATTGCCAGCAGCGGCGGAGAAAAGCCAGAACGGGTCAAGGTGCGCACCCCCAGCCTGTGTAACTGGGGAACCGTCATCACCCTGGCTGTTGGGCATAAACTGGCGGATATGCCGATGATTCTTGCTGGTATTGACCCGTGTTTTTCCTGCAATGACCGGCTGGTGATGGTCAAGCGCAATCACCAAGACCCGCAAGTGTGGACGTGGGCAGATTTGAGAAATTATGGGATAGAGTACTACCGATGAATTTGGCGATCCATCCCCTCATTGTTTTGTTGTTCTTTCCGGGCGGTTTGTTTTTACTGGCCAGCGGGCTGGTCTTTCAGTGGGCTGACCGCAAACTGGTGGCTCGTTTCCAGAATCGGGTCGGCCCGCGCTTCTTTCAACCGCTGGCCGATGTGCTGAAACTGCTGGCGAAGGAAGAGATCATCCCGCAAGGCGCTCATCGCGGTCTGTTCATTGCCCTGCCGATTATCGCGCTGGCAGCCGCTCTGACAGCGGCATTGTATGTGCCGATGTTCGGCGTTCAGCCTTTCTTTTCGTTTCAGGGCGACCTGATCGTTACGATTTACCTGCTGAGCGCCTTGACGATTTCGCTGGGTCTGGCGGGGGCTAATTCGGTGGATCGTTTCTCGCTGGTGGGAGCAACCCGCACGCTGACCCAGTTGTTTTCGTACGAAGCGCCCTTCCTGCTGGCGATGATCGGCCCGGCGCTGGCGGCCCAAACATGGCAGATCAGCAAAATCAACGCTTTTGTCGGTGAAACGACCTGGTTTATTGTCGCCCAGCCGATTGGTTTTCTGGTGGCATTGGTTGGGCTGATGGGCAAGCTGGAACTGCCGCCTTTTGATGCCCCCGAAGCGGAAACCGAAATTGTTGCCGGGGCGTTGACGGAATACAGCGGCCGCGGGTTTGCTTTGTTCCGGTTGAGCAAAGATATTGAACTGGTGATCGGTTTGACGCTGGTGGCCGCTTTTTATCTGGGCGGAATTGCCAACCCGCTGGAATTTCTGCTGAAGACCGGTGGACTGCTGCTGGTGATGGCTTTACTCCAAACCGCCTTTGCCCGCCTGCGGATTGATCAGACGGTTGGGATGTGGTGGCGGGTTGGCGCCTTATTGGGGCTGGTGCAGATTTTGGCGATTCTGGCCGGCATTTACATCCGTCAGTGGTGGTTGTGAGGGTGAAGCGATGAGCATTGGTTCGATGATTGAAGACCTGATCAAATCGTTATTCAAAAAACCGGTAACCCGTCAGTATCCGTTTGAGCGTCAGCCGGCGCCGGAACGCTTTCGGGGCAAACTGCACTGGGACCCGGAAAAATGTACCGGCTGTCAGTTGTGTGTCAAGGACTGCCCGGCCAACGCGATTGAATTGATCGTCATTGACAAGGTCAATAAACGCTTTGTGATGCGGTATCATCAAGACCGCTGCATCTACTGTTCTCAGTGCGTGGTTTCGTGCCGGTTCAAATGCCTTGAATTGAGCGATGAAGAGTGGGAGCAAGCGGTAACCAATAAAGAAACCTTGGAAGTTTATTATGGGAAAGACGAGGATATCCGCTTCCTCCTGGAGCGCGCCGCTGCGCAGCCTGTTGAATCGCCTTGCGAGTGAGGCTGGAGAACCGCTGCGGATTGCCGTTATCGGTATTGGCAACCCGTTTAATGGAGATGATGCAGCCGGGGTGATGGTCGTGCGCACCCTGCAGAAAAAACTAGACCGGGCGGATCATCTCCTGCTGATTGAAGGCGGCACAGCGCCGGAAAACACAACCGGAATGCTGCGCCGCTTTCATCCGCAGGTGGTGATTATGGTGGACTGCGCTGAAATGGGCCGCCCGCCCGGCAGTGTGGGATTGGTGGAAATTGAACAATTGGATGGGATGAGCGCCTCGACCCATACCCTGCCGCCCTCTGTGCTGGCAGAATTTTTACAGCGAGAATTGGGTTGCCGGATTGTGTTCGTCGGCATACAACCTTTCACCCTGGAATTCGATGCACCCCTCAGCCCGCCGGTTAGGCAGGCTGTCAGCCGGGTAAGCCGCGCCTTGCACCGCATCCTGAGATCATCCTCGTGATACAATTTGGAATATGGAGAGAACGGTTCCACGCACAGCTTCAGAAGAAATTGACCTGTACCTTCGCACCATTTACTCGTTGCTGCGCACCTCGGCGGAAGTGCAAATCCGTTCGCTGGAAGAGGTTCACGCTGCAACCAACTCATCCCTGCACCCGGATGCTCGGAGGGTCAGCCCGGATATTTCAGCGCTGATTTACAGCGCCCTGCGCCTGCCCGATTGCATGCCTGAGGTTCGGTCGGTGGTCTTGGGTCAGAGCGCCAGCGTCTTTCACCAGCACGGCTATGATCAGGTGGAAAGCTGGCAGCCGGTTTCGGCGCGCGCCCGCCGCCGGCGCGTTTTTTTTAACGGGAAAGATACGCTGGCTTGCTACATCGCCAGCCGTTCGGATATTGATGATATTATCCCAACCCTGACGGCCTACCAGATTGAGTGGAACAAACTGCATCACTTATTGCAGCGCTGGCAGCGCCCGCTCAATGCCCGGACGTTTGAAAAAAGTGATCAAGCCTTCCGGGAACTGGCAAATACCTTAGAAATGAGCGTAGAGGACCTCGAACGGCTGCGAACCGTTTGGGGCAGAGAGTTCTACACCAATTTACAGCGGATTGCTCACAAGCGTTGCCGGATTGGGGTGCGTCTCTTGAGCGGTTCTCTGGCGGATTACCGTCGCGCTACGCGGGCCTGGTGGGGTAACATTGAGCGGTGCAGTCCACAATTGGGCAGCCGACCGGTTTACTTCGTTTCCAGTAATACCCACTCCTTAATCAATCTGCTAACCGGTTTTGCGCTCCTTCATCGCGAGGATTTAATGCGTTTTCTGGATCGCAAAGAAAACCAGGAATTGAGGCGCGAATGGGAAAGCATTTGTAACGGACAAGTCCCTTCCAGTCAGGAAAATTTTCTTTATTATGTGTTGAAGAAGTATCAGCAGACCAACGAAGGCCGTGCGCTGATACATGCGCAGGCGATGGATGAAGCCAATTTGGGGATTGTGCGCATTCCCAGCGAGCATTATTTTGACGTTGAGGCGCAGGTCATCGAACTGCGCCGCTTAAATCCCGCGCGGATGGACCCGCGCATCAAGCGCGGCGAATTCGGTTGGCTGGAACGCAGCGATGCCTTGATTTTGAACATAGATTACCCGCTGGGGGTGGCAGCCTACAACTTGTTGGTCAAAATTGCTGAGCATGTTCATCCTATTTTGGGGGTGTATATCATGGGTAAAGCGGCAACCCTCAACGGCCGGTTGGGGGATGTGATGATTCCCAATGTGGTGCAGGATGAGCATTCTGAAAATACGTTTTTGTTCCAAAATGCTTTCAATGCTTCGCATGTGGCACCGTATTTGTTGTACGGCACGGTACTGGATAATCAAAAAGCGGTCAGCGTGTACGGCACCTTTTTGCAAAATGCGCGCATCATGGACGTAATTTACCGCGAAGGATATACCGATATTGAGATGGAAGCCGGTCCTTACCTTTCGGCGGTGTATGAAATGTTCCGCCCCAAACGGCATCCGATTAACGAAGTCGTTAACCTGTACGAAATCCCTTTTGATTTGGGAATTTTGCACTATGCTTCGGATACGCCGTTGAGCAAAGGTAAAAATTTGGGAGCTGGCGCCCTTTCCTATTTTGGGATGGATTCCACGTATGCCGCCAGCATTGCCATTCTCAGACGCATTTTTGAAAAGGAACAGAGCCGGCTGGCGAAGAAGTAGCCATTTTCGTATATACTTAGATTTATGGAAGTCAATCGCAACGATGTGATGGAGTTGTTGCGCGGGTCGCATCTGTTCATCAGCCTGAGTCCGGAGCAGATTGAAGAACTGACCGGCCGGGTGGAGGCTTTTCTCTATCAGGAAAAGCAGGTTATTTTTGAACAGGATGCGCCGGTGGAGAGCTTTTATTTCCTGCTGAGCGGGCGGGTTGAGCTGGCGCGTCAGGATAAGGATGAGCAAATCAAAGTCATTCTCAGCGAACAGGATTATTTTGGGGAAGAAGCGCTGGCCGATACACCGCCGCCGCGCCTTGCCACTGCAACTGCTCTGACGAATGTGATTGTGTTGCGCTTTAACGGTGAACTGATTGACGAACTGAGAAACGAATACCCCAAGGTGGATGCCGCTTTTCGGCTGGTGGCTGCCAGTTATCAACTGGCCATGCGGATACGGATGCCGTGGCGCGGGCCGCGCGAGGTGGTTCACTACATCGGCAGGCATCACCCTATCTTTCTGGTGTTGCGCCTGATTTTACCGACACTGCTGGCGTTAATGACCACGATTGTGACTTCCTATCTGGACGTGGTGCTGTTTCGAGGGTCGGCGTTGGGGATGGGGCTGCTGCTGTTGGTGGTGCTGGTCAATATCGGCTGGCTGGCGTGGGTGGTGATTGATTTTTACAACGATTACTCGGTGGTCACAAACCGCCGGGTGGCTTATTTGCGAAAAATTTTATTAATCTACGACAGCCGGCAGGAAGTTCCATTGGATGCCGTGCTGGCTGATGACGTGCGCACTACTCAACTGGGGCGAATCATCGGTTATGGGGATATCATCGTGCGCACCTACACCGGCGAGCTGATTCTTTCCCGGTTGGCTCAACCTTACTTGATTGTTAATTTGATCAACGAAATGCGTGAAAAAGCCAAAGCCAGCCGCAAACGCGCCCGGCTCGAGTCGATTGATCAGATCATCCGCCGCCGCTTAAATCTCGGCGCGGATGAACCGCTTCCTCCACCGCCGGCGCAAGAGGTTAAACCGGTTGTAAAAAGTGGAAAATTGACCCGGTTCCTTTCCGATTTATTCATGTTAAGGGTGGAAAAGGATGGCGCGATTATTTACCGCACCCACTGGTTTATCCTGCTCAAAAAAACTCTTCTGCCTTCTATGTTGACCCTGGTTGTTCTGGCAGCCGTGATCTCGATTTTTTTAGGCGCAATCCCGCTGCCGCCGGTGCTGGGGCTGGTGATTGGGGTGTTGTTCCTGCCGATCACATTACTCTGGCTGGTATATAACTATGTGGATTGGCGCAACGACCGGTACATTATCACCCGTGATACGATCATTGATGTGTATAAAAAGCCGTTGGGCACCGAACAAAAACGTTCTGCGCCGCTCAAGAATATCCTGAGTATAGATTTTGAACGGTTGGGTTTGATCGGCTTAATTTTGAATTTTGGCACGGTTTACATCCGTGTTGGCGACTCGACCCTGACCTTCAACAATGTGATGGCGCCCTCGGAAGTGCAGCGTGAATTGTTCCAGCGCTTTATGGAATTCAAGCAGCGCGAAGAAGAACGGGCGGAAGCATCCATCAACGAGCAGCTGGCGGATTGGATCGAAGAATATCACCGTGTGGTACAGGGGAAGAGCAACGGTAAAAATCCGACTCGATTGGGCGAAAATTCGTAGTACAATTTACAGGCTAGTCAATAATTCTGAAGTGCAGGGTAAAAATTTATGGCTGTTCGAGAAATTGTGACCGTTCCCGATGAGGTACTGCGCCGAAAAGCCCGCAAAGTAACGGTTTTTGATGCGAATTTACAAAAATTAGTTGATGACATGGTAGAAACCATGCGACAAGCGCCGGGTGTTGGCCTGGCCGCTCCGCAAGTGGGCATCTCTGAGCGGTTGATTGTGGTGGAATACGCTGAAACCGATGAGGATGAAGACGCGCCTAAAAAACTGTTCGTGGTTGCCAACCCTGAAATTGTCAAAGTATCCACAGAGACGGAGCAGGGCATTGAGGGTTGTCTTTCCATACCCGGTCTGGTTGGGGAAGTGGAGCGCCCGCTTCAGGTGGTGATTCGCGGTCAGAATCGGCGCGGCCAGCCGGTGCGCATCAAAGCAAAAGGCTGGCTGGCGCGGATTTTCCAGCACGAAATTGATCATCTCGAAGGCATTCTGTTTACCGACCGCGCCACGCGGGTTTGGAAGCCGACCCCCGAAGAAGAAGCCACTGTGCTTGATTAAACCGCTCACCGGGCTTACTGATTTGCATTCATGCACCTGACCCACCTTTCACTGACCAATTTCCGAGCCTTCAGCCGACTGGATATGGAGGTGCCGCGTCACATCCTGTTGCTGGTGGGGGATAATGCGCAGGGTAAAACCACCCTGCTGGAAGCCGTTTACTTTCTGGCAACTTTTACTTCTTTTCATGCCGCTCACGATCGGCAGTTAATCAACTTTTTGGCGGAGGAAGAAACCCTGCCGTTTGCAAGGCTGGTAGCCGATTTTCAGCGCGGCGGGAAGATGCGCCGATTGGAGATTCGCCTGGTTCAAGATGCGGTTGGGGCGAATGGCGCCCGCCTGCGCAAAGAAATATTGGTAGATGGGGTCAAACGCTCCATGCAGGAGGCGATGGGCAGTTTCAACGCGGTATTGTTCCTGCCGCAGATGACCCAAATTCTGGAAGGCGGCCCGGAAGAACGCCGCCGTTACCTGAACCTGACTCTTTCTCAGATTATACCGGGTTATGCGCAGGCGTTGACCGAGTATGTTCAGGTGGTAACCCAACGCAATGCGTTGTTGAAGCAACTGGCCGAGCGCGGGGGAGATAGCGAGCAATTGACTTACTGGGATACTCTGCTGGTACAACGCGGCGCTTTCCTGATTCAGGCGCGTATTCGGGCTTTGTCCGAATTGGAGCGGCTTTCAACCCGCATCCATGACCGCCTGACCGAGGGTAAAGAAGTGCTGCGTTTGGTTTACCGCCCGGGTTATGACCCGGCGACGATCAGCCGACCGCAGTACAGCCTGCCCATCGAAACGACGGTTGACCGCAGCGGATTTACCGAGGAACAGATTCGTGAGGGCTTCTTTGCCCGTTTGCGGACGCTGCGGGCTGAAGAGATTCAGCGCGGCGTGACCACAATCGGCCCCCACCGCGACGAGGTTCGTTTCACGGCAAACGGGATTGATCTGGGAGATTTTGGCTCGCGCGGTCAGGTGCGCACGGCTCTGATGGCGTTGAAACTGGCCGAAGTGGCCTGGATGCGGGAAAAAATTGGGGAATGGCCGGTACTGCTGCTGGATGAAACCCTCGCTGAGCTGGACATTCAGCGGCGCGCCGATTTGCTGAACGCGCTGGGGGAATGCGATCAGGCATTGTTAACCACCACCGATCTGAATCTGTTCAACGAGGCTTTTGTGCGTCAATGCGCTGTCTGGCAGGTGCAGGCCGGCTGCGTCCAGCGGGTTGATCAGCTGGTCTGATCATTGGATGGGGCGGCGGGCCGGCAAACCAACCCGGCGGGGATACCCCGGCGGGGTGGAAGCGATCTTGTCCACGACCACTAAATAACGTTCTTCCGCAATTCCGGGAACCAGAACGGGGATGATTTGTTGCAGCTCACCCCCCAGTAAACGAATGGCTTTTTCCGCGGCGACGGCTTCCGCATGAGCGCTTTCCCCCTTTTGGGCCAGCATTTTACCGCCCAACGCAACCAGCGGAAGCAGATATTCGGCTAAGACCGGCAGGTTGGCGACCGCCCGCGCAACTGCCCAGTCGTATCTTTCACGGTAGGCGCGATTTTGCCCCAGGTCTTCCGCCCGCGCTTGCAGCAGGGTTACATCTTCCAGTTCGAGGGTTTGAACGATGTGGCGGCAAAAATCCAGTTTTTTGCCAACCGATTCGACCAGCGTCAACTTCATGCGGGGGTAGACGATCTTTAGGGGAATGCCCGGAAAACCGGCTCCGGTGCCAATGTCTATTAATTGTTCGGGCGGATGTTCACGAAAAGCAAGGATGCAACTGAGCGAATCGAGAAAGTGTTTGGTGCGGATTCCCTCGCGATCGCGAATGGCGGTCAGATTCATGCGGCTGTTCCACTCCAGCAGTTCGTCCTCGTAACGCTGAAAAGCGGCAATTTGCCGGGCAGTCAGTTGAATCCCCACCAGCGTTTTCAGGTCTTTGACCCATTTTTCCATACCGCGCCAATTATACCGGATGGCGTGCCACTTGGGTTAATTTCGGCGCGGAGCGGATCAGGCTGGTTGATGGGGCGGTTTTTGCAAAGATAGAACAAATGCAGTCAGGGAGACGAAAAACAACGGCAGATGCAGCACACCCATCCAGAAGTTGGCCGGTACAAGGACGAAATGGGTCATTAAATTGAAGAAGGCAATCAACGCCCCAATGAAACCGCTCAGGCGCAGCAACACGCGGTTAACCCCGGGATAAAAAACCACCAGCAAACCGGTATACACCGGCAACATCATGCAGCCCGTCAATCCTGCTCCGTTAGTAAAAAATAAGAACGGATCGGGATTCAAACTCATTGTTTCGGTTTGAATCGGCATCCAGAAGGCTAACAGCATCAATGGCAATAAGATGAAAAACCGGGTGGGGAGGGGACGGGCTGAAAAATCCGAACGCGGCTTAATCGCCTCCGCAAGCCATGCTGCGCCGATTGCGCCAAAAAGGATAACATTGCCGCTGATGATCACCAATCCATACTGGCTGGTGATTGCGCTGTTTTGAAAGAATGCGACCCCAAACAGATTGAGAGCGGCATAGAGCGCAAACCAGCGCTGCGCCTTCGCCGGTTGAAAAAAGAGCCATACGGTCAAAGCAATCGGGATGAGTTTGAACAGCGGAAAAAGCGCCGGCAGGGAGTAGATCAGCGGATTTGCCAGCGCTGTACTGATGACTTCGGAGGTTTGGCGCGGGTCATAGGGCTTTTGGGTATAAAGCGGCAGGAAACTGATCAGCAAAATGATCAGCAGGAACCACCAGCGGCCAGTCAACTTTTCCAATCGGCCTGAGTTGCTCAATGTAGTTTCGTTCATCCGAAAATCTCCCTGAAAATTTCTTTAATTCTAAAGAATTACCCACCAAATACGAACCGATAAATGACATGCCTTGAAGATTACGATTTTCATCAAAATTAATTTGGAGGGATGAAAACCCAAAAAGCCCATCCAATCAGGTACAATTGGGGTATGCACCGTTTTTTCGTACCTCCGTCAGCCTTTCAGGGGAGGGTTGTTCAGTTTCCGCCGGAATGCGTCCGTCAGATGGTGCGGGTGTTACGGCTTGAGCCGGGCTGCAAGGTGATTGCGCTGGATGGTTCAGGCGGCGAGGCGGTGGTTGAATTAACCGTCCTCACGTCCCAGCAGGCAGCCGGCAATGTGCTGGGCTGGCAGAATAACCAAAGAGAACCTTTCTTAAAATTGACCCTTGGGCTGGCTTTGACCCAGCGGGAAAAATTTGAATGGACTCTCCAAAAAGTTACTGAAGTCGGGGTGAGCAGCATTGTGCCACTGGTCACCCGGCGCAGTCTGATCCAGCAGCCAGCGCTGGCGCTGGAAAAGTACCCCCGCTGGCAGCGGATTTTGCGCGAGTCTGCCGAACAGTCGGGCCGGGGGATTGTGCCGCGCCTGGATGAGCCGCGCCGGCTGCCCGACTTTATTCCGCTTAGAGAGGATTTTGAAATGGCGCTGATGGCGTGGGAGGGTGAAAGCCGACGGCTGATCAGCGCTGTTGATTTACCGCCGAATGGCGCCACAAAAGCCGGCTTGTTGATTGGGCCTGAAGGCGGCTGGGAAGACGAGGAAGTTCAAGCAGCCGAACAAGCCGGCTGGCTGCCAGTTAGTTTGGGGAGGCGCATTCTGCGCACCGAAACGGCCGCCATTGTTGGGACGGCGTTGCTGTTATCCCGGTTTGAGAAGATTTAACGAGGAGAGAGTCATGACCAAGTGGCTGCGTAATCTGGTCTGGATAGGAGTGGGGATAGGCATGGCGGCTTGTTCAACCACTACCCCCGCTCTTCCGACGGCAGTCATTCGGCCTCCGCTGGTATCGCCAACCCCGGCAGTTGAATTTCAGCTTGCGGCAACTCTACCGCCCCCGCAAACCGATACCGTTCAACCTGCTTTGACCCCCGCTCCTGTCACGCCAAAAACGACCCATGAGGATTGGTTTTATACCTCGTCGGATGGTCAATGGACGGTGCAGGTCAGCGCGATTTTTCCGGTCGCAGCCGACGGTTCGGTGAGCGGGGAACGTTACCGTCTTGCGCTGGCGGTGTTCCGCAAGGATGGAGGCGCGCGCTGGCAGATTCTCGATGAAGAGCGACCCTTTGGGCTGGGATATACCCTGCCGGCTCAGTTCCACTGGAGCCGGGATGGAAGTCAATTATTTTACACCGAACACGGCAATCCGGATGGAAGCCCTACCATCGTCGGATTTGATTGCGGTTTGTACCGCGTCGATCTGCAAAACGGCGAAAAACTCCAATTGACGGATGAATGCGGTTTGCTGCGGGCAGCAGCGGACGGTGAGACCTATGCCGTTTTGCAGGGCAGCCGTCTGGTCATTCATAACCTGTCGGGGCAGGTTCTCCGTGAATTTGCTTTCGCCACTCTCTTGAAATTGGATCAAGACAGTAACTGGCAGGCCGGAGGATTGGTTTGGTCGCCCGACAATGGAAGACTGGCTTTCAGTATTTTGAACAATATCCAGCAGCCCGCAGAAATTCAAACCTCGTTCGTATTGGTGGACCTGATCAGCGGCATGGTGCGGTATGTTTTGGAAAATCGGCAGGGCCAATACTTGCCGATTTTGTGGGATGAAGGGGAAACTCTGCTGATTCAGGATGGATTTGGTTTGCGTTACCGGCTGAATATCCGCACCGCTGAAATTACTCTGGCCGATTGAAGCGCTGCTTACCCTATTCCACGGCGCGGGAGCAGGTTTTTCAACCAGATACCGCTGGAGCGTCCCCTGCCGATAAAGCGATTGCGTTCATCAAAAACAATCCATACCGGGGGGGGATTACCTGCGGAGCGGGGCATGGGGACATCTTTGCCTTTCAGCCATTCGTCCAGCATTTCGTCCGGCAGGGATAAGCAGCCCGATTGGAAATGATGGGCAAAACGGTTGACCCATTCGTGGGCTGGCTGCCAGCCCTGGGGGGTATCTTCCAGAACTTTGAGTCCCAGCATTTGACATGGCAGCCCGTCAAAAGTTTCCAGAAAGGCGGTGGGAACTGCAAAAATGGAGGCCTGGCTGCGCCACAATTCCAAACGATAGGTTTCCAGCACGCTGGTCAGGTCGAAGTGGTAGGTGTTTTTCAACCATTCGGCAATCTCTTGCGCCATTGGACGGTTGAGCGGTTCCTGACCGGTTTCGCGCAACGGACGGGCGGGATGCGGCTCGGTGGGCAGATCCATTTCATCGGTGCGGGTCAGGCGGGCGGCAAAAAACCCGGAGGTCGAAAAGCGATGCGGCCAGAGCCGCAGGGCATTTTGCACTTGCGGGTGAAAGGTTTGCCCAAAGGCGGTGGTCAGCGCCGGGGCGGGTTGAGGAAGTCGGTTTGAAACCGAATCCACCTGAACAGCGTTTGGCAAGCGTCTCAATACCTCGTCCAGCACGGCTTCATCTTCCTGCGGAGCGAGAGTGCAGGTGGAATAGACCACCTGTCCGCCGGGTTTGACGGCTGCCAGGGCGGACATGAGCATGGCGGTTTGGCGGCGCGCCAGATGAGATTGCTCCCGTGGAGAGATTGGGCGCATCGGATGAGATTCGGTCGGCCGCAGCGATTGCATGCTGCAGGGGGCATCCAGCAGCGCCCAATCGAACACCCCCGGAAACCAGCGACCGAACTTTTCGGCTGGGAAACGGGTAACGGCGGTATTGACCGTTCCCCAATTTTGAAGCACCAAGCGCAAGGGGGTGATGCGCTCAAGGCCGGCATCGTTGGCCAGCGTCAGCCCGCGGTCGAGTGTACGGCTGATCAGGTGGGTGGTTTTTCCGCCCGGCGAGGCCGCCATATCAAGGATCAAGGGGTGGGGAGAAGCCGGCAAGTCGAACAGTTCGGCGGGCAGCATCGAAGCCGCATCCTGGATGTAGTAATGCCCAAAGCGGTGTTCCAGCGTCTGGCTGAGGGGTGTGCGCGCCTGTCGAACCTGCCAGCCGGTAGAACAAAAAGCCACCGGTTGAACCTGCCAGCCGTACCATTCGCACCAATCCGCCACGGCTTGCGATGTGGTTTTGAGCGGATTGATGCGAAACGCCGGTAACAGCGGGCGCTCTAATTCTTCCAACAAAGCCAGAAATTCATCCGGCGGCAGCAGGACGCGGAATTGTTCCAGCGCAGTTTGTTGGGCTGAAAGGCTTGGGACAGGGGTAGGTGGGGAAATTTTTTTACGGCGGCTCATGTTTTTTGAATGCAAAACACCAGTTCGTTTTCAAAACGAATTTCTTTGACTTGCCACGATTGACCGGCGAGGATGGTTTCCATCAAATGGCGCTGGCGATCTTCTAAATTGCGCGTGCCTGTCAGGCTGCTGATGGGCAGTGAAACCAGCAGCCAGCGCACCCGCAAAGCCCGAAAGAAAGGCAAACAGGCTCCGCGCCGGCGCTGCTCAAAACGGTGGGCTTCCTTGAAAAATAAGGCTACATCGGCTTCCACTGGCGGCGGGGTGACCAGAATATCCTGATGATAGCCCCGGCAGGGATACCCACCCAGTTCAAAAAACCGATTGATCAATTCGATCCGCGGGCGGTGTAAGTCATAGGCATCATAACGGGTCGTTGCGGGCAACCCCATCCACGGTAAGGCAAACGGCTGCATACCGCATGCCAGGTCAAGGATTGTCTGAGGAAGGCCGGTAATTTGCCACAAGCGGTTATAAAACTCATCGAGGAGAGGGATGCGTTCGCGGGTGGAGGCGTGACTGGCCAGCATGGACAGGCAAAATTCCCGAACAGCTTGCGGATTGCCGCTGGCAAAAGCGGCTTGCATGGCTGTTTGCGCGGTGGGATAATCCGGGTCGCCGAGGTAAGGGGCAACGATATTGTGGAGTTTCTGACGGACTGCTTGAAACACCACGTTCGGGTTATTGTGGCGTGCCGATTCCTCAATGATCAAATCCCGCAGCAATGTTTCCGGCAAATCCAGTAAACGGTACTTCCGCATTGCCCGTAATTTTGCAATCCAGGTTTGGATCTCCTCTTCGGAAATAGGCGGAAGTTTATTCATCCCGTCTGACGATTCCCTGATTCCAGGCGTATACGGCAGCCTGGGTGCGGTCTGCCAGATGAAGTTTGGAGAGAATATTGCTGACGTGGCTCTTGACCGTCTTTTCGCTGATGACCAAAGTTTCAGCAATCTCCCGGTTGGAATTGCCGCCGGCAATCAGGCGCAGAATTTCCATCTCGCGGTCACTCAATTCGGAAAATGGGTTAATCGCTTCGCCTCGGCTGCCCTGCACTTCCTGAACAAGGCGCGCGGCAACCCGAGGATGAAGAACAGCCTCGCCCCGCGAGGCTTTGCGAATGGCATCAACCAATTCGGCAGGTTTTGAGTCTTTCAAAACATAGGAAAGCGCGCCGGCCCGAACAGCGGGGAAAATATGTTCATCCTTATAATAAGAGGTGAAAATGATCACCTGAGTATGCGGGCTAATGGCCTTAACGCGGCGAGTTGCCTCCACCCCATCCATGTCCGGCATGATCAAATCCATCAGTAAAACATCCGGCACACTGTTGGGGAGTAACTCGAGCAACTGTGCGCCGTTTTCAGCCTCACCGATGACTTCAATATCGGCCTGGGTTTGCAAGAAGGCCATAAGACCCTGCCGGACGACGGCATGGTCGTCCACAATAATCACCGTGATCGGGTTGGGGGTTTTATCCATGGAGGATTTCCTCGTTGCGCGGTTCAAATTTGATCGGCACAAAAGCGCTGACCTTAGTTCCATGTCCAATGTTGCTTTCAATCTCCAGCCGGCCGCCAATTTCATCCAATCGGTCGCGCATGCTTTTAAGACCAAAACCGGAAGTTCCTGACCGGGTCAGATCGAAGCCGCGCCCGTTGTCATGGATACTCAGGATAACCTTATTGGGGTAGTGATGAAGCGAGACCTTTACATGGGTTGCGCCGCTATGGCGAATGACATTGGCGAGGGCTTCCTGCACCATTCGGAAGAGGGTCAATTCCTGACTGAAAGTCAGGTTCAGGTTTTCGGCGGGAGTGAAATCAACCACGATTTGATTTTGCTGCTGCCACTGATGCAGGTAATCTTCCAATGCGCCGCTCAGGTTCTTTTCGTGGAGCATTGCCGGGCGGAGTTCTAAAATCACATTGGTAAGTTCCTGTTGAGCCTGCACGGCAAGACCCTCGGCGCGTTGAAGGGCTTGTTGGGCAGCCTGAGGTTGGTTTTCAATCAAAATAGCGGCGGTGTTCAACTGGAGGATGGCTGCGGTAAGGTTTTGCTTGACCGAATCGTGCAGATCGCGGGCAAGCTGATTGCGTTCTTCAATAGCCGCCAGTTGCTGGCGGGTCATCAACAGGGTTTCCAGTTCTGATGCCATCTGATTCAGCTGTTTGCCAAAACGGGAAATCTCATCCTGCGCCGGATCGTGAATACGCGGCTTGAAGTTGCCGTTTGCCCAGGCTTCGGTGGTTTCACGGAGGTGGTCAAGGCGGCTTTCCAACCAACGGGCGGTCAAAAAACCGAATAATGTGCCTACCACCACAGCCGGGATAATCAGCACCAGCAATGCTTGACCGGCTAGTGGAATCAAGCCGGGCAGCATCCGGCTGCTCGTTGAGCCGGCGAATAAATCCGGCATGGCGCGGGAAAGATAGAAATTGAGCGCTAGAAAACTCCACCAGGCCGCCATTAAGATTGCCGCCAGGGTTACCAGAGTAAAACTCAAGGTCAGCCGCCAGCGCAAACGGTTAAGAAAACGATTTACAGATTGCCGCCAGCGGATAGAAGGATTCATGGCAGGTTAGGGAAAGTTTGAATGCCAACCGGCATGAAGAAGAGAAATGCAACCGCCACCAACACACAAATGGCAAGCCCAAGCGCTATTCCTATCCATCCCATAATAATGCCGGCTCGGGCAAGATTCTCTCCGGCATAAAATTCTGGTTTTTGTAAGATTTCTTTTTGCGCCATTTTGCCGGCAATGACTGCGCCAATTGAGCCAACCAAAGGCAATACACCGATGAGGCCTAAAATTCCAAGCACCAATCCTACAATTGCGAGAGGATGAGAAGAAGATGACTGACGAAGAGGGGAATTATCCATTAGATTTACTCTATTTCTAAAAGGTTGCGTCGAATTAATTTTATCCTTGAAATGGACGGATGTCCTGAATTAAATTGAGGAATGGGTTATCGAAAAGGGCTCAAAGGATGACAGTGACGAGCCTTCCTAACCCATTCCTTGTTCGGTTGGGGTTGTTAGCGGATGATTCCCGGCAAGGGCATAAAGAACAGGACAGCCAGGATGATTAAGATAGTGATTGCGGCTACAAACCCTATCCCAATCCAGCCGAGAATCATGCCGGCCTTTGCAATGGTCTCTCCGTTGTAGAGGCTCGCTTGGTCGCGGATGTTTCGTCGGGCCACATGTCCGGTTATGATGCCGGCAATACTCCCGAACAGGGGCAAAAAGCTGAATCCTCCAACGGATAAAATCAGACTGACGACGGCTAACGGATGGGTTCTCACGGCTGGTTTGATCTCTATTGGGTTTTCCATGGTAGTTTCTCCTTTTCATTGGATGACTCCATCATAGCCTCCTCTTTTCGTAAAGGCATCCGTCCGGGTATGGATTATCGGTAAGACTGAAGACCGAATCAGGCAGGAGAAAGCAGGAAAACCAGTTCTCCGGGAAAGTCAAAAATCTCTACACGGACTTGCCAGCCTTGAATGATTTCTTCAAAACGCTGACGGTAGCGCTGGCGCATCCCTTTGCCGCGCCCGCCCAAACTGTGGGCCGGAAAGGATACCAGCCAGTGGGTTGCCGGAATTTCCCGCAGCAGGCGGACGGCTATATTCTTGTCTAACTGCTCCAGACAGGGGATGGATTTGAGCAGCAAAGCCACCTGAACCGGTCGGTTGGGCAGTTCGTGTGTGAGATCGCAAAGCGATGCTTTGCCGTTGATACCCAAATGATCAAAAAATTGCTGCAAGAAGGCAATCTGGTCGCTGTAAATGTCGCAAACCTGAATTTGGGTTTGGGGGGTGATCGGCATCCAGGGCAGGGCTAACGGATTGAGACCGCATGCCAGATCAAGGATGGAATGAAGGGGCTGCAGCCTGGTCAGGGGTTCGGCATAAAACCGCTCGAGGATTGGCAAGCGTTCGCGGGTGGAAGCGTGGAGTGACATCATCTGGCTGCAAAACTCTTTGACCTGCGGGTGGCGCAAGTCGTGGGGCAGGTGATCTAAACGGCTTTTCCATTGCGCGTAGTCTATGGGTTTGTCCAGATAAGCCCCGCCAACCTGATGGAGTTTATTGCGCACGGCCTTGATCAGTTCACGCGGCTGACGGATGCTGCCTTGGTAGCGTTCAATCAAGCCACGAATCAAGTTGGGGGATATGGCGGCGTAGCGCGGGTTGGCCTGTACAGCGCGGATCAGGGAGTCAATATCAATCGGTTCAGGCATGCGAATTCAGGCGGATGCGCTCGGTCAATTGGGTCATGAAGCGCAAATTGTGGATGGTTGCCAGCCGTAAAAACAGGCTGTCGTTGATTTTAAACAGATGGCGTAAATAGCCAAGGCTGTACTGCTGGCAAGTTGGGCAGTCGCACCATTCGGAGACTGGGCGGTTGGTTCGGATGTGGCGTTCATCGTTGATGTAAAGGTATTCCAGCCAGTTACCGCTCAACCCTCCGTCTTGCCCGGGGGGGTTGGCAAAGGTGTACAAACGGCCATGACGGGCATCACGGGTGGGCATGGCGCAGTCAAAAATGCCGTACCCCAGCCGCCAGCCTGTCACCACATTGTGGGGGTGTCCAATCCCAAGGGCATGGAGAGGGTATTGGGGCGGGACTAATTGGCGGGTGAATTCAAGTATTTCAGTCAGCAGACCGCCTGTAGAATCGAGCGGCCAGCCGCCGAAGCCGTATCCGTCAAAGCCAATTTCCAGCAGGGCTTCGGCGCATCGGCGGCGCAAATCCAGTTCGCCGCCGCCCTGAATGACCGCAAAGATCAGCGGTTTCTGACCGTTGGTCAGTTTTTTCTGGTTAATCAGCCGATCATATTCCCGGCGGGCGCGTTTAGCCCAGGCAATAGTGCGCTGAACGGATAGTTCCTGCTCGGAGCGGGGCGCTTCCACGTGGGTGCAGTCATCCAGACAGATGACTACATCTGCGCCATAATTGATCTGCAATTGAATGCTTTTTTCCGGCGTGAGCAAGAATTTACGCTGGTTACCCTCTGGCTGAAAGGTGATGCCGCGTTCGTCCATTTTGCCGAAGCGCGGATTTTGACGGATGAGGGAATAAGCCTGAAAACCGCCCGAATCGGTGAAGATTGGACGCTCCCAATTGCTCATGCGGTGCAGGCCGCCCAATGCCTGAATCACGCTTGAACCGGGTTTTTGCATCAGGTGAAAGGCGTTCATCATCAGGGCTTGAATGCCGCAGGCGCGCAGGTCGTTAGAGTCAACCGTGCGCACAACGGCCAGGGTCGCATCGGGCAGGAAGACGGGAAAATCCAGGCGGCCGTGGGGAAGGTGAAGGTTCATTTAAGAGTTGGTTATCTTTGTGCTAACAAAAGGATATGTCTTGACACGTGAAGTATAATCCATGATACCATTAGTTGAAGTGGAGGATTTACGAATGAAAGCCATTGAAACCATCAAAGAACAGGATTTTGAACAAAGAGTTCTCGGAGCGGAACAACCGGTCTTGCTTGAGTTCGGGGCGGTTTGGTGCGGCCCGTGTAAGCGGCTGGAGCCTGAACTGGCCCAACTCAGTCAGGAATGGGGAGACCGGCTGCAAGTTTTATCGGTAGATGTGGATGAGGCTTCCGACCTTGCGATGCAGTTCATGGTGCTGAGCGTGCCAACCCTGATCCTGTTCCATAACGGCGAGGCCGTCAAACGGGTGAGCGGTTTTCAGCCCTTGCAGCGCTTGAAAGAGACCTTTGAACCCTATCTTGTCGTCCATCATTAGTCCTGTAATCGTTTGAACGCAAAAGGGCTGCCCTCTCGCGGAGCAGTCCTTTTTGTTTTTTAGGGGGTTTTTCCGGTAGAATTAAACCATCGGGAGGATGAAGAAAATGAGTGTTACAAAACGCAGGCAACCCTATGGATTTTGGCCCAGTATGATCAGCGCGCGGCGCATGGCCCAGCGTGCCCGTCTGGAGGAAGTTCAGTTTGCTGGAGATGGTCTGGTCTGGCTGGAAAGCCGCGGCAAACAGGGTCAACTGGTTTACCAGCCAAAGGATGGCGCGCGGCGCGAGTTGCTGTTCGAGCATTCAGCACGAGGCGGAGTGGGATACGGCGGTGGCGAATTTGCAGCCGGTGAACGGTGCCTTTTTTTTGTCCATCAGGGCCGCCAGATCATGCGCTATGATTTTGAAACGGGAGTTGTTCGGGCTGTCACCCCGGCATGGGGTTGGTTCAGTGCGCCCATGCCTTCACCGGATGGCCGCTGGCTGGCTTTCGTCCACGAGGACGGCGATCAGGCTGGGTTGGGCCTGGTCGAGTCGAACGGCGGCTGGTTGATTCGGTTGGACGGCCGGGCGGATTTCTACATGCAGCCGGTCTGGTCGCCGGATGGGAAAGCGCTGGCGTGGGTGGAATGGGACAACCCGAATATGCCATGGGACGCCACCCGGCTGGCGCTGGCGCGGTTGGGGGGAGAGCCGCCGCAGACTGCGGAAAAGATGATCATTGCCGGCGGGCAGGAGGAGGGCGTTTTTACCCAGCCCTGCTTTTCGCCGGATGGAAAGCGGCTGGCGTATCTGGCCGCCCAGGGCGAATGGGATGAGCTGATGTTGTTCGATTTGGAAAGCGGCGAGCGGCAGGTGATTTATTCCACGCAGGGCTATCACCTCAGCACGCCGGCCTGGGTGCAGGGGCAGCGTACCCTGGCGTGGTTACCGGACGGGAAACGGCTGCTGGTAATCCGCAACCGCGCCGGGCTGGCCGAACTGTGTGAGGTGGAGATTGAAAGCGGAGCGGTTCGGGTGATTCCTGCCGCGCCTTATACGTGGCTGCGTCAATTGAGCGTTCACCCCCGCAGCGGTGAAATTGCCCTGCTGGCGTCCTCGCCGCGCCTGGCTGAGCGCATCTTGCGTTGGGACGGGGCGCGCTGGAACGAAATCGCCTGCACAGATGCGTGGCTGCTGCCCGAAGAATGGTTTGCCGAGCCTCAAGCGGTGGAATGGAAACTGCCGGATGGCGAGGCTGTGTATGGCTGGTTTTACCCGCCGCAGAACCCGCAGGCGGAAGGAGAAGGACTGCCGCCGCTCATCGTTCATGTTCACGGCGGGCCGACCTCGGCGGTGGTGCTGGATTTTCCGCGCGAGGCGGCTTACTTCACCAGCCGCGGCTATGGGTGGTTGGAAGTCAATCACCGCGGCAGCAGCGGTTACGGGCGGGCTTATCAGCAGGCCCTCAACGGCAATTGGGGCGAGGCGGACGTAGTGGATACGGTCGGCGGGGCGCGGTTTCTGGCCCAGCAAGGTTGGGTGGATGAAAACCGGATGGCCGTGATGGGCGGCAGCGCCGGCGGCTACACCGTGCTGAACTGTCTGGTGCGCTACCCGGGCGTGTTCAAAGCCGGGGTCGCGCTCTACCCGGTAGCCGACCTGATTGCGCTGGCGCGGGAAACCCACCGTTTTGAACGCTACTACACCGACCGCTTGATTGCGCCTTTCCCGCAGGCAGCGGCGCTCTATCGCAAGCGATCGCCGCTTTATCAGGCCAGTCAAATTCGGGATGCGCTGGCAATTTTTCAAGGTGAAGAAGATAAGGCCGTGCCGCCTTCCCAGAACAAGGCGCTGGTGGAGCAACTGCGCAGCCTGGGCGTGCCGCACCTTTTCCGTCTGTACCCCGGCGAAGGGCATGGCTTTCGCGCCCCGGAGACGATTGAGGATTTCTACCAGCAAACCGAGCGCTTTTTGCAGGATTATATGTTGTTTGGCTGAAAATTCCCTTTCCTCCACCTTGCAAGCCGGGCAAATCGTTCAATCGGTCTCTTACATTGCTATCAGCGACGAAGACATGGCGCGAAAAAGCCAGTGGATCGTGGTTGGGAAGGTTGACGAGGTATCCGTCACGCGCTGGAATCAGGACAGCGGCGAGGAATGGAAAAACGACCCGGACAAGCCGGGCGAGCCGGGCGAGCCGGCTGCCTTGCAGATTCATCAAATCAGGCTGCTCTGCGAACAGAACCTGATCGGCGGAGAATGCCCCGCCAGAGAACTGACGGTGACGGTTATCGGGGCGAGTCCGCTTGAACCGGACGCCGATTACGCCTTGCGGTCCGGTGACAGCGTGGTTGCTTTCTTGCAGGAAACCGATCTGGCTTGGCGCGAGGGCAACAGCAAGCGGGTTTTGTACTTTGCCGCCGCGCCCTATCAGGCTGTTTATGTGCAGGGCGCGGATGGTCTGTTCCGCCGCGCGCAAGATGAAGGACAACAGGCATATTCGTTGGAGCAGTTGAGAGAAACCATCATCTCACCGCGGCAGACGGCTGACTGATTCACTGGCATAACCTGCCTGCGTATCTGGAAGGAGTCTATGTTACGCCGAGAAGGCGCTTGATTTCCTCGTGCAGGCGGGGGATGGCTTCCTCTAACGGCAAAGTCAGACGCTCTTCCTGATGGCGGCGTTTGAGTTCCACCGTCCCATTTTCAAGCGTGCGTTTGGAAACCGTGACGCGCAGGGGAATGCCGATCAGATCAGCGTCGTTGAATTTGACGCCGGGGCTTTCTTCGCGGTCATCATAAAGGACTTCCAGACCGGCTGCCTGCATCTGCTCGTAGAGCCGGCCGGCCGTTTGCCGGGCCGCTTCGCCATCCTTACCGCTGAGCAATACGAGGTGAACCTGAAACGGGGCGATCACCGCCGGCAGTTGGAGACCTTTGTCGTCGTGATAGGCTTCTGCCAGGCAGCCAATCAGCCGCCCGATGCCGATGCCGTAGGATCCCATCACCACTGGCTTGATTTCCCCAACTTCATCTTGAAAGGTGCAGCCTAGCGCCTCTGAATAAGCCGTGCCGAGCTGGAAAATGTGACCCACCTCGATGCCGCGTTCGGCGCGCAGGGGCGCCTGACACTGCGGGCAGGGATCGCCCTCTCGCGCAGCGGTCAGGTCGGCCACCAGCGGGGTGGTGTAGTCCCTGCCGAAGTTGACATTGCGCAGGTGGTAATCTTGCTCATTAGCGCCGGCAACCAGATTAGGGGAGAGGGGGATCAGATCGTCCGCCGCTACCAGCAAATCACGCAAACCGACCGGAGAGGCAAAACCCGGCACCGCGCCGCTGGCGCAAATTTCCTCTTCAGTAGCCGGGCGCAGGTCAATTGCGCCGATCAGGCTGGCCAGTTTGGTCTCGTTGAGTTCCATATCCCCGCGCAGGATGGCCATCACCAGCCGTTCGTAAGGCTGGTTGTTTTCCAGCAGGGTGGCGGTCAGAAAAACGGCTTTGGCGGTTTGGGATTCTGGAATGCCTAAAAAACGCGCCAGCGATTCGATGGTGCGCGTCTGGGGGGTGTGGACTTTTTCCAAAGACAGAGCCTCTTCTTGCGGCGGCTGCGGTTTAGCAAAACGGGCCACCTGCCGGTTGGCTGCGTAGCCGCAGGCATCGCATATCATCACCGTATCTTCCCCAATCGGGTTGAGGTACACGAATTCGTGGGAGCGTTTACCGCCCATCATGCCGCTGTCGGAAGCCACAGGGATAACCGGCAAACCCAGCCGGCGAAAGATGCGCAAATACGCCTCGTAATGGGCCTGATACTGCTTTTCCAGCCCCGCCCAATCGGCATCCAGCGAGTAGGAGTCCTTCATGATGAACTCGCGCACGCGGATCAGCCCGGCGCGTGGGCGGGGATCATCGCGGAACTTGGTCTGAATCTGATAGAGCAGGCGCGGCAGGTGACGGTGGGAACGCACCTCGCGCCGCACCAGATCGGCGACCGCTTCATCGTGAGTCATCGCCAGGACCAGGTCTCGCCCGGCGCGGTCTTTCAAACGCATCATCTCAGCGCCAATGCGGTAGTAACGGCCGCTTTCTTTCCAGATTTCGGCGGGCAGCGCTACCGGCAGGCTGACTTCCTGCCCGCCAATGGCTTCCATTTCCTCGCGCAGGATGCGCTCAATTTTGCGCTGAACGCGCAATCCCAGCGGCAGGGCGGCAAAGATGCCGGCCGCCACCTGCCGAAAGTAACCGGCGCGCAGCAGAAAGGTAAAGCCGGGCGATTGGGCTTCAGCGGGGGTTTCCCGCAGGGTCTGATTGAAAAGAGCGGACATGCGCATGGCAGAGGGATTCCTTTCGGGGTTTATTCCCAATCGTCCGGTTCAAGATGGACGTAAGCGCGGTCAATTTCGGGCATGGCTTCCAGCCGGGCGATGATCTCATCGGTGATGCGGTGCGTCTCCGTCAGGGTGGTGTTCCCGTCTACGTTGACATGCAGGTCGGCAATCAGGCGCGGGCCGGAATAATCGGTCATCAGGTGATGGACGCGCAGCACGCCCGGCACGGAGGAGGCTTCCTGAATAATGCGCTGGCGCAGTTCTTCGGATGCGCCAGCGCCGGTCAGGAAATTGAGGTTTTCGCGGGCGGCCAGAAATGCGGCTCGAAAGATCCAAATGGACACGGCAAAACCGGCAATCGGGTCGGTGACGGGGTGAATGAGTTTTGAACCAAAGGCTCCAACAAAAGCCGCCGTGGAGGTGAGTACATCGCTCAGGTTGTCCTTGGCGGCGGTGTTGAGGGTTGGGCTGGTCAGTTTTCTGGCGGTGTTGCGGATGAAGAGGTACATGCCCACTTTAACCGCCGCGCTGAAGAGCAGGACGAGGGTGGGCAGGCCGGGGTCAATGGCCAGGCCGCCCTGTTGAAATCGGACAAAAGAGGCGCGCAGGGCTTCGTATCCGGCGAACGCCATGGAGAAGGAGATGAGTGAGCCGACCAGCGGCTCAAATCGGCTGTGGCCCTGCGGGTGAGAGAGGTCGGGCGGGCGTTGGGCAAGGTAGAGACCCAGCACCATCATGACGGAATACAAGACGTCCGAGATGGAGTTGGCCGCATCCGAATACAGGGCGACCGAACCGGAAAGGTAGGCCGCCAAACTCTTGACGACTGCCAGCAGGACGTTTCCGCTGATGGTGACCAGTAAAGCCGAACGGTACAGGGCGTTTTCTGCCGGTTGAGGTGTGTAATCGCGTACCCAGCGCATCAATCCTCCGTATAAAAAAACCCCAAAGATGCGGTTGCCCCTGCCGAAGAAACCGGCTTGCACCTTTGAGGCTGTTGACTGTGGATTTTTTGGAAGGCTGTGTGCTCCGCCAGCGGAGTTTAGTTTACCACAAAAAATTATGGAACTGAGGTTATCTTACAATGACAAATGTAATAAAAATTTGGCTACTTCAACAGAACGGTTGTAAACGCCTGTTCCGCATCAACCGATGGAATAATCCCTTCCCGGATCAACAGGTCGGCCAGGGATGACCACTGCTCGAGGGTTTGCCAGCCGTAGCCGTACTGGTCGGTGAGCGGGCTTTTGGCGTCGCGCAGTTCGGTTTCCAGCATAAAGCGCATGTGCTGGGGGTCAGCCTGCGGGCCGGCGTATTTCAGCACAATCTCCACCGCCTCATCGGGGTTCTGTTCGGCATAGCGGATGCCCTCCAAGGCGGCTTTGAGAAAGCGGCGCAGGGCTTCGGGCTGTTCCTGTAAAATGCTTTCGCTGGTCACATAGGTCAGGCCGAGAGTCGGCACGCCGTAATCAGCGGCATCCCAAAGGGTTAATTCATATCCCCACGAGCGAATCAGGTACGGCTCATTGGATTTGAAAACCGGATAGACATCCACTTTGCCTTCGGTGAGGATGCGCGGGTCAAAACCGACGTTAACCAGCGAGACTTTGTCCGCATCCGCGCCGGCGGCTTTGAGCAGGGCAAACAGATCGGGCGGGGGAGCGCCTTTGTAGCCGACCGTTCGTCCTTCCCATTCTTTCGGCGTTTGAATGCCGGCAGAAGCCAGAGCCGCATAAGCCTGCTGACCGCGCTGACCGATCAGGGCTATGGAAACCAGCGGCAGCCCGGGATCGGCGCGGCGCTGAAGCAGCACGGCGGCATCCTGGGTGGTCACCTGAATTTTGCCGGCGGTCAGCAATTGGAGGTGCTCCCCTTGCCCGGCGGAATGTTCGATGGTCACTTCCAACCCCTCGCGTTCGAAGAAACCTTTTTCCTTGGCAACATAAGCCCCCACAAAGGGTAAGTTGGCTTGCGGTTTGTAACCAGCCATAAAGGTCAGGGAAAGCGGTTCGGGCGATGGGGGGACTTGCAGCGGCGCAGCCGGGGTACAGGCGGAGACCAATAGAAAGAGGACGAGGAACAAGGGTATGGGAAGAAAGCGTTTCATGTTCACCTCTCAGGGTTCGGGATGGGATTGCCAAAAGATGACCTGCCGTTCCAGCCAGACGGTCAGGCGGTAAAGCGCCATGCCGGCCGCGGCAAGGATGAAAATGGCGGCAAACAAGAAGGGCAGATTGAGGTTGGTGTAGGCCAGCCACATGACCCGTCCCAAGCCGCCGGACGCGCCGGTCCACTCGGCGACAACCGCGCCGATCAGCGCCAGCGGAGCAGAGATTTTCAAGGCGGCAAACAGGTAGGGGAGAGCATTGGGGGCGCGCAGGTGGCGAAAGACCTCGCGGCGCGAGGCGTGCCACGAGTGGAATAATTCCAGATGATGGGAATCGGTTTTTTGTAAACCGCTGAGAACGTTAACCAGCACCGGGAAAAAGGTCAGCAGGGCGGTGATGAGGATTTTGGGCAGGATGCCAAACCCCAGCCAGATGGTCAGCAGGGGGGCAATCGCAACCAGCGGGGTGGATTTGAGCAGAATCGCCAGCGTCATCACTCCCTCTTCCAAACCGGGCAGCAAGGTGAGCAGGGCGGCGATCATCACCCCGGCTAGCAAACCGATCAGCAGTCCGGCAAAAGCCTCAGCCAGCGTCAGCAGGCTGGCCTGGGCGTAGAGGGCAGGGTGTTCAATCAGGGTGCGCAGAATGCGGCTGGGCGCAGGCAGCAGATAAACCGGAATGGTCAAAAGCCTGACGGCGGCTTCCCACGCCAGCAGGAAAACGGTAACGATTAGCACGGCAATCTGCCCGCCGCTCAGGCGGAATGGGTTCATACGGTTGCCTCCACAGCCTGATTGAGGGCAGTCCGCACCTCGCCCAGCAGGTCTTGAAAGTCGGCCCGATCTTCGCGGCGCGGGTGGGGCAGGTCTATTCTGAAATCGGCGACGATTTGACCGGGCGCGGATGAGAGGACAATCACCCGCTCGGCTAATCGCAGGGCTTCGTAGATATTGTGAGTTACCCACAAAACGGTGGGCTGGGCCGGCTGCCACAGGTCTAACAGCATGGAAGCCAGTTGCTCACGGGTGATTTCGTCCAGGGCGGCGAAGGGTTCGTCCATCAGCCACAGGCCGGCATTTTGGATCAACAAACGCGCCAGCGCCAGCCGTTGCTGCATCCCCCCGGACAGAGTAAAGGGATAGGCGCCGGCAAACTGTTCCAGTCCAACCCGCGCTAAGGCCTGCCGCACGCTCATCTGATGATTGAGTTGGGTAGCCAGCAGTTTGCGCGCCAGGGCAATGTTGCCTTCCACCGTTAGCCACGGGAGAAGCGCCGGACTTTGTGCCAGCCAGGCCACCTGCCGGGCGGCGTTGGCTTCGGCGGGAGTTTTGCCGTCCAGCCGGATGCTCCCGCTGGTTGGCTGAAGCAGGCTGGCAATCAGCCGCAATAAGGTGGACTTGCCGCAGCCGCTCGGCCCAATGATCGCAACGAACTGCCCGCTGGGAATGTACAAATTGAGGTTTTGCAGCGCCGGGAGCGGCTGGGGGGTAAAAAAAATGTGACTGAGAGCGGTGATTTCGACCTTCATGGGATTGAAACTTCACCTTTTGGCGAATGGGCGGTCAACAGACCTTTCCAGCCGCGCACGCTTTCGGGGATGATTTGAAAGACCTGTTGAATCTGATCGCCGGAAGGAGCAAGAGCCGCTTCGCCAAGGTAACGTTCAGAAAGGCGGCGCAGCAGTTCGTTCAGTCGTGGATCGTCCTTTGCAAGCGGGAGAGGCAAAGCCTTGCCGCGGGCAGAAACACGGCGCAAGGGCGGCCACGGTTCGTCAATCGTCAGAGAGGCTTCCGGGTTGCTGAGCAGGTATTCGGCCCACAACGAACCCCGCCAGGCAATCAGGTAAAAGGCTTTTCCGTCCCATTCCTGCCAGACCGGGATGACATGCGGTTTGCCATCCGGACGCAGGCAGGCCAGACGTGCCGTCCACGGGCCTTGTAAAAAGCGGCGGATTTCCTGAGGATTTAGTTGGGCTTCCGCGGGCAGCTGGCCGGGCGGCTGAACCTGATAAGGAGCATAGAAGGTGGCTCCTAACCGGTAAGAGAGCCTGGCGGCGAGGGCGCGTAATTCCGTCAGCCATTGCTGGACGAGCGTTTGTTCCGTCCAGCGGAAGGACGGCGCGCTGAGCAGCAAAGCGGCCTGCGGGTGAACCCCATCCGGACAAACAGGCAGAGCCAGTTCGATGATTTCATTTGAGAGTCGGAGCGAGTAGCCGTTGCGAATGATGGAGGCGGCCGGGGGGGATTGGAATAAATCCTCGGCTGCGCTGCCGGCAGGGAGCGCTTCACCCACCGGATAGGCGCTACGGACGGTTTGGCGGCTTTCCACTTGAGCCAGCGTCAGAACGCCTTGAGCCGCCGGAACGACAATCAGCAGCGTTTCCGGACAAAGATGCTGGCGGGCTTCCTGATAAAATGCGTCCATCAGGTTTTGGTGAAACTCGCTGCTGGTGGCGCGCCAGGCGGTCAGCCGCGGGCCGGCGCGGTAACGTCCGCGCCGTTCGCTTTGTTCAAGGTAACCGGCATTTTTAAGGGTGCGCAACAAGAGGAATAATGCCCCGCGCGAAATTCCGAATTGGGGCAAAATTTCTTGCGGCGTCAGACCTTCGGGGTGGCTGAGGAACAGTTCCACCAGTTTGAGGGTGCGTTCGGCTGTGGATACCAACGAATCTTTTTGCATTTTATTGTTCATAAATATAGACTTAGGTATAATTTTATGAACCTTTGTTGAATTGTCAATAGCGAATTAGTAAGAAAATGCCTCTTTGAAACCTCTAATCAAAAAATCACGATGATGTTTTACGGAGAAATCCCATGTCCCTCAGATTATTAGAACACTTCAAGAACCGCCCGGCAGTTTCCGTTTTGGTTTTAATCGCCGCTTTGCTGGCTCTGGTTCTTCTTTTGCCTGCGCCAAAATACCCGGAGGTGACGGAGCAGCGGTTGATGGATGACCCGATGTTGGGCAACCCGGATGCGCCGATTGTTTTGATCGAATATGGGGATTACGCCTGTGAAGTCTGCCGTTTATGGCATCGCGCTCAGGTGCGGGAGGGGTTACTCCAGCGTTATCCCGATCAGGTGCTGTTTATCTGGCGGGATAACGCCAGACGCAGCACGGCTTCCGTCAAGGCCGCTGAGGCGGGTCAGTGCGCCCATAACCAGGGGCGATTTTGGGAATATAACGCTTTGCTGTTCGAGCAGGAGTTGGGTTTGGGGGTAGAGGCATTGAAAACTTATGCCTCCCGTTTGGGTTTGGATATGCCAACCTTCAACCAATGTCTGGATGAGAATACTATGCGCCGCAAGGTGGAGTTTGATATGCGGCGGGCGGGCGAAAACGGCTTCAGCGTCACCCCGGCATTCTGGCTGAACGGGGAAAAAATCATCGGCCCGCCGTCATTGGCTTATTTGAGTGAAATCATCGAGGGGCAACTGGCCGGCCGCCAGCCTTGAGACCAGCTGATAGCCGACAATTTGTATGACAATTATCCGCCGCTATAATTACAAGTGTTATTGACTGAGTTTTTTGGTTTGATTATAATAAAAATACTTCACCCTACAGTTTCATAAAGAAGCGCTATCATTACCCCCACAATTCATTCGTGAGACCCGTCCAGCAAGCGTAAAAGCCTTGCGGGTTCTTTTGTTTCCATTCCTCTCAACCGCAACACCCCTACCCGGAGGATTGGAAACCTTCCGTTAATCCCAATTCTTAATAAGGAGCAAACCAGATGAAACTTACCCCCCCAACTCCCGTATCCGTGGATACTCTGACGATTGACATTGGCGAAGTTGAGGCGATTTTGCAGGGCTATCCCATGCAATTGCCGCCCTGGCCGGAAGCCACCTTCCTGCTGAAAGACGGCCGCACGCTTTACTTGCGCTCAATGACTGAAGATGACATTCCTACCCTGCTCGGCTTCATGGAGCGGGTGATGAAGGTTGAGAAAGATTTTTACGATATTGTCGGTGTGCGCGTTTATGGTGAAATTCTGGCGGTCAAACGCAAGCGGATTAAGGATGCCTTTACGATTTTGGGCTTAATTGACGGCGAATTTGTTGGCTTTGCCAACGGGCGTTTCTGGAATAAAGATCTGGCAATCAGCCTGCATACCATGGCTTTTTCGCGGCGCGGGCGGGTAGGCTGGGCGATGTACTACGCCAAAACCTACTATGCCATGGAAATTTGCAAAGCCAAGGAGTGGTGGTCAACGTTTGAAAGTTACAACGGCTGGCGCATGGCCGGTCTGGCGATGGCGCAGCCGACCAAGCCGTGGCCGGAATATCAGCATGAACTGGGCGGCGCTAAGGTCTTCTATGTCAATCAGGATCATTGGAACATCCAGCTCAAACAATATCTGGTGGATGCGGTCGGCAATGACCTGAACTTCGATGTGCCGGAAGAAGTGCGCAAAGCCAACGCCGTGCTGCGAGTTCCGGAAAATCTTGAACTTTAAGGCGAATGGATGGTGTGTCCCGGTCTGACCTGTTTCAAAGACAGGTCAGACCCGCTGATCAGAAGGTGGTACTGGAACTGTCCCGATTGACTCGAATATCCTAAAGTGCTATACTCAATTTGTCAGTTGTCCAACATTTCATTTATTTACCGGAACTCTAACGAGTTTGTCTCTAACCACACCGAATCAGAAAATCAAAATCGAAGCAAAACCCCATACCGGAAGGCAATTCCTTTTCAGACCCTAGCTGAAAATGGATTTTCAAATTTCCTTTTTCTGCCAAAATCAACCGATGGAACAGCGTTCGATTTCGGTGATTTTGATGATTCCAAGAACAGGAGTGAAACATGAGCGTGATTAAATCTGAAATTCGTGGCGGGGTATATTATGACTCGGCAGTATTAATGGCGTTACAGCGTTCGCTGGCTGATTTACCGGGTGTTGAAGATGCCGGTGTGATTATGGGTACTCCCACCAACAAAGAACTGCTGGTGCGGGTTAATTTGGTTACACCGGAAGTCGAACAGGCTAAAGAGAACGATCTGGTGATTGTGGTGCGGGCGGGCGATGAACGCGCAGCCAGCGACGCTCTCCAGCGGGTAGATGAACTGCTTTCGGCGCGCAAGTCCAGCATCCAACAGGATTACCGGCCGCGCAGCCTAGATGGCGCTCAAAGCATGATGCCGGATGCCAATTGGGTGTTGGTTTCGGTAGCGGGCCGTTACGCTGCCGGGGTTGCCCGCGAGGCGCTGCGACTCAACAAGCATGTTTTCCTCTTCAGCGATAATGTGTCCGTTGAAGAGGAAATTTCTTTAAAAGCGGAAGCGGCGCAGAAAGGTTTGCTGGTTATGGGGCCGGATTGCGGCACTGCCATGATCAACGGGATTGGTCTGGGATTTGCCAATAAAGTCCGTCGCGGGCCAATTGGTGTGGTGGCAGCCGCCGGCACCGGTTTGCAGCAAGTCGCTTCGCGGATTGACCAGTTGGGCGGCGGTATGACTTTTGGGATTGGCACCGGTGGGCGGGATCTTTCCGAAAAGGTGGGCGGCGTGACCTTTTTGATGGGGCTGGATGCTCTCAGCCGCGATCCGGATACCAAAGTGATTGTGCTGGTTTCCAAACCCCCTTCTCCAAAAGTGGCCGATCAGGTGTTGCGCGTGGCGCGCAAAGCCGGTAAACCGGTAGTGGTGAACTTTATCGGACGCACGCCCATTTCTCGGCGGGTGGGCAATCTGTTCTTTGCTTCCGGGCTGGATGATGCGGCTGCCCTCGCGGTTGAATTGGTTAAGAATCCGCCGGTGTTGGAAGGCGAGCCGGAACTGCCGATTGCCCGCTTTGCCCCTGGTCAAAAATACCTGCGTGGTTTGTTCTCCGGTGGAACGCTGGCCTATGAAGCGCAGCACCTGTTGACCGAATATGTACCCAAAGTATATGCCAATGCGCCGATCAATAAAGAAAATAAATTAAAAGATTCGCTGGTCAGTGTGGAACATACCATCGTGGATCTGGGTGAGGATGAATTTACCGTAGGGCGTCTGCACCCGATGATGGACAACGACCTGCGCATCCGTCGTATGATGGAAGAAGCGGAAGATCCGGAAGTTGCGGTGATCTTCCTGGATGTGGTGATTGGGTTTGGTTCTCATCCCGACCCAGCCAGTGAATTGGGCCCTGCGATTGCTGAGGCCAAAGCCAAAGCCGAAAAGGCCGGTCGTTATCTGGAAGTGGTGGCAGTCTGCACCGGCACGGAGGAAGACCCGCAAAAGCTCAGCCATCAAATCCGTCAGTTGAAACAAGGCGGGGCGTGGGTCGAAACCAGCAATGAAGTTGCCGTGCGTTATGCCGGTCAAATCCTGCAGGCTCTGAACCAGCCCAGCGAAGAAACTCAACTCATCGCTGCGCCGGTGGATTTAGAAACGCTCAAAAAGCCGGTCAAAGCGTTAAATGTGGGCCTGGAATCATTTGCCGAAAACTTGACCGCTCAAGGAGCGCCTGTTTTACAGGTGGACTGGCAGCCTCCGGCGGCTGGCAATGAAAAATTGGCCAGCATTCTGGAACGGATGAAGAAACTTTCATCCGCGGAATAATTCATCCGGTTTGAAAAAACATTTGGAGGAAAAAATGATCAATATTGAGGAAGCCAACAAAAAAGCTGTTGAAAACATGATGGAAGCCCGGCCGGTGGTGGTTGGGGTGGCTCCGGCGATTGAGGTGATTCCGGGTATGAAGGATAATCTCCTGCTCCATGCAGGTCCTCCGGTAACATGGGAGCGGATGTGCGGCCCAATGAAAGGAAACATGATCGGCGCGTTGCTGTTTGAGGGTGTGACGAAAGATGCACAGGAAGCCGAAGCCATGCTGGCTTCCGGAAAGTATCAGTTTGCGGCCTGTCATGATTTTGCCTCGGTCGGGCCGATGGCGGGGGTGATTTCCCCCAAGATGATGGTTTTTATCGTCGAGGATCAGGTCTTTGGCAACAAAGCCTATTCCGGCTTGAACGAGGGGCGCGGCAAAGTAATTCGCATGGGATACTACGGGCAGGATGCGATCGAGAGAATGCTTTGGTTGAACGAGGTATTTGGCCCAACGGTAGATGCGGCCCTAAAATCCAGCGGCGGGGTTGACCTGCGTTCCCTGTTAGGTAAAGCGCTGCACATGGGCGATGACGGCCACAACCGGCTTGATGCGGCTTCAATTTTGTTTACGACTGTGCTGGCGCCGCATGTCTCGAAAGTTGCCAAGAACTCTGACATTGCCTTCGATGTGTTGAAGTTCATGGGCGAAAATGCGCTCACCATCTTGAACCCCGTGATGGCCGGCTGTAAAACCGCTTCCATGGCCGCCCATGGCGTCGAAGGCAGTACGGTTGTGTCGGTTATGGGACGCAACGGTACCGATTTCGGTCTGAAAGTCAGCGGTTTGGGCGACCGCTGGTTTACCGCTCCTGCGCCGCATGTCAAGGCGTTGTACTTCGCCGGGTTCACCGAAAAAGACGCCAACCCCGACATTGGCGATAGTGTGATCACTGAAACAACCGGTATCGGCGGTTTTGCCATGGCAGCAGCCCCGGCGATTGTGACTTTCATTGGAGGAAGAGCTCAGGACGCCATTCGCAACACTCTGGATATGTACGAGATCACCACCGCTGAGCATAAATATTACACCATCCCCTATCTGGATTTCCGCGGGACGCCGACGGGCGTGGATATCCGCAAAGTGGTGGAAAAACAACTCGCGCCGCGGGTCAACACGGGTGTCGCTCACAAGGACCCGGGCGTCGGACAGGTTGGGGCAGGTGTGGTCAGTATGCCGATGTCGGCTTTTGAAGATGCCTTGATTGCTTTTGCCGATAAGTACGGCATTTAATCGCTTCGATCAGACTGGAGGGAAAAAATGGATCGTGAAAAGTTTATTAAGATGATGGCAGAAGCCAGGTTGTATGACCTGACTCAGGGATGCAGCATCTTCACGCCGCCCTTTCCCGGCGATAAAGCCCTGGAAGTACACTTCTTCAAGCGGGTAACCGGCGCTTACGGCGGCGGCGCCGGCGCTAACGGCCAGATTTTGAACTGGTCGAATACGGTGGGTACCCATCTGGTCGGTGAAACGGCGTTTCACTCCGGCGGGCGGGCAATCTCCGATATTCCCTTGAGCGACCTGTGCGGTCAGGGGGTGGTGGTAGATATTTCCGACATGGTTTCGGATTACAGCCTCTACACCCCGGAAATGATCATGAAGAAAGCCGATGTGCGAAAAGGCGATATCCTGATCATCAACACCGGTTACCACCGCTATTCCTGGGATCAGCCGGATGTGTACAACCCCAATGCGCAAGGCGGCGTGGAATCGAAGGAATTTGGCTTTCTGGTGCGTCATCCCGGCCCTTCGCCGGAGTTCTTCCAGTGGGCGCTGGACATGCAGTTGAAATGGATCGGAGTGGATTGCGGTTGCGCCGAACACCCGATGAACACTCCGATTCGCCGGTTGCATGAAAACGAGTTTAAGAAAGCCGAAGCCAAGTTAATCAAAGAATACGGCAAGACCTGGGATGAGATGTTCCCGCAGGACTGGTACTATGAGATGACTCATGTCACCCTGCCCAAGAATCATCTCCTCTTCGTCGAGTCAATCGTCGGTGAGATTGACAAACTCAAAAATCAACGGGCTTGGATTGCGGTGATGCCGATTCCCTTCATGGAAGTGGAAACGGCTTGGGCGCGGGTGGTGGCGTATCAGCCGCCGGAGTGGATGGATGAGAAAGAATTCTACGAAGCGATGGACCGCGCTCAGATGATTGACCTGACCGTGCCGTTCTCGGTGCGTTCGCCGCAGTGGGCAAACTATGAGCCATTGACGGTCAAGTACTTTAAGCGGGTGGGCGGCGCTCATTACGGCATGGCGCGCAACGGTTCGATCTGCAACGCCTCGATCCATTTGGCCACCCACATGGACGGTGAAAAACACTTCTATCCGAACGGACGCACAATTGGCGAGGTGCCGCTGGAAGAGTGGGTTGGTCCCGGCGTCATTGCCGATATTTCCGGCATGGTCAGCAATTCCAGCGTGTATTCCCCCGAAATGATTGAAAAGGTCGTAGAAGTGCGCGAAGGCGATATTCTGATCATCAAGACTGGCTGGTACAAATACGGCTGGATCAGCCCGGATTCGGACGAATTTCGCTACATGATCAAGCACCCGGGGCCGTCCGCCGATTTTGCCCAGTGGGCAGCCGATAAAAAGATTAAGTGGATTGGCGTGGACTGCGTGGCTGCTGATCACCCGATGAATACCATCCAGCGTATCTGGCATCCCAAGACCTTTGAAGAAGCCAACGAAAAACTCAAACGAGATTTTGGAAAGTCCTGGGATGAAATGTTCCCGCTGGATCAGTATTATCAGGATATGCACCTCAATCTCTTCCCGAAGAAGATCGTGCATGCCGAAAATCTGGGTTACCAGATTGCGGATGCCCCCAGCGGACGCTACTACATCGGTTGTTTTGTCCAAAAAGCCATGGAAGCCGAATCGATGTGGGGCCGCTTTGTAGCCTTCAAGGAAGGATAAAACGGAAAATTGGCAGCCCTCAAAAAGTTGCAATTTTTGAGGGCTGCCGCCATAATATTAATCTCCGATTAATTAATGGTAGTGGACAGACAGGATCTTTTCCCCTTTTCATTCTCAAACTTTACAAAGGACTTTGAATAGCCCTCTCGAGGAGGTAATCGTTTTATGAAACCGGCACCTTTTGAGTATTATGCACCGACCAGCGTGGAAGAGGCGCTCGCTACCCTGCAAAATCTTGGGTACGACGGGAAGGTGCTAGCCGGCGGTCAAAGTTTGATCCCGGCAATGAACTTCCGCATGGCGCGCCCGGCAGCGCTGGTTGACTTGAACAAAATCAAAGAATTGTTTTATATCAAGCCCACCGATGACGGCGGTCTGGCAATTGGCACCATGACTCGCGACAGCGTGGTGGAAAAAGACCCGCTGGTGGCCGAGCGTTTCCCGATTGTTCCTTATGTGGTTAAGCATATCGCCCATCCGCAAATTCGCAATCGGGGTACCTTTGGCGGGGCAATTGCCCACGCCGACCCGGCCGCCCAAATTCCGGCTTTATCGGTAGCCCTGCAGGCTCGTTTTTTGGTGCGCAAACAAGGCGGTGAACGGTGGGTGAATGCCGAGGAATTCTTTATGGGGCCGTTCATGACCGTGCTGGAACCGGAAGAAATGCTGGCGGAGGTAGCGCTCCCGCCCATGGCAAAAGGCAGCGGGGCTTCGTATCAGCAGGTTTCCCGCCAAAAGGGAGGTTATGCCCAGGCGGCTGTGATCAGTGTGGTGGTGGTGGACGAGAATAAACGCTGCAAGGATGCCCGGGTTGTCCTGTTTAGTGTTGGCGAAACTCCCATTCTCTCTCAGGCAGCCCGAAAGATTCTGATGGGCAATTTGCCGACACCGGAAGCGATTGCCGAGGTGGCCGAGAAAATCTCCAAAGAAGAGGTTGATCCCGGCACGGATATTCACGGCACGGCAGAATACCGCCGCCATCTGGTCAAAGTGCTGGTGAGACGCGGCCTGACCGAAGCCTTTGAACGAGCAAAGTAAAAGGAGGATGATATGGCTCAAACAGTCAAAATTAATGTTACCGTGAACGGCGAGCAGGTTGAGCGCGAGGTTGAGCCCCGTCTTCTGCTGAGCGATTTCATTCGCCACGATCTTGGTTTGACCGGCACACACGTCGGCTGCGAACACGGGTTGTGCGGCGCCTGTACCATTCTGATGGATGGCGAAGCGGTGCGGTCTTGTACCATCTTTGCCGTGCAGGCAGACGGTCACGAACTTCAGACGGTCGAATCATTGGGTACGCCGGATAACCTGCATCCAATCCAGCAAGCCTTCATCGAAAAACATGCCTTGCAATGCGGTTTTTGTACACCGGGGTTCTTGATGACGCTGGTGGATTATCTGGGAGATAACCCCAATCCGACCGAGGAGGAGATTCGTGAGGCGATTGATGGCAACTTCTGCCGCTGTACCGGCTATTTCAACATCATCGAGGCGGTCAAGCTGGCTGCCGAAAAGATGGCGTCTCATTAGTGGATGAAAGGAGAAGCAACCGTGGCAGGAAAATACGTTCATCAATCCATTTTACGGCTTGAAGACCCGGAATTGATCACCGCGAGGGTGCAATTTCTCGATGATATCAAACTTCCGGATATGCTTCATGCCGCTTTCAAACGTTCGGATTACGCTCATGCCCGCATCAAGAGCATTGATGTCAGTGAAGCCCGCAAACTTCCGGGCGTAATTGGGGTTTACACCGCCGAGGATTTCGGCGATTATGTCAAACCCGGCCCCTTGCAGGTGCCGCCGCCGACGGCCATCAAAGGCGCAACCTATGTAGCGCGCACAACGATGCCGATTGCTAAGGATAAAGTGCGATACGCGGGTGAGCCGGTCGCCATTGTGATTGCCGAATCGCGCTATATTGCCGAAGACGCCTGCGACCTGATCTACGTGGATTACGAACCGTTAGAAGCTGTGGTTGATCTGGAAAAGGCTCTTCAACCCGGTTCGCCGCTGGTGCATGAAGATTTGCCTTCCAATGAAGCCGGTCATGTGCGGCAGGAACGCGGTTCGTGGGAACAGGCTGTCAAAGAGGCGGATTTGGTGATCAAGCGAAAATTTTTCATCAACCGCAACGCCGGCGCTGCCCTGGAAAACCGCGGCATCATCGTCCAATGGGATAAGCACGCCAAGCAAATGACCATTTGGTGCGGCACCCAATCGGTGATTGCGCTGCGTAATCAAACCGCTGCGCGGTTAGGGTTGTTTGAAAGTCAAGTAAGAGTAATCACCCCCAATATGGGCGGCGGCTTTGGTCCAAAAATCAATACCTCTTTGCCGGATGATGCCCTTATCACCTATCTGGCAATGAAATTAGAGCGGCCGATCAAGTGGGTGGAAGACCGGCGTGAAAACTTTTTAGCCACCACCTCGGAACGCGATCAAGTACACTATTGCGAAATTGCAGTCAAGCGGGATGGGACGATTGTCGGGTTAAAGGACTTTTTCTACCACAACAGCGGCGCTTACAATCCTTATATGATGACGGTTCCGCTCAACAGTCAGTCCCACACCGTCACCAATTACCGTGTCCCGAACTTCCTGACCGAGTTTTATATGGTCTTCACCAATCAGATGATTGTTACTCCGGTGCGGGGCGCAGGTCGTCAGTATGGGGTCTTCGTAATGGAGCGCATGTTGGATGCGGCAGCCCGGGAATTAGGTATGAGCCCGGTTGAAATCCGCCGTAAAAATTTGCTGCCAGCCAATGCTTACCCTTACTACACCAACATTATCGGGCAGGACTTTGTGGAAGGCGTACTGGATAGCGGGGATTATCCTTCAGCTTTTGAAAAGACGCTTGAATTGATCGAGTACGATCGCTTTGTTAACGAAGTGCAGCCCAAACTGCGCGCGCAAGGTAAGAAAGTGGGGATCGGCGTAGCTTGTTTCAGTGAAGGCACCGGCGTCGGCCCTTATGAAGGCGCACGGGTGACCGTTGGCGGGAATGGGAAAGTTGTGGCCAGTACCGGTTACACTTCTCAAGGACAAGCCCATTACACCACTTTTGCCCAAATTGTGGCTGATCAATTGGGTGTGGATGTTAAGGATGTAAAGATTATTACCGGCGATACGGGCTATTTTGGTTGGGGCGCCGGCACTTTCGCCAGCCGCGGTATCACGGTGGCCGGTACCGCAACTTATATGGCTGCTCAAAAAGTACGCCAAAAGGCGCTCAAATTAGCCAGCAAGATTTTGGAAGCGCCGGAAGAAGAACTGGAACTGGCGGATGGCGTGGTGCGGGTTGCCGATATTCCCTCTAAATTCATCGCCTTGGGCGATCTGGCAAATCTGGCTAACCCGATGCGGGGAACGATGGAACCCGGCACCGAACCGGGTCTGGAAGCGGTGGCCTATTACGGCCCCCCCTACGGTGCAACGGGAGCCGGCTGCATGGCAATCATTCTGGAAGTAGACCCGGAGACAATGCAGGTCAGCATGGAAAAGATGGCTATGGTGCATGACTGCGGCACGCCGGTTAACCCGATGGTGGTGGATGGTCAGATCCATGGCGGTATTCAAATGGGCATTGGCGATGCGTTTTATGAAGAGTTAATTTACGACGAAAACGGTCAGTTACTGACCGCCTCGTTTATGGATTATCTCTTCCCGCAGGCAACCGATATGCCCAAGAAATTGGTGTTGGGTCACATGGAGACTCCCTCACCGCTCAATCCGCTGGGAATTAAGGGCGTAGGCGAAGCCGGCGCGATCCCCGTGCCTTCCGCCTTTGCGCAGGCGGTCGAAAACGCTTTGCAGGATACCGGTGTTGAATTTGACCGCGATACCCTCTCACCCAGCCGAATCTTTACCTACGTTCAAATGGCGAAGGGCGCTTAAAGCCCTTCGCCTTGAATGGATCATTGAGTCCAAAGCCCTATTCTCAAACTTATGATGGAGGATTATTTATAATGAAACTGGAAGGCGAGCACGTTTTTAAAGGTCCCCGCGAAGCAGTCTGGGAAATGTTCTACGATCCTGAAGTGCTGGCCAGCGCTTTACCGGGAACACAGAAGCTGGAAATGGTTGCCGAAAATGAATACGAAGGCGCCATGAACGTCCGAATTGGCCCGGTTTCCGGCTCTTTTACCGGAAAATTAGTTATTTCCGATGTGGTTGAACCCGAATCTTGCACGCTGACGGTAGACGGGCGCGGTACGCCCGGTTTTGCTAAAGGGGTCGGCCGAGTGCAATTCATTGATCAAGGTGATGGCACTACCCTGCTGAAATATGAAGGGGATATGAACATCGGCGGCGCGCTGGCGAGCGTCGGCCAGCGAATGATCGACTCGGTTGCCAAGACCATGATCCGCCAGGCGTTCGAAGTGCTGGATAAAGCTCTGGAAGCCCGCCTTGCTGCCAAAGCCAGCGGCAGTGAGGTTGTTGACTTCAAACCCCCGTCTGAAACGGAATTTGCCGCTGCCGTAGCCAAAGACATGGCGGGGGGTTTAACTAAAGTGCCAGAGATCCGATTGCTGATGTACATCATTCCTCTGGTTGCTGTTTTAGTCCTTCTGGCTGTTTTATTCCGTGGTTGCAGCGGTTGATGCCGCTGAGATGAGAAAGGAGGCGCCTATCGAGGTATTCCGATCATACACCCAATACATGGTTCGGATGTCCGCTTAAATCCGCAAGGAGGAGAGGATGTTCCCGAACAAATAAGGACAGTTGTTCCGGACCCAATTCCCAACCCCCAGTTTTCAATTTATTCTATCCATTTCTTTCTTCAAGGGAGGAAGACTTCAATGGCAACTGATGTTCAAAAACCAGCGATTCTGGGTTACCTGCCGCAGGATACCCCGCCGGTTGGACGTATGATTCTGCTGGGTTTCCAGCACGTGATCACGATGTTCCCGGCGACGGTGCTGTGCGCGCTGCTGATGGGTTTCCCGGTCAGCACGGTGTTGACGGTAACCGGCTTTGGGACAGTGGTGGCGTTGATTGCCTCCAAACTGGCGATCGGCAATTACATTCCACTGTACTACGGTTCGTCCTTCAGCTACATTGCTGCCGTTACCGCCATCACCAAACCGACCTTCGGCGTGCCGGCTGATCCGGCGCTGCTGTCCATCGTTCAAACCGGTTTCATCGCTACCGGCGTGATCAACATCATCGTTGGGTTGATCATCCGGATTTCCGGCGGTAAGGAAGCCCTCGATAAAGTTCTGCCGCCTGTGGTAACCGGCTCGGTGGCCTGCACCATCGGTATTGGTCTTGGGAAGGCTGCTTTGGATATGTCCTCCGGTGTGGCAGGCGGCATCCTGACCGGCGACATGACCTGGTGGACGGTTTCTCTGATTACCTTGCTGGCCGCCTTCATCTTCTCGGTTTATCTGCAAGGTAAGGGTTTCATCGGCATGCTGCCGATTTTGCTGGCGGCCATTGTCGGCTACATCGTGGCCATTCCCTTTGGTCTGGTCAACTTCTCGCTGCTCGGTCAGTCGGCGCTGTTCCGCGCCCCGCAGTTCACCTTCCCCAACTTTGCCAGCGACCTGACCCTGACGGTGATCTTTGGCGTGGGCGTAATGGCTATCGCCACCATTCCCGAATCCACCGCGCACCTGTACCAGATCAGCCTGTATGTGGACCACCTTGCCGAAGAACAAGGCCGCGAGAAACTGCGCCTGAACCGCTACATCGGCATCAACCTGATGATTGACGGCTTGAACGACCTTGTCAACGGCATCTTTGGTTCGACCGCCGGTACCAACTACGGCGAGAACAATTCGCTGATGGTGATCACCCGCAACTACTCCGGCCCGGTGCTGATCACGGCAGGTTTTATTTCGGTGCTGCTGGGTTTCATCGGTCCGCTGGCGGATCTGGTCTCAACCATTCCGACCGCGGTATCCGGCGGTTTGTCCATCTACCTGTTTGGCGTCATCGGCATGCAGGGTATTGCGCTGATGCTGGCGGAAAAGGTCAACCTGTTTGATCCCAAGCAGCTGGCGATCGGCGCAACCATCCTGATTGTGGGTATTGGCGGCAACATCGGCTACGAGGGCGGTTTCCTGCCGATCCCGATCCTCAAGGGTCTGTTCCCCTTCGGCTGGCCTGCCATTGCGACCGGCGCCGTCATTGGTATTCTTTTGAACCTGATCACCAGTTTCTGGAAACCGCCAGTGGAACGGCTGAATATTCTTAATAACTAGGGAAGCTGCAAAGGATTGCAACAGCCGTTCAGAATTCAACTGACGTAATCTTTCCTGGAAAGCTCCCGGTGTCTGTTGGCTGACATCGGGAGCCTTTTTAGAATATAATACACCGGAAAAGATGATGGACAGAAAAATTTTGATAACCGGCGCTGGCGGCAAGACTGGTATAGCGGTGTGCCAAGCGCTGACCAAAAAAGGCTTTAAAATTCGAGCCTGGGTGCGTCAGGATGCTTATACGCCGCCTCTCCGTCAGATCGGAATTGATGATTTCATCGTTGGCGATCTTCTCGAGTATTTGCTGGCGGAGAGGGCTATGCGGGGAGTCGGGGCTGTTTACCACATTCCACCCAATATGAATCCGAACGAATTGAGCATAGCCGAGAATCTAATCGAAAGTGCGCAGCGGGAGGGTGTGGAACGGTTGGTTTATCATTCGGTGCTGCACCCCCAAGTGGAGGAAATGCCGCATCACTGGCAAAAAATGCGGGTTGAAGAACGTTTGTTCGCCAGCGGTCTGGCGTTTACTATTCTCCAGCCCGCGGTTTATATGCAGAATCTTCTTGGGTACAGTCAGTCCATTCAGCAGGATGGGGTGTATGCTATCCCTTACTCGCTGGATGCGCCGCTCAGTCAGGTTCATCTGGGAGATGTAGCCGAAGCGGCGATGAAAGTTCTGGTCGAAGATAACCATGCGTATGCCATTTACGAATTGTGCGGCTCGGAGGTTCTCACGGCCAGAGAGATTGCTCATCGGCTTTCTACACACCTTGCAAGACCGGTCGAAGCTATACCAATTGACCGTGACGAATGGCAAAGAAAAATGCTGGCAGAGGGCATGCCTGAGTATGCGGTCAATACGTTATTGAAAATGTTTCTTTATTACGAAAAATACGGTATGCGCGGCAACCCGAACGTATTAAGGATGCTGTTGGGGAGAAGTCCTACCACCTTTGATGAATTTCTGGCTGAAAATTTCAAGCGAGGAGCGGAGCATGGATAAGAACAAGAGCCAGCACTACAACTTCTGCCACGAAGCCCTGCCGACTCTGTTTCACTCCCAAACTAAAGGATTTATGGAGTATCTGGAACGGGATGGATTGAAGTTTCTTAAGTTCTGGTGGGATCACGTTGGGGAACGTTTGGATGACTCTAAATGTTCCTCCTTTTCCGGCGCTCAGTTTGAAGTCCGCGAGGTTGCGCAAAAAAAGTCGCGGGTGGTTTTGGTGCGCTTGCCAACTCCAGCCGTCAATTATGAGTTTTACCTGATGGCGCTGGTGCAAACGCCCGAAAAACGTCTGCCGATGGTGCGGCTGCCCAATACCCGCGTGTTTGCGCTTGAAAAAGTTCCAACCGAAATGAGCGAAAGCGGGACAATGTTTGTGGAAATTACGCCGCGCTGCAGAATGCTCAGGGTTAAGGAAGGCCCAAAACCTTCGATGCAGAGCTTTTATAACGCCGTTCTCAAATATGTATGGAAGAAAGACTTTGGAGGCTTGGAATGAAATTCGATATTGGACTGGCAATTACGGCTGTGGCGATGTTATTCTTTTATCTGCGCCTAGCCATGCTGCGCGGCAGAAAACGCCGCCTGGAACGCGAGCAAGCCCTCAAAGCCAAAAAAAGCGGCAAAGGCGCCAAAATTTCCCTGCCCGATCCGAACAAGCCGAGATATGAAATTCGCAGCTGGGTGTTGGTCGGTGTTGCCGTTGGTTTGATGTTGATGGGATTAGCTGCCCGTCAGACAGCTTCTTTCCCCCAAATCCTGCAGGATTACTGGTGGGTAGGAACTTCGCTGGGAGCTGTCTTGTTCTCTTTCTGTTTTAAGTGATGAGTAAGTCAGTGCAGCCGGAAACCATTCGAATTACAATTGAATTTACCAATCTCGCAAAATATATCGCTGGCGCGCCGGCGATTGAGATAGAATTTCCGCGCGGGATTACTTTCGGTCAAATAGTCGAATGGCTGGCAGAGCGGTATCCCGATATGGTCGGCATCATCATTCAAGATGACAGAAAGGCTTTAATGAATTCCAACCTTTTCATCATCAACGGGGAAATGGCTCAGCCAGCCTTTTTGATGAATGATTCACCCAAGGATGGCGACCGCTTGACTCTGGTTGCAGTTGCAACCGGCGGTTAGAGTCCTGGGTAGTTAGCGCAGGAAGAAAGATAAAATAATCAAAACCGCAAAAAAAGAACCAGCCAGAATTCCAATCCGCTTTAAGTCTTTAATGATCGGGGTGTAATCGGGGTTGAATTCGGCGCTGCCAGAATAACGGCCGGTGGGAGCCGGGCTGCTTTTCGCAGAACTTTCACGGCTGATTGATTCGCTGGATGAAACGCGGCGTTTTTGTTTCTTGCTCATTCAGAACTCCTCATTAGAAGTTATCTTTGTTCAACGAAATTGGCGGTTACTACTATGCGCTGGGTGTCCACCATGTATGGGTAACAGGAAATCAAGGTGACCACCGCCTCGCGGGTGGGCGCAAGCACCTCAACCCGGGTTGGCTCGACAATTTGCGATTGCTGGACCACATAGACAAAGGCGCGCTGGCTGGTGTAGATGATGATTTCGTCGCCTTTTTTCAGTTTGTCCAAATCGCGGAAGATTTCACCGAACACATCATTATGGGCTGAAAGCACCAGGTTGCCTTTCTGCCCCGGATTGGGCGAGCCAATCATTGTGCCAACCCCTTTTTTAAGCTGTTCCCAGCCATCCCCCTGTACGACTGGCGCATCTACCCCGATGGCCGGGATTTGGATGCGGACGGCTTGTTCCGGGCTGGGGGTGGGGATGGGCAGGCTGGCAAAGGTTTGCACCAGGGGACGCAGATGTTCGGGGATTTCGGCATCGTTGGGGCGCACGCCGCCCGGTGAGTTGGGCGGGGTGTGTCCGGAAGGCAGCACCACTGCTTGAATGAGCGGGGTGGGGGTGAAGGTTGGCTGCTGCAAGGCGGCGGCCACTTCCTGGTTCAGGCTGCGAATCAGGTTCATGCCATTCAGCAACACAAATGCCAGACCGAGCACCGCAGCAATTTCGACAAACAGCAGCAAGCGGTCTAACCAGCGGTTGGTTTTGCGGCGGGGAGAGAACCGTTCAAGGTCAGTTTCGACCTCGCCAAGCGGCTGAACGGCCTGGAATGCCGAAACATTCGGTTGAGGTTCTACCTGGACAACCCTGCCGGTACGGCGAAAGCGCTCCAGCCGTTGTTCACGTTCAGCCCGGCGCTTTTCCACCAGAATTTGCCTCAACTCTTCGACGGTAAGTTCTTCAACAGATCGTCTGCGGCGCAAGAGACTTGCTTCCTTTCCTGTCCAATCCTCAAAATTATACCCGATTTTGGCGATGCCGCGATTTCAAAAAAGAACCGGATTATGGTAAGATAATCCGTAATCAAAAATAGGAATGGGTGTCATGTCCGCGCTGCGCAAGGGTATTCTCATCATCGTGTTATTGGGTTTATGGATCGCTCCACCTGTTCGGGCGCAGATCGACATACCCCTCGAAAGTCTGGTGGTGCAAATTCTGCCGGAGTTTGACCGGCCGGATGTGCTGGTAATTTACCGAATCAGTCTGGCGGCCAGTGTCAATCTGCCGGCTCAAATCAGTTTGCGCATCCCCCGCGCCGCCGGCGCGCCGTATAACGTGGCCTGGGAGGATGTGGACGGCCTGCTGTATAACCTGACTTACACAACCGAAGTGCGCGGGGATTGGCTTCAAATCACCTTCACCACCCCCTCGGCGAATTTGCAGGTGGAGTACTACGATCCTCGTTTGGAACGCGAAGACAACTTGAGAAAATTTACCTATGAATGGAATGGGGATTTCAGCGTTCAAAATCTGGTGGTTTCGGTTCAGCAACCCGCCAACGCCGAAAAAATGCAAGCCTACCCCGGTTTCGATGCCGGGCAGCGGCTGAGTGACGGGTTTGTTTATTTTACCAATCCGGTTGGCAAAGTGGCAGCCGGTACAACTTTCAAGGTTAATCTGCGCTACGAAAAGGCGGATGATTCGCTTTCAGTTGGGATGCTTCCGGTTCAGCCGGCTCAACCGCTGGATGAAACCACCCCCGGTCGGACTTCGGCCTCGGCGCTCTTGCCGGTGTTTACTCTGGTGATCGGCGGGGTTTTGCTGGTCGTGCTGGTTGCGTGGTTTTTGATCCGGCGAGACCGGGAATCCAGTCCATCTACCCGCCGTTACCGCCATAAACGTTCTACTCCTGCGAGCGTAGCGGAGGAAACCGGCGGCGTGGTGTACTGTCATCAATGCGGACGGCGGGCAGAAGCCGGTGATTTGTTCTGCCGTACCTGCGGGGTAAGGTTGCGTAAGGATTAATCCTTGCCGCTTTTGACCGGCGGGCATATAATCATTCAAAGATAGGCATGAGAATTTACCAAATCAAGTTATCGGTGTGGAGCGGGATCGGTGCAACCCTCATCCCCTGAATCGTATCCAGGAATACCGCCTGATACCGGCGAAAAAAAGACCTCCTCGTGGCTGAAATCAGTTGGAGAAGTCTTCCAAACGCTGCTGCTGGCATTTGTTTTGTATTTTGCCATTGACGCGGTGGTGGCGCGCGTGCGGGTCGAAAATATCAGTATGCAGCCAACCCTCAAACCGGGTGAATTTGTGCTGGTGCATAAACTGGCGTACCGGTTTGGAGAAATCCAGCGCGGGGATATTGTCGTCTTTCATTACAGCCCGCAGGAAGACTATATCAAACGGGTCATTGGTCTGCCCGGTGATATTGTGGAAATTGCGGATGGTCTGGTAAAAGTCAATGGGCATCCCCTCAAAGAACCCTATATTAATGCCCCGCCCATGTACACCGGTTCATGGCAGGTGCCGGAAGGTAAAGTTTTTGTGCTGGGTGACAACCGCAATCAATCATCGGATTCGCATACATGGGGATTTGTGCCGATTGAAAATATCGTTGGCAAGGCATTCGTGGTATACTGGCCGTTGGAAGAGATGAAAGTATTGACGACCCAAGTTACAGTTATTGCGAAGAATCAGCCATGAAGTTTGACCGCAAGAGAACGCTTCCCTCCGAGTTTTTCATCCCCTGCAGTGAATGTCAGGCAGGGCAGATGCACCGCACGCGGGTGGTGTATTACACCTGGCTGGGTGAGGATTTGATCACCGTGCCGGATTTTCCGGCGTGGGTATGTGATGTGTGCGGCCGGCGGGAATATGACCTGAACGCGCTCAATCAGTTGTCCCTGATCCTCAGCCCGAATGCCGGTAAGACAACCGTGCGCCAGCGGCGGATCAATCCCAAAACATCCCAAAGACCCAAAAGCCGGCGTACCAGTCATCCAGATTGAATGCCCGATAAAAAACAGGCTGGCTTTGAAAAGCCAGCCTGTTTTCTTTACAGATGACGCTGAGAGTTAGGGGGTTGTCTTAATCTTGCCGGCGATGATGTCGGCTTTGACCTGTTCAAGTTCGGCTTTCAGGTCGTCTGAGATGCGGCCGGGCAGGAATTCGGGGATACCCACGCCGTCATTTTCCAGCGTGCCGACATACAGACCGCCTTTGAAGGTGCCTTCAAGGACTTCTTTAGCAGCTTCAAATACAGCGTTGTCCATCTTCTTCAAAACGGAAGTAAAGATGACATCGGTGAATTGCGAAGCGCTGACCGTCCAGTCGGTGTCCACGCCGATGATCCAGGCGTTGCCGCGTTCCTGCACGGCGGCGGCGGTGCCCAAACCAACTGGGCCGGCCACCGGCATGATGATGTCGGCGCCTTCGTCCATCAGGGTTTGACCCAGCTGGCGGCCGTCATCGGTGCTTTCGAAGTTGCCGGTGAAGAGGCCGGTCTGGCTGGCAACGTCCCACCCCAAAACTTCCACATTGGTGCCGTGCTTTTCGTTGTAGTACTTGACGCCCAGCGCAAAACCGTCCATAAAGACGGTCACCGGCGGGATCTGGATACCGCCAAAGGTGCCAACTTTACCGGTCTTGGTGGCGCCGGCAGCGGCGTAACCCGCCAGGAATGCCGCCTGATCGGTCGCGAAGACTAGCCCGAGCACATTCGGCAGAACCGGGTCGTAAGCGAAGTCCACAATGGCGAATTTTTGATCCGGATTGGCTTTGGCTGCCGCGGCAGTGGCATCACCCAGCAGGAAGCCGACCGTCACGATCAGATCGCAGCCATCCTCAATGAAGGCATTGATGTTCTTTTCGTAATCGGTCTGCTGCTGGGATTCCAGATATTTACCCTCGACGCCCAATTCCTTCATGGCGTCTTCAACACCTTTCCACGCAGTGGCATTGAAGGATTTGTCGTCAATACCGCCGGTGTCAGTAACCTGGCAGACCTTGATTTTTGGTGTGGTCGGTTCCTGGGGTGCGGGTGTTGCCGCTTGCTGGCAGGCGGAAAGCGCCATGCTGGCAATGATCAACACTGCTACAACAAGGTAGAGCTTTTTGAACATTTGGTTTTCTCCTCCATAAAAATTAGGATTGGAATTTGGGGACGACTTGGTTGCAGAAGGTGGGTTTCAGAAAACCCCCGCAACTTGCTTCAAGTATACAACGGTTTGGAAAGGATGACAAGTTGAACCTTGACACCTTTTTCCCGTTCAGGAAACCCGGGTCTTGGCTTCGCCGCGCCGGACGCCCAGCATCATGATCAGGGCTGCCAGCATGAAAAGCGGGCCGAACAGCATGACCAGCGCATAGTTCGAACCGCTCAACTGGATGACGATGCCGTTGAGGTTTGGGCCGAGAATGGCTGCCATGGTTGAAAACAGGTAGTACAGGCCGGTGTAAGTGCCGATATGCAGATCATCGGTCATGTCCACCACCATCGGCAGCGAGTTGATATTGATCAAAGCCCACGAAATCCCAGCCAGCATCAGAATTGTTCCAACAATGGGGACATTACCCAGTACGGGCAGCCGGGCAAGGGAAATGGTAAGCACATCTGCAGGGACGATATACATTGCCAGCATACAGGAAGCCAGCAGAACAATGCCGGTCATAATCGTGCGCCGCCGCCCGATTCTTCCGCCAATTAAGCCGGCCGGCAGCGCCATGATAACAAAGAAAAGCGAAAGCTGCCCCAAAAGCCGGGCGCCGTCCGATTCGGAAAGCCCAAGGTGGTTGACGGAATACAGGGTGAAAAAGGCTTCAATGGCGTTATAGGCGACAAACCAGAAGAAAATGGCCAGCAGAATGCGCAAGGGGGATTTTTCTTCCTCCCGGATGACTTTGCGCAGGCTGACCAGCAAATTGGGTTCGGTTTTATCGGTGACTTCGTACTCTTTCGGCTCACGGATGAAGATGAATACCATCAGCGATGCCAGAATGACGAGTGCCGAACCCAGCCAAAACGGATAGGCCGGATTCATCTCGTACAGGGTTGCCCCAAACAAAAAGGCGATGATTGCGCCGACGCCGCCCATGAAATTGATGATGCCGTTGGCCTGCGAGCGGTATTGAGAGGGGGTGATGTCCGGCATGAGCGCCACGACCGGTGTGCGCCAAAGCGCCATGCTCAGCAGCAGGGTGCTGGTGCAGGCGACAAACAACGGCAGAAGAGTCTGCAATGGAATTAAGCCGAAAGCGACTGCGCCAATCGGCGCGCCGACCAGAATAAAGGGCATGCGTCTTCCGATGGGGGTGCGCAATCGGTCAGACCAGGCGCCAATCGGCGGTTGAATCAAAAGGGCGGCGATGTTATCCAGCGTCATGAAGAAACCGATCAACGCGGGCGCCAGATTGAAGCGGTTGGCTAAAAAAATGGGGACGTAAGCGTTATAGACACTCCAAATTACACTGACGCCGAAAAAACCAAATCCCAGCAGAAAGGTTTTGCCGAAACTGAAACGGGGGGTCATGAAATCACCTCTTGAATGAAAGATTGGTTTGCGCCTCAAGTTCAAGTTGAGGGGGATGGGTCGTTTTTTTCCTTCCCAAGGGATGCCAAAAAACGGCGGTCGCTTTCGGATAAATCGGCTTTTTCCAGCAGATCGGGGCGGCGTTTCCAGGTGCGCAGCAGGGCTTGCTGGCGCCGCCAGCGGGCAATCTCCGCGTGGTTGCCGGAAAGCAGTACCTCTGGCACATGCCAGCCGCGAAATTCGGCCGGACGGGTGTAATGCGGGTATTCCAGCAAACCGCTGGCAAACGAGTCATCTTGCGCGCCATCGGGATCGCCCAGCGCGCCGGGAATCAGGCGGGTAATCGAGTCGATCAAAATCAGGGCGGGCAGTTCACCGCCGGTCAGCACATAATCGCCGATAGAGATTTCATCGGTGACCAGATGTTCGCGTACTCGTTCGTCAATCCCTTCGTAGCGTCCGCAAAGCAGAGCAAGATGAGAATAGCCGGCCAGTTCAGAAGCCACCTGCTGGGTGTAGGTTCTGCCCTGAGGCGTCAGTAGAATCACCGGGCAGGCAGGTGGGCTGCCCAGTACGCTTTCGACGGCGGTAAAAATCGGTTCCGGTTTCATAACCATCCCGCCGCCGCCGCCGAACGGGGCATCATCGGTGATGTGGTGCTTGTCGGTGGCATAAGCGCGAATATCGTGGAGATGAACTTCCAGCAGTCCTTTTTCAATTGCACGCTGAAGGATGCTGATTTCCAGGTAGGGGCGGATAACCGAGGGGAAAAGGCTGAAAACATCAAAACGCATGCCTCCATTTTAGCCGTTGGCGAGGAAGCAGGCAAGCCAAAACAGGAAAGATTAACCCAGTCTTAAAGGTTGAGCGCCAGCGCTTGACGTTTCTTAAAACCTGATGGTAATATCCCTGATATGTATTTACGAGGTAGTAGATTAAGAATGAACCGGCGTCGGCGGACTTCCAACCCGCTGACAATCATCCTTTTATTGTTGATGATCGGGGGAGGAATTTATATCAATCAGGTGGTGGTGCCGCAAACTCCACCGCTGTTCGTTCCAACGCCAACCGCCACCCGTTCTCCGGAATCCTATCTGGCTGAGGCGGAACAATACATGCGGGAGGGTAAATTCAAACAGGCCATTCAGGTTTACCAAACGGCTTTGCTGGTTAACCCCGCTAACCCGGCCATTTATCTGGCAATTGCCCGCTTGCAGGTATATACCAATCAGTATCAGGCGGCAGTGGATAATGCCGGCAATGCCCTGGTCATCAACCCGAACAATGCCGCCGCGCTGGCATTACGAGGATACGCGCAGGGTTTGAGCGGAAATTATCTGGATGCCGAGTCGTCCATCAATCAGGCTATTGAACTTGATCCCAATAACGCCGTGCCATACGCCTATCTTGCCGAAGTACTGGCGTTGAAATCCCAATCTTCAGTCGGCGATCCCGATGCCCTAAACCGGGCGATTGAACTTTCGCGCAAAGCCCAAGCCATGGCGCCGAATGCGCTGGAAACCCACCGCGCCCGCGGTTTGGTGCTGGAATTGACCACCAATTACGAAGAAGCGGTGGCGGAGTTTGAAGCTGCTATTGCGCAGAACCCCTATATTGCCGATTTGTACATCTACCTTGGTAGGAATTACCGCGCGCTGGGGGATTACCCCAAAGCCATCCGCGCCTTCACCAGCGCCAGCACGCTCAACCCCACCGATGCGCTGCCGTTGACGTATCTTTCCCGCACCTATTTCATTCAAGGCGAGTTTGCCAGCGCCATACAATACGCGGAAAAAGCCATCGAGAACAAACCGACCGACCCGTATCTCTACGGTAATTTGGGGGTGATGCACTACCGGCGAGGCGACTACCCGCGTGCCATTCAAGCGCTGCGCCTCGCGGTTCAGGGGGGTACAACCGAGGATGGAAAAGTGGTCGAGGGGCTGCCGCTTTCTTACTGGCCGGTATCCGAGTATTATTATATTTACGGGCTGGCGCTGGCTCGGCAAGCCCAGTGCGGAGAAGCGTTGTTGATTGCCCGAGCCGTGATGGAAACGGTAGCCATTGAACAGGTTTCGGTGGCTAACGCGCAGGAAATCATCAATATTTGCCAGCAAGTTGCCGAAGGCGGCCTGCCAACCCCCAGCCCAACGCCTCAGCCTTAAGCGGGGGAATGGACTGAGAAATGATTGACCTAAACGACCGACGCCCGATTTTTAGGAACCGCAACGGACACAGCGATCCCTATCGGATTGTGATCTTACTGGCGCTGCTGATGGCAGGTTTGTTTGTATTGCGGGGCTACCAAAGCGGTCAGGTTGAAGCCTTGTTCCTGCCAACTCCGACCCCAACGCGTATACCCCGTTCCTATGCATTGGAAGGGGAGACTCAGTTCGTTGCCGGTAATTTGCCGGCAGCCATTGCAGCCTATCAACGCGCGATGGAATTAGACCCCACCAATGCGCGCTTGATTGCCGAGCTGGCGCGTATTCAAACCTATTATTCCAGCCTGTCCACTACCGATGCCATCCGCATTGAACGATTGCGGGCCGCGCGCGAAAATATTGATAAAGCCACTGAATTGGCGCCAGAAGATTCTTTTGTGCTGGCCATCCGCGCCTTTGTATACGACTGGAACTCGATTTATGCTGGGGAGGATGCCCAACGCTATCTCAATGAAGCCGAACAGGCGGTCATCCGGGCGCTGCAGTTTGACAGTAATAATGCCCTGGCCCATGCCTACTACGCTGAGATTCTCATTGACCAGCAGAAATATGTGCAGGCGGATGAAAGCATGCGCCAGGCCTTGGAGCGCGGCGCGGATTTGATGGATGTTCATCGGGTGAGCGGCTATGTGCAGGAATCGCTGGGGGATTATCGTGCCGCCATTCAGGAATATCTGAAAGCGGCTGAAATTACCCCCAATTTTACGCCACTGTATATTCGAATTGGAGCCAATTACCGTACCCTGGGTTTGAAACGCAGTGAAGTAGTGGGGAGCGATCATCCAGAAGTACGGGAGTATTATGAACAAGCCCTGTCTTATTACGCCAAAGCGGTAGCAATCAACAAACAAATTGGCGTTCAAGACCCGATTCCGTATCTGGCGATTGGGCGCACTTATTCTCAGATGGGAGAATTCTTTGCGGCATCGTTGAATGTGCGGACGGCGTTGAGTATGCTGCCAGCGGATGCCGATATTTACGGCCAGTTGGGTTTGGTTTACTTTCGCGCCCGCAATTATGAAAGCGCTATCCCGGCGTTGCAATGCGCGGTGCGCGGCTGTGATGCAGCCATTTCCTGCGAAGTCCGTCAGTGCAACCCGGATGTTGACCCCCCCATTGAAATTCAGGGATTGGAATTATCGCCGGCTTCGTTGATTTATTATTACACCTACGGGTCGGTGCTGGCGGGCATGCACCGCTCCGGTTTGGATTATTGTTCGGAGGCGGTCAAGGTGCTGGCTGAAGTCCGCGCTCGCTATGGGAATGACCCGACCATCCGCGCCATTATTGACCCCAGTGAACAAATCTGCGCTTCTTACGGCATTCAAGCGCCGTAAAGGGCTAAAAATATCAGAATTTTGTAAGAGATTTTCGAAACCCCTTGACTCTCCTGCCAAAGGTGGGTATGATATGGACTGGTTTAGCACTCACGACAATAGAGTGCTAAAATATTCAGAATCCAATCGAATTTCAGTAGTGGGAGGTTTGTATGAGTGTCAATCTTAAACCGTTAGGCAGCCGTGTCGTGGTTGAACCGATTGAACAGGAAGAAGTCACCGCCGGTGGCATCGTTCTTCCCGAAACGGCAAAAGAAAAACCCCAGAAGGGCGTCATTCTTTCAGTCGGTCCTGGCGATCGGGACGAAGACGGCAAACGCATTCCGATGGATGTAAAAGAGGGCGATACGGTCTTGTTCGCAAAATACGCAGGCACCGAAATCAAAGTGGAGGGCAAGAAACTGCTCATCCTGCGTGAGAGCGACCTGCTCGCGATTGTCGAAACCAAGTAATTTTCAAAATCATCTTATTATCGAAGGAGAACACCTATGGCAGCCAAACAATTGGTATTTTCGGAAGAGGCTCGCCGTCGTCTGAAGAACGGCATTGATATTGTCGCTACCGCTGTGGCAACCACCCTCGGCCCCAAAGGCCGCAATGTGGCTTTGGACCGCAAGTTCGGTTCCCCCACCATCACCCATGATGGCGTTACGGTCGCCAAAGAAATTGAGCTGGAAGATCCGTTTGAGAATATGGGCGCTCAGCTGCTCAAAGAAGCAGCCACCAAGACCAATGATATTGCTGGCGACGGTACCACCACTTCCACTGTGCTGGCGCACGCTATCGTTACCGAAGGTTTGAAAACCCTGGCCGCCGGCGCCAATCCGATGCTGCTCAAACGCGGTATCGAAGCCGCTGCAAAACTCGTCTCGGAAGAAATCCGCAAACAGGCGATTGACATCACCACCAAAGAAGATATTGCCAATGTGGCGACCATCTCTGCCCAGGACCGCACCATTGGTAACTTGATTGCTGAGGTGATGGACAAAGTCGGTAAAGACGGCGTGATTACCGTCGAAGAGTCGAAAGGTCTGGAATTCGAAACCGAGTATGTCGAGGGTATGCAATTTGACCGCGGCTACATCTCCCCCTACTTCATCACTGATCCTGAACACATGGAAGCCGTTATTCAGGATCCTTACATCCTGATCCATGACAAGAAAATTTCGGCCGCACAGGATATCGTCCCGATTCTCGAAAAACTGGTGCAGGTTGGCAAGCGCGATTTAGTGATCATCGCCGAGGATGTGGATGGCGAAGCGCTGGCGACCCTCGTTTTGAACAAACTGCGCGGTATGCTGAATGTGCTGGCGGTCAAAGCCCCCGGCTTTGGCGATCGCCGCAAGGCAATGCTGCAGGATATCGCCATCCTGACCGGCGCCAGCGTCATTTCAGAAGAAACCGGCCGCAAATTGGAGACTACCACCATTGCGGATCTCGGCCGGGCTGAGAAAGTGGTGGCGGACAAAGACAATACCACCATTGTTGGCGGTAAAGGCAATGAAGCCGAAATCCGCGGGCGGATTGAGCAGATTCGGGTTGAGATCGAAAAGACCACCAGCGATTACGACCGCGAAAAACTGCAAGAACGCCTGGCCAAACTGGCTGGCGGTGTGGCAATCATCCGTGTCGGCGCCGCAACTGAAACCGAACTGAAAGAGAAGAAACATCGGGTTGAAGATGCCCTCTCGGCTACCCGCGCTGCGGTGGAAGAGGGTATTGTCCCCGGTGGCGGCGTGGCTCTGGTCAACGCAATCCCGGTGCTGGACACCCTGAAGATGGAATATGAGGACGAACAGATCGGCGTCAACATCGTCCGCAAAGCCCTGGAAGTGCCGATGCGCAAGATTGTTGAAAATGCCGGTAAAGAAGGCTCGGTGATTATCGAGAACGTGCGTCAGGCTCAGAAGCGCGAAAACGATTCCAAGATCGGTTACGATGTGCTGCGCGATGAGTACCTGAACATGGTCAAAGGCGGCGTGATTGATCCTGCCAAAGTGACCCGCGGCGCCTTGGAAAACGCTGCTTCGATTGCAGCCATGATCCTGACCACCGAGGCGCTGATCACGGAAGTTCCCGAAAAGGAAAAACCGGCAGCCCCGCCGATGCCTGAGTACTAAACCGTCAGCCTTTCCAATTCTGAAAGGTCACACCTCCCGCAGACAGCCTGCGGGAGGTGCTTTATCCATAAATCGGTTATAATTTTTTTTATGTTTCAAGTCCATTGGAAAGACTGGAAAAAAATCCTTGCGTTGGGGATCTTGCTAGCAGCGCTGCTGACGGGGTGTAATACCGATGGACAACCGGCGGTCATAAACACTCCTGTGCCGGCAGAACAGACTCCCCAGCCGCCGGTTGAACCCAGCCCAACTGCGACCATAACGGCAACCCCCGAACCGGCGGCTTTGATCGTCAACGGCGAAGGAGTGCCGCTGCGTGAGTTTGAGGCTTCACTGGTTCAATTGCAGGCCGCCGACCGCGATCTGTCCATCGAGCGTTCCGATGAAGAGCGTATCCGCCTTGTGGCAAATGATCTGATTGAGCAAACTTTGCTGGCTCAGGCTGCCCGCCGGAATGGTTTTTCGGTGGATGACAAACAATTGACCGACCGGATTCAGCAATTAATTGAGGAGGCTGGCGGGCGGCAGGCTTTTGAAGGCTGGTTGAGTCAGATGGGATATGCCGAGGAGAGCGTTTTTCGGTCTGCGCTGCGCCGGGCGCTGGAAGCCGCCTGGCAGCGCGCTCAACTGGAAGACAGTCTTCCTCCGCAAGTGGAGCAGGTCAAAGCTCGCCAGATTTTGGTGCGGCTGCGCTCCACGGCCGATTCGCTCTATCGGCAATTGCAGGCTGGCGCAGATTTTGCAACCCTTGCTTTTCAGTATGATCCGCTGACCGGCGGTGATTTGGGCTGGTTTCCGCGTGGATTTTTGACCGTCCCAGCGGTAGAAGAAGCGGCATTTGGTTTACAACCAGGTGAGTACAGCGGCGTGATCGAATCCAATTTTGGATATCATATCGTTCAAGTGGAACAACGGGATGAAAGCCGTCCTTTGAGCGGAGAAGCCCGATTGACTTTGCAACAAAAAATCATCCAGGAATGGATCGAAACCCAGCGGGCTGCTGCGCAGATCGAGATGCGCTACCCGTAAAAGACTTCCATTCGCCAACCCCGCTCCTCGAGGAGGTCGTTTGTGAATAAACCCGAACCCCAAAAATCAAAGCGAGACTTGCCGTGGAATTTGGCAACGGTAGTGGTGATTGCCCTGATTCCCCTCACGGCTTCGTTTTTCTTAATGATTTTTCTCAATCCTCAATCTTCCTTGAACCCTTTCCCGCCGCCAACCTTACCGGCTTTGGCGCAAGTGCCGACCGCAACATCAACTCCGTTAGCGCTCCCCCCTACATGGACACCCACACCGTCCCCCACACCGGATTATTCCCCCACTCCACCGCCAACGCTCACACCGACCGAGCCGATTATTGTGATCATTGGCACTCCCATTGAAAATTTGGAGACACCCGAACCTACCGAAACCAATGTGCCGGGCGGCTTTACCTTTATGCGCCAAAGCGACCCGCAGGCAATTTCGATCAATCTTTACGATGCCGGCCGTGGCTGCGGCTGGATGGGGGTGGCCGGCCGGGTGGTGGATGAGCAAAATCGACCGGTTACCGGCATTCGGGTTTGGCTGCGCGGCACGCTGGATGGCAAGCGGGTGGATATGACCAGTTTGACGGGGACGGCGGCCCAATACGGCCCCTCGGGTTATGAATTTACGATTGCCAATCAACCGATTGCTTCGCGGGGTTCGCTTTCGGTGCGGTTGCTGGATCAAGCCAATTTACCGCTTTCGGAACGAGTTGTGTTTGATACTTTTGCCGACTGCGATAGAAACCTGATTTTGATTGACTTCAAAAAAGTGCGCTGATTTCAGCATGAATCAGCGTGAATGAATGTCAATCACCCGGCTGTCAGCCAGCAAGCCGCTTAGATGAGAAGTATCCAGCGCCATCACGTTTCCGCTGCTGAAAAATTCGAAATCAAAGGCAAGCGGGTCGCCCGCTTTTTTGCCCGGCATGGGCATTAACCGCGCGGTGAGGGGTTTATCGAGCCGCAGCGAAAGGACAGCTAAATCCAGCAGCAGGGCGACAATGCTTTCCTGAGGACAATTTTCCGGCAGCGGCACGGTATCCAAACCGGTTCCGCAGACGGCGGAGTAGAGCAGCAAGTCTTTGATGGTCAGGCTGCCTTGCGAACTGCGAAGCGCCAGCCGCGAATCTTCCAGCACGGGGAGCATCAAGCCGTTAAAACCGGCTCTTTTCCATTTTCCCCGGTCAAGGGTATCTGCCAGAAAAGCGGCGGCGGCCAGCGAGCCATGGCCGCCCAGGGAGGGGATACCTAACTGCTCCAAAGCCGCGCCGGCAGAACACCAATCCTGAGGGTATGGAGCGGTGGAAAAATCAAAGCCGTAAAATTGGACATCGTAACTTTTTTCCAATGGCGCAAGGATTTCACTGATGCGCGAGGCGGTCGTTTCCAATTCGATGATCAAATTCTGGCGGGCAGCCGAAAGGGTTTCGGCTTGCTGGAATATGCGCAAAATGGTATCGGCGCATTCAAAACCCAAGGCGTAAGACGGCGGCCGGGCGGGTTGGTGATAAGCCGCCGGCAAAAAAGGACAGCCCGGAGGGACGTTGGCTAATGCGGCAAAGCGCAGATTGGCAAAGCCGTTTGCTTCAAGCGGAGCGTTGAGCAAAATGGCTTGAGCGCTATGGCGCACGGCTTGTAAGTCCGCTTCCCGCTGGGGGGTGGTGAGTAAACCGGTCACAAAAATATTGCGCGTAGCCGCAAGAAGCGGTGAAATCCAATCATAAGTTTCCGGCCTGGAAGGCATGGCGCAGCCGAGTGAAAGATAGGCAAATCCGGCGGATTCCGCCTGCTTCTCCCATTCTTTTACCAGGGTGACCGCTTCCGCTAAACTTTTCGAACCAAGCCAGAAGGGGTAGGGTGTGGTTGCCAGCCTGCGGGTTTGTAAAATGAACCCGGCTTGTTGCAAGAGTATGGATGCTTGATTGGCAAATGCTGCCAGATGGTTCAGCGTTTCTGTAAAAGGGGCTTGCTGTGGATCGAGAAAGCAGGTTAAGGTGCGAATTTTCATGAATACCTCTGGCGGACGACTTCAAAAAGCAAAATGCCGGCCGCGACTGCGGCGTTGAGCGATTCAACCTGACCGGGCATGGGGATCTTAATCCGTTGGTCGGCAGCCTGATAAGCCTCAGGGGAAGCCCCTTCGGCTTCGCTGCCAATTACCAGCGCTAACGGCTGCCGAAGGTCAACCTGCCAGCAGGGCGCCCCGCTTTCCACATCGCTGACCAGCAAATGGGCAGGTTTGCCGCTTCGGTTGTGGCAAAGGTGAATGATTTCCTCCCAGGTTTTATGCAAGATGGCCAGTTTGAAATGCGCACCCATGGCCGCTCGAACGACTTTGGGAGAGTACACATCGGCGCATTGGGGGGTGAGGATAATTGCATTAACCGCTGCCGCGGCGCTGGTGCGCAGCAGCGCGCCCAGGTTTCCCGGGTCGCGGAGATTATCCGCAACCACCAGAAAATCCCAATTCGGTGGAAGGGCACGCGGCTGCTGGCGCGCAACGGCCAGAATACCTTGCGGATTTTCGGTATCCGAGATGCGTTTGAACAATTCTGCGCTTACTTCCTCAATGGGAATCCGGTGGGCGGTTAGATCATCGGTCAATTGTGCGGCCCGCGGTGTAGGCTGGCTGCTGATCAGCACCAGATCGAGGGTAACCCCGCTCAGGCGGGCTTCCTGAATCAACCGTGCGCCTTCAATGACAAAGGCTTGTTCTTCTTCCCGTTTAGAGCGTCGCTGAATTAATCCGCGCACCCGTTGAATTTTGGGGTTATGGATGGAGGTAATCATCTTTGCTTGGAAGGCTGGTTCATTTCTTCATCCCAGATTCGGGTAAATTCTTCCAGTGTCTCCTGGTCCAATAAGGTCAGGCGGATTAGACCTAATTGAGAGCGAGGATTCTGATTGAAGTATTCTGTAATGGCATGAAACATAATCCGGGCAGCCCGATCCTTCGGGAAGCCGAAAATGCCGGTAGAGATCGCCGGCAGGGCAATGGAATGAATGCCCAAACTTTCTGCCAGCCGCAGGCTGGAAAAAACAGCCGTTGCGAGTCGTTCATCGGCATTTTTGACTCCCCAAACCGGCCCAACCGCATGAATCACATATTTACAGGGCAATTTACCGGCGGTGGTGTAGGCCGGGGCAGCATGGGTAACCGGCCCGTGCTGTTGAACCCAACGATCGCTTTCTTCCTGGATAACCCAGCCGCCTTTGCGAACGATTGCGCCCGCCACCCCGCCGCCATGCTGGAGATATTCATTGGCGGCATTAACGATAGCATCCACCTCCTGAAGGGTCAAATCGCCATGAACCAGCTCAAGGCACTGTCCGTTTGAAAAAGTATGCGCGCGCTTGACCTCCGACATGTTCTCCTCCTTATTGGACAAGTATACCGCACAAAGAAAACGGGATGGAAGTTGTCCATCCCGTCAGGGTTAGCGTTTTGCAGATCCGTTGGAGTCAGTTTCAGGACGCCTGAGCCCGTGTGACCACTGCGGCAAACGCCTGAGGATCACGCACAGCCAGATCAGCCAGCATTTTGCGATTCAAATTAATGTTGGCTTTGCGCAGGGCATAGATCAAACGGCTGTAAGAAACCCCGTTCAGGCGGGCAGCCGCGTTGATGCGGGTGATCCATAACTTGCGCAGGTCGCGCTTGCGAGTGCGCCGATCCCGATAGGCGTACCACATGCTCTTGAGCATGGCTTCGTTGGCCCGGCGGAAGAGAAAATGTTTCGTGCCGCGCTGGCCTTTGGTAAATTTCAAAACTTTCTTATGTCGTTGATGACCTTGCGGTCCACCTTTTACACGCATTGCTTACTCCTTTGCGAACCCCTGGGCGCCGGTTATTTAACCTGTTGTGAACACCCAACAGCCGCACCGAAAAGATGAATGAACGAACCGGCCTTAATCCTTTTTATCCAGATAAGGCGCTAAACGACGAACCCGTTGAATGATGTTTTCCCCTTGGACGGGGAGCATCTCGGTGAAGAGGGCTTTTGTGCGCTTGGATGTGCGTCGGCGAAGGTGGCTTTTGCCGCCCTTGGTGCGCACAAGCACGCCCGAACCGGTCAGGCGAAACCGTTTTGAGGTTGCCTTATGGGTTTTGAGTTTGATTTTTCCTGCTTTTGCTTTGCGAGGCACGGTGACTCTCCTCTCGTAAAAATAGATATAACGGTCTGCATCCGCGACCGCTCATTATACCAGATTTTTGGACTCAAACAAGATGGCGTTTTGAAAATGGGCAGAAGTTACTCTTCGCTGGCGACTTTTTCGCTGGATTCGACCGCTTTTTTCTTTCCGCCTTTGACCGGCGCCAGCACCATCGTCATGGTTTTGCCTTCTAACGAGGGCATCTGTTCAACGGTGGAGACATCGGCCAGTTCCTGCGCAATTTCTTTCAAGTCTTCCAGCGCCAGTTCAGGATAGGTAATTTCCCTTCCGCGGAAGCGAACGGTAACCCGAACTTTCATCCCCTCCTGCAGCCAGCGGCGCGCATCGCGAGTTTTGAACCCGCGGTGATGTTCATTTGTTTTGGGGCGAAGGCGAATCTCTTTGACTTCGATTTTGGTCTGAGATTTGCGAGCTTCGCGTTCTTTTTTGGTGCGTTCGTAAAGAAATTTACCAAAATCCATGATCCGGCAGACGGGCGGGGTTGCCCCCGGCGCTACCTCAACCAGATCCAGTTCCGCTTCCCGCGCGGCACGCAAGGCTTTTTCAATTGGCAGAACCCCCAGGTTTTCGCCGTTAGGGCCAATAACGCGCACTTCTGGCACCCGAATGGATTCGTTTACCCGATAATTTGTTGTGCTAATGGGCTTACTCCTTTCTTCTCTTCTCTTGTCAAATGGGTTTATCTAGACAAAACCGTCCGCTCATCTTTCATGCAGCCGGTTTATCAATGATATTACCACATCTCTGAATGAGGCGTCAACAAAATTTAGGAACTATTTTTCCAGCCAGATGGTAACCGGCCCGTCGTTTTCAATTTCGACCAGCATGTGAGCGCCAAATTCGCCGCGTTGGACGGAAACGCCCAGGTTGCTTAAAAAGCCAGCGAACTGATCAACCAACGGCGCGGCAATTTCGGGCGGGGCCGACTCCGTAAAAGAAGGGCGGTTTCCTTTTCGGGTATCTGCGTACAGGGTGAATTGAGAAACAACCAGCGCTTCCCCGCCGATATCCAGCAGGGAGAGGTTCATCTTGCCGTTTTCGTCTTCAAAAATGCGCAGCTGAGCGATCTTGCGCGCCAGGGTTTGAGCGGTTTCGGGTGTATCCAATGGCCCGACCCCAACCAGAATGACCAGCCCTTTGCCAATTTCGGCGATGCGTCGGCCGTCAATGCTGACCGCGCCGCGTCTGACGCGTTGGATGACGGCGCGCATCAGGGCAGCCCGATTGCCTGACGAACTTCCACCATGGTTGCTTCGGCGATCTCGCTCGCTCGTTTGGCGCCGTCCTTCAATACATCCCAAACATCATCCGGATTTTTGGAGATTTCTTCACGGCGCTGGCGGAAAGGCTGCAGGTGATGATTGAGGTTTTCGGCAAACAGTTTTTTGCAATCTACGCAGCCAATCCCGGCGCGGCGGCACTCGATGTTGACCATTTCCACCTGTTCGGGGCTGGAAAAGATTTTGTGCATGCTAAATACATTACACACATCCGGATTGCCGGGGTCGCTGCGGCGGATGCGCTGCGGGTCAGTGACCATTTGCATGACGCGTTGTCGGGTCTCTTCGGGTGTGGCAGCCAGTTCAATGTGATTATTCAAACTTTTGCTCATCTTTTGCTGACCGTCAATGCCGATGACCTTGGGTACCTGAGTCACCTTCATTTGAGGTTCGATCAGCGCTTGAGTGTTGTAGCGATGATTGAACGAACGCACCGTTTCACGGGCAAATTCCAAATGCGGCGCCTGATCCACACCCACCGGGACGAGATCGGCTTTGTAGAGGACAATATCGGCGGTCATCAAAACCGGATACCCTACCAGACCGTAGTTGACATTGTGCGGCTGTTCACGGGCTTTTTCTTTGAAAGTGGGCAAATCGGTCAATTTACCTAAAGGTGTGACCATCGAAAGGTAAGTGTGCAGTTCCATGACCTGCGGCACATGCGATTGGACAAAAATAATCGACTCTTCCGGGCGGATGCCGACCGCAAGCCAGTCCAGGGCCATTTCGTAAGTGTTCTGGCGCAGGTCAAGGGTGGTCTCCAGGGTGGTTAGTGCGTGGACATCCACAATGCAGTAGATACAATCATAATCTTCCTGCAAGGCAACATAATTCAACATGGCGCCGAGGTAATTGCCGAGGTGTTGCCGGCCGGTTGGGCGTGCGCCGGAAAAAACTCTTCCTTTTTTTGCCATCGAGATTAACCGCCTTCCTTAATTAAAGATAAGAGCAAATTTTGAATTTCGCCGGGTTCGGCATGACGATGGGTTTGCAACTTAGAGTAAATCCGTTTTCCGTTGACGGTTACTTCAAAGCAGCCCCCATCGGAGGGAATCAGAGTAATTTGTTGAATGCGCGCTTCATGTTGTTTTAGCAGGCTTGCCATCAAACTGACGGCTCGTTCGGTATAGCGTCAAACTGCACAGTACTCAATGGTAATGATGAACTTCATCGCTTCTGCTCCCGCTATGGAATTGGCTGAATTATAATTCATCTGGCGTTTTATGAAGAGTATACCATTGGAAAAACGAATTTTTGATCTGGCGCTTACGGCGGCCGGCATGCTGATTGCCTTGCCGTTGATGGGGGTGATTGCCCTGTTGATTTACATAAAAGAAGGCGCGCCGGTATTGTTCAGGCAGCCTCGTCCGGGTTTGGGGGGCAAGATTTTTACCCTCTATAAATTCCGTACGATGCGCAGTACGGTGGATCGAAATGGCAACCCCTTGCCGGATGCCGATCGGCTGACTCCGCTGGGGCGCTTTCTGCGCTCCACCAGTTTGGATGAATTGCCGGAATTGTTTAATGTGCTGCGCGGCGAAATGAGTCTGGTGGGGCCGCGTCCCTTGCTGGTCGAGTATCTGCCGCGATACACGCCGGAACAAGCCCGCCGCCATGAGGTACTGCCGGGCATTACGGGCTGGGCGCAAATCAACGGGCGCAATGCGCTCACGTGGGAAGAGAAGTTCCGTCTGGATGTGTGGTATGTGGATCACTGGTCATTTTGGCTGGATGTGAAAATCCTCGCCTTAACTTTGTGGAAGGTGCTGCGGCGGGAAGGAATCAACGCCCCCGGCTCGGAAACCGCCGAGCCGTTTATGGGCAGCCCGGAACAATCCGGTTAAGGAATGCTGAGGGGGTGAATCCAGCCGTTTTCGAGCTCTTCAAGGGTTTTCAGGGCAAGGTTAAGCTTTCCTTCCGTCAAGCGTTCCGGATTTACCTCAACAATCCGGATGCCGGTCTGCCAGATTTTTCCGGGTTGGCCGTTTTGCCAGTTTTCCCAGGCGTTTTCCAGCGCCTTAAACCAATCCACCTCCAAAGTGGCAATCCACTGATTGCGCCACTCTTCGGTTGGAGTTTGAGTTGTGAGATAAGCAACATTTTGGCGGCTAAGGGCTTCCAACAGTTGGGGTTCAAGCAAGACCGGGTCGGCAAGGTAGAGGGTCTCCAGCCGGTTTTGCTGAAGGCTGTCAAAAGTGACGATCCACTCTTGCACACCCCCGGCAGGGTTGAAGATGCCGGTTTGAGGAAAGAACACGATAGGGGCATAAACCGGTGCGCACCGGCCGCACAAATACCGTCCGCCGTTTAGAAAACTATCCTGCAATTCGTTCACAAGCGGGTCATTTTGGTTGAATAAACCACCCGAGCGAAAATCAGGGGCAACCAGGGTCGAAATGAAGCCGGCCATGAAGGCTTGCAGGATAGGGGTTGAGCGAATCATGCTCACGTTTTGTGAGGCTTCGGTAGTATCATCGTTCAGGATGATCAGCCCGGTTTGGGGAAAGCGGTTGCTCCAATTAGAGGTTTGGGTGTCCGGCGCTGAAAAGATCACCAGTCCCAGATTTGCGGGGGGATTTTCCAGGTCGGAAGGGGGATGAACTTCGAAAACAAAATTTTGTGAGGCTGCTTTATCTTCCAGCCATGGTTTTATTTCGTTGGCAATTGACTCCCCATCGTTGGCAACTACCAGCCAGACGTGCACTGCCGGCGGCGTGGGGGATGGCTGGTTGGAGGGAGGTTGTAGCGCTGCAGTCGCCATTTCCGTCTGAGCTGGGGCAGGCGTCAGCGCGGTCGGCGGGTTTCCGTTACAGGCGGCGACAAAGATGCTCAGCAGTAACAAGGCGGTAAAAGTCAGAAATCGGAGGGGCTGTTTGAAGAACATGGGCTAATTTTACCCGGAAATGCTTTTTTAAGTCTGTATTATAATTGTCATATGATTGAGATTAATATCCCCGGCCGCGGTGAATTAAGACTCAACCATCTGGTCTGTGATGTCAATGGGACGCTGGCATTAGATGGCAGGCTGGTGGACGGGGTGGGACGCAGCCTCTCGGTCTTAAAAGACCGCCTGACCATTCACCTGATTACCGCCGATACCCATGGCAGACAGGAATTGATTGATCAGCAGTTAAACTTAACTGCCCACCGCCTTAAGCCCGGCAATCAGGCTGAGCAGAAGGCCGAATTTGTCCGTTCATTAGGCGCCGATCAGGTAATTGCCGTTGGGCAGGGCGCTAATGACGCCGGTATGCTGGCGGAGGCGGCTTTGGGAATTTGCGTATTTTCGCGTGAAGGAGTTTCTACTGCTGCTTTACTGGCAGCCGATATTGTGGTGCCGGATATTTTGAGTGCGCTGGAATTGCTGGAAAAACCGCTACGGCTGATTGCCACCTTACGCCAATGAGTATTCCGAGCAGTGAACCGTTGCTCCCCGAAGATGAAAATCGCCTGCCGCCGGCCCGCCGGCGGCGGGTGCGGCGGGCGCTGTTCCCTGCCGGGGGTGATGAACGGGCGGCCTTTTTAGAACAGCTGGCGCATCAGGTTACTCCCGGTTATGAATTTTTTGTATTCACTTTTTTGGCGGGGGTTGTTTTAGGGGTTGCCATCTGGTTGGACTCGCCGGCTTTATACCTTTTGGCGGCTTTGGTTGCGCCATTTCTTGGGCCAGCATTAGGGCTTTCGCTGGCGGTTGTGGTTGGATCCGGCAGGTTTTTCCTGAAGGCTTTGGGCGGCCTGCTGATTGCCTGTCTGCTCATCTTTGGGTTAAGTGCGCTGGCCGGGGGGATTGCAAAAGCGATTTTGCCGGGCAGCTCCCTTTTGCTGCCGGTCAACTTTTCCCTCTTTTCAATACCCAATTTCCTTGTGCTGGCGATTGGGGTAGGTTTGGCGAATTACATGCTGGTGCGGTCGCCGCGCCAAAAGCCGCTGGTTGCCAGCGTGGCCGTCGCTTATGAGTTGTTGCTGCCCTTAGGGGTATCCGGTTTTTCGTTAAGTTATGGTTTGCCCGGCGCATGGGTGGACGGCCTGATTGTTTTTGTCGTTCATCTGGCATGGTCAGCGCTGGTGGGCTCGATTGTGTTGTTTGCAATGGGCTTGAAACCCGCCAATCTATTCGGATACACGCTGGGTTCGTCCTTCATCCTCATCAGTTTGATTGCAGTGGTGCTGATTACCGGTTTGATGACAACTCAGCCGGTTGTGGTGGCTACTATACCGACCAGCACCCTTACTCCGACGTTGACTTCGACAATGCCTTCCCAACCTGCGTTTACTCCCTCGCCATCCCCTTCGCCCCTCCCGCCAACCTTTACGCCAACGACCACTATTCAGCCGACCTTCACGCCTACGGTTACAGTAACCCCCCAGCCAACGCCGGTTTGGGCGCGGGTCAATGCCCCGATGAGTGATGGCGCAATTGTTCGTGAGCAACCGGGCGGCAAAGCGTTAACCTCTCTGCTCAATGGCAGCCTTGTGCAGGTGATTTCTGAACCGGTCAGAGGCGAGGGAAGCACCATTTGGGTGCAGGTGCGTACCGAAAGCGGTTTGGTGGGGTGGATGGTGCAAGCCCTCCTTGCCACAGCGACCCCAGCGCCGGGGTGGTAAAAGCACAGAAATCCGTTAAAATGCAGGGTTGAAAAACCCTGAAAATTTTTACCCAGGAGATTGGTATGACAATACACTTTGGCACGGATGGATGGCGTGCGGTTATCTCGGATACATTTACATTCAATAACTTACGGCTGGTTGCACAGGCGATTGCCGATGCGGTGGCAACCGATGGCTGGTTGAACGGTCAAGGGAATGGCTTGAACCCGGATGCGCGGGTGATGGTGGTTGGATTCGACACCCGCTTTCTTTCGGATCGCTATGCCGCGGAAGCCGCTCGTGTGCTGGCTGCCAATGGGTATAAAGTTCATCTGGCGCAGGCAGATGCTCCCACCCCGGCTATTTCTTATGCGGTGCGTCATTTGAACGCGATCGGCGGTATCATGATTACGGCTTCGCACAATGCGCCGCGTTACAATGGGGTAAAACTCAAAGCCGCTTTTGGCGGTTCGGCATCCCCGGAACAGTGCCGCAAGGTGGAAGTTTATCTTAATGATAATGAGGCTCAAGCGCGCGGCCCAAATTTGATGGAATTTGAGCAGGCTCGCCAGTTGAGCCTCATTCAACGGTTCAACCCCATTCCGGCCTATGCCGATCATCTGCGTCGCCTGATTGATTTTGATTTGATTGCGGAAAACCCTCAACGGATTGTGGTGGACTCCATGTACGGGTCAGGACGGGGGGTTATCCGTTCCATTCTTCAAGGGAGCGGCTGTGAAGTTTTTGAGATCCGCGGAGAGATGAACCCCGGATTTGGCGGGGTTCACCCCGAACCGATCAGTCGTTATCTGGGTGCGCTGGCGGGGGCTATTTCTACCGGCGCAGGAAGTTTTGGACTGGCTACCGATGGCGATGCCGACCGGATTGGGGCAATGGACGAGCGGGGCAATTTCGTTGATCCGCATAAGATTATGGCATTGGCTTTGCGCTATCTGGTCAAGAAACGCGGCTGGCAGGGGTCGGTGGTTCGCACCGTTTCTACCACGCGGATGATTGACCGGCTTGCCCACAAATATGGTTTGCCGCTGCATGAAACTCCGGTTGGCTTCAATCACATTGCCGATTTTATGCTCAAAGAAGATGTGCTGATTGGCGGGGAAGAATCGGGCGGGATTTCCTTCAAAGGTCACATCCCAGAGGGCGATGGCATTTTGATGGGGTTGCTGATCGTGGAAATGGTGGCCGATTCGGGAGGAAGTTTGGTGGATCTGGTGGATGATTTGCTGGCAGAGGTGGGGCCGGCATTTTATGAGCGGCGGGATTTGCGCCTGAAGCATCCGGTAGCAAAAGATAAAATGACAGCCCGCTTGCAAAACGAAGCCCCAGCCCAAATTGGCGGGGAGACAATTGTTGAGGTGAGTACCCGCGATGGAGTGAAATACATTCTATCCGATGATTCATGGCTGTTGATTCGTCCTTCCGGCACCGAACCCGTTTTGCGGGTTTATGCAGAAGGGCGTTCAATGGAAATGGTCAAAGAACTGTTAAGGTACGGCGAGCAAGTGGCAGCCAGCGTTTCTTGAAAGAAGGAACTCGGTTATCAAAATTAAGCGACAATCCCCGACGGTTTTCGCCGGGGATTGATATTTTTTCAGGAGCAAGCGCACCCGCGTGTCGGTTGACAGCCGGTCAAGGGGTCGTGATGAAAGCCAAGCAGGACTAACCGCTGGTGGAGAGACGCAAACGCCGGACGATTAATACCACCAGAATGAGGGCAAGCCCTACCCCAAACATACCGGGTAACCCCACTTCATCCATGAAGCCGGTGTCGGGCAAGGCCGTTGAGGTGGGGACAAGCGTGCCGGCCCCAAGGGTAGGCGGGACGGTTGGGCTGCCCTGAGCCACCGATGTCAGAAAGGCTGCAACAGTCGCCGTTCGGGCTGCCGAATCTCCTTCCGCAAGGACGCCGGAAGTGGCCGTCGGTTGAGGCGTACTGGTGGCGATCACCACCACGACGGTCGGTGTCCAGGTGGGGGGCATAACGGCCTTCTCGGTCATGCGGCGGATTTCCTGTACAAAGATATCGGTTGCCTGTTGGGCGATAGCCGTGTTTTGGGCGTTGATTTGGGCAGCCTGCTGGGTGTACTCACCGGCGCGGTTGCGGTTGGCAATTACAAAGATGATGATGACCACCACCGCCAGCACAAATACACTGGCAATCACGCCAACCACAAGCCAAAAGGTCTTGTTACTTTTCGGTTCGCCCTCTTCTTCTTCCAGCGGTGGTTCTTCTGCAAAGTCAGGTTTGAACTCTTCAAAGGGATTTTCTTCAGGGGTATTATTGTCTATGTTCATGGGTGCTTCTCCTAGAGGTTATTCTAGCACATCCAAGTTTGCGAGTGGTAACGAAATCTGCTGGTTATTTTCCAAACGAATTTCCGCAACCTGAACCCGCAAACCTCCCGGTAAGGTAACCCGCCCCGGACGGATAGCAACGAGTGTGCCAATTTCGCCGCTATAGGGTGCGCTAAGAATGCGCACGGTTTGTCCAACGGTAAACTCAACTACATCCATTGGGGTTTGACCCTGAGATGGTAACGAAACAACAATCTCCGGTCTTTCCCCAAATTCCGGATTCCAGAGGGTGTTGATGGAGGTTTCCCGTCTTTCGTGAGTTTTCAACAGACGAAAAGCGGCGCGATTCATGGGGATTTGCCCAAAACCTTCGGTAACCATAATGGGGATAGTGCATTTTTGAGCGGCGGCAATCAATCCGGCCGAGATACTGCCAAGAACCAACCCGCGCAACGGGAGTTCCTCAGCGGCATCCAGGGCATCGGCTTTGTTGATAAAACCGCCGACGACAATTGAGCCGCGCAAACTCATATCCAGATTTGCTCGATGGATTTCTTCATCCGGCTGAGTAACAGCAAACTGCAACAACCCGCCGTTGATTTGACCGTTTCCCCAAACCCCTTGAATCAGCGCCCCGTGAGTTTCAACGACTACCCCTCGTTCGGACAACACCTCGCTGACCACCCCGTTCAGACCGGCTTTGAGTTCATAGTGTACTCCCGCTTTTTCGAGGAGAATTTGACCGCGCTGGATGGACACGATCGTCGAATTAACCGGGGCGCGAATGACCTTGGGAAGAATTCCACCGGTTTGGGCAAGGATATCTCCCTTTTCGACTTTTTCACCCACTTTTCTTTCAATCAGGCGGTGAGCCTGTTCTGCCCGCCTCAATCCCAAAATACGGCGCACGTCCACCAGAACATGACTGCCGGGCAGGTCGGCTTCGGCAACCACATAAGCAGCGTTCACTTCTTGTCCGACCCGTGCCAGAATACGCCCCTTGCCCGGTAACATGCGAGCCCGGCGGATGTGTGCCAGTGGGAGAATATGGGTGACTGGAGCGATCATTTTCCTTGTAACCTCAATCCAGAGAGTGCAATATTTGTACCAGAATCATGCGCCGAAGCCGGCGGCCCATTTTTTGAGCATGTCCCGCCGCCGGGCGGCATCTGCCGGTAAGGATAAGGGACGCCCGCGAGCGTCCACAATGACGCCGCATACTCCGCCAATCACCTTGAAAGAGCGGGTGGTATCCCTGCCAATCGGGTCAATGGTGATGGGACGCAAGGGCTGAAGATGCACTTTGGCCGTCTGTCCGGTTTGGATGGGTAACGCCGTGACGCTGCCCTGCCGAACTTCTAAACTGATCTGGTTGCCGGCTTCGTATTCCACCTTCACTTTGAGAATGCTTGTCCCATAGCGGGCGTTACTGAGCGGAACGATGACCGTTCCGAGATTCACATACGCATTCGATTCGATCACTTGAACCGGTAGGATGGTGTTATTGGCGGAAATGATACCCAATGCGGCAGTTAGCCCGTGGGCATCCTGGATAAAAGTGGTTATGCCAAAGGGCTGAAGACCGTCCACCAGCATCATCAGGCTGGTTTGAGGCGACCATTGGGTTAGAGGCATGCCGGCTGCCAGGATGGGTTCGGCCAACAACGGCAGGTTGGGATAGCGGTTGCGGTGCTGATTCAGTCCGTTCCATAACACTTGCCGAATAGCAGCCTGTTCAATGGCTATGGTTTCTGTGGTTACAGGCAGCAAGGTGGGGTGAAGGGTTTTATGCCAGAGATAATCTTCCACCACACGGTCGGGAATATGAATCGGCAGCCATCGGTTAATTTCCGAAATGGGAATCAGGCGCAGGGCTTCGGCCATGCCAGCGCCGGTACCCATTGGAAAAACACTAACCTCCGAATTGCCCTGGAATGCGCTGGCAATGATCAGATTGCCGGCCCCTAAATCCACGCCGATGACCCCTTTGCCGGGATTGTTGATCCGGCTCAAAAAGCGGATCATTCTGGCGAAAGCATACGGGGCGGGAAGCGGTTCTACGGCCAGTATCGAACGATAGGATTGAAGGCCGCCAATTTGACGCGAGCGGATGTGAAATTCAGCGTCTGCCAGAACCTCTTGAGCCGGAGACAGATTTTCAGCATCAATCTCGGGCCGTAAATTGGGGGCGATATGCACTTGGGTATAAGCGCTCAGCACGTCCTTGACCGGCGTGATGAGTGCATTATTGCCGGCGTAGATAATTTCGGGTCTTTTTTCGCGCGGGATGATTTGTAAGGCAAACGTAAGCAGGTCAACATTTTTGGCTATTGAGCGGCTTGCACCTTGATCGGTGCCGCCGGTCAGAATAATCAAGTCCGGTTTGGCGCGCAGTAAAGCATCAATTTGCACTTCGGGAGGGCGGCGGTCATTCAATCCGATGGCTTCAGTGATGAGGGTGTGAGCCGAAGCAGCCAGGCGGCGGGCGCTTTCCAGAGAAACATCCTCCAGCAAACCCATGATGACTACTCGTAACGGTTGACCGGCGGTATAAGTCAATACAACCTGATCTACCCCGCTGCCATCTGCTTTGCCGGGTAAAATCAGGCGCGATTCTTCCAAGAGGACGCGGGATGTAATTTCCTGCAAATTGGAGATCGCCAGATGGATGCCTTCCGAAATATCAAAAAACGGGGCCTGAATGGTTGTCGGCGCTAAGCCGGCGCCAATGAAACGGTACTGCCCGTCCACTACATCAAATAGCAGGGCACGGGTGTGAATGCTGCCAATTTCAATGGCTAGAACGGATTCGGCGTCAACTAGGGAAGTGGTCATAAGCGCTTTTTATTGGAGAAAGGTTTGGATTGCCGTGCGCAGAAAGTCAAAACGCTCAATCAGCGCGGTGAGGGCGGCCGCCAGAACGCCAGCGTACAAAGCGCCGAGCGTGATGGCGATGAAAATTTGCCCGCCAAAGGCTGCCAATTGGACGACCGCAGCCCGGGCAGGTTGTTGATTGGCTTTTCGGCGGGCGCTGAATTGAAAATAAATCAATGTGGAAACCGTGCCGATCAACAGAATGAGACCGCCCAGCAACTGGCTGCCTGCCTGCAAACCGCCGCCGCTTTGGGAAAGCGCAAAGGGTTGGATTGCGCCGCGGATTTGTCCAAAGAGGGTGCCGCTGACCGCTCCGCCGATGATGACCGCCGCTCCGCTGCCAACCAGAAACGCCATTGAAGGATTACCCAATGTTGTGAGGCGGGGAGATAACTTGAAAAGCAGCAGTAAACTCAGCGCTGCCGGCGCCAGCGCAAGCAGTTTTTCGGCAGGACTGCCAAATAAAAGCGGAGAGACCAGGCGCGGGACGATGACCTCAAATAACAGGATAACGGCAACATATCCGGCAGAAACACCGACAAATAAGTAGACGACCAAACGAAAGAGGGGGTTATCCCCCAGGAGATAACTGAGGGTTAACAGGGTAAGTATAAAAGCAACCGCGGTCCAGGCAAAGTCAACATCCATGGCGCTTATTTCCCCTTTTTTTCGGGCTTCTTGAACAACTGGTTCACCAGAGAATAAAGGCTAAAGAGGAGAATCAGAACGACAATTAACATCAACCCGGCCTGGTAGGCGTCCAGATAGCCCGGAGGAAGGCTGAGCGTGCGTCCCCTTAATTGCTGATAGGCTGCCAAACCGGGCAAACCAGCCAGCATGCCGGCTGACTGTCCATTTTGGACATAGGGCTGAATCATGGGCGCGGCTTGATTGCTGGCGATGATCAACAGGGGAGTTGTGTCTAACAACGGGCTGAGTTGTTCAATCCACAGCCGGCTGGTGTCGGTGTTGTCGCTGACCAGTAATACCGCCGCAAAGTCCGAAATCCGCTGGACGGGCTGGAAGGGCTCTCGATCCCAGGCGTAATTTCCAAACCGGTCGCGCGGAGCGGCCAGCGAAGGCTGGCTTGCCAGTGCGGCAATGGAGGAAACTCCCCCCGGCAGGTAACCCAAATTGAGAATTTGCCCGTCTGAAGCGGAGTTCAGCAGGAGTTCTTCTGCTAGAACGGCGCCGGTGGGATTAATGGAAACCATAACGATGTTTTTGCCGGATTGCAGCAGGTCGTTGATCACCGGCGAGGCCACCGTGGAAATCTCTCCAGCGAGGGCGGGTTCAAAATCCACGGCGAGAAGGACAGGCGCATTCTGACCGGTGGTAGAGGTCAGGGATTGAATTTGAGAGAAGAAGGCTACATTCTCCGGAGCGAACAAAGCTGGCGGCGCAGCAAGGTTAACCCCTCCAATCAGGACAAACAAAACCGTTGCCGCCAGCAAAATCCCAATCAACATGCGGGCAAGGATTTGCGGGCCGGCGCTTTTTACTCTGCCGGAGGCGCGTCCTTGTTTTTCTTCTTGAAGAATGGTTTCCAGAAGGTTGGCGTAATTGCGCTGTTTTTCGTTGACCTGCAAACGAGCCGAATAAATCGCGGGTTTACTGTATTGGGTGATTAAGGCTTCCGCAGGAAGCACACCCTGAAAACCGGAGAGCGGCCCGCTGGTTTCAATTCGCTGATCCTCATCTGCGCCTACCCGGCCGGGTGCGACCGCTTCAATCGGGCGCATGGCTTCCAGCCAGCCGGGTAGTTCGGCCGGTTCGAGGGCGGCTTCCCCTTCTGCAAGAGGGGTAGGCGATGCGATGGGAGATTCGAGGATTTGCTCGTCGAACCATTCCGGCAGCTCTTCGCTGATAAAAGGAGAAACCTCAAATTCTTCTTCGGCTGGGGGTTGGTCGGTTGGCGTTTCAAAGGTGAATGCAGAGGGGGTGCCCTCCGCCCAGGAGGGGATTTCCTCCAAGAAGGATGTGAAATCCTCTGCCTCTGCCGCTTGTTCCCCGCCTGAAACGACTGGGAGTTCGCTTTCGAGTGCGGTTAGGCTCTCTTCAAGGGATGGGACGGCTGTCAGCCAGTCTTCTTCTTCGGATTGTGATGGCGGGGTTTCGGCAGAAAAAATTTCCTCAGGGATGGTTTCCGGTAAATTTTCCTCGTCCTGAATACCCGCTTCTTCAAAGGTCAGCGATTCGGCGGAGAGTTCTTCGCCGGTTTGCGGCCATCCTTCTTCTGGCTGGGCAACCGGCGGTTCACCTTGAATGAGGGAGGATTCAGAGGTTCCTTCAAAGGCCTCAAAAGCCTTTAACCAGTCTTCACCGGTTTCGGCGGGGGATTGTTCCTGGTCTGTAAAAGCGGATGGAGTTGGCTCAAATGTTTCAAATGACTTGAGCCAGTCCGGTTCTTCTTCCGGCGAGGTGGGGAAGGATTTCTGCTCCGCCTCTTCCTCTTCTTTGAACAGACTCGAAATTTCCAACCAGTCGTCGGAGGTTTCTTCCGCTACAGAGGGCTTTTTTTCTGCCGTTTCTTCGGGTTGTTCAATGCCTTTCAGCCAGTCCGGTAATTGATCTTCACTCATTTCCAGTTCTTCATCACCAGCTGCGAAAGACGGAGCAGGCGTTGAGGGCGGCGTCTCGCTTTTTTCCTCTGAACTGACCAGCGACAGCCAATCCGGCAGAGGTAGTTCTTCCTCACCGCCGCTTTCAACCGAGGCCGATTCGGCCTGACTTGGAGCGATTTCTACATCTTTCAACCAGTCGGGGAGTTCTTCTTCGGCTGCTTTGTCGGGTTGACCTTCTTCGTCTGCAAGTTCTTCTTGCGAGCGTTGGCGGATTCGCGCCAGCCAGTCTGGCACTTCTTCTGTAAAAGGCGGGTTTTCCGATGATGTCGATTCGTCTCTTTCGGTTTCGGGTGGGGGTTCGGTATCTTCCCGCAAGGATTTCAGCCAATCGTCATCCTCCCCCGAAAATGGAAAAGGACTTGAAGGGGAAGACTCAAACAGGAAGCGATGACATTTTTTGCATTCAATCGCGTCGGTTGGGTTTGAAGCCCCGCAATGAGGACAAATAATCTCGCTCATAGATTATCCACTGTAAGGCCGGTCTGCCCCAATGAGGATGCGCAAACCGGTTGTGATACTGCCCAATGCAATGCCCAACAAAATACCCCTTGCTCCGGCAATCGGCAGGGTATTGAGCGCAGCCAACAATTCCTTTACGAAGGGGAGATTTTCGGAGACATTCAAAAATCCGCTTAATAAAATCAGGAAAAGAATGGTGCTGGCAGTGAATAAAACTGCCAGCCAGCCGCGTTTGCGTTGAAATAGACGGATGCTGGCGTAAGTCAGAGTAACGGTCAGCACACCCATTAAACTGGCTTCCACCGGAAATTGAATGTGGGTGACAATTTTTTGAAAGTCAGGATCGGTCGGACTGAGAATCAGGCCGGCTGCAAAGGTTGCCACAAATGCCAGCAGAAGAATAATGCTGTAATAATCGCGTTCGCGGGCAGAGTTTAATTTGCGCCAGTGAACGCTTAAGAGATTGAGGATGGCAATCAATCCGGCTGTGGCTGCTACCGGTATTGTCCACGAAAGCAGAATTTGGCGGATAGGTAGCAGCACGGGCAGGGGTAAAAAAGCTCCCACTAAAACCAGCAGCCCTGTAGCAATTGCAAAAGCGGTTGAGATAGGCGCTCTCATACGAACCCCAGCAATTTCAAAATTGAACCTGCGATAATGACAATAATGACACCCCAGCGGAGAATATCCTGTACTTGAAGGCTGGCGGTGTATACCGGCCCGCTGTTAAGATAGGCGGGGATGGCAAATAATTCTTCCCCGATCAGGGTTTCCTGGCTGCTGGTGAAAAGCGCCGCCTGTGCGCTGAGCGAATCGGTGGCAGCCAGGGTAAAAGATTCCTGCTGATCGCCAGCTTCCATCAAGAGCGCAATTTCGGGGCCAAAGTTACCGATTGCCAGATGAGCGGATACATTTTCACCGTCGGTAATCGGCAAAGCCCCGGCGATGTATGAAAACGAGGTGGGGCCGGTTAATCGGCCGCGACTCGGGTCATACAATTCCAGTTGATTGATTTGACGGTAAGCCGCCCGCAGCGTATCCTGACTGAGCAAGGTCAAAGCGCCCTCGCCGCTGGTGGCTAAAGGAGGACGGTCACTGATGCTGCTTACCCGCGCAATTCGCTCCAGTGTGGTCAATCCAACCAGTCCAGCGGCGCTGGTTGAAGCCGGCAGGCCGGCTTTTCCTAAGGTGATGTGGATGCGGGTGCCGTTTTCGACAGCCAGTCCAATCGCCTGCCGAAGGCGTTCAAAAGCCGGAAGTGGACGGATTCCGCTGCGGAGAATATTCCGCTGCAGGGTCAACAACAGGATCAATCCCGCAGTGACCGCTATCAACGCCAACGCGATGATCGCTTCCACCATCATCATTCAACCTCCCCGCGCAGGTATGCAATGAAATGCCGGCTGCGCTGATTGTCCTCTAAGAGGTTTGCCAGTTCAATCCAATTGCTTCTAGAAGGGGTGAACGTTTCAAGAAGCGGCATTCCGGCGTAAACAACTTGGGCTGCAAGGATTTTGAGCGGACCGGCAGCTTCAAGCAGGGTGATGGTAATTTCCTCAAGGTTTCTTTCCCTGAGGAAACTTGCCCATTTTGGCCAGCAGGATTTAACCTCTTGCATGGTATCAGTATAGCATAATTTTTTAAATGCAATTTTTTAGAGGGGATATCCTCTCCCAGATGATCATTTCAGGTCAACGGCGCTTCCCAGAGGGCGCTTCCCCCGCCTTTTTGCCAGTAATGGGAGATGGCCTTTCTCATTTCATCTGTACTAGACCAAAAAGTGCTGATTTGAGATGCATAGCAGGCGATGGCATCCTGCCATGCTCGACAGCCGCTCAGCGATATGGGGATTTGATGATCCTGCCATTGAGGGGATAGGTGTTCGTGCAGCTTTCCGGCTTCTTGCAGTAAATAGGGATAATCGGCATAATACCAGAGCGGTCTGCCAAGCCATTCAGCGGCGGTGCGGGTCAGGTGGTGATCTACATGTCCACCCAAAGTCAGTGGGCAAACAATGCGGGCAGCGGCAGGGATGTGAGCGGCTAATTGCTTTGCCAGTTGAACCGCCAAAGGAATCTCCACCTCCGGTAATGGTTGGAAAAGAGCTTCATTGGTGGTGATTAACGGCTCACCGGTTTTTGGGTTTCGGCGGTAAATGCAATCGGGGATATTGAGATGAAAGGGAAGGGCGCCGAGAATACGACAGGCGGCAAGGTCTTCCTGCCGACGGGTTTCCTGAGAATCGCGTGCGCTGACTCCCCAGCGATGGTGAAGCATTTCAGCCAAGGGTGAAAGTTCACCCGGCGGCGGGTTACCGGCGCAGATGGTGCAAATTTCGACCCGCTCCCCCTTTTGGATGAGCTCATAAATCAATCCTCCGCAAGAAAGCACCGCATCATCCAGATGAGGGGAGAGAAAGATCCAATCCATACCGCCTTATTGTACCATTTTGGACGGGGCATGATACAATTTGATCAGGAGGTGCGTTGTGGGTTGGCTGGATTTTCTATTTGAGAAGAAACCGTACCCTTCCAGTATGCAGGCTGAAATTGAACGCCTGATTGATGAACTTGTCCGCATCGGTCAAAAGGAAGATTTTCTTTCGGAACGGTCGGGTGGATCCTTCAATGCCCAATGCCGGCATGTTCGGGCGCGTGAAATCGGCCTCCGGTTGGATCAGGTTGGCGGTGTGGCGCTGATGGAGTATGTGTTGAAAAAAGTGCGCCGGCGTACAGGCGATACGCTGGCAAACCATCTTGCCTATGCCTGGTCAGAAATCGGCAAGTGGGTTCCATGAGCGACCGCTTGACAGCCTGAATGGGTTGCGGTAGGATTGAGCAAGTAATGGGGAGTAGCCTCCTCTCACAGGACGGGTTGTCGTCAAAACGAAGCCAACGGCTTCCGGCAGCCCGAACGCATTAATCAGCGTTTGGCAAGACCATCACTATTCTGTGATGGTCTTTTTTATATCGCGAACAAAATTGGAGCAATCTAGCCATGAAGAACTGGTATACAAAATCTCTCTCTGATATTGAAGTGGAACTTTCAACGGATTTGAAACAGGGGCTGACTTCGGCGGAAGCCGAGAAAAGGCGGGCCAAGTACGGGCCGAACGAATTGATTGAACGCGGCTTGAAAAGCCCCTGGAAAATATTGCTGGAACAACTGACCGAGATCATGGTTGTGATCCTGATGATATCGGCGGTCATTTCCATTTTGCTTCACGAAGTAACCGATGCCATTGTAATTTTGATCATTGTAGTGTTGAACGCGCTGCTGGGGTTTACGCAGGAGTACCGCGCTGAGAGGGCGATGGCTGCCTTGAAAAAAATGGCCGCGCCCAAGGTCAAAGTCCACCGGGATGGGCATTTGATCGAGATTTCTTCCCGTGAGTTGGTGCCGGGGGATGTCGTTCAATTGGATGCGGGAGATGCTGTGCCGGCGGATTGCCGCTTGATTGAGGCGGTCAACCTGCGCGTTCAGGAGTCGGTGTTGACGGGTGAGTCTGAGCCGGTTGAAAAAAACACTCAGGTAATCCAGGCGGAGAATATCCCACTAGGAGACCAGCGCAACATGGTGTTCATGGGTACCGTAACGACTTACGGGCGCGGTTCGGCAGTGGTTGTGCAAACCGGCATGCAAACGGAGCTGGGCCGAATTGCCGATATGATTCAGGGGGTTGGACAGGAAGCCACACCCCTCCAAAAACGGCTGGAGCAACTGGGTAAAGGTTTGGCTGTGGCTGCGTTGGTCATTGTAGGGATTGTCTTTGGATTGGGGGTATTGCGCGGCGAGCCGATCCGCCTTATGTTTCAGACGGCAATCAGCATGGCGGTTGCAGCAGTGCCGGAAGGCTTGCCGGCGGTGGTGACCATCGCATTGGCGCTCGGCGCTCAACGAATGCTCCAACGGCGGGCATTAATCCGTAAGTTGCCGGCGGTGGAGACGCTTGGTTCGGTGACCACCATTTGTTCCGATAAAACCGGCACACTGACCGAAAACCGTATGACCGTTACGGTTGTGGATGTGGCAGGTAACCGGATTGACTTTCTGGAAGAGGTACAAAATTACTCACCGACTCTGCCCGAGAGGCAAAAAGTTGAACCGGTACTGGTTGAACATCCAGCGGTAGCCTTACTGCTATTGGGTGGAACGCTTTGCAATGACGCTGTCATTGAAGTTAATGAAACTGCAAGAGGCGGTTTTGTTTCGGTTGGAGATCCGACCGAAGGCGCACTGGTGATTGCCGGAGCGCGGGCGGGTTTGTGGAAGGAAGAATTGGAAAAAGCCTTGCCGCGCGTGGCTGAATTGCCGTTTGACTCCGAACGTAAACGCATGACCACCGTTCACCGGCTGGATCATAGCGAACTGCCGGAGATCTTGAAAACAGCTGAGCGGGTCATCTCCAGTGAAATCTGGCAGCCCTATATTTCCATAACCAAAGGGGCGGTGGATAGTCTTCTCGAAGTGTGCAACCGCGTTTGGGTGGATGATCGCAGCGTGACTCTCGATGCGGAATGGCGGAAGCGGATCGAAAAAGCCAACGAAGAAATGGCGATGAAGGGGATGCGGGTGTTGGGGGTGGCTTTTCGGCTTTGTCCGCCGGAGCAGGTGGAAGGATGTGAACAGCCGGAAGAAAAAGATTTGATTTTTGTCGGGATGGTGGGGATGATTGACCCGGCCCGGCCGGAGGTGAAAGATGCCGTCGCAACCGCAAAGTCGGCGGGCGTGCGTCCAATCATGATCACCGGAGACCACCCATTGACCGCTTTGCACATCGCGCGGGAGCTGGGCATCACCACCCCGGACGGCGAAGCCATTACCGGTCAGCAACTGGCTGGCATGAGCGTGGAGGAACTTAAGAAAGCGTTAGATCACATTTCGGTTTTTGCACGGGTTTCCCCTGAACACAAGTTGAAGATCGTTCAGGCTTTGCAAGAAAAAGGCGAAATTGTTGCCATGACCGGCGATGGGGTCAATGATGCGCCCGCGCTGAAGAAAGCCGATATTGGGGTAGCCATGGGTATCACCGGTACCGATGTTTCCAAAGAAGCGGCGGATATGGTTTTGCTGGATGATAATTTTGCCACAATTGTGGCTGCCATTGAGGAGGGCCGGCGGATTTATGACAACATCCGCAAATTTATCAAGTACACGTTGACCTCCAATGCCGGTGAAATCTGGGTCATGCTGGCCGGGCCGTTTTTGGGCATGCCTCTGCCGCTGACGCCGATTCAAATTTTGTGGGTCAATCTTGTGACAGATGGTTTACCCGGGCTGGCGTTGACGGTAGAGCCGGCTGAACGGGATGCCATGCAGCGCAAACCATTCCCGCCAAAGGAGAATGTTTTTGCTAGGGGAATGGCGCGCGATATTTTGTGGATTGGCCTGTGGATGGGTCTGGTTTCTCTGGCGGCAGGCTTGTGGGCTTTGAATACCGGAAGGGTGGAAACCTGGCAAACTATGGTATTCACTACCCTCACCCTGGCGCAGATGGGCAATGTGCTGGCAACCCGCTCTAATCGCGATTCTTTGTTTCAAATCGGCTTGCTCTCCAATAAATCTCTTTTGGGAGCGGTCTTACTCACCTTTGTTTTGCAAATGGCGGTTGTGTACGTGCCGTTTTTACAAAATATCTTCAACACCCGCGCCCTGCCTTTGGAGGACTTGCTGGTCAGCCTTGGGATGAGCACGCTCGTCTTTATCGGTGTAGAAATTTTCAAATGGGTGCGGCGCAAAAGAGAATCGGTTTAGGCAAAGGGTGATCTGGGTACAAACCATGTTTCCCTCCGCTGCTTGGCGGAGGGAAATACTTTAAATTTTTTGAATAACTAAAGGAGTGAGAAATCCAACTATTGATTTAATTAGGATTGAGGTATAGAATTTGAACAACTAAAAAATATGATTTGAAGCGATAAAAAATTATAAAATTTTGGCGCGCTTAATCCCCTTTGGGGATGAAACTTTCAATAGATGTTAATGTTCAGGAGAATATATGCCCATATCAGGCGGTGGCAGTAAAGTCGGTATTTATGTGGATGTAGCCTATATTTATAACAACGGCGGGTCGAAGATGCAGTACGATGTACTGCGGGAATTTGCCTGCCGTGATTTTGCCGAACCGGTGCGCATGAATGCCTACGTAAGTTATGACCGCGACCGGGCTGAATGGGATGAAGTGTACCGCAAAGGCACTCAAAATTTTCACTCGGCCTTGCGGGATATGGGCTATAAGGTTATTGTCAAGGAAATCCAGTGGTTTGAGGATGAAAGCGGCAACCGCTATGGCAAGGCTAACGCCGATTTGGATCTGGCGGTGGATGCTCTCCTCCAATCCGCAAAACTGGATCGAGTATTGCTTGCCAGCGGGGATGGCGATTTTGTTCAGGTGGTGCGCGCCCTGCAGGATAAAGGCTGCCGGGTGGAAGTCATGGCGCTGGATAATGTATCCAGTAAATTACGCCATGAGGCGGATTTTTTCATTTCCGGTTACCTGATTCCCAACTTAATCCCGGTCAATAATTACAAAACGGATCAGCCGGAGTGGGGCGAGATTGGTTCGCGGGTGCGGGGATGGTGTTACTGGCACAGCGAGCAGGGGTATGGGTTCATGCGATACCTGAAGGCGATTGCCCCCGGTTTGTGGCTGACGGATACGCGTCATCCGGACTCGCCGTATGCGACGGCCTTTTTCCACGACTCGAATTTACCCGAATCGGTACGCCCGACCGTGCTGCCGAGCCGCAGTTACATCTTTGAAATGGAACTGGCACGGTCTGAACGCGGTGGAGGGATCCAGGCGATTAACATTGAATTAATCAGCAAGTTCTAACCCCGCCGCTTTATGATTCCTCGTTTTCAAGGGGCAACTGGCTGGTATAATAATATGTTTGGAATCTGGATTACTGGAAGTCACGGATATGCTGGAAAAAATTGCAAAAATTGAAGAACGCTACGAAGAACTCGGTCATTGGTTAGAAGAAGCCGGAGATGACTATCAGCGGGCTGCCGAACTGGCAAAAGAGCGCGCTGATTTGGAAGAAATTGTCGAAAAAGGGCGCGAATACCGTCAGGTGCTTAAGCGCATTGAGGAAGCCCGTCAACTGGTGGATGGCGAGGATGAAGAACTCGGTCTGCTTGCTCGTCAGGATTTAGAGGAACTGGAACCGCGTCGGGAGGCTCTGGAACGGGAAATTAAGGGGCTTCTGCTCCCCAAAGATAAACGAGATGATCGCAATGTCATTATGGAAATCCGCGCTGGCACCGGCGGTGAGGAAGCAGCCCTGTTTGCGGCTGACCTGTTCCGCATGTACAGTCGATATGCCGAACGGCGCAACTGGACGGTAGAAATTCTCTCGCAAAACGAAACCGGAATTGGCGGACTCAAAGAAATCATTTTCATGGTCAAAGGACGCGGCGCCTATTCCCGCCTGAAATACGAGTCAGGCGTTCATCGCGTGCAGCGGGTGCCGGCAACCGAAGCCTCTGGACGAATTCACACCTCCACAGTGACCGTGGCGGTGTTGGCTGAAGTTGAAGAGGTAGATATTCAAATTCCCGAATCGGATATTCGTATGGACATTTACCGCTCGGCCGGGGCCGGTGGGCAAAATGTTCAGAAAAACTCAACCGCCGTGCGAATCACCCATATCCCGACCGGTATTGTGGTGGCCTGCCAGGATGAACGCTCTCAATTACAAAACCGTCTGCGGGCGATGAGTATTTTGCGGGCTAAATTATTTGAAATCGAAGAAAACCGCCGTCAGCAGGAACAAGATGAAGCCCGCCGCTCGCAAGTTGGCACGGGGGAGCGATCGGAAAAAATTCGTACGTACAATTACCCGCAAAACCGCGTAACCGATCACCGCATTAATCTTTCATCTTTTAATCTTCCCGCAGTGATGGATGGGGAATTAGACGAGTTCATTGAAGAACTGGCGCTGCGGGATGAAACCGAACGCCTGTCAGCCCATGAATCTGCCTAGCCCTGAAGCCGGCGAGTGGCTAAAGTTTGCACGGCAGCGATTACACAATATAGAAGATGGCGGGCTGGCGGCGCAGGTCATTCTGGCTCACGTGCTGGGGAAAAGCCGTGAATTCGTTTTAGCCCATCCCGAATACAGGCTGGAAAACGACCAGCAAGCTCAATTGGAACGGTTGCTTACCCGCTTTGAGCAGGGTGAGCCATTGGCTTACCTGACCGGCAAACGCGAATTTTTTGGGCTGACTTTTGGCGTTTCCCCGGCGGTCTTAATTCCGCGGCCCGAGACCGAAATCCTGGTTGAAAAGGCTCTCGACTGGCTGAAACGCCATCCGCAGCGCCGCCTGGCAGCCGATGTGGGAACGGGATCGGGCTGTATTGCGGCTTCGTTGGCTTATCATGTGCCGGACTTAAGATGCGTGGCAGTGGATCGTTCGTGGCAGGCGATCCAGATTGCCCGCCGTAATTTTGAGCGGTTGGGCGTTCTTGGACGGGTCTTTCCTTTAACCACTAACCTGCTGGATGCTGTGGGGGGAGTTTTCGATCTGGTATGTGCCAATTTGCCGTATATTCCCACCGCTGAACTGGCGCGCCTTGCAGTAAGCCGGTTTGAACCGCAACTGGCGCTGGATGGCGGTTGGTCAGGCCTGGACTGGATTGCAGTCTTGATCAAGGATTCGGCGAGATGGCTGGCAAAAGGCGGATTGTTGCTGCTGGAAATTGAATCGGGACAGGCGGAAGAGGTAACCCAATTGGCTTACCAGAGTTTACCGGCGGTTAAGATTGAGATTATTCATGATTTGCACGGCTTACCGCGGCTTGTCTGGTTGGAACGAACTCAATAATTATTGGATTATCCATTTTTTGCGATTGCCCGGTTGATATTTTTTAACCGTAGGTTTCATGCTACAATAATTACATGAGTTTGGACAAGTCAATCCATCCCTCGCCATCCTTTCAAAAACACCGACGACAGGTTGTCTGGCAGATTTTAACGCCGGTGATTGCGTCAGGGGTGGTTTTCCTGAGTTTGGGGTTATGGATAGTTCTCACGCCTTCATGGAGCGCATCGCGTACTGGCCATTGGGCAGCCATTTCGCTGATCTGGCTGATCGGTCCGTTGATTTTCTTGGCAATCCTGTTTTTGGCGCTGAACATCGGCCTGATTTATCTGATGAATAAACTCTTGAGAGTTCTTCCACCTTATTTGCGGATTGGTCAGGTGTATTCACAAGTGATGGTGTTGCGGGTGAAAGTCTTATGTGACCGGCTTGCCCGGCCTTTTATCCGCTGGGGTGGATGGGCGGCAGGTTTTCGCAGACTGCGTTCCAAAGTATTCCGTCGTTGATTTTTTGAATTGATCTCATTTCATTCCAAGAGGATTTGTGATGGATAACTGGAAAACCAAAACCATTGTGATCGGGGGTTTAATTGGGGCAGCGGCTGGGATAATTGCCGCACTGCTCCTCATTCAACGGGCAGAAGAAAACCAACAAATGCCTCGCTTAACGGCAGGAGATGGAGTGAAAGTTGGTGTGGGCGTATTGGGATTGCTGCGGCTGATTTCCGATATAGCCGGTTCCAAAAAGTAATTGAATCAACCGTTGCGCCGGGCGGGGGTCTTTTGGAAAGCGCTCCTTTTATTCGCTATGTAATTGCCGGCAAGTTGAGGCGGGATTTTATCCTCCCTTTAAACGGAATACCGGCGTTGGATATTCCCGGCGGCAGCCTGATTTACACGGCGGTGGGAGTCAGGTTGTGGGATCAGGGAATCGGGTTAATTGGACGGGTGGGCGAAGATTATCCGCGCCAATGGCTCGAACAGTTTGCCGAGCGTGGTTTTGATTGCCGGGGGATCAAAATTCTGCCTGTAGCGCTGGAAACGCGGTATTTTGCAGCCTATCCGAACGGCGATGAAGAGACATCGGATGCTCCGTTAGCGCATTTTTCGCGGCTGGGGCTGCCATTTCCAAAAGCGTTGCTGGGTTATTCCCTCCCAACCAACCCGATTGACAGCCGGGTGCAGCCAACCGACTGGACAATTCGAGCCGGCGATTTTCCTGCCGATTATCTGGACGCTACTGCTGCTCATATTGCACCGATTGATTACCTGACGCAGGCTTTGCTGCCTTCCCTCTTCCGGCGCGGGCAAATCACGACTTTGACCATGGATCCTTCGGAGGGCAGCATGAATCCCACTTTTCGGGATGACCTGCCGGCGATGTTGAGGGGAGTCAGCGCCATCATCTGTTCGGAGAGCAAATTGCGCCGGCTGTATGAGGGATTGACCGATGATTTGTGGGAAATGGCGGAGCAATTGAGTTCATTTGACTGTGAAATCGTGGTCATTAAGCGTGGAAGTCAGGGACAGTGGGTTTACTCACGGGCAAACCGTCACCGTTGGATGGTTCCCGCTTATCCTGCCCGGGTAAATGACCCGACCGGCGCGGGAGATGCCTTTTGTGGAGGTTTTCTGGCGGGCTTGCGCCAGACTTACGATCCTGTGGAGGCAGTATTATGGGGGAATATCTCCGCGTCAATTGTGGTGGAAGGAAGCGGCCCCTTTTATGCGCTGGATGTGCTGCCCGGCTTACCTAAAATGCGGCTGGAAAAACTGCGCGAGATGGTGAGTAAAATCGGATGATTCCTTTGCCGGCTGAACTGCTGGATTATATTGTGGAGCAGACCGCTCGAATTCAACAGATTCCTGCGCCGACATTTCAGGAAGGCCGCCGGGCGGTCTATATGCGCGATGAATTTTTACGAATCGGGTTGGATGAGGTCTTTCTCGATGAGCAGAATAATGTGTTTGCTTGCTGGAAAGGCGGCGGCGCTCCACCTTTGATCCTTTCGGCTCATCTTGATACGGTTCATCCTGCCGATCTGCCTTTGCCGCTGGAAGTCACGACTGGAAAAATCATCGGCCCCGGCGCGGCGGACAATGCTGTAGGTCTGGCGTCTTTGTTGACGATTGGACGGTGTCTGGTTCAGCACGGTCAGCGGTTTGAGGGCGATATCTGGCTGGTGGCGGATGTGGGTGAGGAAGGTCTCGGCAATCTGGCTGGCATGAGGGGGGTGGTGGAGCGCTTTGGCGGGCTTGTGCAGGGTTATGTTGTATTGGAGGGGTTGGGATTGGGGCAGGTTTGCCATCGGGGGTTGGGTGTTGCGCGCTTTCGGATCATGGCTCAATGCCAGGGGGGGCATGCGTGGGTCAATCAGGGAGAACCTTCCGCCATTCACGAATTGGCGGCTGTGATTCATGCCCTGGCAGAAATTATCTTGCCGCAAAAACCGCGTTCCAGCCTGAATGTCGGAATTGTGCAAGGCGGCACTTCGATCAATACAATTGCTGCCAACGCTTTTTGTGAAGTTGACCTGCGTTCGGAGGATCAAAACGGTTTGAACCGGCTAATTCAGCGGGTAAAGCGGATTGTCTCCGGCAGAGAGCGCAAGGGGGTGCATTTTGAGATGGAGTTAATTGGGGTTCGCCCGGCGGGAAGTCTCCGCCCTTCTCATCCGCTGGTCAAAGTGGCGCTGGAATGTCTGGCAGAATTGCATGTGCCGGCTGTGCTGGAAATTGGCTCAACCGATGCGAACATTCCCCTCAGTCAAGGGATCCCGGCAGTTTGTTTGGGACTGACGCGCGGAGGCGCTCCTCACACCGCCAACGAGTATCTCGAAATCCCGCCCCTGCGATTGGGTCTTCAGCAAGTCTTAATGGTGATTGAGCGGATCTGGCAAAAGAACGGGATAGGACGGGGCTAAATAAGAAAGTTAATCTCGTACACTTGAACCGGTTCGCGTTTACCTTTGGCTTGAATTGCTTCCACCGGCTGAAAGACTGCATAACCATCCAAGCGATTAATCACTTGCTGAGTAACCAGAATTTGATTGGCGCGCGCATTTTCTTGAATTCGTTTTGCGGTGTTAATGCAATCCCCAATAGCGGTGTATTCGAGACGTTTCTCGCTGCCGATTAACCCCAAAACCGCTTCGCCGGTGTGAATCCCGATTCCAAAGGAAAGCCGCTGCTCCGGCGATAATTGTTGGTGGAGCGCCTCCAGAGAATCGCGGATGCGCAGGGCAGCCCGTACAGCCCGCAGGGCATGATCAGGCTGGCGTACCGGAGCATTGAACCAGGCCATTACAGCATCGCCGAGAAATTTATCAATGGTTCCTTCTTCTTGCAAGATGGCCTCGGCTGCGGCTGCAAGGTGGCGGTTGAGAATAGACACCAATTCCTCGGGCGATAACCTTTCGCTGATGGTTGTAAACCCGCGAATATCCGCAAATAAAACCGAAATTTCTTTGCGCTGGCCTCCCAAAATCAGGCTGTCCGGATTTAACTGGCGGATGACGGCAGGCGAAACCATTTTTTCAAACAATCGGCGCTGCGCCTCCAACAACTTCTTCTCGGTCATGTCATCCAGCACCAAGGCGACCCCTTGGGTTTGTTGCTGTCCGTCCTTTACCGGGGTGATGCTGATCCGCAAATCAATCCGCCCGCGTCCGGCTATGGCTGGCGAAATTTCCAGACCGAGAGTAGGATGATCGGTCTCAAGTACTTGCTGCAGTTCTGGGATGAGAGCGGGAGAGAGGGAATGCAGAATATCAGGCAGTTTTTGGCGGCTAATTCCTGATGCACTTTGGTTGAGGATTTGTTCGGCTGCGCGGTTGCACAACAGGATATTTCCGTCAATATCCGCAGTGATGACTCCGCTGGCAATGGAGGCAAATACCTTATCCATCAAACTTTTCAATTCCGTTACTTCGGCAAGACTGCGCTGTACCGAGGCAAACAAACGCGCATTTTCAATGGCAACCGCGGCCTGATTGGCAAAAGCGGCCAATAAGTCCAGCTGCTTTGCGGTGAACAAACCGCTGCGGATACGGTTGTCCACGTAGATTACTCCGGTAACCTCGCTCTTGACTCTCAATGGCACACACATGATCGAACGCAAACTGTGAGCAATCACCGAGTCCTGTTTGCCAAAACGGGGATCTTCCTGAGCGTTGGTGGTCAACACCGGCATCCCTTCGCTGGCTACCCGGTCAATCACGGTAAAACTGATGTGAAGTTCAGTGGTGTTCAGCGATTCCTGTACCCAATTGCGGGCAATCCGGGTTACCAGATTTCCATCCTCATCTTTCAACATCAAAAATCCGCGCTCGGCCCCGGTAAGCCGAATAATGGTGTCCATGACAATTTGGAGAACGGTATTCAATTCCAGCGAGGTGTTAATCACCTGCGCCATGCCGGCAAGGGCTGTCAGACTGCGACGTTCTTCATCTAATTCCTCAAACTGCGCGGTAATCTTTTTAACCAGCGCATTAATCCCAAAGACGGTTTCAAAAAATGAGGGTGGAAGCGCGGCGGGACGATTGGTTTGAAGGTAGTTGTAAATGGAGTAACAGGCTGATCGCAGTTTTTCTAAATTGACTGCCAGTTGATCACCCCGCACCGAAGATTTAACGTCATTCAATTTCTACTTCCTAAACGGGAATTTAAGCGCTACTTTCGAGTGATCTCCCTCTCAGTTTTGCCAGAATGATTTTACCGCGTTTTTGAAAAGCCAGTTTCCAGATCGAGCGGGCAGATTCTTGGGCAGCGTCAGCATCGGCCGGGTAAGGGCTGTAGGCAGCTTTCTGATATTCTTGTAGCAGCCAACGTGCCGCCATTTCGCATTCCGGCAGATAGGCGACCAGGGTTTGGATTTGTTCGGCGGGAGTTTGGGTGGGGCTGATGGGGATTTTGAATAATCTGCAGAGCCAATGGACGCTGTAAAACGAACGCTGAATTGGGTTCAATCGGGAGTAGTACGACCATTGTAGCAGCCAGCGGGGGACATGCCAGCCCCTCTTCCGCAGGCTTGTTTCCAAAAAAGCCGGGAAACTTTGCTGGGGAAACCAGCGCCGCCGACGACCGTTGGACGCTACCAAAAAGAGCAGGATGCCGGCTACAACCAGCCCCAGGATGATCAAGGTGGCGCTGACCAGCGGCGTGGTTTGCAGATTGAGCGGTTCGGAAGGTTGATTTTCGTCGAAGCGGGTAGCCTCCTCGAAGTCATCCAGTAATTGAGGCTGATTGGGGTTGGGTTGGGGTAGAGGGGTGCGGTCTTCCGCGCTTGCACCGCTGGGGCGTTCAATGGGGGCTTGCAAAGCGGTTGGTTCAAATTCGACCCAACCAATCCCGGGGAAGAAAACTTCCGGCCAGGCATGCCGATCTAAATCGCGCACCCAATAAAAATCTTCCTCTTCGTCCAGAAAGCCTTGCGCGTAGCCGATCACCCAACGGGCTGGAATTCCCACTGAGCGCAGCATCAGCACTTCCGCCGAGGCGTAATAATTACAAAAAGCCTGTTTATGCTCGAACAATACCCACTCCACCGCATCTCGGCCGGGAGGAGGATTGGGGATGGTTGCAGAATAGGCGATATTTTCCCTCAGCCAGAGGGTGATGGCGGCGGCTTTATCATAGGGCGTTTCCAAACCGTTGGTGATCTCCGCAGCAAGGTCGCGGATACTTTGGGGTAAATCCGCGGGTAATTGAAGATAGCGGTCGGTTACCCACTGAGGATATTCCTCGCCGGCTTCTCGCATGGCGGTAATGGTTGGGGAGGCAATTGAGGAAGTTACCTGATAGGTACTGCCGGGAGGGATGTCGGGGTCGGCCAGCACGGTCACCACATCTTCAATTTTGCCGGGCTGCGAGCCGTCATAAATCAGCTCAACATTCCGGTTGAGACCCACCGGCAAGCCCGGCACATAGACCATACTCAAATTCCGCACCGGCCGAAAGTCGAAACGCACATTGAAGCGCCGGCTGTATTGCGGATAATCCAGCGGGGGTGAACCGACTCGCAAAGGCTGCCGCTTTGATACGGTACTTTCCCAGCGTCCGTTCTCGTAGGTGTCATAACTGCGGATACGCCAGTAATAAGGCACCCCCATCCTTTGGGTTATACTGGCTTGTACGGTGAAGACGGTAGCGTCGGTTAACTGGCTGCCCGTGCCGAGGGCGTACTCATCCGCATAATATTCATCCGGCACTGCAACCGAACCTCTCAACGGGTTGGTCACATTCTGAAAACGTTCCCGCAGGGATTGTAAAGATTGAATCATCCTCTGTCGTTCCGGTGAGTTGGGCACCATTGCGCGCACGATCCGAGGCGCGTTCCAGGCGAAAAACACCAATACAATTAAGATAATCAAACTGCTGCGGATCAGGTTAAAGCCGGTATCGGTATCCACGCCGACCTGTTCTTCTTCCCATTGACGAGCATGTTTGAGGTAGTTCATGCGGCTGAACAGGAGCAGCGCTAGAACAGCGAAGACGGCAGTTGCCACACCGCTTTGGGCAAGCGGCGGGTGATAAAGATCAATCACGACCAGCGCAATCCCTAAAACAATCAACCCCTGCCAGGGTTTTCCATAGCGGGTCAACTGGTAACCGGTGGAAATGCCGACCAGCCAAAAAAGCAGCGCCATGTTGGCAAGGAAGAGGATCGAATCGTTGAGCGGCTGGTTGCGCAAAAAGAGGAGCAGATTTTGTCCCATGCGGTCGCCCAGCAGCCATAACCGCTCCAACCAGATGTAGTTGCTGGGAGTCAGTTCACCCAATTGCCAGGTGACAAAAAAGAGGGTGAAGACCAGGCCGAAAATGCCAACCGTTTGTGGGCTAAAGCGGCTGTAACCGAGCGCCAGACCCAGCCCCGCGCCGATGATCGCCAGGCCAATCACAATTTCTAGATGATCGGTCCAGCGGGTATCCGCTAATCGGTAGGTAACGGTAATCAACGCCGCCAGGAAAAGGGATACCGCTAAAAGATCCCACCAGCGTTTTGAATTGTTGAGCATAGTTTTAGTGTACAATACTTTTGCTTGAGCCGTCAATGGCGGGGTTCAAGGTTGGGTATTTGAACAAGTCAATCACTTCATTGCAGGAACTAAAAGATGGATCCATTTCTCTTGAGTGAACTTGATTTTATTCAACAGTTGCAAGGCAGGTTGGGTGGACTGGTCTCGATTTTTAATGGGGTCACTGTTTTGGGAAATGAAGAGTTTTACTTGTTGATCATCCCGCTGCTCTACTGGTGCGTGGATGCCGGTTTGGGTTTGCGAATCGGGGTGATGCTGATTTTTAGTAATGTTTTCAATTCCGCTTTGAAGCTGGGATTTCATTCGCCGCGCCCTTACTGGGTAGACTCAGCGGTGCGGGCGTTTACCAGCGAAACCTCCTTTGGGATGCCTTCCGGCCATGCGCAAAACGCTTTCAGTTTATGGGGTTTAGCGGCCGTCCAGATCAAAAAAACCTGGTTCCGCTGGCTGGCGGTTTTGCTGATTTCGATGATCGGTTTTTCGCGGGTGTTGTTGGGGGTGCATTTTCCCAGCGATGTTTTAGTTGGCTGGGGAGTGGGCGGGCTTCTCCTGGTGGCATATCTCCAACTGGAAAAGCCGATTGTCCGCTGGTTCAACGATCTCAATCCCAGCCGGCAATTTACGGTGGCGCTGGCGAGTACATTGGTGATTTTGTTGAGCGGCTTTTTGGTCTTGTTGGGGGTGAGTCGCTGGTCACTGCCGCCGGAATGGGGGCAGACGGCGCTGCTGGCCCTCCCGCAAGATCCGATTAACCCTCTCACGCTGGCGCCCTTCTTTACGCTGGGCGGCACCTGGCTGGGTTTTCTCACTGGCGTAATTTTGATGCTGCGGAGCGGCGGATGGATGAATGTCAAAGGCAGCCCGCTCCAATTGAGCGCGCGTTATTTAATCGGAATTGCGGGAGTGCTGGTCCTGTACGCCGGTTTGGGCGCTCTATTCCCGCGTGAGCCGGAGATGGTTGGCTATGGTTTTCGTTTCTTGAGGTATACCCTGATCGGATTTTGGATTTCAGCCGCCGCTCCATTCTTGTTTTTACGCCTGAATCTGGCCAAGCGAGTTTGAAAAGGTCAGTGTTCCGGTTATAATTTTTGATGAATAAGGACTTTGTTGTTAATTTAAGGAGGCAACAATGCGTCGTCTGGCAAGTTTTTTGGCAGGTTTGTTGATTGGCGGTTTGGTGGGCGGTACACTGGCGCTGCTTTTCGCTCCGGCATCGGGAAGACAACTTCAGCAGCAAATCAGTGAAACCCTTGACCGGCTGAGCGGAGAAGTGCGCACAGCCGCGGAACAACGCCGAAAAGAACTGGAAGAGGAATTGAATCGTCTGCGTCAGGGGCGGATTCAACTGGAATAACGCGAGATCGGGATAAGTACATATTCAAAAATATCAAGGAAAGTGTCATTGCAAGTGAGCGTAGCGGGCGCGGCAATCTCCCGCAGAGCCCTTACGCAGGATTGGCAGGAGACCCCCCAGCCACGTCAAGTTTCCCTCTGGTCGGGGTGACATTGCCCTTATTTATGCCGAACTGAGGTGGAGTAGATAAAAAGAAAAATTAAACAAAAAAGGACTGCCGCAATTTTGGGCAGTCCTTTTTTGTTTCACCGTTGCGCGCTGAAGGTGTAAGAAGCGGACTGGCGGGTGAAACGGGTTGTACCGCTGACCACCAGCACAACCGGTTCAGTGGGTTCAGCCAGTTCAACCGTGTGGCGCAAAGACCGGCTGGAATCGACCGACAGGTATTCTACCCGGGGATTCGAGCCGAGGTAGATCAATGAAAGGCGGAAAGTCTGCGGCAGACGGTTTTGGATGCGCACAAAACCGTTGGCTTGCCAGCCGCCGTCATCCGTTTCAAAGTCGGTGAAGTAGTCAATCGCCGGGATGGAAACATCGTCCAACAGCAGGCCCTCGCCGTTGACGGCGGCATCGGTAACATATTCAAAGCGCAGGAGGATTTTCTTGCCGGCAAAGCCGGAAAGGTCAACCACTTCGTTGATATAACGATTGGTTTTGCCGTTGTAGCCGCAGCCGTAACTGTTGCCGGAGGGATTTTCGGTGGTGCAGGCGGGGGTTGTCAGGATTTTCCAAGTCTTGCCGTTATCCTCTGAAACAACCAGATACAGGTAGTCGTAATCTTCTTCCAGGTCATACCAGGTTTGATAAGAGAGTTGAATGGGCGGGCTGATATTGGTAAAGTCAAACTCACGGGTCAGGGTCATGTTGGACTCATCGCCTTTGTTCGACCAGAAGGCATACTCTCCGGAATAAGCGCCGGTTGGCAAGACGCCCACTTCACTGCTGCCTTGAAATTCGAGGGTAAAGCTGCCCTGACAGTTGAAGCGGATATAATCGGCCCCGTATTGTTTAACGTTGCGGTATTGGTTTCGCCCGTCGCAATCGGTGAGTACTTCGGTATCGCGGACGCTTGGGGCGCTACGGTATTGGGTGTAGGTAAACCGCCCATCGCCGATTTGCGGGTCGTTCAGGTAATTGGTCAAAGTCCAATCCACAAACACATCATCGGCCTGAATGAGTTGACCGCTGAGCGCATCCGTTTCGTTCAACTCGGTCAGCACAGTATCTATGCTGTCCAGGCCGTTATCGGGGTGAGCGACCAACGCTTTGGTTGCCTCTTCGCCAAATCTTTCCAGGAAGTAATTTACGAACAAGAAGGAAGCGCCGTAATACGGAGTGGTCGCGCTCGAGTCGGTCGGCCAATCGTTGAGTTGATGATCGGGATTGAGCGAGAAGATGTAATCAAATCCGCCGGGATCGTACCCGTTGAGGAACGCCGCCAGTTCGGAAAAGCCTTCGTTGAGCCAGGTTTCTTCGTTGCGGTCGCGGTACCAGTGAATCATGTGCTGGAATTCATGCGCCAGCACACCGTAGGTGAATTCCTCTTCCAAACCGGCATTATCAGCGCTGAGGATGAACATTTCGTGGGCGTTGGAATACTGGTGCGCCAGTGGATGAACGGAATCGGCGGAGGAAAAGTAACCGGCAATGTTCCGGCCCGCGCCGCGGGTATAGAGAATAAACAAGCGCGGGTCGTTATCTACGCCGGGATTCCACTCCATGCCGAAAAATTCGCGGTTCGTTGGCACGATTTGATCGTTGAAAGTTTCGGCCAGCCGGCGCAGAGCCGATTGATTGTAAGAAACGCCGTCCTCAATCCAGAAATAAGCGCTGTCGGTTACATAGCGCAGGACGGCCTCGACTTGAAAATTCTCGGTGGTATCCACATTGGTGACCCAAAATTTTTTGCGGTCGCCAACCTGATAGGGGCCGCTATACGATACGGTTTTGGGAATTTCACCTTTGCCGCCTAACCGCTGAGCCAACTCGCGGGGGTCGTTAACCGGCACCAGAGCCTGCTGCAGGCTGCGCAAGGTTTCATAAGCGCCGTCCCCGGCCGGCTGACCGGATGGGGCGGCAACCGGTGGGGGAGAGTCAATATCCGGCAGGGTGGGAATGATCTCGCGCCAGTCCTCGAAGGGTGGGGTGAATTGAAAGACGGGCGAATTGTCGGGGCTGTTCGATTCGGAATTAGAAATCAGGAAGCCTAAAACGCCGGTAA
>CALHYE010000002.1 GCA_938040735.1 uncultured Bellilinea sp.
CGTGGAAATGGTGATGCCGGGCGACAATGTGAACATGGAAGTGGAATTGATCGTGCCGGTGGCATTGGAACAGGGTTCGAAGTTCGCCATTCGCGAAGGCGGTTTGACCGTCGGCGCGGGTGTGATTACCAAGATTTTGGATTAGGTGGAGCAAGATGGCAAAGCAACGAATTCGTATTCGTCTGAAGGCGTACGACCACCGTGTTCTGGATCAATCGGCCAAGCGGATTGTTGAAACGGCCGAACGCAGCGGCGCGCAAGTTGTCGGCCCGGTTCCGCTACCTACCCGGATTGAGCGTTTCACCGTTCGCCGTTCGACTTTCATTGATAAGGACTCGCACGAGCATTTTGAAGTGCGGACGCACAACCGCTTGATTGATGTCCTTGATCCGGACTCGAAGACGATTGACATGCTAATGCGGCTCAATTTGCCGGCCGGCGTGGATATCGAGATCAAGATTTAGATTATTTGGGTGAAAACCGGGCAGGTTCTGCCTGCCCGAAAAAATACCCAAAAAAAGCACGACCAACACTGGTCAATTTGAAAAAGTTGGATTATAATAGTGCGGTTTTGGCGTAAAGGCTGAACACAGCCAACGCTAACCAGGCCGGGTAAGAGTGTCTCTGTGGGCGCAGAACAAAATCCGAACTGACGCAGCAAGGCACTGACTGCCAGGGCAGAACGGGATGATGCAGCCAAGCCCAGGCTGACAGTCCTGAAAAAACCTTTGAAAGATTAAGGAGAACAAAAGAGATGTTTAAAGGGCTGATCGGGAAGAAAATCGGCATGACCCAGATTTTCGATGATGCAGGTGTGGCGGTTCCCGTCACAATTATCGAAGCTGGGCCATGCTACGTTACCCAAATAAGACGGCCTGAACATGACGGCTATGCTGCTGTCCAATTGGGTTTTGGGGAAGTTAAGCCGAAGCGTTTAACCGGCGGTGAGCTGGGACATTTGAAGCGCTCCGGCCTTAATTTGCCTCCGCTGCGTTTTCTGCGCGAGTTTCGCGCCAAAAACCCCGATGTGAAAGAAGGGGAAACGGTAACCGTCGAGGCGTTCACGGTGGGTGAGCGTGTGGACGTGGTTGGTACCAGCAAGGGAAAAGGCTTCCAGGGCGGTGTCAAGCGTTACGGATTCCGCGGCGGTCCAAAGACCCACGGTCAATCGGATCGTCACCGCGCGCCTGGTTCCCGCAGTTCCGGAACGACCCCCGGACGTGTCTTCAAGGGTTCGCGTGGGCCGGGTCATATGGGCAATGAACGTGTGACCGCGCAGCACTTGAAGGTGGTTCTGGTGGATGCCGAGCGTAACTTGATCGGCGTGTGTGGAGCGGTTCCGGGCCCGCGCGGCGGTTTGGTGATCATAAAAGAGGCGCGCAAGCAGTAAGATGCATCGCGACTTTACCTGGACTGACGGAGCGAAGGAACTATGTTAGTAGATGTGTTCAACATGGAGGGTCAAAAGGTCAAACAGGTGGAATTGCCTGAGGCGATCTTTGCTGCCCCAATTAATCTGGATTTGATGCATCAGGCGTATGTACGCCAGATGGCGAATGCGCGCCTGGGAACCCATGATACCAAAACTCGTAATGAAGTAGCTGGCGGTGGCCGCAAACCGTGGCGCCAAAAGGGTACTGGACGGGCGCGGCAGGGTTCCATACGGGCGGCGCAATGGAAAGGCGGCGGCCGGATTCACACTCCCCATCCGCACGCTTACACGCTTTCGATGCCAAAAAAAATGCGCCGGGCAGCCTTGCGTTCAGCGCTTTCGGTAAAAGCCTCCGAATCTTCCATCGTTGTGGTGGATGAACTGGCTGTGGCCGAGCCGAAAACCCGTCTGATGGCAAAGGCGTTGAATACGCTGGTGGGTGAAGCCAGTACTCTGGTGCTGATCCCGCAGAAGGACTCATACGAAAATGTGATTCTTTCGACAGCGAATCTTCCGGAAACCAAAATTTTACTGGCGTCATATCTCAACATCCGCGACCTGTTCAAGTTTGATAAGGTGGTCATGCCGCTGGCAGCGCTGGATGTGATCAAGAGCTATTTGGGATAGGTAGGAGGTTCAAATGACGACGATTTATGAAGTACTCCGCCGCCCGTTGGTAACCGAAAAGACCAATTATCAGGTTAACCGCTTACACCAGTATGTGTTTGAAGTGGCCGAAAATGCCACCAAGAGCATGGTGAAAGATGCGGTCGAGCAAATTTTTGACGTGAAGGTGTTGCGGGTCAATATCATTAACGTGCCCGCCAAGCGCACCCGCCGGGCGCGCAGCCGACGCGTTGTGGTGCGTAACCCGGCTTATAAAAAAGCCGTTGTCACCCTGGCGCCCGAAGACAGAATTCCGATCTTTGAAGGGGTTGAATAATGGCGATTAAGATTTACAAACCGGTAACTCCCGGTCTGCGTGGCATGACCGGCTATACCTTTGAAGAGATCACCAAAACCGTCCCAGAGCGTTCGTTGCTGATTGTTCGCAAAAAGCATGCTGGACGCAACAATCAGGGGCGGGTGACGGTGCGTCATCAAGGCGGCGGTAACCGCCGTTACATCCGTCTGGTGGACTTCAAACGGAATAAATTGAATGTGCCTGCCAAGGTGGCAGCCATTGAATATGATCCCAATCGAACCGCGCGCCTTGCCCTGCTGGTTTATTCAGATGGCGAAAAACGTTACATTCTATCGCCGGTTGGGCTAAAAGTTGGCGATACGGTTATGGCCGGACCGGGTGTGGATATCCGCCCCGGCAACAGCCTGCCCATCTCCAATATCCCTGTTGGAACCATGATTCACAACATTGAACTCTATCCGGGGCGGGGTGGTCAGTTGGTGCGTTCGGCAGGAACCGCTGCCCAATTACTGGCAAAAGAAGGCGATTTTGCCCAGATCCGTCTGCCTTCGGGAGAGGTGCGGCTGGTGCGCCAAGTGTGTTATGCGACGATTGGACAGGTTGGCAATCTTGATCATGGCAATATCAAACTGGGTAAAGCCGGACGCAAACGCCACCTGGGTATCCGCCCGACCGTGCGCGGAACGGCCATGTCGCCGCGTGACCATCCGCATGGTGGCGGTGAAGGTCGTCAACCGGTGGGTATGCCCGGCCCGAAGAGTCCGTGGGGTAAACCCACTCGTGGTTACAAAACCCGCCGCAACAAGACAACGGATAAATACATTGTTCGCCGCCGCAGTGCAGCCAAACGCTAAGCGGTGTGGTTTGAAGGATTGGTAACACCGAGAAAGAGGGACGAGATATGTCACGTTCATTGAAAAAGGGCCCGTTTGTAGCCCCGAAACTGTTGAAGAAAATTGAAATGATGAATGCCCGCGGCGAAAAGAAGGTCATTCGCACGTGGAGTCGGGCAAGCGTCATCTTTCCCCAAATGGTGGGACACACCATTGCCGTCCACGATGGCCGCCGGCATGTGCCGATTTACATTACCGAAAATATGGTGGGCCACCGGCTAGGTGAGTTTGCCCCTACCCGCCATTTTCGCGGGCATGTGGCGGAAAAATCCTCAAAGAGGTAAGTCGCAATGGCAAACGATATTCGAGCCAAGTTGAGTTTTTGTCCGGTATCTGCCCAGAAGGTGCGCCTGGTGATTGACCTGGTGCGCGGGCGCCCGGCAGTGGAGGCGTTGGATACGCTCAAGTTCGTCAACAAAGGCGCGGCTGCACCCATCCGCAAACTGCTGGCTTCAGCAGTTGCCAACGCCGAAGAGAACTTTGGGATTGACCGCAATAATCTGTTTGTTTACCAGATTGTGGCGGATGAGGCTCCAACCCGCAAGTGGCGTCGGTTTGGTGCGCGCGGTCGGTTCAAGCCGATTCTCAAACGCGCTTCGCATGTGACCGTGGTTTTACGGGAGCGTGAATAAGGTGATTTTCGTCCGGAGTGCCTGAACCCAAAGGGCAGCCGGCAAGGAGAAACCAGGAGAAATTATGGGTCGAAAAGTTCATCCAATTGGATTTCGTCTGGGCGTCCACCAACCGTGGGAAGGTCGCTGGTACGCTGATGGCAGTGAATACACCGAACAACTGCATCAGGACTTTGAAATTCGCAAAATGATCTTTGCGGATGCAGAACGCGCAGCCATCTCGAAGGTCGAAATTGAGCGTTTTCCCGGCAAGGTCAAGGTGATTGTTCATACGGCCAAACCCGGTATCCTGATTGGGCGTAAGGGTGAAACCGTCAAGAAAATCCGCCAAGATTTGGAAGCCCTGACCAAGAAAAAGATTGATCTGGAAATCAAAGAGATCAAACTTCCTGATTGCGATGCCTATCTGGTTGCGCAGAACATTGCCAGCCAAATTGAACGGCGCGTAGCCTACCGCCGGGCGATGAAACGCGCCTTGCAGCAGGCCATCCGCCAGGGCGCTCAGGGAATCAAAATTGAAGTGGCTGGTCGTCTGAGCGGCGCTGAAATGGCGCGCAGTGTCTGGCTGCGTGAAGGACGAGTACCCCTGCAAACCATTCGGGCGGACATTGACTTTGCTCGAGCGGAAGCGCTGACCACTTACGGACAGATTGGTGTCAAGGTTTGGATTTATAAGGGTGAAGTCCTGTCTCGCGAAGAAGAAAAAGCAGAAGTCACCGAAGGTGTCTATATTAGCGAGTAATCCTGCGCTGGGTGATTCCCAGACGGAATGAAGAGAGGTAAGCAATTATGTTGATGCCAAAACGTGTCAAATGGCGCAAGCAGCAACGCGGACGCATGAGGGGAAAAGCCCTGCGCGGAGCGGAATTGATCTACGGCGAGTTCGGTCTGCAAGCACTCGAACCCGGTTGGGTTACCGCTCGACAAATTGAGGCTGCCCGTCGCGCTCTGGTGCGCTCGATGCGCCGCCGAGGAAAAGTGTGGATTCGCATCTTTCCCGATAAACCCTATACCCAAAAACCCCCGGAAACACGCATGGGTAAAGGTAAGGGCAACGTGGAATACTGGGTGGCGGTTGTCCGCCCGGGAAGAATCATGTTCGAGCTGGGTGGTCTGCCCGCTGAGGTAGCGGTGCAAGCTTTGCGGCAGGCTTCTTACAAGTTTGCGATCAAGACGAAAGTTGTGGCTCGTCATGAATCGGCAACAGGAGAAGTAGGATGAAAACCGAGCAGATTCGACTGATGTCAACGGAAGAGTTGAAAGCCAAACTGGCTGATGCCCGCCAGGAGCTGATGAATTTGCGCTTTCAAATTGTCACCGGTCAGCTTACCGATACCAGCCGGCTCAAGCAAACCCGCCGCCTGATTGCGCGCTACATGACCATTCTGCGCGAGCGGGAACTTTCTCAACAGCGGGAAGGTGAAAAATGAACACACGGAGACGTTTAACCGGTGTTGTCACCAGTAATAAAATGCAGAAAACTGTGGTCGTCAAGGTGACCCGAACCTACCAGCACCCGCTTTATAAAAAAGTGGTGCACGCTTCGATGAAGGTGAAGGCTCACGATGAACTGGGCTGTGAAATTGGCGATGAAGTGCTGGTAGTGGAAAGCAGACCCATCTCGCGGGATAAACGCTGGGTGGTTCAATCCATCCTCAAACGCCAGGGGCAGCCCATGCAGGAATTGCCCGCGGAGGAAGGAGCGTAAGGGATGATTCAGCACGAAACCCGACTTAAAGTTGCCGATAACACGGGAGCTCGCGAGCTACTGGTCATCCATGTGATGGGTGGCTCAACCCGGCGCTATGGGCGTGTGGGTGACATTGTGGTTGCTACGGTGAAGTCCGCCTCACCACAGGGTTCAGTCAAAAAGAGTGACATCGTCAAAGCGGTAATTGTGCGCTGCGCGAAAGAATGGCGGCGTGAAGATGGTTCGACCATCCGCTTTGATGATAACGCGGCTGTCATTCTGGATAACGACGGTCAGAACCCGAAAGGCACCCGTATTTTTGGCCCTGTGGCTCGTGAATTGCGTGAAAAAGGCTTTATGAAGATCGTTTCGCTTGCGCCGGAAGTGATCTAATGCAAGGAAACAGGAGCGAAGCCATGAAGATGAAGATTCGTAAAGGGGATACGGTCGAAGTAATTACCGGCCGCCTCGAAGACAGAGGAAAACGCGGCGAGATCATTCGGGTATTGCCCAAAGAAAACCGGGTGGTGGTGCAGGGCGTCAATCTGCGCACCAAACATCAGCGTCAGGTGCAGGCTCAGGGACGCAATATTTCACCCGGCAAAATCCGCTTTGAGGCGCCAATTGATCTTTCCAACGTCATGCTGGTTTGCCCGAAGTGCGGCAAAGCCACGCGGGTGGGAATTTCCCGCGGCGAAGATGGCAAAGCATTGCGGGTTTGCAAAAAATGCGACGCCGCCATAGACGAATAAGCCATCGGGGAGCGAGTCAATGAACATATTGAAGGAAAAATACCAAAAGGAAGTGGTACCGACATTGATGAAGGAATTGGGGCTTCACAATGTCATGCAGGTGCCCCGCATTACCAAAGTGGTCGTCAACATCGGTCTGGGCGAAGCGCTGGATAATCCTAAAGCGTTGGAGGCTGCCAGCGGTGACTTGGCGAAAATTACCGGTCAGAAGCCGGTTATTACCAAGGCTCGCAAGAGTATCGCGGCTTTCAAACTGCGTGAAGGGCGCGCCATCGGAACGATGGTAACTTTGCGCGGGGAACGGATGTGGTCATTCCTCGACCGTTTGATGAATATTGTGCTTCCCCGAGTGCGTGATTTTCGCGGAGTCTCGGCTGAGGCCTTCGATGGACGCGGAAACTACACGCTGGGTTTACGGGAACAGATCATCTTCCCGGAAATCGAGTACGACAAGGTAGATAAAGTGCGCGGAATGGAAATTACCATCGTAACCACAGCGCCGACCGATGATCAGGCTGTTAAATTGCTGCAATTGCTTGGGATGCCTTTCAGGAAGGATTAGTATGGCAAAGAAATGTATGACTTATCGTGAACAACGTCGCAAGTACGCCGTTCAGGTGCGTAATCGTTGCAAACGTTGTGGACGCCCGCGAGGTTACCTGCGTCGTTTTGGGCTGTGCCGAATTTGCTTCCGGGAGCTCGCTCTTGAAGGGAAGATCCCCGGCGTAACCAAGTCATCCTGGTAGTTCCAGGCCGGAGGTAGGCATGAGTGTGAATGATCCAATTGCTGATATGTTAACCCGCATGCGCAACGCCATCATGAATGGTCAGGTGGTAGTTGCTATGCCAAGCACTAAACTCAAAGCAGAAATTGCCCGGGTTTTGAAAGAAGAGGGTTTCATCGAATCCTACGAAGTCGTGAACGGTGAAAAACCCCACGAACAGACCCTGCGCATTCGCTTGAAGTACGTGGGCGAACGCCGCCAGCGGCGCCCGGTGATTACCGGACTGGAGCGGGTCAGCCGCCCAGGCCGACGCATCTACACCCGCAAACAGGACATTCCCTGGGTGCTTTCTGGTTTAGGTGTTGCGATTCTTTCCACGCCCAAGGGTGTGATGACCGGACAGCGCGCGCGTCAACTGAATGTTGGCGGCGAGATCCTGTGCAAGGTCTGGTAGGCCGGAAAGCGTAAAGGAGGTATTTAGACGTGTCTCGTATAGGTCGCTTACCGGTGGTCGTTCCTGCAAACGTTCAGGTGACGGTAGAGGGTTCCTCGGTGTATATCAAAGGTCCAAAGGGCGAACTGCAGCGCCAGTTTTCGCCGGCGATCTCGATTATGTTCGAGAATGGACAAATTGCCGTTAGCCGTTCTTCTGAAGAACCGCAAGTTCGCGCGCTGCATGGAATGACCCGCGCATTAATCCAGAATATGGTAACCGGTGTCAGCGAAGGTTTCACTAAAGTACTGGAAATTGATGGCGTGGGTTACCGCGCCGAGATGGACGGACAAAACCTGAAGCTGTTTGTGGGATATTCCCACCCGGTGATTGTTGAACCCCCGGCGGGTATCTCTTTTGATGTGGATACCAAAACCCGTCAGATCAAGGTGATGGGATACAACCGGGAGTTGGTTGGGCAGGTTGCTGCCGATATCCGTAAAATTCGACCACCCGAACCCTATCATGGGAAAGGGATTCACTATCTTGGTGAAAAAATCCGCCGAAAAGCCGGCAAAGCCGGTAAAGGCAAGAAATAGGTGAGTGCTCATGGCTAAATTAAGTCGTTCTGAAGCGAGAATTCGCCGCCATCGCCGCGTGCGCAAGCATGTAAGCGGCACGCCGGATCGTCCGCGTCTGGCAGTTTTCCGCAGCCTGGCCGAAACCTACGCACAGGTGATTGATGATGAAGCCGGGCACACGCTGGCAGCCGCCTCCACAATTGATCACGAATTACGTGGCAAGGTGGATGGAAAAACCAAAACCGAACAAGCCCGTTTAGTGGGTGAACTGGTTGCCAAGCGCGCCAAAGAAAAAGGCATCACCCGTGTGGTGTTCGACCGGGGCGGTTTCCGCTACATCGGCCGCGTAAAGGCGCTGGCTGAAGCCGCGCGTGAGTCTGGCCTGGAGTTCTAGGCTGAACAGGAAGCAATGAAAGAGGCCTGACTATGGAGATGATGGATTATACAACTTACGAACAGCAATACGATGAGCGTGTGATTGAAATTGCCCGCGTGGCAAAGGTTGTCAAGGGCGGCCGCCGTTTCCAATTCCGGGTGACGGTAGTTGCCGGTGATAATCATGGGAATGTCGGTTTGGGTGTCGGTAAAGCCAATGCCGTCCCGGATGCCATGCGCAAAGCCACCGAGCGCGCTCATAAGAGTATGCGACCGGTGCCGATGGTCGGCACGACCATCCCGCATGAGGTTGTGGGTAAAACATCCGGCGCCAAAGTGCTGCTAAAACCGGCCTCGGCTGGAACCGGCGTGATTGCGGCGGGTGGTGTGCGTGCGGTGTTGGAAGCAGCCGGCATTCGCGACATTCTGACCAAATCAATGGGCAGCGCAAATGTTTTGAATGTGGTTAAGGCCACTTTCGATGCGCTGAGCCAGCTGAAATCGCCCGAAGAGGAAGCAGCAAAACGCGGCAAGCCCGCCAAAGAATTGTTGCCCTTCTGGGAACGGAGGAAGAATGGCTGAGAAGAAGCAATCTCCCAAGATGCTGCGCATCACATGGGTGAAAAGCGCAATCGGTTATTCGGAGCAGCATAAAGCGACCATTCGCGCGCTGGGTCTGCGCCGTCTCAACCAGACGGTGATCCATGAGGATACGCCGACCCTGCGGGGAATGCTGCGAAAAGTCAATCATCTTGTCAAAATTGAAGAGCAGGTAGAGCAATGAAATTGAATGATCTGAAGCCAAACGAAGGCGCCAGAAAAGACCGCAAACGCGTTGGGCGGGGTATTTCCGCCGGTAAAGGTAAAACCAGCGGCCGCGGTACGAAAGGCCAGGGCTCTCGCTCCGGTGAGGGCGGCCACCTGTATCGTCAGGGCGGTAACCTGCCGTTCTACCGCCGGCTGCCGTTCATGCGCGGTGAGGGCTTTACCCCTCCGGTGCAGGTTGAATACAATGAGGTCAACTTGGCTCAACTGGCTGCAAAGTTTGAAGCCAACATGGAAGTCAACCCACAGACGCTGGCTGAAAAGAATTTGCTTCATAAACCCAACAACCCGGTTGTCATCCTTGGCAATGGAGAGCTGGATATCCCGCTCAAAGTGCGGGTGCAGCGGGTAAGCAAAGGGGCAAAATCTAAAATCGAAGCGGCTGGCGGTTCGGTGGAAATCATCGCCTGAAAGGCTTTACTTAAGGAGACCAACGCATGAAGCGGTCAGCATGGCGTTATTTATGGAAATCGGAAGATATTCGCAAGAAACTTCTCATCACTTTGCTGCTGCTGGTACTTTACCGGCTGGCAGCCAATATTCCCGTTCCGGGAATTGACCGCGAGGTGATTCGAGGTATCGTTCAGGCGCCCGGAGCAGCGGGTACGCTGTTTGGCCTGCTGGATCTGCTTTCTGGCGGTACGATTTCACGGTTCTCCATTCTGGCCATGGGGGTTTACCCTTACATTACCGCGCAAATTATTTTGCAATTGCTGGTGCCGATTATTCCGGCGCTGGAACGGAAGATGAAGGAAAACCCCCGCGAAGGCCAGAAGTGGATGGAAAAATGGACGATTATTCTGACCGTTCCGATGGCTTTGCTTTCGGCAATTGGCCAGATTAACATCTTCAATTCCTTGGCCGGACAAACGGGTCAAACGGTGCTGAGTTACACCTACGGGTTCACCGGCGCTTCGTTGTTGCCAACCCTGACGACCCTGATTAGTATGATGGCGGGTACGATGCTGGGCATCTGGCTGGGGCAACTGATCTCTGAATATGGCATTCCCAAACAGGGCCTTTCGTTGATCATTTTCTCCGGCATTGTCGCAGGCATCCCATCCAACCTGATCAGTCTGTGGAGTGACCGGCAGAATGCCTGGTGGCTGACCCTGCTGATTCTGGTTGTGCTGGTGCTGGTGATTTTTGCGATCGTCTTTGTTCAACAAGGGCGGCGCAATGTACCGGTGCTGTTCCCCGGCCGGCGAGTGGGCAACCGCATGTCCATGCCGGTGCGCAGCAATCTGCCTTTGATGATTAATATGGCCGGCATGATCCCGCTGATCTTTGCCCAGTCCATTCTGCTCTTTCCGGCAATTGTGGCCAGTTACTTCATTAACTCCCAAACCCCCTGGGTGGCCAGTATTGCAAGTGGGATTTACAATACCTTCAGCGGGCAAGGGGCATGGTATGCGGTGATGTACTTCCTGATGGTGGTGGCGTTCACCTTTTTCTACACGGATGTCCTCTTTGCTCAACAGAATTATGGCGAAACGCTCAAACGCCAGGGAGCCCAAATTCCGGGTGTTTTACGCGGACCAGCCACCCAAAAATACCTGACCAAAGTTCAGCGGCGGATCACACTGCCGGGAGCGTTCTTCCTTGGCTTTGTGGCGGTGCTTCCTTACATCATGCACGCTTTCTTGCCTGCCTCAGCAAGGAATGCCGGGTTGTTCCTCATTTCGGCGGCCGGCTTGCTGATTGTGGTTGGTGTGGTTCGGGATACCTTCACCATCATTGAAACCGAGCTGAAGTTGCACGGTTACGATGAAAATCTGATCAAGGGATAATCGGATGAGACGCTTTATCGTACTTCTCGGTCCTCCCGGTGCGGGAAAAGGCACACAGGCGCAGGTCTTGGCGGAGAAAACCGGATTGGCGCACATCTCTTCCGGCGATATCTTCCGGGAGAATCTGAAGAACCAGACGGATTTGGGCAAACTGGCACAAGGTTACATGAATCGTGGCGAATTGGTGCCGGATGACGTGACCATTGGGATGATCCGCGAGCGGTTAAGCCGCCCAGATTGCTCCAACGGCGCGATTCTGGATGGTTTTCCACGGACGCCGGCTCAGGCTGAGGCCTTGAGCGCGATGTTGAAAGAACTGGACGGGAAAGTGGTGAGCGTCCCGTATATCTCGGTTCCTGCCGAGGTGTTGATCGAACGATTGAGCGGTCGTTGGACCTGCCGGACTTGCGGCAAGGTCTATCACAGTATCTATAATCCGCCTAAAAAAGCCGGTATTTGCGATGATGACGGCGGTGAGCTGTACCAGCGCGAAGATGACCAGCCGGCAACGGTTAGAAAGCGGATTACCGTGTACATGGAACAAACCAGCCCGTTGATTGAGCATTATCGGCAGGCGGGGTTGCTGGTAGAAATTGACGGGACGCAGCCCATCGAAGAAGTGACCCGCCAGCTACTGGAAGCCATCGCCTGATAGGAATTTGCACAATGACGTGGGAACGCCAGATTACGATTAAGTCGCCTCAGGAATTGGAAATCATGCGGATTGCCGGGCAGATCAATGCTGAAGCCCTGCAAGCAGCGCGTGATGTCGCTCGTCCTGGCGTTTCCACGGCCGATCTGAATGCCGCCGCAGAAGAGGTACTTAAGAAATACGGAGTCTATTCTCCATTTTTGAACTATCCCGGGCCGTACCCCTATCCTGCCAGCACGACCATCAGCGTGAATGAAGAATTAGTGCATGGCATCCCCAGTCCGCGCCGCAAACTGCGCGAAGGGGATATCGTATCGGTGGATTGCGGAACGGTGTATGAAGGGTTTGTCGCCGATTCGGCGATTACCTTCCCGATCGGTGAGGTTTCAGCGCAGGTACAAAAACTGCTGGAAGTTACCGAAGCGGTTTTGTATGTGGGGATTGAGAAACTGGTTGCAGGTAACCGGGTTGGGGATGTCTCTGCGGCAATTCAAGAGTATGTGGAAAGTCACGGCTTCCATGTCACCCGTGAGTACACCGGTCATGGGGTTGGGCGGCAGATGCATGAAGGCCCCCAGGTGCCGAATTACGGCACACGCGGGCGCGGTATGTTATTGCGGGTTGGTATGACGATTGCGCTGGAACCGATGGTGTTGATTGGCTCACCGGCGACCCGGGTTCTGGATGACCAGTGGACGGTAGTTTCACGGAATGGCCTGCCGACCGCTCATTTTGAGCATACGGTGGCCATCACTGAAAACGGACCACGCATCCTGACCCTGTTAAGAGACGGCAGCAAACCTGGACGAAATGGAAAAAATCAGGTATAATTGAAACTTTGGCTGTTGAAGTAAGGAATGATGAGGAGTAATCAATCATGAAAGTTTCACCATCCATTCGCAAGCGGTGCGCAAAATGCAAGATTGTGCGGCGCAGCGGCAAGTTGTATGTCATTTGTGAAAACCCAAAGCACAAGCAGCGACAGGGGTAGTTAATTATGGCGAGAATTGAAGGTGTTGATCTACCACGCAACAAGCGCGTTGAAGTTGCACTGACCTATATTTATGGGATCGGCCCAACCCGGGCTCGCAAGATCCTGTCGGAGACAAAAGTCAATCCGGATACGCGGGTCAAAGACCTGACCGAAACGGATGTGAACCTTTTGCGTGATTACATTGCCCAAAACTATAAAGTTGAAGGCGATTTGCGGCGTGAGGTGCAGATGAACATCAAGCGCCTGATCGAGATTGGGTGCTACCGGGGTCTGCGACACCGCCGTAATCTGCCGGTTCATGGGCAGCGAACCCGCACGAACGCTCGTACACGCAAAGGTCCCAAAAAGACTGTGGCGGGACGCGGCCGCCGCCGTGGAGCAACCAAGAAATAATCCGGTGATGGGAAGGGTTGATCTGGGGTACCTTCCCGCCCCCGCGGCTGGTCAGCCCGACCCAAACCGGTTTAATCAATACGCTGTACTCTGAAAGAAATTGAGGTTGATAGCGAGGAAATATGGCACAAAATGTAAGATCAGCGCGCCGGTCAAGCGCTCCCCGAAAGGTGAAGCGCACACTGTCCTCAGCGCAGGTACATATTTATGCATCGTTCAATAATACGATTGTGACCGTCACCGACCAGCAGGGCAACGCAGTCTGCTGGGCAAGCGCCGGCTCAGCCGGATTCAAGGGTTCCCGCAAGAGCACTCCCTTTGCGGCTCGTTTAGCAGCCGAACAAGCGCTCAAAGCCGCTCAGGCTATGGGTGTGCAAGAAGTGGATATCATCGTCAAAGGACCCGGGCCGGGCCGTGAATCGGCGATTCGGGCTGTGCAAGGGATGGGAATCAAGGTGCGCTCCATTGCGGACGTTACACCGGTGCCGCATAACGGCTGCCGGCCTCCCAAGAAACGCCGCGTCTAATTTAATCAAGAGAGGGAAGTTATGGCGAGATACATTGGTCCGGTTTGCAAACTCTGCCGGCGAGAAGGATTTAAGATGTTTTTGAAGGGCGAGCGATGCTTCACCCCCAAATGCGCCTTTGAACGGCGTGGTTTTGCCCCCGGTGAACATGGACGGGCAAATGCCGGACGGGGCGGCAGCGAGCGGATGTCGGACTACGCTCGACAGTTACGCGCCAAGCAGCAAGCCCGTCGCACTTACGGCATTCTGGAACGTCAGTTCCGCCGCTATTTCAATGTTGCGTTGAAAAAGCGCGGTCTGACCGGTTTGAACCTCCTGCAGACCCTTGAATTGCGTCTGGATAATGTGGTCTTTCGGATGGGGTTTGCTGAAAACCGCGCTCAGGCCCGCCAGATGGTGACCCACGGTCATTTTCTGGTAAATGGCCGCCGCACCGACGTGCCTTCCACCCTGCTGAAACCCGGCGATAAAATTGAGGTGCGTGAGGGATCCCGGAGCAAACCCTTTTTCAAGGAATTGCCGGATTTTGCGGAAAAGCGCAATTGCGCGCTGTGGTTAGAACGAGATGTGCGTACCTTGAGCGGGCGGGTCTTGCGCCTGCCCGAACGGGCTGAAATTGACGGCAATCTCAACGAGCAGTTGATTGTTGAGTACTACTCGAGGTAATGCCGTTGTCCTGTTTGGCTGTTTTTTGTAGCTGTGCATCAGAAAGGGGTGAACCTTGTCTGTAATAACCAATATGGTCAAACCGAAAATCGAGCGTGAACACGAGGCTCGAAACTATGGAAAGTTCGTTATCAGCCCGCTGGAACGCGGCTACGGCGTCACCCTTGGCAATGCACTTCGGCGGGTACTGCTGTCGTCGCTGGAAGGGGCAGCGGTAACTTCCATCCGAATTTCGGACGTGCTGCATGAGTTCAGTGACATTCCCGGAGTACGGGAAGATGTGATTCAGGTGATGTTGCAAATCAAGCAGCTGCGCCTGATACTCCACGATGTTGAAAGTTCGCACCTTCATCTGGATGTTCGCGGAGCAGGAACGGTTACCGCGGCGGATATTCAGGTGCCAGCGGAGGTGGAGATTGTCAATCCCGACCTGTACCTGTTCACGGTGGATGACACCCGTACCCGACTGGAAATTGATATGACAGTTGAACGCGGCCGCGGATATTCTCCGGCGGGTGATCGCATCGGTCGGCTGCCAATTGGCGAGCTGCCGGTGGATGCCATCTTTAGCCCGGTTCGGCGGGTAAACTTCAATGTGGCTTCTGCCAGGGTTGGACAGAACACCAACTACGAACGATTGATTCTGGAAATCTGGACAGATGGGACCATTTCTCCTGAGAGCGCTTTGGGAACAGCCTCCAAGATTTTGATTGACCACCTGCGCCTGATTTCGGGGATTAGCGAAGAGGTCTTTACTGTCCTGCCGGAGCGCGAGATCAGCGGCAGCCGTTTGACCAGTGAAGCCGCCGAAACGCCCATCGAAAATCTCGACCTGTCGGTGCGTGTGTTCAATTCGCTCAAGCGTACCGGCATTACTACGGTGGGTGATGTGCTTGAGCTGCTCGAAAAAGGCAGTGAAGCGGTCATGTCAATCCGAAACTTTGGTGAGAAGAGTCTGGATGAATTGCGCCAGAAGATGCAGGAAAAAGGCTTCCTGCCAAACGATAACGAGACGGAGTAAGGAATTATGCGCCATAAAGTTGCTGGTTTTAAACTGGGACGGTCAAAGGATCAGCGCAAGGGATTGCGCCGGACTTTGATCAAACAGTTCTTTACTCACGAACGGATGAAAACCACCCGTGCCAAAGCGCTGGCGATTCGTGGCGAAGCCGAGCGGATGATCACGATTGCAAGGCGAAGCGCCAATGGCAGCGACATAGAAAAGGTAAATGCCCGCCGGCTGGTTTCGGCACGTTTGGGTGACCCGATTGTGGTGAAGAAATTATTTGATGAAATTGCACCGCGTTATGCTAACCGCAATGGCGGTTATACACGAATGTTCAAGCTCGGGCCGCGGCAGGGTGATGCTGCCGAAATGGTTCTGCTTGAGTTGGTTGAGGATTAAGAGCCCGCCGGTCTCAATTCCGGTTTGGGATGGCACGTTACCAGGTTATCATTGCCTACGACGGCACACACTTCCGGGGCTTTCAACGGCAGGGAAGCAGCCGGACGGTGCAGGCAGAAGTTGAGGCGGCGCTGCGTTCGCTGGGCTGGCAGGGTGAAAGTATCCTGTATGCCGGCAGAACCGACAGCGGGGTGCATGCCCTTGGTCAGGTGATTGCGTTTGACCTGAATTGGAGGCATACCCCAGAGCAGTTGCTGAAAGCCTTGAATGCCTCGCTTCCTGAGGATGTTGCGGCGCGCAGTGTGCAGATTGTGCGGGATGATTTTCATCCGCGCTACGATGCTCTTGCCCGGCAATACCTCTATCGCCTGTACTGTCAGGAAGAGCGTGATCCGCTGCGGGAACGCTATCAATGGCGGGTCTGGCCTGCAGTGCAGATGGATCTTCTGCAGCGGGCTGCCGAATTGCTGGTCGGTGAGCACGATTTTGCGGCATTTGGTTCGCCTTTGCGACCAGGAGGCAGCACCATTCGCAAAGTTCACCGGGCAGAATGGCAGCAAACCGCACAGGATGAATGGACTTTTCGGATCACGGCAAATGCATTCCTATACCGAATGGTGCGCAGACTGGTGTTTTTGCAAGTCCGGGTTGGGCAGCAACAATTGTCGTTGAAACAGTTTGAGGCTGCCCTCAAAATCCCACAGCCCCTGTTGCCCGGGCTTGCCAAACCGAATGGTCTCTATCTGGAGTGGGTGCAGTACGAGGAGAACGATTTGAAATCTGAAGGGTTTATCAAAACCTTATCTGTCAGTGGAGAAGAGGACTGTGGATAAGACATACGTCATAAAAGGAAAACCTGAAACAAAGTGGGTGCTGGTGGATGCCAGAGGTCAAAATCTGGGCCGGCTGGCGACCCAAATCGCCCGCTACCTGCTCGGGAAGCATAAACCAACCTTCACTCCGGGCGTAGCCATGGGTGATTTTGTGGTGGTCATCAATGCGCAGCAACTGGATGTTACCGACAAGCGGCTGGATACCAAGTTCTATTACAAGCATTCCAACTATCCCGGCGGATTGAAGGTTGTGGGTATGCGGGAACAATTAAACCGCCATCCTGACCGGGTCATCCGTGCTGCGGTGTGGGGTATGCTGCCTCACAACAAATTGGGTCGCAAGTTGATCAAGCGTTTGAAAATTTACGCTGGCAGCGAACATCCGCACGAAGCGCAAAAGCCAGAGCCTGTTGCATAAAGGAGTGGGCAAGATATGTCTGTTCAGTATTACGAAGGTGTTGGGCGACGCAAAGAAGCCACGGCGCGCGTGCGCATCATGAGCGGGACGGGCAAGTTTACCGTCAATCAAAAATCCATTGAGGAATACTTCACCCGCATTGGCGATGTAGAGGCCATCCTCAAACCGTTTCAGGCAACTCAGCAGGAACGCTCGACGTTCGATGTGACGGTTGTGGTGGATGGCGGCGGTGTAACCGGTCAGACCGATGCGGTTCAATTGGGGCTGGCACGTGCGCTGGCAAAGATGAACGCGGATTTTGTTCATGAATTGCGCAAGTATGGTTTACTTACCCGCGATCCGCGTGTAAAGGAACGCAAGAAACCGGGTCTCAAGCGCGCCCGCAAGGCACCGACTTACACCAAACGCTAAAAATCAAGCGCCTTTACCATTCCCCTCCCGTCTGGGATGGTGGATTCATCCGCAGGGCAGATTAACTCTACCGGTTTTTTCGAAATCGAGTAGAGGGCTGCTCTGCAATGTTTTTCAGTAGATTGTTTTGGGTGAGGAGCCTTGTTGATGGATACTCCGCAAAGACCAAATGGGATTGTCATATTGGGGTTGGGTCCGGGAGAAGACCGCCACCTGACCCGTGAGGCATGGGAGTGGCTAAGCCGGATAGACCGTGTGTACCTGCGTACCCGGCATCACCCGCTGGTGAACAATTTGCCAAGGGGTCTGGAGATTGTCTCATTCGATTATTTTTACGAAACCAAAGATACCTTTGAGGCGGTATATGAGGCAATCGTAGAGGAAATCCTCCGATTGGGCCGGCAGCCCAAAGGGGTTACATATGCCGTACCGGGTCATCCGTTTGTTGCAGAAGCCACTGCACCGGAGATACTCCGTCGTGCTGCCCAGGAGGATATTCCGGTTCGGATTATCGAAGGGATGTCATTTTTGGAGCCGGTTTTCAGCGCATTGCAGATTGATCCCTTCCCTCGGCTTGTCCTGCTGGATGCCCTCGAAATGGGAATGCTGCACACCCCCGGCTATGCCCCGGATATGCCGGCGCTGATCACCCAAATTTATAACCAGATAACCGCCTCGGCTGTCAAACTGGCATTGAATGCGGTCTTTCCGGATGAGTTTCGGGTCAGGTTAGTTCATGCAGCCGGCACCCGCCAGCAAATTGTCGAAGATTTGATGTTGTACGAGATTGACCGCAGCCCTCATTTGGGGCTGATGACTGCCTTATACGTTCCAGCTTTGGGGACAGATACCTCGTTGGAGGCATTTCAAGAGGTAGTAGCCCGATTACGCGCCCCGGATGGCTGTCCATGGGATCGCGAACAGACCCATCTGACCCTGCGCAAATACCTTCTGGAAGAAGCCTACGAAGCCATCGAAGCCCTGGACAACGAGAACCCTGCTGCCCTGTGTGAAGAATTGGGTGATCTGCTGCTGCAAATCATTCTCCATGCGCAAATTGCAGTTGAGGAGGGTGAATTTACGCTGGCGGAAGTGATTCAGGGAATTCATCGCAAAATTGTCCGCCGACATCCGCATGTATTTGGTGAAGTCAAGGTCAGCGGCGTGGAAGGCGTGCTGCGCAACTGGCAAAAGTTAAAAGAAGAAGAGCGGGCATTGAACGGTCAGGAACAGCCAATGAGTATTTTGGATGGTGTTCCGCTGAGTTTGCCGGCGCTTTCGCAAGCCCAGGAAATTCAAAGCCGGGCTGCACGGGTAGGCTTCGATTGGAGCGAAATTCAACCGGTGTTGGACAAGGTCTTTGAAGAAATCAACGAAGTTCAAACCGCAATGGACGAAGGCGAACGGGAAAAAGAATTGGGTGATCTTTTATTTGCGGTCGTCAATCTGGCGCGCTGGTATAAGGTTGATGCAGAAAGCGCATTACGAGCGGCCAACCGCCGTTTTCGCCAGCGATTTGCGCACATCGAAGCGCGCGCCCGTCAGGCCGGCAGGGATCTCACCTCCATGAGCCTTGAAGAAATGGACCGCTGGTGGGATGAAGCCAAACGATTGCCCTGATTATTTTTTGCGCAATTCCGGCGAGTCGAACCAAAGGCCGGATATGAGATGGGGCTCTTGGCGGTTGAAGACAACCCGCATGGTGACGAGATTGTCTTTTTCATAGGTCAGGCGGTAAATGACAATCGTATACTTCTCGTCTTGCAGCACTTGACTGATTTCATGGGACTGATAAGCGCCCAGTTTATCGGTCAGCGTGGAGAGGAGTTGTTCAAAGGCGGCCTCATCCATGCCTTTTTTCATAGCGGCGTCAAAGTCCTTTGAAAAGGTTGGGTAATCGCGGTTAATCAAACCGGCGATCAGGTTTTCGCCCATCGGACTGGCGTATTCCAGCACCGCTTCGCGTTCATCGCCTTCCAAAGTGATGGTTTTACTTTGGGCAGGGGATAACAGCGCGCAGCCGCCAATCAGTACGGATGCGATGATGGGTAACCAAACGATGCGTTTGAGATTTGGGTTTAGAAACATGGTTTCCTCCTATAAAGGCTCAAAGCGGGCGGTGAAATGACGCAGCAGCGGCGGTGCGTAAACGATGCGGTAACCGCGGAGAGATTCACGTTGGTCGGTCAATGATCTTAAGACCTCAACGATGTAATCAAAATGGCTGCGGGTGTAGGTACGGCGCGGAATAGCCAATCGAACCAGTTCCAACTTGGGGTAAATCATTTCTCCGCTGTCGGGGTCGGGGTAGGCAAACATGACCGAGCCAATTTCAACGCCGCGAATGCCGCCTTCCAGGTAAAGCGCGGCTGCCAGAGATTGACCGGGGTATTCAGCGTGCGGAATGTGGGGCAAGAATCGCCCCGCATCCAGATAAATCGCATGACCGCCAGCCGGTTCAAGAATCGGTATGCCGGCGGCTTTGAGTTGATCCGCAAAATAAGCCGTTTGTCCGATGCGGTAAGCCAGATAGTCCTCATCCAGACCTTCCATGAGCCCAACCGCCATGGCGTCCAAATCTCGCCCGGCCAGTCCGCCGTAGGTTACAAAACCTTCCCGTAAAATCAATTCGTTGCAAATGCGTTGAAACAGGTCAGCGTCACGGACTGCCAGAAAACCGCCAATATTGACCAGCGCATCTTTTTTAGCGGACATCCAGGCGCCATCGGCAAGGGCAAAGATTTGTTGGGCAATTTCCAGCGTTGAAAGAGGCGCACAACCCGGTTCTCGTTGCTTAATAAAAAAGGCGTTTTCTGCAAACCGGCAAGCATCTATAAAAAAGGGGATGCCATAGTGATGATAAATTTCAGCAACCTGACGAATGTTTTCAAGGGACACGGGTTGACCACCCCCGGCGTTGTTGGTGATGGTGATGCTGCCAAAGGGAATGTTTTGAGCGCCAACCTGCTCAATGAAGGCGCGCAATTTTTGAACATCCATGTTGCCTTTGAACGGATGAGGGTTGGTGGGGTCAAAGGCTTCATCAATAACCAGATTGGTCGGACGTCCGCCTCGGGCGCGGATATTGCCATCGGTCGTGTCGAAGTGCATGTTTGAAGGAACATACATGCCGGGTTTGACCAGTAAGTGGGTAAGAATGTTCTCGGCAGCCCGGCCCTGGTGGGTTGGAACAAAATGTTCAAAGCCAAAGATGTTCTGCATCACCTCGGCAAGGCGGTAGTAAGACCGCGCTCCGGCATAGGACTCATCCCCGGTCATCATGGCTGCCCATTGATCCTGACTCATCGTACCGGTGCCGGAATCGGTCAGCAGGTCAATAAACACATCCTCAGCCCGCAGATTGAAGAGATTGTAGCCGGCGGCTTGCATGGCGCTTTGGCGTTCGCGGGGCGAGATGAGACGGATTGGCTCAACCATCTTGATGCGAAATGGTTCGACGGGATAGGGTTTCATACAGAATTGGCCTCCATTGAGGGTTTGTGAAGGGGAAATTGGGGATGAACATTGCTGAGTTTATCACAAAAGGAAAGAGTAAGTGAGGTTTGTTTTAAGGATTTGAAAATATGTTACAACCATTAACTGTAAAAAAATTCGAATTATTCTATTAAGTATTCATAATCCGAAAATCTTTCTAAAATATATTGATTGTTCTATTGACAAATGTCTAAACTTTGTTATGATTGATTTAGATTAACTCTGTGGAGCGAAAAGAATGGCGACTCGTACAATTCCCTGTGAGGCTGCAGCGAAACTCCGTCTTCAGGCAGAAAATCACTTGTCGGTAAGCGGCTGGGATCAACCTCAAATCCAAATCCGCATTCAGGATGAAGCCGGCTTACAGGTTCGTCAGGAAAACGGCGGCTGGTGGATTCATTGTGAGGAAGATGCTGTTCTTCAAGTACCGCGGGATTCGCAAATACAGGTTGATTATGTTCATGGTTCAATGTCGGCAATTAACCTGAAAGGGGAGGCTAAAATTGAAAATGTAGGCGGCCACTTGACCCTGCGAGATGTCGGTGATGTGCGCTGTGGGAATGTGGGCGGTCACCTGAAAGTATTCCAAGTTAATGGTAATTTAGTTGTCATGAACATTGGCGGCAACTTAAAAGGGGGCGAAATAAAAGGCGCATTGAAGGTCGAAAATACTGGCGGTTCAATCAAATTGTTGGATGTTCGCCGGGCGGAAACATTGCGAGCGGGGGGCAGCATCAAGGTAAAACTGCTCGAATTGTCAAATGATCTGCAAGCCTCCGCTGGCGGAAGCATTAAGTTATGGTTACCCATCGGCAGCGGCTATCAGTTGGATGCCAGCAGCGGCGGTGAACGGATTGTGTTTCAGGAAAAGGGGCAGGCTATAAAACAGGTTACTCACCGATTCGAGGGGACTATTGGCGAAGGGGGTGTACGAATCAGGTTGGCTGCAGGCGGTTCAATTGCGGTTTTAGAGGGGGATTGGGAAGAAGAAGGCGTAGAAGAAGAGATTGGCATCCGGCTGGATGGTTTGGGAGATCAGATTGCCCGGCGCATTCAGGAAAAAATGCAGCGGGCTGAGGAACGGATACGGATGGCTCAAGAACGTACCGAGCGGGCTGCCAGCCGCAGGGCAGGCCGGGGGGATTTTTTGAACATCGGGGGAATGAGTTTTAATTTTGAGAGTCAGGCAGCCGCTCCCCCAAAACGCGCAAGTGAGGAAGAGCGTCTAATCATTTTGAATTTGCTGAAGGAGAAGAAAATTACCGCCGAGGAAGCCAATCGTCTGCTGGATGCGCTTGAAGGCAAGTTTTCAGAGCGGTGAATTTCTGTGCGTTCCGGAAAAGTATTGCGCCGGGTTTTAATCCCATTGGAGGTCATCCATGAGCGAAGAACGCCTTGAATTGTTGCGAAAAATTGAGGCAGGAGAGGTTTCTCCGGAAGAAGGTTTGCGGTTGATTAATGCTCTCGAGGAAGGAACGGCGGATCAACCGCAGGTTTTTATTGAAAGAGCGGTCAAAACCGAAGAGCCAACCGAAAGAGTAAAAGAGGTTGATGTCATCGAAACTGCCAGTGAAAAAAGCGCTCCGCCGGATTATCGGCGCTGGCGGCGGTTTTCGTGGGTGATCTTTGGGGTCATGGTGCTATTAACTGGCTTGTCGGCGGTCTGGATGATACTGGGGTGGATGTCGCGTCCATGGGGATGGGGCTTCTGGCTGGCGTGGTTGCCGTTCTTGATCGGCGTTGTTGGAATGTGGCTGTTTTACAATACCCCTTGGTTACATGTGCGGATTCGGCAAAGAAAAGGGGCAAAACCAGAACGAATTTCATTCAGTTTCCCGTTGCCTGTCCGTGCTATAATCTGGTTTTTGCGTACATTTGAGCGCTGGATGCCGCCAAGGGTCAAAGAACAAAATTTGATCGAGATGCTCAACGACACGATGAAGAATATTTCGGGAGATGAACCGATCCATATTCAGGTCAACGATGAGGAAGATGGTGAGGAAGTGGAGGTGTTTATCGGATGAACCGGCGGGCTGTTCCGTTTGGACTACTTGTCCTCTCACTGGTTGCTCTTTTGGTCTCCTTGATGCCAGCGCCTTCCATGAAAAACCGGTTTGATTTTGACGCAGCAATTATTGACGGAAAAAAGTCTGCTCAATCACCGCGATTCATCCATGTTCAGATTTCCTACCCGCGGTGGATCAGGCTGAATGAAAACGGGTGGGTTGTGGTTAAGATCGGTTTGGAAGATTTTGAGGGGCATAACCTGCAAGGATGGCAGGCGCGGCTGGAAATGAACGGTGTGGTCATTTCTCCGCAGGGTGAATCGCGCCAAAAAGCCATTGCGGGCAAAGAAACGGTCTTTCGTTGGAATATCCGGCCTTACAAAAGCACAGCGGGGAGAGGTACATTCTGGCTTTATCAGGTGCGTGAAAATGAACCCAATCATAATCCTGCCAATTTGGTCTTGGCGCATCCATTTGAGATTCGAATCTGGAATGGTTGGGGAGAAGCCGGTTGGATCATTTTGCGGATGGTTAGCGGCGTTGGGGTTGTGGCAAGTCTGGTTTGGCTGTGGGGTACACGAACCGGCAAGTCTGGGTTGGGGGAAAGGATGCGGTAGCCGCTCATCAAAAAATTGAGATTTGCTTTACAATGCGGGGGTAAATTGATAAAATGGATGTATTGGGTGGGGATGGGAAAGATTACCACTAATCCCTGGATCCTTAAACCTCGCTGGAGCGTGTATGCTGGGAAACTGGTTGTACATCGGAATTTTTGCGCTGGTAGCCTTGTTGATGCCAGCTATCACAATTCTCATCGCGGGATTTCTTTCTCCCAAAAGACCTGATCCAATTAAGAATTCAACCTATGAATGTGGGGTTGAAACCGTAGGTCCCAACTGGACTCAAATCAAGATTCAATACTACGTTTTTGCCCTGGTTTTTTTGATTTTTGACGTCGAGGCAATTTTGCTGTTTCCCTGGGCAGTGGCGTATCAATTTTTGCCCCTGTATGCCATCCTAGAAGGCGCCTTATTCCTGCTAATTTTGGCGGTAGGGTTCTTGTATGCCTGGCGAAAAGGGGCGCTGGAATGGTTCTAAAACCTTCTCGGACAGAGTTAACCAATGGATTTTTTGCGTGATCCAATCGGCTTTGTGATTCAATGGTACGTTGGCTGGTTAGGCGAGTTGGGGTTACCCAGCTCATGGGTAGATGTGATGGCCAAACTGACCGGTGCGTTGGTTTTGGCAACCGGCGCAATGTTGTTTGTGGTTTTTTTAATCTGGTATGAGCGGAAATTGATCGGGCGTATTCAAGACCGCTTTGGACCGAACCGGGTCGGTCCGTGGGGGTTATTGCAGCCGGTAGCGGATATGCTCAAAATTTTTACAAAAGAGTATATTACCCCGATTGGCGCGGACAAAATCACCTATAACCTTGCGCCAATTTTAGCGGTTGCAGCGGTCCTGTTGTTATGGTCAGTGCTGCCGCTTTCGGTAACGGTGGTGGGCAGCGACTTAAATGTGGGGCTGCTCTTTTTGATTGCAATTGGCGGCCTGGGGGAGATGAGTTATATCCTGGCCGGTTGGGGTTCGAATAACAAATATGCCCTGTTGGGGGCATTTCGTCTGGTGGCTCAACTGATTTCTTACGAAGTGCCGCTGGTGCTTTCGGCATTGATACCGGTGATGCTGGCAGGCACTCTCAGCGTAACCGGTATTGTTCAGGCACAGCAGGGGGTCTGGTTCATTGTGGCGGCTCCGGCTGCCGCGTTAATTTTCTTCATTGCGTCTATTGCCGAAATTGGCCGCTCGCCATTTGACTTGATCGAAGCCGAATCGGAACTGGTGGCAGGTTATAACATTGAATATTCCGGCCTAAAATTCGGTATGTTTTTTGTGGCGGAGTTTTTACACGCTTTCACGGTTTCGTTGATTTTTGCAACGGTGTTTCTGGGCGGTTGGCAGGGTCCCGGCGCTGAAGAAATTCCGGTTTTGGGGTTTGTATATCTCATGGTGAAAACTTTTGTGGTCTATTTTGTGACCGTCCTTTTCAGGGGAACTTTACCCCGCTTTCGAATTGACCAGATGATGAATTTGAACTGGAAAGTGTTAACCCCCCTTTCTCTGGCATTGATTATAGCGATGGCAATTGTAGGCGGGGTGACGCGGGAACTGCCGGTCTTCTGGCAGGTGATTGGCTTTCTGCTGGTTAATCTTCTTCTGCTGTGGGCCGCGGATCATTTGATGCGCCTTGCCCAAAGGCGAAAAACAAAGATCAACCTTGCCATGCAAACCGGAAGTGGGGTTTTGACCACATCTACCAAACACGGGACAGGAGAATGAACGGGCTTCAACTGGTTTTTTTGCTTGCGGCGTTGGTTTCGCTGTTTTCAGCCGTCATGGTTGTTTCCGCCCGCAGGATGATGCACGCCGCTCTGTGGCTGGTGTTGACCTTAATGGGCGTCGCGGTTATTTTTGTAACGTTGCAGTCATCTTTTTTTGCCGTGGTTCAAGTTCTGGTCTATGTCGGGGCTATTGCCATCTTGATTATCTTTTCCGTGATGTTGACCCGCCGGGTCATGGAAGATCAGGGCGATCAGGTTCTTCCGGGATGGCGGGCGGCCGCGCTGGTCGCAGTCCTCCTCTTCGCTGTGATTGTTGGATTTTTAGCCCTCTGGCAGGGGTTCTCTGCCATGCTGGTGGAGTTGCCTTCCGATGCGGATAACCTTTTGGAACTGGGTAAGGCGCTGGTCTCTCCACAAGGATATGTTTTACCGTTTGAACTGGCTTCGGTCTTGCTTGTGGCAGCCCTGATCGGCGCAATCACCATTGCGGTAGATCTCAAGGAGGATCAACGCGGATGATACCGTTGGCATGGTATTTGATTTTTTCGGCGGCTTTGTTCTGCATTGGCTTGTTCGGAGCGCTGGCGCGTAAAAATGCCGTGGCTATTCTCATGGGAGTTGAATTGATGCTAAACGCCGTCAATGTCAATTTGATTGCCTTCTGGCATTATTACGCTCAGGCGCGCAGCGCTCCCTATGTGCATGGGCTGGCATTTACCACCATGGTATTTGTCGTTGCTGCGGGCGAGGTGGCGGTTGGGCTGGCATTGGTCATTTCCGCTTACCGTCGGCGGCAGACGGCGGTGATGGACGAACTGACTCTGCTGAAAGGATAAGCGCGGGAGGATAAGGTACATGTCTGTTGAACTCACGATAGTCCTCATTCCGCTGCTGCCATTATTGGCATTTTTCACGATCGTGTTATTGGCGCATCGCAATCATGCGCTTTCCCACTGGCTGGCATTGATCGGGGCTGGGCTGGCGTGGCTGCTGAGTATGCTGGTTTTTGGGCGCGCCATTCAAACCGAAGAACTCAGCCGGCATCCCTTTGCGGCGGCGATTGAGTGGCTGCCAACCGGCTCAACCGCCCTGCAAATTGGGGTTCACATTGACCCGCTCAGCGCGGTGACCCTTTTCTTTGTTGCCTGGACGGTGCTGATGATTTTTATATACAGCATCGGGTATCACAATTACGGTCAACCTAAAGGAGAGCATGACCGGCCGGGCTTACCGCCGCATGGGGCAGAAATCCAGGATGCGCAGGGACATGCCCATCGAGTGCCTTCCATAGAGCCGATGTATGCGCGCTTTTTCGCGCTGATTAGCTTGTTTGCATTTGCGATGTATTTACTGGTAGTGACCGATAATTTGCTGACGCTGTACATGGGTTGGGAGATTATGGGGCTTTGCTCATACCTTCTGATTGGATTCTGGTACGGCAAGGAATCGGCGCGCAATGCGATGATTAAAGCCTTCCTGACTACGCGGGTGGGGGATGTGTTCATGCTGCTGGGATTGGCGGCCCTCTACTCCCTGACCGGGACGCTGAACTATCAGGCGATTTTGAATAATCCGGCTGTGTTGAATGGACTGGCCGGCGCAGCCTCGCCTCTGGCGGGAATTTCCTGGGCTGGTTTGATCGGCATACTTTTGATCATTGGCACGATTGGAAAATCGGCGCAATTCCCGCTGCACATCTGGCTGCCGGACGCTATGGAAGGCCCAACCCCGGTTTCAGCGATGATCCACGCCGCCACGATGGTTTCGGCGGGCGTGTATCTGGTCATTCGGTTCTTCCCCCTGCTTTCAGTCGGATGGGACGGGCATTCCCTGACTCTGCCGATGTTGGTGATGGGGACGATCGGCGCTTTCACGGCGTTGTTTGCCGCTACAATTGCTGTGGCGCAGAATGATATTAAGCGAGTGCTGGCGTATTCAACGATTTCACAATTGGGATATATGATTGCTGCGTTGGGGGTGGGCGCATACGTGGCGGCGGCTTTTCATCTGGTGACCCATGCCTTCTTCAAGGCTTTATTGTTCCTCGGTTCGGGCTCGGTCATCCACGGCATGGAGCACGGAGTTTTATCCACCGGCGAGAAAATTGACCCGCAAAATATGCTGTATATGGGCGGTTTGCGAAAAAAGATGCCGCTGACCTTTTGGACATTTCTGGCCGGCGGACTGGCGCTTTCCGGCTTCCCGTTGATTACGGCTGGATTTTGGTCAAAGGATGAAATTCTATCCGGTGCGTATGCCAGCGGACAAATGCTGATCTTTTGGACGCTGGCTGTGGCGGCGTTGTTGACCGCATTTTATACCATGCGTCAGATTACCCTGACTTTTTTGGGTCAGCCGCGCAGTCTTTCTGCTGAACATGCCCATGAATCGCGTCCGGTTATGACCATCCCCTTGGTCATTCTGGCTTTGTTTGCCGTAACCGCCGGGTGGGTGGGGATTCCGGAATATTTTCCCCTGGTTGGGGGGGCGCTGCCGAACTGGTTTGAGGAATTTGTCGGGAGTATGTTGCTCACCCACAGCGAGAAGAGTCATCACAGCCTGCTGCCTTTGACGGTCTCGCTGGTAGTTGCCTTAGGCGGGTTATTGCTGGGATGGTTGACTTATCGGAGAGCGCTCAAACCAGAAGACCCGCTGGAAAAGCCTTTGGGAGGGGTATATTCCTTGCTCAGAAATAAATATTATGTGGACGAATTCTACCAGTTGGTTTTTATCCGGCCGGCGCGTTGGCTGGCGGAAACCGTGACAGACCGCTGGTTGGATCGCGCGATTATTGATGGAGCGTTGCATTCCATTGCCGGTTTTGGGGTTTGGCTGGGAAAATCTCTGCGGAGGTGGATTGATTTACCGGTTATCAACGGCGCGGGTGACCTTACGGCTGTCGGTACGCGCAACCTTGGGGCGTTTCTGAGGTCCCTTCAATCCGGCAGAGTGCAAGTTTACGCGACGGTTGGGTTGGGATTGGCAGCGGTGGTTGCCATTCTGATTTACTTCCTGTGGGTTATTGGTTGATTGGGGAGGAAAATGAGGATGGACTTTCTTGCCAATCATCTACTGAGCCTGATCCTGTTCACCCCAACGGCGGCTGCGTTGGTTATGCTGATATTGCCTAAAGAGAAAACCGCTCTGTTGCGGTTTTTTGCCTTTTCTGCCTCGTTGATTCCCCTTGCGCTTACCCTGGTGGTCTGGGCTGGTTTTGATCCTCAGCCGAGCGCTGGTATGCCTTTCCAGTTTGTGGAAAAAGCCGAATGGTACAGCGCCATTCAGGCATCCTATCATCTGGGGGTAGATGGAATTTCATTGCCGATGGTTCTGCTGACCACCTTGCTGACCCCGCTTGCCATACTGGCTTCATACAGCATTGAAGAGCGGGTCAAATCCTACATGATCCTGTTCCTTCTGCTTGAAACGGGCATGCTGGGGGTATTTCTCGCGCTGGATCTGCTGCTGTTCTTCGTTTTCTGGGAAGTCGGCCTGGTTCCGATGTATTTTTTGATTGCCCAATGGGGCAGCAAAAACCGCAATTATGCCGCGCTGAAATTTGTTTTATACACGATGGGCGGCTCTCTCGGCTTGCTGCTGGCAATCCAATTGATGGGAGTGGCGGTTGGCAGTTTTGATTTGCTGGAATTGTATCAACGCTGGCCGGCTCTGAATGAGTTAAGCGTTCCAATCGGATTGCCCGTTTCAACGGTCAAGGCCATTGCCTTTTGGGCTTTTGTGGTGGCATTTGCCATCAAAGTGCCGGTTTGGCCTTTTCATACCTGGCTGCCGGATGCTCATACCGAAGCGCCGACGGCCGGTTCGATGATTCTGGCTGGAGTATTGCTCAAACTCGGCGCCTTTGGCTTTCTGCGATTGGTTCTGCCGCTTTTCCCGTCCGAATCGCAGCAATACGCCGGGGCGTTGGCCTTTTTAGGGGTGGCAGCCATTATATTTGGGGCATTGGGCGCCTGGGCGCAAAATGATTTCAAGCGGTTAGTTGCTTATTCCTCTATTAATCACATGGGGTTTGTGGTATTGGGTATTGCCGCTGCCGCAGCCTTGTTGAATACGACTTCGCCAGTAGGTTTGTTGGACAAGAATATCGCCTTGAATGGGGCGGTGCTGCAAATGTTCAATCACGGACTCAGCGCGGCAGGTATGTTCTTTCTGGTGGGTGTATTGTATGAACGCGCTCACACCCGTGATTTGAATGATTTTGGCGGTTTGTATGCCGTATTGCCGGTTTATGGCAGCGTGTTGATCTTTACCGCGATGGCATCGCTTGGACTGCCGGGGTTGAATGGTTTTGTTTCGGAATTTTTGGTCGTAAGGGGCGCCTGGCCAGTGATGACGCTGGCGACGGCGCTGGCTATGATTGGCTTATTCTTTACCGGGGCTTATATCCTCAAAGCCTTGAAGATGGTGCTGCATGGCCCGCTAAATCCCCGCTGGCAGGGCCGCCTTTCCGATATGAGCCGACGGGAAATGATCGTGATTGCACCTTTGATGATCTTAATGCTGGTTTTAGGCGTTTGGCCGGCGTGGCTGCTGGATGTGATCAACCGCGCGGTAGCTTTTCTGTTTTGAGAGGTGAGTGATGCAGTTTCCAATTCTGAGCGCTCTGATCTTCACTCCCATCGCAGCCGGGGTTATTTTACTTTTGATTCCTGCCGAAAATCGAGTTTGGATTCGGCGGATTGCGCTAGCGGCAGCCATACTCATCCTGCTGATGGCTTTTGTTTTGTACTTTACCTATGACGTTGACCGGGCTGGTTATCAATTTATCGAAGAGGCAAACTGGCTTCCGCAATTCGGTATCCATTACAAATTAGGTATTGACGGTATCAGTCTGCCGTTAGTGCTGCTTTCTGGGTTGGTCATTTTCTCAGGTGTGTTGGTTTCGTGGAATATTGAGGATCGGCCGCGTGAGTTTTTCTCGTTCCTCATGTTTTTAGGCGCCAGCGTGTTGGGCGTATTTTGCGCGCTGGATTTGTTCCTGTTGTTTTTCTTCTTTGAACTGGCTGTTTTTCCAAAATACCTTATGATCGTCGTATGGGGCTATCCAAAGACCCGTGAATATGGCGGAATGAAGTTAACCCTTTATCTCTTCATCGGATCGGTGATTGCCCTGGTTGGAACGCTGGCCGTTTACTTCGGCTCCGGTTTACGCACGTTTGATTTGCTGGCATTGGAACAGGCCGGTTTCCCGCTGGAGTTTCAGCGTCTGTGGTTTCCGTTTGTCTTTTTGGGATTCGCAATTTTGGGAGGCATCTTTCCCTTTCATAGTTGGGCGCCGGATGGCCACGTGGCTGCCCCTACCGCCATTTCGATGCTGCTGGCTGGGGTAGAAATGAAAGTTGGCGCCTTTGCGGCTTTGCGGGTGGGCCTTCAATTGTTGCCGGACGGGGCTCAGTATTGGGCGCCGGCAATATTGCTGTTGGCGACGATCAATGTGGTGTATGGGGCTTTCATTGCCATGGTGCAAACCGATTTTAAGTATGTTATCGGCTTTTCATCGGTTTCACACATGGGATTGGTCTTAATCGGTTTTGCCACGCTGAACCGAGATGGCTTGCTGGGTGCCGGGATGCAGATGTTTTCTCACGGTGTGATGACCGCGCTTTTCTTTGCCATAGTCGGAATGGTGTATGATCGGGCGCATACCCGCGAAATTGGGGAGCTAGGCGGTTTGGTCCGAAAAATGCCCTGGGCGGCGGTGGGATTTATTATCGGCGGTCTGGTTTCGATGGGAATGCCCGGCTTTTCCGGCTTTGTTTCGGAAATTCCGGTGTTCATGGGGGCGTGGCAGGTCGCTCCCCTGGTGGCTGTGGTAGCCATCCTTGGTATCTTAATAACCGCAGCCTATATCTTTCTGGTTGTGCGCCGGGTTTTCTTTGGAGAAATTCCCCCTGAACTGGATCGGAACGTTGGCGATGTTTCCCGTAAAGATAAATTGGTCATTGGGATGTTAGCAGTAGTCATGATTTTGCTGGGTTGGTTTCCCTCTCTTCTGACCCGTTTGATTGAACCCGGGGTTCAGTCCATCTTAGCCCTGATGGGAGGTGGCCGGTGAACACCGCCTTTACCCCTGATATGTGGCGCTCGATTTTGCCTGAAATCGGTCTGCTGATTCTGGCATTTATCTTGTTGATCTTTGATCTGATCTGGCTTAAGCAGCCTCAGACGCGCGCTAAATGGCTGGGATGGATGACCAGTATCGGCGTTATCCTGATCATGGGGATATGCGTTGTTTTTGCACTACCCCAAGGACAGGGCAGCTTGGAGTGGGGCGGCATGCTGCGATTTGATATGGCCGGATTTGTGTTTCGGATGATTTTCCTGAGCGCTGCCGCATTAACCGCTTTATTCGCCAGCCAATTTGAGGCTTTGAAAAAACGGGGTGAATTTTATGCTCTCTTATTGATCAGCACGCTGGGAATGAATTTGATGGCCTCGGCGGCGGATTTGATTATGATCTTTCTGGCTATTGAAACCACTTCGATACCTTTATACGTCATGGCAGGCTTCCTGACCCGCGATGACCGTTCGGTTGAGGCCGGTATCAAGTATTTCCTTTTTGGGGCAATTACCTCAGCCGTGATGTTGTACGGTTTTAGCCTGATCTATGGGCTTACCGGCACTACCCAGATTTATGAATTGCGTTCCGCTTTTCAAACAGGGAATTTGCCGATTGAGTTGGCTGGTTTGGCGATGATTCTCGTGCTGGTCGGTTTTGGATTTAAGATTTCTGCAGCCCCGTTTCATTTTTGGGCGCCGGATGTCTATCAGGGCGCGCCAACGCCGGTGGCCGGTTTTCTCTCCACCGCCAGCAAAGCGGCCGGCTTTGTGGTACTTCTACGGGTTATCCAGATTGCGTTTGCTGACCAGAGCGTTTTGTGGAGTGTTTTGATTGCCGTTCTTGCTACAGCCAGCATGCTGATCGGAAATTACCTTGCTCTTGCGCAACGTAGCGTCAAACGCCTGCTGGCGTATTCTTCAATTGCGCATGCCGGTTATATATTAATAGGCGTGGCATCCGATTCTGAATTAGGCACGTTATCGGTGGTGTATTACCTGATCGCCTATCTGGTGACCAATCTGGCTGCTTTCGGTATCGTGAACCTGATCGAGAATCGGGTAGGGTCGGATGAGATCAGCGCTCTGGCGGGGTTGAATCGGCGTTCAGCCGGATTGGGACTTGCCATGCTGGCTGCTTTGCTTTCGCTTGGGGGTATTCCACCTTTTGCGGGTTTCTTTGCCAAACTGTTGGTCTTTGCTGCCGCTGTTGAACGAGGTTTGATCTGGCTGGCGCTGGTTGGGGTATTCAATGCCGTTGTGGGTTTGTATTATTACTTGAATGTCCTCAAAGTCATTTACCTGCAATCCCCGACAGAGGAAAAGGAAATTGTCCCCGCTACGCCGGCCTGGAGGATTGCCTTATGGGTGTGTATGGCAGGCATTCTGCTGATTGGCTTCTGGTTTGTGCCGTGGTATTCGTGGGCGCAGGCTGCGACAAGCGCAATCTGGATTTATTGACGCGTTATTTTGCATCTGATATAATGTTTCCGTCATGAGCCAACCAAACGCCGACGAACCATCACGACGCCAAAAAATTCTCAATCTGACCCTGGCGAGCGTAACGGCGCAGGTGGGATGTATCACACTGGTGATTGTGTTGGCTGCTATTTTTGCAGGCATCTGGCTGGACAACCGTTTTGAAACCCGTCCATGGTTTACCCTGGGATTACTGGTGGTGAGCGTTCCAGTATCTCTGGCAATTATGTTTTGGATTGTTCGATTGGCAGTTTCAAAGATAAAACCCGGTTCTGGTCAGCCGAATAAATCCGACAAGAAGGAGGAAACGGGTCTTGGAAACAACGCGTAAATGGCGCTGGGGAAAAAACCGTTGGATTGTGCTGTTGTTTATTGTGTTGAGTGTTGTAGCCATTAACATTGCCGCACCTGTCCAGCCTCACATTCAAGTGGCCCCCGAAAGAATCATTGAAGAACCCTTGTTCAATTTGGGCCCGTTAGGAGATTTTTACCTGATTAACACCCTGCCAACGTTGGTGGTTGTTGATCTGATCATCCTTGCGATTGCTTTCGCGGTGCGGCAAAGTCTGCGCAAAGGCGACCTTGTCCCGCGTGGAATTGCCGGCGCGATGGAAGGTTTAATTGAGGTTTTATACAACCTGACCGAATCGGCAGCCGGTAAACATGCCCGGCGCATCTTCCCGTGGTTTGCAACCATTATGATCCTGGTGCTGGTTGCCAACCTGATGAAAATCTTACCGGGCATGGAAGCGATTGGGGTGATGCACCATGCTGAGCATGGTCATCCCATTCAAAATTTGTTTGGGAATGTTTACACGGTTCTACCCGGGGAGGCGGAACATGGCGAGGGTTACATTCTGACTCCCTTCTTTCGCGCTCTTTCGACGGATTTGAACTTCACCCTGGCTCTCGCCTTGATTTCGGTGTTCATGACGCAGGTCATTGGGGTGCAGACTCAAGGATTACGTTACTTCACTAAATTCATCAACTTTACAACCATGTTCAAGAAACCCTTTTTTGGGTTTATGGACTTTCTGGTCGGTTTGCTGGAATTGATTTCTGAATTCGCCAAAATTCTTTCATTTACATTCCGTTTGTTTGGCGTCATGTTCTCCGGTTTTGTATTGGTGGCATTGGTGGCAACCATGCTTCCCGTTTTTGTGCCCTCCATGATCTACATGTTTGAGGTTTTCATGGGTCTTATTCAAGCCTTTGTCTTCGGAATGTTGACAATGGTCTTTATGGCGATGGCGACCCGCGGTCATGGCGAGGAAGAACATCACTGAGATTTGAAATTATCCATCACATTTGAGGAGGTCAACTAACAATGGAAGGCGACATCGTTTTAGCAGCAAAATTTATCGGCGCGGGTCTGGCGATGATCGGCGCGCTCGGCGCAGGGGTTGGCATTGGCTTGAGTGTGCAGGGCGCTTTGCAGGGCATGGCGCGCAACCCGGATGCCTACGGTAATTTGCTCACCAACATGATTTTGGGCATTGCTTTTTCCGAAGCGATTGCAATTTACTGTCTGGTGATTGCATTTTTGATGTTGTTCGTGCTATAAGGAGGCCGCTTTGGAAAAGTTAGGTATTACCCTAGGCTTTCTCTTAATCCAAATCCTTTCGTTTGGGATTGTTTTTATTGTTCTCAAGGAATGGGTGTATAAACCGCTGACAGCTCAATTAGAAAAACGCCGGCGGGCAATTGCTCAAGGGTTGGAGGATGCCCGTGTAGCCGCTGAGGCGCGGGCAAATGCGGAACGCGAATCCAGCCGGATTATTGCTGAGGCTCAGCAAAAAGCGGCCGAAATTGTGAGAGAGGCAACCGAACGAGCCGAAGCCGCCGCCAAAGATGTGCGCTTGCAAGCCAATGCCGAAATTGCCAAAGCCCGTGAGCAAGCCATGGCTGAGATTGAACAAGAACGCAACCGGGTGTTAAGCGAAGTGCGCGGTCAAATTGCAGCCTTAGCCATTGCAGCAACCCAAAAGTTGATTGGCGCTACGCTGGACGAACAACGCCAGCATGCGCTTTTGGAAGAATTCTTCTCGGGGGTGCGGGGCGGTAAAGTAATCATTTTGGAAAATGAGACGATCGGCGGACAGACTGCAGAAATCACCAGCGCCTTACCACTTACGGATGCCGAACAACAAGCCGTCAAGCAGGACGTGCTGGCCAAATTGGGTGGGGCTGCGTCGGTCGCTTTTCGGGTTGACCCCTCCATTTTGGGCGGTTTGATTATCAAAGTGGGCGATCGGGTCATTGATGGGTCGGTGGCCGGTCAGTTACAAGGCTTACGCCAGACCTTACTCTAAAAACTTTTTGGGTAGGAGAATTTTGCCACCTGTGTTATAAAATGACAGGTGGCATTTGTTATCCATGATGAAGAGCCTTGAGGATCTTATCCAAACCCTTCCGTTCCAAGCGCTGGCTGCCCAACATTTGGGAGGGGTGAAAGTGAGCGGTATTGTGCTGGATTCGCGGCAGGTGCAGCCGGGTTATTTGTTTGTCGCTTTGAGTGGTGGAAGTACGGATGGCCACCGCTATATTCCCTCTGCCGTTGAGCGGGGGGCGGCTGCCGTAGTTGGAAGCAGGCCTTTGAATGAAATTCCAGCTGACTTGCCCTATGTTCAGGTGGCTGATACGCGGCTGGCATTGGCGTATCTTTCGGCGGCTTTTTTTGACTTTCCGGCGCGATTCCTAACGGTGATCGGCGTAACAGGCACGGATGGCAAAACGACCACCTCGAGCATCATTTTTTCCATTCTGCGCAGCGCTGGATTAAACGCCGGGATGGTCTCCACGGTCAACGCGGTAATTGGGGATGAGGTCATAGACACCGGTTTTCATGTTACCACGCCCGAAGCGCCGGATGTGCAACGATATCTGGCAAAAATGCGTGATGCCGGTTTGACGCATGTGGTCCTGGAGGCGACTTCGCATGGTTTAGCGCAAGATCGGGTGACTGCCTGCGAGTTCGATATTGGGGTCGTGACCAACATCACCCATGAACATTTAGATTATCACGGTTCGTATGAGGCGTATCGGGCTGCCAAAGCCCGCCTGTTTCAGCATTTGCAAACCACAGTTGCCAAACCACAAGGAAATCCGCGGCTGGCCGTGCTGAATCGCGATGACGAATCTTATGATTATCTGAATGACTTGATAAGCGGTAGAAAGTTGACCTACAGTGTCGGTAGCACGGCTGATTTTATGGCGCTTCATGCCGAATATTCGCCAGCGGGGCTTACCTTTCAAGTTCGCTTTGACGGAAAAAATCTGATAAAAATGAACAGCCGTCTGGTCGGAGAATACAACCTCTCCAATATTCTGGCGGCTCTGACAGCTACAATTGGGGGGTTAGGTATACCGCCAGCTGACGCAGTCCTAGGGGTGGAGAAGATGAACCCCGTGCCGGGGAGGATGGAACGAATTGATTTGGGGCAGGATTTTACCGCCATTGTGGATTTTGCCCATACTCCAAATGCGCTTAAGCGAGCGCTTCAAACGGCGCGTCGGATGACCGGCGGAAGGGTGATTGCGGTATTTGGTTCGGCCGGACTGCGCGATCGGCTCAAACGAAGGATGATGGCGGAGGTTTCGGCAGAAATGGCGGATGTTACCATCTTGACCGCAGAGGACCCGCGCACCGAGTCGCTGGAGGCAATTTTGGAAGAGATGGCAAAGGCTGCGCAATTACGGGGAGGAATTGAGGGAAAAAATCTGTTTCGTGTAGCCGATAGGGGGGCGGCAATTCGACTGGGTGTTCAGTTGGCAAAACCCGGCGATCTGGTCATGGCGCTGGGTAAAGGTCACGAGCAATCCATGTGTTTTGGAGAGATAGAGTACCCGTGGGATGACCGGACTGCCATGCGGGCAGCGCTTGCAGAGCGGCTGGGACTGCCCGGCTATCCCATGCCCTATCTACCCACACAAACATCCTGAAAAACAAACCACCCACCTGTTCTGGTGGGCGGTTGTTAAGTCTTCTGGATTGATTTTCAGCGCCGGCGTTGACCGCCGCGGTTGTCAAAGCCGCGATCTCCACCGCCGCGCCGTTCCCCCCCGGGGCGATGACCGCCTGAAGGACGATTGCCGCCGGAGGGACGTCCCCCGCCTCGACCGTTGCGGTCATTTGCCTGGGCTTCTTCCAACGACCATCCTTCTAATACAGCCTGCCGCGAAAGCCGAATCTTTCCCGATTCGTCAATTCCGGTGACCATTACGGTAATCTCATCGCCGACGTCCACAACATCCTGAACGCTGGCAACCCGTTCGCTATCCAGTTGGGAGATGTGCACCATACCATCAATATTCGGTAAGATCTCTACAAAAGCGCCAAAATCGGTCACCCGCACCACTTTACCGGTATAAATCCGACCCAGCTGCGGAATTTCGATCAAGGATTCAATGCGTTCACGGGCGGAACTTTCACCAATCCCATCGGTTGCCGCAATGTAAACAGTACCATCGTCGTCAATATCAATTTTGGTGTTGGTTTCTTCTTGAATGGCCCGGATAATCTTACCTCCCGGCCCGATGATCGCCCCAATTTTGTCCACGGGGATTTGAATGATAGTAATGCGCGGAGCATGCGGTTTGAGTTGAGGACGCGGGACGGGAATGACTTCCAGCATCTTGTCGAGGATGAAAAGCCGCGCCTGGCGGGCCTGTTCCAGCGCTTGGGTCATCAATTCAGCGGTGATGCCTTTGATTTTAATGTCCATCTGAAGGGCGGTAATGCCTTCCCGCGTACCGGCCACCTTGAAATCCATGTCCCCGAGATGGTCTTCCATCCCTTGAATATCGGTCAGGATTTGAAATCGGTCGTCTTCCTTAATAAGACCCATTGCGACTCCCGCTACCGGCGCTTTAATGGGGACACCGGTATCCATCAGGGCCAGGGTCGAACCACAAACCGATGCCATCGAGGTTGAACCATTGGAAGAAAGCACCTCGGAGACGAGACGGAGGGTATAGGGAAACTCTTTCTCTGGCGGGATGACGGGTACCAAGGCTCGTTCAGCCAGAGCGCCGTGGCCGATTTCGCGACGGGACTGACCGCGCAAGGGTTTGACCTCACCGGTGGAGTAGGGCGGGAAGTTGTAATGGTGCATGTAGCGCTTGGTTTCAACCGGGGTCAGGTTGTCCAATTCCTGAGCTTCTTTGGGGGTGCCCAGCGTTGCCAGCGTCAAAACCTGAGTTTCGCCGCGTGTGAACAAACCGGAACCATGCGCACGAGGCGAAACATCCACTTCACACCAGATTGGGCGGATTTCGGCGGGAGTGCGTCCATCCGGTCGAATTCCACGGTTGAGAATGCGGTTACGAACAACCTCTTTCAATACCTGATCAAAGGCTTCGGTGACTGCCTTGGTGAGGCTTTCATCCTCTGCAGTGAATTCGGCCACGACGGTTTCGCGCAGTTCGTCAAGGCTTTCGTTAAGTTCGGCTTTGGTGTGAGGCGCATCCAGACGGGCTTCAATTTCAGCCGCTGCCCGCTGACGCATGCGCTCCACAAGGCTTTCATCCAGAGTCTCGATGGTAACATCCCGTTTGGGTTTGCCGATCTCGGCGGCCATCTTTTCCTGCACATCAATGAGCGGCTGCAAGGCTTGATGACCAAACATCAACGCTGCCACCATCACATCTTCGGGAATAATGTCGGCGCCGCATTCCACCATGAGAATGGCTTCCCGCGTTCCGGCGATGCGTAAATCCAGGTCCGATTGCTCTTTCTGCTCAAAAGTTGGGTTGACGATGAATTCGCCGTTGATGCGTCCGACCCGCACAGCTCCGATCGGTCCGCCCCACGGGATATCCGAGATCATCAGCGCAGTTGAGGCGGCGTTGACGGCTAAAATGTCCAGCGGGTTGTCTTTGTCAGCCGACAGAGAAAAGCAGATTACCTGTACTTCATTGCGCATGTTTTTTGGAAACAGCGGGCGCAGGGGTCGGTCAATCAGGCGTGAGATGAGGATGGCCTCATCGGACGGTTTTCCTTCCCGGCGGAAGAAAGAACCCGGAATGCGTCCGCCGGCATACATGCGCTCTTCGTAATCAACGGAAAGGGGGAAGAAGTCAATTCCTTCCCGAACGCCGCCCATAGTTGCGGCGGCAAAAACGATTGAATCACCGAGTCGAAGGGTGACAGCGCCACCCGCTTGACCGGCTAATTTGCCCGTCTCGATGGTTATGGTACGACCACCGACCTGGGTTGTAAAAATTTTTGCTTCAGGTTTACTCATTTTTTTCCTCTCGTTATTCCCCCACCCGGTTAGGGACTGAAAGCTGGCGAGGAAGCAATTTCCTCAGCAGGTTTCAATACCCAACCGTGGGGGTGATGATAAAAATATTCAATTATCGCGATTGAAACTCAATCTTCAAAAACGAGCAGATGGTATTTCTTGCGTCCATCTACTCGTTTTTGATTTTATTAGCGGTAGCGCAAGTTCAATCGCTCGACCAACGCCTGATACCGAGCCAGGTCTTTGCGGCGCAGGTAAGCCAGTAACCGGCGGCGGCGTCCGACCATTTTGAGCAACCCGCGGCGGGATGATTCATCATGTTTGTTGCTGCGTAAATGCTCAGTAAGCTGGTTGATGCGTTTGGTCAGAATGGCCACCTGAACTTCTGGCGAACCGGTGTCGCTATCATGGCGGTGGTATTCGCCGATTATTTCGGCTTTGGCTTCTTTATTTAAAGTCATGACGTCTGCTAACTCCTTACAGAATTTAATTTTTCGAGCAGGTCTCCGTATCGGCAGGTTTAACCGCCGATAGGTCCAGTCACAAGTGTAAATTATACCAGATTTTCGATAAAGTATGGGTCACTACGGGCTTTTGTAAAATACACCACCAACCCAATTAACGGGCAGTCTTCTGCAATATCGGACGAATCCGTTGTTGAACCTCCTCTGGAAAAGTTGGCAAACAGCGGCGGATCAGGCGGCGGAGGTCTTCTGAGGCGGCTGATCCCATTAACTGGCGGATGTAATATACCAATTCGGCAGGCGTTCGCTGGGCTAGTTCAATGAGAACCTGACTCAATTCGCGCGCCAGCGCCTTCTGGCTGCTCTGAAAGAGGGGGGTGCATAAACTTAACACCTGAGGTAAATTTTCAAACTGGCGATCTCTCAATAGGGGCAAGAGAGCCATTAAGCTGAGTTGCTGAGACTGGACCGAATTCTGAGATGCCCAATCTTGAATTTTGGAAAGCCAGCGTTGAAGAGCATGTCGGCGTAAATTGACCGTGCCTCGCTCAAAAAGCGCTTCAAGCAATTGGCGGTCATTTTCTGACAAAGCCCATTTTTCAATGGTTTGAAGAGTCTGATCAAACTCGGATGGCGGCATCAAACCCAAAAGATAGACGGCCAGAAGGCGGGGTTCTTCTTTTTCTTCCTTCCACATTAAGTTTGCCAAATTGAGAGCAGGTGTAGGGTTTTCATTAACCAGCGCGTAAAGGGAAAGTTCGATCTGCCGAACGACAATCGGCGGAACGTGGTAAGCCTCCATTTGACGGATTGATTCTGGCGCGCTGACCGCTGCACGATAAGTGTAGTCCGAGTAGTTATCCAGTAACTTTCGCAGGCCGATTATGAATTCATTGGGCTGGGTGTACTGCCAGCGCAGTAATTCGATTTGTTTCTTTAAGTGGGTGAGCGAAACAGCCGGCATTTGTCCATCAATAAGCGCGGGCAAAGTAAACTTTGCGCTGGGCTGGCTTGCCGCACACGATGCAAGGGCCGCTTTCTTCCGGTTGGTCAAGCGGAATACAGCGGGTGGTGGCTTTGGTGTCTTCTTTGACTTTGGCTTCACAGTCCGCGCTTCCGCACCACCACGAGAATGCCCAACCGTTCTGCACCACTTCTTTCAGTTCGTCGTAATTTTTTGGGTTGAAAATGTGCTCATCGCGGAAACGGGTGGCTCGTTCCAGTAATGCCGCCTGAATTTCATCCAATACACTGCCGATCTGGTTCGAGAGTTGATCCACTGGCAGGGTGGACTTGCCGGCTTTGCCGGGCAGATGGCGCCGAGCAAGAGTCACAACCCCGTTATCCACGTCCTTTGGGCCAATCTCGATCCGCAAGGGCACGCCTCTCAGTTCCCAATCATTAAACTTAAAGCCGGGAGTTACCTCGCTTCGTAAATCTACTTTGAAACGCCATGCGGAAAGTTGTTTTTCTACCTGCTGAACGGCGGCAAAAACTTTTGACTGTTCCTGATCATTTTTATAAATTGGCACAACCACGATTTGAATGGGCGCTAACCGCGGTGGGAGAATCAGCCCCTGATCATCGCCATGGGTCATAATGATAGCGCCGATGAAACGGGTAGAAAGCCCCCAGGAAGTCGTCCAGCAGTACTGGAGCGAATTGTTTGGATCGAGGTATTGAATTTCAAAAGCACGGGCAAAATTCTGCCCCAAGAAGTGAGAGGTACCTGCCTGCAATGCGCGGGTATCGCCCATCATGGCTTCAATGGTGTAAGAGTCGACAGCGCCGGCAAATTTTTCGGTTTCACTCTTTTTACCGGGAATAACGGGTACTGCCGCTTCATTAAGGGCAAAGTCAGTGTATACATTCAACATGCGGATGGTTTCTTCAACGGCTTCCTCGGCGGTGGCGTGGGCGGTATGACCCTCCTGCCAGTAGAACTCAAGTGTGCGCAAGAAAAGCCGCGTGCGCATTTCCCAGCGGACGACATTACCCCATTGATTAATCAGAACCGGTAGATCGCGATAGGACTTGATCCATTTGGAGTACATGTAACCAATGATGGTCTCCGAAGTGGGGCGGACAACCAATGGTTCTTCCAGTTTTTCACCCCCTCCGATGGTTACAACCGCCAGTTCGGGGGAAAACCCTTCGACGTGTTGTTTTTCCTTTTCCAAGAAAGACATTGGAATAAACAGGGGAAAGGCAGCATTGACATGGCCGGTTGCCTTAAACCGTTTATCGAGCGCTTGTTGAATGTTTTCCCACAAAGCCCAGCCGTAGGGACGGACGACCATACAACCGCGCACAGGGGCATAATCGGCCATTTCGGCACGCTGGATGACTTGATTGTACCATTCGGAAAAATTTTCACTTCGGGTGGGTAATTTGTCAGTGCTCATGCAATTTCATCCTGAAAGTTTGGTTTTGGATTCACCGCCATTTGATAGGCCTGATGAATATCGTCGGCAAAGAGGATTTTGTTCCAATCCGCAGGGTTGGCAGCCTCGGCCATTTCCTGGCGAATGGTTGTAAAAATGGCTTTCCATTCCTTGCCAACCAACACCAGCGGTCGGGGTGGGATGGCCTGGATCACGAGCAAATTCCAGTAGAGGGTTGTTTCGGCCAGGGTACCTGCGCCGCCGGGTAAGGCAATGGCAGCCTCACAGGCGTATATCAAGCGCTGGATTCGTTCCAACAAAGTTTGACAACGCCATTCTTCCATGACCCATCGATTCGGGCTGTTTTTTCGCCAACGCTCAATTTCTTCACAGGTAACCCCGATTACATGCCCGCCGGCCTCCGCCGCTCCCCGCGAGACGGCTTCCATCGTGCCCATGTAGCCGCCGGTCAAGACGGTGTGTCCCCCTTCGGCGATCAAGCGGCCTAATCGCAGGGCGTTTTGGTAGGCGGGCTGCCCGGGCAAGGGTTTTGAACTGCCAAATACAGTGATGTTCATGATGGCTAAACGTGCTTTATTTTACTTGATCTTGATCCCATGTGCGATGGTAATTTTCGCGTAGTTTTTGGAGAATGGCTTCTTCCAGATCAATCTCGCTCAGATTAGCCAGTTGAAAGAGATAAAGGGCGACATCAGCCAGTTCACCGGCGAGTTTTTCGCGTTGGTTGATGTTATCTGCCCACTGGAAGCGCTCCAACACTTCAGCGGCTTCCAGGCAAAGAGAAATCGCTATGTTGCGGGGTGTCTGTGGGCGGGGGCTGCCGGCTTCGTACCAACCTTTGCTGCGGACGAATTGATCCATCAATTGAATGAGATCAGGTATGTGCATATTTGAATTCTCTCAAGGTCTTCTTGTTAATCAACCAGAAAAGAAGAGGCCAGGTAGTTGAAGCAATTAGAGGGAAAATGACATTCGTGGAGGATAACCCCAATATATCGCCGGAGGCAAAAGTAATCCAAGAGAGGGATGAGTAAAACAACCATAAAGGAATTGTAATTTTGTAATTGTTCAGGAATTTACTCCCAAGCACCAGCCCGATAAAAATTAAGATTTGGTCATAAGAGAGTGTCCTGGGCATCAATAAAAGTGAGAGAGAAAGGAAAAAATTGGCAAAAAGAATATCGTAGAATACCAACACCTTTTCGGTTGTTTTCTCTCTGAGATAATGCCATATAATCATACTGACGACGGTTGCGATTATTAGAATTGGAAAAACGATTCCTTCAAATTGGGTATTTTGTAATAATACGGAAAAGATATAGGCGAGTTCTGATTGGTTGTATTGAGCGTATTTTTGGATTTGTTGCAACCAAACGATTGGCCATTCTGGAATTAATAGCAAACTCACGGAAGTTAGGATGATTGTTGATAAAGCGAAGGACTTAAGAATAAGAAAATATTTACTCTTGTAGCCAATCATCAAAATGAAAATCAGAATAAAGGATGTTAATTGAGGTTTTCCTGTAGTCCACGCCAATAAAAAACCAATTAACCATTGAGTTGATTTTGGGGGTTTTGAAAAAATGATTTGATCCATTACGAATAATAAAATAAAACCTAGTAAGTAGGCGAAGTTCCCCAAAAATAAGCCGAATACAATCGGGTAGGAAGTTAACGCAAGGACAATGAGCATTTTATTGTTGTGTAAGGTGGAAATTAATACAGAAACTGAGAAAACAACATTAAGACTCATCCAGAATGCTTGTGAATAGGTTATGTCCAACCATCCAAACGGAATTACCAGAAACAACATGAAAAAAGGATAAGCAAAAGCGAGTTGGTCCTCTTCGGGACTCGCAGGTCTGCCAATAATCCCAAGTTGCGCCATTTGGGTAACTTCATCGGAATAGGGATTCGTACCATCAAATAAATACATTCTTGCGGCTGTGTAGAATGTGTAATAGTCTGTACCCAGAGTCACCTCGGCACTTGCTAAGTGGATGCCAAAAGCTAGCAATACCCAAATGATTGAGAACATCAGAAAAGCCAGCAGAATAACTTTCCAATTTTTTGGGGTATTTTGGATTTGCCACATGCCTCAATCTTTCATTTTCCAAAGGGTTTCCAGCGCCGCCTGAGCGGATTTCACCTGTTCGGGATGCCAGCCGGGCTCAGAAATCATTTTTTGTAAATGAGTAATTACTGCCAGGCGGGAAGACGCATCAAGGGTTGAAAACGCTGCCCGGATTCGTTGTGGATTGCGAGAAAGAAGATTGTCCCAAAAGGTTTGGATTGGATCGTTTCTTTCCATACCCTATTAAGCCTATCACAAAAATAAAAAGAGGTTTGCCTGAGCCGGGTATCGGGCGCAAACAAACCTCTTGGTTGCAGCGGAAGGGCTTTACTCCTCCCGTTTTTCGGCCAGTTCCTTCTGCCGTTGGGCAACAATTTCAGCCTGAATGTGCGGCGGAACCATCTCATAGCCAGCTAGTTCCATGTTGAAGATGCCGCGCCCGCCGGTCAGTGAACGCAATTGAGTGGTGTACCGCAGCATTTCAGCCAACGGTACGGTGGCGGTGATGACCGAGCGTCCTTTTTCACTGTTCATGCCTTGAACGCGCGCCCGGCGGGTATTGAGATCGCCCAGTACATCGCCCATATTTTCTTCGGGGACGATGATTTGGACGTTCATGATGGGTTCATACAAGACCGGACCTGCATCTTTGAAGGCCAGTTTGAAAGCTTCGCGGCCGGCAATTTCAAATGCCACTGGTTTCGAATCGACCGGATGTTCCTTGCCGTCGTACACGGCAACCAATACACCGCGGATGGGGTAGCCGGCCAGCACACCTTCTTTCATGACGTTCTGGATGCCTTTTTGGATCGAGGCGGAATAGGTTTGGGAAATTGCGCCGCCAAATACTTCCCAGGTGAAATCAAAATCCTTATCCGCCAACGGTTCAACCCGCAGGTGAACTTCGCCGAATTGACCGGCGCCGCCGGTTTGTTTTTTATGGCGGTACATGGCGGTGGCTTTGCGGGTGATTGTTTCCTGATACGGAACTTTGGGTTCGCCGATCAACAGGTTGACCTGGAATTTGGTCTCGGCGCGGCGGATGGCCACATCAATGTGCTGATCGCCCATACCTTGCAGGATGGTTTGCAAGGTGGCCGGCTCGTTGTACCACGAGAGGGTCATATCCTCTTCGCATAGGCGAGTGAGGGTCGGGCTGATTTTGGTCGAGTCAGCCTGGGTTTTCGGGAAGATTGCCACGCGGTAAAGCGCATTGGGATATTCCGGAACAGGCAAGGTGAGCGGATGGGCTTTGTCAACCAGAGTGTTTCCGGTGACGGTTTCGGATAGTTTGGGAACGACTCCAATATCTCCGCTGTGAATCACTTTTACAGGAATGTTTTCTTTGCCGCGCGGAATGCTGACGGTTCCAAAGCGTTCTTCAACGCCCTTATTTTGATTCCATACCCGGCTGTCGGAAGTGACCATCCCGGAATAAACGCGGAAGAAGGTCTGCTTACCTACGAAGGGATCGGCGGTAGTCTTCCAAACATAGGCTGCCAGTGGGCCGGCATCGGAGGCGGATAAGAGTTCTTCTTCTCCATTTTTCCCAATCGCTTTTACCGGGGCAATTTCTGCCGGAGAGGGGAAGAAGTCAACAATAGCATCCAGCAGGCGGAAAATTCCCGTTTCAGTGGTTGCCGAGGCGGCAAATACGGGTACAAAACTACCCTGACGGATGACGGCTTTCAATCCGCGAATAACCTCTTCACTGCTGAGTTCGCCACTTTCAAGGTACTTTTCTAATAGTTCATCCTCACCTTCGGCGGCGGCTTCGACCAGTGCAAAGCGGGCTTCTTCGGCGGCGGAACGGTACTCTCCGGGGATGTCCACGACGGTTTTCCCATCGCCCTTATAGGCTTTCATGGTGATCAGGTCAATGACACCCTGAAAATTGGCTTTTTCACCCCACGGCAATTGAACCGGTATGAGGCGAGTTTCGGTCAAGTTTTGGATGGAGGCTAACGCTTTTTGAAAATTGGCGTTGTCGCGATCCATTTTGTTGATGACTACAAAGCGGGGCAATTGAAAGGTATTGCAGTAATTCCAGGCAATTTCAGTACCGACTTCTGCGCCGGCAACCGAATCCACTACAATAATAGCCCCATCGGCAACCCGCAAGGCTGAAATTACCTCGCCAATGAAATCGGTATAACCGGGTGTATCGAGTAGATTGATTTTGACATCCCGATATTCAACCGGGAGTACGCTCGTGTAAAGTGAGATTCCACGGCGAATCTCCTCCTCATCAAAGTCGGAGATGGTGGTGCCGTCTTCAACTCTACCGAGGCGAGTGGTTGCTCCGGTCAGATGGAGCATGGCTTCTGCCAGCATGGTCTTGCCGGCGCTGCTGTGAGAGGCTAGGGCGATATTACGGATAGACTCAGTGGTATATTCCTTCATGAAACAAACCCTTCTGCATTACATGGAATTAACTTGCTTATTTTAAGGCGCAAGTGACAGATTGTCAAAGCGCGTTTGACCGGTTTTGCATTTTCTTTCCCACAAACCCTGCCTATTATATCAGCAGCGACAAAATCCGGGGTGACCAAATTGATGATTAAGGCTACAATGGTTTTATGCGAGCATGGTTTAAGCGATGGAAATACGAGTGGCGTTATCTGTTCGATCAACCAGTCTGGGATACGGGCATCTCTCCGCCGGAATTGAGGGAATACTTATCCACTCATTCGCCGGGGCGAGCTTTGGACTTGGGATGTGGAACAGGAACTAATGTGGTTACATTGGCAAAAGCCGGCTGGCAGGTTAGTGGTGTGGATTTCTCACGGCGGGCGATTGGGCTGGCGCGCAGAAAATTAAAGCAGCATGGTTTAGAAGCCGAATTGTGGGTCGAGAGCGTGACCCAATTGCGTCCGATAAAGCCGTCTTTTGATTTGATTCTGGATATCGGATGTTTCCATCAACTGGAGAACAAGGAACGAGAAAAGTATAGCCGTCATATTCGACGACTGCTTAAACCAGGAGGGGATTATCTTCTATACGCCCATTATCGAATGTCACCACAAGATACCTATGGGATCAATGAAACGGATGTGGAACGGTTTTTGTCTTTTTTACGTCTTATTCGCAGAACGGAGGGGTTGGAACGACAATCTCGCCTGTCGGTATGGTTGTGGTTTCATAAGGATCGAAGTTAATGAAAAAGAATTTTTATGCGATTTTCCTGACGGGGCTCATAATAGCGGGTTGGTTGAGTTCCTGTCAAATTCTTCAAATCTCACAAACCTTCACTGAAAAGACTACCGTTACACCAACTGCTTTCGTTAGCCAAACAGACTTAATTCCTGAAACCTCAACTGAGAACCAATCCATTCACCCTGAAAATCGAAGTGAAACGCCGTGCGCCTACATGTGGGCAAATCAATTTTTACCGGAGGAGAGCAGAAAAATCGAGAAGCTTCTGATTCAGGCTGAATTTGAAAATGTACGGGTAGTTGCGGAAGCGTTTGGCGAAAATTGTGTGACTGCGGCAGGCGAGAATATCCGTTTTGCTGCCATGCAAACCGATCTCCGTCTATTTGTGAAGGTACAAAGTTTATCCAACCAGACGGAGTTGGGAAATTTAGCCGGCAGGCTTTTGAAAATAGTGTTTGAAATCTCTTCAAACGATTTACCGGGAACACAGCCGGGTTATATCGGGATACAATTTACCAGTGATCAAGATGAAGTGTTGAATTTGTGGTTCAAACGGGATTGGGCAGAAGAGGTATTGGAATCGGGCATTCGGGGTGAGGAACTGTTGCGTGAATTGCAGAAAAAGTAAGCGCTATAAATAAAGGTTCTTTTCCATGCGCCAGGCAGGTTCTTCAACGATCTGACGGATGCCTTTATCATCCACATACGACCAGATGCCGGGTTCTGCAGCCACGATGCGAAATCCAAGCCGCAGGTAGAGGCGTAAAGCATCCAGGTTGTCTTTGGCCACATTAAGGGTAAGTACCTGAAAGCCGCGTTGAATTAAGTCCTTTTCCACATTATTAACCATTCGGCTGCCCAAACCCTGATGGCGAAAATCATGGTGAACGCGAAAAGAGTACAAGTAAGCGCGCTTAATTCCATCCGCCAGTTCTTTTCGGTTGCAGATCAATTGGATGAACACCTGAGCAATGATGCCCTTTTCAGGTAATTCGGCCACCCACATGACGGAATAACCCATCTGAGATCGTTCAAAGGCTTCAGCATAAACCCGCCGGAAATGACTGAACTCCCCGTCCCATTCCAGAGCGGGTAAATCTTCCTTACGAACATGTCGGATGACAACAGTTTCCAGCCAGTCTCGGCGTAATATTTGGGTCGTCATTTTACTGAATCGTTTGAGTGTAAACCAGTTGATTCAAAAGGGCGTTTTCTTGTTCTCTTGAGGTGATTTTTCCATCCAGCCATGCAGCCCGCAGCGCCCAGAGAATGCGGCGATAAACCGGGCCGGGTTCGATGCCCATCGCGTGAAGCGTGTAACCGTCGGTCATTGGTTGGACTTTTCGCCATTCGGCAGCATAGCGGTTGAGCATCTCGCAAATTTCTTTGCCGGGGCAGAGACAAATGATTGCGTATAGGGCAGGCAATGGGGCTTCCTCAAGCCGGGCAACTATCCGGCTGGGGGATTGACTGACCAAATGGGGCAACTCGTTTCTCAAGCGGCTGCCTGCCTGAACCGCGTTTTGAAGGTGATGGCTTAGTTTCAAACGCTCACAGATGGCGCGGCTGCTTTCCGGAGGGAAAGGTATGAACCAGACCAGGTAAGCCAGTGCATTGCGAATGGGTTGATTACCAAGCGTTTCAGGAAGCGGCCACGCCGGGTCGAGCGGCTCCTTGAGCGCCCGCATCAGAGCATTGGAGGAAGAAGAGTCCCAATGCAAGTCGGGATGTATCGCTGAAAGAAGTTTCAATTCCTCCAACCGGTTGAGAGCACTGGCGGGATTTTCTTCGGCGAGAATCAAGTCCAGCTCGTGGCGCAGCCGGTCGCCAGAAACCTGTTTTAGCAGGTCGTGAGCCTCGCTCATCAACTGAAGCGTGCGGCTTTCAATGCGGAAATTAAAGCGCTGTTCAAACCGAACAGCGCGTAACATGCGGGTCGGATCGTCCACAAAGGAAAGTGAGTGAAGAACGCGAACCAGTTTTTTCTTGATGTCATTCATCCCGCCCCAGTAGTCGTACAGAGTGGCGTATTGGCGTCCGTCCAATCGTAGAGCCAATGTATTTATCGTAAAATCCCGCCGGTGTAAATCGAGTTTGATGCTGCCTCGTTCGACGGTGGGTAACGCGGTTGGGTAGTTGTAGAATTCGGTGCGGGCGCTGATGAGATCGAGGGAGTCGGGCAGATCTTCGGCGTTCAGCTCGCCTTCGGCTTTCATTTTTTCAATCAGGGCTGAACGGATTGCGCCAATTTGCCACTTGGCCGTTCCAAAGCGGCTGTGACTGGTTACTTTACCGCCGTATTTTTTTTCCAAAGCCCGCGCCAGGGCGATGGCATCTCCCTCCACAACCAGATCAAAATCTATGGAGGGACGTTCCAAAATGAGGTCGCGCACAAAGCCGCCGACCACATAAATCGGTAAGCGATGGCGGTGGGCTTCGTCCGCAATGGTTTTGAGCAAAGCCAGCCTGGCAGGAGGCAGGGCTTTTTCTAACCGGTCGGCAAAATTTTTTCGTTCCGGCTGGATGGTATCCTCTCGCCCAATTTGCTTGAGCAGATCGGTGCGGGTCACGATGCCAATGATTTGGTGGGTAGACGGGTCAACCACCGGAACTTGACCCCAACCGGTATCGGCCATTAATTGTTGGAGATGGGGCAGGGGCGTTTCTGGAGTGACGTAATACTCACCGGCGTCCATCAGGCTGATGGCGGGTAAATTGAGTTTATGGGCTAATGCTCGATCCACCGCTCGGCGGGTGAGTAAACCTACCACCCGGCCGTCTTTGACCACCGGGTAACCTTCATATCCATATCGCTGCATCAAACGAGCGGCTTCTTGAGCTGAGGTTTCCGGTTTCAAGACGCGGGGGTTGCGGGACATGATCTTGCCAACCGTGATGGCGGGCTGCACAATGGAGGGCAGTTCCTCTACCAAACGGTTGTAAATCTCATCCATATTCGCGGCGGTTTGGGCATCTCTATCCCCGCTGCGAATCAGGGCAGCGGCGGCTTTTTCATGTCCGCGGCCGCCAAACAGGGCAACCGTCTGGGCAACGTTGACCCGCTCAGTGGTTGAGCGAGCGACGATCCGGATTCCCTCCGTAGTATGGACGAGTAGAAAGAGGGCATCCGGATCCAGTAAATCGCGTAATTTGTGGGCTATGCTCGAAATTTCCTCGCTGATGTCGCGGGCATCTGCTTTGGCGATGATAATGTGCTGTCCATGGATGTGCAGATTTTCAGCGTTTTGTAACAGGCGGTTGTACAATTCGCGTTGTTGTTCAGAGAGAGGCGGGTTAAGGTATTCGTCTGCCAGACTAAGGCTGGCGCCTTGTTCCAGTAAAAAAGCGGCCGCTCGCAAGTCTCGCGGGGTAGTGCTGCTGTAAGTCAGGCTTCCTGTATCCTCATAAATGCCCAGAAGCAATAAGGTTGCTTGTAAGGTGTTTAATGGGCCGTTGTGGTCTTGAATATCTTCAATCAAAAGAGTGGTGGTAGCGCCGACCCGCTCAATGACCAGTGTCCAGTTAGGCGGCAAGTCCTCCCGGACTTGATGGTGATCAATGACGTGAACAAGGGTATCGTCTTTCATCCCCTTGAGGGTGATCAGGGATTGAGTATCCACCAGCGTTACAATTTCAATGTCCTCTAGCGGGAGGTCACGGGCTTCTATAAAGGGAAGTTCAGCGCCATAAAGATTCAGGAAAGCCCGCACGTTCCGATTAACCCGGCGCGGCAAAACGGGAATGGCACGTTCATTGAGAATATGAGCTGCCAGTAAGGCAGCGATGGCATCGAAATCCGCCTGTTCATGGGTCAAAATTACCTGCATGATTATATTGTAACGGAATTTGGGGCCAATAAGACGGTTGTTAAGGTTGGTTTCGATATAAAAATAGCAAAATAGATGGTTTAATCCACCGCTGACTCGTAAGAAAAGTTCAATTTTTGCAGATAGCCGTGATTGCTGCTTCTATTTTTGCCGAGGAAGGGAGTTGAAGAGTCGGTTCGAGAGAGGGTGTAACTGCCGACAGAGCAGGAGGAGTCAGCGCTGCCCTTTTGAGAGGATCAGGGTTCAACCGTAATATCCATAAAGATCGGATCGCCAAAGGGTAGGTCTTGAGGGTTGTAAGCTTGCCATGCGCTCCGGTAATTGCCGGGTTCGGAAGGCGCCTGAAATAAAATGCGAATCACGGCGCGGGTAGCGCTGCGAGCCGGGGTAAGGGCTTGTTGTGTCCCTGCGCCCATTTCGTCGCCAGCGATTAATCGCAGGGAATAGCCGTTTTCCCAGTTACAGCTGCCGCTATTTTCAACTTCCCAGCGCTTGTCAATGGATGCGCCAGCCTGAATAATACTGCCATCCGGAATGGTTAGGTCGCTGATGAAGGTCAAACCATCCACACACGGCAAGGTTGGGGTTGGTTGGGATTGCTCCGGCATTAAGTTGGTTTCAATTTGAGCAGGTTTAGAAGTAGGCGGTAAAAACAAAGGTGACTGGCTGGCAGGCGGAGGAACACGCTGAGGAGGCGCGAAAATGCAGCCCTGAAGCATGAGCATCAGGGCTGTAACAATCCAGGCCGGTTTTAACCGCATCAGGGACAACAAAGATGTGAAAATTTCCCTCTCAAATGGTTTTTGATCAATCATCGTCCTGAAATTAAATTTCGTCCGAGAAGCCCTCATCGCCGCTATCCGCGGCAAAAGCCAGCGGAATTTCTCCGCCTAAGGCTCGCTGACGGACGGCGTTTTCAATTTCAAGGGCAAGTTCGGGATTTTGGCGGAGGAACTCTTTGGCGTTCTCACGTCCCTGCCCGAGACGAATATCCCCGTAAGAGAAGAAAGCTCCTCGTTTGGTGATGATGTCCAAACCTGTAGCAAGGTCGAGGATGTCGCCGGTCTTTGAGATGCCTTCGTTGTACATGATGTCAAATTCTGCGGTGCGGAAGGGCGGGGCAACTTTATTCTTAACGACCTTGACCCGCACGCGGTTGCCGATCACTTCCGCTCCAACCTTAATAGACTGAATGCGGCGAATATCCAGCCGAACCGATGCGTAAAACTTGAGAGCCAGCCCCCCGGGGGTCGTTTCCGGGTTGCCGAACATAACGCCGATTTTCTGCCGTAATTGATTGGTGAATACAACTGCAGTTTTGGTTTGATTGATTGCGCTGGAGAGTTTTCGCAAGGCCTGAGACATTAAACGGGCTTGCATTCCCATTGTGGCATCCCCCATATCCCCTTCGATTTCATTGCGCGGAACAAGAGCGGCAACCGAGTCAATCACAACCAGATCAATGGCTCCGGAGCGGACCAATGTTTCGGTAATTTCAAGAGCCTGCTCGCCTGTATCGGGTTGAGAGATGTACAAACTGTCAATATCCACTCCCAGGCGGGCAGCGTAAGCGGGATCAAGGGCATGTTCCATATCCACGTAGGCGGCGGTACCTCCCATCCGCTGGGATTCGGCAACCAGATGCAGACAAAGGGTGGTTTTACCAGACGACTCTGGCCCAAAAATTTCGGTGACTCGGCCGCGTGGAATACCTCCGACTCCCAGCGCAATATCCAGGGAAAGCGATCCGGTGGGGATAGCTTCGACTTCCAGATGTTGAGCTTCTCCGAGCCGCATGATAGCTCCATCGCCATACCGTTTGAGAATATCCCCTAGGGCTTTGTCGAGCATGGCTCGACGGGCATCATCCTGAGAATTGCTGCCGCCAGCCGGTAAGGGGGTGGAAGAAGGGGTTTTACGCGCCATGAGAAATCTCCTGAAGGGTTCTGATGAATATGATTATATCTGCATCTGCCGAAATGCGCGGGTATTCATGGATCAAATGTTGATTTCATTATAGTATATATGTTCTATGTGTCAAGGATTTAATCAACTTTTTACAAATTCCGTCTTGACATTGACGGGTGATGTTGTTAGTATATTACCAATCGAAATCGGTAGTTTACAGTCGAATACACGGAGAAATAGCGGCTGAGTCCTGTCAAAAACTGGCAGGATGACGAGGTGGAGGTTCCTCTCTGCGAAGAGAGCGCTAACCCTGCAAAGCAGGGGAAAATCGAAGGATCAGCGGATGCCTCTGGAGCCCGGTCACAGGCTCCTTTCTCCCTTCCAGAAGAAGTGTCTGGCTGAAACCCGACGGTAACGCTCGTACCAAAGCCAGCGCAGTGACCGGCAAAGCCAACCGGCTACACCGATTTGTAATTATGGAAGGGCAGCTGCTCGATGATACCAGTCAACGAAGGGCATGCCCGGCATGCCCTATATTTTTTAAATTCTTAGGAGGTTGTTCGATGGATGCCAAAGATTTAATCAAGAAAGTGAAAGAAGATCATATCAAGTTTATTTCATACCAGTTTATTGATGTGTTGGGGTCGGTCAAATCAGTGGATGCGCCGGTTGACCAGCTGGAAGGCGCCCTTGAAAACGGGGTTTGGTTTGATGGGTCTTCCGTAGAAGGCTTTGCGCGCATTCAGGAGTCGGATATGCATTTGAGAATTGACCCCGAAACCTATGCCGTGCTTCCGTGGTCGCCGCCCGAATTAAAACGGGCCAGAGTATTTTGTGATATTTATCACCCGGATGGCAGACCGTTTGCCGGTGATCCGCGCGGAAGTTTAAAGCGCGCCCTTCAACAGTTGAAGGATGAGCGTGGCTGGACTTACAATGTCGGCCCAGAGCCTGAATTTTTTCTCTTCCGCCGGAATGGCAGCGAAAGCATTCGCCCGGTTCCGCATGATGTGGGTGGGTATTTTGACTTCTCTCCCAATGATGAGGCAGTGCGGGTGCGCACCGAATTGATGGAAGCCCTCAATACAATGGGACTGGAAGTCGAGGTGGGACATCACGAAGTGGCGCTGGGGCAGCACGAAATTGATTTCCGCTTTGCGGATGCCTTGAAAGCGGCCGATAATGTGGTGACTTTGAAATACACCGTCAAAGCCATTGCCGCTCAGCATGGTTTGGTTGCTTCCTTCATGCCCAAACCCATTTTTGGAATCAATGGATCGGGAATGCACTGCCACCAGTCGCTCTTTGACCAAGACGGCAACAATCTCTTCTTTTCTGAAAACGATCCTTTCCATCTCTCGCCGGTTGCTTATGGCTTCATTGCCGGGCAGCTGACCCACGCCCGCGCCCTTTCGGCAGTGGTTGCGCCAACCGTCAATTCCTACAAACGCTTGGTGCCGGGATACGAAGCTCCTGTTTATGTCGGCTGGGCACAGATTAACCGCTCAGCATTGATCCGCATTCCGCGCTACACACCCGGCATGCACAAAGCCACCCGCGCCGAGCTGCGCTGCCCGGATCCATCTTGTAATCCGTATCTGGCTTTCAATGCCATGCTAAAAGCGGCGTTGGATGGGATTGAGCGACAATTGACTCCCCCCGAACCACTCAATAACATGAATGTTTATGAAATGGATGCCAAAGAACGACGTGAGCGGGGTGTAGAAGAATTGCCCGGTTCGCTCCGTCAGGCTTTGGAAGAATTAGAAAAGGATGAGGTCATCAAGAGCGCGTTTTCGCCCAGTTTGTACGAGGCGTTCATGCGGGCAAAATGGACGGAATGGGATGAGTTTCGCACGCAGGTTTCGGACTGGGAAATTGAACGATTCCTTGAAACGGCTTGAAATCGAAATCACGCTTCTTCAAACAAGCGGCAGGCGGCGCATAGCCCCCCCGTAGAAGTGGGCTGACCGCAGGATGGGCAGGGATTGAGGATCTCCTCTCCCTGCTCTTCTTCGATCGGCTGGATGAAGCCCTGTTCTATCGCGTTGAAAAAACCGAGCAGAAAGCGCAATTTGACGCCGGGCTGCCGTTCTTCCAGCCGGTTCAGCAGGTCTTTGTATTGCAGTTGTTTGCTGCCTTCGGCAAAGGGACATTCTTCTTCGATGTAATCAATGCCGCGGACAATCGAATAGGCCGCCGTTTCGCGTTCGGAAAAGCGAATAAAAGGTTTGACTTTTCGAACGAAGCCTTCTTCGGCCTCCAAAACCGGCGATTGGCGCGGAATCTGACGCAGGTTCCATGAGAGTAAATTACCAAACAAAAAAGAAACCTCGTCATCCAGATTATGAGCGGTAGCCAGAACATTGAATCCCAACTGGCGTGCCATGTGATTCATCGTATGGCGTTTGACCAAACCGCACACGGCGCAAGGCTTTTGACGGCCGCGGCGGGTGCGCAGGGCAATTTCAGGTATCGTTTCACCGCGCTGCTCTTCCACACGGTAAATATGCAATTTCAAACCCCGTTCGTCCGCAAATTTTTGGGCGGTCTGTTCCGATTCATCCGAGTAAGCTGTTTCACCATCAATACCGAGGTTGATGTATAAACCTTCGGCCTCATAGCCCAATTGCCAGAGGACATCCCACAGAGCGAGCGAATCTTTACCGCCCGAAACTGCCACCAGAATCCGATCCTGACGGGTGAACATGTGATATTTTTCAATAAAGCGCTGGGTTTGTTCAACAAACCATGGGGAGTAGTGGTCTTTGCAGAGCGCAAGGCGATGCTGCCGCATCCGAATCACGGCACGTTGTTGACACTTGTGGCAGCGAATGGTTGTCACCGTGCGCCTCCGGAGATGGCCGAAACGACTTTAACTACCTCGCCATTGCGCAAGGCGTCGTTTTCATTCAATAGTTCACCATTGCGGACAATCAGATGGCTTTCGGGCGATAACCCCAATTTTTGAAGCGCTTCGCGGACGGTGAGGGTGCCTTCAACCTCTAATTTTTGTTTGCGGTAAATCAAAATGACCGGCATGGCTGCACCTCCTCAAGGGTTAATCATTTTAACACAGGTGAGAAGAGCCTTATTGCCTGACTTGGTTTTGAATACAGAACAGCCATTCCCGCACATACGGATCGGGCGCCGTTAATTCTGCGAGTACAGGAAATTCGCGGATATTTTGATCCCCTTCAATGTTGACGAAAACTACCTGAGCATTCATCCAGCGGGTTGGGAGAATGCCGATCGCAAACGGATTTTCAGCAATTGCGTTGCGCAATTGGAGAGGGTGCGGGGCAAGATATGCCAACGGAGATAACGATTGCGGAGATAGACCGCTCCATCTGTTGAAATTTTCTGCGATAGACATGGATTGCGGGTAAAGCCAGACTTGAATTTCAGCCTCAGGCAGGTTTTCGGCAATTTCGTCCCACTGGTTGATTTTTCCGGAGAAGACCGCCTGCAGCTCGGAAAAGGTCAGGCTGCCCAGCGAAAGAGCGGGGTTGGTAACGACCTGAAGCGCATCGCTGGTGATTAGAAAAGTATTTTGTGAGGCGCGGGTATCTAAGTTCGAATATACGTGGACGGCGGTTTCAAATTCGGCAGCCAGTTGAGTATCTTCGGAAAGGACAATCCAGTTCCGCTCGGGGATTTGCTGGCTGCAGGTTTGAATGGCGGGTCTCAACCACTCAACGACCGGGTCTAATTGTACCGGAACGGACGGGAGGGGGGTTGAAGCCGGCAGAGTAATGGGCTCAGCGCTGCAAGCAGTCATCAGCAGGACTGCCAGCCCCACAAAGAAAATTTTATAAGCCCGCATAAGAAAAAATTAAGGTAATCGCTGCCAGCGTAAGGCAGTAAACGGCAAATGGTTGCAACGAACGCCGTGCCAGGAAACCCAGCAGCCAGTGAATGGACAAATAACCAACCACGGCGGCGGTTACAAAGCCCGTAATCATGCTTGGCAGAAAGGCTGCCAGATCGGGCAATCTCAGTAAATCTACCCAACCCACCAGCCCTGCGGCAGCCATGACCGGGATGGACATCAGGAATGAAAAGCGCGCCGCTGCAGGGCGATCGAGGTGGCGCGACATGCCGCTGGCAATGGTCGCGCCTGAGCGGGAGATGCCCGGAAAGAGCGCAAGGGCCTGTCCAAAGCCGATCCAGAGGGCATCCAGCCAGCCGAGGGATGAGAGGCCCCGATTGCGTTTACCGAAATTTTCGGCAATCCACAATAAGGCTGCAGTTCCAATCAGAAAAAAGGCAACATTCATCGGACTTTTGAAGGCTGCTTCAACCACATCCTTTAAGAGAATTCCGGCAAGCCCAGCCGGCAGACTAGCCAGCACAATCAGCCAACCTAAGCGGGAAGAGGAAGAGCCGAATGGCTGCCGATGGATCAATCCGTGGATGACATCGGTCAGAATACGCAGTAAATCCCTGCGAAAATAGACTATGACGGCAACCAGCGTGCCGACTTGAACCAGTACGTCAAATGGAAAAATCTGCTCATCTGGTATTTGCCAGCCAAAAAAGAAAGGAGTCAACACCAGGTGCGCCGAACTGGAAATCGGCAAGAATTCCGTGATTCCCTGAATGATGCCGAGGATAAAGGCTTGTAAAAAATTCATGCTTGCGATTTTTCCGGGAGCGTGTATTGGGAGAGGAACTCATCCGCAAATTGCTCAAAAGTTCCTTCGAGAATCGCCCGACGCGCATCTTGAACCAGATGGACGAGGGTGGCAATGTTGTGGATGGAGAGGAGGGTGGCTGCCAGCATCTCTTTGGCAACGATCAAATGACGTAAATAAGCCCGGCTGAAGTGGGTACAGGTATAACACGGGCAGGTTTCGTCTATTGGGCGGGGATCGTGGGCGTGAACCGCGTTCATTAAGTTGAGACGCCCTTGCCGGGTCATAGCGGCTTGATGGCGTGCCAGACGGGTTGGCAATACGCAGTCGAAAATATCCACCCCGCGGCGGATGCCGTTGATCAGGTCTTCGGGCGAACCTACCCCCATCAGGTAACGGGGCTTGTCCTCCGGTAAAATCTGATTGACGAGTTCCAGCGTCCGGTACATCTCCTCTTTGGTTTCACCTACTGAAAGTCCGCCGATGGCGTGACCGGGAAAACCCAATGAGGCAATAAAACGAGCAGACTGCTCACGCAAGTCAGGGAAAATGCCTCCTTGAACGATTCCAAAGAGAGCCTGATCGCGGCGGGTTTGAGCAGTTAGGCAGCGTTCCGCCCATTGATGGGTGCGTCGAACCGCTTCCTCATTGTAGGGGCGATCGTATGGTGGGGCGCACTCATCGAACGCCATGATGATATCTGCCCCCAGTTGTTCTTGAATTTCAACGGCTTTTTCAGGAGTAAATCGGTGCACCGAGCCATCAATGTGGCTTTTGAAGGTCACGCCGTCTTCGTCAATTTTGCGCATTCCTGCCAGCGAAAAGACCTGAAAACCGCCCGAATCGGTCAAAATGGGAGCATCCCACTGCATAAAGCGATGTAATCCGCCCATCTTGGCGACAAGACCAGCGCCGGGGCGCAGGTAGAGGTGATAGGTGTTCGCCAGTACCAGCGTTACGCCAATCTCTTTCAGTTGGGCGGGAGTGACTGCCTTAACCGTTGCCTGCGTACCCACGGGGGCAAAGACCGGAGTAAGGAGGTCGCCATGCGGGGTGTGGAAAACGCCGGCGCGAGCGCTGCGATCTTTCGTTACCAATTCAAATTCAAAGTTAAAAGTAGTCATTTCGCTAATTTCTGATGATGGATTTTCCAAGTCCAACGGATTATAGCCTGATTCTCCCAATTGGCAAACCTCAGGTTTGGCTTGCAGGAAAGTAAAGCCCGTTTTATACTTGTGCGCATGAATCATCCCGCTCCCACAGCCTGGCTGGAAATTGACCTGAGCGCCATTCAAAATAATTTCCGGGAATTGAGCCGCATCAGCCGGACGAAGGTGGCGGCGGTGGTTAAAGCCAATGCATATGGGCACGGGTTGATTGAAGTCTCGCAAGCCGTGCTCAAAGCCGGAGGCGAGTGGCTGGCGGTGGCTCGCTTTGAAGAGGCTGAGCAATTGCGCCGAAACTGGATTATGACTCCAATTCTGGTGCTTGGATATACCCCACCGGAACAGGTCATTGAGGCGGCTAAGGAGAACATCCGCTTGACCTTGTTCGATGCGCGGACAGCCCTCCAGTATTCAACGCAAACCAGCGGGCGCGGGATGATAGCAAAAGTGCATATCAAGATTAATACGGGCATGAACCGCTTAGGAGTTGATCCACAAGAAGCGGTGGAATTCATCCGTTGGGTTTCCGGTTTGCCTGGTATTGAAATTGAGGGTATTTTTACTCACTTTGCGCGGGCGGATGAGCCCGATTTCGATACAACCGACAGGCAGATTCGAATTTTTGAGGGGGTGCTGGCCAGTCTGAGTTCTATCGGCATCAGGCCGAAATGGGTGCATGCCTCCAATTCTGCGGCGGTGTTCAACTTTCCGCAGGCAGCTTATGATATGGTGCGCTGTGGGATTGCGTTGTATGGATTACATCCATCTCCTGATACCCCGTTGCCGGATACTTTCAAGCCGGCGTTGACCCTCAAAACCCGGGTTACTACTGTGCGCGAATTGGAAGAAGGGCAAGGAATTGGTTACAACTACCGATACTACACGACCCAGCCGGAAAGAATTGCGACGATTGCTATCGGCTACGCGGATGGCTTTCGGCGGGTGATGGGCAATAAAGCGCTGCTTCATGGCAGAGAAACCTCCGTGGTCGGATCGGTTTGCATGGATCAATGCATGATTTCATTGGATGGAATTGATGGCGTGCAGGTGGGGGATGAGGTAGTCTTAATTGGAAAACAAGGGGGTGTGCAGCGCACGGCTGAAGACATAGCCAGAGAATGGGGGACGGTCAACTATGAGGTGGTCTGCGGAATGGCTGATCGTTTACCGCGAAAATATTATTACTCGAATGAAGGGAATGGTTAACCATGCAAAAAATTGCATTGAAGCGTTGGAAACTGGCAGAAAAGATTCCCGGCGATGTTGAACAAGCTTTGAGTTATTACCCTCCCTTTTTTCGTCAGGTTTTGTACAATCGCGGCATCACGAATGCCAATCAAGCCATGGCCTTCCTCAGCCCCGAGGAGGATTTTCATGACCCGATGCTCCTGATGAACATGGCGGGAGTGGTTGAACGTTTGCTGTTTGCCATTGATCATCATGAACCGATTGCTATATATGGGGATTACGATGTTGACGGAGTCAGCGCAACCGCTTTAATGGTGGAAACCCTTCAATTGCTGGGGGGAAATGTCATAGCGTATATTCCTAACCGTTTTGAAGAAGGATACGGCTTGAACGTTGAAGCGCTGAGTCATTTGCGCGATCAAGGTGTTCGTCTGGTATTAAGCGTGGATTGTGGAATTCGCTCGCTGCGAGAGGCAGACCATGCCAAACAGATCGGATTAGACTTAATCGTAAGCGATCATCACCATCCATTGGAGGAAATACCACCCGCAAATTTTGTAATTTGCCCTAAGCAAAAAGGTGATGAATACCCTGAAAAAAATCTGGCAGGGGTGGGGGTCGCTTACAAAATTGCTCAGGCGCTGCTGCATGCGCGCATGAAAGAATTGCCGTATGAAGGATTTGGGCTGGACCTGGTGGCATTAGGGACGGTGGCGGATGTTGTTCCGCTGAGCGGGGAAAATCGAATGCTGGTGCGGGCTGGGTTGAAGGGACTGAGACGCGGCTGGCGCGCCGGTCTGCGATCTCTGGCTCAGGCCGCCAGATTGAATCTTGCAAGGCTCAACACGTCGGATATTGGCTTTGGTTTGGCGCCGCGCCTAAATGCTGCCGGCCGGCTAGAATCGGCGCTGGCTTCTTACCAATTACTGCTGGAAAAGGATACTCAGCAAACTGGTTTGCTGGCTCAGCGTTTGGATGATCAGAACCGCGAGCGGCAAAAAATCACCTCCGAAATGCAAAAACGCGCCGAAGAACTCATTCAGATGGAGGGATTCGAGGAAATCCTGTTTGCTTTTGATGAGAGTTTCAATCCGGGGGTGGTCGGTCTGGTGGCCGGTAAGTTAACGGAAAGTTACTACCGCCCGGCGGTGGTTGGTCAGATCAACGGGGAGTATGTTCGGGCTTCCTGTCGGAGCATTCCCGCTTTTCACATCACACAAGCGTTGGATGCCTGTGCGGATCTGATGGTGCATCACGGGGGACACGCGTTGGCGGCAGGTTTCACCATCCACCGAGATCATTTGCCCGAACTCAAACAGCGACTGGCAAAAATTGCGGTAGATCAATTGGGAGATTTGGATTTGCGTCCCGTTCTGCGGGCAGATTTAGAATTGCCGCTGGGAGAATTACATCCGGAATTTTTGAAGTATCTATATCTGCTGGAGCCGACCGGCATGGACAATCCGGAAGTTTTTTTTGTTTCGCGCAATGTGCGTACTTCAAATGCCAAACCAGTGGGTGCGGATGGCAAGCACCTAAAATTTTTAGTAACCGACGGATGGATCACCTATGATGCGGTTGCCTTTCGGCAGGGGCATTGGATGGAAACCGGCTTGCCAAAAGAGGTGGATATTCTTTACCGCTTCGAGTTGAATACTTATAACGGTCGGGAGAGTTTACAGCTTAATGTGGTAGATATCAAACCCTCCGGCAGTGATTAATTTGAATTGTAAGACCAATTAATCTACGAACCGATATTTGATCAAAGCCCAAAGCGCTTCAAAAGCATCCCAGGCTTTGATTTTCTTGCCTTCGGAGTAATCACGCGGATTAAAGGCAATTGGCACTTCGTAAATACGAATTTTTCGTTTAAGAATTTTAGCGGTAAATTCCGGTTCGAATTCAAATCTGCGGGCATGCAGGGGAATGTCCTTGATAATCTCCCGTTTGAATACTTTATAACCGGTTTCCATGTCGCTGAGAATATTGTTGTAGAGAATATTGGTAAGCATGGTGAGCAATTTGTTGGCGACCATGTTCCAGAACAGAATAGGACGGCGTGCCGCTCCTAAAAAGCGTGAACCATATACGACATCGGCTATTCCATCGTGAATCGGCTGCAAAAGATGGGGGTATTCGCGCGGGTCATATTCCAGATCGGCATCCTGAATGATGATAACATCTCCGGTGGCATTTTGAATTCCCGTTCGTACGGCTGCCCCTTTGCCCATATTTTTTTCATGAAAGATGGTGCGGATTTCTCCTTTTTGCTCCAGATCGCTCAAAATTTCTCGGGTGCCGTCTTGGGAGCCGTCATCTACCACCAGGATTTCGTCCACTAAATCGGTTGCGCGGACACGTTGAATGATCTCGGAAATTGTTTTTCGTTCGTTATAAGCTGGTATGATGACAGAAATTTTCATGGCGGGAATTATAAGGGATGAAGCCCGAATCAACAAGTCATGGCGTGCTATAATTTGTTTGTCATTTTCAGTAACTTCGTTGATTTTCATTTGAAGGAAAACATACCTTAAGGTATTCCTTGGAGGGGTAGGATGACTAAAACTACACGCCCGCCAACCTCAGCCGCAACCGCTGTGCCGACCGGACCGTTTGTGCCGCCGCCGATCAATACTATCGAAGATACCGGTCTGAATCCGTTGTGGCTTCAAGACCTGGCGCTGAAAATATTTTATTTTCAAGGTTACATGAGCGGTTTCAAACTGGCAGAGGAAATTGCCCTGCCGTTTACCGGGGTTCTCAGTCCAATCTTAGATGCGCTCAAGCGCGAAAAATTGATTGAAGTGCGCTCTTCTCAATCCGGGGTTGGGGAAGGCGCTTATATTTATGCCATTACGGGAGCGGGGATAGCCAGAGCGAGAGAGGCGCTGGAACGTTCGCAGTACGCCGGTCCTGCGCCTGTCCCGTTGGAAATGTACAACGACGCCATCCGCCGCCAGAGCCGCGGCCGATTACAGGTGACCAATCGCGTGATGCGACAGGTGCTTTCCCATGTTGTTCTCTCTGAAGATACTTACCAGCGATTAGGCCCGGCGGTTAATTCGGGAACTTCTATTTTCCTTTACGGCCCGCCGGGGGATGGTAAAACGACCATTGCCCGTGCCATTGGCAACCTGATTCAGGCTCAGAAAATGTATATCCCTTATGCAATTTATGTGGACGGGCAGGTAATTACCCTGTACGATTCGGTCAATCATCAACTGGCGGGTGAGGAAGATTCCTCCATGCAATCTACCGGCGGATTGCGTTCCACAGTGCGGCGTGATCCGCGGTGGGTTCAAATTCGCCGGCCTTTTATTGTCACCGGCGGGGAATTAACCATGGCGGGGCTTGATCTGGTCTTTGACGATACCCTGAAATATTACGAAGCTCCCTTCCAGATCAAGGCAAACGGGGGAATTTTGCTGATTGACGACTTTGGCCGTCAGCAAGTTCGACCGCGCGATCTGCTCAACCGCTGGATTGTCCCGCTTGAAAACCGGATTGACTACATGAGCCTGCACACCGGCAGGAAATTTGAAGTGCCATTTGATGTTTTGGTGATCTTTTCGACCAATCTGCCGCCGAAAGAGCTGGTAGATGAGGCATTTTTACGCCGATTACGCCATAAAATTGAAATAACCGATCCGACTTATGAGGAATATCGCGAAATTTTCAAGCGGGTGGCCGCTCAAAAAGGCGTGGCTTACAACGATCAGGGTTTGGCTTATCTATTGCAGGAATATTACATCAAAGCCAACCGCAAGTTGCGGGCATCTCATCCTCGGGATTTGTGTGACCAGATTTTGGATATTTCCCGCTATCTCGGCATGGAACCAGAAATGTCCAAAGAATTGATTGACCGCGCAGTCAAGGCATATTTTGTTGAATTATGAATCGACTCTTTGAATTACCCAAACCGGTTATTTTTGCTCATCGAGGCGCATCGGCGTACGCTCCGGAGAATACGATGGCAGCCTTTCGTCTTGCTGCCCGGCAAGGGGTAGAGGCGATTGAATTGGACGCGAAACTTTCGGCGGATGGCGAGGTGATTGTCATTCACGATGCTACGGTTGATCGCACTACCGATGCAAAGGGCGAGGTGCGGCATTTTCGTCTGCGGGATTTTCAAAAAATGGATGCGGGCAGCTATTTCTCGGAGGAGTTTCGGGGCGAGCCGGTACCGGAGTTGCGGCAGGTATTCGAGGAATTGGGTCGCAAACTTTACATCAACGTTGAGTTGACGAATTACGCAACACCGCGGGATCGGTTGCCGGAAAAAGTGGCGGAATTGGTGCGCCAATATCACCTTGAGGATTGGGTTTTGTTTTCGTCTTTCAATCCTTTAAATTTGTTTCGGATTCGACGGCTTTTGCCCGAATGCCCGGTGGGAATTCTGGCATTGGAGGGATCGGCTGGGGCATTAGCCCGTTCGTTCGTCGGTAAGTGGTTTGCCCCGCAAATCGTCCATCCGAATTTGCTGGACGCGACCCGATCTTTTATTCAAAAACAGCATGAGCGCAGTCGCCGGGTTCATGTTTGGACGGTGAACGATCCGCAGGAAATCCAACGACTGTTTGAAGACGGGGTAGACGGGATTTTTACCGACGATCCTGTCACAGCCCAGCAAATTCGGAATCGAATGTGAACGGACGAAAGGTGTTTCCTTCAATCCAGAAATGGTTGAATATGGTCCTGCTCATTACGCTTGTGATCACACAGGCTGCTTTTGGGTTTAGGCCAAGTTTCAACGCTCGGGCTGCAAATCATTCTCAAAGCGAGTTGGATACTCGGGCCCGGCTGATCCTGGATCAGATGTCACCGGAGCAAAAAGTCGGTCAGTTGTTTCTGGTCACCTTCAAGGGTAGCGACGCTCGCCGTGATTCGCCCGTTTACAAGTTAATTGTGGATTACAAAGTAGGTGGAGTCGTCCTTCGCGCCGACAATGACAATTTTGAGGTGGCGGGCAACACGGTTCCGAAAGCAGCCGAATTGATTCGGGCTTTGCAAAATCACGTTTGGGATGCCTCTCAATCTCAGGATCGGACAACAGCCACGCAAGGTTTACCGTACATCCCGTTGTTCATAGGTATTTCTCAGGAAGGAGACCTTTACCCCAACGATCAAATTTATAGCGGGATGACTTCTCTGCCAAGTTTGATGGCAATTGGGGCGACCTGGAATCCTTCCCTGGCCGAATCGGTTGGTAGTGTTCTGGGAAAGGAATTGCGGGCGATCGGGTTTAATCTGTATTTTGGGCCATCTCTGGATGTGCTGGAAGTTACGGCCACTTCAGCCAATACGCTGGGCGTGCGTACCTTTGGGGGAGATCCATTTTGGGTGGGTGAGATGGGAAAAGCGTACGTGCGTGGACTGCACCTGGGCAGCCGGGATCAATTAGCAGTCATTGCCAAACATTTTCCCGGGCGGGGAGCGTCGGATCGGTTGCCGGAGGAGGAAGTGGCGACCGTGCGTAAATCGCTGGATGCGCTTCGTCAAATCGAGCTGGCGCCTTTTTTTGCCTCTATGCAGGCAAATATAGAAAGCAAAGCCCGGGTGGACGGCGTGATGGTGTCTCATATTCGCTATCAGGGTTTGCAGGAAAATATCCGCGAAATCACCCCGCCGGTCAGCCTGGATGCTGAGGCAATGCGGCAGGTGCTGACGCTTGAACCGGCAGCAACGTGGTATCAAGAAGGCGGCGTGATCGTCAGCGATAACTTGGGCAGTAATGCGGTGCGGCGATTTTATGACCCGACCGGCCAAACCTTTGATGCGCGGGTGGTTGCCAGAAACGCATTCCTGGCAGGAAATGATTTGTTGTATGTGAATAATTTCATCGACCCATCCGACATTGACAGCGTTGCCACGATCATGCGGGTTTTGGACTCGTTTACTCAAAAGTATCGTGAAGATGCGGCTTTTGCCGAGCGGGTTGACCAATCCGTCGAGCGAATTTTGAAGTTGAAATTGCGCCTGTTCGGCGAATTTCGGATTGACCGGGCGCTGCCGCCGGCAAGTCAGCTGGCTGAGGTGGGGCGATCGCAATCGGTTGCGCTTGAAGTGGCACGTAAGGCCGCAACTCTACTCAGCCCTTCGGCTGCGGAATTGAATATTCGTCTGCCGCGTCCGCCCGAAAGCCGCGATCAGATCATCTTTTTTACGGATGTGGTTCGCGCCCGTCAGTGCAGTACTTGTGGAGATCAGTTCATCCTTTCAGGGGATAGTCTAAAAAATGCGGTCATGCGTTTGTACGGGCCCGCAGCCGGCGGTTCGATTATTCAGGGTTACCTGTTTTCTTATACTTTCCTTGACCTGAACACCTATCTGAATAATCCGGAAGGTTTGGCTGCATTAGGAGTTAATCTGGCGGATGCTGAGTGGGTAGTGTTTGCGCTGACGGGGGATGATCCTTCCCGCCCGGAATCGCAAGCCTTGCGCCGTTTGTTGAACGAACGTCCTGATTTGATCCTGAATAAAAAGGTAATTGTGTTTGCTTTCGGAGCGCCTTATTTACTGGACGCTACCGATATTGCCAAACTAACGGCCTATTACGGGTTATACAGCAAAGCGCCGGCGTTTGTAGATACGGCTGCGCGTATTTTGTTTCAGGAACAAAGTGCAAACGGGGCCTCGCCGGTTTCAATTCCGGGGATTGGATACGATATTATCCGGGCAACCTCTCCCAACCCGCTTCAAGTTATCCCGCTTTACTTTGATTTTCCAGCGCCCGTTGAAAATACCGAAACGACACCTCAGCCAACCGAACCCCTTGAATTTAAGGTGGGGGATGTCATCCCCTTTAGAACCGGGGTTATTGTTGATCAAAACGGCAATCCGGTTCCGGACGGGACCGTTGTTCGTTTCATCATCAATACCCTGGGTGAAAGCGGCACAACCCAACAGATCGAAACGGTAACAACCGGCGGGGTTGCCAGAGCAAATTACCGGATCAATCTTCCGTCAACCATAGAAATTCGGGTAGTCAGCGAACCGGCGATGACCTCCCAGATTATTACCATCAATACTTTAAACGGAGAAGCCAATATTTCCACAGAGGTGCCCACTCCACAGCCAACTTTAACCCTAACACCAACCATTACTCCAACACCCCAACCCACAGAGGAAGCCGTGGAACTTTCCGAAAAACCGTTCGATTTTGGCTTGATTGATTGGATTACCATGCTGCTGATTGTTGGGGGTGGCGGTGTGGGGATTGGCTTTATTGGACAACGGCGGGTTTCTTTGCGCTGGGGTTTTCGTTGGGGGATGATCGCCGTCATCGGGGGAGTTTTGGCTTACCTGTACCTGGTCAGCGGCTGGTTTGTTCCGTTGGTTCCATTGGAAAGCACCGGCCGATGGGGCGTGGCCATCGCCAGTCTGGTGGGTTTGCTCAGCGGGTGGGGGATTGCCTGGCTTTGGCAAATTCGTTTACAAAAATCTCAAAAACCTTCACGGAAAATCTAGCGGATCAGGGTAATGAGCAAACTGATCACCATCAAGAAAGCCGTAATGGCAATCAGACTCTGTTCCAGCGGGTAATTAATAAAACTCCACGGTGAAGTGACTTCGGTCTTAAAGCGGGGAAGCGTCGGCCGGTCTCCCAGCAGGCTTCTGCGAAAGACTTCCACAGACTCGGGACGCTCGTCAGGATGCAGACCCATTGCCCATAGAATGCACCGTTCGGTTCGTAAAGAGATATCCGGGTTAATTTGACGGGGCGGAATCAATCGGCTTGGGTCAAGGAATCGTTCGCGGGCATCGGCGGGCGGCTCATTGGTCAACAGGTGGTAAAGAGTTGCGCCAAAGGCGTAGATATCGCTGCGGATATCGGTATGCCCGCTATCTCCGCCGTACTGTTCCAGAGGGGTGTAAAGCGCCGTACCCTGCCCTTGCAAGACGGTAATGGTCACTTCGCCGGGCGCCAGGACTTTAACCAGTCCAAAATCCACCAATTTCAACAAACCGCTTGGAGTCACTTTCAGATTTGAGGGTTTGATGTCACGGTGCAGAATGGGCGGATTTTGACCGTGAAGATACGACAGCGCGCTTGCGAGTTGGTCAGCCCAGTCTAGCACTTCCGATTCTGGAAGGAAACGATTTTCCTGTTTTGCTTCCAGCATCAAGGAACGCAAATCTCGACCGGGGATGAAATCCATAACCAGATAATCGCGAGAACCGGTGGAGAAGAAATCGGAAACTTTTGGTAAATTGGGGTGATCCAAACGCGCCAGTACCGTTGCCTCGCGGAAAAATTGTTCCCGAGCCTCTTGCAGCAGATCGGGGGGAAGGGAACGATCGTGTTCCACCTCTTTGAGGGCGCATTGACGTCCTTCAAGCCGGAGATCATCCGCGAGGTAAATACTCCCCATGCCGCCTTGCCCGATAATGCGGACAATGCGGTAGCGGCCCCGTAAGACTTCTCCGGATTTTAGAGGCAAGGGCATTGGTCAATTCCCTGTTGTGTAGGGGTCAGGCAATCTGGCGTGTTTTTCGGCGTTGAACCAGAAGGGCCTCAGAACACTTTTACACAAAGTATCGATTCTTTGATATATTATACCTTACTGGGTGAGGCAATCATTCCCAATCCTGAATTTTGGAGATGGGCAGTGAATTTGCAAGGTGAAGATCAACCGATTTTGATTGCACAGAGCGGACCGTTGAATGGCAAGCGCTGGGACATTTTTGATGGAATGACCATTGGGCGGGAAAAGGATTGTGATCTGGTCATTCCCGACCGTCAGGTGTCCCGCTATCATGCCCGTTTTGAAGTACGCACCGACCGAACCATTCTTCACGATCTTTCGAGTAAAAACGGCACATACCGCAACGGCAAACGGGTTGAAGAACCGGTTGTTCTACAGGATGGGGATGTGGTTCAAATAGCGCTGGTTCAATATTTTGTCTATCTTAGTTCCGATTCAACTTTACCGTTGGGAACCGAATTTGAATTACCCATTGAAGAAGTCGATCAAAAATTCAACAAACGGCTGTTTTTGGATAAATTATCCCGGCGGGTGTGGGTAAATGGGGAAGAATTATTGCCGCCACTTTCGGTGCCCCAATTCCGGTTATTGGAAGCGTTATACGACAATGAAGGGAAGGTTGTTTCAAGGCAGGATTTAGTGGTGGCCGTTTGGGGAGATGAAGAATCCGTAGGGGTTTCAGAACAGGCATTGGATGCCCTGGTGAGGCGTTTGCGGGATCGCCTAGCGGTATTTGATCCCAATCACGCCTATTTGATCACTGTGCGCGGCTATGGATTGCGGCTGGACAACCCTCCGGTTTGATTATGAGGGGTTAAACCCCGCGTTTCCACTACTTTCAAACTGAAAACTAATTGTAAGTTCTGATAATTGTATGCCGGGGTACTTTGGTTTAGTATTTAATCAATGATTTTCCGCAATTGAAAAGATCTAATCAGACGGGAAGAGCAGGATGATGAAACGTCTGCAGTCGGTACAAAGTTCACCGCGTCCAAAAGACGGCGGAATATACTCCTTCGGACAAACTTATACCATCTCTGGAAACGAACGCAGCCTGAACGATAACCCTTCAATGGAAAGACCCCTTCACGATATCAAAAGGTTCAACATTTCCTCATTATTTGAAGATACCTGGTTTGGGCCGAGGATTTGGAAAAGCAAACTTTATGATGGCATTCTGCCGTCTTTGGTGATGATCCTGTTGACCTTATTGTTCAATTTGCTCTTCATACCGGTCGAAGTGATGTTTGGGACACCGGGATTGTTGATTTACACCTTAATCCTTTTGGCGGGAGGCGTTTATTCCCTGGGGAAGTGCGTTCAGATGCGCTTGAATGAGATTAGCCGGGCGTGGTACGGCTTGATGTCGGGATTATTGTTGTGGTTTGTGGTCAACACGGCCGGCCGTTTGGGGGAGAGTTCATTTTCCATCGAAGTTGAGGCGGTCATGCTGCTGTTGGCTGTGCTGGTTGCCGCAACTCTGTGGAAGACCGTCTTTCCGCTGGGCATAAGGTTTATTGCCTTTGTGTTTTTAGTGGAGTGGACACTTCGCTTCTGGCTAAACCTCCATGTCTTTTTAGCCGAAAGCTTTCAGTTTTTTCAGTGGAGTTACTACCTGAGCGGTTTTATTGCGCTTTCAGGTCTGATCTTTTTCCTGTTATGGATGTTCCTCAAGGCGGAGAGCCGTGTTCATCATCTCTGGGCTGCCGTAGGGGTGTGGTTTTGCACGCTGATGGTGATGATTGTATTTTTCCGCATGCCCCTATGAGGATGATGCGCTTACAGAGCGGAAAAGAAGGGTTTTGAAGTCCTCTCTCCGCTTGACGGTAAATTGAGCACCTGCAGATAAACCGATTTTATTTCATCCGCGATTTGTTCCCACGAGTAGGATTGGGCTACTTGATTCGCTTGTTGCCCCAGGCGATCGCGGAGGGATGAGTTTAGGATCAGTTCTTTGAGACGATTGCCTAGAATTTCCGGTTCACCATCCGGAACGACAAAGCCCGTCACCCCGTCCTGGACTAAAAATGCCAGTCCTCCTACCTGAGAAGCCACGACAGGAGTTCCGCACGCCATGGCTTCCAGTGCGACCATTCCAAACGATTCATAATGCGAAGGGACGACGACAACTTCCGCGGCGGAATAGTAGTAAGGAAGCGAATCCTGGTCGCGTTTGCCGAGGAAAAGCACAAAATCGCGCAATCCGAGATGTTTGACGAGGTTTTGCAAACGCGCCATTTCAGCATTGACACTCAATTCACTCTCTTCCGGGTCGCCGCCCACAATCACCAGAGAGTGTGGACAGCACAACAAGTCTTCAGATTGCTGCATCCAGGCCACTGCACGAATGAGAGTCTCTAAACCTTTGAGGGGTTCGATTCGTCCCACAAACAAAATCATTCGGTTTTTTAGAGGTACGCCGATGACCTCGCGAGCCTCATCCTTGGGGATTGGATAAAACCGGCTTAGGTCCACGCCAGGGGGGATCACACGAAGTTTTTTTGAGTTTGCTCCGTAGAGAAATTCCAGTTGGGATTGTTCTGCGGGGGTAGCGGCAATAATGCGGTCGGCTAATTGTATGATGCGTTTTTCACCCTCTAACCGATACTCCCCTTCGACTTCTTCCGGAGAACGGGCAACCCGGTTCTTCATGAGCACCAGGGTGTGAAACATGTGAACAATAGGGGTGTTCCATTCAATCTTCAATTTCTCTGCCGCAATGCCGGACATCCAATAATGGCTGTGAATAAGGTCGTAACGCAGTCCTTTGGCGCGGGTGAAGGCAAGTATGCCTTCAACAAAGTCCGGCAGGTAGTTGGCCAGTTCTTTTTTCGGCAGGGGAATTTCCGGTCCGGCGGGGATATGAACTACCCGGTTGCCATAACCCAGGTTGTGCAATACATGAGGGACATGCTCATCTTGAGAGCGGGTGAACACATCCACGTGAACCCCGGCTTTACCCAAAAAGCGGGTTAATTCGGCGACATATACATTCATCCCTCCCGTATCTTTGCCACCCAGTGTCGCCAATGGGCAGGTATGGTACGAAATCATAGCGATGTTCATGGAAAAATTCCTTGCCCGAAAAAACGGTGTACTGGTATAATTTGCCCCACGCCACCGTAGCTCAGACGGTAGAGCAGGCGTTTCGTAAACGTCTGGTCAAGGGTTCGAGTCCCTTCGGTGGCTCTTTGATTCTACTCCCTCATGCCATAAATTAGGGGTTTCGAGGCAAAATGACCGATTGTATTAGAAATTTAAGATCGTCATTAGGAGAATTGAAAAATTGTCCCTAAAAGCCGATGCGGAACCAATCCGTGCCGGTAATAATTGAAAGCGCCAGCAGAACGAACAGGATTAAGAGGATCGTTCCGCAGCCACAGCCAAAACAAGAGCCGCTCCCACATCCAAATCGGGATTGCAGCCAGTTAAACAAGCGATCCAGTAAAAACAATTTCAACAATCCTGATAAGCAGCCGGGGCGATTGTCCATTTTCTTTAATCCTCTCTGATTTCTAACTCACTTACGCAAAACCGGCAAAAAAGTTGCTTGAAATTAGAAAGACCGGCTTTTGTAGAACCCTTCTTAAAAACTTGCGAACAAATTGCTTGACAATTGCTGTCCCCTGTCAGTAAAATAATTGCATGAAACCTGATCCTCAAATCTCTAAATCTCGCCATCATCATCATTGGATTATCAACCTCCGCTGTCCGATTGGGTGAGTGGTCAGGTCAGGTATTGTAGTTTACAACGAACCTCCGCCAATCGGCGGGGGTTTTTTTATATTTTTATGAATACGAGGAAGAAATATGAAAACTTTTCGGATTTCATTACCATCCAAAGGTCGTTTAGCGGATGAAGCGCTGAACTTTTTGGAATCCTGCGGTTTGCGTGTTTATAAACCTAATCCACGCCAATATGAGGCAGTCCTGCCGGATTTACCGGATTTGAAAGTCCTCTTTCAAAGACCGGGCGATATTGTTGCCAGTGTGGCCGACGGGAGCGTTGACTTTGGCATTACCGGTCTGGACATGGTTATGGAAAAGTCCCCAGACCCGACTTCAATTCTGATCCTGCATGAGGCTTTGGGTTTTGGGGGGTGTACTTTGAGCCTGGCTATCCCGGAGGGCTGGGAGGGGATCGATACCCTGGAAGGATTGGAGACTTATGCCCGCCAATTGGAACGTCCGTTGCGGGTGGCGACCAAGTTTTCCCGCTTAACCGGTCAGTTTTTGAGCCAACATCAAATCCCTTATACCCTGATTTCTGCGGAAGGGACATTGGAAACCGCACCCGCGATTGGATACGCCGACATGATCAGCGATCTGGTGGCATCCGGGCAAACTCTGCGAGACAACCGCTTGAAGGTTGTCGAAGGCGGACAGATTCTCTCTTCTCAGGCAGCGTTAATCGCAAACTTTTGCCGTCTGAAGGGCAGTCAACCAGCCCAAGCGCTTGCCCGCAACCTGCTGGAATTGATTGAGGCTCACCTAAGGGGAAGTACGAATTACTCAGTGTTTGCCAACATGCGCGGGCCTTCGGCGCAGGCGGTTGCTCAACGGATTTTTGACCACAGTACTTTGCATGGTTTGCAGGGCCCGACAATTTCGCCGGTTTTCACCCCAAGGGGCAATGGGGATTGGTATGCCGTGCATGTGGTGGTCGAAAAACATGAAATTTACCGGGCGGTTAATGAACTTCGCGCGGTCGGGGGGAGCGGCGTGGTCGTCGTCCCGGTTACCTATATTTTTGATGAGGAGCCCCCGCGCTGCGCAAGAATGACTCAAGCGCTGCAGATGGATCAGCCGCCAGTACTGACTGCTGTTTTTGGAGAAATGCTTGGAGCAAAAAATGATTGACGAAGTTCAAAAAAATGTCATTGATCGTTTTGAGCAAGTTGCGCCCTATACTCCAATTGAGCCGTTTGAAGTCATTGCGCAAAAAGTTGGCCGAAAGCCTGAGGATATTATCAAGTTGGATGCGAATGAAAATCCCTACGGTCTCTCTCCGTTGGCGCGTGAAGCCATGGCCAATTTGCAATGGGGCAACATTTATCCAGATCCGGAAAGCCGGGCTTTGCGTCAAGCGATTGCTACTTTTCTGGGGGTTCCGGTTGAGCAGATTCTGGCGGGAGCCGGCGCAGACGAATTGATTGATTTGGTTTTGCGAGTCATCTTGAAGCCCGGTGATGCGGTGCTGGTTGCCCCCCCAACTTTTGGGATGTATGCCTTCGATGCAAAGATCAATGGTGGTCGAGCCCTGGAAGCGCCGCGCCACCCGGATTTCAGCCTGAATCTGGATGAAATGAGGCGGATTGTGCGCCAGCAAAAACCGCGGGCAGTTCTGTTGGCTTCCCCGAACAACCCGGATGGCAGAATGCTTACAAGGGAGGAACTGGAAGAAATTTTTTCGTGGGATGTGCTGGTAGTGCTGGATGAAGCCTATATCGAATTCAGCGATGGCGGAAAATTGGGCGAACAATTCACTCTAATTCGTCGGCCGCTTGAACGCGAGAATGTGATTGTGCTTCGTACTTTCAGCAAATGGGCCGGGCTGGCTGGGCTGCGGGTGGGGTATGGGGTTTTTCCTCAGTGGATTTTACCGGTCTTGTGGAAGGTGAAGCAGCCTTACAATGTCAATGTGGCCGCCAGCGCGGCGGCAATTGCGTCATTACAGGATTTATCCTGCCTGACGGAACGGGTGGAAAAAATCCGGTCAGAACGCTCTCGCCTGTTCAATTTGCTCAATCAGGTTGACTGGCTAGAGCCAATTCCTTCGCAGGCAAATTTTATTTTGTGCCGGGTAAAGGGGCGTTCTGCAAAGGCAGTCAAAGCCGAGTTGATGAAAAAAGGCATCTTTGTGAGGTATTTTGATACACCCTTGCTGCAAAATTACATCCGTATCAGCGTTGGATTACCCCAGCAGCATGATTTGTTGTTTCAAGTTTTGAGGGAATTGGAGGAATCTTCATTATGAATGAATTGCAACCCAAGGGGCGCACGGCCTCGCTCAGCCGGCAGACTCGCGAAACTTCCATTCAGGTAGAGTTGAATCTGGACGGATCTGGACAGTTCCAGATTCAAACCGGCATAGGATTTTTCGATCACATGCTGGCTCAACTGGCTTTCCACGGATTGTTTGATTTGCGCATTCAAGCCAATGGAGATTTTGGGGTTGATTTTCACCATACCGTTGAGGATTGCGGGTTGATTTTGGGGGAGGCGTTTGATCGGGCGCTGGGTGAACGCAAGGGTCTGGCGCGCATGGCCGTACAGTACGCGCCCATGGATGACAGTCTGGCGCGAGTGGTAGTGGACTTGTCCGGCAGACCCTACAGCGTGATAAAGGCCCGCTGGGCAGCTCATGAAGTTGGCCGCATTCCAATGAGTTTGTGGGAGCATTTTCTCGAATCGTTTGCGCTGCGTTCCCGTTCAAATTTGCATATCAAGGTTTTATACGGTCGGGATGGGCATCATCAGGTGGAGGCGGTCTTTAAAGCGCTGGCCAGGTCGCTTTGCGCTGCCAGCCGGTTTGAGCCGCGCCGTTTGGATGAGGTACCTTCCACTAAAGGAGCGCTGAATGTCTGAAAGGATTGTGGTGGTAGATGCCGGGACGGGCAATTTGCGTTCAGTGGTCGGATCTTTGGCCAAAATTGGCGTGCCGGTCAGGCTGACCTCTCAGGCAGAGGATGTTTTAAGGGCCGATCGGATTATTTTACCGGGGGTGGGCGCTTTCGGTGAATTTATGCAAGGCCTCAATCAAAATCACTTGGTGGAAGCGTTGAAGGACTTTATCCAAAGCGGGCGGCCGCTGTTGGGGATTTGTGTGGGAATGCAAGCTTTAATGGAAATCAGCGAGGAATTGGGACAATACCCGGGCCTGGCTATCTTCAAGGGGCAGGTTGTGCGTTTTCCATCTCTCCGGGCTTACAAAGTGCCGCATACCGGCTGGAATCAAATTTGGATTCGGCAAGTTTCACCCCTAACAAAGGGACTTCCCAGCGGTTTTTATGTTTATTTTAACCACAGTTATTACTGCCAACCGCAGAATGGTGAATTTGTGCTTGCCACAACTGATTATGCAGTTGATTTTTGCAGCATCATCGGTCAGGAGGCTCTATTTGGGGTTCAATTTCATCCTGAAAAGAGCCAGGCTGCCGGTGAAATTTTGTTGAAAAATTTTGTGAACATCTAGATGAGGCAGACGGAGATGAATGATTTTACGATTTACCCGGCGATTGACCTACGGGATGGAAAAGTAGTTCGATTGGAGTTGGGAGACCCCTCTCGTCAGATAATATTCAGTCATGATCCCGCCGAAGCAGCCTATCGCTTCTTCAGCGCTGGCGCAAAATGGCTGCACGTTGTTAATTTAGACGGGGCTTTTGGCGATGAACGCCGGGCGAGGAGAAATGAAACCGCCCTTGCTCAGATCTTGGAAATCACCCCGGAATTTGATGGAAAAATTCAGGTAGGGGGAGGCCTGCGCTCGCTGAAGTCCATTGAGCGCCTGTTAGCAATGGGAGTCAAGCGGGTTATTCTTGGCACACTGGCTGTGGAACAACCGCAGGCGGTGATTGAGAGTATTCGACGATGGGGGGCAGATCGCATTGCGGTGAGTGCCGATCTACGCGCCGGGAAAATCCAAACTCACGGATGGCGGCAAAGTGCAGAAATGCAGCCAGAAAAGTGGCTTCAACAAATGGCTGATGAAGGTTTGCGTTGGGTGGTTGTGACCGATGTTGAGCGAGATGGCATGTTGAACGGTGCTAATCCTGAGATAGCCGTTTGGCTTCAACGGGACTCAAGACTGCGAGCGATACTGGCGGGTGGAGTCAGCCGTATGGCGGATATTCAGGCTGCCAGACGTAGCGGACTGGCAGGGGTGATTATCGGCCGCGCTCTGTACAGCGGTGAATTGAACTTAACCGAAGTGTTCAAGGAGATTGCGAATGCTGGCTAAACGAATCATTCCTTGTTTAGATATCAAAGATGGACGAGTGGTGAAGGGGATTCACTTTATTTCCCTGCGGGATGCCGGCGATCCACTCCAGCAGGCAGCCCTGTATGATGCGATGGGCGCGGATGAACTGGTCTTTTTAGATATCCAGGCAACGCCGGAGGGGCGTAAGACGGTGGTGGAATTGGTTTCTCGCGTGGCAGAGGAAATTCGGATGCCTCTTACGGTGGGGGGTGGGGTGCGCAATGTGGAGGATATGCGTCGTTTGTTACTGGCGGGTGCGGATAAGATTAGCATCAATTCGGCTGCGGTGCGCAATCCGCAAATCCTGAGTGAAGGCGCAGACCGGTTTGGCAGTCAGTGTGTTGTGCTGGCTGTTGATGTAAGGAGAATCAAAGATGGAACCAATTCGCCTCGCTGGGAGGTTGTCGTTGACGGCGGCCGGACTCCGACGGGATTAGATGCGCTCGAGTGGGCGCAGCAAGCCGTCCGTTTGGGCGCTGGCGAAATCCTCCTGACCAGCATGGATCGGGATGGCACAAGGGCCGGTTATGACATCGAATTGACGCGCGCTTTTAGCCAAAACTTGCCGGTTCCGATCATTGCATCAGGCGGGGCAGGCCAAATGGATCATTTTGCTGAAGTGTTTGATGCGGGTGGTGCGGATGCAGCGTTGGCAGCCACCCTGTTTCATGATGGGATCATCCGTATCCCTGAACTTAAGGACTATTTGTCTCAACAAGGGATACCTGTCCGCCAGGTGGAGAAAGGAACAAGATGATGAACGGAGAAAATGGTCTAGAGTTTAATGAACAAGGCTTAATTCCTGCGATTATTCAGGATGCTTTTAGTCAACAGGTGTTAATGCTGGGATGGATGAACCGCGAGGCATTTGAATTGACCTGCAGCACAGGACTGGTGCATTTCTGGTCGCGCAGCCGGCAGCGTTTGTGGAAGAAAGGCGAAACCTCGGGGAATCTGATGCAAGTGGTGGAGTTGATGTTGGATTGCGACCGGGACGCGCTTTTGGTGAGAGTGTTGCGCAAGGGTCCGGCATGCCATACGGGATTGGTAACTTGTTTTCATAACCCAATCGAAAAGGAGAGCGGGGAATAATGCAATTTCTTATTGAACTGAGCCATGTCATTGAAGAACGGCAAAAAAGCCCTCGAGAGGGGTCCTATACCTGCCAGCTATTTGCCAGCGGGGAAGATGAAATCCTCAAAAAAGTGGGGGAAGAAGCCATTGAAGTTATTCTGGCGGCAAAGGGCCAGGGCCATCAGCGGATTGTGGAAGAGGTCAGCGATCTTTTGTACCATTTACTAGTGCTGCTTTCATTCAAGCAAGTTGGATTGGATGAAATTGAAACAGAATTGCGCCGGCGTCATGGAGGTTGAAACTCGCACAGGATTTATGCTCAAATAAAATTAAATGCCGGTAAAATCTTCCATTCAGGAAAAATAGGATTATAATGTTTCTAATCCATTTGCCCGGTTACAGGCAAACTGCTTGAGTTTGCACTGACCCGAAAGTTGCCCTGGCAAGGCATGCGTCTGTCCGTTACGCACCTTAAGAATGCTGTAACGAAAAATCTGGCAGCCACATGGCGGCTGGATGATTTTTGGCGCCGCTTTTCCTTTAAGCGGATTTGCGGAGCCAATTTTTTTGCCTCGACATTGCGCCGCAGAATAAGATCATCACAGGAATTGCGGTAAGGCGGTCGTTATGGCGTGTTTTTTGTGGACAAACCCCTTGTTGGGCTTGTCCGGGACAGGCTCATGGTGAATAACCATGGCAATTTAACCAAAGACCGGGCGTCTCCGGCGAGGTTAATAATAAAATATCTATTTTCACTTCGAAGGAGAAAAATGGAGATTCAAACATTTTCATATTGCTCTCCAAAATTGGAGTTGCGTCCGTGTCCGGAAAAAGGGGGATTTGGTTTATTTGCAATCGAACCGATCAGTGCGGGTGAGTTGTTGGCGATGTGGGGCGGGCAGGTAGTAACCAGCGAACAATTACAGTATCTGCCGGTTGATCGTCAGACGCATGGCATTCAAATTCACGAAGATTTGTATCTGGTGCCGGTTACCCATGGCGAACCTGCCGATTATTTCAACCATTCTTGCAATCCCAATTGCGGTTTGGATTCCCCAATCTCTCTGGTAGCCATGCGGGATATTGAAGTTGGAGAGGAAGCCTGCTTTGATTATGCCATGAGCGACTCCTCGGATTACGACGAATTTGAGTGCCGCTGCGGGGCTGCCAACTGCCGCAAAACGATTACGGGCCGGGATTGGATGATATCCGAATTGCAGGAAAGATATTTTGGATTTTTCTCTCCGTATCTTCAGCGGCGAATCGAAAAAATGCGCGAAGAAATTCGGCTCAAAGGGAACGGCAGGAAAGCCCCCAAAAATGTGGACGAACGAAAATAGAAGATTGAGGTCTTAACTTGGGTGTTATTTCCCTGTTGACTGATTTTGGTGACCAGGATGCGTTTGTCGGCATCATGAAAGGGGTGATCTGGAAGATTGCCCCTCAGGTTCAAATTGCCGATCTCACTCACTGGATCGAACCACAAAATGTTTTACGAGGCGCTCTAATTCTGGGGCAGGCTTACCGGTATTTTCCTGAGGGAAGCGTGCATGTTGTGGTCGTGGATCCGGGGGTTGGCACTCAACGAAGAGCAGTGGCGGCTAAAATCGGTCATTTTTATTTTGTCGCACCGGATAACGGATTGCTGACCTTGCCGATTGAATGGGCAGAGAAAGCCGGGGATGTGATACATGCGGTTGAGTTGAACAATCCGCGTTTCTGGCTTCCAGAGGTGAGTCGCACCTTTCATGGCAGGGATATCTTTGCGCCGTGTGCGGCTCATTTAGCAAATGGCACACCGCTGGATGAGCTGGGGAGCAGACTGGAAAGCCGCGAGCTTTTGCGCATAGACATTCCAAAACCTCGCCGCACGCCAACCGGCTGGCAGGCGCAGGTATTGATGGCTGATGTGTTTGGGAACTTAATCAGCAACCTTACCACGGAAGATGTGGGCGAGGAGAGAATTCGCAAAGTGGTGATCTCCGGCGCCTCCATTGAGCGGTTTGCGCGCACCTTCGGGGAAGCGCCAGCCGGGTCTCTTATCACGATGTTCGACAGTTCCGGTTATTTGAGCGTTTGTGTGGTCAATGGCAATGCGCAGAAACAATTAAACGTTCGGGCTGGTGACCCGATGGAAGTGATCACTGAGTAAGTAAATGCTTCGGCCCTATGCGTTTTCCCGCCCGTACAAATCCAAAATGCGGGCAATATGTTGAGCGCCCTTCAAATATAAATCCAGCCGGATATTTTCATTTGGAGCATGTGCCTGCGAGCCGGGGTAGCCGATCCCGGCAGTGACAATTGGCAAGTGCAGGGTTTCCAAGAAAAGGTGGTTTGGGCCTGAACCGCCGCTCATCGGGATCATCTGCATCGGTTGTCCGTAAACTTCGGCAGCCGATTCGACCACTAATTTGACAAAGGGATGATCCGGATCGGTACGCGCGGGTGCCTCACCGCCAAGGTAGGTGATTTGAACATCTTGAAAGCCCTGATTATCCAGGTGCTGGCGTAATTGCCCCAGCACCTCCTCGGGAGTCTGATCCGGCACCAGTCGAAAATCTACCTTTGCGCTGGCGCGGGCGGGCAAAACGGTTTTTGAGCCGCTTCCCTGATAGCCGGAAGTCAATCCGCAAATCGTGCAGGTTGGCATCATACTCTCGGCAACTCGCAATTCTACCCCGCCGGTCATGCCTTTGAGAAATTCTTTGATCCCATAGCGGCTGCGGTATTCCTCTGCGGTTTCCGGCATTAATTCAAATAATTCAAGATCGCGTTGGGATGGTGGACGGACCTTATCGTAAAAGCCGGGCAGGTTAATAGTTTCATCCGGAGATTTGAGGGTACTTAATGCCCAAACCAGCCGCCAGGCGGCATTGGGAAAAATAGAACCGCCCAAACCAGAGTGAACATCCTGATTGGCGGTTTCCACGCTGAGTTCTACATAACACAATCCGCGCAGCCCCAAATACTGAAGCGGGACGTCGCGGTGATCTACTCCGCCAAATTCCCAAATACAGGCATCAGCGCTTAATTCGGCAGCGTGCTTTTGCATAAACGGTTTGAGATGGGGACTGCCAACTTCCTCTTCACCCTCGACGACAAAACGGACATTGCAGGGCAGCTCTCCCTGTTCGGCAAGCAAAGCATCTATGGCAAACAACCGGCTGACAAAGTGACCTTTATCATCGCTTACACCCCGCACAAACAACTTTCCATCACGCAGAGTGGGTTGGAAAGGCGGGGAGTCCCACAATTCGAGCGGTTCCGGCGGCTGGACATCGTAATGATTGTAAAACAGGATCGTGCGGGGCGATTTTCCCGCTCGAAAGGCGGTAACAACGGGCGCGCCATCGGTAGGGATGATCTGAGTTTCAAACCCCCGCTTTTTTAGCATCCTTTCCACCATTTGGGCGGTTTCTTCAATACCCCAATTTTGGGCGGAAACGCTGGGTTGTTCGCAAAGACGACTTAATTCCGAGATGTTTTGGTCAAGATGTTCTTCCAGATAACGATCTATACGGCTCATTTGGGTCACGGCTGCCTCCAAAAGTATGAGGGAATGCTAAAAAGGGAACAAATTGAGTACAAACGATCCGCCGTAAGAGAACAAAAGCATCTTCAATACTTTACCAATCCATGAGAAGAGCAAAAACTGCCAGAGCGGCATTTTGAGGATACCGGCAGTAATACCAGCAACATCAAAGAGCGGATTAGGCACAAAAGAAAGCACTAAAATCGTTATCGGTCCGTATTTACGCATCCATAATTCAAAGCGATCACTCCATTGGGTTTTTTCGACAATTCCTTGTCCACTAAAACCGGCCAGATAACCCGAAAGCTCCCCCAATGCAGCGCCCGTACCCGCCGCAACAGCCACCCAGAAGGGGTTAAACACTGCCCCCATTGCCGATGTGAACAAAACCCCCGGCACGGGCAAAATTAATGTTGCGTTTGCCAGCAAGGAAACCAGAAAAATACCGGGGTAGCCCAGGGCTTCTAATTCGCGGACTTTTTCGCGGTTGAGATAGAGGAGAACCGTCAAACCCACCACGAAGATCAGGGCAAGGATGCGAGCAATTTTGAGGCGGGTTTGTTTATTCATCCGGGCTTTGGTTTTTGTTTTCCAAAAGAGTTTCAATGCGGGAAATTACCATGTCCAATGCTACCGTGTTAAAGCCACCCTCCGGGATGATTACATCGGCGTAGCGTTTGGACGGTTCGACAAATTCCATGTGCATGGGGCGCACCGTGTTGAGATACTGGCGGATGACCGATTCGGTCGTGCGCCCGCGCTCTCGGATATCCCGCTCCAGTCGGCGGATAAGGCGTAGATCGGGGTCGGTATCCACGAAAATTTTTACATCAAACAATTCACGGAGGGCCGGTTCGGCAAAAATGAGGATGCCTTCTACCAGAATTACCCGCTGCGGTTCAATCCGAATGGTTCGGTTAGTGCGGGTGTGGGTCGTGAAATCATAAACCGGCAGTTCAATGGCCTCCCATTCCTTTAACTTCCGGATGTGTTCGATCATCAAGGAGGTTTCCAGTGAATTGGGGTGGTCAAAATTGACCAAATCACGCTGCGCTCGCGGGAGGTCTTTCAAATCGCGGTAATAGGCATCATGGGGGAGGTAAGCAATACGGTGCGAACCAACTCGTTTGAGGATTTCAGTTGCAACAGTCGTCTTTCCGGAACCGGAGCCGCCGGCAATTGCGATCACGAGAGGAGTAATCATAGTCTTCATCAGTCAAAATTATAGTCGAAATCTCTTGAGGTCGAGTCATTCTAAAAGAATAAAACGAATTTGCCGGGTTTGGGTATCCAATATGCAGAACGATCGTTCTTCTTTTCGCAAACCGCCGATTGCCCCGGGGTTGATCAGGCGGGTACGGCCATGCAGGCTTTCTTCACGGCGGTGGCTGTGGCCAAAAAATATAAAATCGAACTGCTGGCTCTCCAGTAATTTCTGCAACCTGGAGACATGGTGACCATGGGTGACCGCTACCCGCAAATCGTCTATTTCTCCTTCAAAAACTGCAGCGGCAAAGGAGTTGGGGTTCATCCTCAGCAAAGTATCGCGGATTTCGCCGCTGGCAAAATCGCCGTTACCGTATGCCAAAATGACTTTATAGGGAGACAGGAAGGAGACTGTTTCAGCAGTTGTTACATCTCCGCAATGAATAATGGCCTGGATGTCCTCATTCTCGATGATTCGCATTGCCTTTTGCAGGTTAGCCAGATGGTTATGGGTATCCGACAGGATGGCAATGTTCATAACCCTCAGGCAACCTCCAGCGAGGCAATTTCGATGTCGGCATTCAGAAAAGCCAGGCGCAAGGCTTCCCGTTTCGTTGAGGTCAAATTTTTGATGACCAGGCGGATATAAAAACTGCCGTCCGGCTGGGTATCGTTGATGGAACGGAGGATATTCCCGCCAGCCTGAGATACCAAATGGGCAATGCGGGCCAGCACCCCCGGCCGATTGGCATTTTTGGTACCGGTAATGGAAATGGTCGTCCAATTCAAGTTGTGTTGAGTAATGCCGGCATTGATGAGCGCATCGGCAAAATCCAATTCACGAATGGCGCCCGATCCAACCGAAGCGTACAAATCTTCCAGACTGGATGCCGCCAGATTTTCCAATAGAATGACAAATCGAACCGGATCAAGAACCTGTACATCTTCCAAAGAAAGGATGCCCTGATTGACCAAAATCGGTTTGATCAATTGGCGTCCTTTTTCGGCGCTCTTTTTCAGCGCTTCGGTGACCAACACGGAGCGCAGCAAGCGGGTGGTGGAATTGTTGGCGTAGGCAAGCCATTCTTCGCTGGGGGGTTGGCGGGTACCATCTGTGATGACTTCCACTACATCTCCCGAATGAACACGGTCAGAGAGACGGACAAGGGCTCCGTTGACCTTGACGGCGCTGATTTTATCGAGCAGAAATTCCTGTTGAATGGAGGCCACCGCATCCAGCACAGTAGAACCTTCGGGCAGAAAGCGCGCCCCGCCAGTGGGGGTCAAAATTTCGACAGGCCGGTAGTGGCTGATATCTTTCCCCTTCTGGATAGCATAAACAACACCCCAGTGATTTTCACCTTCCATGTCGCGAGTTGCAATAGCGACTTCCACAGCCCCTAAATCTGGCAGCCAGGCTGTAATTTGTAAAGCGCGGTAACCGTTTTGAGGACAGGCGATATAATCATCGAATCGGTTTTGATCCAGATAGGGACCTAAAAAGCGGTTGACCCGCGGTAGCAGCTGGTAACAGGCGGCTTCATCATCTTCTTCAATTACCATCCGGAAACTGATGATGTCGTTGACATCCCTGAAGGAATTCATGGAAGTTTTGCGTGCGCGAGCCATGCGGCGCAGTTTTTGCCAGGATTGCCAGTAACCATTGACAATGATTTCAATCGAGCCGGATATACCGGATTTTTCCATAATAGCGCCGAGTTGTTCCATCATCGGATTGATGAAGTTCAGGTCGAGACGCGGATCCGCGTCAATCATGGACTTAACCGTCGCGTAAGTCTCTGGCTCGGCAAACGGGAAGGCAAGATCTTCAATCCAGCGTCTCCAACGGTAACAGTTCAGGATGCCTGCCAGTTTACCGTAAGCGCGAATCGCCTCGGTGGCTTTTTGCTGCCGTTTGTGGACAGGCATGTGATGAAGGGTGAGTAGATTGTGGCTTTTGTCAGCCAGTTTAACCAGAAACACGCCGGGGTCGCCATACTGTGCAATCTTTCGGAGGGTCTCTATTTCCCGGGAACGTCCATCGCGCGGTGCGCTGATTTTGGTAACCCCGTCTACAATATAGGCTATTTCTTCTCCCAATCGCCCGGGAAAGTGTTGCCTGATCCGTTCCAGGCTTTCTCCCTGATCCTCAACGCTATCATGTAAAAGGGCGGCGATTGTCCAGGCTTCGTTGGCAACCAGTTTGTCCACAAAGGCGGCTACCCAGGCGCAGTGGGTTTCAAAGTAAGGCTCACCACTCAGGCGTAATTGTCCGGCGTGAAGTTCTTTTCCCCAGCGGTAGGCTTCGGCGATAGCCGGCGTGCGGGGTATGAATGCGCCTGGGTTAAACTCGTCATCCAACCGAGGGCGGATTTCATGGATGTGCTTAATATTGACCATTCGATTTCCATTCCATCCGGTAATCATCCATCGTAATTGAAAAGTTATTTTAAACGCAATCCGCAAAAAGTGACTAAAATTGGGGTATTGCTAAACGATGATTATAAACCTGTATCAAGGAGAAGATGTTTGATGAGAAAGTTGATTATTGCTCTACTGGCGTTTGACCTTGTGCTTACCGCCTGTAACGGGCAAAATTCCACCCCTGAACGGATCAGGATGGAATTACCGGTAGGGGTGGTGGATTCACTCAGCCGGAATATGAAAGTGGAGTCCGATCAGATTGAATTTAATACGATAACCGAGTTGGATTATTCAGACACTTGTCTTGGCTTCCCAGCAGTTGATGAACAATGCGCTCAGGTGTTGATTAAGGGCTATCAGGGAATCATCTCAGTGGACGGCGCTCAGTATGAGTTTCGCAGCGATCAAAGCGGGGAACGCCTGCGAATTGTGCCAATTGCCCTGAAAGCCGCCCAATCGGTTTTAGCGAACCGATTAAATGTCAACCCGGAATTTGTGCGCTGGGTTTCCATCGAAAAAGTGGATTGGCCGGACAGCTGCCTGGGTCTGGAGCAGCCGGGTATGAACTGCAACCTGGTCATTACGCCCGGTTTTCGGATTCTGCTTGAATCGGGGGGAATAATATTTGTGTTTCGCACCGATCTCTCCGGTAAGCAAACGGTTTTGGAAATGTTCAGCGATTGATGGTCAGTTTAGTCCGCCCATTTATCACGAAAGCCTCGGGTAAATGGGCGGCGTAATTCTAACGAGAGCCATATTGAAAGGGAGTTCTCTCCTCGTTCCGGTCTGTGGCGGGAGGCGGTTCGGGAGATAACCCGGAAATTTCGTTTCGTAATTCGGGAGTCATTTGAATTTCGAGACATTGAAGAATTTGTCTTAACTGGTCGGGGTTGCGCGCACCAATGATGGGCGCGGTCACGGCCGGGTGACTTGCTACCCAGGCAACCGCCAAAGGAGCGGGCTGGTAGCCATGCAACCTTGCCAGCTCGCTGAAACGCTCTGCCAGAACATACAGCGCCGGATCGCCGTAGCGGGTTTGATACATTTTGTTTTCAACCAACCGGCCGCTTTCGGGTTTTTTGCTTGCCCCATATTTCCCGGTTAATAACCCGCCGCCCAAAGGGCTGTACGGAATTACAGCCAGGCGTTCAGATTGAGCCATCGGTAGAATTTCGACTTCAGCCTGCCTTTTAGCAAGGTTGTACATGGGCTGAATGACTTCAATGGCAGCCCAGCCGTTGTGGCGGGAAACGCCCAGCGCTTTCATAATCTGCCAGGCAGCAAAATTACTGGCGGCCGGGTATAAAATTTTTCCCTGCCGAACCAAATCATCGAGTGCGCGCAGGGTTTGTTCTAGATCGGTGAAGTCGTCAAAGTGGTGGATGAAGTAAATGTCAATCCAATCGGTTTTGAGGCGTCTCAAGGATGCTTCCACCGAGCGCAGGATGTGCCTTCGGGACGCCCCACGAGCGTTGACATCTTCACCGGTGGGAAAGTAAACTTTGCTGGTGATAACCACCTCATCGCGGTGATTGTGAATTAAATCGCCCAAAATTTCTTCGGACTTGCCGCCAGCGTAGACATTAGCGCAATCAAAGAAGTTGATTCCTGCATCCCGGCACATTTGATACAGTTGGATAGAGGTGTCGCGGTCGGCGTCACCTCCAAAGGACATTGTGCCAAAACATAACGAAGAAACCTTCACACCGGTTTTGCCTAAAAATTTGTATTCCATAAGTTGCGTCCTGAGAATGAAATTGGATTCAGTTGAGATTTTCGAAAAGATGGATCTTCACGCATAATCATACCATCACCGGAATTAATCAATGGTGACGAATGGTGGTATTCATTGAATGAAATTTTTGTTATGATAATACCGATTCCGGTAAAAAATTTATAAAAGAGGATAGACTTATCTTAAAAAGGTGCGATCAGGGACGAAGAATCGGGTTTCTTTGACCTTGACTTAGGGCTTGATTTTTCTTTTTTGGAACCGACATGGCAGAACTTTCCATACCCATTACACGAACCAAGGTCATTCTCCCGCGCCGCCGGGCGGATCTTCTTACCCGGCAACGGCTAATTTCCTATTTGGATGACCTGAGCGAAAACCGATTGGTGATTGTTGCCGCCCCTGCCGGGTATGGAAAGACATCGCTTCTAGTTGATTTTGCTCATCAAAATCCCATGCCGGTTTGCTGGTTATCCCTGGATGCCATGGATGCTGAACCGCAGCGGTTTGTCGCCGCTTTTATTGCGGCTCTTCAATCGGTTTTTCCCCAATTTGGCAGAAACAGTATTCCGGCGCTGAATGGTATGCCACAGGAACGACTGAATCTGGAAACGCTGGTTTCATTAATTGTCAATGATATTTATGAGACCATAGACGAACACTTCATTCTGGTCATTGACGATTATCATCTGGTTGAAAATGTGCAAGAAATTAATTATTTTATAAATCGTTTCTTGCTTTTAGCCGATGAAAACTGTCATGTGTTCATTTCCTCACGACGGTTGCTTCCGCTGGCGGATATGCCGCTGCTGGTCGCCCGGTCAATGGTCGGCGGCATTGGTTTTGAGGAACTGGCATTTCAACCCGAAGAAATCCGAAATTTATACTTGCAAAATTTCGGTATTACGTTATCTGAACAACAAGTGGAAGACCTTTCCCGCTTGACCGAAGGATGGATTACCGGCTTAATTCTTTCTACTCAAGTAGAAAATGGTCAATTAAGCACCCGCTTTCAGGCAAAAAAAGTATCGGGTGTCAGCATCTACGATTACCTTGCCCAGCAAGTGTTAGAACAACAAAGAGATGAATTGAAGAAATTTTTATATCGAACCTCACTCTTCGAAGAATTCGATACGCGGATTTGCGAGGAGGTTTTGGGAAAGGGTTTGAACCTTCATGCAGACTGGCAGTCATTAATGGATGAAGTGCAGCGGAACAATTTGTTTGTCTTGCCGGTTATCGAAGAAGACCGAATCTGGCTGCGCTATCATCACTTATTTCGCGACTTTCTTCAAAATCGGTTGCTTAAAGAAAACCCGGAAGAAGCTCAAAGGATCCTTGACCGGCTGTCAGGATATTATCAGGAAGTAGGCGAGTGGGAGCGGGCTTACCATATCTACGAGCGGCTGGGAGATAAAGAAGCCAAAGCACGATTGATTGAACGCGCCGGGGCTATTATGGTTTCCAGGGGCAGGATTCTCACGCTGCAATCCTGGCTGGAGGATTTACCTTCCCTGTACATTGAGCGTTCCCCCTTACTGCTCTCGCTTCAAGGCGTGGTTCGGGTGATGCTTGGGGATGTTCGCAGCGGAATTGAGTCGTTCAATCTTTCGTTAGGTTTGTGCAAAGAAGATGAACCTGCTCTATATGGTCACACATTGATTCGCCGTTCAGGGGCTTATCGGATGCAGGGTGATTACATTCATGCGTTGGAGGATGCCGAAAAAGCTCTGGATGTATTAACTCAAATACCGGGTGAAAGGCAGTTATTTGCCACTGCTTTACATGCCAAGGGGACGGTCTTGCATTATCTCGGCAAAATCAACGAATCGTTGACCTGGCTCATTCGCGCAAGGGATATTTTCTTTGATTTGGGTGATGAGGAATCGGCTGCCAAGGTTGCCATGGAAATTGCGATGGTGTACCGCTATCTTGGAAACCTGGAGCATGCCGAAAAAATCTATAAAGACGCATTATTCTATTACCAGAGCAGTGGTAATATCATCTGGCAGGCCAATTTACTGAACAATCTCGGTGTCCTTCATTCGCTGGCGGGATTGTATGAATCTGCCCTCGAAGAACTTGAAAAAGCGATCCAGTATGCCAGACTGGGGGGCTATAGCCGGTTGGAAGCCTATGCGCTAACCAGCCTTGGAGATTTGTTCAAGGATGTGGGCGCTTTAAGAGAAGCGGAACAAGCCTACCAAAAAGCCACACCATTAACTCAGCAGATTGAAGACCAATTTCTCCGCTTTTATTTGACCCTTGCCAAAAGTGATTTACTCTTGATCCGAGAACAAATTCAAGAAGCGGAAAATGGCCTGATTGCTGCGTGGCAGTCAGCGGCGGATGCAGGCTCTTTATACGAGGAAGCGTTGTGTAAGTGGATTTCGGGGAAAATTGCAATCCTCAAAGAAGATTGGGATACGGCGCGCCGCAACCTTGAAGAAGCAGAAAATTATTTCTCTCTGGAAAGACATCATGTGGAGGCCATTCGTTGTCGGATGTTGTTGCTGGCGGTGTATGCCCGGTTGAGAAATGAATCGGAATTAAGAAAATACCTGGAATTATTGTTACCGGTGGCGCAGGATGTCAAGTTTCATCACTTGATTGGCAGCAGCGGAGAACCGCTCGGCAGAATCTTTCAAGATGAGGTGGGCTTATCAGAAGACATACGCGTCCTATCAGCGCCTTTTCTTAAAGTAATTCGGCAGCATAACCGCCATTTACCCAATGCCCGAAAACAACTCCGCCAGAAATCACAGGAAGTGCCGGTATCTCCGCCGGAACTGACTATTTTGACGCTGGGCAGAATCCAGATTTCGCTCGGAGATCACATCATTACGGGAATGGAGTGGCGTTCTCAGACGGCTCGCGACTTGATGCTGTTATTGATGCTTCACCCCGAAGGGTTAACTAAAGAACAGGTTGGATTGATCTTTTGGCCGGATATCAGTGCGGGGGAGTTGAAGATTCGTTTTAAGAATACCATTTACCGTTTGCGGCACGCCGCCGGGAAGGATGTGGTTGTCTTCGAGGATGATATTTATTACTTTAACCGCGCGATGGATTATGAGGCGGATTTTGAGACCTTTAACCGCGAAATTCAACTTGCCGGGCTAGCCCGTAAACCAGAGCAGGAAATCCAGCATTACCGCCGGGCGGTTGAACTCTACAAAGGCGAATTCTTGCCAGAAATCACCGAGGAATGGGTTCTGGTGGAGAGGGAGCGCCTCCACCAAAAGTACATCACCGCTCTGAAACGATTGGCTGAGTTGTATTTAGAAACTTTACAACCGGTGGAATCGCTGGTATTTGCAAATCAATACCTTCAATTTGATCCCATCAATGAAAGTGTCCACCAGTTAATCATGCGTTGTTATGCCAGCATGGGGAATATGAACATGGTAATCAAGCAATATCAGATGTTGAGTTACCGGTTGGAAAAAGAATTGGGAAGTCAGCCGAGTCCCCAAACGATCTCGCTGTTTGATTTATTGACCCGCAGCCGCCGCAAGACAGAACCTGACAGTTGAGGGCTCCTTAATCAAACGTTAACAAATTGTTAACGTTAAAACCTCCAAAAACAGCCTCAAAACCGGTTTACGGAAGCCTCTTTGGAAGCCTACCCCTGATTAAACTGGATTTATCCAAACACAAATAAAAAGGAGAGGCTGAAATGAAAAAGATCAATTCTCGTGTTGTGTGGTTCGTTCTGACGGTTGCCCTGTTCGTGCTGGGTTCCGGAGCGCCGGAAGCGGGTGGCGGAATTATCAACAACATCATCAACTTCCCCGGCTGGTAATTTGCCCCGAAACCTTTTTGCTTGAATGATCCTTCTCACAGCCGTCATCGCAGGCCTGACTCTCGGGCTAATTCGAGCAAAAATAGGCAACCGCTCGTACCGTCCATTTCCCTTTCAATGGGGGTGGATGGTGGTGGTGGCGCTCATCCTGCAATGGCTCGCCTTTGGATTTCCCCTTACCAGCGCAATTTGCCCGGATGAGGTAGCAAGCATCAGTTTAGTACTTTCACAATTCATATTACTCATTTTTGCATGGTTCAATCGGAAGGTTCCCGGTTTCTGGCTGCTGACCAGCGGTCTGGCGCTCAACTTGTTGGTCATCAGCATCAATGGCGGCTTTATGCCGATCAGCCCGGAGACTGTTCAATGGCTGCGCGGGGACTCCGCCACAGCCGGTTGGGTGGTCGGTGAGCGGTTAGGAACAGGGAAGGATATTGTGCTCCCGGTTGAACAAACCAAACTCGAATTTCTTTCCGACCGATTTCGAACGCCGGACAGCCCGTATTATCGGGTTGCCTTCAGTGCGGGTGATGTGTTCATTGCGCTGGGCGCTTTCTGGTTATTATGGTCAGTCGGCGGGCCGTTTGAGCGAAATTCGAGAAAGGAGACTTAACGATGACACCTACACTCATGGATACAAGAAAACCCGCTTATCGAGATGTTTCAGAAGAATATGGCCGCATCCTGACCGCAGCGGTGATCAGCGCTCAGTTTCGGCAATTGCTTCTCAGCAATCCAGCAAAAGCGCTCGCAGCCGGTTTTGGCGGTGAGGCGTTTCATCTCAGCAGCGAGGATCGCTCTCGTTTGGTAGCAATTCGGGCAACTTCTCTGGCTGATTTCGCTTCTCAGTTGAGTGGATACAACGCTAACCGCTCCGTTCAGGCGGCAGTGTGTGGGGATTAGAGGTTTATTATTCTTAACCATTGATGGGGATACTGGAAACTGTTTCCCTGACCGTGCATCGAAGCGTGCGTTTCTGCTTACAAGGAATGGACTCCATGATTACAGGGAATCTCTTTTTTGGCGGGGATATCCTTAACCGCCTGGGAAAATTCAAAACCCCTCTTGTCACAGAGGCGTGGGGGGAGTCGGGCGATCTGGCTGCACAATGGTTGCAGGTTGAAGGATCGTCCAGTTTGCTTCATGAAATTGCGGTTAAGGCAGTTGAGTTACTGGATGTCAAACATTCTCAAGTTTTGGTGTTGTGCGCAGACGGCACTTTTCACCGACAGGCATTTTATCAGGCTCAAACCTTGTTGAGCCGTTCTAACGGGGTCTTACGCAATTATCCACGTTTGAATCATTTTCTTCAAAAAGTTATTCTCAGCGATGGACCGGTCCTGATTGGTTATCGAGATGCTTTTTTAGGTGCGGAAGAACGGCGCATGTTGAAATTGCAAGCCAATGAAAATCTGGTACTTTTCCCAATGAGGTTAGAGACCGAACCGGTTGGGATTTTTGGTTTGTGCTTTGACCGCTTTCATTCCATTGAGCAGCGACTGCCGCTGGCGATGATGTTTGCCGAACAGGCCGCTCAAGCCATTCAGCGGGAGGGGCTGGCTCTGACGGAGGAAGAATCGGCCGTAGAAATTGTGCTGGCATTGGCTAAAGCGCAAGAATCCAGAGATTTTTCCACCGGCTCGCATTGTCGAAGAGTAACCCGCATGGCTGAGCAAGTCGCTTTACGAATGGGTTGTACTTTTCGTGAAGTTCAGGATGTTCGGAGAGCAGCCCTCTTACACGATATCGGAAAAATTGGGATTCCGGATCAAATCCTACATAAGCCCGGACCGCTAACCGAGCGCGAATGGGCGATCATGCGTCAACATCCGGAAATAGGGGCAAGAATTCTGCGTCTGGTGCATGGGCTGAGTGAGGTGGCGAGACTGGTGCTGGCTCATCATGAACGATATGACGGCTCCGGCTATCCTTATGGATTGAGCGGAGACAGTATTCCCTTAGGCGCTCGGATTCTGGCGGTCGTAGATGCGTTTGGGGCGATGACGACCGATCGCGTTTATCGGCCGGCTTTGTCATTTCGGGATGCACTGGCAGAGTTAAAACGCTGCGCCGGCACCGATTTTGACCCGAAAGTGGTGGATGTTTTTTTGGGATTGATGAATGCAGACTCGGATGGGATGGAAGATGTAGGGTGAAGTCATCCCAATCTTAAGTCGGGTGCCCCGTGCGAAGTGTACAGCGCAACGGGGCACCCATTTATTTATCCGTTTCGTTGATTTATCCGTTGGAGGCGGGACGGCGATTGATGAGACTGATACGGACTTCCGGTAGATCCGTATAGAGCAAATACAGGGCTGAGAGGAAAATACTGATTAAAGTCAACGAAACGTACGAGACATTCAAACGAACTGTCCCGTCCACAAGGATGGAAGCGCGCGGCATGAGCAGCATAAGGCGGCTAATGATGTTGAACCCATGAGCAAAGGAAAGCAGGTACCACGGCCAGGATTGAACTGCCCCGCGAAATACTAACTGAATCGCGGCGATTAATGCCAAAATTGCCAGCAAGAATGGAAGCCACCATTCCTGAGTGGAAGGCGAATAGGAATCTGGGGGGAGAAGTAAAATAGGAAAAAACTGAATGATAAATAAAATAATGACCACATTGGGTTGGGCAATTTTTTTCCGCAACATAACTTGCAGTCTCCCTCTATTTAGGTTGGAATAAAAAGGGGAATAGGTTACAGGACAATCTTACAATTTGTGAGTGTAAATGTCAAGCAATGCCCCAAAAATTAGAGGAAGTTAAACACTTGACAATTTGAGCATGATTCTCTATTATATGCACTATGCAATTTCATGCAATATCGAAATTGCTGATTTCGATTAATTCCCTCTTTTTTCATCATTTATATGTAAGAAATTGCCTTTTGGGAAGGAGGTGATATTGTTCCACATAAGAAAAAGGGAGAATCACAGGCTCAGACTGGTTCTGGTGCCCGACGGGGGATAAAAATCTAATAATTTTCATCGTTCATTTGCCAAATTATGGAGGAGAAAATGCGTTTCGTAAAATTTTTCAGTTTATTGATTGTGGCTGCTCTGATCCTTTCGGCATGCGCTCAGGGCGGCAGCACCGGCGGCCAGCAGAAAGAATTGAAGGTGGCAATTTTGGCGCCGTTGTCCGGTCCGGTTCCGACCTTTGGGGTTTCCACTCGCGATGGCGCCTTGATGGCAATTGACGAATGGAACGCCAAGGGCGGCGTGTTGGGCATGAAGATTGTCCCAATTGTAGAGGACAGCCAATGCACCCCCGATCCGGCGGTCAATGCTGCCAATAAGGTCATTGATCAGGATGGCGTCAAGTTCATCATTGGTGAAGTGTGCTCCAAAGCATCCATTCCGGTTTCCGAAATTGCCAATTCCAAGGGTGTTCTTCAAATCAGCCCCACTTCCACCAATGAACAGGTCACCGTGGATACCAATGGGAATGTGAAGCCCTATATCTTCCGCGCCTGCTTCATTGATCCCTTCCAGGGGTATGTTGGCGCTAAATTTGCTATCGATAAGTTGGGTGCAAAGACTGCCTTTGTGATGCTGGATCAGGCCAATGACTATGTGAAGGGTCTGGCTACGGAATTTGCCAAGAACTTTGAAATGATGGGTGGTAAAGTGGTTGGTACCGAATCGTACACGGCCACTGACACCGATTTCTCGGTTATCCTGGGCAAGATTGCTGAAGCCAAACCGGATGTGGTCTATCTGCCGGATTATTACAACATTGTCAATCTGGTAGCCAAACAGGCCAAAGAGAAAGGGATCAATACACCCTTCATCGGTGGAGATGGCTGGGATTCCCCGGATCTGGATTTGGCCGCTGCGGCTGGCGGTTACTTCACCAATCACTATTCGCCGGATGATCCGCGCCCCGAAGTGGTCAACTTCCTGAAAGCCTATGGCGAAAAATACAAAGATGAAAGCGGCAATCCCAAAGTTCCGGATGCGCTGGCTGCTCTGGCTTACGATGCCGCCAACGTGTTGCTGCAGGCCATTAATGATGCCGGTACGACCGATACCGCCAAAGTCAAGGATACATTGGAGAAAATTACCTACAAGGGTGTTTCCGGTACGATCACCTTTGATGCCAATCACAATCCAATCAAGTCGGCGGCTTTGCTTGCAGTCAAACCCGACGGGGTAAAATTCGAGACCATTGTCAACCCCTAATTCAACCTTCTGACCAAGCCATGGAGGGCAGCTGAGCGTTGCCCTCCAATTTTGGTTTGGCGGAGCTCTTTATCCTTGTATTCGTTATAAACCGAAATTCCTAATTTGGAGGTGCTCGGCCGATGCAGCAGTTGAGCGGTTCATCTCAAGTGATGATTACAGCCCCAAAAAAGAAAAAGCGACCCCCGCTGGCGTGGGTTGGTCAGGGATTTTTTATTGTGCTGGCTATTCTCGTGGCAGGAATTTTAATCAGCAACCTCATTCGACAGCCTACTTTGTTTGCTCAATTTTTTATTAGCGGGCTGCAATTGGGTTTTGTGTATGCCATGATTGCTTTGGGCTACACGATGGTTTATGGAATTGTCAAATTGATTAATTTTGCCCATGGCGATGTTTTCATGGTCGGAGCTTTTGTGTCTTATTTTGCAGTAGCCCGTTTTCGGCTTCATCAATGGCCACTGGCGGCTTTTCCGCAAATATCGCCGGGTGTGGGTGTGGTGATTGGTTCCATCACTGTTATTCTGCTTTCGATGGTGATTTGTTCCGCTCTGGCAGTTACGATCGAGCGGGTTGCTTATAAACCTCTGCGGGATGCTCCGCGGATTGCGGCTTTGATTACAGCAATCGGTGTTTCATTCTTTTTGGAATATTTTGGGGCTTTGAATTTTGTTTTTTCGCCTCGTTTTATCCCTTATGAACGGCCTTTTGAAGTGGTAGCCTGGTATATCAAGGATGGCATTCATCTGATTAAACCGGGGGAAGCGCCGCCGGATGGGGCGATCACTTTCTCGAATATTTTGGTGATTATCATTATTGCGTCTATTCTGGTACAGATCTTTTTGCAATTTTTAGTGAAGCGCACCAAAATCGGCATTGCCATGCGCGCCTCTTCTTACGATAAGCCGGCAGCCCGATTGATGGGTATCAATGTTGATTCGGTGATCTCTTTTACCTTTGCAATTGGGGCTGCTTTTGCCGGCCTGGGTGGGGTTTTATATGCGATTGCGTATAGCTCAATCTGGACACAGTTGGGTATTTTGCCGGGCTTGAAAGCCTTTGTGGCAGCCGTTTTAGGAGGTATTGGCAGCATTCCTGGCGCTTTTGTTGGCGCTTTGATTATGGGGCAGGCTGAGGCAATGACGATGGGGTACATTTCAACCCCGATGCGCGACGCGGTTGCTTTTAGCATCTTAATCATTGTGCTTCTCATCCGACCGACCGGTATCTTCGGCGAACCGGAAAAAGAGAAAGTCTAAAGGAGAGCCCTGATGGAACTTGGATTTCTTTTGGGTTCAATCGTAAAAATTGTTGGAATTCTGGCTTATTTGTACGGTTTATTGTGGGTGCTGGCACGTCCAAACCGCTGGGTTAAGATTATTGGGGTTTTAGCGGCCTTTGGGGTAGTGCAACTGGCCTTGACGGATTGGGGCGGCTTTCAGCTCTTAACCAATTTCGATAGCGGTTTGCTGTTTCAGGCTTGTGCGATGACGATGGTTGCCCTTGGTTTGAATTTGATTTACGGTTTCAACGGGCAATTCAGCCTTGGGCAATGGGGTTTTTATGGAATTGGAGCTTATACCGCGGCGGATATTACGTACCGGTGGGTGAACGGAGATGCGAGAGGTCTGTTAGTCGTAGGATTTGGGACAATTCTGGGCGGACTAGCGCTCATTTATATTGGACGCTGGTTGAAACGCTTTCGGGGTGTGCCGGTGCTTTCGTCTTTCACGCTTTATCTGATTGGCGCTATTCTGGCGGCAACAGTGGCGGTTTACATTGGTAACGCCCTCAATCCTATGCTTGAGCCGTTACTTGGCACCAACCTGAATCCGGGCGTTCTCAATTCTCCGTTTGCCTTGCAAATAGTTTTCTTCCTCGCGGTTGTGTTTGCCGGTATCTTTGCGGCGGAAGTCAGTTTCCTGTTCGGTCTGCCCGTCTTGACGTTGGGATCGGATTACTTTGGGATTGCGACCCTGGGTTTTACGATTGTGGTCAATGTGTTGATGATCAACTCGGATACCATTCTGCCTTTCCCCGAAATGAAAGGCGGGCGCGGCATGGTGGGTATTCCGAAATTGACCACATGGTTCTGGGCGTTTTTCTTTATGATGGCTGTGATCATTATTATGCGGAATTTAATCCAATCCAGTACGGGACGGGCGATCATCTCCGTTCGGGAAGATGAGGTTGCAGCCAAGGCGATGGGAATTGATGTGGCCGGTTCCAAATTATTAGCATTTGTGGTGGGCAGTTTCTTCGCCGGGATCGGCGGGGCGGTGTATGCCCACTTCATCGGTTTTCTCAGCCCAGGGACTTTTGGCTTTTTACAAAGTTTCAATCCATTAATCATCGTGGTGTTTGGCGGGTTGGGCAGCATGACCGGTACAATTGCAGCATCCTTTGGCTGGATCTTTTTCCTGGAAGGGTTGCTACGGGTATTGCTCAGCCAAATGGGTACCGAAGCGCCTACCTGGCGGTTTGTCTTGTATCCCATCACATTGTTGCTATTAATGCTGATTCGCCCGCAGGGTTTGCTGGGGAATATTGAGTGGGGATTTTTGAAACATAAGGATGTACTACCGCGAGAAATCTCTGTGGTTGAGAAACCCGAAGTAGCGGCCAGTGAAGCCTGAGGAGACTTTGATGATGACCAGCATTTCAACAATCCTCGAAATCAGCGATCTAACCAAATTCTTTGGCGGTTTGGGGGCGGTGCGGAATTTTGACCTGACCCTAAGAAAAGGCGATTTGAACGGATTAATCGGCCCGAACGGCGCTGGAAAAACCACGGTTTTTAATCTGATCACCGGTATTTACGAACCGACCGCCGGTGATATTATCTTCAACAATTCTTCAATTGTCGGATTAGAGCCGTTTGAAATTACCCGCTTGGGAATTGCGCGAACTTTTCAAAACATCCGCTTGTTTTCTAACCTGACCGTTCTAGATAATGTGCGAATCGCCTATCACCCGCATTCCAAATACGGCATGGCGGATGGCATCCTTCATAACCGCAAGTTTGAAGTTAATGAAAAAGAATTGACCGAAAAGGCACAGGAATTTCTGGCAATTTTTGGTTTGGAAAACCTGCAAAACGAAATTGCCAAAAATTTGCCTTACGGCCAACAACGACGGGTTGAAATTGCCCGAGCATTGGCGTGTGAACCGCAGTTATTACTGCTGGATGAACCGGCAGCCGGGATGAACCCGCGCGAAATTCTGGAATTGATGGATTTGATTCACTTTATTCATGACCGGTTTGACCTGACCATTCTGCTGATCGAACATCAAATGCGGGTGGTGATGGGAATCTGCAAATTTATCACGGTGATGGACTTTGGTCAGGTGATTGCGCGCGGTACGCCCAAGGAGATTCAGGAAAACGAACGGGTGATTGAGGCTTATCTGGGAAAAGGAGCCGTTCATGCTGCTTGAAGTTGAAGATCTCAATGTCTATTACGGTGCGATTCATGCCCTGCAAGGGGTGTCTTTTCACGTGGAAGAAGGCGAAATTGTGACCCTGATCGGTGCCAACGGCGCAGGTAAGTCCACCACCTTGCGTACCATCTCCGGTTTACTGCGTTCGCGTACGGGTCATATTAAATTCAAGGGTCAGGATATTTCAATGATGCCGGCGGATCAAATTGTACGGCTGGGCATCAGTCATGTGCCGGAAGGACGCAAGATATTTGCACCCTTGACCGTGAAAGAAAATTTATTGATGGGCGCTTACACCCGGAAAGATCCCAATGAGATTGAACGTTCCATGCAACGCGTGTTTGCCAGTTTCCCGCGCTTGAAAGAACGCTTAAATCAGTTGGGAGGTACCCTTTCAGGCGGTGAACAACAAATGCTGGCAACCGGGCGTGGATTGATGAGCCGTCCAACTTTGTTGATGATGGACGAACCTTCGATGGGGCTCAGTCCCATTTTGGTTGAAGAAATCTTTAACATTATCAAGGACATTAACTCGCAAGGAACCAGCATTCTTTTGGTTGAGCAAAACGCCCAAATGGCGCTTTCGATATCCCATCGAGCGTATGTGCTGGAAACCGGGCGGATTGTTCTTTCGGGAACCGCAAAAGAAATTGCTGAGAATCCGCGGGTGAAAGAAGCCTATTTAGGCGTGTAGGCCAGTTACCGGGCTGGCCTGTAAGCCGCATTCTGTCCATCCGCAGGGTATCCCGAATGGGACGGCTGCGGGTGGGGTGATCATCTCTCTGGACCGGCTGTTACCAGACGGTTCTATGCAGCCTACCCGGAACTCAAACGGGACGAGCAGCCCCTCGTTCCTGCTTGGCTTTGCTCCCGGCGGGGGTTGCCTGGCAGCCGCATTACTGCGGACTCCGGTGGTCTCTTACACCACCTTTTCACCCTTGCTGCCTGAAACAGGCAGCGGTCTGTTTCTGTGGCCCGATCCAGCAGGTTACCCCGCTCCGGGTGTTACCCGGCGCCGTGCTCTGTGGAGTGCGGACTTTCCTCAGCAGCCGGAACCTGCTGCTGCGATCACCCGGCCAGCCCGGTTAAGTAAAATATACCCTAAGAAAACCTAAACGTAAAGTATAATCTACTCAAGCCATAATTTTTTTGGAGGGAACTATGCGTACACCTTTGATTGCTGGTAACTGGAAAATGAACAAGACCGTAGAACAGGCACGGGCACTGGTAGCCGAAATGCTGCCCGGTCTACAAGCCGTTTCATCGGTAGAGCGGGTGCTTTGCCCGCCTTTTACTGCTCTGATGCCCGTTTCAGCCATGCTGGTGGGGACGGAAATTGGATTGGGCGCGCAAAATATGCATTGGGAGGCACAGGGAGCCTTCACCGGTGAGATTTCACCGGGGATGGTCAAGGAATTTTGCCAGTACGTTATTATTGGGCATTCCGAACGACGCACCTATTTTGGAGAAACGGATCAGACGGTCAATAAAAAAGTCCATGCTGCGTTGGCAAACCATTTAATTCCCATTGTTTGTGTAGGAGAAACGCTGGAAGAAAACGAAGCCGGTAGAACTGCAGAAGTGGTTGCCCGTCAGGTTTGTGATGGGTTGAAGGACGTGCCCAAAGATCAGGCAGCAAGGCTGGTGATTGCATATGAACCGGTTTGGGCGATTGGCACCGGCAGGGCAGCCAGCGGCGAGGTGGCTAATCGTGTGCTGTCCGAAATCATCCGCCCGGCGCTGGCGGGACTGTTCGATACTCCCACAGCCCAGCACATTCGGATTTTGTACGGCGGGTCAGTAACGGCGGCAAACGCGCAAGAATTTTTCGGTCAACCCGAAATTGACGGCGCGCTGGTGGGGGGTGCCAGTCTCAAAGCGTCAGAATTTGTCAATATTGTGGTTGCCGCAGCAAAGTGAGTTGGCTTCAACCGTATAGCGGGCCTATATTTTTTGTCTTGAGCCTGCTGGTTTATCTCGCGGTGCAGCGCAGGCTGCACCGCGAGATTCAGGGAGTCTTTCTCCTTTTGACGCGCAGTCCGGCATTGGCTTTGGGATTGTTTGCGTTGGTCTTCTTCCCCGGTGTGTTGATGCATGAAACCAGTCATTGGATTACGGCAAAACTGGTGGGTGTCCGCACCGGCAAATTTTCGCTCCTGCCTCAATTGCAGCCAGATGGAACTTTGCGATTGGGATATGTCGAAGCAGCCCCAGCAGATATCTTTCGGGAGACTTTAATTGGAGCAGCCCCTTTTGTGAGCGGTACACTGGTTGTTGGCTGGATTGCAATCTCCCCATTGAGGGTATTATCCTTGGGGCAAATTGAATCCGCGCCTGGTTTGTGGGGGGCTCTGGCAGAAATGGTTAACTTGCCAGATTTCTGGCTTTGGTTTTATCTGGCATTTACGATTAGCTCCACAATGCTGCCTTCAGCCTCGGATCGCCGCGCATGGCTGCCCGTCCTGTTGATCGTTGGTTTGATTGGGTTGATTTTTATCCTATCCGGCGCAGGCGATTGGCTGCTGTTTTTGGTTGAGCCCATTAATCGCATCTTTAGCTCGATTGGGTTAGTTTTTGTGTTTTCGCTGCTCCTGCATGTAGGTTTAATTCTGCCTTTCTGGCTCTTGCGCAAATTGCTCAGTAAGATAACGGGCTTGGAGGTAATTTGACAAACATCATCCACTTAAAGGACTAAGGTTAGGTGAAAAACCGTTTTATTTGGGTTAGAATGTTGGATAAATTAAGGAGAATGCCCACGTGCTGACCGACCTATTTGGCAGGCAAATTACCTACTTGCGCATCTCGGTTACCGACCGCTGCAATTTCCGCTGTGTGTATTGTATGCCGCCGCAAGGTGTGCCGCACGTTCCCCACGAACGGATCATGCGTTATGAGGAAATAGCGGCATTTGTTCAAGTGGCCGCCCGGCAGGGCATTCGCAAAGTGCGGATTACCGGCGGTGAACCGTTGGTTCGGGCTGATTTACCCCGATTGGTAGAGATGATTTCCGACATTGAGGAAATTGAGGACATCAGTTTGACCACCAACGGCATTTTGCTCGAAAAATATGCCGGCGCGCTTGCTCAAGCAGGCTTAAGCCGGGTCAATGTCAGCCTGGATACGCTGAATCCGAAAAAATTTGCCCGAATTTCCCGCGGAGGAGATCTGAATAAAGTCTTAAGAGGCATTGAGGCGGCGGAAATCCATGGTTTAACGCCAATCAAAATCAATTCCGTGATCATGCGAGGGATCAACGATGACGAATTGGCTGATCTGGCAAAATTGACGTTGAATCACCCATGGAATTTACGTTTTATTGAATTGATGCCAATCGAAAATCAGCAGCCGTGGGGAGAGGGTTTTCCGCCGCCGGAAGATATATTTATGCCTGTCAGTGAGGTAATGGCCTTATTGCGGCCTTTGGGATTACACCCGGTTGAATTGCCCGGCGACTCAGGGCCGGCGCTTCCTTATCGGCTGGATGGCGGGATTGGGACGGTGGGGTTTATTTCGCCTTTGACAGAACAGCATTTTTGTCAGCGCTGCAACCGTATCCGCCTGACGGCGGATGGCAACTTACGCCCGTGCCTGATGAGCGACCTGGAGATTCCGGTACTGCCGGCTTTACGAGATGGCGAACCGGTCCTGCCTTTATTGATCGAAGCCGTCCATAAAAAACCAATTTCTCATCAATTGGACGGCCACATCGTCCCAAGTGGTCGTTGTATGATTCAAATTGGAGGTTAAGAATCATCCCGTTCCAAATTGGCGGTCGCCGGCGTCTCCCAGACCGGGGACGATGTAGCCAATCTCGTTCAGGTGATCATCCACAGCCGCCAGATGGATGGGAACATCGGGGTGGTGTTGCTGCATGTTTTGAATCCCCTCCGGCGCGCCAATTAAGCCGACGAATTTGATGCGCTTAACCCCCCATTGTTTGAGAATATCCACGGTTGCAACCGCTGAACCACCGGTCGCAAGCATTGGATCGAGGATCAGGCATACCGAAACCCGCGGCTCGGTTGGCAGTTTGTTGTAATACTGAACCGGTTTGAGGGTCTTTTCATCGCGATAGATGCCAATATGCCAGACCTCGGCGGAAGGCATCATTTCCCAGATTCCTTCAACCATTCCCAAACCAGCACGGAGGATGGGTACCAATCCAATCTTCTCTAACAACTCAGCCCCTGGGGCAGTGCCTAAGGGGGTTTGTACCCGCACAGGCTGAATTTGCAAATCGGCGGTGGCTTCGTAAGCAAGCAGGATGGTGATTTCCCGCACCAACTCACGGAACTTTTTGGGTTCCGTTTGAGTTGAGCGGAGTTTTGCCAGTTTATGGGCAACCAGCGGGTGTTGGGAAACGAGAACCTGAGTCATATCTGCTCCTTGGAGAAGATTTTTCCCATTATAAACCCATTCCACGAAACGAAAGAGGGTATAATCGTTGCCATGAGCGATTCATCAAGCCGTTTGGTGCAACCCGATGCGCGGCCGGACGACCGGCTGGATCAGGCTTTGCGTCCCCGTCATTTAAATGAAGTGATCGGTCAGGATCAGGTTAAAGAAAACCTTTCTATCCTGATCAGCGCTGCCCGAAAGCGGAACGAACCCCTTGATCACGTTCTTTTTTACGGCCCGCCCGGATTGGGTAAAACCACATTCGCCCACGTGCTGGCCAACGAGATGGGGGTCAATATCAAGATTACAGCCGGGCCGGCGGTCGAGCGCGCCGGAGATCTGGCTGCCATCCTTACCAACCTGCACGCCGGAGATATTTTGTTTATTGATGAAATTCACCGGTTGGGCAAAACGGTTGAAGAAGTGCTTTACCCTGCAATGGAGGATTTTGCATTAGATATTGTGATCGGCAAGGGACCATCGGCGCGCTCGATCCGCTTGAAATTACCCCGTTTCTCGGTGATTGGTGCAACGACGCGGCTGGCGCTGGTCAGCGCACCGCTGCGCGCCCGCTTTGGGGCTGTTTATCGGCTGGATTATTACGATTTGCAGCCGATGAGCATCATTGTCCAACGGGCAGCCCAAATTTTGAAGGTGCCGGCCGACCCTGAAGGTATCGAAGAAATTGCCCGACGGGCGAGAGGAACGCCGCGGGTGGCTTTACGGCTGTTACGGCGCGTGCGTGATTTTGCGCAGGTTCGGGCAGATGGCGCAATTAGCCGTGAGGTGGCCCGAGAAGCCTTAAATTTGCTCAATGTGGATCCGCTGGGTCTGGATGATGTAGACCGCCGCGTCTTAAGCACGGTGATTGAAAAATACGGGGGCGGGCCGGTTGGCTTGAACACGATTGCCGCTTCAATCGGAGAAGAACCGGACACCATTATGGATGTGGTAGAACCGTACTTACTCCAGTTGGGCTTTTTAGACCGCACGCCGCAGGGAAGAGTGGCGACTCGTTTGGCTTACGAGCATTTAGGGATTGCCTTTCCGAGCGAGCAGCGCCAACCCACCTTATTCGACGCTTCAACCTCGGAGTAACTTGACTGAAAAACAACAATGCCCCATGCGCACTAGCGATTTTGATTATTACCTTCCGCCGGAACGAATTGCACAACATCCCATTGAGCCGCGCCATAATGCCCGTCTGCTTGTGTTTAACCGAAAATCGGGAGAGATGGCGCACCGTCTCTTTTACGACCTGCCGGAGTATTTGCATGCCGGAGATGTGCTGGTCATCAACCAGACACGGGTGATTCCGGCACGGATTTTTGGGTTCAAGCCAAGCGGTGGAAAGGTTGAAATTCTTTTATTGAAGCGCGAAAGCGATAAGGTTTGGGAAGCGCTGGTTGGCGGCAAAAAAGTTCGTGAAGGTACAACAATTCAATTGGTAGACGGGCCTTACGCTTATGTTGAAGAAGCATTAAACGGGGCGCGCCGTCTGATTCGTTTTGAAACGGAAATTGAACCTTATCTAGAAAAACAAGGCCAAATGCCGCTACCGCCGTATATCCATGAAGTGTTAGAAAATCCGGAACGCTATCAAACGGTATTTGCGCGGCATTCCGGTTCAGCAGCAGCCCCCACTGCCGGCCTGCACTTCACGCCTGAGTTAATCCAAATTCTGGAACAAAAAGGCATTCTTTTCGCGCGGCTTACCCTGCATGTTGGTCTGGATACTTTTGCTCCTGTCAACGAGGAAGACCCACACCAGCACACCATACACAGCGAATGGTGTGAATTGGACGAAGAAACCGCTCGTCTCATCAATTCGGCTCGAGCGAAAGGCGGGCGAATTATTGCGGTGGGGACAACATCCGTGCGGACACTGGAAACTGCAGCGATGAACGCACAAAGCGGGCAGGTGGTTGCGCCTTTCACCGGCAATACGCGATTATACATCTTACCGGGTTTTACTTTCAGGGCGGTGGATGCGATGATAACCAATTTTCACCTGCCGCGTTCTACATTGCTTATGCTGGTTTCGGCATTTGCGGGCAGAGAACAGATCTTAAGAATTTATGAAGAAGCCATCCGACGGGAGTATCGGTTTTACTCCTTCGGGGATGCGATGTTGATTTTATAACCCAAAAGGAGCGATCATGACCAAAAAGAATTTGCAATGGGCTCAACCTCCGGCGATGCAGATTGATCCCCAAAAACGCTACACGGCAACGTTCGTTACGGAGAAGGGGGAGATTGTCGTCCGCCTTCATGCGGATAAAGCGCCAAAAACGGTGAACAACTTTGTTTTCCTTGCCCGTCAGGGTTTTTATGACGATACGATCTTTCATCGTGTCATTGATGAATTCATGGCGCAGGGCGGCGATCCTACAGGTAGCGGCAGGGGTGGGCCGGGTTATCGCTTTGAGGATGAGTTTCATCCCGACTTGAAGCATGATAAACCCGGCGTTCTCTCCATGGCTAATGCCGGCCCCAATACCAACGGTTCTCAATTTTTCATTACTCATGTGCCGACCCCGTGGCTGGACAACCGCCATGCGGTATTTGGAGAGGTAATTGCTGGCATGGATGTGCTGCTGGCTATTCCTGCCCGTGATCCGATGAAAGTCAACAGCCCGGCGGTGCGTTTGAAAACCGTAACGATTAGCGAAGAGGATTGAGTCTTTCTTGACTGCGCAACGAGTTTTATGGGAGCGGTTGAATCGTGAAATCATTGGCTGCCAGCGCTGCCCGCGGTTGGTGGAGTGGCGCGAGCAAGTGGCGCGGGAGCGCCGGCGTGCCTTTGCGGATTGGGAATACTGGGGTAAGCCGGTTCCGGGTTTTGGAGATATCGAAGCCCGGGTCTTGATTGTTGGTTTGGCGCCGGGCGCTCACGGTTCAAATCGTACCGGCAGGATGTTTACGGGCGACTCATCCGGTGATTTCCTTTACAGAGCCTTACATGAAGCCGGTTTCGCCAGCCAGCCCACTGCAACCCATTCGGAGGATGGCCTGGATTTGCAAGATATTTTCATCACAGCGGTTTGCCGCTGCGCCCCACCAGATAATCGCCCTCTCAGGGAGGAAATTCTCAATTGCCAGCCATACATGGTAGAGGAATTACGTTTGCTCAATCGCCTGGAGGGAATCGTTGCGTTGGGCCGGATTGCTTTTGAGCGGGTTCAAAGAATCCTGCGGCCGGATCATCCACTGCTGCCGTTTCGGCATGGCGCATTTTACAAGCCAGCGGATCATTTTCCGTGGTTGCTGGCTTCTTACCACCCCAGCCGGCAGAATACTCAAACCGGCCGGCTCACCGCAGAAATGTTTGCGGGCATCTGGCAGCGGGTGAGGGATGAACTCGGTTAAACGGGTTTTTGGGCAATGAACCATACCCGCCCTGAATGGGGTTGCGCCGGACTTTGCTCGGTCAGGTTTCCCAGCCGATCCAATACCCGAAAGCCAACTTTTTCCAAAGAGGCTTGAATGAGGTCCATAGGATATGCCTTTTGGGTGTGGATTTCCTCCCAGCGTTCCCACTGATTGGTTTGAGAATTGCGCACAAACAGGATGATTCGCAAAGACGCTTCGCTCCTTTCGTAGTTGCAGGAGGGGATGTGAATTTCTAACATATCTTCATTCTCTTGAGGAAGGTAAACGGGTTGTTGCTGCCAGCGAACAAAAAGCCCGTAGAGGGTATTCATGTCAAATAAAAACCCCCCATTAGTTTTTAAAGCCTTGAAGACGCGATAGAAAACATTTTCCAGGTCAGTTAATTCCAACAGATAGTTCAAACTATCGAACCAGCAAGTAACCAGATCAAATTTGTTTTGAATGGCTAAATTGCGCATATCCTCATGGATTAGACGGAATGTTTGCCCGGTTTGGGCTAAGCGCTTTTCAGCCAAACGAAGCATATCCCCGGATTGATCCAGGCCGGTTACCTGCCAGCCATGTAGAAGCATTCCTTCCAGAAAAGCGCCTTCACCACAAGCCAGGTCAAGCAACTTTCCGGTTTGTGGTAAGGAGTATTTTTCCAGGAGCGAAGGCAAGAGGTTGAATACCCATTTGGAGAATTCTGGGTAAGAACCACGGCTATAAACTTCGGCAAACCGCTGGTAGATTCCGCTCATTGGGCAATTCCTTATTTACCGTTTGTAAAACCTTTGTACAATTATATCTTGTTCCTGCTAACAGGGTGGTTTAGAATTATTACATGAAAAAACGAACAGTATTGTTGATAATTCCGGTTATTCTTATTCTTGCGGCTTTGGGCGGATTTACGGTCTGGGCAAATACCCCCTTAGGGCCAATGCCAGAAGCCCTCTCGGCTTTGGTCAGCGATGATCAGGTTCAAGTAGAGCAGCAAAACGATTGGTGGGTGTTTACCCCCCTGACGGATGAGGTTTCTACCGGTTTTATCATCTACCCGGGCGGGCGGGTGGATTGGCGATCCTATGCTCCGCTGGCGAAAGCCATTGCTCAACGCGGTACTCTGGTTGTATTGGTGCCCATGCCTTTCAATCTAGCGGTGTTTTCGCCCCAAAAGGGGATCGAAGTTATTCGGGCAAATCCCCAAATTCGCTTTTGGGCGATTGGGGGTCATTCGCTGGGCGGGGCGATGGCAGCCAATTTTGTTTATCAAAAACCCGGACTGGTCCAGGGGTTAGTCCTTTGGGCTTCTTATCCGGCTGAAAATAATTCTCTTAAAGATTTGCCCGTTGAAGCGGTCTCGATTTACGGCAGTGAAGATGGACTTGCAACCGTGGATGTGATTAAAGCCTCTCGCGTCCTTTTGCCGGCGGCAACACGCTGGGTGGAGATCGCCGGGGGTAACCATGCTCAATTTGGCTGGTATGGAAATCAGCCCGGCGATGGCGAAGCGCTGATCAGCCGTGAGGATCAACAGTTGATCGTCGTTGAGGAAACGGCGCGCTTTTTGGGACAAATTTCTGTCAGTGGGGTGGAAAAATGAAACCGTTACGGCTCATTGGATTATTTTTATTCGTTGTCCTGCTGGTCATCATTTTTGGTCCGCTGATCATTCCAATTCCTCCACTACCGGATCCGGTTCCGGTGACCGCGCTGATGGACGATGACAGTCGTTTTGTGGAGGTCAATGGAATTGACGTGCATTACAAACAATATGGCAGCGGCGAACCGGTGATGATTTTATTACACGGTTTTGGAGCAAGTACTTTTTCATGGCGCGAGGTGATGCAGCCGCTATCCGAGCAAGGGACGGTGATCGCTTTTGACCGGCCGGCTTTTGGTCTGACGGAGCGCCCCATGCCCGGCGAATGGGAAGGAGAATCGCCCTATACGCTAAACTCTCAAATCCAATTACTGATGGGGTTGATGGATCAGTTGGGGATTGAACGGGCAGTCTTAATCGGCAATTCAGCCGGCGGCACGGTGGCTGCTGCCGCTGCGCTGGAACGGCCGGAGCGGGTAAGTGGTTTAGTCCTGGTGGACGCGGCAATTTATGCGGGCGGCGGTGCGCCTGCCTGGATTCGTCCGTTGTTACGCACACCCCAGTTGGACCGACTGGGACCATGGTTTGCGCGCTCAATCGCTGGGGAACAGGGGGATGCGTTCTTAAGGGCGGCCTGGCATGATCCTTCAAAAATCACGGAGGATATTGTTCAGGGATACCGCAAACCTTTGCAGGTGGCAAATTGGGACCGAGCCTTGTGGGAATTGACCAAAGTCAGCGGCGAATCGCGGTTGGCAGAACGCTTGAAAGATTTATCCATGCCCGTTCTGGTTGTTACCGGAGATGATGATCGGATTGTGCCTACCGCCGAAAGCCTGAGGCTGGCTAATGACATCCCCGGCGCGAAACTGGCTGTCTTTCCCAATTGCGGCCATGTCCCCCAAGAAGAATGCCCGCAGCCATTTTTGGAAGCAGTAAATGAATTTCTGACTGAACTTAGATAAATAAGGAGAGCCGAAGTGACCAAGCAATTAAAAACTAACATTCCCGCGCCCGATTTTGAAGGAGTTGATACCTACGGGAATACCGTGAAATTGTCTGACTTTCGCGGTAAAAAAATCATCGTTTTGGTGTTCAATCGCGGGTTTATGTGACCCTATTGCGTAAAGCATATGGCGCAGTTGCGTCAAGACTATGAAGAGTTCACCCGTCGGGGCGCTGAAATTATCGCGCTAGGTCCGGATGGACCAAGGGCGTACCAGCGTTTTTGGGAATCGGAGCAGATGCCGTTTATCGGAATGCCCGACATCAAGTCAAGAATTGCGGATGCATATTATCAGGAAGTTAACCTGTTCAAACTCGGCCGGATGCCAGCAGTATTTGTGATTGACAGGGATGGAATCATTCGCCATAAACATTATGCTTCCTCCATGTCGGATATTCCAGATAACCAAGAAATTTTAAGGATAATTGATCAAATTAATAAGGAGCAGCATGAGTAAAACAGCGCTAATTTGGGGAGTAACGGGCGGAATTGGTTCTGCACTGGCAAAATTACTGATCAGTGAAGGCTGGCAGGTGGCAGGTACGGCAAGAAACGAAATTCAGGCTCGCCGGATTGTGCCATTAGCCTTTGAAGTGGACGTTTCCAATTCAACTTCAGTGCGGGAGGGTGTGGCGGCGATGGCGCAGGAAATTGGGGGCGTGGATTGGTGGGTTTTCGCAATCGGTGATATACTTTCTAAACCGGTAAGCGAAATGGACGAGTCGGAATGGCAGAGAATTTTGAACGCCAATTTGAACGGCGTTTTTTACGCAATCCATGAAAGTCAAGCGCTCTTAAGCGACCATGCACCAATTTATATTGTGGGGGCGGTCAGTGAACGGATGCGGTTGCCTGGGCTGGCGGCTTATGCAGCTGCCAAAGCCGGAGTGGAAGCTTTGGCGGATGTGCTGCGCAAAGAGTTGAGAAGAACGGTGGTGGTTGTCCGACCGGGAGCGGTGAACACAGAATTTTGGAAGAAAGTTCCCTTCCGTCTGCCTGCCAATGCACTCAAACCCGACGAACTAGCGCAAAAAATGTATTCAGCCTATCAAAATAATTATAAAGAACTATTTTTGGATTGACATGATTTGGGATTATCAGCATCTAATTTCTAGACGACTGTTGTTATGGAGTTTCATCAGCGTCGTTGCAGGGCTATTGGTTTTCGGGCGGGGCGATTTCTGGCGGGGTTTTGCCATTCAAGCGTTGGTATGGGCTGCCGTGGACGCAGTCATCGCGCTTTTTGGGTTGCGCTCTTCTCTGCCAAAATTGTTTCGGCCGGTGGATTTAGCGGCTGCGGAAAAAGAAACCAAAAAACTCCGTAAGATTTTATGGGTCAATTTTGGACTGGATGTACTCTACATTGCTGGCGGCAGTTGGCTCTATCTCTTTCGCGGCGTAGAAAGTCCATTTTTGGCGGGAACGGCTGTCGGCATCATTGTTCAGGGCGGTTTTCTGCTCTTTTTCGATTTGTGGCATGCGCTAAATACCCCATTAGAAACCCCTCTGCCTGATTTGGGGATTTTCAAGGAAGCGGAGCATGACACAACCGACCTGATTGGGGAGCATGGCGCGGTATTGCTGGTGCATGGTTTTCCGGGCAGCCCGGCTGAAATGACGACGTTGGGAGAGGCATTGAACCGCGCCGGCTGGCATGTGCGCTTGCTGCGTTTGCCCGGTCATGGCACGGCATTCTCTCGCCTGTTTCAGACGCGTGTTTCGGAATGGCTGGACGAAGTTGAAAAGAACTTAAGAGAATTGCGTCAGAATTTCTCGCCTGTATTGCTGATGGGGTATTCTTTGGGCGGCGGTGTTTCTCTGGCGGTGGCCAGCCGCTCAAAACCGGATGGTTTAATTTTACTTTCTCCATTCTGGAAAGCCGAGCCCTGGTGGGTTAAGTGGCTGGCGTTGCTTGTCAGAACACTCTTGCCGGTTTCTATATATCCTTTCCGCACGCGCTGGCTGAAACCGGAGCATTTCCGGGCCGCTTCGACCGAGTTGCTGCCGGGTTTTGATTTGGATGATCCAAAGGTGCGGCGATCGTTGATGGATATCCGATTACCAATGGTGTTTTTGGAGCAATTCAGGCGGCTTAGCCAGCTGATCATTGAAGGTCTCAAGCGCATTGAAGTTCCAACCCTGGTTGTACAAGGGAAATATGATCCAGTAGTTTTACCGCAAGGCACCCAAGCCTTGATTCGCCAGATTAAGGCTCCTCTCCAGTATGTTGAAACGGAAGGGGATCACAACATCAATCAGCGGTCGAACCGCGGTTACCCCGAAACGGAAACCGCTGTTTTGAGATTTGCGGAACAATTCCGAAAGGTTGTGTAAAAAAACGGCGGGCAGGTAATCCGATTCCTGCCCGCCGAAATAAGGTAAAAATGGGAATGCTAGCGGCGCAGGGCTTCCCAGCCGGCGTATTTAGCCGTATCGCCCAATTCGGCTTCGATGCGCAGTAATTGATTGTACTTGGCAACCCGGTCGGAGCGGGCAGGGGCGCCGGTTTTGATCTGACCGGTGTTGAGAGCAACCGCTAAATCGGCAATGGTGGCATCCTCGGTTTCGCCGGAACGATGAGAAACAACGCTCCGCCAGCCGGCGCGGTGAACCATCTCGACAGCCTGAATGGTTTCGGTCAATGAACCGATCTGGTTCAGCTTAACCAGCAAAGCATTGCAGGTCTTTTCATCAATCCCGCGGCGGATGCGGGTTGGATTGGTCACCAGCAAATCATCGCCCACAATTTGGACGCGATCACCCAATTCCTGCATGAGGATTTTCCACCCTTCCCAATCATCTTCGGCGAGACCATCTTCCAAAGAAACGATGGGGTACTGTTCAATCCAATTCTTCCAGAAGGCAACCATTTCCTCGCTGGTGAACATTTTTCCTTCTTTGCGCAGGTTGTATTTGCGGGTTTCGGAATCGAAAAATTCTGATGCAGCCGGGTCGAGGGCAATTGCCACCTGTTCGCCGGCTTTATAACCGGCTTTTTCGATCGCCTCAAGGATGACTTCAACCGCTTCCACATTCGCCTTAAGGGATGGAGCATAACCACCTTCATCGCCAACCAGGGTGGCGTAGCCGCGGGCTTTGAGGACGCTCTTAAGGGCGTGGTAGATTTCGGAACCCCAGCGTAAACCCTCGGCAAATGAAGACGCACCCAGCGGCATGACCATGAATTCTTGTGCATCGGTGGACTGCCAGGCAGTATGAGCGCCGCCGTTGAGGATGTTCATCATCGGAACAGGCAAGACATGGGCATAGACACCGCCGATATAACGGTAGAGCGGCAGGCCCAGTGAGTTGGCAGCCGCTTTGGCTACCGCCAAGCTGACGCCCAAAATGGCGTTGGCGCCCAATTTGGATTTGTTGGGTGTGCCGTCCAAGGCAATCATTTCCATGTCAATGGCTTTTTGTTCCAAGGCATCCCAGCCAATCAAGGCATCGGCAATTTCATTATTGACATTTTCGACGGCTTTAAGGACCCCTTTGCCGCTATAGCGGGATTTGTCGCCATCGCGCAATTCAAGGGCTTCATGAGTGCCGGTGGAGGCGCCGGAGGGAACTGCAGCGCGTCCCCAACTGCCATCGGCAAGGACAACCTCGACTTCAATGGTCGGGTTGCCGCGAGAATCGAGTATTTCCTGAGCAAGAATTGATTCGATTGTTGTATCCATGGAATTTACCTCTCTTGAAAAATGAAATTCATCGGTTTACGGCCGGTTGACCGCCAAACAGGTTACCCCAAACGCTCTAAGTATAATCCAATTTCCTGTTTTTTTCTTTAGAGTTTGTGAAAGGCTGAACTTTTACGCCGGCATGCTCGCAGGCAGCCTGAACGAAAGCCATGAAAAGAGGATGAGGGCGGTTGGGTCGCGAGAGAAACTCTGGGTGAAACTGCGTGCCGAGCATGAAAGGATGATCGGTCAACTCGCAAATTTCCACCAGCAACCCGTTGGGAGAAATCCCTGAAAACCGCATCCCGTTCTCTTCAAAGATTTGGCGATAGGCATTGTTGAATTCAAAACGGTGGCGGTGGCGTTCCTCAACCAGTTCCTGCTGGTAAGCCCGGTAGGCAATGCTTTCGGGTTGTAACTGGCAGGGATATAACCCCAGCCGCATGGTGCCGCCCATTTCAGAGATGTGCTGCTGATCGGGCATCAGGTCAATCACCGGGTGGGGGGTGGAGCGGTCAAATTCAGTCGAGTTGGCACGCTCATCTTGTAAAATGTGGCGAGCGAATTCCACGCACATTAACTGCATCCCCAAGCACAGCCCTAAAAATGGGATTTTTTCGGTACGCGCAAGGCGTACAGCGGTAATCTTTCCTTCAATTCCACGGCTGCCGAATCCACCGGGTATCAAAATACCGGCTGCATTGCGGATTTCGTCCAGATATTTTCCCTTTTCAAGGTCAACCGAATGCACCCAAATGATTTCAACTTCAACCCCCAGATGAAGAGCCGCATGATAAAGCGCTTCGCGTACACTCATATAAGCATCATGAAGTTCGACGTACTTTCCAATCAAGGCGATTTTAATTTTGGGTTTCGGTTTATGCACCTGATCTACCAGCCGCTTCCAATCCTTCCAGTCCGGGGCGCGGCGGGCTTTCAACCCCAATTTTTCAAGGATAATTTCACCGACACCGGCCTGTTCCAGCAGCAGCGGGACTTCATAAAGGGTCGAGGCGGTGATCATCGGAATGACCGCCCGCTTTTCAACATCACAAAACTGAGCAATTTTCTCGATGATTTCGCGGTTGACCGGGTAATCCGAGCGGGCAACAATCATGTCGGGCGTGATGCCAATGGCGCGTAACTGTGCAACCGAATGCTGGGTTGGTTTGGTTTTCAACTCGCCAGTGGCTCCGATGTACGGCAGCCAGGTTACATGAATATAGAGGGTGTTCTCGCGCCCAACATCGCTGCGCAGTTGACGTAAGGCTTCTAAAAAGGGTTGAGATTCAATGTCGCCAACCGTTCCACCGACTTCAACCAGAACAATCTCAGCGCCGGTGGTTTTTGAGACCATTGCGATGCGGCGTTTAATTTCGTTGGTGATGTGAGGGATGACTTGAATGGTGCCACCGAGGTAATCGCCGCGTCGCTCTTTGCCGATGACTTCCGCATAAATTTGACCTGTGGTCATATTGCAGACGCGGTTTAAGCGGATATCAATAAACCTTTCGTAGTGGCCGAGATCAAGATCGGTTTCTGCGCCGTCGTCCAGAACATAAACCTCTCCATGCTGGTAAGGGCTCATTGTACCGGGATCAACATTGATGTAAGGGTCAAGTTTTTGGACGGCGACTGCAAAGCCACGTTCCTTCAACAAGCGTCCGGTGGCGGCTGCGGTAACTCCCTTTCCGACAGAACTGACGACTCCACCTGTGTAAAAGATGTACTTGGTTGGCATGTCATCTCCGCTCTTTTTAATCAAAATGAGGGAGGGTATTTGATTGAATCCTCCCTCAGAGGAAAATGATCAAAGGTGTGGTTTAAGATGTTTACTCGTTATCACCATGAAATTACAAGATAATTGATTGTTCTGTTTAACAAATGCCAGGGTAATTAGATTTCTTTGCAAAGTTTATCATAGTTTTTTAGGAATGGATAAAAAAACAACTCTGCTTTGGTAGAGCAGAGTTGAAAGACTAACCATAAGAAGACCCGGGAGATTTTCGAATCCAATGAGATGCGATTTTACTCAAACCATCCAAGGACGAAAATTATTGGGTGTTGCTTTTATGTTCTAAGGTGCGCGCCAAAATTTCTTCTTGTTCGTTGGAAAGGTTTTTGGCCTTTTCTTTTTTGGCTTTTTCGGCCTTCTTTCGATCTTTGGCGCGTTCCATGGCTTCGCGAAGAGCGATTTCCATGGCGGTTGGTTCATTTTCGGAGGAGGACTCTTCACCAGCCTGGTGGATTTCAACATTCAACTCGCCGAATTCATTTTGTCGGTCTTGGCGGGAAGCGTTTTTCTTGCCGCGCCGCGGTCTTTCTCTTTCTTTAACGGACTCTTTTCTGGGTTCTCTGACGGGTTCGGGCGCTTCCTCCTGGACCGGTTCAGGCAGTAAAGCTTTTACGCTCAATTTGATTTGCTTTTTCTTTTTATTGACATCAATAACTTTGGCTTCCAGTTCGTCGCCTTCTTTGACGACATCGGAGGGGGTTCGCACATAACCATGCGCTAATTCACTGATATGAATCAACCCCGGGCGTTCTGCGCCAATATCCAGAAATACGCCGAAATTTTCAATGCGGACCACCTTGCCCTTTACTACCATGTCGGGTTTGATCTCACGCCATTCCAGATCGAGCGGTTTGATCATGGTTAACTCGATGCGGTTGTCCTTGATGCGGCGCACCCATACATCAATGATTTGACCGACCTGTAAAACATCCTTGACGCTTTTAATCGGTTGATCGGTAAAGGTGGAAATTTGCGAAATATGAAGGACGGCCTTTTGTCCTTCCCCAATTTCAACCACTGCGCCAGCGAGGGTCGTTTTGATGACTTTTCCGGCAAATTTCATCTTAGGTTTGATTTCAATATTTGAGCTGCTTTCCGCAACTGCGGTATTTTCCATAATACTTTTCTCCCAAAGGTCTTAATTGCTGCGAGGGTTGATTATACCCCTAGCCGGTGGAACTGTCAATTAAAGGAATCGAGGTTTGGCAAATCCGGTTTTCGGGAAACCTTGAATATCAGGAATGAAGAGTCCGAAAAGAAATCATTCCAAATAAAAAAGGTAACCAGAAAGTATATCCTCTAAACGCGAGGGTTATGACCGCAGCAGCTTCAATCGGAATCGACAGTGAACTTAGCGCGAAGGTCAACAGCCCCTCTACAATACCAATTCCTGCCGGTGTGGGCGAAATGATTACAAACAGATAAGCAATCGAAAAACCGGCAATCAACTGGCCGGGTGTTACCGGCGTGGCAAAAGCGAGAAACATCATCCCGAGAATGCCAACCAGAAGCAGCTTATTCAGAAGGGTTAAGCCGGCAGGTCGCAGCCAGGCATGGCGGAGATTTTGAATGGCTTTAACCCCTTCGCTAATTTCTGCGGCGAAACGAGCCGCTCTTTCTTCATTGATCAGCGTCTTTTTTCGGAAAAACCCGGTTTGGTGATTCAGAAAGCGGGCCAGTTTCAATAGCAATCGGGTAAGTCGTTCTTCTGAACGGGATGCCAGATAAACCACCGAAATCATGGTGGATACGAAGAGCAAGAACAGAATAAAAGCAAAAATTTCAAACGCCCATAAAACCTGATAAAAAGCCAGAATGATCAGACCAAAGAAAATAATGGTCAGCAGACCGCAGTAATCAAATATCAGAAACAAGGCGCTTCCAACCATAATCCTCGCGGTGGAATGTCCATTTTTTTGGGCATCAGAGTAAAAAACAACCATGCCGCTCATCCCTGCGCTTGGCGCCACCAAATTGATGAAATTGACTGCCAGGAACAAGCGAAGTACCTGTAAGAGGGGCTTGTTAATTCCAACAAAAGAAAAGAGCGATTGAAAAGTGGTGGCTGCAACTAAAATCCATCCAATTAAGAGAACAAAAGCCGCTCCGAGCCAGAGCCAGTTGCCTTTTTGTAAAACCAAAAGGACTTCTTGCACCTCGGTGAAACGGCTGATGATGAAAAGGATGCCCAATAAGACCACGAGGGCAATGACCAATTTTTTCACGGGTTGATTATAATTGAGAAATGTTGGGGGGAGAAAATTTACCGAAACAAAACCAAAAAAAGCGCTTCCTCGTGCTTGCCGGAGAAGCGCTATAAGCAGATCGTTGTGGAAATATCGGTTATTTGCTGGTTTGATTAGGCGACCGTTTGGTGAGCAACAATTCGATTGCTTTATCCAACTGTGGATCGCGATTGGCTTTTTGATCTTCTTCGGTCAATTCTACAACAACATCGGGGATTAAGCCCTGACCGTTAATTTGGCGCTCATTGGGGGTTAGCCAACGGGCAATGGTGATCTTCACCGCACCCGCTTCGTCTTTCAGTTGCCGCCAGGTTTGAACCGTGCCTTTGCCGAATGTTTTTACGCCAACCAGTAATCCGCGGCCTCGATCTTGAATAGCGCCGGCGGTAATTTCCGATGCGGAAGCAGAGCCTTCGTTGACCAGAACGACCAGCGGAACGTCGGTTGCCAGACCGCCGGGACGGGCCTGATAAGAGACCTTTTCCCCGTTGCCATATTGCTCAATCATGATGATGCCATTGCCGATGAATTGTGAAGTGATATTAATGGCTGTATTCAAAAAACCGCCGGGGTTGTTGCGTAAATCGAGAATGACGCCGCTGGGATTGTTTCTCAGCAGTTCCCGCAGTTTTGTGCGCAGGTCGCGGTCGGTTTTTTCTCCAAATTGGGTAATCTTAATGTAGGCGATGTTATTATCCAGCATCTTCGCGCTGACGGTTTCAAGCGTGATCTTCTGACGGATGATGCTGACTTCAAAAGGACTTTCTTCCCCTTCTCTTAGAATGGTTAACCGAACGGTGCTGCCGGCTGGGCCGAGAACGCGGCGTAAAACCAGTTGAGGATCAAGCGAGGTGACATCTTCACCATCCACAGCAATGATTTGATCGCCGGCTTTCAAACCAGCCTTTTCAGCCGGTGAGCCTTCCATTGGGCTGATGATCGTGAGGTATTTACCGCTAGTATCCACCCAAGCCCCAATGCCTTCGTATTCACCCCGCAACGGGGCATTGGCTTGTTGATATTCATCAAGGGTCAGGTACCCGCTGTAAGGATCGCCTAGGGCTTCTAGCATGCCCCGGATTGCGCCTTGCATTAATAATTGGTCATCTACGGGCTGATCTACATAATTCTCATGAACCAGATCCCAGGCTTGCCAGAATGGGCTAAACAACCTTTCGCGGTCTACAACTTGTTGGGTGGCAGAGGGTGTTCCGGTTGTGGAAGTATTTGAGAGAAATGGAAGGTTAGGCAGGCTGACGGTGGAAGGCAGGCTGATTCCGGCAGCCAAACCAATGCTGAAACTGGCTCCCATTAGGAGACCCAGAACCAGTAAAACCAGAATGGTTCGGATTATTTTTGAATTCATGGTTTTTACTCCATTAAGTGGTATGGACATAATTCAATAAATACAACAGGTTTGTTAAGAGAAAACGATAAATCACTCGTTTTGAACATCTTTTTTTTGATTTAATTCCTTGAGTCTTGCAACCCGTTCAGATAGTTCCTGCAACGGCTGGTCTTCCCGTTCCCATGGATTTTTGAGAGTCTTCATTGTTTCCGAAAGAATGGATGCGCTGGATTGGTCAGAGTTTTTTTTTCGGAGAAGTGAAAGCAGGCTTAGGTTCGTAACCAGCAGCAAGATGGCAATAATACCTATCGCAACCCAACCGGTAAAAGGGATATCGTTCATTTCTTGCTCCTGTTGGAAAGGCAAAAGGCTGGCGTAAAAAGCGAAATAACCTCATGGATGGTTGGAATTTGAAGATGCGCTTCGGAAGGACCGCCGTTTTTTCCAACCAGAACGGTAAACAATCCGAGAGTTCGAGCGCTAGAAATGTTGCGGTTAGAGTCTTCAAAGAGGACACAGCGGGAAAAATCCTGAACCCCTGCTTTTTCCAGCGCTAACTGAAAGGATTGAGGCATAGGCTTGCAGTAGGGGGCAATGTCGAGGATGTCAATAATGTCTTCAAAACAGCCATCCAGTTGCAAGGCATTCAGCACCCGATTTGCATGAGCGCGGTCGCCATTGGTGAAGATGACCTTCCGCAAAGGAAGTGAAGTCAGAATCTTTCGTAATGGAGGGTCGGGTTTGAGATAGCGGTTTAGAGGAACATCGTGAACAAAGGCAAGGTAATCCTCAGGGGAAATGCGGTAGTGCAATTGCAGCCCCCGCAAGGTGGTTCCGTATTGATGATACATTTGATCGCGAAGAGCAACTGCCTCAGCTAAGGTCAGACCGAGTCTCCGTTGAATATAAAGGTTAATGCGATCGCCGATGGCGTGCCACAAACCGGATTCGGGTGGATAGAGAGTGTCATCCAGATCGAAGATCAGTAATTCAGGTTTCATCTTCATTTTTGAGTATAATCCATAAGATGGGTATCTGAAAAGAGAATGTAAAGGGAGTGAAGTTTGCCGATTCGGATTTTAGCGGAAGAAATTGCATCCCAGATTGCTGCCGGCGAGGTGGTTGAAAGGCCGGCTTCGGTCGTGAAAGAGCTGATGGAAAATTCGCTAGATGCTGGAGCGCAGCGAATAGAAATTCGCATAGCCAATGCCGGCAAAGATTTTGTTGAAGTAACCGACGATGGCTGTGGAATCCCAGCTGGAGAATTGACCCTGGCGGTTGCCCGTCATGCCACCAGCAAATTAAGCGCCGCTGAAGACCTTTTCCGCATCTCAACATTGGGTTTTCGAGGGGAAGCGCTGGCTTCGATTGGATCGGTTTCGCGCCTGACGCTGGTATCCCGTGAAAAAAACGCTGAACTGGGGAGGAAAATTGTGGTTGAGGGGGGAAAACTGATCGCCAATGAAGCGGTTGGTGTGGCGGTTGGGACGCTGGTGCGGGTTGAAAACTTGTTTTTCAATGTGCCGGCCCGCCTGAAATTTCTCAAAAGTGATCTGACTGAAAAAAATCAAATCACCCAACTGGTTACTCGTTATGCCCTGGCCTATCCACAGGTGCGCTTTCGATTGATTCAGGATGAGCGGGAAGTTTTACTGAGTCACGGAAAGAACAATCGGCGTGAGGTGCTGGCACAGATTTACGGCAGTGACCTTGCGAAACAATTGCTTGAGGTGGAATTCGAGGATGAGGACATCCGAATTGCGGGGTTTATCAGCCCGGTGGGGGTAAGCCGTTCCAATCGTCGTGAAATTACGTTTTTTATAAACGGTCGTTGGGTGCAAGATACCGCCCTCTCTACGGCTTTGATTCAGGCCTATCACACCTTACTGATGGTCGGCCGTTATCCTATTGCTGCCTTGTTTATTGACATTAACCCTGAGCTTGTAGATGTCAATGTTCATCCTGCAAAAGCAGAGGTTCGTTTTCGTGACGCGGACCGCGTCTTCAGGGCTGTCCAAAGGGCAGTTAAGCGGGCTTTGCTGGCCTATTCACCCGCACCCCAACTGAGTTCCCCTGGATGGCAAAGCCGCTCGGCTCAGTCGGTTGTTGATCCCGCCTGGGAGATGGCACATCAAGCCAACTTAGCGCAGACCGATTTTGGAGCGGAATCAGCAGGAGAGGAAACAGGTCATCAGCCCGACCAATCTCAGATTGACTTTCTGCCGCTCCTGCGGGTGATTGGTCAGGTCGGAGCGGCTTATCTGGTTGCAGAAGGGCCAGATGGGCTATATCTGATTGACCAGCACGCCGCGCATGAGCGAGTTCTCTTCGAAAAGTTTATGCGCGACACTGGCAAGGAAATCCCCTCGCAAGCCTTATTACAGGCGCAAACCTTTGAACTGCCTCCGCAGGCTGCCGAACTGCTGCATTCACAATTAGAAGCACTCAACCGCTGGGGATTTGAGGTGGAACCCTTTGGCGGGAATGTTTTCCGGGTGAGACGCATTCCTTCTATCTTGAGCGGCACGGATCCTGTGGTGGTGGTGCGCTCGTTGGTAGAGGATTTTGAAGAGGATGAGACGCCCTTGCAAGCGGAAATTGAAGCGCGGGTAATTGCGCGAGTGTGTAAACGGGCAGCAGTCAAAGCCGGCCAAATCCTCTCTACGGAAGAGCAAAATGCGTTGGTGCGCGAGCTGGAGCGCTGCCAGTCGCCGCGAACTTGCCCGCATGGGCGTCCAACCATGATTCATCTTTCAGTGGATTTGTTGGAGCGTCAATTTGGGCGGCGCGGCAGCCGTTGAGAGGAATTAGTTCAACCGGGTAATAATTTCCGGCCAGATTTTGGCAACATCAAACGGCAATAATAAATCTGCCTGGGAGTCAAGGTAGGTTGTTGAATAGGTGTTGATGATCAGGTTTGCTCCTTGATCCAACGCGTACAAGGGCAGATGTGCCGCGGGGGTTACTTCCAGCGCGCTGCCAACCACCACAAACAGGTCAGCCTTAGCGGACTGGTGTTCGGCCTGCTGCCAAACTTCAAGGGGTAGAAGTTCTTCAAAAAGGACAATGCCGGGTTTGAGGATGGCACGGCAATTGGGACAGCGCGGTAATTCCTCCTGCAAGAGAAACGGTTCGATAAAATCATCAAGAGGGTAATTTTGTTGGCAAGAGAGACAATCCAGTTTTTGCATCGAGCCGTGCACTTCATAGACCTTTTTGGAGCCGGCTTTTTGATGGAGACCGTCAATGTTTTGGGTGATGATGGCTTTGAGAATACCTTTTTCTTCTAATTGCGCCAACGCCAGATGAGCCGGATTGGGTTGGGCTTTGGTCATTTCACGTGCCAGAGGGCGCAGCCAGTTGAAGAATGCTTCGGGGCGGTAGCGAAAAGCGGAAAGGGAAGCAACCTCCATGGGGTTGTTGCGTGACCATAAACCGGTGGTGGGCGAACGAAAATCGGGAATGCCGGAAGGAGTTGAAATTCCCGCTCCGGTCAACACGACCATCCAATTTGATTTTGAAATGAGTGCAGCCGCTTGTTGAGCGGCTTCCTGAATTGAGTGTGTTGTCATTTGTTCAGGCGGTCAGCATAGAGGGCTGCCAGACGGTTGATCTGTTGACTTAGAATGCCGTCAGGCTGTAACTGAATCAAGGGGACGTTACGCAGGGCAGCGTGGTAAGACTGTTCGGGTGCAGGCGGAATTACCAGAGTGATCGGCTTGCCCAGCATTTCCTGTATCTGAAGTGCGGAGAGTTGTAAATCGGCCCGAACGCGGTTCACAATCACCACATTTAGAATTTTTGATTTTCCAAAACCGTATTCGGTGAGTTCATCCATCAGTTGATTGGTGCGTTTCAGTGAAAAAGGCTGAGGTTCCGCAATTAGAATCATCTCATCACAGTAGGCGATGACTTTTTCAAAACCGGGTAAAAAGGGGTTGCCAATATCCACGAAGACCACATCCCCCAGGGTGGAAAGATGATGGAGGATTGCCTCCAGTTGCGGGATCGCATTTTGCAGCAGAATAAAATCCTTAATGCGATGGTTTGCCAGCAGGAGACGGATGCCAAAGGTTGTTCTGACCAGTTCCTTTTCGACTGCTGCGCGAGTAACCTCGCCGCTACGCATGCTCAGCAGGTTGTTCAGCCCTTCGGCATTAGGAAAGTTCAATTCTCCTGCCCAGGTGCCCTGACCAGCCCGTATCTCTGCCGCAATGATCTCTTTGCGGGTACGCTGATAATAAGCCAGCGCCAGATTGAGAGCCAGTGTTGAGGTCCCCATACCGCCTTTGGCTGCCAGCACCCCAATCATGGTTGCGCTTTTTTGAACCTGTTGACCGGCTCTGGCGCGTGTGCGGCTTAACAAGGCTTTTATGTGAGCGATTAATTCGGCCGGGTGAACGGGTTTGGTTAAATAGTCATCCGCGCCGGCTTCATAGCCCGTAACTTTGTCGTCCACTTGAGATTTGGCAGTGAACATCAAGATGGGAATATCGGCTGTTTCGGGGTTGGCGCGAAGATCTCGTGCCACCTGATAGCCATCTACATCCGGCATCATAATGTCCAGCACAATCAGGTCAGGATGCTCTTTGACCGCCAGGGTCATCCCTTCTTTTCCATTCCTTGCAGAAAGGACTTGATATCCCTGCCGTTGAAGCATCAATCCAACCAAGCGCAATGTTTCAAGGTCGTCATCAACAATCAAAATTTTTTCTGCCATCCCTGCCTCACTGAAAAAACGCTTAAAACAGTCTAGCACAATCTCAAATCTCATACAAGACGATTTATTGTTTTAATTCGGTTGCGTTTTTGGTTTTGGAGGGTTTGAGGCGAATCTTGCCATGCTATAATGGGAGCGTGCTTGAAAAACTAAAAATTATTTTACAAGTTCATTGTGGAATTATCGGGGATCAGCCCATCGTAGCAGGGGTTTCAGGGGGCGCAGATAGCCTGACGTTGCTGCACCTCTTGATTCGTTTGAAAATACCGGTATGGGTAGTTTACTTTGACCATCAACTGCGTCCCGAATCAAAAGATGAAATGCTCATTGTCCAACAACTGGCTGAAGCGTGGGAGGCAAAAGGGTTTATCGCTGGTCAGGAAGATGTGCGCCGTCTGGCGGAACAGGCTGGTTGCTCCTTGGAGGCAGCCGCCCGTCAGGCGCGTTACCGATTTTTATTCAAAACGGCTGAGGAGATCAATGCTCAGGCGGTTGCGGTTGGTCATACGGCCGATGATCAGGTTGAAACTGTTCTGATGCACCTGATTCGCGGGAGCGGGCTGGATGGGCTGAAAGGGATGGATTACCGCACTACTCTTCGCGATTTTTCTCCCTCCATTCCTCTAATTCGTCCCTTATTGGGCTTTTGGCGGACGGAAATTGAAGAATATTGCCGGCAGAACGGCATTCAACCTCTCCAGGATGTCACCAATCAAAGTTTGGAATTTACCCGAAATCGAATTCGGCTTGAGTTAATTCCGAGATTGCAGAACTACAATCCCCAAATCAAAAACAGAATTTGGACGATGAGCCGGGTGGTAAAGGATCATTTGGGGGTGGTCCAGCCGATTGTTGAAAAGACCCTTCAGGAGGTTTGTGCAGACTACCGACCGGCCGAAGGGTTGGTTTTTTCTGCAGACCGATTGCGGGATTTACCGGAAGAAATGCTCAGCCTGGTGCTGAAAGAGGCCATCAAAAAACTCAAACCCGCCAGTGAGAACATTGACTGGTTCAGTTTGAATCTGGCTGTTAACGAGATTCGATCCGGCCGCCGCACAGGAATTGTTCAAGTGGGGGAGGGGGTTGAATTGTTATTTGCCCAGGAATGGGTCTACTTGAAGGACGAGAAGAGCGCAATTACTGATCCTCGTTTTCCCTCAATTCCATTTGGAGAGGAATTTAACCTCACCAGCCCCGGAGAAATTAAGTTGGGAAATGACTGGCTTCTACAAGCGGAATTGATCAATGCAGAGGAAGTTCCCTCAACCTGGAAAGACAATCCCTTTGAAGCCTGGCTGGATGCGCAAAAAATCCAATTCCCGTTGAGAGTGCGGGCATGGAGGCGGGGAGAGCGCTTCCGTCCTTTGGGCATGACCGGTGGGAGTGTGAAAATTGCGGATTTTTTAGCCGAAAAGAAAGTCCCCCGCCCGCTGCGTTCTCTGTATCCGCTTGTTTTTAGCGGCGAACAGGTGATCTGGTTGCCGGGGTTACAAATTGCCGATCAAGTGCGAATTACCGAGGATGTTCAACAGGTGTTGCATCTCAAACTTCTGCGGACTTAATCGTCTTGTGTATCCTTGTGGCTGAGTTGTTTCAATTTAAAACTGATTTCTCGCCATTGGATTTTAGAAATGCCCAATTTCTGACGCAGGTGTTCGCGGTTCATATCTGCATTCCAATCTCGCAAGGCACAAGTCCAACGACACATGTCAAAGGAAAGATGCTTTTTCAGTCCGGCTTCTTCTCCAATATCTTCCAGCAGATATTCTAATCGTCTGGGAGACCATGGGAAGATCACATCTTTCGGCTGATATTGTGCCAAATATTCCTGATAGCTGGTAACCCATTCTTCGGGCAGGGAAATTTTGCGTTCTTTATATCGGTTACGCGGGCTGGCGTAGCGGACAAACAAAATCGGGCCGGCTGGCGACTCCAAATCAATATGATTGGTTTGAATGGCTAAACATTCACCTTTTTTAATGCCGGTTGAAAGCAGGAGCAGCAACAGGGTATATGGACGGGCATCCGGCTTTTTTGCCGAGCGGTAAGCGTTTGCGGTTTCCAACACTTTTTCGACTTCTTCGTCAGTTAAAATGGTAGGAAGGGGACTGATCACGGATTGTTGCACTACTTTTTCTGCCGGATCAACCAGAATGCGTCCGGATTGGTGCAGCCAGCGAAAGAAGGATTTGATAGAGGTGATCCGTCTGGAGAGACTTTTTGGGCTGCAAGGCACACCTCGCCCCTGTTGCAGCCAGTTGAGAAAGTTATTGATGTCGCGGGTGCTAATAGCGCCGATTGCACGATCCGGCGGCAGATAACCTGCCAGAAGTTGTAAATCGTTCTGGAAGGCTTTGACCGTATAGGGTGATTTTCCTTGATCGAGTAGATAAATTTCCCAAGAGCGAATGGCAGGTAGTAAAGGAGTCTGCGAGGTAATGTGAATTGAAGGCGAAGATTCGGGAGACATACTCAGCGATCCCCTTTGATTTTCGTATAGCCTATTATGAAAAGAATATACAACAGAACTCCCGGAAAGTCAAATCATTTTCCCACAGCGGCAGGGATTATTTAACCTGATAGGCTTCCTGCAGTATTGCCTGTACTCGTTCCTGGATGGGGATCAAAACCTGAGCGCCGGTATCCGTTGTGTAATGCCAAACATCCGATGGGCCGATAGCAAAACGGTTAATCCGATCAGGGTTAGAAACCAATCCGGGCGCAAAACTGGCCAGTTTAAGCGCCAGATCCAGGGGAACGTCGGTTTCGACATTGCTGCGGAATTCCTGATATAACTGAGGAGCTTTGGAGATGGCATCCAGACTCATCAGTTTCTTGAAAACGGCCAGAACAACCTCTTGAGCGCGACGGGTTCGGTCAAAATCGCTGCTGCTGTATCGCGAGCGCACATACCACAAAGCGGTTTCGCCGTTCATGTAAACCCGCCCGGGGCCTACCGAACAGTAACCATTGACGGCCTGAGGTAATTTGCAGGTATCGGTGAGGTTCCTGGCTGTTTCGACTTCGATCCCACCCAGCCGGTCAATAATGTTGATAAAACCTTGAAAATTGGTCATTACGTAATATTCAGGCTTAATCCCAAAATTATTTTGAAAGGTTGCCTGAGTCAGGGAAAATCCACCAAATTGTTGGGAGGTGTTGATCCTTTGCTGACCAACACCCGGAATCTCTACATACAAATCACGCGGAAAGGAAACCAGACTGACCGAGCCGGTACGCGTATTTACAATTGTCAGGATGATTACATCGGTGCGAAAACCGGAATTGGGGCGCCAGTCTGAACCGAGAACGAGGATGCTGATGGTGTCTTCCGGTTGAGTGAGCGGGGGAGGCGTACCTTGCTGATTGGGAACAGGTGTCAGAGCGGGCTGAGTTGGCTGTTCACCCTCAGCGGTTGGGGTGGGGGCTGCCGGCATAAAAGGGGTAGGGGTTGGAGGAGCGTTAGGGTCAAGCGTGACAATCCGCTGAGCCACGGCACGCGGACTTGGCTCGCCGGTAAAATTGGATATCGGCAAGTTGCATGCCGCAGAAATCACGAAGATCAAAACCAATATCCAAAGAAATTTACGCATACAAAGTTCCTTAAGGCGTTACGGTGGTTTCCGTCAACGTTGGTTCGGGTGTCATCGTTAACGTAGGCTCGGGAGTATCCGTTGCCGAAGGTAAAGACGTTGAAGTGGCGGTAAAAGTTCCGCTGGGGATGGGGGTATTGGAAGGGGTAGGAATGGGGGTTGTGGTTGTGGGTATTTGAGTGTTGGTAGCCGAGGGCAAAACCGGTTGAGTTGGTTCAGGTTTGTCCGGCACATCGGTAAAGGTGCTGGTGGCAACATTTGGAACATACAGGCGTTGGCCGGCTCGAATGAAGTCATTCCAAAGACAATTAGCCTGTCTCAGTTCCCAAACAGAAACCCTGTAAAGACCGCTTAAACGGGTCAGCGTATCTCCCGGCTTGACCGTGTAGCGAACCCAGCCGCGCGGTGGAACGCACCTGGTTGCAGTGGGAGAAACGGTTGAAGAATGGGTGGGAAGGAAGGTGGGGGTGGCGGTAAGGATGGGGGGTAAAAAGATTTGAGTTCCCGGAATGCTGATTGCGGATGATAAGCAATTGGCGGCGAGCAACTCCTGTAAGGCGATTTTGGATTGTCGGGCTAATTCCTCCAAGGTGTCACCGGTTTGGACTGTGTAGGCTTGCCAGCCAAAAGGCGGGGGACAGGTGGTTTGAGTGGCAGGCAGGGGGGTGTTGGAAGCAAAAATCACCGTAGGAGATTGTAGTTGGCCGATTGGAGTGAGATTAGGAGGCGGCAGTGTCGGATATTGTGGAGGTGTGGGCGTCGCAATCGCATGGCCCTCGGAAAGGCTGGCAACCACGGCTCCAAGCACAATCAACCCAAGAGCTGCCGCTATGAGAATTGGAATAAAACCGCGTAAAATTTGATTCATTTAGGGAACCAGCGTTTTTGTGTTGAAAGCGGGGGTTTTAACCGGCAATAGGATGCTGAAAGTAGAAGATTTTTCCCCATCGCTCTCAACCCAGATTCTTCCGCCATGGGCTTCGACCAGGGTTTTGGCGATTGAGAGGCCCACACCGGAATCACCAACCCCGCGAATGGCGGGTGTGCCATTTTTGATGCGGCGGGAAAATACGCGGGATAGTTCATCCGCGGGGATTCCGCCGCCCTCATCAGTTATTTGAAAGAGAACAAAGAGGGTGCTTTTCTCCCCCTGCTCGACTTTTACTTTGAGGGTGATATTGCCTTCGGGCGGGGTAGCGCTGCCGGCATTTTGAAGCAGATGAATGAGGACTTGATGGAGCGCATCACGGTCGGCGTAGAAGGTCGGTAAATCTGGGGGAATATCCACCAGTAAGTTGATTTCTTTTTCGCGCAGCAGATCGGACATGTCGGTAATGGCTTGATCCAGGAGGGTTTCGACATCAAGCGGCTGAGGCGCAAGTTCAATGGGACTAATGTTAAAAACGGAGGTTTGCAGCAAATCATCCAGCAGGGATTGCATTCGATCCGAAGAGGAGCGGATTCTTTCCAGGAATTTATGTTGTTGATTGCTCAAATTTCCTGTTGATTCGTTGATTAACAAATCCGTATAGCCGATTACAGAAGATACCGGCTGACGCAATTCTTGAATTATCGAAAGGACTGCTTCGGTATCTTTGATATTGAGATTTGCGCTTTGTCCCGGGGAAGACTGCATTTCAATGATGCGCATATTGGCATTGGCAAGGGCATTTTGCAGGCGGGCGACTTCTTCGAGGGCCTGTCTCAATTCTCTTTCCAGATGTTCTACTTCGGAGGACTGATTATTTTTCCCTTTGAGGTCTCTCAAGGCTTCCCGCAGGGTGCGGTTTTCATTTTCTAAACGCTGGATGGTTTCTTGCGCTTCGCGCTGAATGGCCAATAACCCGGCAATTTCCAAGGCAGGGTCGTTAATGGACGAACCGACGGCTTCTGGTACGGTGTGTTCAGTTTGACTTAATTCTTCGTTGATGGCTCTTAATTGCTCTTGGGTGATTTGTAATTGTTCTTGTAAGGAGTGGACGGTTTTTTCGAGTTTTTCTCTTTGAGAAATGTGGGATAACAACCCAGAAAGTTCTTCGGTTATGGCGCTCAAGAGGACTTGTTCTTCAACCGCCCAGTCATGTTTTGAATAAGGAGTAAACAAGAGAATTGCTTGCTTCCCCTCAGGGGCGTTATGGATGGGGGACATTAACACATGTCCCGGCACAGCCAACCCTACGGCTTTGGTGAGGGAGAGTAAATCCTCTAACGGGGTATCACTTTCGGCAATTAGTTTCAGGGATTTACCTTTTTGCAACGAGTTGCTGATGAGTGGGCAGGCTTCTGCTTCGACCTGCAGGAGGGGTAATGCCTCATCGCGAATGAGATCATAACCCGATTCTAAAAGGATGGGACGATAAGGGTTTTCTTGACGGACCAGGAAAGTCAAATCCGAAGAAAACGTCTTGCCGATTGCGGCGGTAAGCAAAACCATGGCTTCTGCTGCCGAGCCAGCATTGGTTAATCTCATCCATGGCAATACAATTCGGCCTTCTGCAGGGATAGTTCGGGATGGTTTCGTTTCAGCCTTGATTTCGGGCTGTTGTGGGACTGGCGTGGACACCGGTAGTAGGGTTTTTGCCACGGATGGGAGTAGGGGGAAGGCACACAATAATGCCAGCCGCATGGTAGCGGAAAAATCGCCTGCTTCAAATGGCAGATTAAACAAACTGAAAACCACCCCAGCAAAGACGATGAGGAAAAAGGATACGCCAATTTCCCAGGGCTTTTGTTTGCGAATCATCAAGAATAATAGAGCAAGACTGGCTATGAGGAGATTGGCCAGCGACCAGATCCATTCAAACGGAAAGGATATTTGCGAATTAAGCTGAAAAGAAACTGCTACGAAAAAAAGGACGGTAGCAAGAAAAACCAGCGAAATTAAGACGGTATCCGCTCTCCGATTGGGGTTTGAAAAATTCCACATCCAGCCAACGGTGACCAAGGAAAGAAAGGTTATGGCTTTATCTAGAGGAAAAAGAATTGCCGGATTTAGGACGATTTTTTGCCACACGAAAGCGCTTGTTACGAAAAGCGTAATTTGCCCCGACAAAAGAATTACAAATCCCGTGATCAGCCTACGGGCACTTTCCCGATTTTCGACGGTGCGGAGGATAACAGTGGTTTGAAGGCCTGTGAGAATCGAAAACACCAGGATGAGATGATAAATCAAGTTTCCCGGTGGCTGGGTCAGTAAGTTAAAAATTTGAGTGATCAGGGTATTCATGGGCAGGACTACTTAGAAGAGATTATAGCATGGTCGGTTTTGCGAGACAATTTGGCACTGAAGGCAATTGTTTTTCAGACTTAAGAGCGTAAAGGTTGACAAATTGGTAAATCAAGATAAAATACCATACGAACAACGCCGAAGTGGCGGAACTGGCAGACGCGCTACGTTCAGGGCGTAGTGAGCATAGCGCTCGTGAGGGTTCAAATCCCTCCTTCGGCACTAAAACCCCGCAAGCAGCGGGGTTATTTTTTGGGGAGCAAAATGCGCTTGTCCATTGGGTGAGATTATTGTAAGATAAAGGCATGAACAGACTTTTCACCCACTGGAAGCAATTCCTCGTTTTGCTGGCATTTGTAGTTCTGTTTTTCCTTCTGATGGATTTAAATAACCGGCTAGGGGATTTAAGCCGCTTGAACAACCAGCTGACCAAAATTGAAACCCGGGTGGCGGGTCTTAAAGCAACCGAGTCAGCGCTGAGTACACAAATCATTTACTCAACCTCGGAGGCCGCGGTAAACGAATATGCCCGCAAGCACGGGTTAATTCGGGAAGGTGAAAAGTTGATTGTACCTCTGGGGGAAGGTACACCTCCAAGTCAGGTGAGTATCCAACCCGAACCAACCCCAGCGCCGGTGCGTAATGTAGATGTGTGGTGGGCGTTGTTCTTTGGTGAATGAAAATTCCTTCTGGCGGCATACTGTCATCATCCTTGTTCTTGGGTGATGGTGCATTATTGATGCCATCTAGGGCGGGTCGTTTGCGCCTTTTTCATCTTCTTCCGTGGAGACGCGATGAAGTACGACCAAGGTGAGATCGTCTGACGGAGGAGTGCCCTCGCGAAAGTTGCTCAGTTGTTCTCGAACAAAATCGAGGAAGCCGGCCGGGCTGTGTTTAGGCGCTTTTTCAATTGTCAATCGCAATCGCTGCTCACCAAAGGTTTCCCCTGCGGGTGAAAAACTTTCCGTGACGCCATCGGTGTAAAAAATCAGCCAGTCGCCTTCCTCTACGGTGAGGAGATGATCCATTAATTTGTTCGAAGAATACACGCCAAGGGCCATACCCCCCTTGGGAAACGCTTCGACTGCGCCGTTTTCGTGACGAAGGATGAAAGGCAAATTGTGGCCGGCGTTAGCATATCGCAGCGAGCCATCTTCGGCGTTGAGAATGACAAAAACAGCCGTAACAAACATGGTGTTTCGAGGTTCAAAAGCTAAAGCCCGGTTGACTCGTTCCAGTACACGAGCGGGAGATTCGGCATTTTGGGAAAAAGCGCGGATAAGGGTTTTGGTCACGGTCATATAGAGGGCGGCTGGCATGCCCTTGTCAGAGACATCCGCAATCACCACACCAAAACGGTCGCCTTTGATGCGGAAAATATCATAAAAATCTCCCCCAACCTCACGTGCGGTCTGCCAGTAAATGTCCATTTCCCAGCCCGGAATCTTGGGGAGACGATTGGGCAAAAAGGTTTTTTGAATTTGCCGGGCAAGTTGAATTTCTCGTTCAAGCCGTTCGCGTTGAATCATTTCGCGATTCAGGCGGTCATTTTGAATGGCCAATGAAACTTGTTGGGCGATACCCGAAAGAATTTCCAAACGCCGGTCGTGGAAGGAAAGCGGCACATTCGACTCGCTGGCAACCAATACACCGTAAAATTCTCCTTTAACCGAAAGCGGTACACCCAGAACCCATTGATCCTGCGGATCATATTGCCGCTCGATTTCTTCAGCCGGCAGCAGACAGTCGAGAGATTTCCAGTTTTGGATGGAAAAGTCTTTCCTGGTCGTTTTACAGGCGATCAGTTGTTCGCTTTCCAAAACGGCATCCAGTAAGGGGAACTCACCAGGGCGGTAGGTTTCTCCTTCAATCATCATTTCCTCCCGTTGGGAGCCGGTAAACACCTTAGCGGTGCGGAAAAGTTCAAGATGTTCTTCCCACAGGTAAATCACGCACGAGTCAATTCCCACCAGAATGGGCATCAGGTGAACAATGGTATCCAAAATATCTTCGAGATTATTCTGGCTGACAACCGCCTGAGCCACCTGCAGCAGGACCGCAGTAACATAGGCCTCTTCTTGACGGGCTTCAATCAACATTAGATTTTCCATAGCCAGAGCGGTCTGCCGGGCTATTCCTTGCAGCAGATCAAGGGTTTGTTGATCGAAAAGACGGTTGGAATGGAAATTATGTTCGGGTGTGTGGGCAACCAGAAATGCGCCCAGCAATCGTCCACGTGAAATCATCGGTAAAATCACCAATGTCCCACTTTCTTCATCTAAACCGGCTTCGGAAAGGTGTAATTCTTCTGCAACATTCTGAATAAAAATGGTCTCGCGGCTTTCGACCAGCCTTTGAACCAGCGGAATAGATCGATCAAATGTGATGGGCATGACTTTTGGGGTGAGGTTAAGCCCGTGTTCGGACTGTAGGATAAAGATTTGGCGGTTTTCATCCCAGACGAAAAAGGCGCATTTTCTAACCCCAACCAGCATGGGCGTCAGCCTTGCCATCGTATCCAGCAGTTCTTCGACACTCTGAGTTCCCTGAGTTGCTTCGGCGATTTGCAGGAGGATGGTCGAAATCCAGGCTTGTTCTTGAGAAGCCATGAACAGGCGGTTGTTTTGAATTGCAACCGCGGCATGGTTTGCAAAAGTCATGGTGATCAAACTGGCTTCGCTGCCGTACCGACCGGGCAAGCGATGGGCAAGGGTTAGTAACCCAAGCGGTTCATCACCAGCCCGTAATGGGGCAGCAAGGGATGAATAATCCGGCGGAAAGCCAAGCGCTTCTCCGAGCGGTCCAATCGGATCAACCGGCTTACGGATCAACGGTGAGGTGGCGCTTAAGGCTTCCAGTAAGTATTGGCGGGCATTCGGGTTGGTTTGGAAGACTTCCCAAACTTTTTCTGCCGCAGCGCCATGTACGGCCGCCAGAGTCAGATTGGGGATTTCGTTTCTTTCAGCGCCGGGCTGAACCAGCCAGAGTGCTGTCGCTTCGCAGGGTAAACTGCGATCAACTTCGTTGAGAATCCTTTCCAGCAGATCCGGCAGAGCAACATTGGCAGAAACCAGTCCGGCAATTTCCCGAAATGATTCAGCCACCTGACGCCGCCACACTTCTGAACGGTAAAGCCGGGCATTACGAATGGCAATCGCAATCGTAGAACCCAGAGACTCCAACAGGGGAATGTCTCTGATATCAAAACTGTTGACCCGATCGGATTGTAAATCCAAAACCCCGAGGATTTCACCCGCGTAAGCCAGAGGGATGGCTAATTCTGCGCGGGTATCGGCAGGGGGTAGGTCAGAAGGGCGGTAAAGCGGTTCCTGACTGACATCGTTAGCCAGCAAGGTTTGCCCGGTGCGGGCGACCCACGGGATGATGCCATGCGGGTCATCCCAGTCGTAAGCAACTTGATTTTCTTCCAGAGCGTGACTGCGGGCGCCACTGCCAGCCTCGTAAATTAACTTTCGCCTTCCGGGATGCAGAATGAAGATATGAACATACGGATAGCCGAAATGCTGTTGAATTGCTTCAACAACCTCTTCGAGCAGCTGGTCAAAATCGAGAATCGAGGTGAGTTTGAGCGTGATATCCAACAGCGCCGAAATCTGCTGAGTTCGCTTTTCCAGACCGTTAATCAATTGCATGCCTTCCAGTGCAAAAGCCAGATAATCCGCCAGGGCGTGCAGTACAACCAGATCAACATCGTGGAAGGCGTCCTTTTGCTCTGCTTGTAGATCCAGAACCCCTAATAAACGGCCGCCAATTTGGATGGGGATGGCAGCTTCAGCCTGTATCGTCTCCCAGCCTGATAGAGAGCGGTAGTACGGATCGCTTTCGACTCTTTGCGCAATAATTTCTACACCGCTTGCGGCAACCTGACCGATGATTCCCTCACCCGGTTGGATTTGCAAAACCGGCGGCTGATTGGCTTTCCTATCGTCCTTTGAGGCGCTGGCGCGATGAACCAGCATTTTCAAAAGTGGATCGAAAGTGTAAATCGAAACCAGAAAGTAGTCGAATCTTTCGAGGATCGTTTGGGTCAAATGCTGGCAAAATTGATCAAGATCGCGCAGGCGGGTTAGTTCGGAACTGACCTGACGCACCAGTGATAATTGTTCAAGCCGCCATTTTTTGATGACAGCCTGGCGTAAGACCTGCATAGCAAGCGCTGCATGAGAGGCGATGCCTTCCAGATACTCCATTTCAGCACGACTGAAAGGTTTGAGGTTAGACCGCCAAACATGTAAGACTCCCAGGAGATTGCCTTGGGAAATCAAAGGAATGGCAATTTGCGGGAGGAATTCTTTATCGTTGGATGAGGATTGACTGGAATGGTTCTGGAGGATGGATTTGCGTTTCTCAAAGCATTCCTGCAAAAGGGGGGGTAACTCCTCCCCCGGTAAAATAGTTGGATAATTTTCTCCCGGCAGGGGATAGAAAGGTTTGGCCAGCCACAAATTGGCGTTGGCGGATAGTTTGGTTTCAATCCAGCGGCAAATCGCCTCAGATTGACCTGCCACATCAGGTTGTGATAGCAGCGCTTCCCCGAAGCGGAGAAATTCTTTCCAATCCGGTTCAATCGTCTGCATGGGAGCGGGGCTCATTTGCTCATCGTGCCTTTGTGCTTGATCAGTGTCAGGATGTTGTATCCTTCCCGATGATCATAATGAACTTCATCCATCCACTGGTGAATAAAATACAATCCTAATCCATGATCCGAACGGTTTTTCAGGGGAATATTTGTTTTGGGTTTTTCGATCTTTTTGGGTTTGAATTTCTTTCCCTGATCACGCAGGGTGATGATTAATGCGTCAGCGGCAATCTCGTAGGAAAACTCAATCTCGCCTCTATTTTCTCCGCCATAGGCATGCTCAATAATATTTGAACACGCCTCGTCAACAGCCGTCTCAACGCCATAGGCAGCACAAGAATCCAGCCCAAATTCTCGGGTAGCAATTTGAACCAGTTCTGCAATTTTAGCCAGGCTTTCGTATTTGCCTGGGAAAACAAAGGTGGGCATTAATCCACAACCTGTAAACTTAGAAATTTCCCACCGCGGAAACGGTCTCGTCAAAAATCTTGAAGAAGGGAGTGAAACCAGCCAGGTCGAGCGCGGAAAGGATGTTTGGCTGGACATTTGCCAGCACCACCTCCCCGCGGTTATAGCGCTTGCAAGTTTTTTGGGCACCGATCAACACCCTCAATCCGGCACTGGAGATGAAATCCAAATCTTGAAGGTCTAAGACAATTCGAAAACGACCTGCATCCATGATTTCGTTTAACTTCTCGGCCAGGCGCGGTGCGGTAGCGCTGTCCACGCGACCGGATACCTTCACAACATCACAGCGTTTAAATTCTGTGTGATTAATTTCCATGGATTTCCTCCATTTTTTTAGATTGGGCAGTTGTTCTGTAAATTATATCATGACCCATCCCCAATCAGCGCTTGACAAAATCAAGGCTATCCCGATTCCGGCTTTTTAGTGTAGAATACTTTTCGTGAACCTGTAACTTTAATCCCAATTTCACCGGAGAAGAAAATATTTCCCCCGGAAATGGAGCAGGAAAATCATGAGTGAAAAAAAATCGCCTCAAAGCGTCATTGATTCCTATCGCAGACGTCAGCAAATGATGCCTTACATCACATGGGGTTTGGCAGGTCTGCTGGTGGTGATGGGAATCATCCTGATCTTTCTATGGGTCAGTGGAGGGAACCGACCGCAAATTGCTCTGTTTTCTTCCCCCACCCCGACGGCCACATCAACGCTGACCCCAAGCCCGGTGCCGCCGACTGCTACCGTGACAATGACCCCAACCGAAACGGAGACGCCTACGCCAACGTTGACGTTCACACCCTCAGGGCCGTTCGAATACACTGTTCAAAGCGGCGATACCTGCTTTGATCTGGCAGTCAAATATGAAGTGGATTTGCTGGTGCTTCTGGCGTTAAATAATTTTCCCGCCGGCCAGTGCCCGATTCGCGAAGGGGATAAAATTCTGATCCCCGCTCCCAATCAACAATTGCCCACCGAAACACCGCTGCCGACCGGTCTTCCGCGCGGCACACGGATTGAGTACATGGTCAAAACGGGGGATACGCTGGATTATATTGCCTCAATCTTCAATTCAACCGTTGATGATATCATGCAACAAAACCGCATCACCGATAAAAACCTGATTTCTGCCGGGCAAGTGTTAATTGTGCGGGTAAATCTGGTTACACCAACACCCACCCGTCCGCCAACCTTGACCCCAACAACGGGAGAACAACAGCCAACCGTAACTCCATCCCCAACCAGCAGTTCTTGAAAAAATAATCCAAGTCAAATGGAAAGAGGGGCTTTTCAAATAGTGAAAGCCCCTTAATTCTTTCCTCAAAATAGTATGGTATAAATCCTTTGCAATAAAGGCGTTTAGAGTTAAGAATCAGGGCAATGGTTAAACAAAATCCTGCTTCCGCACAAGGTTGGACGGTTCGTTTAATTCCACAAATCCCATTGGTGATTTTGGCTGGAGTGATAACCCTGGCAGGTCTCGCCCGATTGCAACAGATCTTCAACTGGCAGGGCGACCTGCTTTTGGGGTTGACAGACGGAATCGCCAATTTTTCGGCAGTATTTTTGGGGATTTTTATTGAGGCGGCTCCTTACTTGTTGTTGGGAACACTGGCTTCCGGGCTGGTGGAAGTTTTTTTCAGCGCTGAAGAATTGGTTCGATTGCTGCCGCGCGGCCGCTTTCTTGCGGTTGGTTTGGGCGGATTGCTGGGATTGTTTTTTCCGGTTTGCGAATGCGGCAGTATCCCGCTGGCACGCCGATTAATGAGCAAGGGGATACCGGTACCGGTTGGAATTGCTTTCTTACTGGCAGCTCCGGTCATCAACCCAATTGTAATTGCCAGCACCTTTGCGGCGTTTGGCAATACACCCATTTTTTGGCTTCGTTTTGCGCTTACGTTGCTGATTGCGGTTGGAGTTGGCTTGTTGTTCCTGTTTGAAACCGATATGAGCCGAATCATTCGCCCGATGAATGTGGATCTTGCCCATTCTTTTCATCTTCACGATGAGCATGAACCCAAAAACTCGCCTTCTTCCTGGAAGGGGAAACTCAAGAGGGTGATGATCATAGCCGCCGATGAGTTTTTTGAAATGGGACGGTTTTTAGTCATTGGAGCTCTCCTCGCGGCCTTAATGCAGACGGTTATACCGCAAAGCTGGCTGCTGTCTTTGGGTCAAGGCCCGATTCTTTCGGTGATTGTGCTTTCTTTGCTGGCGGTGCTGCTTTCAATTTGTTCCACTGTCGATTCGTTTATTGCGCTGGCTTTTAGCAATACTTTTTCTGCTGGAGCAATTCTGGCGTTTCTGGTCTACGGACCGATGGTGGATATTAAAGCGACTCTCATGTTTTTGCGGGTTTTCAAGCGGAAAACCGTCCTAATCCTGATCGTTTTACCGTGGCTGTTCACTCTGGTTGCCAGCGCTGCGATTAACTTGTGGGTAAGGTGAAGATGACTCTGCGAACTGGTCGAAGTTTTCAGGCTTTAATCTTAGCACTGCTGGGGCTTTTTTTGCTTAGCCGGATTTGGAGCGGGACTGTTTTGTTCTACATCAACCAGCGCTTTGTGTTTTTGGTGTTTTTAGCCGGTTTGGGGTTTGTCATACTGGCGCAAGTTCTTTATACAGAACGTTTATCCAGCCAAAACAGCGAAGGAAGTCCAATGAATGATTCCAAGTCAACCTTGGGGTGGTTGGCGATCCCTATTCTAATCGGCCTCCTTGTGCCAGCCAGGCCGTTGAGCCCTTCTGCGGTAGTCAAACGAGGTATCAGTTTGGATGCGCCGATTTCGGCGCGAATCGAAGATACTGCTAATTTGCTTTCCCTCAGCCCTACCGAAAGGACGGTGCTGGATTGGATTCGTTTGTTCAGTTTCAGCGAGAATTTACAGCAATTTGTTGGACAACCCGTGGATGTGACCGGTTTTGTGTTTTCGGACGGCCGTTTGAGCGAAAACCAATTTATGGTGGGGCGATTCACCATCACCTGTTGTGTTGCGGATGCAACCGCTTTGGGAATGATTGCCGAATACCCAAAGGTTATAGGATTGAAACAACACAGTTGGGTGCGCGTGCAAGGAAAGATTGATTTATTAGAGCGGGATGGGCGTTTGCTGCCAATCATCCGGGCTGAATCGGTTGAGGCGGTTGCGCCCCCCGAGCAGCCCTATCTTTTCCCATGAAACTGCGTCGGTTTGAACGAATTATTCTGGTCACTATCATTCTGCTAGCGGCTGTTCTGACAGGGCTGGCTTTGGTTACCGTTCAAATTGGGCTGCCCAATCCGCAAATTATTTATCCATCCGAGGATGGAGTCATCAGCGGGCGTGGGCCGGTTGAACTGCGTTTTCAACAAGATATGGAACGCTCATCCGTGGAAATCCGCCTTTCGTTTGAACCGGATTGGAAGGGAGTCTGGCGTTGGATAGATGACAGAACGATCCGGTTTTTTCCGAGTAATACGCTTGGCGAGGGTACGACTCTTTCCCTGATTCTGGAGCAGGGCGCTCGCAGCCGTGATGGGCGAATTTTGCGTCAGCCTTTCAAGGCTGGTTTGCAAATCCGTCCTGCGTCACTGGTCATTCTGCACGACCCGCTAAATTCGGCAGAATTAATTTGGATGGATGCCGCAACAGGTGAAAATCATCCGCTCACCGCCAGCGGAGGCCGGGTATTCGACTTTTCAGTTTCTCCCGATGGGGAAAAAATTGTCTATTCCAGAATCAACCTTCGGGATGGCAGCGACTTGATTTTAACCAAGCGGGATGGAACTGAGGAAAAAGTGCTGGTAGAATGCGGCGATTTAGCCTGTCTAGAACCGGTTTGGACACCGGATGGCCGTTTTGTGGCTTACACCCGCTATAAAAGTGGTTTGACGGCCAGTCTGATGGAGGGTGTGGGAAAAATTTATGTGGTAGATGTGATAAGCGGTTCAAGTAATTTGCTCTTTGATAACCCCGGTCTTTATGGCTCTTTACCGGTATTTTCACCGGATGGTTCAGCGCTTTCGTTTTATGATTACGGCGAACAAGCGATTCGCCTTGTCAATTTGTCGGATGGCAGCAGTTCGATCATTCCCAGTCGGGTAGCGGGACGGGGAAGCTGGTCGCCGGACAGCCGTACATTACTTGTGGCGGACTGGGATGGCGAAGGGACGATTCCGCGCAGCAATCTTTTTCGGTTAGATTTGGAAACCCGTTTGGTCAGCCGGTTTTTTGAAGAGTCGTTTGAGGTGTTGGATGTCTCGTTACCGGCTTGGTCGCCCAATGGCGAATGGGTAATTTGTGCGGTTCAAACCCAAAGCCGGCAGGAAGGTAAACAACTGTGGCTGTTCGATCGGGATGGTCAACCCATTACCCAGATTACCAATGATCCCCAAATGAATTATTCTTCCTATCAATGGTCGCCGGATGGCAAAAAAGTAGTCTTTCAGGGATTTAATTTACGCCAGTCAAGCGATCCTCCAAAAATTTTTATCTGGTATTGGGAAGACCAACGAATTGAAAGACTTTTTGAAAACGGGGCATTTCCCCAGTGGATGCCATGAGATGGATAAGATTAGACCTGATCGTTGGTAATGAATTGAAGGGCCGAGCGGATTTCTTTAATCACATCCGGGTCGCTTTCGGATTGTAAAGCCTCTTGCAGGGCAGTCCGTGCCCGCGCGCCGCCGTTTTTCCCGATTGCCCAGGCTGCATGGGCGCGGATCAACGGTTCCGGTTCATTTTTTAGGCAGATTAACAGCGCAGCCAGGCTCTGTTCACTGGTGGAGTTGCCAAGAGCAACTGCAATATTGCGCAAGTAACCACGGCGTTTTACGCGCTGGAGAGGGCTCTGGTTGAATTTTTGCTTGAATTCTGTTGGCGAAAGCAGAATTTCACGTGTCAGATGCGGTCGAGCCGTATTATCCTTTGGAGAGAAGAGGGGGTCATGATGGGATGAGGCAAAACGAATATTCCAGGGACAAACCTGCTGACAAATATCGCAACCGAAAACCCAATTATCGAGCGTTGCACGCAAGTCGGTTGGTATCCCGCCCTTATTTTCGATGGTGAGGTAGGAAATACAGCGTTTGGCATCCAGTGTTCGGTCAGGCAGGATACAATGAGTCGGGCAGGCTTCAATACACCGCCGGCAGGAACCGCAATGATCGGTGGTAAAGGGGGAATCCGGTTCGAGGTCGAGGGTGAGGAATAATTCGCCCAGCAGAAAGTAAGATCCCATGCGAGGATGGATCAGACAGGTATTTTTGCCAATCCAACCAAGGCCGGCGCGTTGGGCTAGATCGCGTTCCAGCACCGGGCCGCTGTCCGTAAGGATTTTCCACTCAAAGGGGAAGTCAATTCTGGTTTGTAAAGCCGCAACCAAAGTCTTCAAACGAGCGGGGATGATATTGTGATAATCTTCTCCCCAAGCGTAGGCAGCAACCTTACCGTGCAGTTCGGATTCAATCACCGGAGCGTCTTCGGGGCGGGGGTAGCGGATGCCAACCATGACGATGGATTTTACGCCAGGAAGGATCAAAGAAGGATTGGCGCGACGGGCAATCGCATCCGGACGGGATAAATAGGTCATATCCCCGTGCAAACCTCGGTCCAGCCATTTTTGGTAGATGGGGAATGAATCTGGCGGGGAGGGATCGGTAATGCCCACCAGATCAAAGCCGAGACGGTGAGCCTCGGCTTTGATGAATTCCTTTAAGGCTGGCGAACCTTCCATTGCCACGAGGTGAACTATGGCGTTGGGGAGGGTGTTTCCGTTTCCGTCGGCGCTGGCGGAGGAGTGTTGGTGGCAGGGGCGGCAGTTTGGGTTGGGGTGGGGGCGCTGCCGGAGACTTTGATATCGAGGGTCAGGGTGAAAAAGTTTTGTCCATCGGCATTGGTTAATACCCAGATGGTTCGGTAATCCCCGGCTTTACTCGGCGCTTTCATGTTGAGTACCAAATCTACGCTTTCGTTGGGTTTGACTTCCTTGGGAAAGCGGATATCCGATGCTCCAAAACGCAAAGTCGCATCTCCGAGGAAGTACCTCACCTGATAGGCGGTTGTCCAGGTGGTGGTACCCACGTTTTTCACCGTCCAGGTCAGGGTGAACGGCTGTTCAGGGAACATCACCGTTCCATCCAGTGGGGATTGGGTGACAAAATCGGCGCGATCAGCAACCGATGGGCGCGTTGCGGTTGGCGGGATGGTCGCGGTGGGCGTATCGCCGCTGGTTGGCGAAACGGCTTGAGTCGGTTCTGGGGTGTTGGTTGGCGGTAAAGTGGCAGTCGGTGTGGCAGTAGGCAGACTGGCTGCGGTCTGAGTTAGGCCGGCAGCGACTGTTTCGGCAGCCTGGGTGAAAATCAGGGCTGGGTCAGTCGTGGGGACAGTTTCTGAGCGGCTGCATGCCGAAAGGAACAATAAACCCGACAGAAGGATAAGCCGAAACGCTTGTTTCGAAATTTTCTGGTTCATCATAATTCTTCCTCCAAGTTCAAATCAAACCTAATGATACCTGCCAATGGCCTGGCAGACAATCCCCCGATTCTGTACCGATCTGATCAAATTGTCAAGCCTTTACGGTTCAGCGGGCTGCCAAAAGATTTTGGAGGAAGGGGCATCCGGTAGGCGGTTTGAAAATCCATACCCTTCTCGGAAAGTGAGATAAGTAATTGCCCCCGGCATAATCCTGAAGCGAGTCTGGTAATCGGCATCGTTGTAAGAAAATTGGAGGGTGTAGTCTCCAGCCGGCAGATCGCTGAGTACCAGATTCTCGCGGTAGTAATCATCGCTGTTGACGCTTTCGGGGGCATAGGTTCGCACCACCCAGCTGCGTTTGATCTCCTGCGATGAAATCCGCACATCCAGCAAGCGGATGAGGGAGCCATCGGTTTTCATCCACCGGCCAACCAATACACCCCATCCCTGCGGCGGGGCAAGCCATAATTCGGGGTTGCGGGATACGTAGTAACTGTTTCGCTCAAGGCGGACTTCAAAATGGAGATGCGGGCCGGTGGTGAAGCCGGTATTCCCAACGATCCCCAGTTGGTCGCCGGCTTTAACCGTCTGACCGACGGAAACGTCCACGCGATCCAAATGGGCATAAATGGTATATAACTGACGACGGTCAAAGCCAAAATTGTGGCGGATGGCAACCGCAATCCCGTAGGGATCGTCGGGAGAATCGGGACCTTTATAGAGACCGATCCCTGCCCAAACAACGGTGCCGTCGGCGGCGGCAATAACTGGTGCGCCGCGTTTGGCGTCTATGTCAATACCGGTGTGGACAATGCTTGTGCCGGGAAAATAATATCCATAACGGTAATCTGCCAGCGGCCAGTTAACCTCGTCGGCTGCAATGGGACGAATGAAGTAAAAATGATCGTAGGGATTCAGCGCCCACGGAACTTCATAAAGCGGAGGCCGCCAAAGAGATACCGGCGGGTCTGACGGTGTAGGAAAAGTGAACTTCAGCGGTTCTTCAGTTTCCAGATTCTGCCAAATAATAGGGTCATTTGAAGAGTAGATAGGATCGGCTGAAGGGATGTTGATTGTTTGATCCGCCGGTTCAATGATCGCCGATTCGGAAGCATCCGCGGCAGCGCTAATCTGACAAGAGCTAAGGAAAAAGCCGAAAAACAAAGCCGCAAAGCAAACCACACTGGATTTGGTCATGGTTGATTGTCCCCGGGCAGTGGTGTCCAGGTCGGGCGGCGGGTCGGCTGACTGGTCGGTGTAGGACTCGGCGGGGAAGTTGCCGTACGGTAAAAACGGATTGTAGGTGAAATGGTCGGGGTAAGGGTTAGTGTTGGGATCGAAGTGGGGGTTTGGAGCGCTTCGGGTGGGTAGAACTGCGCCATTGCCGCCGTCCAGTTCAAGCCATCGGTTTTGACGAGCTGGTTAAAACGGGCTGCCGGATAAAAAGTGCGCCAGTTTTGCAACGCTGGCACCGGCTGCCATCCGAAACGGCCGGCCAATTCGGTGAAATCAATCCAGTATCCCTCCGGTATCGGAATGAGAGCCCCACCCTGTTCATAAGCACGCGCATCACCGTTGTAGCGTGCGTCCAGCGACCATGGGCGCTCTCGCATTGGCAACCCTTGCGAGCCGTCCTGATAGCGAGCCCGGATAAAGATACGCCAAAAAGTTTGCCCGCCGCGCTCCTCGCGGGTAATTGTCATCCAGCCAGCCTGAATGGGCAGCGGATTGATCGCAAAGGCTCGGCCGGTCAGCAGCCACTCATCCACACTGCCGGGATGGGGCGGCTCGGTAATGGGCAAGTAGGCGTTTTCCAAATTACCCAGCACATCCCAGCCGGATTGACGGGCAGCTTCACGCCGAAGAGCAATGAAAGATTCGTCCACGGCATCATGCAGGAATGGATAGGGGACGTTGACATCGGTTAAAGGGACGATGCCAAACCGATTGGGTGGAGACTGAGGCGCAAGGGTGATTTGAGCAGCGTACAAGGAGGGCAGCGTTGCCGGACTATCCACCAGATGATGTGGGATTAACTCATTGATTTGCCCGCCTTTCCAATCCATGCCATGGATGGCGGCAGGCATTGCCGAGAAAGGCAGCGCCAGTTTTTGGGACGAAAGTTCAAAACCTGCCAGGCTATCCTGTAAAAAGTCGGTTTGGCGGACAAGTACGACTTTCCCATCCGGGCTCCAAATCGAATTGTGACCCGCCAGTGCCGGTACGGCTGGCTTTTGGGGGGCGCTGCTATCCCAAAGAAAGATAAAATCTGCGGCGTTATTTTGTCCTCCCCACGTCAAAAAGCGCCCGTCCGGTGACCATCTTGGCGAGCGAGCCGGACTGCCAACCCCCAGGCTGATATTGGTGTAGCGTTCGCCAATTTGATCCAACCGGGCGGTCCAGACTTCATCCTGTCCATTCCGGTCAGAAACGAAAGCAATTTCCTGACCCAACGGTGACCAGGCAGGGGAATGGTCAGCGCTGGGGGTGTCGGTGAGCGGAATAGGCGGCTGACTTAGATCAGAAAGAGATTGGATGAAGATGTCCAGATTGCCGTTAGTATAGGTTTCGTAAGCCAGCCACTGGCCGTCGGGAGACCAGGTTGGCCAGCCATCGTACTCCGGGGTGTCGGTCACGCGGGTTAAGTTGCCATCCCGCAAGTCCAGGATGTAAATGTCCCAATAGCCGTTGCGGCGAGATGCGTAAGCAATTCGATTTCCATCCGGACTGATGGCGGGGTGTAAGTCATCCCAGGGATGGTTCGTCAGACGGGAAAGCGGTAATTGGGTGGGGTGGAATGCAAATAAATGGACAAATGGCCCGTCGCTCATCGCAAAGACAATCACTCCATCTGGATTTGAGCCGTTTTGGGGGGCTATCGACTCGCCAAGGGCTACATTCATAAGACTGGCTTGGGAGGCGGAATCTGATGGGGCGAGGGTATCAATCGGCAGCGGGGTTGGCAAAATTTCCGGTAAGGTTGGGGTAGGAAGTAGCAGCCATTGGTCTCTGATGATTGGGATGCCAAACCAGAGAAAAACGATCAATAGAGCAAAGGATAAGGTCAACCAACCTAAAGGTGGTCTTATTTGATTTGCTTTTGGGGAAGCAGCCATCTATCGCTCAACGGTCAATCAAGAGGCAATGTCAGGAAGAAAACACGTGACCATGGAAAATTAGCGATTGAATATGAAGAGTGATTTTGAAAGGAGACGGTTTTCTTCAAGTCCGGGCGAGTGTAAATTCACTTGACTCTTACTTATTGTAGCATTCAAAAAATTGAACGGTCAACAAAACCGCCTTTCAATTCGGTCGGCTTATCAATATTGTTAACTAATTCGGTGCTTCATCCTCAAAACGCAGACTGTAAAGGTTGCAGTAGATTCCTCTTTTTTGCATCAATTCGGTGTGGGTACCGTCCTCAATGATTTGTCCGTTTTCGATGACCAAGATTCGATCTGCATTCGTGATGGTGGAGAGACGGTGAGCGATGATCAGGGAAGTGCGTCCGTTCAGTAAACGGCTAAGGGCAGCCTGAATCATGCGTTCAGTTTGAGTATCCACGCTGGAGGTGGCCTCATCCAGGATAAGGATACGCGGATCAGCCAGTAAGGCTCGGGCAAATGAGATCAACTGGCGTTGACCGACCGATAAGATGGCTCCCCCTTCTTCGACGGGGGTGTTGTACCCTTGCGGTAATTGACGGATAAATTCGTCTGCTCCAACGGCTTTGGCGGCGTTTTCAACTTCCTCATCGCTGGCGTTTAATCTGCCAAAGCGGATGTTTTCACGCACTGTACCCGAAAATAAGAAGGGGTCTTGAAGGACAATCCCAAATTGGCGGCGTAAACTTTGCTGAGTCACCTCCCGGAGGTCGTATCCGTCAATTCTCACAACCCCTTCGGTTGGATCGTGAAACCGCGCGACCAGCTTGATTAACGTGGATTTTCCAGCGCCGGTTTTACCAACCAGCGCCACCGTTTGACCGGCCGGAATGACTAAGTCAATATGACGTAAAACAGGGGCAGGGTCGTCCGAATAATGAAAACTGACATTTTGGAAGCGGATTTCACCCCGAATGGTGGGCATTTCGATGGCATCCGGCGTGTCCCGAACCTCAATGGAGCTGTTCAAAAGGTTGAGAATACGCTCACCGCTGGCCATGGTAGATTGAAACGAGTCAAAGCGGCGGCTCAGGTCACGGATTGGATCGAAAAAGCGGTTGATGTACAAAACAAACGCAATCAGGGTCCCGGGTGAAATCTGCTCTCCAAGAACGGCGCTGCCACCCAGCCAGACAACCAGCGCCATGGCCGTTATGCCAAGAAAATCAACGCCCGGAAAGAAAAACGCAGCCAAACGGGCGGCTTTGAGGTTGACATCCAGGTTGTTCCGATTGACCACTTCTCGAAAATAGGCGTAATTTCGATCTTCGCGTGAGAAAGCCTGAACTACCCGCAGTCCGTTGATATTTTCAGCAAGGACGGAATTAACCCAACTGATCGCCTTGCGGGTTTCCCGATAGTACTCCCGGGCGCGATTGCGGAACAGACGGGTAATGAAAATAATCAGTGGGATTACACTGAAAGTCAGCAAAGATAGACGCGGGTTCATCCTCACCATGGTGAAAACGATGCCGATCAAAACGAATAAATCGCGCGCGATGGCGAGCATGGCCCAGGTAATGAATTCCCGTAAGACGCTAACATCATTGATGACCCGAACAATAATTCGTCCAACGGAATAATGAGAGAAAAAACTGAGGGAGAGACGCTGGAGATGATGGAATAATTGGGAGCGGATGTCATAAATGATGGATTGTCCAACGCGGGACATAATGAAAACCCGTCCATAAATTGCCGACCATTGTAAAATAGCAATGGTCAGATAGATCAGAACAAGATTACGGAGGGTGGGAAGCGAGCCGGCTTCTATGCCTTCATCCACCGCCAGTTTTACCAGATACGGACCGGCAACCGAAGCGGCAGAGGTGATCGCCATGAGAAATAGGGAAAACAGCAGGGGTCTCCAATACGGCTTGACAAAAGTCACCAAACCGCGGACAACTTGCGGGTCATATCCCTTAAACTGGACATCCTCATGAATCGCAGATGGGGCTGATACTGCCATAATTCCCCTTACTCCATCGAATTCCTGGAACGAAAGTTTATTTTGGAAAGTTCAGTCGGTTGAAGAACGGGCTCTCCTTCCGGTTCCTCCTGATTTTTTAATTGAAGGTCGTAAATTTGACGATAAAGACCGTTCAGGCTCAGTAACTGGCGATGCGTACCTTGTTCAACAATGCGCCCCTGATCCATCACCAATATTAAGTCGGCTTTTTTGACCGTGGATAATCTTTGGGCGATGATCAGGGTTGTGCGTCCCTCCATCAAGGTCGAGAGGGCTTTTTGGATCAAATACTCGGTTTGGGTATCTACACTGGATGTAGAGTCATCCAAAATCAAGATGCGCGGGTTCATTAAGAGGGCTCGGCCAATCGCAATTCGCTGGCGCTGACCACCCGAAAGGGTCACCCCTCTTTCGCCAACCACTGTATCGTATCCTTGGGGTAATTCCATGATAAATTCATGGGCTTGAGCGGCTTTGGCTGCGGCGATAATTTCTTCTTCGCCGGCATCCGGGCATCCATAGGCTAGATTTTCCCGAATGGTGGTTGAAAAGAGGAGGGATGTTTGTAAAACGATACCGATTTGTCGGCGCAATGAGGTCAAATCCATCTGGCGGACATCCATGCCGTCAATTTTTACTGCACCTTCGCTCACATCGTAAAAGCGCGGAATCAGGTTTACCAGAGTGGTTTTGCCAGAACCGGTAGCGCCGATGATGGCTACCCGCTGGTTGGGTTCAATTTTTAGGTTAATATCGCTGAGGATAGGTCTCTCGTTGTGGGTGTATCGAAAAGAAACCCGCTCAAATTGAATTTCACCGCGAAAGACCGGACAATAGACCGGATTGGAAGGGGATTGGATAGCCGGTTCGGTTTCGAGAATCTCAAAGGTGCGTTGTAAACCGGCGTAGGCTTCGCCGGCAGCATTGACCAGCCAAGCCAATTGTTGAGCGGGATTAGCGAGCAGAAGCATGTAACTGTTGAAGGCAACCAGTTCTCCAACGGTAATTTCACCGCGGATTGCCATTTGACCGCCAAACCACAAAATCAAGATGGTGCCGAGGGTGACCAGAAAAATGGTTGAGGGCATCACTTTTGCCCACTCGCGGACAACCGTGATCTGCCGATCGAAAAGTTTACGGTTGGTTTGGTCAAAGCGTTCGGTCTCGTACTTTTCCTGCGCAAAGGCGCGCACTACCTGAATGCCGACCACGTTTTCCTGCAAAATTGAGGAAAGTTCACCCAGCGTATTGTCCACAGCCAGAAACAATCTCCCCACTCGTTTGCCAAAATCTGTCGTTAAAAACACCATCGGAACGAGGGGTGAAATGGCGATAGCCGCCAATACAGGATGACGACTAAACAATAAGACGCCAATTCCAAAAAGCAGGATCACGATCCGAGCCAGTTCAACCAGACCATGTCCGGCAAAATTTTGGAGGGAGCGGACATCTTCAATCACCCGGCTGATGAGCTGACCAGTTGGCATATGATCGTGATATTGAAAGGACAAGCGTTGAATATGGTCATAAAGACGGTTGCGCAAGTCGTAAGCCACGTGGTGGGCGATCCACTCGGTCAGGTACTGTTCCCGATAACTGACGAGCGCCTTGATCACTCCCAATCCCAGAATCAGCCCAGCTGCCATGATGAGAAAGCGGTGATCACCCCCTTTCAAGCCAACGTCAATGACTTGCCGCATGATCGCGGGAAAAGACATTTCAATCAGGGTGAGAATGAGCAGGAAAACACTGGCAAGCACGACTTGACGAAAATACGGCTTGACCAGTGTTTTCAAATTGAGAAGATGTCTCTTCATTGCTTACTTCGATTTAGCCAACTCCTCATCCGGGAAATTTTATAAAATTTCCGTGCTTTTACAATGTGAAAAAGATCTGGTCTTTGAAAACCACACCGATTTCATCGTACCGAATGGCAGCGTACAGGGTAAATTGTTGCGGTTGCGGCGAAAGCTGGCGCAGGTGCATCGTGATGACCAAATCGAAATCAATGTTTTCCACAATGTAAGCGCTGGCAAGCGCCCGTCCGTTTGCATCTCGAATTTCAAATTCAAGATTGGGGGGTTTTTGAAACGGTGTAATCCGGGCGTGAACCCGTATTCGCTGGCGGTCTTCCCATGGCTCTACAAGTAAATTCACAAACCCCACCTTTTCAGGCGGAACGGCATCTGGATGCAGTTGTAATGGATGAAAACGCTTCATTTAGATTATTTTACGAGCTTCCATGTAAAACCGTTTTTCGACAGCTTCTCCCATAGAAAAGGTCTTGCGAGGGAGAACGCCATCCAAAATCACAGTTCGGAATAATTCGTTCTTGTCCATGGCCGGTAAATAAAAACCACAGTTTCCTTCCTGTTTGGAGAGATGGTACAGGGCGTCATCGCCGTGGACGTAATCAATTTTATCAGCGCCGCCTTGTTTCAACCAATCGTCCAGGAAGGTCTGCAAACTTCCCACAACTAAATTCGAGGTTGGTTTGTAAATGGTGGCAGCAGCGTATCCTTCTGGGGTCACTATACCGAAGGTCTGGCTTTTACCGACTTGCTCTTTGACAATATTTTCCATCGCGTTGGCGTTGGAGCATTCGGTAAGGGTGACGGCTTCTTCACCAAAAAAGCGTTGGAGTGCGTTGAGGGTCGGTTGCTTAACTCCAAAAAGGACACGGTGGATGGGTTCAAAGACCAAACCCGGATCATGGAGGTTTTCAATTTCCACCAAGGCATAGCGGGCCGGATGATACATTCCAACGCAGGGCTTTAATTTTTCCCAACAGGCTTTGGCGGTAGCCAGGGAATGATTGCCGTCACCCACAGCAAAGAGCAAAACACCTTTTTCTGAGCCAACTCCGTATTTGGGGTAAAAGACTTCCGGTGAAGCCAGTCGTTCTAAGGCTTGAATGATTTGTTTTTCCAATTCCAAATCGGCAACGAGAGCGCCTTTGAGGTGACCGCTGCCCTGCATAAGGTCAAAATCGTAGAGGGGAATCAGCGCATCGCTGCGCTGTCCAACCGGTTCAATGACGGTTTGCTGCGGGTCATCAATCAGCACGAGAATGTGGGGCAGTTCAATAACGGCTCCTTCCCGAATTCGCATGCGGGGAGGAATGCGCTCGACGATAGTACCTTCGGTGGCGCGGATGAGAGTTTGTGAGCCGGGCGAGTAATCGTATTTTTCCAGATCGAGCGCCAGAATCAGACCACGCCGGGTTTTACCATTGACCGTCCGTTCCACATAAATTAATCCGCTGTGGACCTCAAAAATACCGTTGTCTAAATACTGGCGCATGGTTTTCTGGGCGTTTTGGATGCGTTCCAATTCCTCTGATTTGCCCAAATAAACCTCCGGCAGAATCAGGTTTAAGGTTGATGGCGCTTCTCCAACTTCTCTGGCTACTTGTTCCCAATATTCGGGTTGAGAAGTAAACTGATCGCAGGCAATTGTTGCCCATTTGCGAAAATCAATCCCTTTTTTGGGGAGTAATACGTCGGCAACCTGTACGCCAATATCCGAATATATTCGCATTGTGCTAACCTCAGGGTGAGATGCAGGGAAAAAGAAAACGGTCTTTTTCATTTTACCAAAGACCGTTTAATAATAAAGAGGTATGGAAACGGAAAGGAAATCTGTCAATCAATATCAGGAAGAATGACCAGTCACATTCCGGCCATGAAGGCAATTCCCACTGTACCTGGGCCGGTGTGAGTGCCGATGACCGGCGACACAGTGGCCGCAAAGGCTTCGGCAATATCGGAGGGCTCGAAACGCTGGCAGGCTTTCTCTAGCAGCCGTTCGGCTTCGGCAGGGGCGTTAGCATGCAAAGCGGCAATCCGAACCGGACGCTGGCTGCCGACCCTTTCGACAAAAATGTCAATCAGGCGGTCCACCGCTTTGTTCATGGTGCGGATTTTTTCGACGGCCACAATTTTTCCATTTTCCAAACCCAGAATTGGTTTTAGTCCCAAAGCAGTACCAAGAAACGCGGCAGCTCCACCGATGCGTCCGCCGCGGTGCAAAAATTCCAGCGTGCTGACGGCGAACAAAACACCGGTATGCTGCACGGCTTTTTCAGCAATGGCTTTACATTCCTCGAGGGATGCCCCCTGTTTTGCTGCGCGGGCTACCTGCAAGGCTTGAAAACCCAACCCCATGCCGGTGGAATACGAGTCAACGATGACCACCCGGTCAGTCTGAAGGGTTTGCTTGGCCTGCACTGCAGAATCAATGGTGCCGGAAAGCGCCGCTGAAATATGGATGGATAGGATGTCGTAACCCTGTTCTAAAAGTGAAGTGTACACTTGCTGAAAGGCAGCGGGTGAAGGCTGGGAGGTGGTGGGCATCACTTTGGCATGCTGAAGCCGGGTATAAAATTCCAAGGGTGTGATATCCACCCCGTCCCGGAAGGTTTCTTCTCCCCAAACAACCTGCAACGGAATAGCATGTAGGGCATAGCCATTCGATAAGTGTTCTGGAATATAGGCAGTGCTGTCGGTAACGACGGCAACCTTCGACATGGTTTATCTCCTTAAGCTTGTCTATAAATATGATTTTATTATTTCTCTCCATATAACCCCATCATTTGTAAAAAGTTTCGCGTTGAAGCCGGAAAATTTCGCTTCTCCAAACCTTGACCGTTGTTGTTTATCCGACTAGAATTGGGAGGCGTAACGCCCCTCTGGGGTGTTGATTTCTTATGGATTAAGGTCAGCGTGTTCGAATCGCTTTCGCAACGACTGGAACAGGTATTTCAACAACTTCGCCGGCGGGGTAAATTATCCGAACAGGATGTAGATGCCGCCATGCGCGAAGTTCGTTTGGCGTTGCTGGAGGCAGATGTCCACTTCAGCGTAGTCAAGGACTTTATCAGCCGTGTCCGCGAGCGGGCGGTAGGAGCAGAGGTTTCAAAAGCCTTAAATCCTGCTCAGCAGGTTATCAAAATTGTCCACGAAGAATTGATCAAGACACTGGGCGAACCGGCCCGGCTGAACCTGACCGGCCCGAAGCCGCGAGTTATCCTGATGGTGGGTTTACAAGGCTCCGGCAAGACCACGGCTGCCGCAAAACTGGCTTCGCTTTTGCGCTCTCAGGGTGAACGGGTTGAGCTGGTTGCTGCTGACCCTTACCGGCCGGCTGCCATCAAGCAATTGCAGACGCTGGGCGAGCGAATCGGTGTGCCGGTTTACACCGAAAGCGGCCTAAAACCGCCTGAACTGGTTGCAAAAGCGTTTGAAAAAGCCCAAAAGAGCGGGGTTAGTATTTTGATTGTGGACACGGCCGGGCGTTCTCAGTTGGACAACGCCTTGATGGATGAATTGAAGGCGATTACGCGGCGGGTAACACCCAATGAAATTTTACTGGTCGTGGACGCGATGATCGGTCAGGAAGCCCTGCATGTTGCCGAAGGATTTCGGGACACAGTAACTTTGACAGGCTTAATGCTGACCAAGATGGATGGCGACGCTCGCGGCGGTGCGGCTATTTCCATTCGGGCTGTTACCGGTGTGCCCTTAAAGTTCCTCGGCACGGGCGAGGCAATTGATGCCATTGAGGTCTATGACCCCGGCCGGTTGGCTTCGCGCATTCTGGGCATGGGAGATGTCATTGGACTGATTGAGCGGGCCGAGGCTGCCTTTGACGAAAAGGAAGCCCAGGAACAAGCCGAGCGATTGCTTTCCGGCTCGTTTACATTGGAGGATTTTGCCAAACAATTAAAGCAAATCCGAAAGATGGGGCCGTTGGCGCAGATTTTGGAGATGCTGCCCGGCGGTTTGGGGCAAATGGCGCGCAATATTTCACCGGAAGAAGCAGAGCGTTCATTGAAGATTACTGAAGCCATCCTGAACTCGATGACCCGAGAAGAACGCCGCAGACCGGAAATCCTCAATGCCAGCCGGCGAAGGAGGATTGCGCGTGGTTCCGGCACGGAGGTACAGGATGTCAACCGGGTTCTCAAGCAATTTCGAGATGCCCAGAAGATGTTTAAGACCTTACAAAAAACAGGAGGTCGGGGATTACCGCGCCTGTTTGGCTGAAAAGTACCGCTAAAAGAAAACGCTTCCTTCGGCGTCCCTCGACTTTTAGGGGTTAACTTGAATCGCCATCTATATGCTAAAATGTTTATGGACAAATGAGGAGAAAAGAACAACTATGGTTCGAATACGATTGCGCCGAATTGGCCTAAAAGGACAACCCAGTTACCGGATTGTGGCGGCTGACAAAGAAAGCCCCCGCGATGGTCGTTTCCTTGAAATTCTCGGTTTTTACAACCCCCGCACCGAACCGTTTACGTTCCAGGTAAACGAGGAACGGGTCTATCACTGGCTTAAGAATGGAGCTCAACCCACCGAGTCCGTTCAAAAATTGTTTGATAGCGTTGGTTTGAGCAAACGCTGGGCAAAGGTCAAAGCGGGCGAGCCGATTGAAGAAATTTTGAAGGAAGCGGAAGACTATTACGCTTCCCGAAAGGTGAGCGCAAAGACCAATCCGGTATAAAATTTGGTTGAGCCGTCATCCAAAGCCACAGCGCGAAAGGATTGATCGTGAAGGAACTGATTGAGTATATTGCCGCTTCACTGGTTGATGACCCAACTCAGGTGCGGGTGCGACAGGAATGGGTTGGCGGAAAAGCCCGACTGGAGTTGTGGGTTGCTAAGGAAGATATGGGCAGGATCATTGGTAAAAGCGGACGGGTAGCCAACGCTATGCGGGTTTTATTGCGTGTGGCTGCTGCCCGTGAGGGGAAACAGGCTACCCTGGATGTGATGGAGCCGCGTTGATGAAACGTCGCCAGCCTGAGTCGGAGTACAGTGGGGAATCGACAGGCTCGCCTCCCTTGGGCGAGCCTGTATTTCTGGCTGTGGGCTTTCTGAGGCGGGCGCATGGCTTACAGGGAGAAGTAGTCATGGACATTTTGACCGATTTCCCTGAGCGGTTGGTGCGGGGTAAGGTAGTCTATGCCGGAGATGAGCATATCCGACTGACCATTCGTTCCTTGCGTTCGAAAGGTAAACAGGTCTTAATTGCTTTTGAGGAAATTTCTGATCCGGAGTCGGCTGTACCATTGCGAAATCAATATCTGTTTGTCCGGTCTGATGAGATTCCACCCCTGCCGGAAGGCGAGTACTATCATCATGAGCTGCTTGGCCTGAATGTTTTCACACCCAGCGGTAAAAGGCTTGGGACCCTTGCCGAAATCCTCGAGACCGGGGCGAACGATGTGTATATTATTCGGGGTGAAGATGATGATACAGAATTGCTGGTGCCGGCTATTCCTGAATTTATTGTTGAAATACGATTAGCAGAGCGTGCCATTATCATTTCACCGCCAGAGTGGCTGTAATCTGGAGCGCAGCGGATGAACCCCAAAGCCTACTGGGTTGGTTTCAATTACGTTAAGGGAATTGGGTCTGTTCGCCTCAGCCGTTTATTGCAGGCATTTGACGGAGATTTGGGTGTTGCCTGGCAGGCTTCGTATGAAAAATTAATTGCGGCGCGACTGCATCCCCGGTTGGTGGAGAGCGTTTTGAAAATTCGTTCTCAACTGGATTTAGAGCGCATTTGGGAAAACATCGAGCGCAAAGCCATCCAGGTGATCACCTGGGAGGATGAAAACTACCCTTCGATCCTCCGTCAGATTGATCAGCCGCCGCCTGTGCTTTATGTTAAGGGTGAATATTTGCCGGAAGATGAACTGGCTGTGGCCGTGGTCGGGACACGACGAGTTTCAGCCTATGGTAAGCAGGTGGCGGAGGAATTGGCTGCCTTTCTGGCACGTAATCAGGTTACGGTAGTAAGCGGTTTGGCGCGCGGCACCGATTCGGTGGCTCATCAATCAGCATTACGAGCGGGCGGACGCACACTTGCCGTGTTGGGTTGTGGGGTGGATTTGATTTACCCGCCGGAACATAGCAAATTAGCCGAAGAAATTACCCAAAGCGGCGCGCTCATCAGTGATTATCCGCCCGGGACGCCACCGGAAAGCAGTAATTTTCCACCCCGCAATCGAATCATTTCCGGCCTGGCACTGGCAACCGTTGTGATTGAAGCCGGGGATACAAGCGGAGCGTTAATAACGGCTTCGTTTGCCGCCGATCAGGGGCGGGAAGTGCTGGCCGTGCCGGGTAATATTCATTCACCCAACTCCAAGGGGGTAAACCGGCTGATCCAAAATGGAGCGCGTCCACTGCTCAATCCCGCCGATGTGCTGGAGGCGCTGAACATCCAACAGGTGAATACCCGACGGGTTGCCAGAAAGGTATTGCCTTCTGATGAAACCGAGGCTAAACTATTGCAAGTCATGGGTGAAGACAATCTGACGGCGGATGAAATCAGTTTCCTTTCGGGATTACCGATTGATAAAGTATCGGCTTGCTTGATGATGATGGAATTAAAAGGGCTGGTCAGAAATCATGGTGGAACAAATTACCGAGCCATTCGAGAGGAAACGGAATATTACGGAAGGAATGATGAATAAATCGTTTTATGCAGTCATCATGGCCGGGGGAGGGGGAACGCGTTTATGGCCTCTCTCGCGGACAGCGCGCCCAAAACAAATGCTTAAATTGGGTTCAGACCGAACCCTGTTTCAGCAGGCCTTTGATCGGTTGGACGGCTTGCTTACGCCTGAACAAATCCTGGTGGTTACCGGCGCGGAAATGGCAATGGATTTACAGAAGGATTGTCCTGAAATCCCGTCTGAAAATTACCTGATTGAGCCAGCCCCAAAAGGTACCGCAGCAGTCGTGGGGTTGGCCGCTGCTTATTTGTATTCAAAAGACCGACAAGCCGTAATGGCTATCTTGACAGCCGATCACATCATTCGAGATGTGGCCTACTTTCAAAAAATTTTACGGGCAGCCGATGAAGCCGCTCGTTTGGGGTATCTGGTTACTTTGGGAATCCACCCGTCCCATCCGTCAACTGGCTACGGCTATATTCAACGCGGCCAGCCGGTGGCAGAAATTAACCAGCAACGCGTGTATCAGGTGTTGAAATTCAAAGAAAAACCGGATGCAGAAACTGCCCGCAGGATGGTAGAAAGCGGCGATCACGATTGGAATTCGGGTATGTTTTTCTGGCAGGTAGAAAAGATTCGGGGGGAAATAGAGCGTCAATTACCCGAGTTGTTTCAGACCATGATACAGATTGAAAAGACCGGCCTGGATAAACAAGAAGATTGGCTGCCCCTCTGGATGAAATTGAAACCTGAAACCATAGATTATGGAATCATGGAACATGCCCGGCAGGTCGTTGTAATCCCGGCAGCCGGGTTAGGCTGGAACGATATGGGCAGCTGGGATTCGCTGTTTGAAGTGCTGGATCAAGATGAGAATGGTAACATTGCCTTGAACTCTCAATGGCTGGCTGTGGATTCACAAAAAACGTTAGTGCTTTGTGAGGACCAGCGTCGCTTAATTGCTACCATTGGGGTTGAGAATTTGATTATTGTTGACAGCGGAGATGTGTTACTGGTCTGTCATAAGGATAAGGCTCAGAAGGTTCGTGAGGTTGTCCAGATTTTGAAAAAGAGTGGACGAGAAAACTACCTGTAGTGGGAGGTGAGCATTGGAAGCCTACTGTGTGAAGTGTAAAGAAAAGCGGGAGATGGTTTCTCCTCGAGCAGAATTTAATGCCGCAGGCAGACCGGTTACTCGGGGAGTTTGCCCGGTATGTGGCACACCATTATTTCGGTTGGGCAGCACACCAGAACACGAGAATTTGCCTGCTCCAGAAAAAAGGGAAAGACCTGCCGATAAACTTATCAGGGTAGCCCATTCAAAAAGTCAACGAACGACGAAAAGAAATAACGGTCATGATGAACGGAGCGGAAAACTGGTGATTGTCGAATCGCCGGCAAAAGCGCGCACAGTTGGCCGTTTTTTGGGAAAAGGCTATACTGTTAAGGCCTCTGTGGGTCATATCCGCGATTTATTGCGTTCGGAACTTTCGGTGGATGTTGAGCATGATTTTCAGCCCAAATACCGCGTGCCCAACGAAAAACGGGCTGTGGTGAAAGAACTAAAAGATTTGGTGAAAAAGTCAGAAGAAATTTATCTGGCAACCGACCCGGATCGAGAGGGAGAGGCAATTGCATGGCACTTGATGGAAGCCGCGGATATTCCCGAAAATCTCTCGAGGCGGGTGGTGTTTCACGAGATTACCCAACCGGCAATCGAGGAAGCCTTCTCTCATCCTCGTGGCATCAATATGAACCTGGTCAACGCTCAACAAGGCCGAAGGATTTTAGACCGGCTGGTGGGGTACAACCTCAGCCCATTGTTGTGGGAGAAGGTACGCGGCCGCCTGTCGGCTGGGCGGGTGCAGTCGGTTGCCCTGCGCTTGATTGTGGAGCGGGAACGTGAAATTGAAGCCTTTGTACCGGTCGAATACTGGACCATTGCTGCCGAATTGAAGCCGCAAGGCGGCCGGCAGTCTTATGTTGCGAAACTGGTCAAAGTTAACGATCAAGAACCTCAGTTGCCCGATCAGGCAACCGTGCAAGGTTTGCTTGAGGACATGGAGCCGGCGGTCTACCGGATCGTGCGAATCAAGCGGGGGGAAAGGAGACGAAAACCGGCAGCTCCGTTCATCACCAGCACCTTACAGCAAGAGGCTTCGCGCAAGTTGGGGTACACGGCTCGCCGAACGATGATGATCGCTCAGCAGTTATACGAGGGATTGGATGTGGGCGAGGGCGGTTCGACCGGCTTGATTACCTACATGCGCACCGATTCAACAAATATATCTGAACTGGCGCAAAAAGAAGCGCGAGATTATATCCTGAACACATACGGTCAAGATTATCTCCCCGAAACGCCGCCTCAATACAAAACCCGTGCCGTAGGCGCTCAGGAAGCCCATGAAGCCATACGGCCTACTTCGGTGTTGCGCCTGCCCGAAAAAGTAAAACCTTACCTCAGCCCGGAGCAATACAAGTTGTATATGCTCATCTGGCAGCGTTTTGTTGCCTCTCAGATGGAAGCAGCGGTGATGGATACGGTTTCGGTTGAGGTGGAAGGAAAAGGCAAGACCAATCTCTATCTGATGCGGGCCTCGGGTTCGACCTTGAAATTCCCCGGCTTTCTGGCTGTCTATGAAGAATCCCGTGAAGAAGATCAAAAAGGCGAGGATGAAGACAATGTCCGCATTCCACCGGGTTTGGAAGAGGGACAACTGCAGGAATTGCAGCGTTTGCTGCCAGAGCAGCACTTTACTCAACCGCCGCCGCGTTATTCCGAAGCAACACTGGTACAAACTCTCGAAGAATACGGGATTGGGCGTCCTTCTACCTATGCTCCAATCCTCTCCACCATTGTGGAGCGCGGGTATGTAGTGCGTGAGAATAAAAAATTGATCCCAACCGAAACGGGTGTACTGGTGAATGATTTGCTGGTGCAGCATTTTCCGGATATTGTGGATGTTGGATTTACAGCCAAGATGGAAAATGACCTCGATCAGGTGGCCTCCGGCAGCCGGGAATGGGTGGATGTGATTCGCTCGTTTTATGAGAGCTTTGAACCAACCGTCAAAAAGGCTCAAGAGTCCATTCCGGTAACCAAAACGGTGGAGAAGATCGGACGCGCCTGTCCGCAATGCGGCCACGATTTGATTATTCGCTGGGGAAGATACGGTAAGTTTATTTCCTGCAGTAATTTTCCGGAATGCCGTTACACCGAACCCTGGCTGGAAAAAATTGGGGTTGCGTGTCCGGAATGCGGCGGAGATTTGATTGAACGCAAGACCCGCAAGGGTCGGGTGTTTTACGGGTGTTCCAACTATCCAACCTGTCAATTCACAACCTGGAAGCGGCCGGTAGCCACTCCCTGCCCCAATTGCGGCGGCTTGCTGGTCATTTCCAATAAACGGGAATTGCAGTGCCTGAAGTGTGAGGAAAGTTTCCTGCAGGAAGAAATTGGAGTAACATCGCCGGAGTCGGCATGATAATTGCAACTCACTGCGTTAGTCGTAAATTCATGCCGTCATCGCAGTTGCGCCAAATTAAACCTTGTTCTACAATAAATTCAAGGTTCTGGTAAAAACTGCACGGCAGAGATAATCACAGCCAGTGAGGAGCAAAAAATCATGGACAAGATTCGAGAACAACTACGCAATCCGCTCATCTCAGCGATTACGGGCTTCGTGATCGGTCTGATCATCGGTCTGCCTGTTTTGGGATGGGGGCTTTGGCCGGTTAAGTGGGTCAACGCGGATCCCAGTCAGCTGCGGGATGATTTCAAACAGGAGTACCTGTGTTTGGTCATCGATTCGTACGCCAGAAAAGGGGACACCGCCATTGCCATGCAGCGATTTGAAGCATTGGGGGATTCGGGTAGTTCCCTGCTTGATTCGCTGAAACCGGGCGCCTGTAACTTGAGCGAGGGAGATATCAATTCCTTCCGGGCTTTGGTTATGGGGCCTGCTGTGCCTTTACCGGGTGAAACTGCCGTGCCTACGCAGCCACCGGCTGCTGGCGGTGGTTCGCGGCTTGGGTTGGTGATCTTGCTTTGTGTGGTCACTTTGGCGGTGGGTGCAGGGCTGGTGTACTTGCTCGTGCTTCGCAAGCGGCCGATCAAAACCGAAAGCCCCGCCGGTGTTGCTCAGGATTTGAATCGTCAGGCTGAGCGGACGGATTATGCCGCAGAAGGACAGGAAGCGCCGATTAATCAATTTATGACGACCTACATTATGGGTGATGACCTGTATGATGACTCTTTCAGCATCGACTCGCCAACCGGTGAATTTTTGGGCGAATGCGGTGTTGGGATTTCGGAAACGATTGGTGTCGGAGATCCCAAAAAGGTCACAGCCTTTGAGGTGTGGTTGTTTGATAAGAATGACATTCAAACGGTTACAAAGGTGATCATGTCGCCACATGCTTTCAATGATCCGGCCGTCCGCCAACGATTGGAATCCAAAGGCGAACCGGTTGAGGTCGCCAAAGATCGAAGGATATTGCTGGAAACGGCTACCCTGCAGTTGGAAGCGAGAGTGGTGGATGTCAGCCTGGGTGGCGGCGCTTTGCCCGAAAACAGTTATTTTGAACGGTTGACGCTTGAACTGGCTGTGTGGCCTAAATCATAAACAATCTCTAACCAAAAAAGAAAATGGGGCTGCTCGCGAGCAGCCCCATTTTTTTCTCATTAAGAGTATCATTCAATCTTTAGAATTTTTAAGCGGATTTCTCCGTTGGGGGTATCTACGATGACCACATCGCCTACTTTGTGACCCATCAGAGATCTGCCGATGGGGGATTCGTGGGAAATTCTTCCGTTGCTGGGATCAGCCTCTTTGGGGCCAACCAGTTGATAGCGTTCGGGTTCAAAGTCATCTTCTTGAATGGTGACGTAATCCCCAATCCCAATTTCATTCAAATTCTTTTGAACGTGATCAATGATGATGACGTTAGAGAGCAGCTGTTCTAATTCACGAATGCGGCCCTCCAGGAAACCCTGCTCTTCTTTGGCGGCGGTGTAATCCGCATTTTCCGAAAGATCACCCTGTTCAATCGCAGCGCGCAAGCGCTTGGCGAGCTGCTCGCGGGCAGGACCTTTGAGGTATTCAAGTTCTTGTTTGAGACGATCTAAACCCTCTTGGGTCAAGTATGAAGCTTCAGCCATTCTACCTTTCTCCTATCAATATCTTTAACAGCGATAATGATACCATGTTTTTTCCCTCTAAAATGAATCGGGAGCGGAAAAATTATGGCGGTTAAGGCAGGGTTTCGGCGTTAAACAGCTTGCGGTATTCTTCCGTTGCGTAACGATCGGTCATTCCGGCAATATAATCGCAAACGGTTCGATGAATGCCGAACTTTTCCACTCTTAGTTGCACATGGTGGGGCAAGATGGTCGGCTCCGAGCAATACGCGTTAAAAAGTTCATTGATCAGGCGTTCCGCTTTGACCGCCATGCGTACCACGCGATAATGGCGGTAAAGATTCTTGTAAAGAAAATCCTTTAACTGACGGTTACGGCGGTGAAATGCTTCGCTGAAAGTGACGACATTATAGTCCAATCGTTGCAGATCCTCAACGGACTGAACCCCGCTTTCTCTCAGGTTACGGCTGGTCGTTTCAACAATATCATCCACTTCCTTACCGATTAGACGGCGGATGATGCGATGACGCGTCAGATCGTCCAGTCCATCCCCCTGCCATCCGATGGAGGTTCTCATCACCTGCCAGATTTCGATTTCTTCCAGCATGTCCTGAGTAATCATTCCTGAGCGTAGTCCATCGTCTAAATCATGAGCGGTGTAAGCCAGCTCATCAGCAACGTTGGCAATTTGCGCTTCAATATGTCCGCGTAATTCTGGGTTAAAATCACGCGCATCGGTTTTGTCGTATTCGGTTTCGTGCTTAACAATTCCTTCCAAGACTTCCCAGGAAAGATTTAGTCCGGGAAAGTCCGGATAGCGTTGTTCCAGTTCGGTTACGATCCGAAGGGACTGTTTATTATGTTCGAAACCGCCATGATCCTTCATCAAACGCGCCAGCGCAATTTCGCCTGAATGACCGAAAGGAGGATGACCCAAATCATGAGCCAGACAAATGCTTTCTGTCAGGTCTTCGTTGGCGCCCAGCGCACGCGCCAGCGTTCTTCCAATTTGAGCAACCTCAAGCGTATGAGTCAGGCGAGTGCGATAGTAATCGCCTTCGTAATTGATAAAAACCTGAGTTTTATACTCCAATCGGCGGAAGGCGGTGGTATGTAAAATGCGGTCGCGGTCGCGTTGAAATACGGTGCGGTAGGCTGGTTCATCTTCGGGGTAAAACCTGCCGCGGGTGTATTTGCTGCGACTGGCATAGGGGGCTAAAATTTTATCTTCGATATCTTCTAATTCTTGCCGGGTGACCATCTTTACGCTCCTTTTTCACTCATTAATGAGCAGGGTTCCGGTGGGGATGCCTGATAAAGCGCCTTGCAGATTGCCGGCAGTTACGCCGGAAAAAATCATCGCCTGCAATTGCGGTATCGATTGGATTAATTCGAGCATCAGGCGGACTTTTTCGACCATTCCACCCGTTACATCTGGCGCCGCCGAACCCTGTATCAGGGGTAGAATGCGGTCTTTTTCATGAAGAGTAATCTTGGATATGAGACGGGAACATACCGGGAAGTCCGCAAAAACCCCTTCTTCAATGCCGCAGAGTAAGATTTCGGTTGGAGGCAGCGAGGTTGCCAGCGCCATGAAAACATCTTCAGTGGAAAAGATTGTCCCACCGATTTGCGAGTCAAAAACAACATCGCCATTAACCAACGGAATAAAACCGGCCCGTAATGCGGAAATCAACGGCTTGGGATTCCATTCGGCGAGGCGTTTGTTTTCTGCTTGAATAAACGCAGAAGGCGGAAAAGCTATTACGGGTAAACCCTTTTGGCTGAATATCTCATAAACAATTTGATTCAGTTTACGAGCTTGACGATAAACTTCCAGAAACCCTTGCCATTCTTCAGGTGTATGAACACCCTGGCGGGTTTGATATTGTTTTGCGGGAATGTGGCCAAAGGAACCCGAACCATGACCGATGATGAGTTGAATATTGGTTTTGTTTCGTAAAGCGAGTTGAATCTCGTCGGCTAACCGTTCGATGATATCCAGCCTTGCGGTTGCGGCGCGATGTTTATCGGTGATCAAAGACCCGCCCAGTTTTAAGAATATACGCCTTACCTTCATTTATCCTCTTGGATAGGGCGGAGAGTAGTCAGCCAGGTGTGCAAAGCGCCTTGCCGAAGTAATTGCCGGGCAATTTGGTCGGCCTGCTCGGGCTGTACCAATGCGATGATATTGCCGCCTCCGCCTCCGCCGGTTAATTTTGCACCGTAGGCGCCGCATTGTAAAGCCGATTTCACCAGTTCATCCAATGCGGGAGAAGAAACTCCCATTTGCTGGAGCAATTGATGATTTTCCTCCATCAGAGGCGGAAGTTGCTGCCAGCTGCCCTGTTCGAGAATCTGGCGGGCCGATTCGACCAGACATCCAATTTGGCGAAAGATTTTTTCATACCGTTGAGGATATTGCTGCCAGCGCTGACGAACGCCGGCAACCATTTCCGCCGTTGAAGGGGCTTCGCCGGTATTGGCAATGATCAGTGTGATGGGTTCTTTCACATGAATCAACTGAGGTTGCTGGTTACGCACATAATAAATCGGCATTTGGTAGGTGATTACGGTGTTATCAATTCCGCTGGGTGTGCCGTGAAAGGCTTTTTCTACCTCGTAAGCAATCCGATTGACCCCTTCATTATCAACAGGCAGTCCTACAAAACGAGTAATGGCGCGGATTATGGCTACACTGACCGCTGCACTGGAACCCATGCCTGCGCCGGCCGGCAAGGTCGAGTTGATCCGGATTTTCATTGCTGGCAGGCGTGAAATTTGGAGGGTTTGTTCAATTTGTTGGAATAAGATGTGAAGAGGATGCTGTTCGGGTAGTTCAGAGCGTGTGGCATGGAAGTTTACAGCGGGAGATTCGATCTCGATGCTGCCAGAGGGTTGAAGGGGATTTGGCTGGACAATTACTTTGACATGCACTCCGGTAACCGGGGCAGCAATGGCTGGCTGACCATATACGACAGCGTGCTCTCCGAACAATATCACTTTTCCTGGGGCTGAGGCGGAAACAGCGGGCATAATTTCAATTGAGGTAAAACACAAACAAAACCGATAAACCCCACAAGAAAATTGTTGCCTGTAATGGTTTATCGGTGAGGACAATATCTTCTGGAGCCCCCCCGGCTTGTTCAACCTGAATCAGGTATAGATAACGAAAGATGCCGTAGATGACAAAAGGAATGGTGAGCATCATGCTGTGATTATCCGGCAGGTTGGGCGCTGAAAATGTGTAAAGACTATAAGCAACAATGGTTGTGCCGGAGACGATGGTGATCAATTGATCCAGCAAAGTCAGGTTGTAGCCATCTAAAACCCGCCGATGATTGTTGGCGTTATTTTGGAGCAGGGTCAATTCGGCGCGGCGTTTTCCAAATCCGATGTAAAGCGCCAGTAAAGTGGTGACGACATACAACCATGGCGAAAAGCGTTCAACATCAATCAGGGATACCCCTGCGGCAACCCGCAAAACGAAACCAGCTGCGATGATTAAAACGTCAATAAGGGGGATGTGTTTGAGCCGGGTTGAGTAAGCCAGATTGACCAAAAAATAAATTAGGGCTATCCAACCGAATGTTGTTGATATCAGGAACGAAACCGGAATTGTAACAACTATGATTCCAATTGCAGCCATGGCTGCGATTGGAATGGGCAATTTCCCAGAGGCGATCGGGCGGTTGCGTTTTTGAGGATGATTGCGGTCGGATTCGACATCCAGAATATCATTGATGAGATAAACACTGCTGGATATCAGACAAAATAAAATCATCCCTGCCAGCGACTTGCTAACCGCTTCAGGATTGAGGAGTTTTTTATCAAAAACGACCGCAGCCAAAACGAAAACATTCTTGCTCCACTGGCGCGGCCTCATGCTTTTGATTAACGCAGAAAGCATACCACAATCATATCACAATGCTAAAAAAGCGCCTGAAATTTTAAGAACTTTGAGTGAGAAAAAAAGGGGCGGAGGAAGAAAGCAGGATAGAATATAGTCGTATGAAAAAGAGACTGGATGTGTGGTTGGTTGAAAAAGGGTTGGCGGAAAGCCGCAGTCAAGCCCAGCGGTTGATTATGGCTGGTCAGGTGCGGGTAGGTCATTCAATCGCCCAGAAACCCGGACAGATGATTGATCCCGACACGGAAGTTGGGATTATCCAGCCAGCCCGTTTTGTTTCCAGAGGGGGTGAAAAGTTAGAAGCGGCATTGGTTAAATTTGGATTGACCGACCTGAGCGGTAAGGTTTGTGTAGATCTAGGGGCTTCTACCGGCGGCTTTACCGATTGTCTTTTGCAGCACGGAGCAGCGCGAGTCTTTGCTGTGGATGTGGGGTACGGTGTGTTGCACTGGCGGCTGCGCCGGGATGAACGCGTGGTTGTCATGGAAAGGACCAACGCGCGTTATCTGAAAGGGTTTGAGGAAAAAATTGATTTTGTGACGATAGACGCTTCTTTTATCTCATTAAAAATTCTTTTGCCGGTTGTCCGGCGATGGTTTAGCGAGGAACAGGGTGATGTTGTTGCGCTGATTAAGCCCCAATTTGAGGCTGGTCAACAGGAAGCCGCTCGCGGGGAAGGTGTCATTCGTGATCCTCGGATTCACCGCCAGATTTTGGAGGACATGATCCATTTTTGCCAGCAGGAAGGATGGGTCACCCGTGGGTTGATGCGTTCTCCCCTGACCGGGCCAAAAGGGAATGTGGAGTTCTTAATTTGGTTATCTTTGTCTGGAGAGGGGTTGGATAATCCCGCAGCAGTTATCGAGCAAATTGCAACTTAACCGGCTCAGTCCTTGAAAATATCGGACACGTAAAAAGGTGCGCTCTGGCACTCTTTAGAGGTGAAATAATCGGATACGATGTTCCAGGTCAGTTCACCCTCTTCTTTCCAAGCACTTTCAATTGCACGGGCGGTACAACCGGGGCCGGCATTGTAGTTTGCCATTGTCAATTTCCATAAATCTACATAATCGGCGACCTGACCGGCTTTTTTATTGGTGGTGTTCCGCACAATTTGATTGATTTGACTGCAATTGGCTTTAACCACTTCGGCAAAAATTGGAATGCTGCTCAAGGCGCGCTGGCGGTTGACCCCTTGCGGACAGTCAGCACAGGTGGCATTAACCTGGCGCACCAATGCGCCCCTCAGCAAAGCGCGAGCCGATTCAGGTATGCCGAGGTATCCCTGATCGCATGTTCTTGGATGGAGAATGAGCGGACAAAACTGGGCATAGAAATAGGGGCTATACAACAAAAGGGCATCTGCGCCGGTATCATTCAATTGACCGAAGCCGCTCTCCAAAATGTCAATGTAAATCGCCGGCCAAAACTGGCTTTCGATCGCAAAAATCTTTTTCAACAAGCGAGCCGGCAGCCCGTATTTGACGCCGGTTTCAAAAATCTTTGAGTCATATTGATTTTGCCACTCGATGATGACCGGGCGGGCGACTTCAACTCCGCATTGATTGGCGGTAGTGGCGGACTGTAATCCGTTGTAAGGACACTGACCGGCGTCCACAACCTTATTCTGAATGAGCATGGCTGCCAGATAGTAATAGTTATATTCGGTATATAATTCCTCAACGCTGCGCGGGTATTCCAGAACCAGGGGCAAATTAAGGGGAATCTCTGGAACTGACCAGATTTCGGCACAGGTCACTATCTCCGAGGGTGGGCGGGGTTCAAATTCTTCGAAGGAGGAAGCAGTGGGGGTGGGTGTGAAGGCAATCAACGCTGTTGTCGGTGTAGTTGTTGGTTGGCTTTGATTTTGGGGTTGCTGGACAGCAATGTTAGAAACATCCTTTTGCAACGATGCTGGACTGATAGAGGGAAGCTGTTCAGTTTTGCGCAGAAGGGGGGAGGGAAGATCAGAGACCCGCGCGGTAGGGTTCTGCTGAAATTGGTCTAGACGGTTCTTAAGAGGAATAATATTGAAAACTAAGAGCAGTATTAAACCAACAAAAACTGCTGCAAAGACCGGCTTGAAGAATCTCATGTTGGTTCTTACCCCCGCATATAAGAATTTTTTCCTTATTCGGTCTCTTCCTCGTACACATAGGCCCAGCCAGAACCCTTACAGACGGGACAGCGATCATACACATACCCGTCTTTGCACAATCCACCGCCCCCGCCCGAACAAAAGGCGCATTTTTTGGGCTCCTGGGCAACCAGGACCGTTCCGATGCCCTTACATACCGGGCACAGTTCGTAGATATTCCCGTCTCGGCAGCGACCGCTCCCGTTGCCATTACAAAATGCACAGGTTTCAGGTGCGTAATGAATGAACGGTTGAATTTTGGTCATAGGGATTCAGGGACTTATTTTTGAGGATTGTTGGACTTTTCTTGAGATGATTCTACCACGCCTTCCACAAATGCTTCAACAACTTCGGGGGCGAATTGTTTACCGGCAGATTCCTTAAGATTTTCAAGGGCTTCTTCAGTGGTGACTGAATTCCGGTATGGGAGTTCGGCCGTCATAACCGTGTACGCCTCAGCTACGGCGATGATGGAACTAGCGAGAGGAATGTCCTCTTTCTTGAGTTGATCGGGGTAGCCCGTGCCGTCCCAGTGTTCCTGATGGTGATAGATCCAGGGCACAATCTTGTTGAATACATTCATTTGTTTGACGATTTGCGCTCCGTAATAAGGATGCATCTGGATCATCTTCCATTCCTGCGAAGTGAGGGGTTTCACCTTCGTCAGAATGGTTTCTGGAATCGAAATTTTCCCGATATCGTGCAGCAAAGCGGCTATTTCGAGGAATTCCAGATCGCCGCTGGACCAGGCCAGTTTTTTACCCGTTTCAACCGCCAATCTGGCGACTTTTTCAGAATGGCCGATCATATAGCGATCCCGTTGATCAATGGCAGCAACCAGTACACGTGCCAGCCCAATCAAGGGGGATAAGCCACCCACTCCGGGGATGATCGAAGGCGCTAACCCTTGAGTAAACCCAGAACGGCGGCGTTCGCCAATCGCGACTTCAAGTTCGACCGTATTTTCGTAAAAATTCAGGAAGTTTTCCACTCGTTCCAGCAAGATCTTCAGGTTGTGGTACTGGCCAGTTGACCAGAGCGCCGGGATTTGTTCAAACATAATCGTTGAAGAACGGGAAATTTCAGCTTGTGGAATGATTCTTTTCCCGTAAGAAGAAAGGAGGTCATGCAAAGCAATCAGGCGGGAAAAACGTTCGCCTACCCGTTGAATCTGTTTGGATAGGCTGGGATATTCACGTATGGTTTCTTCAAGGGAGCGGATCCGGGCAAGCACCGTTTCTACACTGGCATTTTTCAAGTCCTTCATGGTGAGAATTTCGGTGATGTGCTCGTTCCATACTTTCTGAGCATCTTCCAGGGAGAGAACCTCGTTACCGTAGACAATCGGTTCTTCGTCCTTGCATTGGTGCTCCACATAACTCAAGGCTTTTTTAAGGGATTCATAAGCGGCTTCGATGCGCTCTTGATTTTCTTTTTGGCGAAGCTCTTCTTGCCTGCGCTGCTCTCGAATAATTTGCATACGATTGTAAAAATCCATGCCTTTGGGAGCTTTTTGCAAAAGAGCGATGAGGTGGTCTTGTTGTTCAGAAAGTTTGAGCCACTGCTGATGTAACTCGCGCAGATTTTGTAACTTCCGGAAGAAGAGCGAGCGTTTTTTGGTCTTTTGTTCTAATTGCGGCAAGGTTTGGATGATCTGATTGTAAACTTCCTGAATCTCTTCTTCAATACGGGGGGCTTTGTAAGTCAGGTTGGCAAAAGTTAACCGGTATACCATGAAGTATTTTTCGATTTCCTTCATCCGTTCCTGAGTTCGAGCAGGAAAAGCCCGAATCTCGCGGCGAAGCCATTTCCACTCTTCGATTGAATGGGTCACTCCTTGCAGCCGCTGACTTAACCAATTCTGCTTTACCGGGGCAGGTTCTGAGGTTAACTCTGATGCTGTGCCAGTTTCTTCGACGGTAGTATTCTGATCTGTAATAATATTGGCTGCCCCTACTTCTGGCTTTTCGGAATCAGCCTTTATGGGTTCAACCGCATCGCTTTCGAATTCGGAATCATCAATTTCTAAAGAAGAATCGTTCACGGTAGCCCTCTGCACTTGCTTTCTGTCTGACTCTGGATAATCAGATGAATCTTGATTGTGGAGGGTGTTCATATTAAGTCCCCCTTTCCATTATACACAAATTTTGCCCAGTACAATCCCTTGAGTTTTGAGCTACAAGAATTCCTTATGATATTATAATTACTTTTATCCCAAAAATTGTTTATAATTTTCTTAGCTCTAAAATTTTATACATTGTTTTCTGCTATCATTGTTTGTATAATGATAATGAATCTTACGGGGGTGCGCTATGAACCAATTTCTAGAGGAAAGCAAAAATAACGGAACCAACCATCGGGAGGTGGGTATGCACAGTGATCTGAGTGCGATATCGGTCATACTGGTTGAAAATATCCCGCAAATGATTAAGCACTTGCAGAAGACAATCGGCTTGATTGATGACATTGATTTAGTCAACTCATGCATGTCTGCCCAGGAAGCAATCGAAGCGATTCGCGACTTGAAACCGGAGGTGGCTTTAATTGAGTACAACCTGCCAGATATGAATGGAATCAATCTGACGGAAATTATCCACAAAGAATTCCCGCAAACCCAGGTGGTGCTGATTTCGCAAGATAATTACACGGATATCGTTCTGCAAGCCATTCGAACGGGCGCCTGTGACTTTATCACCCATGAAGTATCTATCAAGGAATTGTCGGATGTGCTGCATCGAGCGGCTGCGCTGGCTCGCTCTGAACGCCAAAAACTCAGCGCTCCTGCGCTCGGCCCGGGCGGAATTGCTCCTGCTCCGATGGGGGGTAAAGGGGCAAACGGTCAAGTGATCGCAGTGTATAGTCCAAAAGGAGGGGTGGGAACCACGACCATTGCAGCCAATCTTGCACTGGCATTGATGGACATTGATCATGAAGCCAGGGTTGTGTTAGTGGATGGCAGTATGCAATTCGGCGATGTCCATTTATTCTTCAATGAATTGGGTCAATTATCGGTATTGGATTTGGTGCCGCGAATTTATGATTTGGATTTACAGCTGGTTGAAAGCGTCATGCTCTTGAATCGAGCAACGGGTTTGTATATTTTACCCGCGCCGCCTCGTCCCGAATTTGCCGAAAAAATCGGTGGTGAAAATTTCACCCGCATCCTCGAGTTTCTGCGTCGTTACTATGATTACATTGTGGTAAACACCGACTCATTCATTTCCGATCCGGTGCTGGCGGCCTTGGACGCGGCAGAAGTGGTGGTACTGGTCACTTCACAGCAGATTAATGCCATCCGGAACACACGTTTGTTCCTGGATTTGTGGGATGCATTTGGAATGTCACGTGATCGGGTTGCGATGGTAGTTAATCGCTTCAATCCAGACAATCCGATTACTGTTGAAAAAATTAGCGAGCGGCTTAAACATGCCGTAACGGTAACCTTACCCGATGATCCGGATCTGACCCAAAAGTCCGATGCATTGGGACAACCCGTCTTGAGAGTAAATAAAAGCGCAGAATTATCGCAGGCGATTATGACGCTGGGTGAAAACGTTCGCAAGAGAGGGATCGCGATTGAGCGATCGGACGAAGTGCGCATGCGGTTATTTTCGATTGCGTAAAACTTTCATTCAGGCTCATTATGAACAGAGCGCACCAATCGGGTGCGCTCTGTTACTTTGAGGGTAATTAGGGTATACTAACCTCGATGATGGAAAAGGAACGTATCCGCAATTTTTGTATCATTGCTCATATTGACCACGGAAAATCCACACTGGCGGATCGAATGTTGCAATTGACTGGCACGATCTCCGACCGGGAAATGATGGAGCAAGTGCTGGATTCGATGGAACTTGAACGGGAGAAGGGGGTAACCATCAAAGCCTCGGCTGTGCGGATGATCTATCAGGCTCGAAGTGGAGAGTCCTACGAACTTAACCTGATTGATACTCCCGGGCATGTGGATTTTAGTTACGAGGTCAGCCGTGCTTTGATGGCCTGTGAAGGGGCTTTGCTGGTGGTGGATGCAACCCAAGGCATTGAAGCCCAAACGCTTGCCAATTTATACCTTGCATTGGATGCCGATCTGGTGATTGTTCCGGTGATCAACAAAATTGATTTACCTTCCGCGCGGGTGGATGAGGTAGCCGAGGATATTCACAATTTGCTGGGGATTGAACCGGAGAAAATTTTGCGCATATCAGCCAAAGAAGGGATTAATGTTGATCAAGTCCTTGAAACGGTTGTGAGGGAGATTCCACCCCCCAAAGGTGACCTGGAAGCTCCTTTGCAGGCATTGATTTTTGATTCGCACTATGATTCTTATAAAGGAGTGGTGGCGTACGTGCGGGTCATGCATGGGAAAATTAATTCCAATGATATGCTGCGAATGATGTCCACCAATGTGGATATTCGCCCGGTTGAGATTGGGGTTTTCTCTCCGGATATGCGGCCAGTCAAAGAGCTGCAGGCGGGTGATGTGGGTTACATTGCTTCGGGCTTAAAAACCGTTTCGGAGTGCCGGGTGGGCGATACCATCACCACTACAAGCCGACCAGCCGAAAAACCATTGCCGGGCTTCCGGCATCCCAAGCCAATGGTCTTTGCCGGGATTTACCCCGTTGAAGGCGAGGATTACGAAGACCTCAAGGAAGCGCTAGAGAAACTTCAATTGAACGATGCTTCGCTGGTTTTTGAACCCGAAAAATCACAAGCTTTGAATTTTGGTTTCCGCTGCGGTTTTCTTGGTTTGTTCCACATGGAAATCATTCAAGAGCGATTGGAGCGCGAGTACGATCTGGATATTGTCGTTACCGCGCCATCGGTCGAGTACGAAATTGAACTGAACAATGGAGAAGTGATTCGAATTGATTCACCAGCTCAATTACCGGATGAATCTCAGATTGCTGAAATTCGAGAGCCGTGGATGATTTTACAGATCATCACACCCGTAGATTATTACGGTACAGTGATGGAATTGGTAAAAAAAAGACGGGGAGTTTTTAAGGAGCAGGAATATCCCGCCCCTACACGGGTACAATTGACTTTTGAGATTCCCCTGTCGGAATTGATCGTGGATTTCTTCGATGAGTTGAAATCGCGCACACGCGGGTATGCCTCCATGGACTATCACTTTGCCGATTATCGCCCCGGCAACCTGACCAAGTTGGAGGTGCTGGTGGGCGGTGAACCGGTGGATGCACTGGCTACAATCGTTCACCGCGACAATGCCTATCACAAAGGGCAAGCCTTGGTCAGCAAATTGAAAGAATTAATTCCCCGCCAGTTATATGACGTTGCCATTCAGGCCTCCGCAAACGGTCGAATCATTTCGCGCGCCAATGTCAAAGCGCTGCGCAAAGATGTTCTGGCAAAGTGTTATGGCGGCGATATTACTCGTAAAAAGAAATTGCTTGAAAAACAAAAACGCGGGAAAAGGCGCATGAAAATGGTGGGGAATGTAGAAATTCCTCAGGAAGCGTTTATGGCCATTCTGCGCTTGGAGGAAGATTGAACAGTCAACCCAAAAGAACGGTGAAAGGCATCGGGCGTTGGCTGCCCGGTGTTCTAATCAGCGCGATTGCCCTGTTTGTAGTTTTTAGGCTGGCGCAATGGGATGAATTAGGGCCGGCGATCTCCAGAATACCCATGCCTTTTGTGCTGGTCGCAGCGCTTCTGACCATATTGTTTTTAGTGGTGCGGGCGGTGGCATGGCGGGTTATTCTGGGCAACCATGCCTCGGTCAACCAGACTTTTTGGGCTATCAATCAGGGTTATCTTTTGAATAACCTGTTTCCCTTCCGGGCCGGAGAGTTCGGGCGGGCTATCTTGTTAGGGCAGGCCGCCCGTCTATCGCCTGCGCGGGTGCTTTCCAGTATTGTGATTGAGAGAGCATTTGATCTGGCGATTGCGGCGGGTTTATTGCTGGCAACTTTACCGCTGGCATTGGGCATGGCATGGGCGCGTTCGGTTGCCCTCCTGACATTGGGATTGGTGATAGCCGGTTTATTGATGTTATTTATCATGTCTCGTAACCAGCAATGGGTGATTGGTGTGGTGGAAAAATTCGGCGCAAGGTGGGGTTTTGTCCGCCGGATAGTGATACCTCAATTGAATGCGCTCATGCAGGGGTTAACCACTTTGTCGGATCCGCGCCAGTTTCTTCTTAGCCTGTTTTGGATCGGTGTTTCATGGGGGGTGGCGGTTTCAACTTATTATGTTTTCCTGTTACCCATCAACCCTCAAGCTCCGTTCTGGTGGGGCATGTTCACCGATGCGGTTCTGGCAATGGGAATTGCCATCCCCTCAGCGCCGGCCGCCTTAGGAACATTTGAAGCATCAATTGTAGGGGCTTTATCCATATTGGGAATTGATCAGACTGCTGCGCTGGCGTATGCGATAACCCTGCATTTTATTCAATTCGTGGTTACCGGTATTTTGGGGTTGACTGCGCTGGTTCGACAAGGAAAGTCGGTGGGAACATTCTTGAAAGATATTCAAACCAAGGTGATCAATCCATCATCATCCTGAAAACGGGGAGGAATTGTTATGCCGAGAAATTACTTAATCACCGGCGGAGCAGGTTTTATTGGTTCGAATTATGTGGCTCGGCTTCTACAAAAAGGCGAGCGGGTGACCATTTATGATAATCTGTCGCGCGCCGGCGCTGTCCGCAACCTGGAATGGTTGAGAAAGACTTATGGCGAAAATTCATTTCGGCTTATTCAGGCAGATGTTCGCGATTCAAGCTCTATTCAGCAAGCAGCCCAGGAAGCGGATGTGATTGTGCATCTGGCCGGGCAGGTTGCGGTAACGACTTCTGTCGTTGACCCACGAAGTGACTTTGAAATCAATGCGTTGGGAACTTTCAATGTTTTGGAAGCAGCCCGGCTTTCTGGGCGCGATCCGATCGTGATTTATGCTTCTACGAATAAAGTGTACGGTGGTATGGAGGAAGTTCAAGTTAAAGAACTGGATAGCCGATATGCGTATGTGGATTATCCCTTCGGTATTCCGGAAACTTTTGGTTTGGATTTTCATTCGCCGTATGGCTGTTCAAAAGGATGCGGCGACCAATACACCCGCGATTATGCTCGAATTTATGGAATGCGGACGGTGGTCATGCGCCAATCCTGCATTTATGGCACCCGCCAGTTTGGGATTGAAGATCAGGGATGGGTGGCATGGTTTGTGATTGCGGCGGTCAAACGGCTGCCCATCACAATCTACGGCGATGGCAAGCAGGTACGGGATGTTCTTTTTGTTGAAGACTTATGCGATGTCTATGATCTTGCGATTGAACGGATTGATCTTGCTGCCGGTCAGGTCTTTAATATCGGCGGGGGAGCCGATTTTACGATATCCGTTTGGCAAGAATTTGGCCCATTGTTGGAAAAACTCCTTGGGGAGACCATACCGGTGAAAAGAGGGGATTGGCGGCCGGGCGATCAGCGGGTCTTTATTTCAGATATTCGCAAGGCGCAGGAAATTCTGGGTTGGAAACCTAAGGTTGGGGTCGAAGAGGGTATTCAGCGCCTCTATGATTGGGTCAAGACTCATCAGGATTTGTTCTAAGACGTATGCGTATTTTGATCATTCTGACTTACTATCGCCCTCATACCTCCGGGTTAACGATTTACGCAGAAAGATTAGCGCAGGCTTTTGCCCGGCGCGGTCATACGGTTACCGTGATGACCTCGCAGTACGATAAATCCCTGCCATTGGAAGAAATGGCTGGCGGGGTAAGAATTGTACGCGTTCCGGTTTTGATGCGGGTCAGTAAGGGGGTGATTATGCCTTCCTTTGGAATCACCGCCAATCGGCTTGTGCGCCAACATGATGTCATTCAATTGCACTTGCCGCAATTTGATGCTGCCGGGATAGCCTTACGCGGTCGGTTGTTGAAGAAACCCACCGTCATTACTTACCACTGTGATTTGAGGATGCCACCGGGATTGCTCAGCTGGGCTGCCAATCAGGCGGTGCTGCTGATGAATGAACTGGCAGCCAGATTTACCCATCGGATTGTGACGTATACGCAGGATTACGCCGAAAATTCCCCCTATCTACGGCGATACCTGCACAAATTGAAAGTCATCCCTCCTCCGGTTGAACTGCCGCAGGTCGCTCCTCAGGCAGTTCAAGAGTTTCGACAGCGCACCAATCCGCATAACCGTAAGCCGGTGATTGGGATGGCGGCTCGTCTGGCAACTGAGAAAGGTGTAGAGGTTCTGGTTGAAGCGCTCCCTAAAATTTTGGACGTATACCCCCAAGCCCAGGTGCAATTTGCCGGCACTTACCAAAATATCGTGGGGGAAGAGGCTTACTTTGCAAAAATAATGCCGCGTATTGCTCGTTTTCAGCAAAGCGGTGCATGGCAATTTTTGGGCAATCTCACTCCTGAACAAATGGCTTGTTTCTATCCCAACTTAGATGTACTGGTCTTGCCGTCGCTAAATTCTACCGAGGCGTTTGGACTGGTTCAAATCGAGGCAATGATCAGCGGAACGCCTTCGATTGCATCCAATTTACCCGGCGTACGCCAGCCGGTCAGGATTCATGAAATGGGCAAAGTCGTGAAGATTGGCGACCCCCATAATCTGGCCGAGGCGCTGCTGGAAGTGCTGGGCAACCGGCCGGCATATATTCGAGATGCTCAACCTATCCGCCAGCGGTATCTGCCGGACACTATCGCTGAAGAGTATGAGAAATTATTCAGTGAAATCCAACGAGAACTTCGTAAACCCTGAATTTTGAGGTCAAGAGGCTTTGGGGCAGACTTCTTCTGTTGAGAAAGATTTTTTGTGGCTAAACATCCGTGAATTGCCCTATTTTCGAGGCGTATTGCGTGCGGTTGAGGCCCGTTTCTACCAGTCCATTGAACTAACCGAGCCAGTCCTGGATTTGGGTTGTGGAGATGGTCATTTTGCTTCGATTGCATTTGAAAGACCTTTAACCGTTGGCTTGGATCCGTGGTGGAAACCGGTTAAAGAAGCAGCCCAGAGAGGCGCCTACCGTCTCACTTTACGCGGCAGCGGTTCGAAAATGCCCTTTGGGGATGAAACTTTTGCCAGTGTGGTCAGTAATTCGGTTTTAGAGCATATCCCCGACTTAATGCCTGTTTTGGAAGAAACCGCGCGGGTTCTCAAGCCTGCCGGATGGTTTGTGTTTTGTGTTCCCAATCACCGTTTTCTGGGAAGTCTCTCCATCGCCCAATCGTTTGACCGAGCGGGGTTGAGAGGTTTGGCAAAGCGATACCGAAGTTTTTTCAACCAAATTTCGCGCCATTATCATTGTGATGATTTTCCCACCTGGCAGGATCGCCTGAGCCGAACCGGTTTTGAGGTGATTCGCCAGTGGGATTACTTTTCGCCGCGTGCTTTAGCCGTGCTGGAATGGGGACATTACTTTGGATTACCGTCTCTGGTCAGCCGCTGGTTATTCAAGCGCTGGATTCTGGTCCGTCAACCATGGAATCTGAGGATTACTCGTAAGATATGCGAGACGGTATACCAGGAGCCCTCCGAACAGCAGTACGGGGTTTATTCTTTTTATATCGCTCGAAAAATACCCTAAATAGAACGACTGACACCCCAACCGCTTGTCAGTAAGTAGAGCCTGATGTAAGATATAGCATCGTAGTGATTAATTGATTCCTTTTCTCAATCATGGACGAATCAAAAGAACCCACTGTTCTGGATTATGTCAAAGCCTTTTTGATGCCGTGGAAAGGAAAACCCCCGGCGCTTTCAACGCAGGAACGAGCACCCGCTCAACCGGTTCTCGAAGCAAAAGAAGAAATTAGCCTCCCTTCCGAAACCGATATATTGGAACCGGAAGCTGAGAAAAAAGTGGAAGCGGCGATATTCCCTTCACCAACCCAAGAACCGGTTAGATTGCCGATGGGGTGGCGGACGCTGCTGGCGTTTGTTCTGGCAGTGGTTGGTCAGTCTTTTTTAGAACCCCCCCGCCAGCAAGTCAGCGTTGCCTTAGTTTTTTACGGCCTGGCAATTGTGGCATTGATTTTTGCACTGCTTTCTAAAGAATGGGTATTACCGGAGTATGCAGCTGAATCTTCTCCTCCCATGGCGGTTAGCGTAAATCGTAATCCGCTCCTGCTTTCTATTCCTTTGTTGCTTTTGGCTTTTATCTTTTTCAGCGGAAATCGTTTTACCTCGCTAAATCTGATCCTCTGGCTTTTCGGCATAATGGCTCTTGTGGCTGCCTTTTATTTACCTTCCGGCAGAGGGGTGAGCCTGAAATCCAAAATCCGATCGTTTTTCCGCGCCCCGCAAGTGATTGTTCGGATCACACCTTGGAGCGTGTTGGTTTTCCTTGCGATTGGGTTGGTGGTATTTTTCCGTTTTTACCGGTTGAAAGAAGTGCCCGGAGAGATGTTCAGCGACCATGCCGAAAAATTGATGGATGTTGCGGAAGTGCTTCAAGGACAAACGTCAATTTTTTTCCCGCGCAATACCGGGCGTGAAGCAATTCAAATGTATCTCACGGCGCTGATTGCAATTGTGGCAGGGACAAAACTTTCGTTCATGAGTCTTAAAATCGGGACAGCGCTGGCAGGTGTGTTGACTTTGCCGTTTATTTATCTGTTGGGAAAGGAAATTGGCGGAAAACGGGTGGCGTTGCTGGCTTTTTTGTTAGCGGGGGTTGCCTATTGGGCAAATGTGATCTCTCGAATCGGTTTGCGATTTCCGCTGTATCCGCTGTTTGCTGCGCCAACGCTTTATTTCCTGATTAAGGGATTAAAGCACCGCACCCGGAACGATTTTATCTGGGCCGGCATTTTCTTGGGTTTGGGGCTGCACGGTTACAGCCCGGCGCGGCTTGTACCGGTAGTGGTAATTGTGGCTGTTTTGATTTATTTGCTTCATCGTCAATCCGATGGAAATCGCCGCGGAGCAGTGATCGGTCTCCTTCTTTTGGCAATTACCTCGCTGGCGGTTTTTCTGCCTTTGCTCCGCTATGCCCTCAGCGACCCTGACATGTTTGCCTACCGCGCTCTAACCCGCCTGGGTGAAACCGAAACGGTCTATCCCGCCCCGGTAGGAATTGTCTTCCTCAGTAATTTGTGGAAGTCCATGATCATGTTCTTCTATAAAAACGGGAATATCTGGGTTCATTCAATTCCCAATCGCCCAGCCCTGGATGTGATTAGCGCGGCCTTGTTTTTCCTGGGCAGTTTGCTGGTATTCATTCGTTACATTCGTCAGCGTCATTGGCTGGATTTGTTCCTATTGGTGTCCATCCCCTTGTTAATGTTGCCTTCTATTCTTTCGCTGGCTTTTCCAGAAGAAAATCCATCCTTAAATCGCAGCAGCGGGGCAATTGTCCCTGTATTTATTCTGGCAGCGGTGGGATTAGATGCAGTGATACGATCCATCGAACGGCGTTATCCGACAGGTTATCAACGCCTTGTTCCCCTCGCGCTGACCCTTATTTTGCTGTTTTTCATCAGTTCTGCGAATTATGATCTGGTGTTCCGTCAGTTTGATCGTCAATTTATGGCAGGGGCGTGGAATACTTCTCAAATCGGGGCCGTGATTCGCGCTTTCAGCCAATCACAGGGCAACCCCGATACGGCTTACGTTGTGCCTTACCCGCATTGGGTGGACACTCGGCTGGTGGGCATCAACGCCGGTTATCCGATGAAAGATTATGCGCTGTGGCCGGATCAATTTGAAACCACTTTGAGTGAACCCCGCGCTAAATTATTTGTGATTAATCCGCGCGATGAGGATGCTGTCCATAAATTGCAAGAGTTTTACCCGGCGGGCTGGTTGTATTATTACGATGTTGAATTGGAAGGAAAGGATTTCTTGCTTTTCTTTGTGCCGCCGGCCGGCTTGTTAGATGGAACAGAGCAGCCATGAGCGAAAGCGTTTCCACAGGGAAAAATGTGCAAAGCCGGCTTTTGGTTGAGTCTTTGCGCCTGAGTTGGCTTTTGGACGCAGCGCTATTGAGCATTTTACTGATTGGGTTGATCCTCAGATTTAATGGTCTGAATTGGGGTCAAGGTCAGTATCTTCATCCGGATGAACGCTTTTTGGTATGGGTTACTGCCGATTTGAGGCCCGTTGAAGGTTGGGGAGCGTATTTCAATACGGCTCAATCATCGCTGAATCCTCACAATGTAGGGCACCGCTTTTTCGTTTATGGCACATTCCCAATTTTCCTAACTCGCTATCTAACCGAATGGGTATTTTCCAGCAGCAATTGGGATCAAGTCATTGCGATTGGCAGGAGTCTGAGCGCGCTGTTTGATTTGCTAACCGTGCTGGTGGTATTTTTGATTGGGGAACGCCTGTGGGGTAAGATCACGGGGATATTGGGGGCGGCGTTCTCCGCGCTGGCGGTGCTGCAAATTCAGCAAGCTCATTACTATACGACAGATTCCTTTGCTGCATTTTTTTCAACCCTGGCAGTCTATTTTGCTGTCCGGCTGGCGGCCATGCCGGAAAAACCGCTTCAAGAGCCATTAACCAGCAACCCGGGGTTGAAATTTGATTCGAGGATCATGTGGCATTGCGCCGTGTTTGGGGCAGCGGCAGGTCTGGCGGCTGCTTCCAAGATTCATGTTGGGGTTGTGGCGGTGTTACTGCCGGGCGTTTTGTTTTGGAAATATTTTCAAGCTTGGCGTGAAAACAAAAAATTATCCATAGCAGTTGTGATAAGCGGTTTGCTGGCAGGCGGATTCAGCGCTATGATTGCCTTCCGCTTCTTCCAGCCGTATGCTTTTCAAGGGCCGCAAATCTGGAATATTCTGCCAAATCCATTGTGGGTAGAAAATTTGAAGAGTTTGCTGGCCCAAACAGTCGGTGAGGTGGATTTCCCGCCGGCTCTGCAATGGGCGCGTCGCCCGATTACGTTCTCCTTTCAAAATATGGTGCTTTGGGGAATGGGACTGCCCATGGGATTGACGGCCTGGGCGGGGATGCTGTGGATGGGGTGGCGGTTGATTAAGAGCCGCTTTGACCATCCCTTTGCCCCGGTGTGGGGGTGGACAATGCTCTACTTTGTCTGGCAATCCCTGCAGGGCAACCCTACCATGCGTTATCAATTGCCGATCTATCCAATTTTGGCAATAACCGCAGGTTGGACCATTTCATCCCTCTGGCAAAAAGTGAGTCATCACAATCGGAGCAACATGCCGGTTGCCCGGTTAAAACGTTTAGGCGTCATCGGTCTGAGTCTGGTGGTTTTGGGCTTTACGGCCGGCTGGGCCGTTGCTTTTGATGGAATTTACACCCGACCGGTGACGCGGGTTGAGGCTTCACGCTGGATTTATCAAAACGTGCCTGGCGCGGTGAATTTATCCATTCGTGCGGCAAATGAGGAATATCATCAACCGTTAGCGCTTAACTCGCTGGTGGTTTTGCAGCGAGAGGATACCCTCCATTCCAGTTTCCGCGCGGTTCAAAGCGGAACGATTACCGAAGTTTACTTTGACTCAATCCGCGACCTAACCTTGAGTGGTCAACCAAAGACGTTGGAAGTCACTATCCGGGAAGCCGGTAAGCGCTACGCTGCCACAGGTTCAGGCGCTCTAAGGCAAACCTTTGAGGAAAGTCAACCCCGGCCACACCGGCTTACGCTGGATTTCCCACTGGCGGTTGAAGCAGGCAAATTGTACACTCTCTCAGTTCGGTTTGGGGGGGCTGAAACGGCTCTTTCGTTGCAGGGTGGAGGCGCCGTTCTGATCCGTTACGAAGAAGGGTCAATCCGGCAACTTTTGACGGATTGGACGGAAGCCATCCGCCCAAACCGCCCGTTGGAAGTTACTTTCCAGCCTTTACGTTCGGGTCGTTTGAACGAGATCGTTTTCTACCGGCTGGTGGATCGAGCCGCGACTCCGGGGATGAAAACTTTGCAAATTGAGGTGTATGACCGCAGCATAGCCGGTCAACCGCTCAGCGCAGCGACCCTCACGGATGATTTTGTGGCCGATGGACTGGATGCGCGGGGCGAAAGCGTGAGTTTTGAACCAAGTCCCCCTCTGGAAGTTGAGGCAGGAAAAACCTACACCCTTCAAATAGAACTGACACAAGGTGAGGGAGAAATTGCATTTTTCCCGGCTGCTGGTGTGAATGAAACGGTATGGGATGACGGTCTGCCTTTGCGGTTAGAGGGATATGACCCTTACGGGGGGATATATCCCCGAGATTTGACGCTTGACCTTTATGCTGATGATACCGTGGAAAAGCGTGAGCGGATGATTGAGCTGCTTGACCGTGCGGATTATATTTACATCTCTTCCAACCGACAGTGGGGGACGCTCCCTCGCTTGCCCGAGCGTTATCCGCTGACGACGGCCTACTACCGGTATCTTTTGGGGTGTCCGGAAGAGAAAGAACTTTTATGGTGCTACCGCGTGGCGCAGCCCGGTATGTTCAAAGGTCAATTGGGTTTTGAACTGGAAGCCGTGTTTCAGTCCAATCCAAAATTGGGCGGGGTTGAAATCAATACCCAATTTGCGGAAGAGGCTTTTACGGTTTATGACCACCCCAAAGTGTTGATTTTCAAAAAGAGTAAGGAATACGACCCTCTCCAAATGGCGCGGCTTTTGCGAAGTGTGGATTTATCCGGCGTGGTGCGTGTCCTGCCTGGAAGAGCGCCTTCTTATCCGGCTAACTTAATGCTGCCGGATCATTTGTTGGCTCAACAACGCAACGGTGGGACATGGGCTGAGTTATTTGATAGCAATGGTTTGTTGAATCGTGTTCCGTTTTTAGGCTGGCTGGTATGGTATCTGGTCATCAGTGTTCTGGGGTGGATCATCTATCCGATTCTGCGCGTAGCCATGAGCGGTTTGCCGGATCGAGGTTATCCACTGGTTAAGATCGCCGGAATGTTATTTTTATCCTGGGGGGTATGGCTGGTTTCTTCATTGGGAGGGAGATTTGAGCGAAGTACGATTACCATCGTGTTCTTGGTTCTTCTTTTGTTGGGTGGCTTGGCGGCGTTTTTTCAGCGTGAACGCTTAATTGAGGAAATTCGGCAACGGAAAGCGTATTTCTTAAGGGTTGAAGGAATCGGCCTGGCTTTTTTCATCTTTTTTACTCTGATTCGGGTTGGCAATCCTGATTTGTGGCATCCCGCTTTTGGTGGGGAAAAGCCGATGGACTTTGCCTACTTCAACGCCATACTGAAAAGTACCGTTTTCCCACCCTATAATCCATGGTACAGCGGTGGTTATATCAACTATTATTACTACGGATTTGTGCTGGTTGGCGTTCCAACAAAATGGTTGGGTATTGTTCCCTCAGTCGCTTATAACCTTATCTTGCCGACCATGTTTGCTACTTTTGCGCTTGGCGCTTTTAGCGCGGGTTGGAACATTGCCGCTCATTTTCTTAAGGAAATCGGAAGAAACGGGACTTCTTTCGGAAAACCCATGTGGGTGGGGTTGGGTTCAGCCGTTGCGGCCTTGATTCTGGGCAATTTGGGTACTGCCAGGATGATCTGGCATGGGTTGATGCGCCTTGCGATGAGTGGGTCGTCGCTTGAAGAAGCGAATTTTTTCTTGAAGCTTTCATGGATGGTTCAGGGACTCTCTCGCTTTTTGGCGGGAGCGCGGCTGCCTTACAGTACAGGCGATTGGTATTGGATACCCAGCCGGGCGTTGCCGGGTGAAGCCATTACCGAATTCCCGTTTTTTACCTTCTTATATGCCGATCCCCACGCTCACTTGTTTGCGCTGCCGTTGACGATGTTGGCATTGGGTTGGTGTTTATCCATTGCGTTTGGCAAGCAGCATTGGGGTTTTGATCGTCCTCAGTCGGTTGTTGCTTTTCTTGTCACGATGCTCTCAGGCGGGTTGGTCATTGGGGTTTTGAGACCCACCAATACCTGGGACATGCCGACTTATCTTGGATTGGGAGTTTCTGCGCTGGTTTACTCTTCAATCCGTTATGGAAATCATTCGGCTATTCAGCGGGGAGGTGTGCCGGTCTGGTTAAAGCGGTTATTAGTAGCGCTTGGGTCAAGTTTGTTTTTGATTGCGCTCTCGTTTGTGCTGTTTGCGCCTTATTCGCAATGGTATGCCCAGGGTTACGGCAGTGTGCAACTTTGGGAAGGAAACCGCTCGCCGGTGGCATCTTACCTGACTCATTGGGGGTTGTTTTTCTTTGTGATTGCCTCGTGGTTGGTTTATGAAACCATCCATTGGATGGCAAATACTCCACTTTCTTCATTACAAAAACTTCGTCCGTGGCGGTTTTGGATTTTCAGCGGTTTAGGGATATACCTGTTGGCAGTGGTATTGTTGAATGTTTCATTGAAGGTTGAAATTGCTTTTTATCCGCTCACTTTAGCGGTTTGGTGCCTGGTTTTGCTGCTGCGCCCTAATCAACCTGATGCTAAACGCGTCGTTTTGTTTCTGATTGGTACGGGTGTCATCTTGACCTTGATGGTCGAAGTTATTGTGCTGGTGGGTGATATTGGCCGGATGAACACTGTGTTTAAGTTTTACTTACAGGCCTGGAATTTGCTGGCAATTGGGGCGGCTGCCGCAGCCGGTTGGCTGCTGCCGGCTATTGAAGAGGAGTGGAAATCCGGCTGGAAGCCTTTGTGGAAGTTTGCCATGAGCGCCCTACTGATTGCAGCGCTTTTGTACCCGCTCATGGCAGGCACCGCCAAGGTTCGTGATCGAATGAGCGGTATTGCTCCCCGTGGGCTGGATGGAATGGCATATATGCGAACGGCGGAATACTCCGATCAGGGGCGGATGATGGATTTGAGCCAGGATTACCGCGCGATTCGTTGGATGCAGGAAAATGTGAAAGGTTCGCCAGTGATTCTGGAAGCCAATACGCCGTTGTATCGCTGGGGATCGCGTTTTTCGATTTACACAGGCTTACCCACAATCATCGGTTGGGATTGGCATCAGCGCCAGCAGCGTGCAGCGGTGCAGAATGATTTCAGCGTTCAAAACCGCATTTTTGATGTGGCTGAAATTTACAACAGCCTCTCGAAAGAAACCGTCCGGGAACTTTTAGAACGCTACACTGTAAAATATATCATTGTAGGACAGTTGGAACAGGCATATTATGAGCCGGGTGGACTATCCAAATTCTCCCAGTGGAATGGCGACCTTTGGATGGAAGTATACCGAGATATGGATACCATAATATACGAGGTGATCCCTTGAAAAGCGACCAATTTGCCGAAATGATTTACCATATTGCGGAACAAAAGGAATGGCTGGAAGGTGTTGAGTTGGGTTCATACCGGGCTGCTTCTTTGAACAGCGAGGGTTTCATCCATTGTTCAAGAAAAGATCAAGTTATGGAGGTGGCCGAGCGGTTGTTCTTTGAGCGGACGGATGTGGTGGTCTTGGAAATTGATCCGCAAACCTTGCCGGTTGAGGTACGATACGAAACCGCTCCGAATGGAAAATCATATCCTCATGTCTTTGGAGAAATCCCTCTGCAGGCGGTTCGGCGGGTTCTGGTTCTTGATTGGATGAATCATACTCTGGGAGACTTATCTGCCTGAGCGGGTTGGGTTGAAGAGATGAGTCAAGTTCTCATGACTTTAACGTGGTATTTGATCGTTACCGTGGCGGGATTCGTCTCCTTGCCTCTGGCATATCGTTTTCTCAATTTCTTGCCTGATCGCGGTTATACATTCAGCCGTTCGCTAGGGTTGCTTTTGTGGGGATACATTTTTTGGCTGTTGACCACTTTTGGGGTATTGCAAAATAACGCCGGTGGGGTTTTGTTTGCGCTGATTTTGCTAGCCGGTGTGAGCGCTTTGGTGATCCATGGAAAATGGGGGGAGTTCAGAGACTGGTTTCACAGCCAAATCCGCTTAATTGTGACGGCTGAAAGCCTGTTTTTGGCTGCGTATCTTCTTTGGACAGTTGTGCGGGCTGCAAACCCGGAGATTATATACACCGAAAAGCCTATGGAACTGGCTTTCATCAACGCAATCCTGCGTTCGCCGGCTTTTCCGCCCTTTGATCCGTGGCTGGCGGGTTATGCCATCTCGTATTATTACTTTGGCTATGTGATTGTTGCTATGCTCATTCACCTGAGTGGTGCGCCCAGTTCGATTGGGTTTAATTTGGGAATCGCCATGTGGTTTGGCTTGACCGCGTTAGCCGCTTATGGGGTTTTGTTCAACCTGTTGAGCGGGATCCTGTCTCCGGACAGGCCGGCGGAATCCAATCGAAAAGCGGTTGGCTGGGCATTGCTTGCGCCGTTATTCATCCTGATCGTAAGCAATCTTTCCGGATTACTGGATGTTTTCCATGCGCGAGGGATCTTCTGGCAGCGCACTCCACAAGGCGTTCTCGAATCATCCTTCTGGAAGTGGCTGGGCATTCAGGAATTTGACCAACCGCCGCCGGAACCACTTTCGTGGATGCCCAAACGAACTTACTGGTTGTGGTGGCGCGGCTCACGCGTATTGCAGGATTTTAATCTGGTCAATCAACGCGAAGAAGTGATTGATGAGTTTCCCTTTTTCTCCTATCTGCTGGCAGACATGCACCCGCATGTGCTTGGAATGCCGTTTGTGCTTTTAGCTGCCGGATTGGCGTTGAACTTTTATTTTTCTTTCAAAAAACAACCGCCCCCGCAGCCTTCAATATTGAAGTGGATTAAAGATCCACGTACCTGGTTGAGCGCGTTAATTTTTGGCGGTTTGTCTTTCTTGAACACGTGGGATTTCCCTATCTACCTGGCTTTGTTCGCCAGTGTGTATGTCCTTCACCGTTACTTTCAGGATGGATGGGGGTGGCGTCGGGTAGGTGATTTTGTGTTTGTTGCCATAATCCTGGGTGTTTTGGGCGTTTTCCTCTACCTGCCTTTTTATTTGGGCTTCTCTTCCCAGGCAGGCGGTTTTCTGCCCAGCCTGATTTTCCACACCCGCGGGGTGCATTTCTGGGTGATGTTTGCGCCTTTATTATTGCCCATCCTGGTTTGGCTGATCGTTCAGCGAGGGATTTTATCTCGGGCAGAGCTGCGCTGGGGCGCTCTGATTGGTTCTGGCATTGTGGCGGCGGGGTGGATCTTGATGCTGATAGCCAGTAAGATTATTGAATTGGCTGGTTTGCTGGGACAGGCTTGGATGGCTTCTGTGGACAGCAATCTGGCGAGTATGGGGCAAACTCTGAACCGGCTGAGTGGATTATTTTTCATCAAACAGGGCGGTTCGGGTGCAGAATTGTTTCAGGCAGCCTTCATCCGAAGGATTACCAGCCCTGGCACATGGCTGACCTTGGCGATCGTCCTCATTTTCGTCTTTGCTATGTTTGCCGCCTTGCGGCGGTTGTATGGATATTCCTCAGTTTCCGAAAATAATCCTGATCAGCCACAACCGGAAGAAGATCAAAACCGAGGTTTTGTCTTGTTGCTGATTTTGCTCGGCGCTGGGTTGACTCTTGCGCCGGAGTTTTTCTATTTACAGGATGATTTTGGCACCCGCATGAACACCATATTTAAGTTTTATTTTCAGACGTGGATTTTGTGGGGAATTGCCGCAGCCTATGCCAGCGTTATCCTTTTGCGTCGCTTGAGCGGCAAATGGGGATGGCTGGTGAAAACGGGTTGGGTGATCTTATTGATGAGCTCCCTGGTTTATCCATCGGTAATGCTCCCCGCCAAAACGGGTTTGCTGCGAGGTCAACCCGTTCAAATGACCCTCGACGGTAAAGCCTATTTGCAGCGTGATGAACCGGATGAGTGGCAGGCATTCCAATTCTTATGGGAGATGCCTTTGGGGTATGTTGTTGAGGCAGTTGGGCCGCAATATAACCCTCAATTTGCCCGGGTTGCCACTCATGCCGGCCAACCCGGTCTGCTGGGATGGGAAGGCCATGAAATTCAATGGCGGGGAAGCGCCAAAGAAATGGGCTCACGGCGGGTGGATATTGAAACGCTCTACCAGACGAATGATTGGTTAAGAGCCCAAGAAATAATCCAGCAATATGGCATTCGTTATATTTACATCGGACCGGTGGAACGAAGCGCCTATCGCGTTTCCGAAAACAAGTTTTCTACCCATCTGGGTTTGATCTTTGCAAATTCCAATGTGCGAATATATGAAGTGCCAAATTCTTTGGTGAAAAAACACCCTGCGTGGTAATCAAGATGAAAAAGAACACCATCTTTCTGAATGTTGAACATGTTTTATATGGATTGATTTTCCTCGTTGGGTTATTTTTAAGACTGGTGCAATTGGGCAAATTACCGCTCAACAATGAAGAAGCCCGACTGGCGTTGCAGGCGTTATGGTTGGCCCGTGGGGAAAGTTCCCCGCTCTTTAATCCGGATGGGGGGTATTGGATCACGACTGCTGCTTTCTTTTTTATTTTCTCCGCCAGTGAATTTCTGGCTCGTTGGATGCCGGCTTTATTGGGATCGTTGGTTTGTCTGATGCCGTTGGGTTTTCGCAAATGGCTGGGAAGAAAAACTGCTTTGATTGCTGCCATCGGATTAGCATTAGACGGCGCCTGGCTCGCTTCGGCACGCCAGGCAGGCAGCCACACCTGGGCAATCCTTTTCTTTTTGGCGGCGATTTGGGGGTTATTTTCTCGGCGTTGGAAACTGGCGGGTGTCTTCAGCGGGTTATTGCTGCTTGGAGGTGCGGATGTTTGGAAAGGGGTGATTCCCTTTGGGATTGCTATTGGGGTATTTCGTCTTTGGTTTGAGCGGGATTTCTTCAAGGGGAATGAAGACTGGCTCTCGATAAGAGCTCATTTGAAGGAAGTTCTGCTATGGACAGGCGGGACTGTTCTGATTGTAGGGAGTTTGTTCTTAATCCTGCCGGCAGGATTAAGTGCGGTGGGCGGCGGTCTGGTTGCTTATTTGCGTGGTTGGAACGGCTCTTCCGGTGTGTCGGTAGGATTGATATTGGCGGCGATGCTGGTTTACCAACCGATCAGTACGTTATTGGGGGTGGCGGGTTCAATCCGGCAGATCAAACAACCTGCCGGACTGGAACGCTTTTTAGCGGTTTGGTGGTTTTTTGCCTTGATCCATACTCTCCTTTATCCGGCGCGGGAAGCGCTGGATGTGGTATGGGTGTCCATTCCATTGATTGGATTGGCAGCGCGGCTTCTTTCCTCTCTCCTGCGGTTTGATTTCGATCAGCGGATTGCCGCTCTGGTTTATGGGACAGTGGTTTTTGTGTTTTTGCTGTTTATTTCCCAAAATATCATGCGCATATTCAGCCCGATGCGGGTGGCGGTCAACACTCAGCCGGAAATCTTTGCCATTTTGGCTGCTTTGTTGTTTGTGATTATCTCCCTGATTCTGATTGGCTGGGGTTGGTCTACGCGGGTAGCCGGTTACGGAGCGGTTTGGGGGTTGCTGGGGTTGCTGGTGCTTTTTTGGCTTTCGGGGAGTTTTCATGCAGCCGGCTTAAGTCAAAATCCGGAGACAAATCCGTTCCGGCGTGGGTGGTTCATCAGCGAAGCAGACCTGATAAAAGGTACGATTGGCGATTTGTCCGAGATGAATATTCGCTCACGAACCGGTTTGGATGTGCTGGCAGTCGGGTTGGACCAACCTTCCATGCGATGGATGGCAAAAGATTATCCAAATTTTGAGTTTGAAAATACTTTTCAACCCTTGATGCAAAGTTCTATAGTTCTGACTGGAACCTCTGAAAATATGGTTTTTAGTGAAAATTATCGTGGGCAAGATTTTCTATGGGAGGTGCGCCCGATTTGGAATTTGATGTCCATTGAGGAATGGATGCAGTGGGTTATCTTCAAAATTGCTCCGGTGGAAAATAAAATGGTTTTCCTGTGGGCGAGTGAAAGGCTCTTTCCGGGCAGTGAAATTTCTTCCGAGGTGCAACCTTGACTCTACCCAATAGTATTGCAATAGACGGGCCGGCATCGTCCGGAAAATCAACGATAGGGGTAAAGCTGGCCGAGCGATTGGGTTATTTGTTTTTTGATACGGGGATCATGTACCGGGCGGTTACGCTGGCGGTGATCCGTGCAGGTATCACGGTAGATGATGAGGAAGCAGTTACCCAATTTGCTCAGCGGGTTCATATTGATGTGGGTCCCCCAAGTGTTGCGGATGGACGAAAAGAGGATGTGCTCCTGGACGGTGAGGATGTCACCTGGGCAATTCGTGAACCGGCAGTGGAAAAGTGGGTTTCTAGGGTTTCGGCATATGCTGGGGTTCGAAAGGCAATGACGGAACTGCAACGCCGGATTGGCAAACGAGGAAAGGTGGTGATGGTTGGCAGAGATATTGGTACGGTGGTCATGCCGGATGCCGACCTGAAAATTTATCTGGATGCTTCATTAGAAGAACGAGCAAAACGGCGTTACCTGGAACTGATTCAACGCGGTGAAACGGTAAAATTTGAAGAAGTGCTCGCCAGTTTGAAGCGGCGGGATCGAATTGACACTTCCCGCGAGATTGCCCCTTTAAGACCGGCGGAAGATGCCGTCATTCTTAATACGGATGGACTCAGCGTTGAAGAGGTTTTGAAAAAGGTTGTTCAGTTGTGCGGGGATTGTGAAGATGAATGAAAACCAACAGGTAGAACAGGAATTACGGGATACGCGTCATATTCTAAATCGTCTTTTGGCGGTTAGTCCTGCGGTGATTTATTCCACAACTCCTTTTCATCCTTATCAGGTCCGGTACATCAGTGAAAATGTTGCTATTGTAACCGGCTATTCGCCGGATCAATTCTTGGAGGATGCTAATTTTTGGAAATCAAAGGTTCATCCCGATGACCGTCCGATGGTAGTGGAGCAGTTGAATAAAATGCAATTGCTCGAATACCTGGAAATGGAGTACCGCTTCATGTGTGCGGATGAACAATATCATTTTCTTCATGAAGAAATCAAAATACTGCGCGATGCGGAAGGAAATCCGAAAGAAGGAATCGGATATTTTATTGATATTACCCGTCAGAGAAATTACGAGGAAGCCATCCGGCAGAGTGAAAACCTTTACAGAAGTCTGGCGGAAGCATCGCGCGATTTGATTATTCTGATATCCGGGGAAAAGACCATCGAGTACATCAATAGTTATGCGCGTCAAGCGCTAGGTTGGGCAGAATTTCAGACTAAGTTGCCATCCTATGCTCATATTTTGAAGTTGATCCCCGAAAGTTCTATTCAGCAAGTTTTTCAAACCCAACAGGCCGTTTATACTGAAAATTTAGCCATTATTTCGAAACAAAAAACCTGGCTGGGTACCTGGCTGGTGCCCATTTTTTCCTCTCAAAACGAAGTGGAATTTGTAATGGCGGTCGCCAGAGATATTACGCGTCAGAGGGAGACGGAGGAAGAACTTCAACGAGCGCTTAAAGCAGAGCAGGAACTTAACTCTTTACGCTATCGTTTCCTGACGATGACCACTCACGAGTTTAAAACGCCCATCAGTACTATTCTCTCCTCTGTTGAACTTTTAGAAACCTACGGTGAGCGTTGGAGTCCGGAAAAACGGAAGGATCACATCAACCGCATAAAAGCCGCCGCTCAACGTTTGAATCACATGCTGAGCGATGTGTTGGAGGTCAATCGGGTGGAGAGCAACGCCGGCCTGGAATTCAGTGAAAAAGTTGATCTTATTCAATTGTGCCATGAAGTCATTAGCGAGATTCAGCAAGCAGACCAGAATCAGCATGTGATAATCTTTGTTCATGTTGGCGAGGTGAGCCGGGTGAGGACGGATGCACGCTCCCTGCGAAATATCCTTTCAAATTTACTTTCCAATGCAGTTAAGTATTCATATCCCGGCAATGAAGTGATGTTGGAATTAATCACTCATCCAGATCATTTTTGGGTCAAAGTGCATGATCGTGGAATTGGAGTTGCTGAAAAGGATCGCGAAAATCTATTTGAGCCGTTTTATCGCGGAGAAAATGTTAATTCGATACCGGGTACAGGCCTAGGTTTGACAATCGTCAAGCGCTCGGTAGAGGCGTTAGGGGGTGAGATACAATACGAAGAGAAAGTCGGGGGAGGTTCTATATTTAGTGTCCGCGTGCCACTGAAAACCTAGACAGCAGAGAGAAATTCAGCATGAAAAAAATTCTTGTTATAGAGGACGAAGCGGATATTCGAGAAAATATCCTTGATTTATTAAGTGAAGAGGGGTATTGGGTTGTTGGAGCCCAGGATGGTGAAGAGGGTATTCATAAAATCTGGCAGGAATTTCCCGATCTGGTCTTGTGCGATATTTTGATGCCAAAGGTAGATGGGTATGGGGTCTTGACGGTGATCAACAAAAGCCCAATCACCTCTACAATACCATTTATTTTCTTAACGGCAAAAACGCAGCGAGAAGATTTGAGAAAAGGGATGGTGTTGGGGGCGGACGATTACATTACCAAACCTTTTACCCGGTTGGAATTGCTTCAAGCCATCGAAACCCGTCTGCTGAAGCACGAGCAGCTGCGTCTTCAGGCACAGCAGAAATTCGTTGAGTTAAGCGCTAATATCCGCCTCTCTCTACCACACGAATTGTTGACTCCCTTAAGTGTTGTTTTGGGGTTTTCGGAGTTTTTGATGAACAGCTTAACGACCGAGGCGGATAATTTACAAACGTTGGAAATCGTTAGCGATATTCACAATGCTGCCACGCGGTTACTGCATTCTTTGCAAAAATATTTGTTTTACGCAGAAGTGGAGGTAATTCTCTCGGATGCGGAGAAAATCACCAAGGCAAGACATTCTCGCTTCCAAATTAAACAGCAAGAGGTTCAAGCGGTTGTTGATTCAATCTCAGAAAGCGCTGAACGTCATGAGGATATTCGTATAGAGGTTAGTCAGGCTTTGGTTTGTATTTCTGAAAATCACTTTCACAAGCTCATGGAGGAGTTGCTGGAAAATGCGATCCGGTATTCACGGGCAGGCAGTTTGATTAACGTAGAAGGAGAAGCAATCCGTGAAAAGGGCTTTTATAAAATTCAAGTCACCGATCATGGCAAAGGAATGACTTCTGAGCAAATTGCCGGATTAGGCGGATTTATCCAAACAGAGAGAAAATTATATCCTTCTCAACAGAGTGGTCTGGGACTTGAAATTGTCAGGAAAATTTTGGATATTTATCAAGGATCTTTGAGCATTCAAAGCGAGGCGGGCAGCTGGACAAAGGTAGAGGTCTTTTTAAGATTGGGTTGAAGTAAGAAAGGATCTGAGCATGTGCGATACGATGGTTGCTTTGGGAAATGTCACAGCAGATGGTTCGGTGCTGTTTGCAAAAAATTCTGACCGAGAGCCGAACGAAGCCCATGAGGTTGTCATTGTTCCGTCTGCCGATCACCCGGTTGGTTCGAGAGTGAAGTGCACATATCTTGAAATTCCGCAAGTAAGTCACACTTATGCCGTGTTGTTAGCCAAACCATTTTGGATTTGGGGAGCCGAAATGGGGGCGAACGAGCACGGGGTTGTTATCGGTAATGAAGCAGTGTTCACCCGAGTTCCTTATCAAAAAGAGAAGGGATTGATTGGGATGGACTTTATCCGCCTAGCATTGGAGCGCAGCCGCAGTGCAGAGGAGGCTCTGCACTGCATCATAAATCTTTTAGAGGAGTATGGTCAGGGCGGCAATTGCGGCTTTCGCCATCGGATGTTTTATCATAACAGTTTTATTCTGGCGGATGCCAAAGAGGCGTGGGTATTAGAAACTGCCGGTAAGTTTTGGGCAGCGGAAAAAGTTAAAGATATCCGTACCATTTCCAACGGATTGACGATTGGTCAAACATGGGACATGGCTTCGACGGGTTTGGTCGAACATGCGATTAAGCAGGGATGGTGTCAATCCAAATCCGATTTTCACTTTGCCCGCTGCTATTCCGATAGGGTTTACACCCGCTTTAGTGATGCGAGGAGGCGTCAAAAATGCAGCGCCGATTTGCTATCCCTTCAACGCGGAAAAATTACGGAAAAGACCATGTTCCAAATCCTCCGTTCCCATGCTGGGATTGGCGAGGAAGAACGACGAATTGATCGTGGCTTAACCGGTTCAGAGGTTTGTATGCATGCTGGTTTTGGACCGATTAGAGGCAGTCAGTCGGTTGGATCGATGGTCAGCCGTCTGACGCCGAACAGTGCAACCCATTGGGTGACTGGCACATCCGCACCTTGCCTGAGTATCTTCAAGCCGGTATGGATTGATAGCGGCCTTCCGGAAGACTTAATTGATCACCCGCAAGGGGTGTTTGATGAAAGTACCCTGTTCTGGAAGCACGAAATCCTTCACCGTGCAGTGTTGAAAAATTATCCCGAAAGAAGCCGTGTGTTTCTGGTTAAGCGGAATGAAATGGAGGAGGAATTTCTTCGTCAGGAAGCAAAAAAACGTTTTCAAAGTGAGATTGAACGGAGAGCATTTACAGATGAATGTTTTGAGAAATCACAAGATGCTGAGGAACATTGGTTGAAAGATGTTTTGAAAGTTCCGGAGAAAAGGCTGGATTTCTTTTACCATCTGGCATGGAAGCAATTCAACCAAGAAGGGGAGATGAGTTCACGCATCCCTTAAACCAAAGCGTCATCTGTGGAGCAATGCTATAATCTTAACCATTGGTTGAGATGAATCTATTCAATTTTCAACTTTTTCAAAATCCTTTCTTTTACCTGCCATTTCATTCTTCCGCATGGGTGGGATGGTTGACTTTGGTTGTATTGCTGATTTTCAGCGGGAGCAGGATTTGGCGTACTCCCGATTTTCGCCAGCCTTTTCGGTGGAATATATTTTTGGGGGCGATGATTGTTGTGCCGCTGGCGATCTTGTTGATTGAATTTCGTATACCTTTATTGCAGAGCGGCGCTGTACCCAACCTCCCGCTGGAAATAAACCGGGTAGGTGTGTTGGTATTTTTAGCCTTCCCTATCTTTCTGGCAGCCGGTTTAGCCGGTTTGCTCCCTTCCATGTTTGTCGGTCTTTTCACGGGTTTGTTCCTCGGTTTTTTTGTGACCCATGACCTTTTTTCGATTGTCGAATGGGGGTTTTTAGGTTTATTGATTGGAATTGTTCTTTCGCAAAAATATCGGACTGCATTTTATAAAGTATTGCGGCATCCTTTGGGCGGGGCGGTTGTAGTTTGGATTGCCTATTTACCGATATTTTTGTTGATTTCATTTTTTGCAATTCCCGGTAGTCTGGCAGAAAGGTTGGATTTTACTCTGGCCCAAAACTGGCCGAATTACCTCACTCGCGGGATTGAGTTAGGACTGGCCGGTTTGTTTTTTGAGGGGTTTTATCTGTTCCTTCCGGCATTCTGGCAAAAGCCCAATCAATTGATCGCTTCTCCAAGCGAGGTAAGCCTGCAAAGCCGATTTTTGTTGTTCACCGTGCCTCTGGCAATGTTGTTGTTCGTTCTTTTGATTCTGGCGGACTGGTGGGTTGCCGGCCGGGCGGCCCGGGAGATGATGGAATCTCGTCTGCAGGGTTTAACCCGGGTTGCTTCCCAATCTCTTCCCTATTTTTTAGAAAGCGGGCAAAGTTTGATTATTGATTTTGCAAAGCCCGATTTAGTTCGAAAACCAGCCGCGGAAGTCAAGTTGCTTTTGATGGAAGATATTCGGGCTGTGCCTTATTTTCGGCAACTGGTGGTGTTCGATAAGGATGGCCAATGGCTGAATGCCTATCCCTCAGAAAGCCGCGCGGATTTCAATCTTTCGCTTGACGAAGAGGTGGGTATCACGCTTGCGTTGAATGGGGTTGTCGTTCAGGTTTATCCAATTTCACCCCTTCCCGGCGAAAAATCGGCCCAAGTTGCGTTTATTGCAGCCATCAAGGACGAAGCAGGCGTTGTTCAAGGCGCAATTCTTGGCAGAACCGATTTTGAGAGTAATCCCTTTACCCAACCTGCGCTTAGCGCTTTGGAGGGGGTGTTAGAAAACGGCGGTGAGGGTTTTATTCTGGATGAGCAGGGAAATATCCTATACCAAACTTCCGCTGCCACACCCCTGACAGCCGCCGATCAGTTCATCGGCAGGTTGGAAGTCGGTACAGGATTATATGAAGATACTTCTCCAACAGGCACGCGCCTGTTAGCGCTGGCTGAGCAAGTAACCGGACGGCCATGGCGGGTAGTGGCGCGAGTGCCTGCCAGCGCTGCCCAGCAAATTGCTTTGAATATTGCAGTGCCGACTCTCATCATCCTGCTGATTTTATTTGCATCTGGTTCGACGCTGATGTATGGCATCGTCCGTGTTGTGACCCGCAATTTGCTCAAACTGACCGATCAGGCGGTTCGTATTTCGCATGGGGAGCTGGATCATCCCATCGAGAGCAAAGGTAACGATGAAATCGGTCGTTTGGCCAAAGCCTTTGAATTGATGCGAATCAGCCTCAAAAAGAGGCTTGAAGAATTAAATCAACTGTTGTTTGTCAGTCAGGGTGTGGCATCCAATTTGGATGTTTCGGAAGCGATTCAGCCAATTCTTAAGGCGGCGCTCGATCCGGAATGTGTCTCGGCGCGGGTTGTGCTGATTCAAGAAGTGCAACTGGACCTGGAAGGCGATCAGCTGGTCAGTTGGGGGGCGGGAAAACAACCGAACCTGTATCAGCATCTGGATGGGCAGATTTTCGAACAGATGCGCTCGCATCATCTGCTCTCCATACCCAATACCAGCCGGGTGCGTCGAATCAGCCCGGTCGGTGATAAGCCGCATCCCGCAGCGCTAATTGCCGTCGGCTTATTTTTTGAAACGACTTATTATGGCGCTTTCTGGCTGGCGTACGACAAACCGAAAAACTTCACCGAAGATGAAGTGCGATTTTTAAACACATTGGCCAGTGAAGCAGCCTTAGCGGCGGCAAATTCGCGTTTGTACGCTTCGGCTGAAATTGGGAGACGACGATTAGAGGCGGTGCTGTCTTCGGTACCTGAACCCGTGCTGGTTTTTGACGAGAAGGATCGTTTGTTGCTGCTCAATCCGGCTGCCATCCATATTCCGGGTCTGGTTTCCGCGGCCTTACCGGGACGACCGCTTCGGGAAGTGGTGACTTCTGAAAACCTGATTAAGTTAATCAGCGGTTCGCTGGAAGATCGGATTGCCTCGCGTGAAATTCAGTTATCGAATGGAAAAGTGTTTTACGCCAGTGTTGCCCCGGTGATGGGCGAGGATGATCCGCTGGGTAAGGTATGTGTACTGCGGGATATTACGCACTACAAGGAATTGGATTCCCTCAAATCGGAGATTGTCGCAACAGTCAGCCATGATTTACGTACACCCTTGACGCTATTGCGTGGGTATAGCACCATGCTCAACATGATTGGTGAATTGAACGAACAGCAGCAAATTTACGTTAATAAAATTGTTTCAACGGTCGAGGATATGACTCATCTGGTGAATAATTTGCTGGATTTAAGCCGGATTGAGTCGGGAATACCCCTTAAGTTGGAAGAATTAGACCCGTTGATCGTTGTGGAAAAAATAATCCGTCAATATCAACCGCATGCCTCCCAAAAGAATATTCAGCTAACCTTTGAGGGTCCGCAAGATGGCAAGCGGTTGATGATTAAGGCGGATTTGGCATTATTACAACAGGCCTTGATTAATTTGGTGGATAATGCTATAAAATACACGCGGAACGACGGCCGGGTGGTTGTGCGTATTCGTGGTGGGAATAAACGCTTAACAATCGAGGTGCATGACAATGGCATCGGAATAGCTCCATTAGATTTGCCCCGCTTATTTGAGAAGTTTTACCGAAGCGGGCGAAGGGAAGCCTACGAGAAACGCGGATCCGGTCTTGGGCTGGCGATTGTGAAATCCATTACTGAGCGACATCACGGACGAGTGTGGGTGGATAGTCAGCTAGGGAAAGGAAGTACCTTTTATCTGGAGCTACCGGTTGATCAACCTGTGATGATGACGGAGGAGTCAGTGCAAAATGGGGGCGTGTCCAATCTTAAAAAATGAAAAATGATTTACTGAAACCGCTTGAATATTGACAAGTTGTGCTATAATTATTATTTGCATGCATGCATTCGATTTAATGATGATATAAACTCAACGCAAGGGAAGGATTCTCGTGCGTTTCTACTTGTTTAAGTTATCTGGTCTGATATAAAAGAGGAGGCACGTTCGTGGAAACGAAAAGCTTAGTTGCATTGCGCATTAGCCTTGCATCCCCAGATACTATCCGCAGCTGGTCCTATGGGGAAGTGCTAAAACCTGAAACCATCAACTACCGCCGATTGCGGCCTGAAAAAGATGGTCTATTTTGCGAAGCCATTTTTGGCCCGACCCGCGATTATCAATGCTATTGTGGAAAGTACAAAAATCCACGCTACAAGGGAATTGTGTGTGACAAATGCGGTGTGGAAGTCACGCGTGCCTCTGTGCGGCGTGAGCGGATGGGGCATATTGAGCTGGCAACCCCGGTGGCGCATATCTGGTACACCCGCCGTATTCCTTCTTATCTGGGTTTATTGCTGGACATTTCACGCCGTAACCTTGACCGGGTATTGTACTTTGCTCAGTACATTGTGACTTATGTGGATGAAGATGCCCGCAATAAGGCTCTCAAACGTCTGGAAGATGAAATCAGCGTTTCCGAACGGGAGCAAGCGGCCGAAATTAATGCGCGTATCCTGGAAGTTAAACAAGCCCGTGACCGCAAAATTGCTGAACTAAATCAGCGCCGGCAGGACATGGAAGCCCGCCGTGACGAACTGATTGCCCAACGTTTGGAGCCGGTCATTCAGGAAGGGCAGTCACTCGAACGCCAATTGCAGGATAAGATTGGCAGCGCTACGCGTACGGCGATTGTATTTTCGGCGACCAATACCGAAATTGTTGGCGCCGGTGAGACAATCTCGGCTCAGCATATCGGACGGGTGCAACGGGTAGTCAAGGAACGTTTAGACGAACTGGAAAATGAATTTCGGGATCAATTCCAGCGCGATCTGGAACAAATCAAAATGCAGATTGAGGAAGTCCGCGCTCAAGCCGAAATGGAAATGGAAGCGCTGCGCAATCAGCTGGAGGACCAATCCAACGTTTCCCAAAATGCCAACTCCCGTCTGCGGGATGAATTGCAGGAGTTACGACCCTTTACTTTCCTGACCGAAAATCGTTACCGCGAATTGAAATCCCGCTGGGGGCAGGTCTTTCGAGCGGATATGGGGGCCGAGGCTTTCTATGATGTGCTTCGCCGGTTGGACCTGGACAAACTTTCCGAAGAATTATGGCATGAGGTGCGCACTTCGAAAAGTAAGCAAAAACGGAAAAAAGCAACCACCCGGCTTAAGGTCGTTGAAGCCTTCCGCCGCTCTCAGAATCGTCCCGAGTGGATGATCCTCACCGTTTTACCGGTTATTCCGCCTGACTTGCGCCCGATGGTGCAGTTAGATGGCGGGCGTTTTGCGACTTCGGATTTGAACGATCTTTATCGCCGGGTGATCAACCGCAACAATCGCTTAAAGCGGCTGCTTGAGTTGGGAGCGCCGGATGTAATTGTGCGCAATGAGAAGCGTATGCTGCAGGAAGCAGTCGACTCGCTGATTGATAATTCTCAGCGCGGCAAGGCTCTTTCGCGGAGAGGCCGTCGTGAATTAAAATCGCTCAGCGACATGCTCAAAGGCAAGAAAGGGCGCTTCCGCCGAAATCTGTTGGGTAAACGGGTGGACTACTCCGGTCGTTCGGTTATTGTGGTCGGTCCGACCCTCAAACTATATCAATGCGGCCTGCCCAAGACAATGGCTTTGGAATTGTTCCGTCCATTTGTGATTGCGCGTTTGGTAGCCCATGGGTATGCAGCCAATGTGAAGGGCGCCCGCCGGTTCATTGAGCGCAACCGGCCTGAGGTTTGGGAAGTTCTTGAAGAGGTCATTAAGGATCGGCCGGTATTGTTGAATCGCGCGCCTACGCTTCACCGTCTGGGTATTCAAGCCTTTGAACCGATTTTGATTGAAGGCAGCGCTATTCAGTTACATCCGCTGGTAACCACTGCCTTTAATGCTGACTTCGATGGCGATCAAATGGCGGTGCATGTTCCCCTATCCGAAAAAGCGGTGCGCGAAGCCCGCGACCTGATGCTTTCTTCGCGCAACCTGCTCAAACCGGCTGATGGCGAACCTATCATCAGTCCGTCAAAAGATATGGTGCTGGGTGTTTATTATCTGACGATGATGGATGAGAAGGAACACCGGGGGAATGGCCGCTACTTTGCTGATTTGGATGAGGTTGAACTGGCTTACCAGCTGGAACAGGTGGACGTTCACGCCCGGATTAAGCTGGTTGTGGATACCTGGTATGACGATCAAAATAATCGTTTGGCGGAACCCTGCCGGACGCTGATCGAAACCACGGTCGGGCGGGCTTTATTCAACCGCATTCTGCCGGACAAAGTCCAGTTTGTTAATGAAACCCTGGATAAAGGCGGTGTAAAAGACCTGATTGCCGATGTATACGAGTTCTGCGGCGAGGATGTTACTACCGAGGTCGCTGACCTGATTAAGGACATTGGATTTGAATATGCCATGCGTTCCGGCGCTACCATTTCGGTGGATGACATTACCATGCCGACCGATAAAAAGGAGATTTTGGAGCGCGCTCAGCAAAGAATTGAAAATGTTCAGCGCTCTTATCGGCGTGGTTTGTTGACTGAACAGGAGCGCAATGAACGCGAAATTGAAATCTGGCAGCAAACCACCAAGGAAGTAGCCGATGCGGTGCGGCGAGCCATGAATCCCACCGGGAACCTGGCTACCATGGCTAACTCGGGTGCGACAAAAGGCGGTTTTGGCCCAATTTCTCAGCTGGCGGGAATGCGCGGTTTGATGGCTGACCCGGCCGGGCGTATCATCCGCTTGCCGATTCAATCCAATTTCCGCGAAGGTTTAACCGCTTTGGAATACTTCATCTCTACCCACGGTGCGCGGAAGGGTTTGGCGGATACCGCCCTGCGCACGGCTGATGCGGGTTACCTGACCCGACGCCTGGTAGATGTGGCGCAGGACATGATTGTCAACGAGGTGGATTGCGGCACTCAGGACGGCATCTGGATTCGTAAATCGGATGATGTGGCCGGCCAACCCATGAGCGCCCGCCTGTACGGACGCACCGTTGCCCAACGGGTGATTGATCCGTTGACCGGCGAAGTGCTTGCTGAACGGGACGATTTGCTTGATCATGACCGCATTCGCCGTCTGCTGCAGGCCGGTATTGATGAAGTCAAAGTGCGCTCACCGCTCACCTGTGAATTGATTCACGGGGTGTGTGCCAAGTGTTACGGCATGGATCTTGGGCGCGGAAAGATGGTTGAATTGGGAGCGGCGGTAGGTATCGTTGCGGCTCAGTCTATCGGTGAGCCGGGTACTCAGTTGACTCTGCGTACTTTCCACACCGGGGGTGTGGCCGCGGGTGGTGATATTACCACCGGTTTGCCGCGCGTGGAAGAGTTGTTCGAAGCCAGAAGAACCCCCAAAGGTGAAGCCGTGATTACCCGCATTTCGGGTGTGGCAAAGATTATCCAATCTGACCGCTACAGTGACCAGCGCGTGGTCCGAGTAGAACATAGCGAACTGGTCAGTGATGAGTACGAGATTCCAGAAAGCTGGGATATCGTGGTCAAGGACGAAGGAAGCGTCTCATTGAGCGATCCCATTGCGGTGCAGGGCGAAGCATCCATCACTGCCCAACATACTGGCCGGGTGAGGATTGAAGGCCGCAAGGTTATTGTGACTTATGAACAGCGTGAATCGGAAGAGTATGAAATTCCATCCACTTCGCGCATCTTAATCAAGGACGGTGAACATGTGGAAGCCGGTCAACCATTGACCGAAGGTTCACTCAATCCGCATACCATTCTGAAGATCAAAGGACGGGATGCCTGTCAACTGTACCTGCTCAGTGAAATTCAGAAGGTGTATCGCGCTCAGGGTCAAAACATCAACGACAAGCACTTTGAAGTAATTATCCGCAAGATGATGGGGCGAGTTCAGGTCATCCGGCCAGGCGATACGCATTATCTTCCGATGGATGTGGTTGACCGCCTTGAATTGCGCCGGGTGAATGAACAGATGATCCGCGAAGGCAAACAACCGGCACGCTTTGCAGAAATTTTATTAGGTGTGACCAAAGCGTCCTTAAGCACCGATTCATTCCTCTCTGCCTCCTCTTTCCAGCATACCATTAAAGTTCTGGCAGGGGCAGCCATTGCCGGCGCCGAGGATCCGCTTTATGGTTTGAAGGAAAATGTGATCATCGGGAAATTGATCCCGGCTGGAACGGGCTTTGAATACGGACGCTTCAAAGCCTTGCAGGAAAACAAAAATAACGAGCAAGAAGTTCACCGAATTTCGGTAGCCAATATCACCAGCTCAGATTAGCGGATTGGGTAAGTAGAATGACAGCGAGGGCAAACATCTGCCCTCGCTGTTTTTAAGTCTCCGAACGGGCTTTCCGTGATAAACTGAATTGAAAAATAGTTTAGGAAGCAATCCAGCAAGGAGTGGTTTTTACATGGAGATTGGACTTGTTCGTAAAGTAGATATTGACCTCGAGATGCAACAATCCTATCTGGATTATGCCATGAGTGTGATTGTTGCCCGGGCCTTGCCGGATGCCAGGGACGGCTTAAAACCGGTGCAACGGCGAATCCTTTACGGCATGTACGACATGGGATTGAGAGCGGATTCAGCCTATAAAAAATCCGCCAGAATTGTTGGGGAAGTTTTGGGCAAATATCATCCACATGGAGATCAGGCAGTTTATGAAGCCATGGCGCGAATGGCGCAGGACTTCACCATGCGCTATCCGCTGATTGATGGACAGGGCAATTTTGGCTCCATTGACGGCGACCCACCGGCTGCGATGCGATATACCGAAGCCCGTCTGACCCCGATTGCGCTAGATTTGTTACTTCAATTGGACCGCGATACCGTTGATTTTGAGCGAAATTTTGACGACTCGTTGAACGAACCGCTGGTCTTACCGGCGGCCTTACCCAATTTGCTGATTAACGGGGCTTCTGGGATTGCAGTGGGTATGGCAACCAGCATTCCTCCCCACAACCTAGGTGAGGTGATTGACGCGCTCCTCTTCATGTTGGAAAGATGGGAGCGGTTAGAAGATATTGGGGTTGATGACTTGATGAAATTTGTGCGCGGGCCTGATTTTCCGACGGGTGGAATCATCTTACAGGAAAACGGCGGGGAAGATTTGCTTTCCGCGTACGCAACCGGCAGGGGAAAAGTTACCTTGCGTGGGAAGGTTCAGTTGGAGGATATGGGCCGGGGTAAGAGCCGAATTATCATCACCGAGTTACCCTATCAAATTAATAAAGCCTCTCTTATCGAACGGATTGCTGAACTTGCACGCCAAAACGAACTGGAGGGGATTAGCGATTTACGGGATGAGTCGGATCGTCAGGGGATGCGGATTGTGATTGAATTGAACAAAGTTGCCGAAGAGCAGACTGTATTGCGCGAACTTTACCGGCGCACCCCTTTGCAATCCTCCTTTCGTATTTCACTGTTAGCCCTGGTTGATGGTGAGCCGCGTTTGCTTTCACTAAAACAAGCCTTAAGGGTATATCTGGATCATCGGATTACGGTGGTGAAGCGGCGCAGTGAGCATGATCTTGAAAAGGCCCGCCAGCGGGCGCATATCCTTGAAGGACTGCGGATAGCACTGGCCAATCTGGATGAATTAATCGCTCTGATTCGTAAGGCACAGGATGTAGATGATGCCCGATTGAAATTGATGAAACGCTATAAACTGAGTGAAATTCAGGCGAATGCTATTCTGGAAATGCAACTGAGGCGGCTGGCTGCGCTGGAGCGGAAGAAAATTGAACTGGAATATCAGGAAACACTTAAATTAATCAAAACCCTGACGGAATTGCTGCGTTCACCCAAAAAATTGAGGGAGGCGGTTGCCGAGGAACTCATCAGTATTAAGCAGAAGTATGCTGACCGGCGCCGGACACAAATTGTTTCGCTTAAACAGGGTGCGGCGGCCAAGGATGTTCTCACCACCAGTGAGTTGATGCCGGATGAAAAGGTTTGGGTGGGGATGACCTCTGAGGGATTAATTGGGAGAGTCTCCGCCGAAAAAGTATCTCGCTTCAGCGGAAAGGATGCACCGGAGTTACTATTGCTTACCGGCTCAAATCATACCCTTTATCTGGCTGCCAAAGATGGGCGGTGTGCTGCAATTGCCGTTCAATCCCTTCCCGATGTGGAGATTTTTACGGATGGAATCCCCTTCTTCAAAGCCTGCCCGTTGGGGGGTGAAAGCCTTCCGGTGGTTTTGTTTTCAGCCCCCTTAAAGATTCCTCCCGAGAAAGAATACTATATTGTGACCATTAGCCGAAATGGTTTAGTCAAAAAAACCGATTTGCGGGAATTACCCGGCCCTTCGGCACAGACCTTTGTCCTGGTAAAAATAAACCATGGGGATGAATTGTTGAATGTGTTGATCACCGAGGGAAATGATGAAATTATTTTGGTGAGCAAGAAGGGAATGATGATACGCTTTTCGGAAAGCGAAGTCCGTCCAATGGGACTGGTTGCGGCTGGTGTCAATGGCATTAAATTGAACAACGGTGATGAAGTGGTCGGCGGGATGATCTTTAACAAGGACGAGGATTTGCTGTTCGTTGCCGGGGATGGAAAAGGTTGGCGTATTCCTGTTTCTCAAACCGTACTGCAAGGCCGTTATGGACAGGGAATCATTGCTGCACGACTGGGTAAGGAAGGTGAGTTGGTTGGCGCGGTAAGCGGGCCGGCAGATTTAAGTGTGGCAATCTATTTTGAGCATCAGGCAGCCAAGAGCATTCGTCTGGATAGTTTAACGCCGGGGAAACGAGCGACCAGTGGAAAACCTCTCTTCGCTTTGAAAAGCGGTGAGAGGGTAAAAGGAATCAGGCCAATCCTCCTGAGTTTGGGAAAGTGGGAAATGGGCGGTCCAGAAAAAGCGCTTAAGCGGAGTCGGCGAGTTACTGAAAAGCCTACCGAGGCTGTTAACCCCGCCTCAAGGACTCCAAAACGACCAGCAAAGAACGTTGAAAAAGCGCCTCAGCCAAAGCAATCTGAGCTACCGCTGACAAGTCAGTCTGATCCGTCCAAACCGGTTGGGCGCAGGAATCGGAAAACGACATCAACATCACCTGCTCCGGACAAAAAAACCTCTCCCAAGACCTCTGCAACCAGAGGCAGGACAATAAAACCGACTTCTCAAATTGAGGTAACTCAACCCGCAATAAAGAAACGCGGGCGAAAACCGGCGGAGAAACAATCTTAAGCCGAGATTGTAAAATTCGTGTAATGGTAGGCGATTTTTCCGTCCATGATGCCGATAGTATCCGCGCCATTCTTCACGGTCGTGTTACCCGCTTGAGCCGTCCAGTTGAAGTGGCGGGCGCTGCCGCTTTGAGTTGAGTGGGTAAGGGTGAAACTTGCCCGAGGTAGAACATCGTTGAACAAGGTTGTATACCAGGCGCGGATTGCCTGACTGCCCTGAATAACCCGTGCGGGGGTGATATGTACGGCATCCGGGTGATAGAGATGGAGGATGAGAGCCGGGTCGTGCAAATTGAGCGCCTGAAAGTACAGGTCAACGATATCCGGCGGGGGTGGCTGAGGCGTCCAGGAAAAGTGGCTGATGACCTCCCACAAGGAAGGAGTTTGTTTGCGGCATTCATCCCAGGAAAAGAAATTGACGGCGCTCAGTTGCAAAGCCTGAACGGTTCTTAAGAATTCGAGGATATCTTGTTCCGTGGGCGCCCATCCGCCGGTTTTGTAGGTTGGGCCGGTTGGAATTACCGGACGGAAGGGCGTCATGCCCTGAAATTCCCGAACGCTGCGTCTTAATTGCGCTTCTGGGTTGTGAGCTTTTTCCCAGTAGACCTGAGGCATGTTGTAATCTACAAATTCCAAAAAGACTTTCCATGGCAGTTGGGGATGATAGGAAGGAAAGCGATAGGAGGATAAAGCCATCGGAAGGGCAGGTAAGGATTCGCGGAGTTTAGCCATAAACCGGCGGGCAGCTCGATCCTTACCGGCTTGCTTGTACTCGATTTCTGCATCAACCACATAACCATCCATCTGAAATTGTTGAATACGTCGGATGGCAACGTTGGCTTCTGCAAGCGGATCATTCCCATATACATAATGCCAACCCCATACCTGAATACCCTTTTCCCGGATGGCCTGTACTACCGGCGGGAGGAGGTCGGTGTTGGTTTTGCGATCAATGTTGACTGGCCAGCCGCCATCGGCAATTTTGATCAAAACGTGCGTGAGACCGGCTCGTTGAGCCGCTTCGGCGATAGCCCGCGGATTTCCCCCCTCGCAATCCTGAATTTTCCAGATAAAAAAGCCTTTTCCTGCTAATCCATTCATCAGGTCCTCCCTTTTGCAGGTTTAATGAATTACCCCGGTTTGAGGCTGCCTTCAAGTCCTAACTCCGGCGCAATTTTTCGCATAGCCAAAATAACATTATCCACGTGCTGCCACAACTCGACCCCAAATTCTTCAGCGCCGCGGGCAATTTCTTCGCGGTTGGCGCCGGCGGCAAAAGCCCGATCCTTCCATTTCTTTTTTACCGATGAAGCGGTGAGATCATAGAGCGAGCGAGAGGGCCGTACCAACGCCACGGCCGTAATTAAGCCGGTTATTTCGTCGCAGGCAAACAGGGCTTTTTCCATCAGGCTTTGGCGCGGTACGCCGGTATGATCGGCGTGGCTCAGGATAGCTCGGATGATTTCCTCCGGCACCCCGTGTTCTTGTAAAATGGGCACGCCCGCCTGTGGATGTTCTTCCAAAGTCGGGTGAATCTCCCAGTCGAAGTCATGCAGAAGACCCGTAACCCGCCAAAGTTCTACATCCTGATTAAATTTTTCAGCATAAAACTGCATGGCAGCCTCAACCGCCAGCATGTGATTGATTAAATTCTGATTTTTGACGTATTTCTTAACGATTTGAAGCGCTTCTTCTCGGTTCATGGATGGGCTTGCTCCTGCAATGAAGATTGTTGTTCGGGCGATCCGAAGATGGGTTCAGGCTTGCCCAGTACCGGCAAAGGGCGGGAAATGAACACATCTACAAAGGCCATGGCCGTGGCGGGTATTTCTCGGATGCGCCAAAAACGATGAGCATAACGACTATATACCCGCTGATCGGCCATTGCACCCACCGAGTCGACCCCTAAACTGTTGCAAGTAAAAATGGCACGCGGCAGGTGAAACCGCTGGGTGACCAAAATTGCCTGACGGACACCGAAAATATGACGGGCGCGGTAGCAAGTATCATAGGTGCGCCGGCCGGCATAATCCAATACAATATCTTCTTCCGGTACTCCTAAAGAGATCGCATAGCGTTGCATTGCGCCCGGTTCGTTGTAGTCCAGAAAGCGGTTATCCCCGCTCATCAGGATTTTTTGGACTTTTCCCTCAAAATACAGTTGGGCGGCGGTAGACACCCGATCGCGCAGAACCGGAGAGGGCTGCCCATCGCGAGTCAATCCCGCTCCGAAGACGATGGCAACCGGCGCTGAGGGCGTTTGGGAAACCTGAAACTGGCGTGAGCGGGCATACCATTCCGCAATTAAGTTAGGAATGCCTAAGATTAGAATAAGGGTGAGACAACTGAAAAGGAAAATGCGGATAAATATCATAAAGATTTTCTTGACCATGGGGCGATTTTACCATGCCCTGCACGAACATTCGCTTTTTGGATCGTACAAGGTTCGTGCCAGTCATAATCCAGACCTGAAAAGTGGGGATCAACGGCCGATCCAATCGGATAAATCAACCCCCGACCAGCGCACTGCCGAACGCAAAGGATCATACACCGAGTCGTCAACGACTTGCAAATCTTGAACATCGTAGCCATTCAAAGCCTGGGTGATACGGCGTTTGCCATCGGTGGTTTTAATCATTTCAATCCATGCGGAATTGATCTGTTTGATGATCGAGTCGCTTACCGAGACAGCGTAAGAGAGATTCAAGTTCGGAATATCCGGGTTGGTTTGCCAGATTATGATGACTCGTTGGGAAGCATCGGGTAAATCGTTAATCACCTGGCTGGAGGTGCGGGGATCACCGGAGATGGAAAATGTGACTCCAAAGTCGCAAATCCCTTTGATATAAAGGGAGCGGATTACGGCAGGGTGAGTCTGGGTGATCACGCCGTTTTGGGTGGGAATACTTAGCTGCTCTAAAATTCCAAAAGGGAGTATGTAGCCAGAAATTGAACCGGGTTCAACCCAACAAGGCCGGCTGCCACTTAACTGGGAAAGGGCGGTTTGAGCATCGGCTGTGCTGAGATTAGCCACGGGGTCAAAATAGGAAACATAGCCGCTTTCGACATTAGCCATGAACTGACTGCCGTAATAAAACGTTCCAAAATGATTGGTGAGCAGGCCAATTTTTACCAGTCCCTGATTGCGGGCGTGGAGGTATGTCAGTGGCTGCAGCCAGCCAAGGTGAATTTTTTGGTCTTTAAGAGCCTTAAAAAGATCGGTGGGTTTTTCGAAAACAACGATTTCAAACTCGTAACCGGTTGTTTCTTTGAGGTAATCGCGGATTTCCTCGCGAGAAATTTCAATTCGGCGATTCGTTTCACCTTCCTGAAGGAAAGCAATCCTCAGTGGATTTTGTTCACTGCCGAGCGGCGCCGGGGTAGCGGTTGAAACGCTGGTCTCGGTGGGGGTTATGGTGACAGGGGGTGTTGGGGTCTTGGTTGGCGGAACACTACAGGCCGCTAATAGAAAGAAAACCGTTAACCCGCTAAGGATTGAGAATAAGGCATGGATTTTGGAAGCGCCAAGAGGTTTAATCACAGAGATTTTTCTCCGGAGTATTTATATAACGATTATAATCGGAATAAAGGTTCATTGGAGTAGAAGAGATTTGGATAGGCGGTGGTATGAATATCAATTCGATTCTTAAGACCGTTTTGTTGGTTATTTTGTCATTCGCCTTGTTTTTTGCGGTGGCTATCCTTTTGCTGGTAGCGGTGGTCCGGAATACAACCCAACAGGCTTTACAGCCTGTGGAGCAGGTGCGGGATGCCCTTGCAACCCAATCTGCCCTGTTATTTAACCCAACTCCGACCGTTGTGCCTGATCCGGTTACGATTATCTATGAGATTCGCTCATTAGCCCGATTAGAAACCGTGCAGTATTCTATGGAAAAAATTATTACAGCCGAAACGGGACAAAGTGAATTGAGTTTTTTGTTTGGAGATAAGTTGTTATTTGTTGCACATGGAAAAGTCATTGCGGGAGTGGATCTGGAAAAATTGAACCCTGAGGATTTGTGGGTTCAAAACGGTGTTTTGTACGTCCGTTTGCCAAAGGCTGAAATTTTTATCACTTCCCTTGATAATGATCTTTCGTATGTGTATGATCGAGAAACCGGCATTCTGCGGCGGGGTGAAATTCATTTAGAAACGCTGGCGCGTCAGGCAGCCGTTCGCGAAATTGAAAAGAGCGCCCTTGCCGACGGTATTTTAGATTGGGCGCGACTAAACGCTGAGTCTTATCTAAGCAGATTGTTCCGCAGTTTGGGCTATGCCGATGTGATTTTCGTAAAGTGAAATAAGGGGGATTAAATCCGCTCTGTCCAAGAAGGATGAGCATATTTTTGGATGAATAAATCCTCCGCGCATCTCACTTCTTCCGGTTCTGGTTCGGTTTCCACAAATTCAATGTTCAGAACCCGTTCAAAGGCGGTTTTGAAAGCATTTGCGGCGGTATCCCAATCCAAACTCTTTCCGAGCGCTATCTCTACGGTGGTGGCATGTTCCAACAAGCGTTGAGCCGCCTGTTGGCGTTCTATTTCCGTTTCGAAGCGTAAGGCTTGGGTGATGCGGGTCAAGTCGCCAAACAAGGGCAAAGAGCCGTGTTGAAGAACGCCTTTGTACCTGCGAGCCTGGGCGCTGCCAATCAGTTTTTTACCATGGACGGTGATTTCGTAATTGGAAGGCACTTCAAAACAAACCGCCGCGTTGGGTTGGCTGCCTTCGGGGAGCGGATATTCTTTATCGGCCGTTGCGGGAAGGCCTAACAAATGCAAAGCTTCCACCAATGCAATGGAAAGACGGCGGTAACTTTCCAGAATTGAACCGGTCACCCGCGGTTCGGTCTGAGGGGCAATTACTGCATAGGTAAGTTCATCAGTGTGTAAAATGGCTCTTCCACCGGTTGGGCGGCGCACCAGTTCCCAGCCGTTTTCAATCAAATTTTGGAAATCCACATCCTGGATGGGTTGTGCATAACCCAGTGATAGGCAGGCAGGCTGCCAGGCGTAAAAGCGCAGGGTGGGAGGAGATTTTCCCTCGGCTGTAAATTGAAGAATGGCTTCATCGAGCGCCATGTTCCATGCGCCTGGGGCAGGTGGGGTTTTAATCAATCGCCAAGTCGCTTTTGGGAGCATAGAACAAATTATACCCGAAAGGTTTCCGGCATGATATAATGTTGTGTATACAGGTTTTTGTATTCTCCCGTAATTGTTAAGTCACTTGACATTCTTTTGGATTTGGTTATAATAATTGCAAGACACAGGGAGAAACTCGCTCTTTGGACACCACTTTTTGGCAAGTCCCCAAGGCAAGTGTTAAAAATCTTAACAAGCACGCCGCGCTGGATTTGATCCGATTCAGTCCCAGCGGAATATCGCGAATCCAACTTTCGCGTGAACTGGGGTTAACCCGTGCGGCCGTCACTGCTATTGTTGGGGATTTGATTAAAGCCGGGCTGGTGCGGGAAACGAACGGCCAATCCTCACGCGGGCGGCGTGCTATTGCGCTTGAAATCAACCCGCAAGGTGGTTTGGTGGTGGGGGTGGATATTGGGGCAACCCATGTTACTTTTGTCCTGGCGGATTATCTGGCTCATGTAATTGATGAGATTGAAGCCTCGCTGGATATTTTTGAGGGTCCGCAGGTTTGCCTGCCATTTGTTGATCAAATCATGCGTTCATGGCTGGAACAGCTTGGTGTGAAACTGAGTCAGATTACGGCGATTGGAGTCGGCGTGCCGGGTCCAATTGTAACCGATGCCGGAATGGTCAGCGGTCCCCCCATTATGCCGGGCTGGGATCTTTTCCCGATTCGCGAATGGTTAGAAAAAGCATGGGGATGTCCGGTAACCCTTGGGAATGATGCCGAGTTCGGCGCCTTGGGAGAATGGGCGTTTGGGGCGGGCCGCGGGGTAGATAATCTGGTCTATATTAAGGTTGGGACCGGTATTGGGGCGGGGTTGTTAATTGATGGTCAAATTTACCGCGGCACAACCGGCTGTGCCGGAGAAATTGGTCATGTCACCATTGAAGAGAACGGGCCTTTATGCACCTGCGGAAACCGCGGGTGTTTGGAGGCTTTAGCTGGTGGACGGGCAATCGCTCAGAAAGCGATTCAAGCCATCAAAGCGGGCGCACGCACTACATTGAGCGAACTGCCCTCGGTTGAAACCTTAAATGCAATGGATGTCATTGCTGCAGCCCGCAAAGGGGATCATCTCTCACAAAAGCTAGTGCAGGAAGCCGGTTATTACATTGGAACAGCTCTGGCGAATTTGATCAACCTGTTTAATCCGACCAAGATTGTGATTGGCGGAGGGGTTGCTCAGGTAGGTGATTTGCTGCTTGAACCGGTGCGAAAGGTGGCCAAACAACGCAGCCTCAAAGTCGCTTCGCAAGCAGTGACCATAACTTCTGCCGTGCTTGGCAGGCGCTCTTCTGCGATGGGCGCCGTCGCTCAGGCAATTTCATTGAGTTTACATCAACTGGCTGAAGCAAGTTGATTTTTTTGAAAGGAGGTGGTGTGCAGGATCTTAAAGCTCAATTGGAAGGTTTATTTACCTTAGAAGCGAAAACCCTTTTGAGAAGGGTTGCCCTCCCTTGGAGGGACTCGTAAAACCAAATTTTTTAAGGAGGAAAGAGATGTTGAAGAAATTTATGCCCTTGATCGGCCTGTTGCTGATCGCCTCGTTTGTTCTGGCAGCCTGCCAGCCGGCCGCCACCCCTGCCCCTACTACTGCCCCACCGCAGCCGACTGCCGCGCCAGGACAACCTACTACCGCCCCCGCAGAACCCACCACCCCCCCCACCGCTGAGCAGGTGACCATTACCATCTGGCATCAGTGGGATGGTAAATATCTGGAAGCCATCACCCAGGCTTTCAAGGATTATGAAACCTCTCACCCGAATGTCAAAATTGACCTTTCCAAACCCGAGGATGTTGCCAATGCTTTGAATGTGGCTATTCCGGCTGGTGAAGGTCCCGACATCATCGGTTGGGCAAATGACAAAATCGGTGAACAGGCCCTGCAGGGTAACATTGTTGCCTTAAACGATTTCGGTATTGACAAAGCCTTCCTTGAGAGCGTTTATACCGAATCGGGCATCAACGGTGTGACCTGGATGGATACGATCTGGGCGCTGCCAGAAACCATGGAAGGGATTGCACTGGTTGCCAATAAAGCATTGGTTACCGAAGAATACCTGCCCACCGACCCGTTTGCATGGGATGACCTGTTGGCAAAGGCCGAAAAGTTTTACGCTGATAAGGGCATTCCGCTAATCTGCAATCAGGGTTTTGGCGCTGAAGATGCCTATCACATGTCGCCGATTTACTTTGGCTTTGGTGTGCCGGCCTATGTGGATGAGGACGGTAAGCCCTATATGGATTCTCCCGAAGCTCTGAAGGCGGCGGAGTGGCTGGTTAAACTCAAGGCTGTCTCGCTGGCGGAAAACAGCTACGATATCTGCAATGCTGCCCTGCAGGAAGGCAAGGTTGGCATGTGGTGGACCGGCCCGTGGGCAATTGCCGGCATCGAAGATGCGGGGATTGACTACACCATCGTTTCGATGGGTAAACCCTTCGTGGGTATCAAGACCCTCATGCTGAGCAAGAATGCGGTTAACCGCGGCAAGGCCGAGGTGGCGCTGGATGTGATGAAGTACTTCACCAGCGCTGAGGTTCAGAAGAAACTGGCTCTGATCAACAAGACCATCCCGGCTCAAAAAGCCGCCATCGAGGATCCCGAAGTGGCTCAATTACCGGCAGTGGCTGGTTATGGTAAAGCGCTGGCCATCGGTGTGCCGATGTCGCCTTCGCCGTTCTCCTCTGCACAATGGGGTCCGGTGGGGCGCGCCTCTGCCGCCATCTGGACCGGCGCTCAGGATCCGCAGACTGCCCTGAAGGAAGCCCAGGCTGCGATTCTGGAAGCCGTCGAGGGAATGAAGTAAATCAAATGATGCAAAAGGGAGAGCCTTCATCAGGGGCTCTCCCTCTTCTTATCCTTCCCATTTATGCAAGCAGGAGAGAGGAGCCCGTTATGGTGACCTGGAAGGGGACACGCAAAAGCCTGACGATTTTTTTGTTTCTTTTTCCGACCATGTTGGGGATTCTAGTTTTCAATGTGTACCCGATTGTATTAAATACCTATATTTCTTTCACAAATCGAAATAAATTTCGCCCGAAGCCGGATTGTGAAGTGTTTTTGACCGGTCTCCTCGATCCACTCTGCTGGCCTCAATTCCGACAAAATGCTCAAGGAGGGCTGGGATCGCCTTACCGTCTGGCGGATCCGTTGTTTGCCAATTATCAGGCCTTGCTGGGTAAATTGTTTTCAGCCGAGGCGTTGATGGCTTTTGGAAAAATTTTGCTGGTTTTTGTGCCGTTAGCAGGGGCTGTATTAGTCAACCGGAGGTTTGACCGCGAAATTGAGAGGCCAATTTCCAGTGGGATGGTGTGGCTGATTGCCATCCTGCTGGTGATCGGTTTGGCTTATGTTCTTTCGATTCGAGCCGCTTTCAATCAATTAATGTCTACCGGCCCGTTCATCGTTGTGGTTCTGCGTACCATTCTTTTTGTGGCCATCCGGGTGCCTTTGACTTTTGTATTTGGGCTTGCCCTGGCATTGATTTTGAACGACACGCGCTTAAAAGGCAAAACCTTCTTCCGGGTGGCTTTGTTTGTGCCCTGGGGGGCTTCCTCGGTGGCTATCTTAATGGCTTTGGTTTGGCAGTTTTTCTTCCGCCAGCAGGGTACGATTAATCAGCTGCTTTCTCAAATCGGGATTCAAGGTCCGATCTGGTTGCAAAACCCGGTTAGCGCCTTTGGGGTCGTGGTGCTGGCCGATCTGTGGTTTTCTTATCCTTTCTTTATGGTGGCCATCCTCGGCGCGCTTCAATCGATTCCAGTTGAGTTATATGAGGCAGCCGAAGTAGATGGGGCAAACTGGTGGGTTCAATTGCAGCGAATCACTTTGCCTTTGATTCGCCCAGCGGTGCTGCCGGCAGCGGTACTGACTTCTATCACGGCCTTTCAAATGTTTGGAACAGCCTACGCGATCACAGCCGGCGGCCCGCTTGCCGGGGCCGATACACCGGGCGCAACCGAATTTGTAATGGTATATGCCTATCGTCAGATCTATCAGTTGCAAAATTATGGGCGCGCTACCGCTTTTGCGGTGCTGATTTTCATCATGCTCTTCCTTGCAACCCTGTATAGCCTGAGAATTACCCGGATTACGAAAGGAGCGTATGAGTCATGATCAGAAAAACTCCTGTTGGCGTACGGATTTTGCAATACACTTTTTTGGTGATTGCGGTGATTTTTGCGCTCTACCCGGTGTGGTTTGCCCTTCTCGCTTCAGGGCGCTCGGGAGGGCGGTTGTACACCCTCAGCCTGCCGGGGATGTTCTTCCCAGTAGATTGGAGTTTTGAAAATTACCGCTTTATGCTGTTTGAGCGGCCTTACCTGACATGGTTGACGAACAGCTTCAAGGTGGCCAGTATCACCACAATTGCCAGTCTGGTGGTATGCACTTCGGCGGCTTTTGCCTTGTCGCGTTTTCGCTTCAAAGGACGAGAATTTTTCTTGATCTTTCTGCTGGCGATTTCCACTTTTCCGGGCATCTTATCGCTGGTAGCGATTGCTCAGGTACTGACGGCAATCGGGTTGTTTGGTAAGCATTTGGGCTTGATTTTAGCCTTCACCTCTGCGACTCTCGTATTCTGCACCTGGAATCTGAAAGGTTATTTTGATACCATTCCAATTGACCTCGAAGAGGCTGCCCAGATAGATGGAACAACTCCGTTGCAGGCCTTCTTTCTCATTGCTCTGCCGCTGGCGCGCCCGGCATTGGCGGTTACGGCGATTCTGGCCTTTATGACCGGCTGGGGAGATTTCATTTTCTCTTCGGTGCTTGTCCCTGCGCCGGATTCGGTCAAGTTAGCGGTGCCGGCGTTGTATTCCCTCGCCAATAGCGTATCCGTGCCGTGGGGTCAATTTGCGGCCGGGGCAGTGATTGTAGTCATCCCCACCGTTTTGGTTTATCTGGCTTTGAATCGTTACTTTGAAGCCGGTCTGACGGTAGGGGGCGTCAAAGGATAATCCCGATTCGAAAAAGGAAGTTTGGTGGACGATTTCATCTTTGGAACCTTAGCAACCGATCAATTAAAACTGGAGCGGGTATATGGTCATCGCGCAGGAATCAGTCATGCTTTTCGGAGGTTCCCGCTCGATCCGTTGCCCGCTCAAGCGATTAAACTGGTGATTTCAGTCGGCCCAGAATTCCCGGTGCGGCGAGGCTGGTTTTATTGGACAACCGACGGCAGTGATCCAAAAGGCAGCCTTGGAAAAGCGTTGAACGGGTTTGCTGCTCCACTGCTCTTTACTCACACGGAATGGGATAATGTTCTGTGGGGATACCTCAGTTATTTTGAGGCTGTATTGCCGGGATTCCCGTCAGGCACGGTTGTGCGTTATTCCTTTGGGTTTGAGGTGAGCGGGAAGGGTGAGGTATTGTCGGATGATGGACGGGTGTTTGCCTGTTTCGTGGATGATGATCCGTTGCCTGATTGGACAAAAGATGCCATTATTTATGAGATCTTTGTAGACCGCTTTTCTCCCGGTAGGGACGAGCCATGGAAAAACCCCAAAAATCTGGGAGGATTTTATGGCGGTACGCTTAAGGGGGTTACCGATCGGCTTGAATATCTTGCCGAATTGGGAGTTAATACGATTTGGCTTACACCGATCTTTCCAAGCCCCAGTCATCACGGATACGATGCCACTGATTTCTTTGAGGTTGAACCGCGGCTTGGCGGCAAAGAAGCTCTGCAAATACTTCTCACCGAGGCGCATCGCAGGGGAATCAGGGTGCTGCTGGACTTTGTCCCCAATCACGTTTCCGACCGGCATCCCTATTTTCAATCCGCAATTTCCAATCCAAGCAGTCCTTACCGCGAATGGTTCACTTTTCGTCATTACCCGGATGATTACGAAACCTTTTTTGGGGTGAAAAGTCTCCCCCAATTAAACCTTCGTTATCCGCCTGCGCGGGAGTATGTGTTGAATGCAGCCCGCTACTGGTTGGAATTTGGTGTGGATGGTTTTCGGGTGGATTACGCCATTGGACCGGCCGCTGATTTTTGGGCTGATTTTCGTAAAGTAACCCGCCAGGTGAAGCCGGATTGCTGGACATTTGGGGAGATTGTTGATCCTTCGGATGTGCAATTGACTTTTGCCGGTCAATTGGACGGTGCGCTCGATTTTATCCTGCTGGAGGGATTGCGCCAAACCTTTGCCTTTGGACGCTGGAATGGTCACCAGCTGGCTTCCTTTTTGGAAAGGCATCACGCTTATTTCCCAGCAGATTTTTCGCGGCCATCTTTTCTGGATAACCATGATATGAACCGCTTTCTTTGGGCAGCCAGCAACGATCAACGCCGGTTGAAACTGGCGGCTTTGTTGCAATTCAGCCTGGCCGGCCCTCCGGTGGTTTATTACGGCACAGAAGTTGGATTATCTCAAAACCGAGATGTGCGGCAGGATGGGCGCGGTGTGCCGGAAGAATCACGGCTGCCTATGCTATGGGGAGATGAACAAGATTTGCAACTGTTCGACTTTTACCGACAATTGATCGAGGTGAGGAAGAAGTTCAAAGGACTAAGCAGAGGCAAGTTTAAGGTATTGGATTGCACGGATACGCTGGTTGTGCTGGAGCGGCGGTACGAGCGGGAAAAGTTAATGGCAGTGATCAACCTGTCTTCTGCCTCGCAGGCTTATTCCCTGCCGGGTCAATGGGTCGTTGAGGTTCAGACTGACCAAAATTGCGATTTGCTTGTTCAGGATCAAACCACTGAAATTAGCCTGCCTGCGTTGGGCGGTGTGATTTTATCCACCATATCATGATTTCAAGACGACTGAAACAACTCGTTTTCTTTTTTATCCTCCTGAGCCTATTTAGCGCTTGCACAGGGATAAGAACCTCTCCGGGCCAGAGTACGGGCGAAGTCCATGAGGCGGTAGGAATCCTTACTCCCACCGATACCCTTCAGGAGAATGCGGAATGGTGGAAGACTGCCGTTTTCTATCAGGTGTTTGTGCGCAGTTTTTACGATTCCGACGGAGATGGAATCGGCGATTTTCGCGGCCTGACCCAGAAGTTGGATTACTTGAACGATGGTGATCCTGAAACAGGTGGTGATTTAGGGATTACAGCTCTGTGGCTAATGCCCATTCACCCTTCGCCGTCCTATCACGGTTATGATGTAACCGATTATTACGATGTCAATCCGGATTACGGTAGTTTGGATGAATTTAAGGAATTTCTGCAGGCTGCTCACCGGCGCGGTATCCGAGTTATCATTGACCTGGTGATCAACCATACTTCTACCCAGCACCCCTGGTTCAAACAAGCGCTTGACTTACAATCACCGTATCATACTTATTACATCTGGCAGGATGAAAATCCCGGTTATAGCGGGCCGGATGGGCAAAAAGTCTGGCATCGAGCGTCCAATGGAAAATATTATTACGCTCTTTTCTGGGATCAGATGCCCGATCTGAACCTGAAAAATCCGGCAGTAACCCAGGAAATTTACGAGATCGCCCGATTTTGGTTGAACGATGTAGGAGTGGATGGTTTTCGTTTGGATGCCGCCAAACACCTGATTGAAGAAGAAACCAAACAAGAAAACACGGCTTTAACTCACGAATGGTTAGCCAACTTCCACGCTTATTACAAATCGCTCAACCCGCAAGCGATTACCGTAGGCGAGGTCTGGTCTAACAGTTTTGAGGCGGTGCGCTATGTTCGTAATTCCGAAATGGATATGGTGTTCAATTTTGATTTGGCGCGCTCCATCTTGAGCAATGTCAATCATCGGAATGCAGTATCTTTGGGCAATACTTTAACATTTGAAACGAGGTTATTCCCGTTGGGCAGCATGGGCATCTTCTTAACCAATCATGATCAAGACCGCGTGATGAGCGTCTTGATGAATGATAAGGATAAGGCGCGCCTCGCGGCATCGGTATATTTGACCAGTCCGGGAGTACCGTTTATTTATTATGGGGAAGAAATTGGTCTGACCGGTCAGGGTGATCATCGCAATATTCGCACGCCGATGCACTGGTCGTCAGAAAGAATGGCTGGCTTTACCAGCGCAACTCCATGGTCATTTCCCAAAGCCGATTACATTGAGAAGAACGTTCAGAATCAGTTGGAAGATCCTGACTCATTACTGAGGTTTTATATTAACTTGCTAAGGATTCGTGACCAATCAGAAGCGCTCCAAGCCGGGAGGTTATATCCGTTGATCAGTTCTTCGCCTTCCATTCTGACCTATGCGCGCGTTGCTCAGAGCGATCAGGCGCTGATTATGTTGAATTTGAGTGATCAGCCGCAGGACAACGTGTTCCTCCGTTCGCTGGAAGGATTGAATCCCGGTAGATATCGTTTACAGCCGCTGGCGGGCAAAATGGTTGATGCCTTTGTTACAGTTGAACAAAATGGGGCGATGGTTAATTTTCAATTCCCGGAAACAATTCTGGCCGGGGAAGTCTTAATTTATCAATTCATTCAAATACCAGAGGGCTAAACTACTTCGTCATGGAAGCAGCAATTGCCTATGTTAGCCAGATTGCTTAACTTTCCTCTCCGTGCCTTACCCAAGTGGTGGAAACGCTGGCATACAATTTTCTTGATTGTTTTGCTTTCCAGCTTAATCCATGCCTGGGCGGTCTGGCAGTTGCCGCTGGATGCGGATGAGCCGGTGTATATGCGGGCGGGAAGGGAGTATGCTCAATTGATCCGAGAGGGGGATTGGAGAGGAATTGTCCAGTATGAACAAAATCAAGAACATCCTCCCTTGATCAAGTTGATGTACAGCTTACCGTTTTTGCTGAAGGGAGAGAGCGTCAACCCGGATTTTGAGTTTTATTTCAATCGCAGCGTCAATGCATTTTTTGGGATTTTACAGGTTTTTATTCTGGCGCTTTTTGATCCGCTTGCGGCATTCCTGCTGACCTTTCATTCTTATACTATCAAATACACCAGTCAGGTTTATCTGGAATCCTTTCCGTTGTTTGCCTCGCTGCTGGCAGTGTTGTTATTCCGAAGGTATTTTGAAGGCGAAGCGAAACGGGAAAATCCATTGCCATTGTGGATTTCAGCAGGAGCAATGGGCGCTGCAATTGCCGGAAAATATCCGTATGCCATGATGCTCGTCCCGATCGCCTTTTTGATCGGCCAGTTCCGCCGTAAAGTGGTCTGGCGAGAATTGATGGTATGGGGCGGGATTGTTGCAGTAACTTTTATGGTGTTAAATCCCTATTTGTGGAATGAGCCTTTCCGCAAGATTGTTGAGATCTTCGCTTTTCACCGCCAGTACACTCATGGGGGAGATGTGCTGAGGGCTGCCTACCCGTGGTGGCAGCCAGTGATCTGGGTGGCAACTGCCTTGCCGTGGCATCCGCGCGTGTTCTTTTTCCTCACGCTGGATGAGTTTATTTTCTGGGCAGGGGCGGTTGGGCTGTATTTTTACGGACGAAAAGAACCGTGGCTGACAGGGTGGTTTGTTGTTCAATTTGCAATTTTACTGGTTTATCCCACCAAATGGCCGCAATATTCTTTGATAGTCATCCCGGCGCTGTGCATGAGCGGATCGGGGTTGCTCAGATCGGCCTATGCGTGGATATTGGAGAAGGATCAATACTGGGATTATCTGGAAGAAATGCTGCCCAAACCGCCCAAAGTATTCTGGTGGTTGATCATCGGGTTTACGGGGTTGATTGTTATCGGAAAAGTGACCTATGAATATGATCAAGCTTTACTACGCCGCGGTTGGCAGCACTTAATGGTCCAGACCGCTCCATTGCCCTCCAATACCATTTACGATTTACACTTAAGATCAAACGGCGATATGATGATTGCTACCGCCCAAGGAGCAGCTTTATGGCATGTCAGCGAAGGTTCACCGTGGGGGGAGAACAGTCTCGTCTATAACCGCCAAAATTCAGGGATTGGCGATGATCGCGTGCGAGCGGTCTACGAGGATCGGCAGGGCAATTTATGGTTTGGGACGGAAAGTGGCTTGAGTTGTCTTTGTAAAGGCGAATGGAAACAAATTCCAGAAGCAGGATTGTCGGAGCAAGTAGGCAAAGTTCGCTCCTTTGTTGAGGATACAAAGGATAATCTTTGGATAGGCACATTGAATGGCCTTTTTATGTGGGATGGATCACAGTTAATGTCGTATAGTCGAGCAGTCAATCCCCTGCCGGATCTTTACATTTTTGCTATTGCGCATCAGATCGTCCATGATGAAGAATATTTATGGCTGGGAACCCAAAAAGGGGTTACTCGACTCAAACTTTCCGCTCAAACGATGGATAGTTGGGATTTCTCCTCACGTGATTTGGGTTGGGGAGGAGTCTCTCACCTGATTGTGGATACCCAAAATCGGGTATGGATCACTACGATTGGGGGCGGCATTGGACGTTGGGATGACAAAGAGTGGACTTTTTATCGGTTAGGCAGCTCAAATTTACCTACCAGTGTGGTTAATAGCATCATTGAACAACCGGGTAAGGGATTTTGGCTCGGTCATGGCTTCCCAACCGAACCGGGCGGATTGGTTAGCAAGTTTGATGGGGTAGATGAATGGACAATTTACCGGCAGAATAATTCCGGGTTCAACGGAGGGGAGCCCATGGCATTTGCTTTTGACCCAATCGGGAGGTTGTGGATTGGTACCGCTATAGATGGTTTGCAAATTTATGATCCGGCGTTAGCAAAACGATAAATCATGATGTAAGGAGGATGAGAAGATGAAAATTACCCACCGTTTCCTGTTTATTTTTATTGCGCTGGTTCTGGCAATTTCAGCTTGTCAACCCCAGCCTGTTCCAACGGCAGTTCCGACACAGCCGGTTATCGTAGGCACCCCGCAAATTGAAGAGCCTACGCCCACACCGCCAACGGAAGTGGCGGAGGATGTGCTATACCTCAATCTAATGTGGCATCAGCACCAGCCGCTCTATTACAAGGATGAAAATGGGGTGTATACCCGCCCGTGGGTTCGGGTTCATGCTACCAAAGATTATTATGATATGGCTTATCTGGTTTCTCAGTATCCGAATGTGAAGGTTACATTTAACCTCACCCCGGTGTTGTTGCGCCAACTGGAGGATTTCGTCAACAATGGCGCAAAAGACCTTTATTGGGTGATGACTGAGAAACCGGCTAACCAGTTAACCGAAGAGGAAAAACGCTTTATTCTTCAACGCTTTTATGATGCCAACTGGGACAAGTTGATCGGGCGTTACCCGCGTTACAAAGAATTGCTACAAAAGCGCGGCGGAACCGATGCGGAAGCGATTCAAAATGCGTTGAATACCTTTACCGAACAGGATTTCCGCGACCTGCAAATCTGGTGGAATCTGGTCTGGTTCGACCCGATGTTCCTCAATCAACCGCCGTTGAGAGATTTGGTTGAAAAAGGTCAGAATTTTACAGAAGAGGATAAGGTTGTTCTCTTTCAAGAAGTGCGGCGGGTGATGGCGGAAATCATCCCTCTCCACCGGCAATTGCAGGAAGCCGGTCAAATCGAAGTCACCACTACCCCCTATGCTCACCCGATTTTACCCCTGCTGATTGATACTAATTTACAGGCAAAAGGCAACCCGGGCTCGGATTTGCCCCAGAAGTTTTCCTACCCACAAGATGCACTGACACACTTACAGCGTAGCGTTGCCCTGTATGAAGAAAATTTTGGACAGCCTCCCCGCGGACTATGGCCAGGCGAGGGGGCAGTGGCGCAAATCATGGTGCCCTTCGTTCTGCGGGCTGGTTACTCATGGATGGCAACCGGTGAACCAGTTCTGGCAAAATCGTTAGGACTGGATGCCTTCACCCGAGATAGTAAAGAAACCGTAAATCAACCGGATGAACTCTATCGTCCCTACTATGTGACGAATCAGGCCGGCGATAAGCTGGCGGTGTTCTTCCGAGACGGCGTCCTGTCGGATAAGATTGGCTTCACCTATTCAGGCGTTTCTGGAACGGCAGCGGCAAAGGACCTGATCCAGCGATTAGAAAACATCCGCGCAAAGTTGAAAGAGCAAAATGCTGAGGGACCGCATATCGTTTCGATTATTCTGGATGGGGAAAATGCCTGGGAATATTACGATCATGACGGCATTGAATTCCTCAGCACCTTTTACCAATTACTTTCTGAAAGTGAAACCATCCGTACCATTACACCCAGCGAGTACATCCAAAAATTCCCCGACCAGCGGCTGATACAAGACCTCTTTCCGGGAGCTTGGTTTAGCCCGAATTATGATACCTGGATTGGCGAAGCAGAAGAAAACACGGCCTGGGAATATCTGCGTCAAACGAGAGAGGTGCTGGCGAAATACGACATTTCCAAAGTCCGGCAGGCGCCTGCTGAAAAAATTGAAACTGCGTTGGATTATATGCTGCTTGCCGAAGGTTCGGACTGGTTCTGGTGGTACGGAGCTGATCAGGACTCGGGCCAGGATGAGTATTTTGATCTGGGCTTCCGTGAATTGCTGCGAAAAGTATTTGAAACTCTCGGTGAATCGGTACCGACATTTATAGATGTGCCAATCATTCAAGCGCGCCCGGTGAGCGCTGAAACACCGCTTCAGGGTCTTTCCACGCCGACTATTGATGGAACGATTGGAGCGGGAGAATGGGACAAGGCGGCTTACTATCCGGCTGGTGAGGGAGATCAACTGGCGGGATTTGCATATGCGATGGATGCCAACAACCTTTACATACGAGTGGATGCAGCCAGCGGCGGGGCAATGGCGCGTACGCTAGAATTGCCGCTTGTCATTTATTTACAGGACCGTCGTTTCAAGTCCAGTTATCCCTATACCTTGGCCGAAACACCGGGGCTGTTGGGCATGGCGGCCAGTTATGCACTGATGTGGAATGGCGGCACAAACCTGCGAATTTATAATGCCGGTGAGGTTGGTTGGACAGAAGGAGAGACGGTTGGTTTGGCGGCTTCAAGTGCAGGTGTGTTGGAAATTTCTTTGCCGCTGTCTTTGTTGGGTGAGTTTGAAACCGGCGATGAATATCGCTTCTTCATCGGCGTAGGAGCAAATCAGACGCTCTTCCCGCAAAAAGGGCCGGCCCAATTTGTGATTCCGGATCTAGGTCTTTCGACCGTCTTGTTTGAGGTGGAAGATGCGGAAGGGGATGATTACGGCCCGGGTACTTACACCTATCCAACCGATGCGGTCTTCCAGAACAAAGCGTTTGACCTCAAGTCCTTCCGAGTTTCTTATGACGAGAACAATTTGATTTTCCGGGTTGGTTTTTACGGCCCTATCCCCAATCCATGGGGTTCTCCCAATGGTTTGGCGATACAAACCATTGACATCTACATTGATCAAGATCCCGGCAGCGGCACAGGAGCGCGTTTATTGTTGCCGGGCCGCAATGCAGCCCTAACCAGCGGGAATGGCTGGGATTATGCCCTCTGGCTGGAAGGCTGGACGCCGCAAGTGCTGATCCCTCAGAGTGAGACTCTCGAACCGGTGCAGGCCAGCGAAATTAGCATGAAGATTCTGGTTGATCCTGCAGCCCGCACCGTCACGGTGCGTGTGCCGCGAGCTGCGCTGGGAAGTGGAGATCCCTCTGCATGGGGCTTTGTGGTGGCGGCGCTGGGGCAGGAAGGCTACCCGTCGGCTGGGGTGTGGAGAGTGCGGGATGTTGAGCAAAAATCGGCTCAGTGGCGATTCGGCGGTGCGCCGAGTGATGGCCGGCGCAACCACACCCGCATCATTGACCTGATCTGGCCGGCCGATAGCCAGACCAGTCAGGAGGTGATGCTAAGCAGCACCTATCCGCCCAGTTCAGCAGACCCCGGCACATTGTCCGCAGATGAGTTTGCACAGATTGAGTTGCTTAGACCGTAAAGGTTTTCGGTGAATTCCAGTTAACCTGCAAGGGCTTTGAGTTACCAAAGCCCTTGCAGATTTGTTGGCTGGTTTGCGTTGAACCTCAGGTTAAATTCGATACGGTTGGAAACCCAAATGGTATACTGATTTTTGTCTATAAACATTTTTTACGGAGCATTCTCAAGCGAACATGAGCGATCCAAGCCAATCTCCTATCACGTTTATCAAACCGCGGGATGAGGTTGAAATTCATCTACCCGATGGCAGGGTGCTGCAAGGAAGACGGAATACGCCGGTCGTTGAATTCTTGAAAGCGCTGCCTGAATGGGATGATCCTTTGATTGTTGGAGCGATTGTCAACCATGAATTGCGGGAATTGACCTATCCAATCACAATTGAATCGAAAGTTACCCCGCTCACCATGGCCAGCGCGGATGGCGCGCGCATCTACCGTCGTTCACTCACTTTCCTGTTAGAAGCGGTCTTTGAGGAACTTTTCCCGAATGCCACTTTAACGGTTGATCATTCGGTTACCTCAGGCGGATATTACTGTCAGGTAGGCGGAAGAGTTCCGCTCAGCGATGGGGAATTAAGGCGTTTAGAAACTCGAATGCTTGAATTGGTAAAACAGGATTTGCCGTTCGAGCGTTTGACGGTTCCGCTTAGCGAAGCCATCCAATACTTTGAATCGAAAGGCCATCAGGATAAAGTAAGTTTGTTGAGATACCGGCATCGCGGTACGCTGGTTTTGTATCAATTGGGCTCACACCGCGATTATCATCACGGATACATGGTGCCTTCTACCGGCTTTTTACGCTGGTTTGGGCTAAGAGCCATGGACGATGGTTTTATCCTTCAATACCCGCGTCGTCATGCCCCAAAAGAATTGCTGCCCCTGCCGGACTTCTCGGTTCTACTGAAGACTTTTAAGCAATACGGGGCATGGCTGGCTCATCTTGGAATTGACAATGTTGGCGCTTTGAATGACGCCATCTCCGCCGATCGCATTCGTGAGATTATTCTGGTTTCCGAAGCTTTGCATGAGCAGAAAATTGCCGAAATTGCGCGGGAAATTGTCCGGCGCGCCGAACAAACCCGCATCATCCTGATTGCTGGGCCGTCCTCTTCCGGTAAGACCACCTTTGCAAAACGACTTTCAATTCAATTGCTGGCTTATGGGCTATCCCCCTTTGCTCTTGAGATGGATAATTATTTTGTGGATCGGGAATATACCCCCAGGGATGAAAATGGAGATTATGATTTTGAGGCGTTGGAAGCCCTGGATATTCACCGACTGGAACAGGATTTAACCAGATTAATTCAAGGCGAAGAAGTCCAATTACGCCGCTTCGATTTCAGGGAGGGCAAAAGTTATCCGGGGGAAAATGTCCGTCTGGAAAAAGACCAGATGGTGATTTTGGAGGGGATTCATGGTTTGAATCCGCGCCTGTTGCCAAATTTTCCATCAGAACAGACTTTTCGGATTTATGTATCTTGTTTGACCCAATTGAATCTGGATCGTCACAACCGCATTTCCACGACCGATACCCGCCTCTTGCGAAGGATTGTGAGAGATGCCCGTGAACGGGGGTACTCGGCGCAGGAAACTATCGGACGCTGGGAATCGGTGCGGCGGGGTGAAAAGAATTACATCTTTCCCTACCAAGAAAATGCCGATGAAATATTCAATTCCGCATTGGTTTACGAACTCTCCGCGCTTAAGCCGCTGGCCGAGCCATTATTGCGTCAAGTGCCGTATGGCACACCGGAATATATTGAGGCTAAACGACTGCTGGCGTTTATTGAGTGGTTTTTACCGCTCGAAATGGACTTGATTCCGGACAATTCTATTTTGAGGGAATTCGTGGGAGGTTCAATTTTGCGAGAATTCAAAATTTGGAGGAAATCGGAGTAACGACCTTCTGGATCTTGAACAAATCAAAAACGAGCCGTTGTTTGGGCTCGTTTTTAATTTTGGGTTCAGGAATCCTTGATCTGGCTAAACGCCTTGATAAATCTTTTGATTGGCACAAATTTCTTCTTTGAGCATTTTGCCCAATCGAGCGATTCCCTCGTTGATCTTTTCGGGGGTTGGATAAGAGAAATTCAGACGCATGGTGTTCTTGCCGCCTCCATTGGGATGGAAGCTTTCACCGGGGACGTACGCCACTTTGTTCTTCACAGCGGCGGGGAAGAGCTCGGTAGCGTCGCATTGTTCGGGCAGGCGCAGCCACAGGAATAACCCCCCTTGCGGGTGTGTCCATGTGACTCCCTCAGGCATGTGTTCTTCCAGTGCTTCCAGCATGACATCCCGCCGTTCTTTATATACCTGACAGATTTTCTTGACATGTTGATCCAAAAATCCATGTCGGCCAACCTCATAAGCCACAACCTGATTGAAGGTGGCGGTGTGCAAATCGGTGCCTTGTTTTGCCAGCACCAGCTTACGGATAACCTCCGGCGGGGCAATAATCCACGCCAAGCGGATGCCCGGAGCGAGGATTTTAGAAAAGGTGCTCAGGTAAATGACATTACCGGTGTAATGGCCATTCTGAACGCGAGTACGGGCATCAATGACTTCAACGGCCGGCAAATGTTTTCCCTCAAATCGCAGCTGACCATAGGGATCATCTTCGACGATTGGAACCCCGTAGCGATCGGCCATTTCGACCAGTTGTTCGCGTCTTTCCAGCGAAATGGTTACACCCATTGGATTCTGAAAGTTGGGTAGGACATAAATGAATTTCGGGCCGGCTCTCAGTGCGCCTTCAATGTCCTCAGTGACCATTCCGTCATCATCGGTTCGGACGGTGACATATTCTGCTCCATAAATGTTCCATGCCTGCAAAGCGCCTAGATAGGTGGGCGACTCAACCAAAATTCGATCCCCGCGGTTGATAAAAACCTTGCCGATCAGGTCGAGCGCCTGTTGAGAGCCGGAGGTGATCATCACATTTTCGGCTGAGATCTGAATCCCATAACGGCTGGTGTGACGGGCGATCATTTCTCGCAAGGGCAGGTAGCCCTCTGTTGAACCGTACTGAAGGGCAAAATCTCCTTGGGTGTTGAGAACCCGAATACAGGCTTCTTTGAACTCTTCAATGGGGAACACCTCTGGGGCGGGAAGGCCCCCAGCAAACGAAATTACGTCCGGCTGTTCGGTCAACTTGAGCAACTCGCGGATGGCGGAAGCCTTGATGCGTTGCATTCGCTGGGCGTAGCGGTGATCCCAAAGGGTCTGCATATTTTCACTCTCCTTGTCAGGGTTAGATTGGGTAGGTAGTTTATCTGTGGTCATTCTTATAAAATCACAAGGTGTACTGGATAGACCGGTACACCTTGTGAGAACCACTATTTTGGGAAGCGGCTGATAATAACAGCCGCGCTGGGAAGCAACACCCGATCTCCGGTTTTCAATTCGGCGGGCGGTTTACCGGCGGTGACGGGCGCTGATTGGTAAATCCATAGCGGAGTACCTTCTTCCGAGGATTTGATTTCGACCAGCGCCTGACCGGTGAGAAAACCTTCTGAGTCGATGGCGCAGCTGGTGACCACGCCGATAGTGCGCCCTTTACGGTCAATGACCGGGTCTCCCAGATGGGCCATTCGGACGCCTTTTTCGGTAAAGCGGAAACGAACGACTACACTGGTGCGTGTTTTCTCGCGTTCCAGGAATGCCTGGCGGCCAACGAACCAGGGTTTATAGGTTTTGACATAACTGCCGAAACCGGCCTCGGCAACACCCAGATTCAATTGACCGCCCATTTCATGTCCGTAAAGGGGCAGACCAGCCTCGGTACGCAACGAGTCGCGGGCGCCTAACCCACAAGGCTTCAAGCCCATCGGTTTACCCGCATCAAGCAGCGCCTGCCAGAGTTGAACGGACTGGTCGGGATGGACGAATAATTCAAAAGCCATTTTTTCTCCGGTATAGCCGGTGCGCGAAACGACCAGATCAATCCCACCGACAACCGCTTCGCACAACTCGGTGCGCTTGAGAGCCATAATGCGGCGTCGGTTTTCGGCGTCCGTTCCCAGGGCCAGCAAAATCTCGCGCGATTTTGGACCCTGCAGGGCGATATCCACCCGCATGTCTTTGCCTTCTTTAGGGTCGCGCAGGTTGCGGAGGATTACATTTCGTCCAAAAGCGCGCGTCCACGGACGCTGGGGGTCTACCATAACCTCCCCATTGCGGACTGCATTAAGCCAGGCCCAGTCTTTATCGTCGTTGGCGGCATTAACCACAATCAGGTATTTTTGGGCGGAACGGCGGTAAACCAGCAGGTCGTCAATCACGTTGGCATGGGGATCGAGGAAATGGGTGTAACAGGATTCGCCCACTTCCAGAGCCGAGATGTCATTTCCGCAAACGCAATCGAGAAACACGCCCGCATCGGGACCTTCGGCCTGATAAACGCCCATATGAGCGACATCGAACAATCCGGCTGCCTGGCGGGTTGCCAAATGTTCCTCTACAACTGAAGTGTACCAGACGGGCATTTCCCAGCCGGCGAATGGAATCAGCTTTGCGCCTAGTTGTTTGTGGACATCATAAAGCGGAGTTCGGCGGAGATGATCGGGGTCTTTTTCTTCCCATTGGAAAGCGGGTAAAGGCACCCCCATCGTTTCAGGTTTGATCCCGATATAATAAGGTTTCTTGCTTCCATCTCCAGATTGCAAGGCCGAGGTTACGGGCTCTTCGGCAGATTCGGTCACATAAATCGGACCGGGTGTGCGGCGAAGCAGGTCTTCATCAAATTTGACATAGCCATCCGAAAGATCGCGTAACCATGTAGAAGCCAACCCCGCTTTCTCCACCGGTAGACTAAAACGGAAGTAATCAGCATCTACCAAGGTCAGGATTCCCTGAATTTCTCCGGATGGTGTGATCAGGGTTGTGGATTGAGATTCACCCGGTTTCAAATCCTCGCTATCGGCGATAAAGGCGTAATTGACAAAGGTGCGGATGCCGCGCCCTTTAAGATCATAGGCTGTCCAACCGTTTTTGCTTTGCGCCTGATCGTCCATGAAGAAGAAATGCGGGTAGCCGTGGCGATCGGTTTCCAGATCAATGCCGGCATTTTCCGCCAAGGTGCGAACACGGATCTTGGCGTCTTCCAAAACTTCAAAATTGATCTTAGCGCGGAGAGCATCCCCTTTTCGGGTCTCGAGTGAATAGGGTTGGATATTCAGCAGCACATCCGCCATAATGTCAGCGATTTGAACCATCTCGGTTTCTTTCATGCCGCGCTGGGTAACCCAGGGTGTGCCGTAGCGAATGCCGGAGGCATTGAGAGCGGTTTTATCACCCGGGATCGTGTTGCGGTTGAGTACAATGCCGGCAATATCCAAAATTCTGGCGGCTAAATCTCCCGAAAGCGGGGTGCCGTCTTTGCCTACAATCGTTTTGCAGTCCACGTTGCCTAAATGGGTATCGCTGCCGCCGTAAGGGACGCGTAAGCCGCGTTCCATCAGCCGCTGGGTGAGCGCCCGGCAGTTTTTGACAATCTGGTGTTGCAATTCGCGGAAGGAATCGGTTGTGGCGATTTTTAGGGCGGTCGCCAAAGCCGCAATGGCGTGCATGTGAGGCCCGCCTTGCTCGCCGGGGAAGACTGCCCGATCAATCTTGCGGGCAAGGCTGCTGTCATGGGTCAGAATCACGGCGCTGCGCGGCCCCATCAAAGTCTTGTGCGTGGTGAAGGTCACCACCTGAGCGATTCCCACCGGTGATGGAATGGCTCCTCCGGCGATCAAGCCAGCAATATGGGATACATCTGCCAGTAACACAGCGCCGACCGAATCGGCAATGGCACGAAAACGCGACCAATCCGGCACCCATGGGTAGGAGGAATACCCTGCGATGATAATTTTGGGTTTGTGTTCTTGCGCAAGGGCCTCAACTACATCGTAGTCAATTTGTTCGCTTTGCGGATTGACATTATAGTGGATGACATTATACAGTTTGCCGGAACGGTTAACCGATGAACCATGGGTAAGATGCCCGCCGTGTAGAAGATTCATACCCAGAATGGTATCGCCGGGATTGATTAAGGCGTGGTAAACAGCGTTATTGGCCGGTGCGCCGGAGAGGGGTTGTACATTAACAAACAATTGATCCGCAGATACGCGCGGGGTTGCAAAAACTTCCGCGCATCGGCGGCGCGCAAGCGATTCGATGATGTCGGCGTATTCAACCCCTTTGTAATATCGTGGATCGGAATAACGTCTGTAATGGGAAAGACGGGCAGTGTAATCGAGAATCTCGTCCTCTGTCATCCAGCGAGTCTCTTCATCCGGATAACCCTCGGCGTATATGTTTTGAAAAACCGAGCCAAGGGCTTCGCGGACTGCCAATGGTGCGGTGCTTTCACTGGGAATGAGGATTAGCTTGCGAAACTGGCGCTCCGTTTCAATTTGAATGAGGTCAAAAACGGCAGGATCAATGTCCTTCAACGCGCCACGAATCAGATAGTCAGCCATTGAAACTCTCCTCTTTGGATTGATTGTTAAGTTGCAGCGCAGCCGTGCCCATGCGGTGCACCGCCTCCATGATTATTGTAGCCCGCCGGAATATTCGGGTCAAGTCCATTCATCCTGAACTGGGGTGAAAGTTGTAACCGATTAATCCGTTGAGGGGCTGACCTGTTTTTCCAGCCAGGTCAGAATAACTTCAAAAACACGGTCTTTATCCGGTTCATTGTGTAATTCATGGTAGCCCCCTTCCCATTCAACATAGGTTATGAATTCACGGTTTTTTTCTGCCAGTTCACGGGATCCTTCGACTGCGGTTAACTCGTCAGAACTGCCATGCAGTAAAAGGACCGGGACATTAATTTGCTCCCCATTTTCACGAATCCACTCGCCATTTTCAATTAACTGAATTGCCAGCCGGGCGGAAATCCAGGGATGAACGAGCGGGTCGCTTTTGTAGGCCTGGATCACCTGAGGGTCTCTCGAAAGTCCTTCCAGTTTCAACCCGTTATTCAATGCGGTGGAGGGTACCAGCCGATTGAGGATTTTTCCAAAAACGAGCATCACCCCCGGATCTGAAACGAGCTTGATGCTGGGAGAGGTCACTACCGCGCCCCTAACAGCCGGTTGTCGTTTGAGTAAATACGCCAGAACAATACTTCCGCCGAGAGAATGCCCATATAAAAAAACCGGAAGATTCGGGTAATTTTCCCTGCTTCGCTTAAGAAGTGTATCCAACTCTTCAAAAAAGCATTCGTAAGAATCGACATGACCGCGTTTACCGCCGGTTTGACCATGGCCGGCATGATCGGAGGCGATTACGGCAAAACCGTGTCGGTTGAAGATTTGGGCAACGTGATGGTATCTGCTGCTGTGTTCACCCAAGCCGTGAACTAAACTGATCACACCGCGCGTTATGATTTCTGGTTTCCATTCAATGCCATAATAAGTGATTTGATGGGAACTTTCCCAGTTAAATTCGATAACGGTCATGAAGTCCTCTGAATTTTGGGTTGGGGCATTAATAGTTTATACCCTTGCCAGCAATTCGACAAGCCGGATGGTGGTAAAATCACTCGGAAAAAAGGTTGTTAACTTTTCATAATGAGGTGAATCCCCATGCTCGATCCAAGAATTGAAAAACTTGCGGACATGCTGGTCAATTATTCGGTAGCGGTTAAGCCCGGAGATAAGGTTTGGATAAGAGGAGGGGTCATTGCTCAACCGCTTCTGCTTGGGATTTATAAAAGGGTGCTGCTAGCAGGCGGTTTCCCTTACCTGACACCTACCTTTCCGCAATTGACCGAAATATTTTATAAAGTAGCCAATGAAGACCAGTTAAAGTTCATTGACCCGCCTCGCAAGTTGATTATAGAAACCTACGATTGTTCAATCAACATTCTGGGGGATGAAAATACGAAAGCGCTGTCCAACGTCGACCCGCAGAAGATGGTGATCGCCTCTCAGGCACAGCAGCCGATTTTCAAAACTTACCTGGAGAGGGCAGCACGCAAGGAGTTCCGTTGGACGCTGGCGCAATACCCCACCAACGCCCATGCTCAGGACGCTGAAATGAGTCTGGACGAGTACGCCGACTTTGTTTTTCAAGCGATGATGCCGGATCCTCATGATCCGATAGGTTATTGGAAGAAATTTTCTGCGCGTCAACAAAAAATTGTGGAATGGCTGATTGGCAAAGAGGAAGTCAGAGTGATTGGCAAAGAAACTGACTTGCGTTTGAAAATCAGCGGCAGACGGTTCATCAACTGCGATTGCCATGAGAATGTGCCGGATGGCGAGGTGTTTACCGGCCCGGTCGAGGACAGTGTGGAGGGGCAGGTTTACTTTTCCTATCCGGCAATTTATGGCGGTCGAGAAGTGAGTGGCGTGCGATTGTGGTTTGAAAAGGGTAAGGTGATTAAAGCGACTGCTGAAAAGAACGAAGAATTTTTACAAAAAACGCTGGATACGGATGAAGGCGCTCGGTATGTGGGTGAGTTTGCCATTGGCACAAATGAAGGAATTACTCGTTTCACCCGCAACATCCTCTTTGACGAAAAGATCGGGGGGAGTTTTCACATGGCTTTGGGCGCCAGTTACCCCGAAACCGGCGGGCAAAATCAATCAGCTGTCCATTGGGATATGATTTGTGACTTAAGAGATGGCGGGGAAATTTGGGTAGATGGGCAATTGCTTTACAAAAATGGACGATTTGTGATTAATGTTGAGGCTTAAGTTGAATATGGCGAATTCCCCCGAATCTTTTACGGAAAAACCAACCGTCTTTAAAAATCCAAATCAAGAGGGGGGCTGTCTGCCGACTGCCCTTTTCATTTTCTACCTCATCTGGTTGGGGCTGATTAGTCTGGCATCTCTTGTGGGAATGTGGCTGATTGAAAATTTGCTTTTTGAGGGCTCGCTGGGTCTCCCGGATATACGCGGTTGGGTTGGTTTGGGATACCTTTTGGCAATTGGCCTGCCATTAGCGGCTTTGGTTTGGCTGCCGGGTGTCTTTCGCGGATTTTATCGGGCTGTCGGTCTATCCGCTGCAGTCGGGCTTTTGATGCTGCCTGCCAGATGGTTATTCTTAACAGAGTTTCAATCAGCGGCGCTGATTGCGATCGGCTCATTGAGTATTGGAATCTGGATTTGCCTCAGGTTATTATCTCAACATCAAACCGGGGATGTGCCGTCCGAATCGCAAAAATCGTTCAGTATTTCAGTGATCTGGTTTATTGTCGGATTGGCCTGGATACCCTATGCTTTATGGGGCGCGTTGGGCTCACCCTTGGATGCGCTACTCGGGATTGTGGTTGGGGCATTATTGGGCTGGTTCATGGCGTTGCTGCTAGAATTGTTCATGGCACAATATCGCTCAGTTCATCCGTCAGGGGAAAACCCTCGATTGGCGCTCAAGATTGTTTTGCTGGTTGCAATCGGTTTAATTTTGGCGAATAATTTGCCGCTGGTAGGGTATCAATTCAGCCTGACCCCTCCACTGATCCTCAGCGCCGTTGGGGCGGCTGTCATCAGCAGTTTGGCAGAAAAAGCTCCATCCGCTTCACGGCAAATGGGGATTGCTTTGTTTGTGGGCTCAGCCGCCATTCTCCCATTGGTGTTCATTGACGGTGATGAGTTGATGCTGGTGATCGGTTCCAGCGCGGGGGAGTTAATAGGATATGCCTTGAGGATGATGTTTGTTCATTCTTTGGCGCTACTCATCATGGGGATGATTGGAATAATCCTCCTCAAAAGCTTAAGAGGGGCTGTAATAAGCCGATGGTTTTTCATTCCAGCAGGATTGGTGTGGGTGGCGGGCCTGACGGTATATCTGACAGCCGGTCAGCCGGGGTTTTATGGGGAGCGCTTGTTTGTGGTTTTTCGCCAGCAGGCAACCTTTGATGAGCGAACGCTTCCCAACAATGTTGTTGAACGGCGAAACTTTGTCTATCAAGCTCTTGTAAGGAATGCAGAGTTCACCCAGGCGGATGTTCAACGCCAACTAGACCGGTTGCGAATTGATTATCGTTCGTATTATCTGGTTAATGCCATGGAAGTTAATGGCGGTCCATTGGTCAAAATTTGGCTTACAAACCAGCGGGAAGTTGAACGGGTGCTGCCCAGCCCGCGCCTGCGCCCTTTGTCTCAATCCCTACCGGCAGTAAAGGGCAGCCTTCAACAGCTTGAGTCCGATGGGAATTGGAATTTGGAGATGGTTGGCGCGCCGAAAGTGTGGAGGGAGTTCGGTGTGCGCGGCGCCGGAATTGTAGTCGGCCTGGCCGATTCGGGGGCAGATTGGGAACATCCGCAACTGCATGATCAATACCGCGGGAAGAACGGCGACCACGATTATAACTGGCTGGATGTCTGGTTTGGCGGTCGTGTTCCTCAGGACACCAGCGGACATGGTACCCACACTTTAGGCAGTATTCTCGGAAAAGATGTGGGGGTTGCGCCGGATGCTCAATGGATCGGCTGTGTCAATCTGGCGCGCAATTTAGGCAATCCGGCGGTTTACCTGGACTGCTGGCAATTTTTATTTGCCCCTTACCCACAAGATGGAAATCCTTTCCGGGATGGCCGACCCGACTTAGGGGCTCATATTCTCAACAATTCATGGGGCTGTCCGCAAGTGGAAGGCTGTGACCCGTTGGTATTTTTGCCGGCTGTGCGGGCGCTCAAAGCGGCAGGGGTTTTTGTGGTTGTATCGGCTGGAAATTCCGGTTATTCCGGTTGCGGGAGTGTGGATGCCCCCCCGGCGATTTATGAGGAAGTGCTGACCGTTGGAGCGGTGAATCGCAACGGCGACCTCGCCGGTTTTAGCAGCCTTGGCCCGGTGACCGTAGATGGCAGCCAGCGGCTAAAGGCGGAGATTTTAGCGCCGGGAGAGGAAATTTTCTCGTCGTATCCAAACGGCACCTATGAACGGGCAAGCGGCACTTCCATGGCTGGACCGCATGTTGCAGGGGTGGTCGCCTTGATGTGGTCGGCAAATCCGGCATTGGTGGGAAAAGTGGACCTAACCCGTCAGATCATCTTCGACACTGCCCAAACCTATCAGGGCGTTTTGCCTGAATGCGTGGATGCCAATACCCGCCCCGCTCAGGGGATTGGCTATGGAATTATTGATGCCTACCGAGCCGTCCAGCGCGCCAGACAAATTCAATAGAACCAAGTGCCCCAATTTTTTGTATAATGGAATTGAGCGCTAAAAAAATGTTGACGGCAAAAGGAAGTTGGAGATTGAGGTTATTTCTTAATGGTGTAACCTCAATCGGGGTTTGGGGTTTATTTAATGCGTTGAAAAATCAGGCAGGGATGACCCCGTGGAAGAACTAAGTGATGCCGAAGTCATCAGCCGTGCATCGGGAGGCGATCAGGAAGCCTTCAGTGTTCTTTATCAACGATACGTGAAACGTATCTACAACTATATTTACTACCGAACCGGGAGTGTGCATGACGCGGAAGATTTGACAGAAAAAGTCTTCTTTCGCGCCATGAACCACATTCATAATTACCGAAACCGCGGATTACCATTTTCGGCCTGGTTGTATCGTATTGCCCATAATCTGGTGGCAAACTGGCATCGGGATAATAAACGGCGGAAAGAGGTACCGCTCGAAGATCACGCTTACACCATTCGCCACGGCGGAGAACATCCTGAAAGTGCGCTGGTGAAGGGACAGGAGATCGAACATTTAGTAAAGGTATTACAAAAATTACCGGAGGATCGTCAGACGCTGATTATTCTAAAGTTTGTTGAGCGGTTATCGAACGAAGAGATTGCCCAGATTATGGGAAGGAGTGAAGGAGCAATAAAGAGTTTGTATCATCGCACATTAATTGCCTTACGCGATGAATTGGATTTGCCAAGCAAGGAGAGAGAAGAATGATTAAGATCGTTACCGATGGATCGGCAGATATGCCGGAAGGATGGGAAGAAAAATACGACATTAAGGTCATCCCGCTATCCATCGTGATGGGGGACCAGACCTATCTTCAATTCAGAGATATAACTTCCAAAAATTTTTATCAGCTGGTGAGGGAAAAACGGTTTCCACCCAAAACCTCGTTACCCTCTCCCTATCAGATCATGGAGTTTTACCGCTCTATTGCCCAAAAGGGTGAGGAGGTGCTTTCCATTCATCTGGCAAGTAAATTATCCGGCACTTTTGCTGCCGTAAAGCAGGCTGCCGATGAAATAGCCGATGAAATAAAAGTATACCCCTTTGATTCGGGGGCCGGCTCTGCAGCGCTGGGATTCATGTGCCGAGAAGCCCGCCTGCTCAGCCAAGATGGATGGGATATTCCCAAGATCATTCAGCGTCTTGAAAAAATGCGTGACCGCTTAACCGTGATTTTTACGCTGGAGAACCTGGAATTTGCATACCTGAGTGGACGGATTAACAAACTGCAGACGGCTTTATCTTCCCTGCTCCGAATCAATCCGATTATCGTCCTTCGGGACGGCCTTCTGAACATGTCTGAAAAGGTGCGCACCCGCCACCGGGCGCTGGATCGCGTCCTGGAACAAGTTCAACAACGGGTGGGAGATAAAATGGCTTCCCTGGCTGTCGTTCATGCCGCTGCACCCGAAGCAGCCCAGGCCATGGTGGAGCGCTTGCGAAAGATTTTCCCGAATGTTCGAGAAATTGTGATTACCGAGTTGTCTATTCCGGTTGCGGCACACCTTGGACCGGGAACCATAGGGATTGTGGCTTATCCAGAGGGAAACGGAGAGGAGTGAGCAACGCGATGCAATCACCGATGGTGTTGGACGGTTTAGAGAGCAATTTAGCGACTTTGTTCAAGCCAGTTGAACCCAGCCCGGTTTTCGTGGAGTCGCTGGCGGTGCGGTTAAAAAAGCCCAAAGCGGTTCAATTGGAAAGGGCCGGCAAAACGCCTCTGCTCATGGTTTTGGTGGGCAGCGGCCTGTTAATTGGGGTGTTGTTTTACATCGGCTTGCGATTGATTGGTCTGCTTTTTCAAAAAAGTAGCGGATTCAGACGACGCCCAGTTTCTCTTTAAGTTGCTGAACGGTGGGTTCGACTAAAATGCTGCCATCGGGGAAGACGATGGTTGGGACGCTGCGGTTGCCGTTATTGACCTGTTCGACATAACGGCGGCCGTCCATGTCCGAGTCTATATCAATATATTCGTATGGGATCTTCAACTCGTCCAGAGCAGCCCGTGCCCTCCGAGAAGTGTAACACCAGGATGTGCCATAAAAGCGAAGCGGTTGTGAAAAATTAGTCAATTTGATCCTCCATCCAGCAGTCTAATTCTTGAATGAAATTTCTGGCTTCCTGCAATAAATCCACATCAATGGGTAATTGATGTTCGGGAGTAACCCGCATGATTAGCGCCTCGGCGGATTGGCGAATTGCGGCAGGAAAATCTGAATTTTGGCTGAAAACCTTCAGGGCATCTAAACCGTTGAGTTTACGAATATTAACTCCCCTTTGTGCCAGAAAAGCCTGAGCGGCTAAACCAGCCGCTCGACGAGCGCACACCCGTGCCATGCCTTCGTTGCCTTGTTGACGGGCAGATTCGCCGAGGGTTAGTTCCCGGTTGATTTTCAAAAGGATGTCGCTTTTCAGCATATGGGATAATTTTACCAGTAAAAAATCACTCAATTAAATGATAAACTGCCTCCGGGCTTTTTAAGGAATAAAAGCCCGGAAGCATCAACGATGACGCGGAAATATTCTAAGCCCAGCCCTGATTTTTTACAAAGTCGGTGATCACGGGCAAAGTGATATATTCACCTTTGTTGGCTCGTATCGCCAGCCAAATGACCACCCCTAAAGTTAGAATCGGGCTGATGCAGTTAATAATCGGGATAAAAGCAAGGATGGTGTTGAGGATGACCAGCACAATTCCCAGAACCAATGCCTGCATGTAATGGGCTTTGATGAAGGGTCTTTTCTTCTTGTCTTCCATGAGCAGGATAATGATGGGAATTAGAGGGGTCAATAAATAGGATAAGAGCGCCCATAAGCGGTCATCACTGGTGATGCCATCGGGAGAAAAGGAAACATCAGACATGGGGTAATACCTCCTTGGCGTAAAGAATTTGGAAATCAGGATAACACCATTGTATAACGGTTTTCGAATGAATCAAAGTCGTAACTCAAAGCAATTTTTAATTTTGTGTTAAAATTTTGATCTATGATGGAATACCGCATTGTTTTTATGGGGTCTCCTGAGTTTGCCCTCCCCACTCTGGAACTGCTTGCCCGGAATTATTATGTTGTTGGGGTGGTAACCCAACCCGACCGTCCATCGGGCCGTGGACGAACCCTGACCGCACCGCCGGTCAAAGTTGCTGCACAACAATTGGGTATTGAAACTATTCAACCGAGTCGTTTGAAAGAGGCTGGTGTGTGGGAAAAGTTGGTTGAATGGTCGCCGGATGTGATTGTTGTGGCAGCCTTTGGTCAAATTTTGCGTCAAAATGTGCTGGATTTACCACGATACGGCTGCATCAATGTTCATGCCTCGTTGCTCCCTCGCTGGCGAGGAGCAGCGCCGATCCAGGCAGCGATTCTTCATGGCGATGAAGTGAGCGGTGTAACGATCATGAAAATGGATGCTGGGATAGATACCGGTCCAATCCTTGCTCAACGAAGCACACCCATTCAAGAGGACGATGATGCGGAAAGCCTCGGTAAAAAACTGTCTGACGCGGGAGCGGAGTTATTGATTGAGGTACTGCCTGCTTACCTGCGTGGAGAAATCGTGCCACAACCCCAAGACGAATCTCAAGCAACTTATGCCCCCATGTTGAACAAAGAAGAAGGGGAATTGAATTTTTCCCAATCCGCAGAGTATCTTGAGAGGAAGATCAGGGCTTTTTTCCCTTGGCCGGGGGCTTATATGATGTGGGATGGTCAATGGTTAAAAATCAAGCGTGCCTCTGTCCTGCAACAAAATTCCATTCCAGAGGGTAAGAGGTCGGTTATTGATGGACTACCGGCTATTGGCACGGCAAATGGGGTGTTGTTGTTGCGGGAGGTTCAACCGGCTGGCAAGAGGTGGATGAGCGGAGAGGAATTTTTGCGCGGCGCGCGCCACTGGCGTGAGATTTAATCGAATGAGTGAGTAGAATCAAATGAATTATTTGATCTTTGGAATGGGGGCAATTGGAACGTACATTGGCGGCAGTCTGAAAATGAGCGGCGAAACGGTTATGTACTTTGAACGAACCGAAGTCGTCAGGCGCCTTAATCATCAACCGCTGATGGTTGAAATCGAAGGAAAAGAACAATCCTTCCTGCCCGATTTGGTTAGCGATTCGCTAGAAATCATATTGGATCAGTACTCCGTTGATGTGGCGGTGGTGGCGGTTAAGTCATTTGATACGCCATCTGTTGCCGCTCTCTTAAAGCCCTATTGTGATCAAATTTCAGCAGTTCTCAGTCTGCAAAATGGCGTTGAAAACGAGGAAATTCTAGCCGAGTTTGTGGGGGGAGATCGGGTAGTGGCCGGAACGTTGACCAGCGCTGTGGCTAAAAGAGATACCGGAAGAGTTGTCCTTGAGAGAAAACGAGGTATCGGAGTTGCAGGAGGCAATCCTCTTTCGGGAAAAATTGTAGAATCCTTTAACCGGGCAGGTTTGAATGCAAAATTATTCCAGAATGGCTGGGAGATGAAATGGTCAAAATTATTAACAAACCTTCTGGCAAATGCTACTTCTGCCATTCTAGACCTGACTCCGGTTGAAATATTTTCCGACCCGAAATTGTTCAAAATTGAAACCGAGCAAGTGCGTGAAGCGGTGAGGGTTATGACCAAAATGGGTTACCGCGTTATTGACTTACCGGGTACACCCGTCCGAATTTTATCGTTCTTGTTTCATCATGTGCCACAGGGAATCGCCCGCCGGATCGCCGGCAGAACGCTGGCGGCCGGACGGGGAGGGAAAATGCCTTCATTTCATGTAGATCTGTATCGTGGTTATCGTCCCCTGGAGGTGGATTACTTGAATGGGGCGGTGGTACGCTTTGGTGAACGACTCGGTGTTGCCACACCTGTAAATTCATTTTTGAACGAAACTCTTTTATCTATTGCCGAGAGACCGCTAGAATTGAATGGTTACCGAAAAAATCCCGAGAAGATGATTGCGGATTTATCGAAAAGGGTGAATTTATTTTGATGAACATTCCAGAGTGGGTGAAGGATAGTGTCTTTTATCAAATTTTTCCGGATCGGTTTGCAAATGGGGATGCATCCAATGATCCTCCCAATGTTCAAGCCTGGGGCCGTCCGCCGGATGCAATTCACTTTCAGGGGGGAGACCTTGTCGGGATTGAACAAAGGTTGGATTATTTGCAAGATTTGGGGATCAATGCCCTTTACCTGAACCCAATTTTTCTTTCCCCCTCCACACACCGTTACAACACTGTGGATTACTACCGGATTGATCCCAAACTGGGGACATTGGATGATTTTCGGCGCCTGCTGAAAAAAGTACACCAACGAGGAATGCGGCTTATTCTGGACGGGGTGTTCAATCATTGCGGGAGGGGTTTTTTCGCCTTTAATGATTTGTTGGAAAATGGCGAGAATTCCCCGTATTTGGATTGGTTTCATGTGCGGAGATTCCCGCTAAATGCGTATAGCCATGGTAAGGCGACCCGCTACAAGGCCTGGTGGGGATTCAAAAGTTTGCCGAAATTCAATACTAAAAATTCAGCCGTTCGGCGCTTTATTTTTGAGGTTGCCCGATATTGGATAGAGGAAGGAATTGACGGCTGGCGTTTGGATGTACCCAATGAGATTAATGACGATGAGTTTTGGGCAGAATTCCGGTGGGTGGTCAAGTCAACCAATCCTGATGCTTATCTGGTCGGTGAAATTTGGGATTTGTTGCCTCGTTGGGTGAATGACAGTCATTTTGATGGGGTGATGCATTATCCTTTGCGCTCAGCAATTCTGGATGTACTGAGAGGGAAGACCGGAACGGAGGATTTTTATGCTCGCCTTTTGCAGATTGAACAAGCTTATGGCCAAGATAACTTATTTGGTTTGTACTTGCTGCTGGGTTCTCACGATACCGAGCGAGTCAAAACACTCCTCCATGGAAATTCCCAAAAACTGCATCTGGCTTATTTGCTGATGTTTGCCTTCCCCGGGACACCGTCTATTTACTACGGTGATGAAGTTGGGTTGGAAGGTGGTAAAGATCCGGATTGCCGCAGGGCTTTCCCTTGGAACGAGAATGAATGGGATCAGGATTTGAGGCGGTGGATTAAGAAGTTAATCGAAATCCGCCGCGCGACTCCCCTCTTAAGGCGAGGAAAATGGAGAATACTGCAACCCGCTCCTTGCGATGGAATTGTACAGATGGTTCGAGAGGGCGGCGGTGAGCAGTTATTGATTCTGGCAAATCTTAATTCTGAACCCTGTCGGGTTACCATTCCGGCGGGAAGCGATAACCCGACTGGGCAACAAAGCCTGCGTGATTTACTCGGCAATCCATTTTCGGTCGAGATGGATCACAATCAAGTTGAGATTGTCTTACCCGGGTTGAGCGGCGGGTATTTTTCAACCGGTCTTTTTTGATTCCTTATCGGATATCCAGCCGATTTCTTCGGCAGCCATGAACAGGTCGGTTGCTGTAATCATCCCAATCAGTTCATTGTTTTCATCAACCACCGGTAGGTGGTGGACATTCTTTTCCTGCATCTTGCGGGAACATTCCACCAAAGTCCATTGGGGACGAGCAACATGAACAGGTACGGTCATAATCTCTCGAACGGTCGTCTCCGCAGGGTTGCGGGAAGCCGCAATAATCTTATCGCGGATGTCTGTGGTGGTGATGATTCCATAAGTTGTGGTGTGGTTTTCTTTGAGAACAACCACTAGACTGTGGATGTGCCTGCGGCGCATCAGCGTCATTGCAAATGAAACACTGCTATCCGCATCAATTACCACAACGGGACTCGACATCCAATCTCGAACCAGATGACTCATGGTTTAAACCTCCTAAGAAGATCTCGGTTTTGTATCCTCACGCGAACGATAAATTTCATCGGTTTTCGCAGCCATGATGAAATCATTGCGGTGCAATCCATTGACGACATGTGTCCACCATTCCACGGTCACTTTCCCATACTCAACCGTTATTTTTGGGTGGTGATCTTGCTCATCAGCAGACAAACCGACAGCAACAACAAAATCGAGGGCTTCTTTGTACCGCTTAAAACGGAATGTCTTTTGTAATTTTGGCACTTCTTCGGAGTCGATGACCAGCCAACCCTCTGCCAGAGGCAACAGGTTGTCAATCTCATTATTGCTCAATGGGGGAGCGCTTTTTTGGGGTTTTACACACTGTTCACGGCTAAGCTCACTCATGGGATACCTCTAAGGGTTGGATTAATCCAGTTCTGCAATCTGATCCATCAGGTTGGCGATCTGAAAACCCGAAAGTTGTTCCGCCTGAAGGAATTTTTTGGCTATATCATTGGAAGCGAGCAGGGTTTCTAAAATTGAGGCATGAGTTGATGCTCGTTTTCCAACCTCGTTCATTACAGCCACCCAGTTCATCCACCAGATGAACTCTTTATAAGCTTCCTGGTTGTACCACAAGACATCCTTGTAGCGGTTGACGCCGATAAAGCGCTGCACCTCCAGATCGGAAAGCCAGAATTCCATGATTCTGGAAAGAGATTGGGTCGCCAGTTTTTCATACCAATCCTGATGATTAATCAAAATACGCAGGGTTGGCGGAATCCGCCAGCTGACTGCACCATCCACACCGATTTGATGCGCCGTTTCCATTACAGCATCCATTAAGCGCCACTCTTCGATCCACGAAAGGGTTTGCGAGGGATGGTCTTTTATGTCCTTCAAGGCACCCAGTTTATGGAGGAAGGGGTAAAGAAAAGCAACCAGGGAATTTTCTTTAGCGTCTTTTATGCCTTCTTGTAAATATTCAAATGCCTGAGGGGACTGACCCCGGATGGGAACGGGGAAAATTTTTTGCGGCGAATGGAGGTACAGTAAAAACTCCAATTGTTTTTGAAGGGAGCTTTGAATCAATTCGCGGTTGTACCTCAAACCGGTCATCTGAGTAATGCCGGTCAGCAGCGCTTCAAGCTTTTGAACGGCTTCTGGCAATAGATATTCGGGTAGTTGAGGTTGCTGCGGACTGACTTGGTGATCCAGTAAGAACTGGATATAACCGGGGTTGACGATTTCTCTCCAAGGGCGGAGAATAGGCGCGAGTAATAACTCGTGCAGCGCTTCTTGAATGTTAGGAACTCCTCTTCCAGCCAGATATTGGCAAAGGGAGCGGTAGGAGCCGTATTCATCATCCGGCACTTCGCGGAATTCTGAAAACACAAAGGCTTGATACGCCGATAATTTAATATGTAAACCTTTTTGAGCCAGTTCATCCGCCGGACGGATATATTCCATGCCGCTCAAGAGGTCGCGAAAGATCACAAAGTGATTTTCCTGACCGGATAATCCAAGTCCTTCACTTAAGGATTTCTGTGCCAGTTTGGTTGTGCCTTTTTCGCGGGATTTGAAGCCAGCCGACCAGCGAATCCATCCTTCCGTTTCGGCAAATTTATTGTGATAGATGACCAAAGCCCGTGCATTTTCCAGACGGTTGGAAAAGGCGAAAACATCCTCATTGACCCAACCGCCTGAGGTGAAAAAGTCGTAAAGTAGAAAATTTTCAACCCCGGCAAACAAGGCGCGACGGTGAAGCAATGGGAAAATCTGGCGTTTATGACGTTCGACCAGATAGGGATCGGGTTTTTCATCCCAATATGCCCGGCGAAATTCCATACCATATTTTTCAGCATAGCCTTCGATCTGACCATGTCCGAACATCGGCAGTCCGGGCAGGGTAGACATCAATACACAAATCCCGAAGTACTTATCCCCTTTTCCAAACTGATCCACGGCGGTGCGTTCATCGGGATTATTCATGAAGTTCACATAACGCTTAAGGATCTCCGGTTCGAACTCAATAGTCTTTTTTATCAATTTACGGTAGCCGGCATTATCTTCATTTCGGAGCATGTTCATGAAAGCCGAGTTATACACGCGGTGCATGCCCAGTGTGCGGACAAAGTATCCTTCCATCAACCAGAATGCCTCCGCCAAAAGCAGGGTGTCGGGGGCTTCTTGGGCAACCCGATCCACAACCTCCCGCCAGAATTCGGTCGGAAAAGCCCGGTCAAAGGCTTCTTTGGTCATGCCGTGTTCTGCCCGAGATGGTATTGCGCCCCCTGTGCCGGGTTCTGGAAACCACAAGCGTTGATAGTGGCGTTTGGTCAGGGTCATGGCAGCATCGAAACGGATGATAGGGAAACGTTGGGCAACCTTCAAAATGGTTTGAATGACCGCTTCGCGCACCTGAGGATTGAGATAATTCAATTGAGCGGTATCATTCCACGGCATGCTTGTGCCGTCATTCCCGTGGTAGATAAACTGGATGGCGCCGGTGTTTTTATCTCTGCGTTTGAAAACGACTGCAGCATCTGTGCGGGTGTAATAATGGTCTTCCAATAAGATTTCAATGTTGGGATCACTGGAAAGGTCAGGGCCGCTAAAAGTATACGATGGGAATGGGCTGTAGTCCAATGAGATAAACCAATCGGGATGCTCTATGACCCATGAAGAATCGATTCCCATGTGGTTGGGTACCATATCGGATGCCAAGCGGATTCCGTATTTCCAAGCCCGATCACGCAGGGTTTGATAGGCTTCTTCGCCGCCCAAATCCGCTGCAATGGTGTAACCGGCGAGCGAATAAGCCGATGCGATTGCTTCCGGATTGCCACACAATTGCTTGATACGGGCGGAGGCTATGCTGCGCTCCCATAGACCGATCAACCACAATCCGCTAAAGCCCCATTCAGCCAACTGAGCCAGTTCGTCCTCTGGAATCTGGTCGAGGCGGCTGATTGGACGCTCATATTTTTTGCTGAGTTGATCCAACCAAACATAGGTGTTTTTCGCCATCAGCACCAATCGGGGCATCCACTCGCGGTCGGGGCTGAAATTTTCCGGTTCGCCCTCACCGGTTAGCCGGTCGTATACCGGGATTTCCACCGGGCCGGGACCGAGGAAAGGCATTTTTTCTTCTTCTTTGATAAAATCCAGACTGCTCAGCAAGCGGTAAAGATATTTTCCAAGGATGTCTGACCAACGGTTGCGGATATATTCCAATTGTTCAAATAAAGAATAGGGATGTGCGACTGCCGGAGCTCGCAGCATATCCACCAGATTTTGCAAATCCGGCCCGAAAGGTGGTTGCTGGTCGAAGAAATGATATAACTGCTGAATGGCTTTGGTGTAAACGGTCTTTTGAGATAAGTTTTCGTCATCAAAGAGTTCCAAGTAAGGGGTGACCGCCGGATTTTTATTGTTCACCCAGAGGAGAAGGATTTCTTCCAGCGTGTTGGCTCGATTGGATGCCCCATCGGTGGATTGTTGGAGATAATCTTCCGGACTTATTTCGCCTTTGTAAACAGCCAGCGGGGGAAATTCTCGTGTGAATGCTATCAATAGTTCATTCACCTTCTCTTTCCCAAGGACTTTTTCCAGATCTTCCAGCGCTTGTTCCATCACCCGGGGATTTTTTTCTTGACGATACAGAAATGCTACTAAATGTAAAATTTCATCTTCCAATCCTAATGCGTTGATCTGTCCGGCCTTTACCGCGCTTTCCGGATAGTTGATTAGGTCTCGAAATGTATTCATTTTTTTAGCGAACTGCCGGGCAGCGTGGAAGTTGGCAAAGACTACATTGCCGTTGAAGGAAAACAGACTGTCTTCCAACTGATAGCGATCACGCGCCTGTCTGGAAATATGAAATTCCATGAAAATCTCCTTGAAACCAGGAAATGAGGGGAATTAAGTGTATTATACTCTTTGATTGGATTGAAGAAATTAAAACAGGCAGGCCGAGTAATTTCTTGGCAATTCAAGGGGTTCTAAAGAATTTGGAAAGAGCGAATACGGATTGCTTCTGGTTTTCTAACTCAACTTCGGTTTGGATAATGTCGTCCTGTGCAAGTTGTTGAAGGGTGCGCAGAAAGTCTTCTTTACGCCAACCGAATAAATGTTGCATTTCAGCGAGTGTGGCTGCTCCAAGCGATTCAAAATATCTTCGCAGAATTTCCAAGCGTGCCTGATTTTCAGAAATTAGGCGCGACTGGTCAATCAGGAAGGGGTAATGACGGTGGACAAGGTCATAAACAAATGCATAACGCCAAGCGCCCGCTTGGGCTACGCTAATGGGCAGTACCTTGAGTTCCATTTGCAGCGTATCCAAAGCACGATTAAACCGCGAGGCGTTTTCACTACTGGATAGACGGGCTGCTTTGCGAAGGGAAATGGTATCCAGCGGGCCTTCATGAAGGAGGGCTTCATAAACCTGTTTGGCTTCAAGAGTGAGGTTGCCGCTATGGTATTGATCCAGATAATCCTGCTCGGGGTCTCCGTAATTGGGGGAAAGGGCATAGAAGGACGGTAAAAGGTCTAAGGAGAGGATGGTGTTTCGGCGGCACAAAATTCTGGCATAGTACCAGACCCTCTTTCCAAGCAATTGATCTTTCCACGACCAGGTGATGTGGCCCGGGTCGTCGTGTTGATCGGCTACCGGCCGATCTCCGGCAACGGCTGTCCACAAACTGGGAAAAGTCACCCGTTGAATCGGCCAGAAAAAAATAAACCCCCTCCGATTGACGAAATCAACGGCTTCTTCAAGGGTGTGCAGCCGGTAGGCCGGCCCGGTGCAAAAAGTCTTTTGTCGGTATGAATTCAGGGCAGCAGACGAAAGCAACAGCATTGTTCCATCCGGTGATAAACGGGATGGGTCAATTTTATTCGTTTATTCAAAAAAAGGCAGAGGGAGACCTCTGCCTTTTTTTGATCAGTTCATCCGGCCCAAAATATGGGTGATAATATTCGAACCGCTGCCGCCAATATTTTGCGTCATGCCAATCCGTGCGTCCGGAACTTGGGTTTGGCCGGCCTCGCCGCGCAGTTGTTGCACCACTTCAATAATTTGGTACATGCCGGTTGCGCCGACGGGGTGACCACGGGCTTTCAGACCTCCCCGCGTGGCGATGGGGATGCGGCCTTCGGGTCGTATTTCACCCTCAAGCGCTAGTTGCGGGCCTTTGCCTTTTTCCGCAAAACCGCAGGCCTCCAACGACAAAGCCGCCATAATCGTGAAGGCATCGTGAAGTTCGAAAAGATCAATTTGCTCAGGGCCAATGCCGGCCTGGGCGTAAGCCTGTTTTACGGATTTTTCAGCCGCGCTGAGCCACAGGGGAATCTTGCGGGAGTGGACTGCCATGGTGTCGGTAGCAGCGCCAGCCCCCAAAACTTTAATAATCGGACGGGGCGGAAAACGATTGAGGAGTTCAACCGGCACCAGAACGGCGGCGGCGGCGCCATCACCTACCGGAGAAGCATCCATTAGGTTTATCGGCGGGGTAATCATGGCTGCTTTCAAGTAGTCTTTTTCGGATAAAGGTGAGCGAAGACGCGCATTTGGGTTACTGACAGCGTTACTGTGTGCATTGATCGAAAAAGGCGCAAAATGATGATGTTCCCAGCCGTATTCGTACATGTAGCGTCTCATGATCAGCGCATTAATGGCGACAAAAGAAAGGCCTTGTCCGGCTTCCCAATCCGCATCGGCTGCAGTTGCCAGCTCGGCAGTAATTTCATCGCCGGGTGAGTCGGTCATCTTTTCTACGCCGACTGCCAACGCAATGTCCATCACGCCGGAAGCGACAGCCATCAGGGCAGAGCGAAAAGCAGCCGCTCCTGAACTGCAAGCCGATTCAACGTGCATGGCATTGGCATAGCGGACGCCGATCCAATCTGCCACGAATGCGCCTAATTGCTGCTGGCGATTGGCAGAGCCGGACATCATGTTGCCGACAAAAACACCGTCAACACTGTTGATACCGGCATCTTGTAGAGCTGCCAGGGAGGCTTCTCCAGCAAGTTCTCTAAGCGATTTATCCCAGTGTTCATCAATCGAGGTTTGACCAATTCCTAAAATGGCTACTTCACGCATGGCAAATTCCTTTTTCAAGTTGATTCATTGCTATTATAGCGAGGTTAACTGTCAATCTCTATCAAATCCAGCGCGTATAGAACCTTTGAGGTAGTATAATTCCCGCCGTGATAATCCAAAAGATGATGAAGCGCCCGGCAAGTATCTGGTCAATTGTTTTGATGTTCGTCTTAAGCGCTAACGGCTGCCATACCCTTGCGGAAGGCGATATTTCTACAGAGCCGGTTATTGCCGAACAAAACTTTGAAAATGCTATTATAACTTTACCCCCCCAGCCTACAGGCACGCCCATACCTGCCCGGCCGTCCTTAGAAAATATCTCTCCCGTTTTCTGGTATAGTGACCCCATACCGCTTGGGGTTCAGGCTTCTTTTTTAAGCGATGAGCATGTCGAATGGGTAGAAAATGATGAACTGGCAGATTACTCGCTGAAAATTGTCCAATCCGTGGATAATCAGGACCGTGTTCTTATTCAATGGGTATATGCGATTGCGGCTGCTTTTCCGACCATTCAGGATGAAATCGGTCTTGAAAGGGTGGTTAACTGTTGGCGGGGTTCCTGTGGTGGAGAATTTCGCCTTCTCGTGGCTAAGGAAACCCTGCCAATTTTTAATGCATTGTGGGGGGAAGCCGATCCGAAGAGTGTTTTGGTTGTGCCGGCTGAGGAACTTCTTGAAAAAGCATGGCAGGAAAGGAATCTGCGCGCCATCCTCCCCTTTGACCAACTCGAACCGCGTTGGAAGGCGCTTCGGGTAAACGGAATCTCGCCGCTCGATCAAAACTTTGCATTGGAAAAGTACGCTCTAACCATCCATTGGGTGTGGCGGGTTCATGAACATAAGCCAATTGATTTTGCGGAAACTCCAAAAACCGTCATTACCAACCGGCTGCCAGAAAAGTTCACCAGTTTGATTCTCACCGGCACCACGGCTCTGGTTCGTCAAACCGCCGAGAGGATGGAACTGAACGGATTAGATTATCCCCTAAGGGACATTGGCGAATGGCTGCGTTCGACAGATATTACCCATGTCAGCAATGAGGTATCTTTTTTTGAAAATTGTCCGCCGGCGGTACCCGTGAGGGGTGGACAACGGTTTTGTTCAAGCCCGCGTTATGTGGAGTTATTGACCTTGGCGGGGGTGGATGTGGTGGAATTGACCGGAAATCATTTGCTGGATTGGGGAAGTGAGCCATTTTTATATACTTTAAATCTGTACACTCAGAATGGAATTCAAACCTATGGCGGGGGTAAAAATCTGGAAGAAGCCCGCCAACCATTGCTGATCGAGCATCATGGGAATCGTTTAGCTTTAATCGGTTGTAACCGCGCCGGCCCAGATAATATTTGGGCTACAGATGAACAGCCCGGCCCATCCCCTTGCGACATGAAGGTGTTGGAAGAATTAATTAAAACCGTGAGAGATGAGGGGTATTTGCCGATTGTTACCTTTCAGCATTTCGAGGTTGAGGACTTCATGCCCATGAACCTGACTTTGCAGGAATTTGAGCAGACTGCCCGATATGGAGCGGTGATCGTCAGTGGAAGTCAGGCGCATTTTGCACATGGATTTGGATTTTATCAAAATCATTTCATGCACTACGGCTTGGGTAATTTGTTTTTTGATCAAATGTTTCCCTTGCACCGCCGGCAATTCTTAGACCGGCATGTGTTCTACGATGGGAAATATCTTGGGGTGGAATTGTTAACCACAATTCTTGAAGATTATGCCAAACCGCGCCCGATGGACGAAGTTGAACGCGCCGAAATGTTAGAAGATTATTTTCGGGTAAGCGGATGGCTGGATACGGAGAAGCCATGAGAAAAAAATGGGTTATTTCCCTTTGGGTTGTCTTTTGGATGAGCGGTTGTTCCGGATTGACCGTTAACCCAACTTCAACCTTATTCGCTTTCCAGGCAACCCCAACACAGCCAACCATGGCGACTGCAACGAATGTCCCCACAAAGACGGCTCAGCCTTCGCCGACATCAATTCCTCAACCGGTGGTCTGGCTGGATGCTTCACTTCCTGAAGGATTGCTCGATCAGATTGCCCAACAAAACATGCTGGAAAGCGACAGCCAAAAAGAAAAAGCCAATATGTGGCTGGAGCCAACCACCTCGGAAAAGGCGCAAGTGACCTGGGTGTTTGCATTGGTTGTTCCATTTCCATCGCTGACCGAGCAGGTTAACTTTGATCAATTGAGGGATTGGTGGCAGGGTTACCCCGATGAACAAGCGCTTCCGATTTTTGTCACCGAAAATACCGCAAAATCGCTGGAACCGATTTTGGGAAAATTCTCCTCCCTCTATGTCATGGTGAAAGATCAGGAAGAACTTTTGGATGCGGTATGGGCTGTGCGGGATGCCCTGGCGATTGTACCGTTTGAGCAGTTAGAGCCGCGTTGGAAAGTGATCCCTTTGAAGGATCAATCTCCGATCAGTAATCAATTCGAAGTTGAGTCTTACCCGCTGGCGATTCACTATCGCTGGAATACTGCTTCGATCGGGGGTGTAAACCTGAATTTCCCAAAACTGACCTCCAACCGCGATAAAGATCAATTAACCGTACTGGTGATGACAGGAGTGACCGCCCTCGTGCGGGCAACTGCGGTTCGGATGGAGCAAAAAGGCATGACCTATCCGGGGGAGGCAATTGGCGACTGGCTACGAGAGGCGGATTTGACCCATATCAGTAACGAAGTCTCTTTTTCACCGCGTTGTCCAGATCCGAAAATGGATCCCTATCCATTGATTTTTTGCAGCAAGCCAGAATATATTGAGTTGCTTGACTCGGTAGACACGAATATTATTGACCTGACCGGAAATCACGGTGTGGATTGGGGACGGGATGCTTTATCCTTCTCTCTGGAACTTTACCGTTCGCGCGGATGGTTTTATTTTGCGGCTGGAGAAAATCTAGCCGAAGCGCGCGAAGCAGTTTTGGTGGAGCATAATGGCAACCGCTTTGCTTTTATTGGTTGCAACCCGGCAGGACCGGCTTATATATGGGCAGGGGAAGACTTTGGCGGGGTGGCTCCCTGCGATTATACCTGGATTCAACAACGTATTCGCCAGTTAAGGGATGAAGGGTATCTGGTAATCTTTACCTTTCAATATTTTGAAACCTATCGTCACTGGGTGGAAGAGTTTGAGAGGCAAGATTTTCGTAAACCGGCTGATGCGGGCGCCGTGATTGTCAGTGGTTCGCAGGCGCACCACCCAATGGCGATGGAATTCTACGGAGAGTCTTTTATCCATTATGGTTTGGGAAACCTGTTTTTTGATCAGATGTGGGTGGACACGGTTACGATACCGGAAGGTACGCGAAAAGAATTTATTGATCGGCATGTGTTTTATAATGGGAGACACATTTCAACTGAATTGCTGACAGCCTATTTAGAAGATTATTCCCGCCCGCGCCCGATGAGCCCCAGCGAGCGCTATGATTTCTTGAAAGCCATTTTTACGGCAGCGGGATGGGGACCTTATAATCCGTAATTTTTGAGGAGGCAATGATGAAAATTTGGGATATTTCCTTAACCATTTCACCGAATCTGCCTACGTGGCCGGGCGATCCAAAAGCGGTGATTGAGCGGGTAAGCGCGATTGCCAGCGGAGCAAATGCCAATGTCTCCCGGATGGATATGGGGGTGCATACGGGCACGCATGTTGACGCGCCTCTGCATTTTATTGACGGCACCAGTTCGGTAGATGCGATGAATCTGGAGGTGTTGATTGGACCGGCCAGGGTAGTCCAGGTAGGGGATGAAGTAAATGTGATTACCCGCGAAGTTCTGGAGAGTTTGGAAATTCCCGCCGGCACAAGCCGGATTTTGTTCAAAACCCGCAATTCGCAGTACTGGGCCAATCAGGTGCGGGAGTTTAAGACCGATTTTGTGGGGATTGATGAAAGCGGCTCAAAATATTTGGTTGAGAAAGGCATTCGCCTGGTCGGGGTGGATTATTTGTCGGTTGCGCCGTATAAACAATCCCGTCCGACCCACCAAATTTTGTTGGGTGTAAATATGGTGATTATAGAAGGGCTTGATCTTTCTGCAGTGCAGCCGGGTGAATATCAATTGATCTGCCTGCCGTTGAAAATTGGGGGCAGTGACGGCGCACCGGCGCGAGCCGTGTTGATCCGCGAGTGAGCTTACTGGCTTTAGCCCGGGGTGATCAGCGTATAACCGCCGTCAATCACGATGACCTGCCCGCGTATCATAAAAGCATCCGGGCTGCATAAAAAGGCAACCAATCTGGCAACATCCTCCGGCTGAACCAGCCGCCCGGCAGGGGTGTTTTCAATCGCACGGGGAATGACCTGCGGATTGGAGAGCGAGGCAAAATGTTTGAGCGCATCGGTTTCTACAAGAGAGGGTGAAACGGCATTCACAACAATATTCAATGGCGCTAATTCCACTGCCAGATAACGAGTCAGGGCTTCTAATGCGGCTTTGGAAGCCCCAACTGCAACATAATCCGGCAAAACGCGATGGCTGCCCGGCGAGGAAATTGCCACTATAAACCCGCCGCCTCTCTTTTGCATGAGCGGTGCAGCCCGTTGGGCAGCAAAAAGAAAGGCGCGGGCATTGACATTCATGGTGTGGTCCCAACCGGTTTCTTTTTGCTGGAGCGCTGGACGGTTAAAACCAGAGGCGGCGTTGCTGATAAAGATATCCAATCCGCCAAATTGTTGTTCGACAGTATCAAACAAGCGGTGAATATCCTCGATTTTTCCGACATTGGCTCGGAAAATCTCTGCCCGGCGTCCCATCTGGCGGATTTGTTGGGCAACTTCTTCAGCAGGAGCTTGATTGCGGACAAAATTAATCACTACATCTGCACCCCGTTCGGCAAGCAAAAGGGCGATAGCTCTGCCGATTCCGCGTCCCCCACCGGTGATTAGCGCAATTTTTCCTGAAAATGGGAGGTTCTCATTCATGGAAGGTTACCTTCAAAGAGAATAGGTTTTAGTAAATTTGGATCAAACCGGTAGATGTTCTCTGCGCCCAGTTCAATCAACTTTTCTTCGGCTTGTAAGGCGTCTTTTTTCAGTTGATTTAGGTTTACCCCACAGTAGATGGAAGGATAGGCAGCCAGCCATTTTTTAGCGCGGTCGAACATCTTGACCGCTCCACGATAGTTGCCTTTAAGGATATGATAATAGGCAACGCCAATCTGAAGGATACCGCGGTAAAACTCTCGGGTCGGTCCGGTTTCATCGCGCCAGGCCAGTTCTAGGGCTTCGTGGGCTTCAAAATATTCACCCTTGTTGAATAATTCAATTCCAATTCTGGCTTGAGGGTGGAGTTCTCCAAAACGGGAATTCTCGAATTCTTCTGGGGTAAAGCGTTGTTCGGGGTAAATCGGTTCATGGGGCATAGGGTTTACTCAGGCAGTGCGCATAATTTGGGGGGATTATAGCACAGGTGGTTCTTCAATTTTCTTTTCATTCAATTGAGAGTTGTGATAGGATAGAAGCAGAGAATCTTTTTAATTTTTCAAGGTTAAGATATGCCTTCAAAGCCAACTGCTGATTTTTTGCAAGCCTGTTTGGAGCATAATTTTTGGACATGGTCCGCCCAGAGTAGGGTTAATCCCATACCGGTTGTGAAAGCCAAAGGAGTGTATTTTTGGGATGTTGAAGGGAAGAGGTATTTAGACCTGAATTCAATGGTGATGTGCGTTAACATCGGTCATGGCGATGAAAGGGTGATCGAAGCCATTGTGGAACAGGTGCGACAATTACCGTTTGCCGGCCCACAGATGGCGACCAAGCCGCGAGGTGAATTGTGTCAAAAATTGACCGAAATCGTCCCGCTGGGTCTATCCAAATTTTTGTTCACGCTTGGGGGGGCGGATGCGAATGAAAATGCCATTAAACTGGCGCGGGGCTATACCGGACGTTTCAAAATTCTGACCCGCTACCGATCCTACCACGGGGCAACCTACGGGGCAATTTCCCTGACCGGGGATCCGCGGCGCGTGGCGTGGGAACCCAATACCATGCCGGGAGTGGTTCATTTTCTTGACCCCTATCGTTACCGCTCCACTTTTCACCGCTTAAATCCGGATATTTCGGAAGAGGAGTTCAGCCGGGATTATCTGAATCATTTGGAAGAAATCATCCAGTATGAACGCCCTGAAACGATCGCAGCGATCCTCATAGAAACAGTCACCGGCACCAATGGAATCATCATTCCTCCGGCCGGTTATTTACAGGGTGTGCGAGAAATTTGTGACCGGTATGGCATTCTAATGATCTGCGATGAGGTGATGAGTGGGTTTGGGCGAACCGGCGAGTGGTTTGCGGTAGACCACTGGAAGGTAGCGCCGGACATTATGACGATGGCAAAGGGGTTAACTTCGGCGTATGCCCCGTTAGGCGCAGTCGCCATGAAACCGGAAATCGCCTCTGCGTTTGATGAGAGAGTTTATGAGGGAGGATTGACCTTCAACGGCCATCCACTCTCGTTGGCGGCAGCGATTGCAACGATCAAGGTGATGCAAGAGGATCATCTGGTAGAACGGGCGCGCCAAATGGGCGAAGTGTTGGCGGATATGCTGGCTGAACTGGCTCAGCGGCATCCTTCCATTGGAGAGGTGCGTTCAATTGGACTTTTTGGGGCCATTGAACTGGTGAAGAATCGGCGGAGCAAAATCCCCATGGCGCCTTTCAACCAAAGCAGCCCGGAAATGATCGCTTTGCGTAAGTATTTGCTGGATCACGGCATCTTTCTGTATACGCATTGGCATACAATTTTGCTGATCCCGCCTCTGATTATTACTGAAGAACAGTTAGCGGAAGGATTTGAGGTGATTGACCGCGCGTTGGCAATCACCGATGCAGCCGTTGAAGAGTGAGCGCCCGGAATGTAACCATTTGGGTGTTTTGACATCTAAACACTGGAAATTGAGATCATTGAGGAGATTACACCATGGAATTTAACCTTTCTGAAGTTGGATTGGGCAAAAACCCAAAGCAGGAAAGCAAAGTTGAAAAAGTGTTGATTTTAGGCGCCGGCCCGGCTGGGCTTTCGGCGGCTTTATATGCGGCGAGGGCGGAATTGAGTCCGCTGGTGTTGACCGGCATGGAGATGGGAGGGCAGGCATCCCTCACCCATACGATTGAAAATTATCCCGGTTTTCCGGAGGGAATTGGCGGCGCTGAATTGGGCGAACTGTTTCGCCAGCAGGCGGAACGTTTTGGCGCACGTTTTGAATATGATCTGGCTACTGCAGTGGATTTGAGCCGGCGACCTTTTAAAGTCAGCACATATAATCAACAATATCTGGCGGAAACCTTAATCATTGCAACCGGGGCCAGCCCAAATCATCTCAACGTCCCCAAAGAGAGCGAATTGACCGGACGGGGCGTTTCTTATTGCGCAACTTGTGACGGTTGGTTCTTCAAAGATAAAAAGGTGGTGGTGGTTGGCGGCGGCGATAGCGCTTTGGAGGAAGGATTATTCTTAACCCGTTATGCCACCGATGTAACCATCATTCACCGCCGGGATCAATTAAGGGCCGGCGCGATATTGCAAAAACGCGCTCGCGAGAATCCAAAAATTCACTTCATTTGGGACACGGTGGTTAGCGAAATTCTTGGCAATGGTGTGGTCAACGGCGTGCGTTTAACGAATGTAAAGTCGGGAGAAACGACAGATTTTGCAACCGATGGCGTGTTTATTTTTATCGGTCACACACCCAACACACAAATCTTTCAGGGGCAATTGGATATGACGCCGCAGGGATATATCGTCACGGATATGCAAATGCGGACGAGCGTTGAGGGTGTTTTTGCGGCTGGTGAGGTAATGGATCCGCATTATCGTCAGGTGGTTACCTCTGCCGGGATGGGAGCAGCGGCGGCGATTGAAGCTACCCGCTTTTTAGAGGCGCATTCCAGCGACTAAATATTTTTAGAGAAAATAAAACGGGTGCGTCACAAAGGGAACGCACCCGTTTTTGATTTATGGGGTTGGTGAACTTTGGGCGCTTCCGGCGCTCCACCAGACGAAAGTTCGTGAGGCGCTGGCAGCGCCAGCAGTGTCATAAATCGGTTTCCCATCAGCAGAGGTGCCGATTTGGCGGACGGGCACAACATACCAGCGTAAGACGTGGGGAGTGTTATCGGTGGGGCGGAAGGAGGCCGGTACAATAAACTTAGTGTCGGTAACATACTCGGTCAGGCGGCGGCCTTTGCCTTCGGTGATGTCCTCCACACTGACGGCATAGGCTTCATTTTGGCGTAAAGTGCCTACAGATGCCCACTGTAAGGTAACCGAATCATTTGCCGCGGTAAATACCGCTCCATCAGCCGGCAGCAGCAAATTTGGGGCCGCATAAGGCGGTGGATTGGTAGGAGTAGGGGTAGGGCCGGGTGTCGGCAGGCGTTCGCAGAGAGGGATATTGAGGGTCATCCCCTCATAGACCACATCCGATGGTAAGCCATTGTAAGATTTGATGGCATCTGCCGAAACATTGTAATTGCGGGCAATGCCGCTCAGCGTATCTCCGCTTTGCACTTTGTAGGGAAACATCTGACAGGCGACTTCGGTTGCCTGTTGAGGGCTGAGCGTGTTTGTCGGCTGGGGGGATGGGGTAGGAGTTGGCTGCGGAATCAACAAAATGTTGCCGGGAACGAGATTGTCGCAGGCAGGTGAGAGCTTGTTAAGCTGGATAATACTGTTGACCGAAACGCCAAAGTTGTATGCAATGGTTAAACAAGTATCAAGGGGTTGTATGCGGTATTCCTGAGGCGGCAAGGGCGTAAAGGTGGGCTGGGGAGTTGGCGTTTCGGTGGCTGTGGGGGTCAGGGTAATGGTTGGGGTGAGGCTGGCTGTAGGGCTTGGGGTTGAATTATTTGAAACAGCGGGGGCAGATGCCTGAAAGACGGCAAAAACCGTGCCTGCGCCGATCGCAAGCAGCAAGAGGATCAAACCAATTGCTGCCGGTAACGAGAGGGTCAATTGAGGCATCCGCGGGGTGTCCACAAATTCCGCTTTCTTTTTTCCTTCCGACGAAGAAGGTTTATCCGTGTTGAACTGGCGGCCACAAACCAGACAGCGTGTTGCATTAATGCTTAATTTCGTCCCACAGGTTGGGCAAATTTTTGTTTTTGAGGTAAGTTCTTCTGGACTCATAGGCTTTGTTTTAATCCAATTACCGGGAAACCCCCGGCGCTTGAGATTATAACACATTCAAAAATTTGACAAGGGCAAAATCCTTTTGCGTGAAATTTATCCGTATGGTATGCTAGGAAACATGCCGACCAAAATCAGTCTTTATATTCATATCCCCTTTTGTCGTCATCGCTGCGCTTATTGCGATTTCAATACCTATGCCGGGCAGGAGAACCTGATACCGGCTTATCTCAAAGCGCTGCAGGCGGAAATTGAACAAGTAGCGGCTAAGTTGCGCTTTTCATTTGAAATCGGCACGATCTTTCTGGGAGGGGGAACTCCCTCTTACCTGCCGGTGGAGGGGCTGCAAGAAATTCTCGATACCTGCCGGAAGGCGTTTTGCATAAGCGAAGATTGCGAAATCAGTCTCGAGGCAAATCCGGGAACGGTAAACCGGGATGGTTTGTCCCAATTGCGAAGAGCGGGGTTTAATCGGATCAGTATGGGGATGCAGAGCGCGAACATCAATGAACTGAGACTATTGGAGAGAGAGCATGATCCAATTGCGGTCATCCATGCGGCGGAATCGGCGCGGCTGGCTGGGTTTAAGAATCTAAACCTCGACTTGATTTTTGGGATTCCCGGCCAGACGATGGATACCTGGAAGCAGTCCATCCATTTTGCATTAGGCTTGAAACCCGATCATCTGTCCCTTTATGCTTTGACGATTGAGCATGGAACACCCTTCAAGAGATGGGTAGAGCGGGGTTTTATCAGTTCACCGGATGATGATCTGGCAGCCGATCAATACGAGTATGCCTGTCAGGTATTGGAGGAAGCGGGGTTTGATCATTACGAAATTTCTAATTGGGCATTGAAATCGAACAACCAATCCATGGTATGCCTTCATAACCTTCAATACTGGCGTTACCAGCCCTATATCGGGGTGGGAGCGGGGGCGCATGGATTTTTGGAAAATCACCGAACAATAAACGTGCGAGGAATTAAGGCTTATATTGACAGGATGATGCTGGCAATGGAAATGCCCTATCCGGCCTCATCTGCCGCTGACCAGGTGATTGAATTGGATTTGTGGACTCAAATGCAAGAAAAAATGATGGTAGGGCTTCGTTTGCTGAAAGAGGGGGTAGAGGCTGATCCTTTCGCTCAGAAGTTTGGATTTGAGATGGAAGAAGTATTTGGTGAACGAATCTCCAAATTAACCGGTCAAGGATTGCTGGAATGGACGGGCAGTTCAAACCAGCGCCGCTTACGCCTTACCCGGCGAGCCTGGTTATTGGGAAACCGTGTGTTTCGGGAGTTTGTTGGGCTGCCAGAGCCGGCCGTTCTTCGAAAAAAAATTCATTCGACCACAACGCGGGTACCATAACCCCGGCTCTCCATCTTTCCCGTATCCGAAAGGGGTAAAACCCATCGGAAAAGCCATTTGGCTTCCTCCGTGCGCATATTTACGCACCCGTGAGAACGGGGTGTGCCAAAATCTTGATGCCAGTAAGTGCCGTGAAAAGCAACCCCGGTTTGTTCAAAAAAGCAAGTCCAAGGCACGCCGGGGAGTTCATAATCCTCGGGATTGCCGCTTAAGCGGCCATCGCCCATGTGTTTTGAGGGCATTTTTGAATATATGTTAAACTCACCTTTGGGGGTCTCCCATGGAATCTCGCCTTCAGGCTTGTAATTCAAGCCGGTGGACACGCGAGTCTGAAAGACTACCTCGTCATTTTCGTAGCAGGTCACCGTTTGGCGGCCGCGGCTGACGATGATGCGTTTCTTGTGATGGGGGACTTCTGGTGAAATGGGGGCGAGTTCTTCATCGGGGATTAGGCGAAGATGATAGGCCGGTACGTGATATTCAATTTTCAACAATTCGTCCAGAATACGGTACCAGGCTTCGCCATCGGGGCCTTCGTCAATACCGGTGACCCAATGGACGGATTCATAATAAAGGCGGTAAAGGGTTTGCCAGCCGTTAAATGAGGTGTAACGCATGGCCTGAGAGTAAGGCACAGTAACTTCGGCCAATTGACCGCCTTCGCGGATTTGGGGGGCGAGCGGGTTGTACTGCACCTTCACACGCTGGGTATTGGCGCGGTGGATGTAGCCCCCCCAAACACGATACCAAACAGGATTATAGCCGGGTCCGGCTTCCGACTCGATTTCATAGTAAACATTGACCAGCTCATCGCGAAAGCGCTGGAACAAGATTTGGCTTTTATCGTTGGGTTGGGCATAAACGCTGACCGATCGAACCGTGATGCGAATCAAATCGTTCTTCTGATTATCTTCTTCAAAACCGGAAAATGGCCGAAAAGCCAGACCGGCCAGACCCGCAGCAGCGCATAACTTTAGAAATTCACGCCGAGATAATCGAGTACCCATAATAAGAAAATTATACCAACGTTTCAGGTGCGTTTTTCCGATTGAAATGGCAATTGAAGGTAGAATGTAGGATATGTCGGCGGTGATGCTGGCAGTTTTTTCTGCTCTTTCAGGCGGGTTCGCCAATCTTTTTGCGCGGCGGTTAGTTTCGGTAAGTCAGGCCCGCAACATGCTCAGTTTAAATTTTGGGATGATGGCGGCGATGCTGCTGCCAGCAGCGCCGTGGTTTTTTCACCTGAACCTCGACAGCAAAAGTTTGATTTTGTTAGCGGGGGCAATCGGTTTGGATGGTCTGGCAAATTACGGTTACTTTCGCTCGTTCGAGAGGATTGAGGCTGTAACGGCCAGCGGATTGTTAGCCATTTCCCCATTGTTTGCTTTAGGTTTATCTCCCTTATTTTTGTATCAGGGTCTAATTCTAAAATCTGGTCAAATTCTGGCTGTAGGTTTATTTAGTTTTGGAATCATAATGATTTTAACCGGGTTTCGGAATCGTTCCTTGCCTTTAAGAAGCGCCCCGGCAAAAGAGTTTGTCTTTCCTATAGGAACGGCCTTTTTATTCAGTATCAGCATGTTCTTCGTCCGGGATTTATTTTTGGGAAATTTTCTCAATCCATTTACCTATTATCTTATTCGCGCGGTTATTATCTGCGCAGTTTCGTGGATGATTACCAAGCCGGACCTGGGATGGGTCAATCCTGCCAGCCTTCTGATGACTGCTGGCCGATTAGTATTTGTGATTGGGCAGTGGCTCTTCCTTCTCTCTGCGCTGAAAACCGGTCACCCGGCTGTTGTTAAGGCTATTGCAGATCTGTCGCCGTTGGTTGTGGTATTGTTTTCGTGGAGTTTGCTTCGGGAAAAACCTACCTTACTGCAAGTAGCGGGGATGATGGCAATTCTGGCCGGGGGGAGCGTGTTGGCTCTTTCGTAGCAAGAGAATTTCTCTTAACCGGTCTTTTTAAAAAGTTTCCCCTCATCAAAAGACTTTGATGAGGGTTGTTTGTGTCGGGGCGAGAGGATTTGAACCTCCGACCTCTTGCACCCCATGCAAGCGCGCTAGCCGGACTGCGCCACGCCCCGAAATCCGATGGCTATTATATTCTGAAAACTCTGGTTTGGCAACCTTTTCGTTGGATATTTTATTTTTCGCCTTTGGCTTCAAAAAAATTGCTGTAGGCTTTATCTTCATCCAAAATATGATTGACCAACCATTCTTTGAGGAAATTCATCATCTGAATACTTAAACCGATTTTTCCCTCATGGTATTGATTCTTAAAGTCAATCACCTGGTGGGTCAGGCGATCATGAGATGCTTTGTGTTCAGCGTATTGAGGGTATGCGTGCTTGAGCATGAGCGCTTCTTCGCTCGAAAAGTGCTTACGGGTATAGTCAACTAACTCTTCGAGAATCTTTCCTAATTCGACTTGCCCTTTACCAACCTTCATGGCATCGTACAATTGATTGATCATGCTGACGAGCTGCTGATGTTGATGATCAAATTTGGAAATTTTTACCGAATAGCGATCTTCCCACTTAATCAATGCCATGTTTTCAATTCTCCTGTTCACGATGTTAAGTTTATTTTTTAATATAGACTTTTTGTTTTGATCCATCCATAAATTTTGGATTAATAATTTTTATGGAACAAAACCGATTGCATAAAAGGTTGGGACGAATAAGACGCGCGAACCTTCTTGCCAGGCGTGGCGGTCGGCTTTTTCTAACGCTTTGATTTCGTCAGGTGGACAATACTTTTCTAAATCTGTACGAATGACGTCCCATTCCAAATCGAATTCTTGTGGATGCGGTTGATCCTTAGTCCATTGAGCAGCCATGACTCCGCTTTCGATGTTGATGAGTCCGGCAGCCTGAAACCACGCGCGAATCTTACGGCCTGTGAGAGGGTCTGCGCCTTGATCGCGTAAAGATTGAGTTTGATAATGCCCAATGGTGGACAGCGATGATGGATAATCAATCCTGCCCCCGTAATCCGGCTCAGCCATGGCTATCACAGCGCCACCCCGGCGGGTAATGCGGATCATTTCCTCCAGAACTTCTGTCCCGCTTACCCACATTAAAAAATAATGACAAATGGTGAAGTCCATGCTGCGAGAGGAAAACGGCAGGAAGTGAGCATCTGAACAAACCAGCGAGGCGTAAGGTAATAAGGCGCTGGCGGCTTCAAGACTGAAGAAATCAATGTCCAATCCAAAAATTCGGCTGCCGGCTGAAAAATCCCGCAAGACTGCACCACCACCACAACCAACTTCTACTACGCGATGATGCGGTTGTATACCGGCTCTCTGAGTCAGGTATGCTCTGAGTTGAGCAGTCCACTGGGCTTGCTGTTGATATCGTTGATGCCAATCTACCATGTCTCGGTTTGATTCAATTTTTGAGCGTTTTGCCAGATTGTTGCCCAATCATCGGTGAGAAAATTACCCAACAGAGTGGTTTTGCCCTGTGCGGGCAGTACATCTCCGTCCGGTTCAATATAAAGCCAGGCATTGCCTGCTCCCTCATAATATTCTGCCTTATCTTCCGTTTGTAATTCCAGATCAATGGGGTTCAATTCTGAATAGGGCACCGGCAAATCCCAAACCAGAGACATCTGGTGGACATACGCCTGCTCCTGAGCCATTTGAAGGACGGGTTTCAGGGAGAGATCTTCAACGGTAAGACTGAGCGATTTAACATTCAATTCAACCAATTTTCCGAGAATTTCAGTTACGCGATCCTGATTGCGGCTGGTGATGGTCAGATGGACGGTCACAAACAGGTCGGATGCAATGGCGTCCCGTATGGCTTCCCAACAATATTCTTCCATTTCATCCAGCACAATCATCAAATGGTCCAGCCCTGCCTGGAGGATATCCGAAAGAAATTTATGTTCTGAAAAGCGATATCCGCTGCTTAGCACGCCCGTTACCATGCCCAGTTTTTCTGCAAAGTCAACCAAATCAACCAGATCTGGGCGTAAAGCAGGTTCGCCGCCCGTGAAAATGACGTGCGGAATGCCGGCTTTCCAGGCTTTTTCCAAAATGGTTTGCCATTCATCGGTCAGTAATTCCCGTTTTACCCTCTCAACCGGTGTTGAGCCGGCGGTACGGGGATGGGGGGTAGCATAGGTCAAGGCGCAATCCAACCGCAATGGAGCGTTCAAGCGGCGCTCATGTACCTTAACGCGATCAAATTCCAGATAAGTTACCGGGTCAAGGTCGGTTGTTTCAACCAAAGTCATCAAGCGGTCGCGGAAGGAGATGAAATCTTGTCGGGCTTGTTCTTTACTGACGCGGTAGCGTTTGGATAATTCACGGGCAACCTCTTCTTCGGTGTGCTGCTGAATGAGATGATAGGCGTACTCCGTCCCAGTCTGGTTGAGGTGAAGCACGGTTGAGGCATTGATGATGAGAACGCCGCTCCCGTCCCCTTCGATCCGCAGATGAAGGCGATAAGGAAAGGCTGCTTCGAGCGGTGCGTTGAACGTATAAATTCCGGCCTCCAATGGCTGGACGGGTTGTAAAAAACGATTAATTGTCTCTCGAATTCGATTGAACATGGCAACCTCCCCTTTTAGTGGATGACTTTTTGTTGGATTTGTAAAGCTTCGCGGGCGAGAGGACATCCGCCGCCACATTCAACCACTAATGCACAATCCTGACATTTGGCGGGTAAATTACGCCTTTCTCTTAGCGATCGTGCCAGATCATGATTCCAGATTTGATCCCATGAATCGTTGAGGATATTTCCAAGCGAATGGTAATAGGATTGACAAGGGAGCACACTCCCATCTGGCTCGATGCACATGTTGTACAGGGCTGCGGTACAGCCCTTAACCCCCAATTCCATTTGGACTGGGTCAAAATTGCAATATTCGGTTGGGGTGTACCAGATCAAACGCTGGTTGTGTTGGCTCGTTTTGGAGCGGGCAATTTCTAGCAAAGCCGGTAATTCACTTTCGGGGATACCGGTTTTAACATTTCGTCCGCGCCCGGAGTAGATCAGGGCATTTAATCCTACGGTTGGAACGCCAATTTCCGCCAGTAAATCAAGCGTATCGCTCAAAAAGGGAGCGTTATCTTTCAACAACGTCGTGTTGGTCATTACAAAGAGTCGGGATTGGAGGGCATTTTTCAGGCCGGCTAAGGTTTCCTGCCATGCGCCTTTGTGAAGAACCATGCGATCGTGAATCTCAGGAATATGTGACTCGAAAGTGATTTGAACATGATCCAGACCGGCGTCAATCAATTGATTTAGAAAAGCGGCGTCTTGCAGGCGTCTGCCGTTGGTGTTGATGCCGGTGATCTGTCCATTGCGTTCGGCGTGGGCAATTAGTAATGGAAGATCATCGCGAAGGGTTGGCTCACCGCCAGTAAATACAATGTGTGGAATGCCAATTTCCCAAAGCCTGTCCAAAACCGAGTACCAAAATTGGGTATCTTTTTCCGGAAATGCGCGCGATCGAGCGTTGTAGCAGTGTGCGCAAGCGTTGTTGCAGCGGTAGGTGATTGCCAAATCCATCCGGTACGGACGGGTTGGATGTTTTGAAAAGGGAGGGATGGTCTCGATTTCTAAATCGCAAACGGCGCAAACCCCATCTGGCTGGATTATTGCATTCAGTTGCTCGATAAAGGAGAGATAGTCCTGGGCAGCTTGTTGACGAGAAACCTGAAAGGTGCGAGTCAACCAGCCGATTGCTTGATTTTCGGGGATTTTACTGAGGGCGAGATAAGCCATGAGCGCAGCGGATGGGTTGAAGTGAAAGATGCGGCTGGCATTGATCAGCAGCGTTCCGCTTTGATCGGATTCGATCCGCAAATGAAGGCGCGCTTTTCCGCCATTTTCTTCAATCAAAAATGAGTAAAGGCCTGCAGGTGGCGGAAAATCTATACCTGAAGAGGAAAATGTTCCCCGCAGTTTTTCAATCCAGTGATTCGAAAGGAAAGACATCATCCATCTCCGGTTTAGCGTCCGCCGCCGGCACAGGCGCAAGCGCAGCCAGCGCAAGCGCAGGCACAGGCACAGCCGCCGCCACCTCCGCCCGAACGACTGCTATAGGAGGAGGGTTTTGGCGGGGGATTGGTTTTGTTGGTAATCCGTTCGGTGAAGGTGTTGACATTTCCTAAAACACCCGTCGAGAAGGATTGAACGCCCTTGACCATTGAGGCGGCAAAGTCAGAACCGGGTAGTTTGGGCAGAGTAACGCTGCCGCCGCCGCTCGGGGTAGGTAGGGTGGTTTTTGCCATCCCACCGCCGCTGCTTGAGGGTGCGCTGCGAATGACCGGGTCATATCGCCACCACCAGGTGGGAACACGCACCGGACCGGTCTGGAATACCTCGCGGGTACGGTCATCCCAGCGGCGATCCACCATTGTCCAATCCATGACCTGTTCATAGACATCCGACTTGACATCGGGCGTTTCGGCGGTAAGAACTTGCTGCCAGGCTTTTTCCACGATTGATTTATAGTAATCAATGGTCTCCGCGCGGCTGAAGCCTTTCATTTTTTGAGAAACCGACTTGATCAGCCCGATGATGGTGTCTTGTAGTTTCGTTTCCATCAACTTTTTGTTGGTTTGCTTGAAGGCTTCGAGGAAAGTTAACTCATAGGGTTGAAGGTTTTCGGGCAAAGGATCGCTGATTTTCAAGGCGAGCGGTTCGCGGCTTTCGACGATGGCAGCCCCTTTCTTCAACACCGAAAACAAAATCATGGTGAGTACCTTATCCAAAGGCTGCTCCATCAGGATTGCGGCTTCAACGGCGGTTAGGCCGCGCTTGATACCGTGACCTTCAACGGCGATTTTGGGCGGCAAGTACTGCCGTTTGCGCCGCTGTGCCGCGACAGCCGATAAAATGGGGATGAGGAAAAAGAAACCCACAAATCCAGCCGTGCACAAAAAACCAAAGATTGATTCGATGTCAACGGTGCGAGGGTTGGGCGTTTCGGTGGCAACAACTACCTGAGCGGGAACAAGGCGGATGGGGAAAGAAGCCCCAAATTTGTAGGTTGTGTAGGCGTTTGCTTTATCCGCATACCAGGTGTAATAAACCCTTCCCTGATCGTCAAAGCCGGTTTCAACCGGTTCGTCACTGCCCGGCCAGTTGCCAGAGGGGGTGTGGTAGCGGGGCTCTTCGGGTTTCAAACCGGGCGGCAGCACAATCGTGAAATAGTATTCAGTTGTGCCGCGGGTGAAATCCCTACCAAAATAATTCGGAGTGATGACGATGCTGGCGTATTCTTCGGTTTCTTGAAGCGTGGATTTACCCAACGCGCGGTCAACTTTTCCAACATAGACATGCAAAGTGCCGCTCTGACCGGCGCGAATGGCATTGCTTCCCAAATGGATTTCTACACCCGGCTTGACATACTCCGAAGGGCGGATGAGGGTAGCAGGTTTGCCGTCAATCTCAGCCGATATGGATTTTAAGTCGTAGTTTGAATTGGGCAGCCCGATATCCACGATGTCAATTGCATCCCGTCCGGGCAGGTTTTTGAAGGTAATCGTGTAATCCAGGCTGATGCTGCCATCTTTATTGACAAAAACAACTACTTCTTGTTTGGGGACTTCAAAGGACAGGTTTTGGGCGTGGACAGGTTGGATGCTCATACCGAGCATCATTGCAATGATCAACCACAAGAAAAACAGACGAAGAGTTCGCATCGCACCCTCCCGCGTTACCATTTGGGTTCTTCGGTTAACTGATAAGTGGTATGACAATAAGGGCAGGTGACCACTGGCGCTCCGGCGACCATTTTGATGTCTTCCGGCTTTAAAGTTCCACCGCATGAACGGCATTTGATGGCATCCATATTAACATTTCCGGGAAGGTCAATTTTCAAAGTCACGTTGGTTTCGTCAGGTTTGGCTGGTTTTCGCGTAGCCAGAAACACCAACGCCAAACCAATTCCAACCGTAATGATCCCAATCGGAATCCAGCCCAGCGTGCCTTGGTCGCCGGTGGAACCCCAAATAAATAAAACCCCGAAAAAGATTAAAATTCCTCCGACGATCAAAGAAATAATTTTCCATGCGCTCATGGGCACCTCCAACTAAGATTCAGTGTAACATTTTCCAGAGGGGATGACAATTTGACAAAACTCATATTTGTAGTCTGAAAATTACCCGATCCTTTGATTTTTCACCTTTGATTGTATACGAGAATCCCAAATATTGGTTTTGCCTTCCTGCTATAATTTGGTTCGGAGGAGCACGATATGGGTGAAGACTCTTTGAAGCAAGAATATGAAAGGCTCAAAAAAGAACTAAATTATCATTCCTACCGCTATCATGTTTTGGACTCGCCGATCATCAGTGATTGGGAATATGACCGAATGATGCAGCGACTGCTGGAAATAGAAACTCAGCATCCTGAATGGATAGCCCCCGATTCGCCCAGTCAACGGGCTGGGGCCGAACCTTTAGAGCGATTTGTCAAAGTTCGTCATCCTGCTCCAATCTTAAGCCTTGCCAACGGATTTAGCGCGGCAGATGTGCGGGCGTGGTTTGAACGTCTGGTTCGGCTGGATGAGCGAGTTCTCCATGCCGATTTTGTGGTGGAGCCCAAAATTGATGGTTTAACGGTTGTGCTTCATTACCACAACGGGCAATTTGTGTTGGGCGCCAGTCGTGGTGACGGTGAGGTGGGAGAAGACATTACCGCAAATTTACGGACGATCAAATCCCTTCCCATTCAAATTCCGGTCAACCCCAATGGCGCATCGGCTGAGGGGCGAATTGTTGTTCGCGGTGAGGCATTTATCAATATCCGGGATTTTGAAATTCTCAACCAGCGTCTGATAGAACAGGGGGAAAAACCCTATCTCAACCCCCGCAATACGGCTTCTGGGTCATTGCGTCAACTCGATCCAAAATTAACCGCATCGCGTCCGCTCAGATTGCTGGTTTATCAAATTGTTCAAAGCGACCAGCCTGTGCCGGAAACTCAGTGGGAAACTCTTGAACGCTTGCGAGATTGGGGTTTTCCGGTCAGCGATCAAGTCAGTTTGTGCAAAAGTATTGATGAGGCCATTCGGGTATGCGAAGAATGGGCGGACAAACGGGATACTTTAACCTATGAAGCCGATGGAATGGTCATCAAAATCAATGATTTACGGCTTGCCGCGGATTTGGGGGTGGTTGGCAAAGACCCGCGCGGCGCGTTGGCTTTCAAATTTCCAGCGCGCGAGGTTACCACTCGCCTGCTCGAGATCGGAATCAACGTTGGTAGAACCGGGGTGCTGACTCCAACGGCTATTTTAGAGCCGGTTGAAGTGGGCGGTGTGGTTGTCAAGCAGGCAACGCTTCATAATTTCGACTACATTTTTGAGAAAGATATCCGTATCGGTGACCGGGTTTTGATCAAACGGGCCGGTGATGTCATTCCTTATGTGATCGGACCGGTGGTGGATGCCAGAACGGGTGAGGAGAAGATTTTTGAACCGCCCAAAACTTGTCCGGCCTGTGGTCAAGCGGTTGAGCATGTAGCAGGAGAGGTGGCCTGGTACTGTGTCAATTCGGCCTGTCCGGCTCAACTAATCCGCAATGTGGAGCATTTCGTATCCCGCGGAGCGATGGACATTGTTGGACTGGGGATTCGGATTGTGGAACAGTTGATTGCGGCGGGTTTGGTAAAAGATGTGGCGGATTTATATCGTTTGAAGAAAGAAGATTTGCTGAAACTGGAAGGATTTGCCGACAAAAAGGCGGAGAATTTGCTCCAGGCCATTCAGGATTCCAAAAGCCGGCCGTTGCAGCGTTTAATTTTTGCTTTGGGCATTCGTGGAGTGGGTGAAGTTCTGGCTAATGATTTGACCAAACATTATTCTGATTTAGATGAGCTGAGCCGGGCAACATTAGAAGATCTACAACGGATAGAAGGGGTCGGCCCAAACATTGCTCAGGCGATTGTAGATTGGTTCAACCGTCCGTCGAATCGCCAATTACTGGAAAAGTTAAAATCAGTGGGGGTATGGCCGGTTGCCGAAAAAGTTTCGGTCATACCTGAAAATCAACCTTTTCAAAATTTGACCTTTGTTGTTACCGGGACGCTGCCCGGGTTTAGCCGGGAAGAGGTTAAGCAATATATTCAACGGTTGGGTGGGAAAGTTAGCGATAGCGTCTCTAAAAAGACCGACTATCTGGTTGCCGGGGAAAACGCTGGATCGAAACTGGACAAGGCGCGGGAATTGGGGATTAAAGTTATTGATGAGTCAACTCTGAGAAAAATGGCTGGCGAAAAGTGATTGCGGATAGACAATGATCCAAAAAAGAATTATTCTCAAGACAGGAAAAGAGAAATCTGTCCTTCAGCGTCATCCATGGATCTTTTCCGGGGCGGTGGCTTCCGTAACAGGGGATCCGCAGCCCGGTGAGACGGTGGAAGTATGCGGTTATCAGGGAGAACCGCTCGGCTGGGCAGCATACAGCCCGCATTCCTCAATCCGCGCGCGGATTTGGAGCTTTAATTCAAATGAGGAAATTGTCCCTGAATTTTTTGTCCGAAAAATTGAAGCCGCGGCTCATTTACGCAAAATGTTGAATCTCATTGAAAAAACCAATGCCTACCGTTTGATTCATGGGGAGGCGGATGGAATCCCCGGCTTAATTGTGGATTTGTACCCCGAAACGGCGGTAGTTCAGATTCTTTCTGCTGGAGCGGAATACTGGCGGGATGTTCTTGTGGATCAGATTCAGCAAATCACTGCTTGTAAGGCGGTGGTAGAGCGCTCAGATGTGGAAGTGCGGCAACTGGAGGGTTTGCCGTTCCGCGAGGGGGTAATCCGGGGGGAAGGCGTCCCTGCACGCCTTAAAATTATTGAGAACGGCATTGAATACTGGGTAGATGTGATTGGCGGTCAGAAAACCGGTTTTTACCTTGACCAACGCCAGAATCGCCAGCGATTGACCGAGTTAGCCAGAGACCGAGAAGTGCTGAATGCTTTTTGCTACACGGGAGGTTTCACCCTTTCAGCGTTGGCTGGTGGGGCGAAGAGTGTGCTTTCAATTGATTCTTCGGCAACAGCTTTACATCTGGCATCAGAGAATTTGATCTTGAACGGATTTGACCCAGCCAAAAATCAATGGCTGGAAGGAAATGTATTTCAGGAATTGCGGCTGTTACGGGATCGGAACAAAAAATTTGATTTGATTGTATTGGACCCGCCGAAATTTGCCCCAACTTCGGCGCAGGCTCAAAAAGCAGCCCGAGCTTATAAAGACATCAATTTGCTGGGTTTTAAGTTATTGCGCAGCGGTGGCATTCTGGTCACTTTTTCTTGCTCAGGCGGGATTAGCAGAGATTTGTTTCAGAAAATTGTGGCGGATGCAGCCCTCGATGCTGGGGTAGATGCCAGAATCGTTGAGGTATTGAGCCAGAGCGGTGATCATCCTGTGGCTTTGAATTTTCCGGAAAGCGCTTACCTGAAAGGTTTAGTTTGCGTGGTGGAATAATCGGATGAAAAAAAG
>CALHYE010000003.1 GCA_938040735.1 uncultured Bellilinea sp.
ACGGAAGTTTGTCCGAATCAATAAATGCCCGTAAGGGCATTAAGACCTTCTGCAATAATTTCAGATAATTTTGTTATCTCTGGTTTTGTCCGAATCAATAAATGCCCGTAAGGGCATTAAGACGTACTGCAATTAGATGAAACTGTTGCTACCTTTAGTCCGAATCAATAAATGCCCGTAAGGGCATTAAGACTAGAACAGCCCTACGGCAACAACGATAACCATCCAGTCCGTCCGAATCAATCAATGCCCGTAAGGGCATTAACGACTATTTTTTCATTCAATGGAGGGTTAAATGGACGACTATCTCATTTGCGAGTACTGCGGCATGCCGATCATGACCGAACCGGTGTGGATCAGAAAGGCGGACGGCGCGCGGCTGTGCATCTGCGAGGATTGCACCGTCAAACCCGACCTGTGGCCGTCTTCCCCGTAAATGGACGACCTGATCGCCTGGTACGAAACCGAAATGCGGGAGCGCGAAGAGCTCAAGTTTGAACTGCTTTCCCGGCTGGAAGAGCGGCCTGCCGATGACCCGTTGTGGGATGAGATTGCGCGGCGGCTGGGAGCGGAATAAGTCCGAATCAACCCCCCTGGAGAGCGTCAGATTCTGACCTGAAAATGCCGTTTCATGAGAAATATTGACCGATCCTTGCGGTTACGGTAAGATCAAACCCAATTTGACAAGAGGAAAATCCAAAAAATGGACACCGAAAACGACCTGATCTCGGTCGCGCTCCGCTGCGGGGCGTGGTATGCCGAACCCAAGGACTACCATATTTATCTGCATGTGGTTGCCGATGGCGAAAAACCGACCCTCGTGACCACCGTGGCGGAGAATGAGAAGGACGCGCGAGAAGCCATCCTGGAAAATGGCGCAAAGAAAATAATTCTTTTCACAATCTCCCTTTTTGACCTGCTGGAATTAGCCCGAAAAAGCGAACTGAACCAGACCGATGAATAAACCCCGCTGCGGGAATTTGAACGACGGGGGCGCAAAGGATGTTTGAGGCGGACGGGGTCTTGAGCAAAAGAAGAATGCGGTTACCGTTTGTCATTTGATTTCAATCGGCCTTTTCGGCGCGAGAAGATGACCGCAAAGAGGCGCGCTTGACCTCCGCAACGGCCCTGCGGGAGACCGCCGCGCTCGCCGCGCTCGCTCGCGGCAGCGTTAATCCATCCCCGGTTCAAGCCTTACTCATAGCGCAGGGCTTCGACCACATCCAAACGGCTTGCCTGACGCGCCGGCACGACCGCCGCCAAAGCGCCGAAGAGCAAGCCGACCGCCGCCGCCGCCAGAATGCCGCCGGCCGGGAAGAGGTACTCCATCGGGAAGCCCATCGCCTCGAAGGCTTTGACCGACATGATTCCCATGTAAAGACCGGCTAAAATCCCAAAGGCCGTCCCAATCGCCGCCAGAATCAACGCCTCCGCGAGGATGATCGCCCGCACCTGCCGGCGGCTGGCGCCCACCGCCCGTAACATGCCGATTTCGCGGGTGCGCTCCAGCACGCCAATCGCCAGGGTGTTGACCATGGCGATCAGCGATGGAATTGCCAGAAAGGCGGCCATGGCGTACATGGCGATGAAGACCGCCTCGAACATCCGCGCGTTTTCTTCCACATAAGCCTTGCCGTTCAACAGTTTGAACTGCGGATAGTCTTTCAGCAAGGTCATAAAGGCGCTTTCCGCCTTTTGCCGATCCGCATTCGGCTTGAGATTGATCTGATAAAAGACATCCTCCTGGCGCCCAAAGTCCAGCGCAATATTCGCCTGGGAGATGTAGACGGTGGTTGTCTTGGCGTTCAGGTAATCGGTAGCCAGCCCAACCACACGGTAGGTCTTTGGACCGCTGGGAGTCATCAACTCAACCTCATTGCCCACGCGGATGCCCGAAGCGGTTGCCAGCACGCCGTTGATGATCATGGCTCGTTCGTTTTTGAGCGCCTGATAAGCGCCGATCGGATCGCCGGTTGTGAAGGTGAGGGCTTCCAGTTGGAGGTAGGCGTCCGGGTCAATTCCCATCACGCCCACGGCAATATCCCCAATTTGGGCAGCCGCAAACCGCAGCGCGCTGACCAGTTCCACTCCCTCAATTTGGCGCAGTTCCTCAGCCAGCCGCGGCGAGGCGCCTGTGTTGGAGCCCCACACCGCCAAAGTGGGCGGAACCAACAGGTAGTCGCTGCCCAAACTTTTTTCCATAATCCGGGTGAAGGTCAGAGCAACCGAAGAGAGGATCGAAGCCATCATCACCACGACAGCCAGCGCAATCATGGTGGTGGATGCGGTTACGGCGGCACGGCCGGGCTGGCGGCTGAGGTTGCCCTCGGCTAATTGAGCCGTGCCGTTGCGGGCAAAGATCAACGCCAGCAGGCTGCCGAACATCCCCGCGATGGGGTTGATCAGGGCCGGCGCCATCAGGATCAGCGACCCAATGAACATCACCGCTCCCAGACCGATCAGGGCGGCCTGCCGGCTGAACAAAATCCCGGCAGCCAGCGCCATCAAGACGACGCCTGCCCAAAACGACGCATTGGCAGCCCGCTTGAAATTGACCTTGCCCAGCGAGGGGCGCAGGGCTTCCAGCGGGGTAATCCGCGAGGCCGAGTAAGCCGGAATCAGACCGGCGGCAACCGTGATGCCCACCCCCAGCGCGATTGAGGCGATCAGCAGAACCGGCGAAATCTGCGGCGCGCCGATGGTGATGTTTAAAAACTGCCGGCCGATCGGCGCAATCAACTGCAGCATCAGCAAGCCGAACAGATAACCCAAGACCAGGCCGGCCGCCGTGCCGATGACCCCCTGCAGCAGTCCTTCAGTAAGAATCAGCCGGCGGATGGTGCGGCGGTTGGCGCCCAAGGCGCGCAGCATCCCAATATCGCGGCGGCGCTCGGCGATGATGGTGCGGAAGGTGTTAAAGATGATGAAGCCGCCCATCAACAGTGCCAGGAAACCCATCAGCACAAAAATCATCTGGGAGTTTTTCAGGTTGGTGTAGATTTCCGAGCCGGTCTCCAGCGCGCCGATCTTGAATGCATCGCCGAGGGTTTGGAGGATGCGGTTTTGAATGTCGGCGCGGCGGGCTTCATCCAGCGTGCCAAAATTGGCGTCTATGAGGTTGATCTTGTCCGGCATGTTCATCAGCCGTTGAGCCTCGCTGAGAGTTGTCAGCACTTCTTCATTGCCGGGTATCATCCGCTCCGGCAAAATGCCGATGATTTGCAAATCGGCAATGCCGGTGGCGGTGGGCAGGCTGAGGGTATCGCCCAGTTTAAGGCCAATTTCGCGGGCGAGCGAGCGGCTAATGACCGCCGCCCCGCGGTCATCGGGTTCAAGGAAACGCCCTTCCACAAGGTTGTAGGCGATCATCTGGCGCGCTGTCACAGGGTCAATCCCTTTCAACATCAGCGCCGTGATGCGGTCAAAGGTTTGCGGGTCGTTATCAAAGTAATCGGCCGGCAGGTTGATGATCCGCTCCAGCGAGCCGCTGGCAACCTCAACCCCTTCGACTGCCCGCACCTTTTCCAGAAGCGAAGGATCGAAAGCCTCACCGGTTTTGTGGGTGATGGTCGCATCCACTTGTCCGGCTGCCGCCATCATCTGAGTCTGGTAGGCTTTGACAAAAGTGGGCAGAAAGGTGTTCATGCCAAAAATGACCAGCACCCCAAAGGTAATCGCCAGGGTGGTCAGGGCGGTGCGCAATTTCCGCCCGCTTAAGTATCTCCATGCCAGAGTCCAATACAGGTTCATTGCGTACTCCTTTTAGGGCGGCTCAATCGCCAATTTCCCGCATTTTATCCAGCACGGCTTCGGTCTGTTCACCGTTGCGGCGTTCTAAAATGGTTTCGTCCACAATTTTGCCGTCTTTGAGGAACACAATCCGGTCTGCGTAGGCGGCAATGCGGGCGTCGTGCGTCACCATCAGGATGGCGCGTTCCCAGGTGGAGGAAATTTGGCGCAGCAGGGTGGCAATTTCCTCCGAAGAGCGCGAATCGAGATTGCCGGTCGGTTCATCCGCCAGAATCAAGGTGGGATCGCTGGCCAGGGCGCGGGCGATGGCAACCCGTTGCTGCTCGCCGCCGGAAAGTTCCGAGGGATGATGATTCAAACGATGTCCGATGCCGACCCGTTCCAGCCATTCGCGCGCCTGCTGGCGCGCCTCAGCCGGGCGGACGCCGTCCAAAATCATCGGCAGGGCGGTGTTTTCCAGCGCGTTCAGCACCGGAATAAGATTGAAAAACTGAAACACAAAACCCATTTTCCGCCTGCGGATGGCGGTCAACCGGTCATCGTTGAGGTCGGTTAAATCCTCGCCGTCCAGAAAGACTTTGCCGCCGGTGGGGCGGTCGAGCCCGCCGATCAGATGCAGCAAGGTGGATTTTCCGCAGCCGCTGGGACCCATCACGGCCACAAACTCACCGGGCTGGATGGAAAGGTTGACGCCGTCTAAGGCGCGGATTGCGGTTGAACCCTGCCCGTAAATTTTGGTCAGGTTTTCGGTGCGAACAAGCGGGTGATTCATGATGCCTCCATAACTTCAATGGGATGACGACCAGTTGGACGATTTGGTTTTGGGCGGCCGCCCGCGCGGTCTCCGCTGCGGCTGCGGCGCCGGCTGACGGCTGACTTCGTCCAGCCGGCTCTCGATCATGTCCAGCCAGCGCAAATCGGCTTCAACATGCATGATGGCTTGATCCAGCAGGAGGATGTGCGCCAGCGCGGTGTATGGGTCTAATTCCATCCGCAGGCCGGTCAGGCGGTGCAGTTCTTGAAACAGGCTGGCACGCTGCAGGTAAATCAGGCGGCGCGGGTCGGATTGCCCGGTTGCCATGGCCAGCATCAGTTTCAGGAAGAATTCATCCCGCTGATGCTCCACCTTGACCGGCGACTCAAACCAGCGGCGCAATTCCTCTTTACCGGCCGGCGTAATGCTATAACTGCGCCTGGCCTGGTCTTCTTCGCTTTCGGGCGATTCTTCGGCGATCAGGCCGCTTTCCTTCAAGCGGGTCAGGGTGGTGTATACCTGGGCGGGTTTGAGTTCCCATGTTTCGCGCCCGCCCATGACTGCTTGAAAAGCCTGAAGCAGTTCATAGCCGTATTGGCTGCGCTGACACAGCAAACCTAAAATGGCGTTGCGGACGGACATAACTTAAAAATACTCACCGGTTTACCAAATTTCGAGAAAATATAAAACCGATGAGTATTTTTGTCAAGAGGATTGGACGTCCGTTTCAGGCGAGCCTGCGCCTGCTGCGGATGGTTTTAGCCCCCACTCAAATAATCTTTCAAGGCGTGTAAGATGCGCTCCAGTTCCTCGCCGGCGGCGTCAACCTTATCGGTTAATTCCGGCAGGGGGGTGGATTTGCCGGCCTGTTCCAGATCGGCCGCCAATGCAGCCAGTTGAGCGGCGCCCAGCGTGGCGCTGTTGGACTTCAAAGTATGGGCGGAGCGCACAAAACGGGCGGCGTCGCCGCTGGCAATGGTCTCCCTTAGGGTATCCAGTAATTTAGGGGCGTCGCTGAGGTACGAGCGGATAATATCCTCGATGAAACTGTCCGCGTCTTCTCCCATAAAATCGCGGTAGGAATTGAGTGTACTCAAATCAAGAGACATGTTCACCTCGCTTAATTTTGTGATAGGCGTTTTCCAAACCGCGCATCAAATCATCCACACGGATTGGTTTTGAGATGTAATCGTCCATTCCGACGGCCAGATAGCGTTCGCGGTCGCCTTCAAGGGCATTGGCGGTCATGGCAATCAAGATGGGTCTCTGTTCGGGGGGGTAGCGCCGGCAAATTTCGCGGGCGGCTTCTTCGCCGTCCATTTCCGGCATTTGCACATCCAGCAGCGCCACATCATACGGCTGACGGCGCAGGGCTTCCAGCGCTTCTAAGCCATTGGCGGCGACATCTACATGGTAACCCATCCGCTGTAAAATTCCGATGGCCACCTTCTGGTTGACCAGATTATCCTCCGCCAACAGAATGCGCATGGGGAAGCGCTGCGCAAAGGTGTGATCAATGACCGGAGCGGTGTGTTTCTTGGGTTCCTGGCGCGGTTTGTGGTTCAGTACCGAATAGATGGTTTCAAACAACTGGTTCGGTTTGAGCGGTTTATACAGCACGGTGGCGAACAGTTCTTCGGTTGCGGATGCCGGTTTGTAACCCAGCGAAGTGAACAACACCATCGGCAGGTTTTTGCCTTCGGCTAGTTTACGGATTTCGCTTGCAACGGTTATCCCGTCCATTTCGGGCATCTGCATATCAATCAGGGCAATATCAAACGCCTCTCCCCTGCGAATCAATTCAAGGGCTTCCGCTCCGCTGGCGACGGAGTAGGGTTTCATCTTCCAGCGGGCAGTTTGGCGCGAGATGATCATGCGGTTCAGAGCGTTGTCATCCACGATGAGAATTTTGCGCTCCGCCAGTTCGTCAGTGTGGATTTGGTGCGGCAGCCAACGGGTGGCGGGTGCGGCTTCGGCCTGGATGGTGAAGTGAAAGGTTGAGCCTTTGCCGAGTTCGCTTTCGACCCAAATTTCACCGCCCATCATCTCAACCAGGCGTTTGCTGATTGAAAGGCCGAGACCGGTTCCACCGAATCTCCGCGAGGTTGAAGCGTCCACCTGGGTAAAAGGTTGGAAAAGGCGGTTGACGCGCTCTGCCGGAATACCGATGCCGGTATCGCGTACCGCAAAATGAATCCGGTACTCGTTCGGCTCGTTGATTTTTTCGGCCTCAACGGTAATAAACACGCCGCCCTTTTCGGTGAACTTGACCGCGTTGGAAAGTAAGTTGACCAGCACCTGACGCAGGCGGGTGACATCTCCCAGCAACCGATTAGGCGTGTTTTCCTGAATCAGGTACGAAAGATCCAATCCCTTTTCCGAAGCTTTTGAGGCCAGCAAATCCATAGCGGATTCGATACAGTCGCTCAAATAGAACGGCTGCTTTTCCATCACCATTTTACCGGCTTCGATTTTGGAGAAATCGAGGATGTCGTTGATGATGGTGAGCAGGGAATCGCCGCTGGTGCGGATGGTTTCGACAAAATTTTTCTGCTCGGCGTCCAGCCGGGTATCCAGCAACAGGCTGGTCATTCCGATAATGGCGTTCAAGGGGGTGCGGATTTCGTGGCTCATGTTCGCTAAAAATTCGGCTTTGGCCTGGGCGGCGGCTTCGGCCTGGCGGCGGGCTTCCAGTAATTCGCTGATGTCGTGATAAATGCCCAGCACGCCGATGGGTTGACCGTCCACCACTACCGGCACGCCGAAAATTTCCACATCCACCAGGCTGCCGTCTTTGCGCTTCCGCCGTCCAAACAGATGAACCTTGCCGTGGCTGACTACGGCTGCGCTGAGGGATTTGGCGTGTTCCAATTCGTCTTCCGGCGCAATCAGGTTGTCAATATTGCAGCCTTGAATCTCGCTCCGAGAATAATCAAACAGGTTTTCAAAAGCCGGGTTGCAGCCGGTGATGCGGTGCTGGTGATCGAGGGTTACGATGGCGATCGGGGAGTTCTCCACCAGCGTTTCAAAATAACGTTTCTGACGGCGGATTTCGTCTTCGGCTTTGCGCCGCTCGGTAATGTCCTCCATCACCGAAATCACATACTTGATAGAACCGTCTTCATCGCTAAGGGGGATGGAAGTTTGCTGATTGATGAACAGCGATCCATCTTTTCTTTTCTCAATCAATTCCCCCTGCCAGAGTTCGCCCTTCAAGACCTGCTCTCGAATCTGGAGATAAAACTCATCCTCATGCGCGCCGGAGCGGGAATAACCCAACTTCTTTCCGATGACCTCTTCGGGCGCGTAACCGGTCAAATCCGTGTAAGCCGGATTGACCCAAACCACGCGATCCTGAGTATCGGCCAGCAGGACGGCATTGGTAATATGATTGAGAATGACGCTGTGCAGGCGTAATTTTTCTTCATTGATCCGGTTTTTCAAAATCGTGGCGAGGTCGCCGGCAACCGATTCGAGATCCAGCGGGTTCCAACCTTCATCGTTGACCGTGTCTTCATCAACATAAACCGCCAGCACCGCTTCCAGTTGACCATCCACTTCAATCGGGACATACAAATTGCCATGAAACTGATCGCGCTGAATGGAACTGATTTCGTTCTGGCAGGTGACAAACTGGATGGCGTGATTACGCATCGCCGCTCCGCAGCGGCAGTACCCATCCGGCACGAGGCGGCAGAACTGGCCCGCGGACGGGTCAAGGTAGCGTTCAGCCACAATTTTGAGGCTGTTGGCGCTTTTGTCGTACAAAAAAATGCCGGCTTGCTTCGCAGAAGCCAGAATCGGCAATTCCAGTATCAGATCCAGCGATTGGGACAGGGTTTCTTTCAGGGGCAGGTTTTGTAAAGAAACCTGCAGCAACTGGTTAAGAATGAATTGGGTTTTATAAGCCTGATCCAACTGACCGAGCCGTTCCTGGACTGAATCTTCCAGTTTCTGGTTGATGGTCAGGAGCGCTTCTTTTTCCCTGCCCAGAAAATAAAACACCAAGCCGAGAATCAATGGGGCGCAGGCTACCACCCAAATCACCCGGTTGGAAGCAAATACTCCGATGACTGAAATCCAACCGTTGAAATTTCCGCGCTGGGCGAGTTCCAGCGCCAGCGCAAAGATGGGGAACAGGCAGCCGAAAGCAAAACCGGTCAGCCCGTACCGAAACGCCAATCGTTTTATCAATCTGTTGATGGACATCAAAGTTTACCTCTGTCAGCGCAATCGTTAAGGAGTAGCGGTTGATACAAACCGGAGTGTGCCGACATCCAAAATCTCACCCGGCAGAACCGCGATCTGGAACTCATGCCCGATCCTTTGATCGGCGACGATCAAATATTGTTTACCGGCCGGCACGCCTTGTACCTGAAAGAAACCGTTGGAGTCGGTAACGCCGACGATCTCTGTGCCGAGAATGTAAATTTCCCCTTGAAAAGGCTGCCCGCGATCGTCCACCACAAAACCTTTCACGCTGCCGGCGCCGCGCACCAGCTGGGCGCTGTCGGAGCGCACCCAGACCAGCGCGGCTAAAAGAAGGACGATGATCAACAAAATCCCAATGATCGTTTGCTGGGGGGTCAACCGTTTTTTGGGGGGCAAGTCTTCCCGCAGTCCATTTTGAAAATCTTTTAGCGAGGGTGATTGTTCAAAATTCATTCTTACCTCCTGCCCCTTTTGCCGTTCACTTGGCCTCGAAAATCGAAAAGCGAGAGATGCAAGCCGTTGTGTTGCTCCATGAACGAAAACCCACCCCGCCGTCTTTATAGACATGATCGGTGGCTTCTAAAACTTTTTTTCCATCCACCAGAACGGTAAACTTGGCGCCACTGACGATGATGTCTATATCGTGGGGGGTCTTGTAAACCGCAAAATCTGCCGGGATGCTGGTTTCGGCTATCGGTTTCCAAATTTCTTTACCGTTCATCCAGCGGCGAATCAGGAAAGAACCGTTAGGCGATCCGTAGTGCTTCATACCCGGGTCGTACTGGAAGATATAGCCGGAAGCTCCCTGCTGACCGAACCTTGTCCGAAAGAATACGCCAAAACCCGAGCCTTGATCAATGACCACATCCTCCAAATGGATGACATAATCTCTTAATTCTTGCTTCATGGAGCATTGATTGAAGGTTTGAGTTGCTCCACTCCAGCAGAAATTGCCGGGCTGGATAGGGGTTGTTCCAAATCGGTTTTGCCATCCGCTCAATCCCTGGGTAAAGTCATCCTCGCAAATGGCTGCCGGTTTGGCGGAAACCGCGCACGTTCCGCTGCTGGAGAAAACGCTGACGACGGCGCAGTACACATCCCGCAAGGTTATGCCGAATAATTGTAAAATCAAAATCAGGGCTACCACGGCTAAGACCAGAATCAGCCCGTATTCCAGCAATCCCTGTCCTGACTCAAAGGATGTTCTTTTCATCATGATTCACCCTCCAACTGTTTTACTTTTGACGGGCTTTCAGCCGTTTTTGAACCCGAAGTAAGGCTTCAGAATACGGCTTTGGCGGGTTTTTCTTGTGTTCGGGTTTACTCCAGTAGAAAGCAAAATCCTCAAACAAACCGCCTAAGGCGCTCTCCGGCATTGCAAATACCGGCGGTTTGCCCATTGTCAGCGCATTGACCAGTTCATCGCCGGCAAAAGGTAAGACGATTTCGATCCGTTTTTGAAGGGCTTTTTCGATTTCTTCTCTGGGCAGCCCTTTGCCCTTAAAGTTCCAGTTCAAGACCAGTTTAATTTTGTCCGGCGGGTAACCCACTTTGGCAAAAACATCCAGCGCTATGCTGGCGCATTGCACGGCTGCCAGCTCGGGCGAAAGGATCAGCAGAATTTGATCGGCTTGATCCAAAGCCGCAAGGGTTGTTTCCGAAAAATTGTGGGGGAGGTCAATCACGAGGTACTCGTTTTGCTGAGCGAGCAAGCCAAGAACCTGCTTCACCTGATCGGCGTTCAGCAGTTCGGCTTCGTAGGGGCGGCGCGGGGCTGCCAGCACGTTCAAACCGGATTCGTGTTTCAACAAAACCTGATAAATCACCTCATGATCCAACTCTTCAGCCGGAATTTTGGATAGCTCCGCCCAGCTATGGCGCAAGGGCAAATCCATCATTAACGCAGAAATGCCATTTTCGAGCGCCAGATCGACCAGCACAACCGGTTTCTTCCACAATTGGCTGAGACCGATGGCTGTATTGGTCGCAATGGAGGACACCCCGCTGCCTCCCCTTAATGAAAACACTGCAATCGTTTCGGCTTGGGTTTTCGTCGGCGAGGGCAGGTAAAATGAAGAACGCCGCAGGGCAACTTGAACCCGCGCTAGAAATTCCTGCGGTTGAAACGGTTTGGGAATGAAGTCATCCGCGCCAGCCTCAAAGGCTTTCAGCCGTTCTTCCAACTGATTGAGGGAGGTGAGGATCAAAATCGGCAAACGGGCAGTATCCGGGCGGTCTCTCAAACGCCGGCACAACTGATACCCATCCATTTCGGGCATCATCACATCCAGAATCACCAGATCCGGCATGACTTTGGGGATGGCTGTCAATGCTTCGGTGGCGCTGGCGGCAGCGTACACCTCGTAGCCTTCTTTTTTGAGGATCCCGCCCACCAGTTTACGGCTGACTTCATTGTCATCCACAATGAAGATTTTTTCACGCATAGCGTTCGCCTCCACAGGGCTTTTAAATAAAATTATACGGAGGCATAACCGCGAACTCCGTAACATCTTTGTAAAGATTATTTTCAATTTTGAAAGGGAAAATCAGTTTATTTATTGGTTCAACTTGGAGAACAGAGTTCAATGTATTCGGACGCCCGAACCTGAAAAAGGAGTGGGCGCGGCGGGGCTGGAATAGCATCCCCCTGTGGGGACGCCCGAACCTGAAAGAGAAGTGGGCGCGGAGGGGCTGGAATAGCATCCCCCCTGTGGGGACGCCCGAACCTGAAAAAGGAGTGGGCGCGGCGGGGCTCGAACCCCCGAACCTCACGGATGTGAACCGTGATTCGGGGGTTCGAATTTAAGTTATCTTAAACCCCAATGATTTACTGGTGAGGCGATCTCATGGTCACGATCAAGATCGTGTTGGGCAATAGCCAAATACCTCTTCACCATATCTAGAGTTGAATGCCCCAAAATTTTTTGAAGTGAATATATATTTCCCCCATTTCTCAGAAATTGAATTGCAAAAGTATGTCTGAACCGATGAGGAAAAACATGACTTACCCCTGCGTCCGTTCCTAGCCTTGCTAAAATTCGTCCCAACAAAACCCGGTCAAGATACTTGCCATTGGTTTTGGCAAATAACGGCGAATTAGGCGTTTTAGGTTTTCGGTATCGAAGGTATTCCTCAATTGCATTAGAGGTGGTTTTTGAGATGGGAATGTCCCGCTCTTTCTTTCCCTTTCCAAATACTAAAATATGATTTGTTGCTTTGTTTAGGTCATTTATTGTCAAGTTGCATAATTCAGAAGCTCGTATACCAGTATCCAGTAACAGCAATATTATGGCTCGATTTTGGAAGGGATTGGAAGAGTGGTTTGCTGCCTCTAAAATTGAAAAAATCTCAATTTTTGAAAAAGGTAAAATGGTTTTCTTCTCTGCGATAGGCGGTTTAATTTGGCGAACCGGATTCTCGCTGCAAATTCCTTGCTGAATAGCCCATTGCCATAACGCTGACAGGTCGGCATGATAGTTGCGTAGGGTTTTTGCCGATATATTGGATTGAGAAGCCATGAACTGGACGATGTTTTGTTTGTTGACTGCACGAATGTCCACGTCTCCCACACAGGCTAGAAATTTTTTATAAGTAACCCCATAATCCCGGATGGTATGCGGCGAGTATCGCATAGCAATCCGTTCTTCAATAAACTGTTTGACTGCGGCGCTAAACAACATGGCATCCTCCGTTAATTGGTGGTAATTTTTTAGTATTCCGATTCTGCCACCTCAAAACGGCTCTAAAAGT
>CALHYE010000004.1 GCA_938040735.1 uncultured Bellilinea sp.
GGCGCGGCGGTAAAATTCGGGCAGCGCGGGGGCATTCTCCAGCGGGTTTTCGGTCAGCGCGTAGCGCACCGCCTTACGCCAGCCCACCCCGCGCCCCTGCACGGCGTGACCGGTCGCCGCCGCAGTTTGGGTGTACAACCACCAGCGTTCTTCGGGGTACAAGCCCAGCCAGTTAGCCACAGCGTTGTCAATCAAGGCTGGGTCGGCATCCTCAATCGCCCAGGCCAGCAGAGTCAGTTCTTTACCCAAATCGAGGCGCACCCAGTTTTCGCCCGTCCGCCACAGGCCGGCCGGTTTGGCCTGCGCCCGCAGGCGGCGGTTGAACTCGGCGCGCAGCGGTTCGACAATCGCGTTCCACTTAGCCAGCGGCAGAATGACGCGAATTTGCCCGTCCACCCCATCCGCCATTTTGACCGGGCTGGAGCCTTCGCGCTCGTTCCAGGTCAGATGCTCGCTGATGGTCACTTCGCGCTCGGCGCGCGGGATGAAAACGCGAAAGTGGTGCCGGCTTTCAGCCGGGTCAAAACCGAAGGAGCGTTTGAGGATGCCGGCCAACGCCTCGTTTTTGACGGTCTGGCTCACTGCTTCACCTCGCCGGCTCGCAGCGTCAACCGCAGGTCGGCCGCCCAGTCCATCAGGTTTTGCCCGCTGGGGAAATAGATTTTCTGGCATTCAAGGCTGACCTGCCCCTCGCTCTGAGCTTTGCGCAGGGCTTCCAGCGCTTCGCGAATCATGGCGGGTGGCCAGCGTTTGCTTTCGGAAGCGGTCAGTTCCACCCACTCGCGCGCCGCGCCGCTCTGGCTGATGGTCAGCGTCAGCCCAATCAATTCAGCCTGCGCCTTTTCGGCCTGCTCCAGCCACAGGTAAGTCTCCTGGGTGGTATCCCGCTTAAAGCGGCGGTTGAGGGTGGCGGGCAGCCGGGGATCAATCCTAACCTCCTCCTCGCCGCCGCGCGGAATTTCCACCCGCAGCGTTTCAGATTGAATGCCGTCTTTTTCAGCCACCGCCAGCGCCAAAACCGCCCCGGGCGGAATGACAAAATCGCCGTCATACAGCCCGCCGTTCAATTTGGGGTCGGAGCCGTCGGTCGTGTAGCGAATCGTCGCCGGCGGAGCGGCGCGCAACTCCATGCGGCGCTGTCCGCCAGCCGAATACAGGCGATACTTGAGGGTGATGCGGTTATTCCACTCGACCGGCTGGCCGGTCTGCCGCTGGCCGCTCGAATCGACGCATAGAAAAGAGACCCGCAAAGCCGAAGTAACCAGTTGACCTCCTTCCACCTTGGCGGAAGCGGTGGTCGCCGGCGCGCCGATTTCCCAGTAAATCACATCGCCGTGGATGGGAGTCAGGCGCAGGGTCACTTCGCCGGTATCGTCGTTACGCTGAATTTCTTTGATGGTCAGGCTGGTTTCGGGCGGCGGGAAGGGGCCTTTATCCACAAAGCCGTCTTGTTCGCGCCACAGGTCTTTGTGCAGGCAGTCTTTTTTCAGGTCTTCCAACGCCGATGGGATGTGCCACTGCCAGAGCGGGTTGGCGGCGGCGCGGCGCTTTACCTCGCTCCACAGCATGGACTGCTGGGTAAACAGGCGCACCTCGCACTTCCTGCGGAAATTCTCGCCGCTAATTTCGTCGGTGAATTTCATTTTTTCTTTGAGCGCTTTTCGGATTTGCTCCTCGCCATCGTAGCGGTTGGCGTTGAACTGCATCAGCAGGTCGGCGTTCATCAGGCCTTCGCCGGTGGGGAAGAACAGGGTGGTAAAAGTTTCACGCACCGCCGAATGAAAATTGCCCATAATACGATCCTGCAGCTGGCGCGCCTGCTGCATTTGGGGATCGCTGTCGGGAGCGCCGCCGGCTTTCAGCTCTTCGAGGATATGCTGGATGGCGCGCAGGCGCTTGCCTGCATCCAGCAGGTGGTTGTAGGTATCGCGCAGCCCGGTCAGAATGGCGAGGCGGTTCTTCCAGGTGGCTTGTTCGTAAAAACCGATCAGCTTAGGGTCCAGTCCGCCGGCGCGCGGGCGGACGATGATCAGCGTCACTTGTTCGGGACTCAATTCAATTTCATCGAGGGGCGGTAAAATTGACAACCGCTGGTAAACATCTTTGAGCTTGGGTTCAAAAATGTCATTCAGGCGGGCGCGTAGTTCTTTTTCGGCCTGTTCATCCAGATAAGTCCTCACCAGCGTTTCCAACTTGGCGTTCAGGTTTTGGACATTGCGGAAGTACAGCTTGCCTTCGCGCGTGCTGTGCAGATACCAGGCCTGAGCGGCAAAAGTTTGCAGCACATCGCTTTTAAGGCGGGAAAGGTCACGCCCCGGTTCGGCAAGATAGTAAATCACTTCAGGGATGTTCAGCCCCAGCACGGCGTTGGGGATATTGGCCAGCGAGGCCATCAGCAGCAGACGGGCGGTGTCGGAAAAATCGCGGGTTTGCTGGGCGGCATCCAGCTGCTCGGCCAGGGCGCTGCCTTCCGAAGCGATATCGCGGGCGATGGCGTTTTCGAGGGTATTGTTGATCTGCGCCACTTCGGTGCGAATCTGCTGGTCATTCAAATCAAGGTCATGCGCGGAGAGCAGCAACTTGCGTTCAGCCTCACCGTTCGACCACAGATGAGCGGCCATGATGCGCATCAGGCGAATCAGCCCGCGGGTTTGTTGAAAACCGGGGTTTTCGCGAAATCGGGCGTAGAGATCGCGGATGCCGGGGTGGAAAGGATAGGAGGATTGCAAGCGGGCGGCAAATTCCTCCGGCGTTTCGGAGATCAAATCCATCTGACGGGCTTTGCGCAAGGCATCCAGATAGGCCTGGGCTACCTGCCTAATCTGCTCTTCATCAGGCAATCGTTCAAACAGGCGTTTGCGCAGAATGTGGTAAAACTCATCCGAATTGAGGCGCACCGGCTCTAACGACATAGCCGTGCGGCGGGTTTCGTTTTCAAAATCGCGCAGCACCTCGGCAATTTGAGCGCTTCCCGATTCGTAGGCATAGGCCAGATCGGTGATCACCAGCGCCACCTGTTCGCAGCCGGGCCGCCCAATGGCAACCAGCAGGTTGGAAAGCGCAGCAGCCGTGACCTGAGCCAGATCCGAATTGCCGATTTGAATGGCGCGGGCATATTGAAAATAAGGCGGAAGTTCATCCAGCAAGATCAGCAGGCGTTCGCCGCTGAGCAGCCGTTCCCAGGCATTCTGTCCGGGGGCTTGCAGCGGGCTGTAATGCGCGGCAAACGCATCCTTCTTGCCCAATTGGCTGGCCAGTTCTCCCCATAAACCCAAAGGAGTATCCGTCTCGCGCCCGCTGAAAGCAATCACCTTAACTTCGCCCAGGCGTGGGTCAGGGTCGTAAAAATCGCTCATCACCTTTTGGCGCAAAGCGGGATATTTCGCCAGCAGACCCAGCGCGATCAGGTTGTGGGTTTTACCGCCGCCCATCGCCTGCTTGAGGCGAAAAACTCCCTGATCGGATTTGCCCTCCAAACGCTTGAAGGCGTACTCCAACAGGATTTTCATGCCTTCGGTAACAAAGTTTTCTTCAAAGAACGCATTGGGATCAATCCGGCCGGCGATCAGGTCGCCGAGATCGAGGACGGTGTCGCGCCGCTGCGGGTCAAAGATCGCCGGGCGCGGCTGGCACAAGTTTTTGAGGGATATGGCTGCATTCATCGGTTTGGGTTTGCCTCCCTAAACGGTTTGACGGTAAGATTGTTCGATTAGGTCCATCACCGCATCCAAAAATTCGGGCGACTCAAGATTAATTTCC
>CALHYE010000005.1 GCA_938040735.1 uncultured Bellilinea sp.
GCGCGTGGAAGGCATGCTGCTTGGTCTGGCAATCGGTGATGCTCTGGGCAATACGACCGAATCGCAGCTTCCTGCAGCTCGCCGTCAGTCACACGGTGAGATTCGCGATTACCTGCCCAACCGATATGCTGACGGTCGTCCGGTAGGTTTGCCATCAGACGACTCCCAAATGGCGTTTTGGACCCTGGAACAGCTCCTGGAAGATGGCGGGTTGATTCCCGATCACCTGGCGCGCAAGTTTACCCAGCGTCAAATTTTCGGCATCGGCAGCACGGTCAGAGCTTTCCTGCGCAGTTACAAAGATCAGGGGCTGCCCTGGGAACAATCCGGTCAGCCATCCGCCGGCAATGGCGGGCTGATGCGCATTGCACCAGTGCTGATCCCCCATCTGCGCCAGCCGTCCACAGAGCTCTGGGCGGATGCAGCTCTGGCTGGCATGATCACCCACAATGACCGGGCATCGAACGCCTGCTGTGTGGCTTTTATCCACATCCTGTGGGAATGCTTGCGGCTGAAACAGGCTCCTGAACCTGCCTGGTGGGTGGATACCTTTGTCACCGCAGCTAAAGAGCTGGAAGGGGACACCAATTACTCGTCTCGAAATCCAGGGTTGCCATACGAAGGTCCGCTGTGGCGGTTTGTGGATCGGGAAGTTCGCGGGGCGCTTGAGCAAAACTGGTCCACTCTCGAGGCTTGCGAGCGCTGGCACTCGGGAGCGTACTTGTTGGAAACCATGCCCTGCGTGCTGTATATCCTGGCAAAGTATGGAGATAACCCGGAGGAAGCGATCGTCCGAGCGGTTAATGACACCAAGGACAATGACACCGTAGCCGCCATCGTTGGCGCGGCCGTCGGCGCGCTACACGGTCGAGCAGGCTTGCCGAGGCGCTGGATTTCCAGCTTATTAGGTTGCACCACTGCAGATGACGATTGGCATGTCTTTGAGCTAATCGAGTCCGCAAAGCAAACCTTCTGGCAAGCGGATCCACCATTAACTCCTGACAATCTCCAGGCTGTACTGGAATTCTTGCCAATCTTTGAGCAGCCAGAGTTTTCGCATGGTGAGTGGATGATCCGAAATGGGGAATTTCCGCATTTCAACTACACGACTGAAGTGCTTGACTTTATAGAGGCACTCTATTCAAATGGATTCATCCAGCCATTCGATTGGATGAATTGGGAGGAGGGGAAGCAGTTGGTGGATCATCGTGAGCTGCTTCGCAGAGCCAACCTGCAAACCCTGCGCAAGCTGCTGACAGCGCATGTGCGCGCAGATCGTTTTTCAGAAGGTCACTTGGCGGCCATGTTTGAATCGGGACACATTGCGATGATACTGATGCGAATGGCGGAACTTTACAACCAGATATAAGTTAGCCTCTGAGACAATTCCTGATCACAGCCTTCTGGAAAAAATTCTTGCTGGATCAACAAATCCGTCTTGTAAAGACAATTTGGAGATTCTATTGCATTAAGTTGCCATTTATGGTATCTTATCCGCATGGAATTTTCTGAACTGGTAGAAATCATCCAGGATGAGCCGGTCTTCGATTCCGGCTTGCTGCTTGCCGGCGATGTTAACCCGCGTGAGGTCCGCCGCCAGCTCTCGCGCTGGAAGCAGGTTGGCAAAATCTACCAGCTGCGCCGCGGTCTGTATTGCCTGGCGCCCCCCTTCCAAAAGGTAAAGCCCCATCCATTTTTGGTCGCCAACCGCTTGATTTCAGCATCCTATGTCAGCCTGCAATCAGCGCTGGCTCACTATGGCATGATCCCCGAGCACGTGCCGGTGACGACCAGTGTCACCACCAGCCGACCGGCGCACTGGGAGACGCCTCTGGGTATTTTTGACTTTCGTCGTATCCAGGCCGAATTTTTTGATGGCTATCGTTTGGTAGATCTCGGCGAGAAACAGCAGGCGTTTATCGCCAGTCCAGAGAAAGCTTTGTTAGACCTGGTATACCTGGAGCCGGGAGGCGATACGCTCGATTATCTCGCTGAGTTGAGGCTGAATTACCTGGATCGATTGGACTGGCAGCTTCTTGATCGCCTTGCACGGCAGATTAAGAAGCCCAAACTACTGCGCGCAATTACAGCAATCCAGGCGTTAGCCCGTGAAGAAGGGGAATTTGAAACCCTATGAAAGCCTATATCGAGCAGCTATTGAGTGGTGTCGCCGATCCAATCGCTGGCCGTAACCTGGTGCGGGAATATTTACAGGCAAGAATCTTAGAGAGCCTGCAGCACTCCGGGGCGATGGTTCCCCTGGCTTTTCATGGCGGCACAGCGCTGCGTTTCTTGTATGCCATGCCTCGTTTTTCCGAAGACCTGGACTTTGCCCTGGAGAGATCGCAATCCAGTTATGATTTCCGCGCCTACTTGCGCGCCATGCAGGCTGAATTCGAAAAGGAAGGTTATCAGGTCGGGGTCAAGCTGAACGACCGGAAGACGGTCAACTCTGCTTTTGTAAGATTCAACAATCTTCTCTATGAGTTTGGCCTTTCTGCACAAAGAGATGAGGTATTGGCTGTAAAAATTGAAGTCGATACCAATCCGCCGGCTGGGGCGGGGTTGGAGACCACCCTCATCCGGCGGCATGTCACCTTGCGCTTACAGCACCATGATCGCGCCTCGCTCCTTGCAGGCAAGCTGCACGCTTTATTCCAACGCCGTTATGTCAAAGGGCGCGATCTGTATGACCTGCTGTGGTATCTCAGCGATCCGGATTGGCCAGATCCAAACCTCACCCTTCTTCGGAACGCGCTGCAGCAGACCGGATGGGACGGAGCCGCCCCAAACGAGCAAAACTGGCGGGATATCCTGTGCCAGCGATTACGAAACATTGACTGGAAGAAAAGCGTGGCTGACGTGAAGCCCTTTCTGGAAAGGTCGGATGAGGTCGCATTGTTAAACCAGGAGAATTTCGAAAAGCTGCTGGGTTGCTCGCTGGGATAAATGCATTTGACAGCGAGACGACTATCTGCTATCCTATGCTCAACCAAAGCCATACGCAGTTCGCCGGGAGTAACGTGAACGCAGAACTGAAATCGAGCTAAAACGGCGTACTTGTTCGTGAAATCGTGCGGGTTCAGCATTCCCTCTCTTAACCCGGAGGTCAGTGGTTCGAATCCACTCCCCGCTACCTGAAACTTAAGACACCTTCTCCGGCGTCTTTTTTAATCCGAGCGGTTCGAACCCCCGTAGGGGGGCGTTGTCCACTCCCCGCTACCTGAAACTTAAGACACCTCCGCTGGTGTCTTTTTTCTATCCAAAAGTTGTGGTTACATTCGCCATAATTTGGTTGCAATAATTGAAAATCATGCCGTTTTGTGCAAAAATTTTATAAGTCCGCTGGCGTAAATTAACAACTCAAGCGGGATTCGGCTGTTCCGGTAAGCCATCTGGTGGATCAAAAAGCCACCCGATGCCGTTTACAACGGACGGACAATGGCTGCACCTTCGCCCAAAGGACTCAGGCCCTGAAAGCGAGTTCGGCCTTTGGCATTTTCCCGCAAATTCCGCCGCCTGCCGTCAGGCACACTATTGGGAAATCGCGTCCAAAATCTCTCAACGGAACGGATTTCTGCTAGAATCGGCCTATAATCTTCAAAATTTGTTATGGAGGATGGCCATGAATGACTAGCAAACGAAGGATTCTGGCAGGTATTGTTGCAGCGTTTCTAATGATGTCAATAATCTGTACGGGTATCTTGCTGGTTGATTCGCAAACCCATTTTGTTAGACGCTGGATTGATGATGCGCTCTACGACAACCGCTATCACTATCTGCCTTGCGAGCAGTTGCCTCCTATTTCCGAGGTGGAAAGAATCATTCAGCAGCGCCGGGACGTGATCCACCAGATTGAGGCAGTAAATCCTGGGCAGGTGGGCGTTGACATCAATCCTTGTGGAGCAGGACCAAACGCAGACATCACTTTTTGGTATGCTTCGCACAAGGATAGACTGGCTATCGAGCAGATAATTGACAGTGATACATTTTTCGGTGTGCCGTACAATCTGAATAACCGCTAGCGGCAATTTACGCACTGAATTCTGTGAAGCAGGTGAAACCGGTTGGCGAGACGCTTCTTTATAGAGAATTTGCCCCAGCAAGCAGCGCCTTTCTAAACTGCGCCGATGTTGGAATAGGGTTCGGTGCGCTGCTCATCCGTGTAGGTGTAACGCTCTGTTCCAACAGCATAAGCTCCACTTGCCGCCAAAGGTTGATAAGGTGGGAAAAGCGCAACATACAGAATAGCCACCAAAATCATCAGGATGGCAAATCCTAAGCAACCACATTTACGCATCAAACTCTCTTAATCCTAATAATAGCAGCCACTCCTCCGATGAGGATACCAATCGCCAAACCCAGCCCAACATTGCCCAGCGCAGCGCCAAGCGCCGTACCCAGGACGATACCAGGCGCAATGCTGACCGCAATCTGCCTGCGGCGATTTTTCTGAGATTGAGAAGTTGGATTATTCATTTTTGTTTTCTCCTTTACAAATTGAAGTTGTTTTTACTAAATTTTCTTGAATTGAAGCCGCCGTCCATGAACGGAAAATATTTATACGATTCGGACTGAACAACGCGCAAATTGGAAAACCGGAGGGGCTTCCTATCCCTTACAAACGTTATCTCAGGCCGACCGTAGGAGAAAATGATATCTGCTTCAGTCCCCCCCAGCCAGGGTGTAAGTGCGAATTGCATTAAGGGTTATGTCGGAGATTGATAGCATCAGGTTTCCTCGTATGCTCACAGTGTATCTCCCATCAAACAAAAACGGACTACACAAAGATGTAGCCCGTTCAAGGCATAGGATGTAGTTTTATGCTGCTCAATCAATCCCAGTCGCAACGCCCTTGTCGGCGTTTCTTTTTTTCCTTCAAGTTTGCGCTCAACGGTCAACTTTTAACTGCTTCTAAAGAATTTTCTCTCCATGGTTTAAAATTTTCTAATCTACAACACCCTTGGCAGATTAGCAATTGGTCGTATAATTCAACGTATGTTGAACTATCTCAACCAACACTCCTCCGTGATTAAGAGCCCAACCAATCTAAAACAACTGGCTGACTGGCTCAAGGTTCTTTCAGAGGAAAAACGCTTATTGATTTTTAATTTGCTGATGGAAGGAATCCAATGTAACTGTGAAATTGGCGAAAAGCTAAACATGGCGCCAAATTTGATTTCGCATCACATTGGAATTCTACGCAAGGCAGGGTTGGTCAATATCGAACGGGATGCGCTGGACAACCGCTGGATTTATTATTCCATCAACCTGGAGGCTATCATGCAGCTCAACAAGGCATTTGGGGATTTCTTTGATCCACACCGAATTCAACCCCGAAATCCCACTTGCGGTCCTCAGTATTTTACGAACAAGAAGAGATAAATTTTTTTACCAAATTATTTCAATGGAGATTGAACTAAAATGAACGACCCCCTTATCATGCGAGACCTTAAACTTACCCCCTCAGAGTCTCCAACGGTGGAGATTTACGATCCGCCGATGTGTTGCCCGACCGGATTATGCGGGCCGACCCTTGATCAAACTTTACTGGATGTCAACGAGATGATTTTAGCGTTGAAAAGCGAAAATGTATCCGTTGAACGTTACCAAATGAGCAGCCACCCTCACGCCTTCATCAAGAATTCAGAGGTGATGCGACTGGTGCGCGAAAAACAGATGGATGCTTTGCCGATTACCGTTGTGAAGGGGAAAGTGATCAAAATTGGCGCATACCCTACATTATTGGAAATAAAAAATTACTTAATTGGAGAGTGAATTCATGACCACACAATTTATATTCTTTTCCGGAAAGGGTGGCGTGGGCAAGACCAGTATGGCATGCACCCACGCCGTCCGTTACGCAGAGATGGGCAAGCGTACCCTGATCGTCACAACCGACCCGGCTTCCAACCTGGCGGATGTTTTTGAGCAGCCGATTGGACATCAGATCACACCGATTGCCACCGTGCCGGGATTGTTCGCCATGGAAATAGACCCTGACAAAGCCACGGAAGAATACATTGATCGGGCAATGACGCCGATTCGGGCTGTTTTTCCGGCTGAAATGGTACGGATTATGGAGGAGCAGATGAGCGGTCCTTGCACCGCTGAGGTGGCTGCTTTTGACCGTTTTACCGACTTCCTCGATCTGTCAAACGAAAAGAACGAAAACTTTGACCTGATTATTTTTGACACAGCCCCGACCGGCCACACAATCCGGTTATTAGAGCTGCCAGCGGAATGGAGTCAATCCATTGACGCAGCCGCCGCCGGCAGCGGTCAAACCTGCTTAGGCCCGGCTGCTGCCATTCAAGAGGCTAAATTTAAGTATGAACGCGCTCTGGCGGCCATGCGCCAATCGTCTCAAACCACCTTTGTTTTTGTGCTGCATCCCGAAGCGATTTCGATCAAGGAAACCCGCCGGGCAATTGAGGAACTGAGCAAATTGCAGATCCGCAACTTCCAGTTGATTGTCAACGGTATCATACCTCCGGAAGGAACTCAGAACCCGCTCTTTGCCGCCCGGGCAGAAATGCAAAAGCGCTATCTGGAAGTAATTGATCGAAATTTACCCTACCCCAAAAAGTATATGCAGCTTTTATCGGGTGAAATCAAGGGCACCGAGCGGCTTCGCGAAGTAGCTGGCGCATTTTTTGACGGCATACCGGTAACCTTTGCCCCTACCGTGAGCGCCAAGACCTCCAATGGAAAATTTTCTCTCAATAAAGCCGACCTGGTGACGAGAATTCAGCCCAATGGTCACCGTCGGACTTTGTTCTTTGCCGGCAAAGGCGGGGTGGGCAAAACGATTGCTTCCTGCATCACAGCAGTCTGGTTGGCTCGCCTGGGCTATAAAACCCTCCTGCTGACGACCGATCCGGCTGCCCATCTGGGAGATGTGTTAGGCGTGCCGGTTGGAGATGAGCCGCAGCCTGTCCCCGGATTGGATAAACTGTGGGCGGTCAAAATTGACCCGAAAGCCGCTGCAGAAGCGTACAAGACCCGCATTTTAGATGATGCGCGTCGGCGCGGACGCCCAGAATCGGCAATCCAGATTATGGCGGAAGAACTCGAATCGCCGTGTACCGAGGAGATGGCCGCCTTTGATAAATTTATCGAATATGCCTCGCAAGAAGGCTGGCAGGCGGTGGTATTCGATACTGCGCCAACCGGTCATACCCTGCGCTTGCTCGAGCTCCCCCTGGATTGGAGCAAGCAGATTGATGTAAAAGTATTTGCTTCCGTGGATGCCAGCGCAGCCGACGATATCGCCAAACAGCGTTTTGGACAAGTGATTGAGATGATGCGCGATCCAGCGCAAAGCACATTTGCATTCGTGATGTACCCCGAAGCCACCCCCGTTTTGGAAGCCTGGCGGGCGGCTGAGGAATTGACCACAGTCGGTATCCGCCCCGGCTTGGTCGTTGCCAACATGGTCATTCCTGAGGAACAGGCCACAACGCCTTTTACCGCGGCTCGCCGTCAAATGCAGGAGAAATATCTAGCCGAGATCGCCGAGCGCTTCAAAGTGCCTGTAGTTCAAATCCCGCTGCTGCCGGAGGAGATCAAAGGGCTGGATCTGTTGGCAGAACTGGGTGAACAAATCTACCCGATTGAAACGGTACCCGCAGGTTAATCATTGATCAGCAGGTGATACCCGAATCGAGATCATCTGTGGGTCTTCACCTGCTTCCAGATTTAGGTTTTTCAGGAGGATTCATGAACAACGAAGAATTAAGCGATTTAGAGATTGCTCCCGCTTCGGTCGTACTTCGGGCTGCCCGCGATTTTGCATCCGCTCTTGCAGAGACTCCCCAATTCAGGGAATTTGAAGCTTGCGCAGAACAGCTACAAAACGACGAAGCGGCCCAAAAGGCGATCCGGGCTTTTCAAGAAAAACAGCGCTCGCTTCAACTAATGCTGATGCTGAATGCGGTTAGCCCGGAAGATCAGGCAGAACTGGAACGCCTGCGGCAAGAATTCATCTCGCAGCCAACGGTCATAGCTTATTTTCAAGCTCAAGCAGCCCTGACCGCCATTTGCCAGATGGCCGGCGAAATGATCTCGCAGTCCATTGGAATTAACTACGCTTCTGCCTGCGGTTCGGGTTGTTGCGGTTAAGGAGAAAACAGGATGACGATCTCTAATCAATCTATGCCTGCTAGCTTGAAAATGGCTACGGAGACCCTTATCGAGAATTTATTGGCTTCGGAAGCTTTTGTGCGTTATTCCCGCGCGAAAATGATGTTGGAGGCTGATCAAAATGCCAAAAGCAAACTTGAAGAGCTGTTGACTTTGCAAGCCAAAATTCGTTCCGCACAGATGAACGGCGGTGTCAGCCAGCAGCAAATCGAACAACTGCGCGCCGTGCAGCAGGAAGTTCAGCAAAACCGGGTGATTATTGAATACGCCCAATCTCAACAAGCCGCCATTGAATATTTGCGTGAAATCAATCAAGAAATCAGCAAACTGATCGGGATTGATTTTGCTTCCCTGGCTCGTCAATCTTCTTGTTGATGGCGTTCAAAATTCAATAAAGGAAAGGTAAGTAGCCTATGCCCCTCTATGACTTTATTTGTGACCAATGCCAACAGGTCTTTGAAGTTCGGGCAACAATTCAGGAAAAAGCCGACGGTCTGGAACCGGAGTGCCCCGTTTGTCATAGTAAGCAGGTTCATCAAATAATCTCGGCAGGTTTTATGCTGCGCGGCGGAGGAAATCAAACCAGCGCTTTCTCCTCCTGCGGGCCAAGCCTTGGATCGGGGTGCTGCGGATGAACAAGCAAGCAGTTGTACAAATTATCGCGGTTCCAGTCGCTTGCGCTGAAGGCTTTACCGATGCCTGGCGCGAAACCGCCCAATGGGCTGAGGAACAACTACGGTTGCGTTTTGGCGAGGCAGTCCGCGTGGAGTATTTTGATCTCTTTGACCCCAACTGCCCGTCTCTGCCGGAAGGCGTGGAGTTACCGCTTGTTTTACTGGATGGGCAGGTGATCAGTAGTGGTGGAAAAATTTCAATCCCAGCCATTCGCAGACAGATTGAAGCAAGTGGAATTCGGTCAGCATCTTCCACACGTTAGAATACAAACATCATCAATCGCCTTGTTTAGAATGGCTTCGGGCAATCTTCTCGCCTCACCTGCCTTAAAAAACTAAATTTTTGCAAACCTGTTCTCCTATTTCCGCTAACAGGTGATGATCAAAGTCCAATCTCTCCTTGATGCACTCGCTGATTGGAGAGATTGGTTTCTGTTCATTGAAATACCCATCAAATTCACCTTTCTTTTTTTAATTTTTGAGGAGTTTTTGTTACTTGCAATGGGGTATGGAAATTGCATCTATAATGAAATTAACCATTTCAATTGATGCAATCCTTACCCCCTTTACAGGTCCGGTCATGCTCCTTCGGCGATTTTTGACTATTTGGATGCTATCCTGCTCGCTCTTGCCGCTTTCCGCCCCGATTAATCCTCCTCTGTTGCCTGCCCCGCAAGAAACCCAAAATGACCTCTGGTCGGCATTCAGCCAACAAGTACTGTCAAATGCGGCTATTAGACCCCTGGCTTTAGACCTGTTCACCCCCGAACTGGATACCGCTTTCCTCACCGCTGACGGTCAGACCGCAGTTCTCTGGCTGGCGCTGCGAGATGACCACGGGCGGCGGCTGGCAACCGAACCCGGCATTGTCCTCGCGCGTCAGACATCTGCCGGCTGGCAGGTCTTGCTGCCCAATGATCCGGCGTGGGAGGTAATCTTTGCTTCGCTGCCGCTCGAATCGCTCCCCGCCGAGATTCAACCCCTGCCCCCTCAGGTGCAAGACCAAGAAGCGGTCATCAATGCCCCCCTAACCGGCTACTACCTGCCTTACGCCGCTGGTACAGCCCGATGGCTGGAAGGCTCGATCAGCCATTTTCAGTCCATTCCTGAATTGGGGTATCCGTCCTGCTCCATCGAGTACTGCCGTTACGCTTACGATTTCACCGATTACACTTCCTTTCCGCTGCTGGCCTCTAAAGAGGGGTTTGTCCTGGCTTCACGCGACTCCTGCCCGGATGGCAGCCCAACCTGCACCAATTACATTGTCCTCCACAATCGCGCCGAGGACACCTATCAGATTTACCTGCACCTTGCCCACAACACCATCCCGGATAAATTAACCCCTGGCGCTTTCGTCCAGCGCGGCCAGTACATTGGCGACAGCGATGATACCGGTTACAGCACCTCCCAGCATGTTCATTTCATGGTAGTTAATAAAAATACGCTATTCTTTAGCCGCAGCGGATATTACTGGGGGCGTTCCATAGATATCCGCTTTGCGGATGTGCCGATCAACAACGGCATCCCGCGCAACTGCTACGAAGTAACCCGCTTCCCTATTTTCGACGGCGCCACCGAATGTTTGGGCAACAAATTTGATCCGCGCAACCCGGCTAACGACTGGTACATTTCCGGTAATATCGGCGCTTTTCCGCCAACAGGCAGCCTCACCCGCCCGGCCGGCGGAGCAACTTTATTGCAAGGCACAGGCTCGGTGATTGATGTCACCGCAACCGCCAGCGATGATGTACGCGTCGCCGCCGTCAGGTTAGCGGTCAAGGTCAACGGAAACTGGGTTGAAGCCGGCCCAAAGGTAAGTACAGCAACGCCAACCGGTCTGTATGATTGGGACGTGGACTTATGTTCTGTCGCCCCCTTGAACGGTGAGGTTGAACTCGCTCTGCAGGTTTGGGATCATGAAGGTAACCTTGCCGCCGCTCTCAGCCCGCGCACCGTGCAGGTGGATCATGCCTGCCCGCCCTCGACCAGCCAGTTGAAACCCGCCGAAGGATTTGCTTCAACCGCGGTGCGGTTGAGTTGGGACGCCTTGGATAACGGGGCTGGTTTTGGCGGATTTGAGCTGCAGTGGCGGCTCGAGCCGGGTGCATGGCAGGAAGGCGGCATCGTCAACATTCCTGCCCATCGGCGCTCAATCTGGTTTGTGGGCGAAGCGGCCAAAACTTACGCCTTTCGCTTGCGCGCAATAGATATTAATGGACAGGCGGAAGACTGGCCGGCCGCTGATGCCGCCGAAACATTCGTCGCTTTTCCTTCATCCTGTCAGTCGGATGAGCACGAGCCGGATGATACACCTTCTCAGGCAAGAATGCTGCCCATCGGCGGGGCAGTTTCCGGCGGTCTTTGCCCCCAGAACAACCCCGATTGGTTTCGCATCACAATTGACCAGCCGGACAATTACCTGTTAAGCGCATTTTCACAAAGCGGCGGCGCAGCGGTGCGGCTGCGCCTGTTTGATGAAACAGGTCTCACCGAAGTGACTTCCGCTCAAGCCGCCGCAGCAGGCGAAAACACGTTTCTGCGCTTCCAGCCATCCGCTGCCGGGTTGTATTACCTGAAGGTCGAGCCGCTCCAGACAAACCTGTTCGGCTCTGAGGCGGTTTACCGCCTGACCTTATGGCCGGTGCAGGATACTTTTCTGCCGCTCATCTCGCGCTAATTCAACCGCCCCTTAAACCGATATTCCCGCGCCGGGTCTGAAAGCGCGGGGATATCGGTTTTCCGACTCACCGGGCATATTCAGATGGATGATTCACGGAATCTGGAACAAACCCAGCTCCTTGACTTCCTGTTCGGTTGCTTCGGGTAAACCCAAGATGACATCCACCTGGCGGTCAAAGGCATCCGGCAATTTATATTTCAGGTAGTCGGCGGTCATGATCACGGCTTTGCGGGCGGTTTCTTCGGAAATGCCCAGTTTTTCGGACATCCGCTTAATCAGTTCTTCCATTTTCCGTACCTCCTTTCAGCCATACCCATGGTTGACTATACAAAGGATAGCACGAAAGTATAAGATTTTCGTTAATCATCCATGTGAGCGATCACGGCATCGCCAAACTCAGAACATTTCAGCAGGGTCGCGCCTTCCATCAAGCGATGAAAGTCATACGTAACCGTCTTAGCGCGGATCGCGCCTTCCATCCCGCGGATGATCCGGTCAGCGGCTTCATTCCAGCCCATGTAACGCAGCATCATTTCTCCAGACAGGATTACCGAACCCGGATTGACCATATCCTTGTCCGCGTATTTTGGCGCAGTGCCGTGGGTGGCTTCAAAGACCGCATGTCCGGTATCATAATTGATGTTCCCGCCGGGCGCGATTCCAATCCCGCCCACTTGCGCCGCCAAGGCATCGGAAAGGTAATCGCCGTTCAGGTTCATGGTCGCCAGCACATCAAATTCGCGCGCGCGGGTGATGGTTTGCTGAAAGACAATATCGGCAATCACATCCTTCACCAGCAATTTACCGGCTTTTAGAGCCGCATCCTGCTCGGCATTGGCGGCTTCTTCGCCTTTAGCGGCTTTGGTTCGCTCCCACTGCGCCCAGGTGTAGACCTGATCGCCAAATTCGCGCTCGGCTAATTCGTAACCCCAGTTACGAAAAGCCCCTTCGGTGAACTTCATAATGTTCCCTTTATGCACCAGCGTCAGGCTGCGCCGTTTGTACTGCAAGGCATAACGCAGGGCCGCCCGCACAAGGCGGTATGTGCCTTCTTTCGAAATCGGCTTTAAACTGAAAGCCGCCGTTTCCGGAAAGCGGATTTTCTGAAATTCCTGCGGAAAGTGCTGTTTCAACAAGGCTTTGAAGCGCTCGTTGGCTTCCGTCCCCAATTCAAATTCAATGCCGGTGTAAATATCTTCGGTATTCTCCCGGAAAATGACCATATCCACATCTTCCGGGCGGCGCACCGGCGAAGGCACCCCCTGAAAATACCGCACCGGACGCAGGCAAACATACAAATCAAGCGCTTTACGCAGCGCCACATTGAGAGAGCGAATTCCACCGCCTATGGGGGTAGTCAAAGGCCCCTTAATACCCACCAGATACTCGCGAAAAGCCGCCAGCGTTGCTTCCGGCAGCCAGCTGCCGGTCTGATGAAAGGCTTTTTCGCCCGCCAGCGCTTCCAGCCAGTGAATTTTGCGCTTGCCGCCGTAGGCTTTTTCCACCGCCGCATCGAACACCCGTTGGGAAGCCCGCCAGATATCCCTGCCCGTCCCATCCCCCTCGACAAATGGGATGATCGGCTGATTCGGAACAACCAGTTTGCCCTCCTCCATACGGATTTTCTCGCCTTGTTGAATCACTTGTTCTGCGCTCATCCGGTTTCCTCCCGCAATTTGATTTTCAGTTTATGATGAATTATCCCGATTATATCAAAATTAAAAAACACGCTGAAACCAAAGTCGCTAACCAATTCTGGCTATAATTGATTTATCCAATCCTACAAAATTTTTCAAGAAAATTTTTCGAATGAAGAATTCCTTACTGCACTGGATCACTTTCCTGTCGGCATTGTTGATTCCCCTTTTGGTCGTTACCGGCTATTATGTTACCCACAAACCCTTCGATCCGTCTTTTGCGCTTTCTTTTACCCTAATTGGATGGAGAATTCTGTTGGCGGGGTGGATTCTCGCGCTGGCGGGCGGGATGGGCGCCCGCCTTTTTCCGCGTCTCCCTCTTCACCCGCTGGCATCCCTGAGCGTTCAGGCAGCGTTGGGGCTGGGGCTGCTGGCCCTGATCATTTTGATCATCGGGGCTTCAATCGGCGCCACAAGGGGATTGTTTGCCGTCTTGATGTTAGGTTTGACCTTTTTGCTGCGCCGCTCGATCCGCCGGTGGCTTTCGCAATGGCGCGCCTGGCGCGAGGTCATTCATGCCAGCAGCCCGGCTGAACGCGGGATCGGCATTCTCATTCTGATTGCCCTTTCCGCCTCGCTAGGGACTGCTCTTGCGCCGCCGGTCAAGTACGATGCGCTGGTCTATCACCTGACGTTGCCGCAGGCTTATCTCGCCGCCGGTAAAATCACCCACGTGGGCTGGCTGATGATGAGCGGCTATCCCCAAAATGCGGAAATGCTCTACCTGCTGGCAATCGCGCTGGGGGGCGCTTCGGCAGCCGCCGTTTTGGGATGGGGATTTGCCGTTTTAGGGTTGAGCGGGCTACTGGGCTGGCTGTATCCGCGATGGGGCAGCCGTGCCGCATGGACAGGCTGTGCCGCCCTGTTTGCTGGTTCAACGCTTGTCCTTTCCAGCGGCTGGGGTTATGTGGACTGGTTGGGTTTGTTATTTGGGTTGGGCTGCCTTATCTTGCTGGATTTGTGGCAAAAAGAGACTCAACAAAGCCGCTATTTGCTGCTGGCCGGCGTTTTTTGCGGCATGGCCATCGGCACAAAATATCCTTTCGGCCTTCTGGCGTTCGTTAGCCTGGCAGTGATTGGCTTTCTCTCCCGCCGCTCGATTCGAGGGATTATTCCGCGCTGGTTCGTTTTTTCGCTGGGAACGCTTTTATTTGCGCTGCCTTGGCTGGGAAAAAACCTCCTTTTTACCGGAAATCCGCTGTATCCCTTCTTCTTCCCGGCTGCCGAAATGGATGAAATTCGGATCAACATCTATTTTGAAGATGAACCCTTCGGCGACTGGCAGGACGTGCTTTTACTGCCGTTACGCGCCACCATTTGGGGAGTTGAAGGCGGACCGGGGTATGGGGCATCCATCGGGCCGTTGCTGCTGGGGTTTGGCTTGCTGGCCGGGCTCAACCGACGCAAGTGGAATGAAGCCCAAAAGCAAAACCTCCACCTGACAGCCTTGTTTGTCCTCGTCACGTGGTTTTTTTGGGCGCTGAGCGGACGGTACACGGCTTACTATCTCCAGACTCGCATGTTCTACCCCATGCTGCCCGCTTTTGCCGCTCTGGCCGGGATTGGTTTTTCGGCCGCCAGTTTCATCCAGATCGCCTCCATCCGCCTGCAGCGAATCCTCACGGCCATGGTCATTATGGTGCTGGCTTTCACCGCCCTGGAGGTCAATCTGGATGCGCTGCGGCGATTCACACCGCAGGCCGCGCTCGGTTTGATGGAGACCGAAAAGTATCTCGAAAGGAATACCGGCTGGTATCAGGCGGCCATGCAAACCCTACGCAGCCTGCCGCCAAACAGCCAAATCCTGCTGATTTATGAGCCGCGGGCTTTTTACTGCCGTCCTCATTGCCAACCGGATGAAAACCTCGACCGCTGGCGGCGGGAGTGGACTCGCAACCACGACTTTAATTCAATCCGGCAGCAGTGGCAGCGGGAAGGTTTTACCCACCTGCTCGTTTTTCGTTCGGGTGTAGAATTTATGAAAGAAAACCCCGACCCCAAGCATCCCCTTGAAAGTCTTATCGCGCTGGAGGATTTTCTGAGCGCCATGCCGGTTTTGGAAGATTTTGGGGGTGTGTATCAGTTATACTTATTGAAATAAATCCGCAGGAGGACATGAACCATGGCGCTTTCTAAAGACGGTCAATTTTACCTCGGCAAACAGTACGATCCGATTGAGAAAAAACTGCTTGACCAGCCGATTCTATACAACCCGGCTGACTTAACCACCCACGCCGTAGTTACCGGCATGACCGGCTCTGGAAAAACCGGCTTGTGTATCGGCCTCTTGGAAGAAGCCGCCTTGGAAGGCATCCCGGCCATCATCATTGACCCAAAGGGCGACCTGACCAACCTCCTCCTGCACTTTCCCGACCTGCTGCCGGCCGATTTTGAAGCGTGGATTGATCCCGAAAATGCCCGGCGCGAGGGAAAAACCATTCAACAATTAGCCGCGGAGACCGCCGAACGCTGGAAAAGCGGTTTAGCCGAGTGGGGATTGGGTTCAGAGCAGATTCGCGAATTGAAAGACGCTGTGGAGTTCGGTTTGTACTCCCCCGGTTCATCGGCCGCAACGCCGGTCAACATCCTTTCCTCCTTTGAATCGCCCGATTTACCGTGGAACGAAAACCGCGAAATCCTACGCGAAAAAATCTCCACCATCATCACCGCCCTGCTGGGATTGATTGGTTTTAACGATATTGACCCGCTGCGCTCCCGCGAGCATATCCTCCTCTCCAACATCCTCGAGCACGCCTGGAGCAGCGGCAAATCGCTCGACCTGACCGATTTAATCTTGCAAACCCAAAAACCGCCTTTTGATCGGCTGGGCGCTTTTCCGGTGAACAATTTTTTCCCCGAAAAAGACCGCCTCTCGCTGGCAATGCTGCTCAACAACTTTCTCGCTTCGCCGTCCTTTGAAATCTGGCGCGAAGGACAGCCCTTGAACATTGAAAGACTGCTCTACAACCCGAACGGCAAGGCTCGCCACAGCATTTTCTATCTGGCTCACCTCAGCGAAAGCGAGCGCATGTTCTTTGTCACTTTGCTGTTTGCTTCCATCGAATCGTGGATGCGCAACCAGCGCGGTACGGGCAATCTGCGCGGCATCATTTACATGGACGAAATTTATGGCTACCTGCCGCCGCTGGGCAACCCTCCTTCCAAAACGATCATGCTGCGCATGTTGAAACAGGCGCGCGCTTTTGGGGTGGGGTTGTTGTTGGCCACTCAAAACCCGGTGGATGTGGACTATAAGGGTTTATCCAACGCCGGCACGTGGATGATCGGCCGTCTGCAAACCGATCAAGACAAACAGCGTCTGCTGGATGGGCTGGACTCGGCAGGCGGCGGGGTCAACCGGCAGGAGATGGATCGCCTGATCTCCACCCTCGGCAAGCGCGTATTTGTTTTGCACAGCGTTCACGCCAAAAAACCGCTTCTGTTCCAAACCCGCTGGGTGCTGAACTACCTGGCTGGGCCGTTGACCCGCGCTCAGCTGCCCGCTCTGATGCCGCTAACCGCCACACTCCCTGCCCGCCCAGCAGTCTCCCCTCAAGCCGGCGGCGAAACCGCCCCTGCACGGCCGAGTGTTCCATCCATCAGCACCAGCGTCTCGACCTACACATCCATCCGTCCCCCCATTCCCGCCGGCGCTGAAGAGTATTTCCTCCCCAATGATCTACCCCTGCCGGAAGCCATCCGGCAAGCCGGTATTCCAGCCTCTGCCCAAATTGAGCAAACAGGATTTGTCTATCACCCGGCCCTGTTTGCGCAGGCTGCCATCAACTACCTGGCACGCAAATACAACCTTGAAATTAACCGAGAGGTAGCCGCACTGGTTCTAGAACCGCGCGGGCGGACAATCGAGTGGGATGACTGCCCTTGGCGCAGTTTCAAAAGGAGCGAAATCACCGCCAACCCCCTGCCCTCCGCCCAGTACGCTCCTCTGCCGGGCTGGCTGGCCGATGCCCGCCAGTTGAATGCCTACCAGCAGGACTTCGTTGAATGGGTCTATCGAAATGCCGCCATCCGTCTGCGCGCCAACGAAAAACTGAAAGTTTACGCCCCGCCGGAAGTTTCCACCGCCGAATTCCGCGAGCAATGCGCTCAGGCGGCTCGCTCAGCCCTGCAAAGCGAGGTGGATAAACTGGAAACCCTCTATCAGAAAAAAATTGAAGACCTGAATCGAAAAATTGAGCGCGCCAAGAGCGATGTCAACGACAAAGAAAACACCTACAAACAGCGTCAAATGGAAGAATTAGCCACACATGGTCAATCCCTGGTGAATTTATTTGGCAAGCGGCGCGCCACTCTTTCCAGTTCCATGACTAAACGGCGTCTGACCAGTGAGGCCAAAGATCGCCTGGAAAAATCCAAACTGGCGCTGGAACAGTTGCAAAAACAACTCAAGGATATCGAAGTCGAGAAAAACCGCGAATTAAAACAAATTCAAGAACGCTGGGCGGATGTCGTCAACGACGAGGTTGAAATCCCGCTCACGCCGTACAAAAAGGACATTTTCGTCCAGCAGTATGGTATTATCTGGATACCCTATTACACCCTGCGGATTGACCAGCAGAGTCGGGAGATTCCCGCCTTTCGCCAGCCTGTCTGAAACCGCAAAATATTTTTACCAATTTTTAGAGGTAAGCCATGCCACCTGAAGCCACTCGCGACCGGGTAGACCCCGAAAAGTTCGATACCACCCCCTTGCGCCGCCCCTCTTGGATTCGCGTGCGCGCCCCCAGCGGTGAGACCTTTGAGCAATTGCAGCAATTGATGCGCCGCAAAGCGCTGCACACGGTTTGCGAGGAAGCCGGCTGCCCCAATATGGGCGAGTGCTGGGGCGCCGGGACGGCCACTTTTCTGATGATGGGCGATATTTGTACGCGCACCTGCGGCTTTTGCGACATCAAACGCGGCCGCCCCGAAGCGCTGGACTGGCTTGAACCGGAACGGGTTGCGCAAGCCGTCAAAGCCATGAATTTGCAGCATGCCGTGATTACCTCGGTCAACCGCGACGACCGCAAAGACGGCGGCGCGCCAATTTTCGCAATGGTCATCCGCCGCATCCGCCAACTGCACCCCGGTTGCTCGATTGAGGTGCTTATCCCCGATTTTAAGGGCAGCATCGAAGCGCTCCGAATTGTGATGGACGCCCGCCCCGAAATTCTGAATCACAATGTAGAAACCGTGCCGCGATTGTTCAAACAGGTGCAGCCGCAAGACCGCTACGAATGGGCTAAAGCCACCTTAAGCAACGCCAAAAAACTCGACCCGGATGTGCTGACCAAATCCGGCATCATGGTTGGACTGGGCGAAACCATGGACGAAGTCAAAGCCGTGATGGAAGACCTGCGGTCGTGGGGCGTCGAAATTCTCACCATCGGCCAGTATCTGCAGCCGAGCCGCAAACACCTGCCGATTGCCCGTTACTACACCCCCGAAGAATTTGATCATCTGCGCGAATTTGGTTTGCAAATCGGGTTTAAGTGGGTTGAAAGCGGCCCGCTGGTGCGCTCATCCTATCACGCAGCCGAACAGGTGCGCGCCCTGAGCGTGGTTCATCGCCAGTTATATGGCGAACCGGCCAGCCAGCAGGCTATGCCCGCCCAGCCTCACTCATCATCCCCAAGCGAGATGCCCATCTCCCGCGCCGTCTGAATCAGGTCGCTGTCCAGGCTCACCCGGCGCGGCTGAGCCAGCGCCTCCGCCAACGGCACATCTACCACCTGACCGCCGCGCAGGGCTACCATTCTGCCAAAGCGGCCCGCGGCAGCCAGCCGTACGGCGGCTCCGCCCATCCGCGTACACAGAACGCGGTCAAAGGCGGTAGGGCTGCCGCCGCGCTGCAAATGCCCCAGCACGGTTACGCGGGTTTCAACCCCGCAGGAAGCCGCCAGCGCCTCGGCTACCTGTTGACCGATTCCCCCCAGACGCGGCAAGAACACCTGATCTCCCCCCATCCGGTAAACCCGCTCGCCGCCGGCCGGGTGCGCCCCCTCAGCCACCGCAATGATGCTGAAAAACGCCCCCGCCGCCACCCGATCCTGAATCTTGGCGCAAACCGCCTCAATTCGGAAGGGAATCTCCGGTATCAAAATAACATCTGCGCCGCCGGCGATCCCGGCATATAAGGCAATGTAACCGGCATCCCGCCCCATCAGTTCAAGTATCATCACGCGGTGATGCGATTCGGCGGTGGTGTGCAGCCGATCAATCGCCTCCATTGCCGTGTTCAAAGCCGTATCAAAGCCAAAAGTAAAATCGGTGCCGTTGATGTCATTGTCAATCGTCTTGGGAACGCCGATGACCGGCACATTCAACTGCTGATACAATTCCAGCGCAATCCGCAGGGTACCATCCCCGCCGATAACGATCAGAGTATCCAAATGAAGACTCTGGATACGTTCAATCACCACTTGGGAAGTATCCTCAACAACCTCAACCCCATCGCGAATGACTTTGCGGGCAAAAGGATTGCCGCGGTTGGCCGCCCCCAGAATTGTGCCGCCGCGCGGTAAAATGCCGCGCACATCGCTGAGCGTGAGGGGGAAGATGCCGCCTTCATCCACAAATCCGTCAAACCCGTTACGCACCCCCAATACCTCACAGCCATAGTGCAGGATGGCTGTTTTGACCACAGCCCGAATCACAGCGTTCAACCCCGGAGCGTCCCCGCCACCGGTCAGTACGGCTAATTTCTTCATTGCCCTAATTATAGACCGAATCTTTTTACCTTCTACATTTTTCAGGCTCAAGAAGGTGTAAGGCATATAATAAGAATTAATAATCTGTCTGAGGTCTTTCACATGGCTACTCACATCTGGTGGATTCGCCGCGACCTGCGATTGCAAGACAATCCGGCCCTCCACAGCGCGCTAAAAGGCGGTCATACCGTACTGCCGCTCTTTATTCTCGACCCGAGGCTGCTTTCCAAGCCAGCCGACAACCGCCGGCAATTTTTGTTCAACGGCTTGCGCCGGCTGGATGAAGGCCTGCGTTCGCGCGGCAGTTACCTGATGATCCGTCGCGGACTGCCGGAAGAAGTCCTGCCAGCCTTGCTGAAGGAAAGCGATGCCGAGGCGGTATTCACCGAGGAAGACTACACTCCCTTTGCCATTCGCCGTGATGAACAACTGGCCAGACTCATTCCGCTTCAGCGTGTGGTTGGTGTGACCATCCACCACCCTGCGGCAGTAGTCAAACCGGATGGCAGCCCCTACACCGTTTTTACTCCTTTCAGTAAAGCCTGGAAAGCCCTGCCGACCCCCCAACCATTGCCGCCGGCCCCAGCCCAACTCCCCCCGCCCCCTCGGCTGGAGAGCGAAGCCATCCCCTCGGCGGATGAAAACCCCGGCTTCCCGGCCGGCGAAGCCGAAGCGGAACGGCGGTTATTGAATTTTCTTGACTCGGCTGTATTTTCCTATGCGGAAGACCGAAACCGGCTGGATTTAGACGGCACATCAAAACTTTCGCCGTACCTGCGTTTTGGAATGCTCTCAGCCCGCCGCGCCGCAGCCTTGACCATTGAAAAAATCCGCCATACACCCGATTCTGCCGGCCGCAAAGGCGCCGAAACCTTCCTGAATGAACTCATCTGGCGGGAATTTTATAACGCCATCCTGTATCACTTTCCGCATGTGCTGGAAACCGCCTTCAACCCGGCCCTGCGCAACATTCCATGGCGGAACGCCCCGGCTGAACTCCACGCCTGGCAGCAAGGATTGACCGGCATACCGGTTGTGGATGCCTGTATGCGCCAATTACTGGCAACAGGCTGGATGCACAACCGCGGGCGCATGATTGTGGCTTCTTTTCTGGTCAAAGACCTGTTGATCAACTGGCAAGAAGGCGAACGCTGGTTCATGCGTCTCCTGATAGACGGCGATCCCGCCGCCAACAACGGCGGCTGGCAGTGGACTGCCGGGGTCGGTACGGATGCTGCTCCGTACTTTCGCGTGTTCAATCCCATTTTACAAAGCAAAAAGTTTGACCCGCACGGGCGTTTCATCCGCCGCTGGCTGCCGGAACTGGAACGGCTGCCGGATGACTATCTGCATGAACCCTGGCTTTTACCCGTTAACCTTCAGCAGAAAACCGGTTTCAAACCCGGCCGTGATTATCCGCTGCCGCTCGTTGATCATGCACAGGCGAAAGAACGCACCCTGCGCGCTTACCAACAATCCAAACAAGGGGAGGGAACATGATTCGCAATCAATGGTATGTCGTTTTGGAAACCAAAGAAGTGCCGCGAGGAAAACCAGTGGGGGTGACCCGCATGGGAGAAAAACTGGTTTTCTGGCGCGATCGGCAGGGGAAAGTCCACTGCCTCAGCGACCGCTGCGCCCATCTGAGCGCCAGCCTCAGTCAGGGTAAAATCACCCCGTCAGACCGTCTGGCCTGTCCGTTCCATGCTTTTGAATACGATTCTACCGGGCAATGCCGCTACATCCCCGCTTTGGGATCCAACGCTGAACCGCCCAAGGCCATGCGCGTTCACGCCTACCCCACCTACGAAGCGCATGATTTCATCTGGATCTGGTGGGGCGAACCCCGATCCGACTTAACCCCACCGCGCTGGTTCGATATTGATGAGTCTTTTTCATTTAGCGGATACCACGAACAGTGGCCGGTGCATTATTCTCGTATGATTGAAAATCAGATGGATGTGATGCACCTGCCCCATGTTCATTACAATACCATTGGACGCGGCCGGCGTGTGGTGGTGGACGGGCCGGTTGTAACGCTTGAAGATGACATCATCCGGATGTGGGTCTATAACCGTCCGGATGACGGCACACCGCCACGCAAGCCTGAAGAACTCCCGGCGCCGCAGCGCCCGCCTTTCCTCGAATTCATTTTCCCCAACATCTGGCAAAACCGCATCAGCGAAAACCTGCGCATTTTTGTCGCCTTTGCGCCGGTTGATGATGAAAACGGCATGTTTTACTTGCGGTATTATCAACGCATGGTGCGGTTACCGGTAATCAAAAACCTCTTCAACTGGGCAGGGGTATTGGGCAGCCGCTACATTGCCAATCAGGATAAACGGGTAGTCAGCCAACAGAGTCCCAAGAAATCCTCTTTGCGCAACGGAGAAAAATTCGTGCAGGGCGACCGGATTATCCTCACCTACCGGCGAAGGCGGGAAGAACTGATTGCCGAAAACAACCGTCCCACCGTTCGGGCATGAAATCCACCTTTCTCATCACGATGTGCGATCTTTCGCTGGCGGAACTAAAAAATTTTCCGCCCGCCTCCACCCGCATCCTGATGATTGAGTCGCAGCGCAAGTGGCAAGCCCTGCCGTTTCACCGCAAAAAGTTGACGCTGGGCATTTCGGCTATGCGCCATTTCAGGCTGGAACTGGAGCAAGCCGGTTACCCGGTGGATTACCGCCATGAAGCCGATTTTGCCAGTGGTATTCAAGCCCATTTTCGAGAATACCAACCCGAGCGTATCTTTGCGTTTCAACCGCGCGAATGGGGCATGCAGCAAATACTGACCGATTTAGCCGGAAACCTGCCGTTAACCCTGATACCCAATCCGTTTTACCTCCTGCCGCGCGAGGAATTCATCCGCTGGGCCGAACCTCAAAAAAGCCTGCGCATGGAAACTTTTTACCGCTGGATGCGCCAGCGGGAAAACATCCTCATGCAAAATGGAAAACCGCTAGGCGGCCGGTGGAATTTCGACAAAGAAAACCGCCAACCTCCCCCCGAATGGGCTTACCCCGACCCGCCCTTTGTCGAGCCGGATGAAATTACGCGGGCGGTGATCGAAATCATCGAAGCCCAGCCGGGTTTATGGGGCAGCGCTGAAGATTTCCGTCTGCCGGTTACCCGCGCCGCGGCTGTGGACTGGATGGAACACTTTTTTCGCTGGCGCCTTGCCGATTTTGGCCCTTACGAAGACGCCATGCGGCGCGGCGATTATCTCCTGACCCACTCGCTTCTTTCCGCTTTCTTGAATTTGGGTCTGCTCCATCCCCGCGAAGTAATCGAGCGCGCCATTCAGGCTGCCCAACAGTTTGCCGTGCCGCTCAACTCCTTGGAAGGCTTTGTGCGCCAGATACTCGGCTGGCGCGAGTACATTCATGGGATGTACTGGTACAGGATGCCTGAATATCGCCAGTTCAATTTCTTTCAACACCAGCGCGGATTGCCGGGCTGGTATTGGAATCCAGAGGACTGCGAACTGGCTTGCCTGCGCGATTCCATCGAGATGGTCAGAAAACACGGCTTTACCCACCATATTCACCGCTTGATGGTATTGTCGAATTTCGCCAATCTGACCGGCATTAACCCCTTACGATTATCCGAGTGGTTTTGGGCCGCTTTCATGGATGCCTATGAATGGGTGGAACTGCCCAATGTACTGGGCATGGCCACCTATGCCGATGGCGGGCTGCTCGCCAGCAAACCTTACATTTCCAGCGGCAGTTACATCAACAAGATGAGCAATTACTGCGCCGATTGCCGCTATGATGTCAACAAAAAACAAGGCAAGGATGCCTGCCCCTTCAATTACCTCTATTGGGCTTTTCTTGAAAATCATCGGGATAAATTGATAGGCAACCCGCGTATGGCCGTCATGTACCGAGTACTGGATCGAAAATCGGATGAGGAAAAAGCCGCCATCCGCCGCGATAGTGAGAACTTCATCGCCAGTCTGCCGGGTGAAGAGGCAGCCTACCGGTTTGACTATGATGCCGGTTGAGTTGCAATTTCGTTGCAAGTACCAAAAAATGACCGAATAGGCTTGATTTTTGTCGGCAAACTTGTATAATAAACAATGTCAATCGCCTGGGTGCCCCCCTCACCCCGGCGATTGATTATTAGCGGTGAACTTACCGGTAGAAATGACGAAATCAAGAGAAGCCAACCGATCGGTTGGCTTTTTTTCATGCGGGTTGATTTACCGGCGCTCAAAATGAGACAGTAATCTTAATACAGAATCCCGCACCAGCCGGCGCTGACCAAAATCGGCGCGATGTTTCCAAATTGAAAGCGCAAACAACACCATCCACACCGCTCCCAACACCGGTTCGGGGTGATACAACCACAAAAACGCCCCAAGAACCCCTTCGGAAAGAACCACAACCCAGCCGCTGTTTTCAAAAATCAAATAAAAAAGACCCATGGCTGCCCCCAGAATAAGGGGCGCCTCAAACAGGGTTAGACCCGTCCAAACCCCAAAAATGGATGCGATCGCTTTGCCGCCCTTACCCCCCAAAAAAGGCGAAAAAGCATGGCCCAGCGCCGGGGCAACCGCAATGGCTACCATCCACGGCAGCGCCGGACGATCAAACCAGTACACCCATCCCACCGGTATGGCGGCTTTGAAACCATCCAGCAAAATGGCAAGGCCGCCCCACCACCCCCCGCCGGCGCGGACAAGGTTAGTCGCTCCCGGGTTGCCATCCCCAAATCGGCGGATGTCGCGGTTGAGCAGCGCTTTTCCCAACAACACAGAATAAGGCACGCTGCCTGATAAAAAGGCAACCGCCAGCCAAAGCCATTCGTTCATGCCCCTTTATGCCTGTGTTTGAGGCGGGGGTTTTAAGCGCCTCACCTTCCAAAGGATGCCCGGCAGCAGCGCCAGTTTTTGGATTGCGCTGGTGTGCGCCCGGCGAGTATATACATTGTAATTCAAGGCTTCAATTTCATCCAGAATGGCGGCATACAACAAAGCAGCCGCTCCAACCGCCGGACGCGCCCGCCTTGAAAGCAGCGCAATCCCCGGCAAAGCCTCATCATAGAGGCGGCGCGCTCTTTCAATCTCGAACTTCATCAGGGCAATGAAACGCTCGTCGTACACCTGATCGCGGACGTCTTGAACGGTCAATCCAAAACGCGCCAGATCCTCCAGAGGGAAATATACTCTGCCGCGCCGCGCATCTTCTCCTACATCCCGCAGAATGTTGGTCAACTGCAAGGCAATGCCCAGTTGAATAGCATAAGGCGCAGCCTGGTCAAAAGTAACCCCCTCTGCCAGCCCGATGATTGGCATGGAAAGCAGCCCCACGGTGGAAGCCACCCGGTAACAATACACTTGCAATTCATCCCAGGTGGAGTAGGGTTTGAAGTGCACATCCATGCAAACGCCGTCAATTAATTCGCGCTCGTACTTAAAGTCAACGCCGTAACGTTCACGGATGAGCGCCCAGGTCAACAAGACGGCGTGAGTTTGCTGCTGGGGCGGCAGGGCAGCTTGCGCCCGCCAGTTTTCTATCTCGGCAAGGGTGGCCTGATCCGAATCAACCAGATCATCGGTCGCGCGGCAAAAAGCGTACAGCGAGCGAATGGCCCGGCGAACCGAAGAAGGCAGCAAGCCGGTGGCAAAATAAAAGGTTTTGGAGTGCTCCCGAATCACCTGCTCGGTAGCGCGAAAAGCAGCCTGTAAATTAGGCGCAGTCAGGTGGAGTTCAGCGGATTGCCATGACATTCGGGAGCCTCGCATGGGATTAACTGATTAACCCTTAACCCGTCAAGCCGTTTCGCGGATGAGGTTCTCGGCAATTTTTGCCGAAGAAAGAACGCCCGGCAGCCCCGCTCCCGGATGCGTCCCCGCTCCCACAAAATAAAGATTATCAAACTCCTCCGAGCGGTTGTGCGGACGGAACCAGGCCGACTGGGTCAGAATCGGTTCAACCGAAAAAGCCGACCCCAAATAACTGTTTAAGGTATCGCGAAAATGAAGCGGATCAATGTAGTGTTCAGCCACAATGTTTGCGCGCAGGTCAGGCAGGTAATTTTTCTCCAAAAATTCCATGATTCGATCACGGTAAGGCCGGGCTTGTTTTGTCCAATCAATTCCCGATCCGAGGTGGGGTACGGGAGAAAGCACATAAAAGGCTTCCATGCCCTCCGGCGCCATACTGGGGTCGGTGAGGGTTGGCATGTGCAGATAAAGCGAAAAATCATCCGCCAAAATTTTCTTTCGGAAGATATCATCCAGCAAGGGTTTGTAACGGCTGCTTAAGATGATATTGTGGTGCGCCAGCCGGGAATCGAGGTAGCGCCGCTTTGTGCCAAAGTAAATCACAAACAGAGACATGGAGTAGCGCATGCTTTCGATCCGCCGATTGGTGTATTTACGCCGGTAAGTCTCCGGGATCATATAGCGATAGGTGCTGGCCACATCGGCATTGGATACGATGATGTCCGCCGGATAAAAATCGCCATCCCGCAGCCGGATACCATTCACTTTGCGGTTCTGGACGGTAATTTCCGCGACATCGGCATTCAGATGAACTTTACCGCCCAATTCAACGAACAGCCGCCCCAAAGCATCCACAATCGCGCCGGTTCCGCCAATTGCGTAATGAACACCCCATTGACGTTCAAGATAATGGATGAGGGTGTAAATGCTGGTAGTGTCAAAGGGGTTGCCGCCCACCAATAAAGGGTGAAACGAGAAAACTTGCCGGAGAAAATCATTCTTCACAAACTGGGATACATATTGATAAACGGTCTTGTAAGATTGCAAACGAATCAGATCGGGCGCAATCTTGAGCATGTCGGTGACTTTGAGAAACGGTTTATCCGCCAGTTCCACAAATCCTTTTTGGAAAATGGCTTTGGTGGTTTGAATGAAGCGCTGGTAGTTTTCTTTATCCTCCGGATTCCACAGATCGATCTGCGAGAGGATGAATTGCGGATCGTTGTTGTAGTCAAAGCACTTGCCTTCGTGATCAAAGATGCGGTAAAACGGATCTACCGGCACCATTTTGAAGTAATCTTCACGTCTCCGGCCTGCCATTTCAAAAATTTCATCAAACATAAACGGCGCAGTGATGACCGTCGGCCCGCCGTCGAATTTGAAGCCGTTGATTTCGTAGACGTAGGCTCTGCCCCCCAATTTATCTCGCTTTTCAAAGATCTCCACATCAAAGCCGTTAGCCGCCAGTCGTACGGCTGTGGCAAGCCCCCCAAAGCCGGATCCGATGACAATTACTTTTTTGGACATATTCCCTCCAGAAGATTGAGTCTGCAAACATGCGACCGCATGGTTATAATTGATTTTGACATAAATCCACCCGCAGGACAAACGATTGTACAAACTATGTAGAATGCGAAATATCCCTTTGCACGAGAAGGATTCTTCCCGCCTCGCGCTGAGCAAGGTAATAATCCATCACCCGGCGAACCGCCTGCATGGCTCCCAAAGTCACTCCCGCGGTGGACTGTCCCGGGAAAACCGAATCCCCGACCAGCCAGAGATTTGGAATGCCGGTCCACGAACCGCGCGCCGATAGCAGCGAGGTTTGCGGAAATCCCCCTACCATCCCCAAAGGTCGGCGGGTGTAAAACGCAAACGTGCGCGGCGTGCCGGGCAGGCACAAACGCACTCCCTGGCGAACACCCGGCAGCGCGATTTCTGCCGCCGCCAACATTTTTTCGGTATAGGCCTGTCGTTTTTCTTCATATGCGGATCGGTTATCAAGCCACCAATCCTCCACGCGGGTATGGGTTGAAAGGGTGGCTGCCCGCATCCCCGGCGGAGCGCGCAACGGGTCGTCTTCCGGCGATAGAGAAATAAAGACCGAGTTTCCTTCCCCCAATGGCCGACTGGCATCTACAATCACCTGAAAGTGATCGGCGGGTAAATCTTTCAGGTAAGCCCGATCCAAACCCAAATACAGCGTAAATGCCCCCCACCCCTTGGGACGGGATTGAATTTCCTGCCGAAGGCGTTGGGGAGCATCCTCTGCCAGCGCCTCCGCCAATCCCCATGGGGTCAGGTTGGCAACCACACCATCCGCTTCCAGTTGCAGACCTTTGCGAGTCTGCACCAGCAGTCGTTGATCGGTTCTAACCTCGATCCGATCAACCTGCTGACGATAATGAAGCGTTCCCCCATTGTGAGTGAACCAATCCGCAAGGGTTTTGGCCAGTTGGCCGATGCCGCCTCGCACATGATGGACGCCGCGGCGCGGCAGGTCAAGAGCGGCGCTGCCATAAAGCGCGTTGGCAAATTGGGAGGTTGTCTGGGCTGAGATCAACAGCTGCGCATCCACAAAAACTTTCAGCCGCCGGGCAGCGCGGCGCGGCAATAAGTGACCAACGGTCAGTAAACCAAACGGCGCCGCCAGCAAGGTTGTTGGCCGCAGCGCAGCCGCCAATCGCCCATACTCGCGTAGGGATTGGGGAGGGAATGGGAAATCGCGCGCCGAAACTTGCCAGGCCCGTTCGGCCAGCCATTCCTGCATTCTCCAAAATGTGCGGCTTTCGGGAAAATTCCGCTCGACTTCTTCCCGCCAGCGCTCCCGTTCAGCCCATTGAAAAATCGGCCGCCCCTCAATCAAAGTTACCCAGGCCGGATTTGTCGGTTGAACCGGCCATTCAATCCCCAGCATCTGCCCAAGACGGGCATGCGGAGCGTCCTCACCAAAACCACCCGCCAGTGTCGCGCCGGCGTCAAAACGGTAACCTTGGTGATAGAAAGTACCGGCCGATCCGCCCGGGTAAACATGGGCTTCCAACAAGGTAACCGGAAAACCGGCTTTGAGCAGCAGACAGGCAGCCGTCAGCCCGCCAATGCCTGCGCCCACGACGACGATGTGCGGGACGGTCCGGGTTTTCATCAATCCTGCCTGCCTCGTTCTAAAATCCAGCGAGTGATCATGCTGCGGTAGAAGAACAATAATCGCAATGCCAAAGGGGAGTAGACCAGGCGTGTCCACCAACCGGCTGCCCCTCGTGGGTATTCAAATTCGATTTCCTCGCGAATCAGTGTTTTTTGAGGGTCGGTGGCTTTAAAAGTATGGCTGTGCTTCCAAAATCGCAACGGGCCTTTAACCATCGTATCGGTGAAACCCCGCAGGGAGTCCACCTGGGTATGAACCGCCCGCCAGCGCACCGGAAACGGCCCAAACCACAAGGTAAACTCAGCCACCGAACCTTCTGCCAGCGGCTCAAGCTGGTGAAATTGAACCCAGACCGGCGGAGGAGTCAGCCGCCGCAAAGCGCGCGTATCTCGATGAAACTCGGCCACCGCCGATTGGGGCGCTCCGACCTCGAATTGATAGAAAAAACGACGCATGTGGCCTGCCCTCAATGGCTCGTAGGCGTTACCGCTACCGCCAATTGCGCCGGACGGAAAATGTAACGGTAAACGTAAGTCGCCAGCCAAATCAAAAGCAGCGCAGAGAATACCCCCGGCGCCCAGGCCCCCAGTGTATCCAGCAGCAGCCCCGCCAGGGTGGGCGAAAAGACTCGCGTCAGACTTTCCAGGGATGCCGCCACCCCCAGCGTACCGCCCACCTCCACCGGCGTGACCGATTTGCTGATGGCGCTGTTGATGACGGTATTCAGCACGCCGCCCGCCAGCGCGATTGGGATTAAATCCAGCAGCAAAGTTTGCACGGTAGAAACCAGCGCCCAGCCCAGCAGACCAACCGCCATTAACAGGGTTGCCGCAAAGATCAGAAACGGCTCGCTGAAGCGGCGGGTCAAACGCCCGATTAAAAAGCCCTGCACAAACGCCGAAAGAAAACCCACATACGTCAGCAGGTAGCCGGTTGTCTGAGCCGTCAGATTCAACCGCTGCAGACCCCACAGGGCAAAAATGGTTTGAAAAGTGGAAAAAGCAATCGCAAAGAAGAAACGAGTGTGCAGGAGAGGCCCGACTACCGGTTTTCGTAAGGTGGAAAACAAGGCTTGAAGCGTAAAGGGAGGGCGTTTCCCCTGCGCCATCGCCGCCCGCCGCTCAGCCGTCAGCGATTCGGGCAGCCATAAAAAGACCATCACGAGATTGATTGCCGAAAGCCCAGCCGCCGCAAAAGAAGGCACCCCAAAACCAAACCGACTCAGCAACCCGCCAATTGCCGGACCGAGAATAAACCCCAGCCCAAAAGCCGCCCCAATCAGCCCCAGCCCGCGGGCGCGGTTGCTCTCATCGGTCACATCCGTGATGTACGCTTGCGCCACACTGATATTGCTGCCGATAATCCCCGCCAAAATGCGGGCAGCGAACAGCATCCAGAGATTGGCAGCCAAACCCAGCAGGACAAAACTGAGAATATTCCCCGCCAGGCTGATGAGCAATACGGGACGGCGTCCAAACCGATCCGAAAGGCGGCCGAATATCGGGGCTGCCAGGAACTGCGCCAGCGCATAAACCGCAACCAGCAAACCGATTTCAAATGAACTGGCATTGAACTGCCTGGCGTAGTAAGGAAGCAGCGGCAAAATCAGACTGAAACCAAGCAAGTCAATAAAAATAATCACAAAAACGGTTGAAAGCGCCTTGTTTTTGAACATAAAAAACCTCTTTGCTACAAAATTGCGCCTGATTTGAAATCAGGCGCGGAGTCAACCAAAATTAGTACGCATTCTTTAAGGGTTAATCGCCGACCATTAATTGCTCGATGCGCGCCACAATCTCGGCTGGCGTACCGTTCAGGTACACTGCCGGCACATCTTCCGGCAATTGTTGATCCAGAAATGCTCTGCCTCCCAGCACCACAATCGGCTGCGGCTCAGGAAATTGTTTCAAAATGCGAGGCAATTGGCTCAATTGAGTCGCCGCCTCCCTGCGCGTGGCAGTGAACAACAGAAGACGCGGCCGCAGGGGGAGCAAGGCTTCTTCCAAACGATCTAACGGCAGGTCCTGCCCAAAATACTTGACATCCCATCCGCGCCAGCGCAGCATCACCACCAGCATGAGCAGGCCGATTTGATGGAGTTCCCCCGGCGCGCAAGCCGCAACAATCACACCCGGGCGGGCTGGCGGCGCAGAAGCCGAGAGCATGCTCATCAGGTACTGCATGCAGAATTGGGTGGCATAATGCTCTACCGCAATCGGCAGATCGCCGCGATGCCAGCGTTCTCCCAACTCAACCAGCACGGGAGTAATAATATAGACCAGCACCTGATCCACCGAATACAACGAGAAAGAACGCCGTAGAATTTCTGTGGCAGACTCCTCGTTGAAACTGATCAAAGCGGTCAAAAACTGGTTGGAAAGCGCTTCAAGCGAGGCCGAACGCTCCGGCTGCACTATCGTTTGATCGGTGAGCGGATCTTTCCCCATGGCGCGCAGTTCATGCAGGTACTCAACCGCCCGCCCAATACTCATTCCCGCATCCACATGCCGTTTCAACCATTGCAGCAAACGGAGATCGTATTCCGAGTACAGGCGATAGCCCTGATCGCCCCGCGAAGGACGTGGCAAACCGTAACGCCGTTCCCAAGCGCGCAACGTAACCGGCAGCAACCCCACCAACCGCGAAACCGCCTTGATGTTATACACGGGGACATGATAAGGATTTACCAGCGCCGGATCATCCATTCCAAAATTAACCTTTTCTTTTTCCACAATTTTCACCTAATTAATCTATAATAATGAGGCGGGCTGGAATTTTCAATACCGATTCAAGGTTTGTACAACCTCTTTCCGATGCTTCTCCTCAGGCGGTTTCGGCTATCGCGCTGCGCGAGGACACCTTGCGGCTGTGTGAAAGTAGTTCGCCCACCTTTTCAATCGCCTGATCAAGGGTTTCGCCGAGGAAAATACCGGGAACTTGTTTTCTTAACTCCGGCTTGAAGTTGAAAGCGCCGCCGCCGTAGCCAAACAGGGGTGTCGGGCGCAGCCGGTTGACTTTTTCCTGCATTCGTCTCATTTCCAAAGCGGCCGATTCCATGCTGGCGCTGAGGATAATCATGTTTGGTTTTTCGTAGCGGGCATAATCCACCAGATCGTCCAGCGGAATATCCGGCCCGAGGTACTCAACCCGATAACCCTCGCTGCGCAGCAACACCGCCATCATCAGCGCGCCGATTTCGTGCTGCTCGGTAGGCGCGCCGCCAATCAACAGATGGGGAGCGCCGCGCCGGCTGGGATAGGATTGCAGCAGGGTCAGCAATTTTCCGCGCAGATACGAACTGGCAAAGTGTTCGGTCGTAATGCGGATGTCTCCACGGTACCAGGCCTCGCCAATTTCCACCAGCGCAGGACCGAAAATCTGGGTGCAGACCGTCATAATGTCGTAGCCGGCCAGCACTTCTTTGACAATTTCTCCGCTGCGCGCCTCATCATGCTTAATCAGGGCTTTATACAATTGATCGGCGTAAACCTCCGGCGCGGTTTCCGGCCTCACCCGTTCAACCGCCGGCATAGCCGGTACGGCTTCCGGCCAAACCCCATTCCGGGTCATGCTGCGCAGTTCACTGATTGCATTACTAATGGAAACGCCTTCATCAATCCGCTTTTTCAACCAGCGCAAAATGGCTACATCGCGATCGGAATACAGGCGATAGCGGTTGTCGGAACGGTGGGGAGTAAGCACCTCGTGTCGTCGCTCCCATGCCCGCAACGTGACCGGACGAATGCCGGTTTGAGCAGCCACGGCTTTGATGGTGTATTTTGGATCATCAGGGAAATCGGTTATGGTTTTCATGCCATATTCCTTTCTTCGGGTTCTTGCGCCACTATTTTACCAACAATGTTGTACCAACCTTGTACATGCTAATAATATAGCAGGTTTTACAAGGTTTGTACAGTACCCTTGTACAATTCTAATACAACTCTTAACTTGTGCTTTTTCGCAGGCGCATGGGCAAACCATGATGGGGGCGAAGGGTCACCAGCGGATCAACCTGAACCGGGCTTTCCACTGCCAGTTCCAAACGGTAGCGTTGTGTAATGCTCGCCAGAATTAAAACCCCCTCAATCATCGCAAAATTATTCCCAATGCAAAGTCTTGGGCCGCCCCCAAAAGGAATATAGGCAAAACGAGGGATGGAGCGCTCGCGCCCATTCAAAAAACGCTGCGGTAAAAAGGATTCGGCATCTTCCCAAAACTGAGGATGCCGATGAACCACATACGGACTGATCACAATCAAAGAACCGGCTGGAATCTTGTGACCGTTTAACTCATCCTCTCCGAGCGCTTTGCGGGTGATCAGCCAGGCCGGCGGGTAGAGGCGTAACGCCTCCGAAAAAACCGCCGCGGTAAACGGCAATCGCTCAAGGTCAGGATAGCCGGGCAAACCCTCACAGGGAAGTTGAGACACCTCCTCCCGCATTTGTTGCCAAACCGAAGGATGCTGCGCCAGTAAATACCATGACCAGGTCAGCGCGCTAGCGACCGTTTCATGCCCGGCGATCAGTAAGGTGATGATTTCATCCCGAATTTGCTGATCGGTCAATCCTGAACCCCCGCCTTCATCATCGCGCGCACTCATCAGCATCCCCAGCAGATCATCGCGTTGTTCACCACTGCGCCGGCGGTTTTCCAAAATTTCATACACCGCCCGATCCAATTGGCGCAACGCTTTACGAAAGGAAAGATTTTGCGGAGTCGGCAGCCAGTCTGGCGGAGCAAAGGGATTTTGGGCGCGGTAAATGACATGATCCAGCGCCGTCAGCACCGCTTGAGTCAGGCGGGGCGCATCCTTGCGCAGGTCAATCGAAAAGAGCGCCTGTCCGACGATCTCCAGCGTGACCGCCAGCATCTCGCGGTCCATGTCCAAAACGGCGTCGTCAGGCTGCCGACCCCAGCGTTCCAGCATTGCCCCAAGAGCCGGCGCAATCACCTGATCCAAAGCAGCCAGCCGCGAACGGGAAAAAGCCGGCTGTTCCATCCGCCGGTGGCGCAGCCACTCTTCCCCATCACTCGTCAGCAGTCCCCTGCCGGTGATAGTCGCCAGGGTGTTATATTGAATCGTGTCCTTCGAATAGTTATGATGATTATCCTGCAGTACCCGCCGAATCCAATCAGGATGGTTGATGAAAAACACCTTTGTGCCGCCCACCGCAAACCCGACCAGATCGCCGTAACGCCGGGAACATTCCAGCAGGAAGCCCGGCGTATCTTTTCGGATTTTAGAGAGATGAGGGAGCAGATCCTTCCCGCTAAGAATTTGCACGTTCAACCTCTAGGGTGTGGGATTTTCCCAATATCTTACCTGATCCACTTTGATGGTGAACTTTTCTGTATCACGTGCGCCGACAAAAACCCCAAAGTAACCCTTGCCGAAGGTGTTATCCCGCGCTTCGCCTACCAGCTCGCCGTTGACATAAACGATTAAGCGGTCGCCAATCGCCATCAGCCCCAGCCGGTTGGTCTGGTTTGAGCCGGTTTTCACAACCGATTTAGCCGTCCAGGGGATGAGGTTCACCATCTCGCCTTTTGCCCCTACGGTGGCATCCCAGCGCCGTAAAGAAACTTTGCCATCGCAGGTTAGACCTGCCAGATAACCTCGGTCGGGGGTGCGGCTTTCCGGCACGCGCACAATCATCCCGTAGCGGTCATTTCCAGAGCAATTGCCAGTTTGAAAGGTCATTTCCAGATAAAAATTGGTCAATTGCGGCCAGGTCAACCGCCAGCCATCGGTGGTGGTTAAGCCGGTCAAAAACATCACCCCATCGCTGAAGGAAATCTCGGTGAATTTATCGCTGCCCGTCGGCCAGTTGTTATCCTTATCCATGTTATCCGTCCAGCTGGCTGGCCCCAAACGCGCTACCGGATCGTTGGGTGAGGGCGTGAAGGCGATCGTTGCGGTTGGCTGCGGCGTTGGGCTGGGCATGGGCGTTTCGGTGGGGATGGCAGTCGGCTGCTCAACCGGCTGGGTTGGCGAAGGAATCGCCTCGGTGGGCTGGCTGGTTTCAGTCGGCAAGGGAGGTGTTTCGGTTGGCGGTATGGTCGGAAGCGGCTGCGTGGGCTGAACCTCCGCTTCCCCGGTAGCGGTCGGCATGGTGGTCAATATGGCTGCCACCTGGGTGGCAATCGTATTTTCATCCGGCGTTGGCATGGGCTGAAACAGCCCGCCACAACCGGCCGCTAAGAACAACGCAAAGATGGCAGCAATTAATTTTTTCATTTCTCCTCAATCCTTCCCAATCAGAAATCGGCTCAACAAGACAAATTTAAGACGCAATTCAACCCATGGGAGTTCCCCCCTTGCTCGCTCCCGTCTTATCCAGCCTTGTAGCCAATTTGACGCAAGAAGTTTTTCCGCCAGGCAATATCCTCGGCGCCTTCAATGCCTTTGGGACTGTAACCGTCAATAACTCCTAAAATCCCGCGTCCCTGTTCGCTTTGAGCAATGATCACTTGAGTCGGGTTAGCCGTTGCGCAAAAGATGCGGCAGACTTCCGGCACATTGCGCAGCGCATTCAAGATATTAATCGGATAAAATCCACTTGCGAGGAAGAGGATGAAAGAATGCCCGGCGCCGATTTTCTGAGCATTCTTCTGCGCCAGTTCAATCATCCGTTCATCCGTTCCGCTCCAACGAATCAGGCACTTGCCGGAAGCCTCGCAAAAGGCCAGTCCAAAGCGGATGCCCGGCACCGTGCCGACCAACGCTTCGTGAATGTCCTCAACCGTTTTGATAAAATGGGATTGACCCAACACAAAATTGATCTCTTCTGGTTTTTCAACGCTGACCAATTCCAGTTCCATTGCCCGATCTCCTTTCTTCTTAATTTTACCCAGAAATGGTAGAATCACCGGCGTCAGGCAAAGAAAATCCTGATGAAATCAGAGCCTAATCAGGTTAGACAAGTAGGATTTTATGCAAACCGAAACCAACCGCACTTATCATTTTTTCGACTGGGTGATGGCTTTATTTGTCACCGTGCTGATTATCAGCAACATTGCCTCCTCAGCCAAAATCATTGATTGGGGAGTTTCCATCTTTGGTCTGCCTTTGGCTTTCGATGGCGGGACGATTCTTTTTCCCATCTCCTATATCTTTGGGGATGTCCTGACCGAGGTATACGGCTTTCGGCGCGCCCGCCGGGTCATCTGGACGGGATTTGCCATGCTGGCGCTGACCGCTTTTGTCCTCTGGCTGGTGCGGATTATGCCCGGTGAAGCCACCTGGCAGGAATATGCCGGCCAAACCGCCTACGAAGCCATTTTAGGGGGCATCAGCAGCGGCGGGATTGTGCTGGCTTCATTGGTTGCCTACCTGGCGGGCTCTTTTAGCAACTCCATCGTTTTAGCGCGCATGAAAGTTCTCACCCGCGGTCGTTTTTTGTGGATGCGCACCATCGGCAGCACGCTGGTCGGTCAAGGGGTAGATACCCTGATCTTTATCTTTGTCGCCACCCTGGCAGGCGTATTTCCGTGGGAATTATTCGCCACCCTGACCTTGACCAACTACATTTTCAAAGTCGGCATTGAAACCATCATGACCCCAATCACCTACCAAATCGTCAATGCGCTCAAAAGGGCTGAAAACGAAGATTACTTCGATACCCACACCCGCTTTACGCCGTTTGCGGTGCAGTAGGTTTACCGGCAATCACCGCCACATATTCACCCCGAATGGGCTCCTTTTTGAAGACCTCCATCAATTCAACCAGCGTGCCGCGGTAAACCGTTTCGAACATCTTGGTCAGGTCATTGGCAATGGCTGCCGGACGATTGCCGTATACCTCCAGTGCGTCCGCTAAAAAGGCTTGCAGACGGTAGGGGCTTTCGTAAAAAATCAGGGTATGCGGGCTGTCTTGATCTATCATCAGGAAACGCCGGCGCGCGCCCGGCTTGCGCGGCGGGAAACCCCGAAAAGTGAAACTATGCACCGGCAGGCCGGAAAGCACCAGCGCGGCAATCAACGCGGTCGGGCCGGGAATAACCGTCAGCGGAAGTTTTTCCTCAATCACCCGCCGCACCAGCAAATACCCCGGATCCGAAATCGCCGGCGTACCGGCATCCGTCACCAGCGCCAATGAACTGCCCTCTTTCAGCAATTCCAGCAGGCGCGGCAGAGCGCGCTCCTCGTTATCCTCACGAAAGGAGATCTGGCGCTTGTGAATGCCAAAATGTTTGAGCAGCAGACCGGTTTTACGCGTGTCCTCGCTGACGACATAATCCACCTGCCGGAGGGTTTCCAGCGCCCGCTGGCTGATATCGCCCAAATTGCCGATCGGCGTTGAGACTAAGTACAACACGAATCCATCCCCTCGCCCGTCAATTCATTCGATCACAACCTGACTCAGGTCTTCCTTAGGCTGCGGATATTGCATCTTCAAGCCTTTCAGCGCCTCCACCAGCACACTGGCAACCACCAGATTGCGGTACCATTTCTTATTGGACGGAACGATGTACCATGGCGCATACGCGGTGCTGGTTTTGTTCAGCACGTCCTCATAGGCTTGCATGTAGTCCGCCCAGCGGGCGCGTTCCTTCAAATCGCTCACGTTGAACTTCCAGTGTTTGGTCGGATCATCCAAACGCGCCTGCAGGCGTTTTTTCTGTTCCTCCAAATCAATGTGCAGGAAGAACTTCAAGATCAGCGTGCCTTCCTCGGCAAGTAAACGCTCAAAGTCGTTGATGTGGGCGAAACGGCGTTTCCAAATCTCTTCCGGCACCAACCCATGCACCCGCACAATCAGCACATCCTCATAGTGGCTGCGATTGAAGATGACGATTTCTCCTTTGCCCGGGGTTTGACGGTGGACCCGCCACAGATAGTCATGATCCAGTTCCTCCGGGGTTGGCACTTTGAAATTGGCAACCCGAACCCCCTGCGGATTGACGCCATCAAACACATGCCGGATGACACCGTCCTTACCGCTGGTATCCATTCCTTGCAAGATCATCAGCACTTTGTGCTTATGCTCGGCGTATAACAACTCCTGCAGAGCTTCCAGCTCGCGATTCAATTCCTGCAACCGTTCTCTGCCTTCGTCCTTTCCGCCGTCAAATGAGTTGGTCTCCTCCGGATCCCAATCCTTCAAACGGATTTCCTGTTCCGGTTTAACGCAGTATTTGTCCATCGTCGCAGCCTCCCTTTGGAAGTTTTCCTTGATTATAGCCTCAATCTGGTTGAAAATCGCAATCAAAACGGGATGAGACGCATTGCCGTCCCATCCCGTTTTGATCTGAATTGCTGACTTTGCCAAAAACTCACGGTCTGGCAACAAAATCAAAGGTCAATTTGACCTCGTCTTCGGTATTCAAAACGCCCAAAATGGAAATCGGGCCAACCCCAAAATCACTCATCAGGATCGTAGTGGCGGCTTTTCCGGTCAAGGTTTCGCCCTGCAACTGAGCGGTGATATCGAAGGTCACCTCACGGGTTACATTCTTAACGGTCAAATTGCCAATGACCCGAAAGGCGTAGGGGGTGGCCTCGCTATAGGCTTCGGGCAACCCCTCCACCCGCAGCGGCTCAAAACGGGCAATCGGGTAGCGTGCCGATTCCAGCCACTGGTTGCGAATCACCCCATCGCGCCGGGAAGAATCCGACCTGAACTGGCTGATATCCACCTCGATCACGCCGATGCTGCTTTCCGGCGGGTTGGTCAGATTGGCGTATACTTCACCGCGCACTTCGGTCGTGACCCCCACGGCAACGGCAAAGCGATTGTTTTGATTGATAAAGGTTTCACCAACCTCATAGGTGACACGGGATTCGCCCGGCACAATTTTGAAAACTTTGGTTTCGGCCTGCTCGCTTCCAACCGGTTCCGATCCGGTCGTTTCTGTGGGCTGCGGATCATTGGCGACAGCCGTTGGCTGCGGGGCAGGAGGCAAGGTGGGAACGCTGGTCGGCGGGCTGATTTCGGCGGTCGGCTCTTCTATTGGGGCCGCGGCAGGCGTGCAGGCAGACACAACCCATAACAGCAGGAAAAACCAGACGAATACTTGTTTTTTCATGGGAATACTCCTTCGGCAGGGACAATAGAAGTGTCCGGATAGGTTAAACAGAATAGTATAAAGTTTATCTCATAAGTATTAATTGAACATGAAAACATTTCCCCTCTAGAGGGAATCCATACCCGTTTACTCAGGAAGCCAGATCCTGCCGGCCAGCCAGCGCCCGCAGCAAAGTATTTTGATCGGCGTACTCCAGATCGCCCCCCACCGGTAGACCGCGCGCCAGGCGGGTGATGCGCACCCCGCTCCCCGCCAATTGCTGCTGGATGTAAAGCGCAGTGGCATCCCCTTCCATGCTGGGATTGGTGGCCAAAATCACTTCCTTGACCTTGCCGCTCCTCACCCGTTCGAGCAGCGGCTTAATTTTCAAATCATCCGGTCCGATCCCTTCAATGGGCGAAAGAACCCCATGTAAGACATGATAACGCCCAAAATAACCGGCCGTCCGTTCCAACGCCAGCACATCCAGCGGTTCCTCCACCACACAAATCACCCCCTCATCGCGCTGAGGGCTGGAACAAATATCGCAAATCTCCTGCCCGGCCCGAGTAATGTTGAAACACACCTGACATAAACCGGTATCGCTTTTCAGCGCCAGTAGCGCTTCAGCCAGTGACCGCGAAATCTCTTCCGGCGCCCGCAGCAGGTAAAAGGTCAACCGCGAGGCCGTTTTCGGCCCAATTCCGGGTAAACGCTCAAAAGCCAGAGTTAAGTTTTGGACAGCATCCGGTAAAATTGGCATTCCAAACGCTCAATCAAATTCCTAAACCAGAAAGCCCGCCCGCTAACGGACCCATCCGCTCTTCGGCCAGTTTGCGTGACTGCTCTAACGCCAGATTGACCCCGCTCAGCAGTAAATCCTGCAGCATTTCCACATCGGCATCCTTAAGTAATTCCGGGTCAATTTCAATGGCTTTGCAAACCTGCGCGCCGGTCATGGTCACCTTGACCGCCCCGCCGCCCACCGAAGCGGTGACGGTTTCTACTTCTAACTGAGCTTGAGCGGCTTCCATTTGCTCCTGCAACTTGCGGATCTGAGCCATCATTCCGCCGCCTAAACCACCCGCCGGAGCAGCGCCGCGATTGAGTCCCTTTCCTTTTGCCATTCTCCTGCCTCCTTAAGTTTCGATTATTCTTTATGCACAATTTTTCCACCGAGGCGTAATGCCGTGCTGACCATCCCGTCCGCTTCAATATCGGCATCCATTTGCAATTGACCGCCTTTGCCCTGCACCACAATACAGGCAATTTCAACCTCCACCCCCAGCACATCCCGAATGGCTTTGCGGGTGATTTTGAGGTTATTGCCTTTTTCCATCATCGTTTTCAGAACCTCACTGCCAAACCCCAATTGAAGCACGCCGTTGCGCACGGTGATAGATTTACAGGAATTGAGCAGCCCATCCACCGGCGAGCTTTGGGTCTTTACCCGCTGACGAATTTTCTGCCAGTTATCCAATATCGTTTGCAGGTCAACCGCAGTAGGATTTTCGGGTTGATCCAATGGCTCCTCAGCCGTGGATTGACCGGAAGGTTGGGTTGCCGCCGGTTGTTCCAGCGAGGATTGCGGGACGGCAGCAGGTTGTCCGCCCGACTTTGGGGTCTCCTCTCCTCTGGAAGCGGCTGCTTTTTGCGGCTTTTCGGCTTGAACAGAGCGGACAGCGCTTGAAGTTACCGGTTCACCCACCCGCGCCGCTTCATGTTCGCTGGGGGCTGGACGCTCGGTAATCAGCTGGGCAAAGGCCATTTCCAGCGGCAGGGCCGGCTGCCACGCGCTGCGTTGGTCGCTGGCTGCGCTGTTAAAGGCCTGAATCGCCTCCAGCAGCGCCGGAACAGCGAAGCCGTGAGCATGTTTAGCCATCTGGGACTGCTGTTCGGGGGTAGCGTCAATCATATCGCCGTTGCCCAACCGCACCAGCAACAAATTGCGGCAGTAATCCACCACCTGACGGGCAAACTGGCGCGGGTCGCTGCCGCTGTCCAGAGCCGCATGAATGGTCGTCAGTCCCCTCGCCGCATCCCGCTCCAGCAAGGCTTCCACCAGTTCGATAACCGATTGACCGGCGGCCGTCCCCAGCACCTGCTGAGCATCCGCCAGCCGGACCGGGCCGCCGGTTGAGGCCAATTGATCCAGCAGCGAGATCGCATCCCGCAGGCTGCCGGTTGCCTGACGGGCAATCAAGGTCAGCGTTTCCTCGTCCACATCTACCTTTTCCTGCTGACATAAGCGCTGAAGGTGCTGCACGATCAACTTAACCGGAATGCGGCGGAATTCATGCCGCTGACAGCGTGAAAGCACGGTTGCCGGAATTTTGTGGATTTCGGTCGTCGCCAGAATAAAAATGGCGTGCGGCGGCGGTTCTTCCAGCGTCTTGAGCAGGGCATTAAACGCCGCCGTAGAGAGCATGTGAACTTCGTCAATGATATAGACTTTGTACTTGCCCTGGGTCGGGGCAAAATTAATCTTGTCACGCAGGTCGCGCACATCATCCACGCTGGTATTGGAAGCAGCGTCTATCTCGATCAGGTCTAAAAAACGACCGTTATTGACCGCCTGACAATGCTCGCAACGATCACACGGCCGTTCCGCCGGCGATTCGGCAAGGCAGTTAACCGCCTTTGCCAGCAGCCGGGCGGTGGTGGTTTTACCGGTACCGCGCGGGCCGGCAAACAGGTAGGCATGCCCGACTCGCTCGCTGCGGATGGCATTTTGCAGGGTCTGGACTACATGATCCTGCCCGACGACCTGATCCCAAAGACGGGGACGCCACTTTCGATACAATGCTTGAGACATGGTTACCTGCTCTTCAAGGATTCTGGTCTTGCCCGGATTGCGCTCGTTCCAATTCTCTTTCCAATTTCAAAGGCTGAAGGTGAAAACGCTCGGACGGCGCCCCTAAATTGTACCGGAAAATTCGCCTGTTCAAGCGATCAATTTGGCTCTTTGCCCAATCCATTTCTGCCGGCCGATCGCCTGACGACAGCAGGCCGGCAAATTGGAATCGGAACTGGGATATTTCGGCTTCAATTTCTTTACGTTCTTCCAGCCACGGCAGGCTGAAACCATTTTGGCGCAACAGCGAAAACGCCATGCGCCACTCAGGGGGTTCAAGTGGATTTTCCTGCCATTGCAGCGGTTTGCCTTTGCCGGGCAGGTTATCCCATTGACCGCTTTCGATTGCCGAGCGAATTTTCTCTTCGGCGATCCACTCAAACAGGTTCATTTCTATTTTCCTTACCCAATCCAATTACGGTAAAGTATAAGTAGCCCGCAGGTTGCCCTGCCAGTCATACAACGAAACCACATCGCCGCTGCGGAAAACCGCCTGATTCGACCCCCAGTACAATTCCATGACGGTGTTATTTCCCGCCCGGCTGTACAGGCGAACTGCGCCGTTCTTGTTGAGCAGCAGGTAGGGGAACACATACGCTGCGCCGCGTCCATTGGTGAGTTTCCAGCCGGTCAGCAGCAGTTCACCTTCGCCAACCCGTCGTAGCAGCACAACCTCGTTTTGCAAATCACCTGCGCCGATGACCGTTTCAATCAAAATCACCGGTTCCTCCAGCGGAGGCAAGGTGGCCTCCACTTCTGAGGGTGGCTGCGGCGAGAGAGAAGCCATTGGAAAACCGCCGCTGCCCCCTACACTTACCGGCAGAGGTTGAGCAGGGCGCAAAGTACGATCCCAAAGCAGCAAAACGGTCAGCGTCGTTGCCGCCGAAATGATGATGTTCAGGATCAGAAAGGGAATGACTCGTTTCCAGTTTCTCATAAATTCCTGCTGAAGGGATGTACCTCAGAGAAGGAAGGTTGTTCGTTGCATAGAATCATAGCATACTTTTCCGGTAAAATAAAAATAGAGGAAGCGCTCGATGCCTTACTTAATAGACGGACATAACCTGATCCCCCGCGTCACGGGTCTGCGGTTGGAAAATCCGGACGATGAAACCCGCCTGATTCGGTTGCTGCAAGCCTTTGCGACCACCCGGCGGCAAAAAATTGAGGTCTATTTTGACCGCGCTATGCTGGGAAAAGCCGGCTCTCAGGCCTTTGGGCAGGTCACCGCTCATTTTGTGATTCGCGCTTCCAGCGCCGATGCCGCCATCACCGCCCGCCTGAAGCAACTGGGTAATTCGGCAACCAGCTGGACGGTGGTCAGTTCTGATCGTGAGGTTCAAGCGGCTGCCCGGCGCAGTGGAGCGCAGGTTCTCTCCAGCGAAGAATTTGCCGCCCAAGTGATGAACAGCCAGCGCCGGCCTCAGCAGGAAAAGAAACCCCAGCCCAGCGCAGCCGAAGTAGAAGAAATGCTGCGCCTGTTTAAGAAAAAACGCGGTGAAAAATCGGACTGAATTATAAGAAAACTCTTATAGATTTTTAATACAATTTGGACAAAATTAGTGTATATTAGCAAAGACACCAACACTTACTGGTAGATGGTGTCAATCCACCGGCAAGGGAGTTCAGCGTGTCCCCCCCACGTTGAAGGAAAACCCTGCGGTGGAGTTCCCTCCCTGAGGATCGGCAGGCGTGTCCCCCCCACGCCTGCCGGTTCGTTTAAGGGAGTACTGGGGAATTTGTCAACCTCTTGCCACTCCATTTTGGCAATGCTATAATCCACCTTGCGCAACGCCCCCGTAGCTCAAAAGGACAGAGCGAGGCACTCCTAACGCCGAGGTTGTGGGTTCGACTCCCGCCGGGGGCACCTCTCAAAATAAAAAAAACCCGCACAAGACGGGTTTTTTTTATTGGTTATTCCGGGGTTTGGTTAATTGCCAATCTCGCCGCCCTCTTCGTCGTCGTCGAGGTCAATTTCGATTTCGGTTTCCTCATGCTTTCGGCGTACCCACAGGAGCAGCACCTGCCCCTGATCGGTTTCCACCGACTGAGCCGCCATAATCGGGACGCGTTCTTCCATCCCCAAAGGGTTGCGGTAATGCAGGTAAATGTGGCTTTGTTTATGCCATGCGCGATGGCAGCGCTCGACCAGGGCGGCGCCATTGAAGGTGCGCAGGCGGGTCAGCGCCAAATCATACAACGAGGGGCTTTCATTCAGGCCGAGCGCCCAGCCGTCATCAATGGTTTCAAAATCGGGGGTTGGCCCTTCAATAATTGTGATTCGATCATCCATTTTTCGCTTGCTCCAAGCGGCAATCATACCACAATTTGAAGAAACTGCCCTTGCAATTTTACAAGGTTCCTGAGAGTTTATGGCTTGCTTTATCCCTTTAACCACTAATAAAAGTTTTATACTCCTCTGATCAAAAATCAATAAAAAATCTCTAAAATCGTTGTATAACCTCAAACGAGAGGTCATGATTAAAAACGGAGGATTAAAATGAGCATCTACTGGATCAACCCCTACGCCCGGCGCATGGCTCGCCGCCATTGGATGGAACGGATGAATGAGGCGTGGCGCTCCGAACAGGGAGAAGTGATTTTCCCCGTAGACGTGCTGGTCAACGAAAACGGTTACACCATCACCGCCCTGCTGCCTGGTATCAAAGTTGATGATCTCAATATTCAGGTGGTGGAAAACCGCGTTTCCATTCAAGGTACGCTCAAAATCGAACGCGATGAGAAAGCCGAATATTTGATCGCCGAACTGCCCAGCGGGCGCTTCTGCAAAACGATTGACCTGCCTGAAGCGGTAGATCCCAACAAAGCCGAAGCCAGCCTGAAAGACGGTGTGCTGACCCTATTCGTCCCCAAAGCCGAACACACCCGCCCCAGAACCATCAAAGTTACTGCGGGCTAACTTGCGCTCGATGATTCATGCCGCCTCTAATTTGAATGAGAGGCGGTATTGCCATTTAATGAAATGCGCCGCTCATTCGGGGTACAATTAACCCATGAGCGAGAGGGAATTGTTCGAGGCGCTTCGCGGTCTGCCGATCCCAGAGGTGCGGTTCTACGCTGAAACCGGCTCCACCAATCAGGATGGGCTGGATTGGGCGGCACAGGGAGCGCCGGATTTAGCCCTCGTCGTCGCCGACCATCAAACCGCCGGGCGCGGCCGGCTGGGCCGGAAGTGGTTCACCCCCGCCGGGTCGGCGCTGGCTTTCAGCCTGGTCCTCCGACCGGTTGCTTTGTCTGCCGATCAAATTCCCTTCTATTCCCCACTGGGGGCTTTGAGTGTGGCGCAGGCCTTGGAAAACGCTTATCGCCTGCAGCCCCAAATTAAGTGGCCAAATGATGTTTTGCTGAATCACCGCAAAGTCTGCGGTGTGCTGGCTGAAAGCCTCTGGCAGGGCGATGACCTGCAAGCGATTGTGCTGGGCATCGGCATCAATGTTGCACCCTCTTCCGTACCGCCAGCCGATCAAGTTCTCTTCCCGGCCACCTGCGTGGAAGAAGCCGCGGGTCAACCAATCAACCGCTGGGGTTTGCTGGCGGAATCGCTCAAAGTCTTGCTGGAATGGCGCAGTCAATTAACCGGCTACGCTTTCTTACAGGCCTGGCAGGAACGGCTGGCTTTTATGGGTCAAATGGTGCGGCTGGAAAATCCCGGCGGTGACTCTTTTGAAGGGCTGCTGCTGGGCATTGATGATTATGGTCATCTGCGCTTACAATTGAATGATGGCAGCCATCAGACCTTCTCGATTGGAGATTTGAAATTAAGACCGCTCTCCTGACCGCCTTTCTCAAATGGAGGTTCTGAATGTTAGATGATTTGCGCAATTCGGCTTTTCAAGAATTACCAGAGGAAGAAGACCAGACTCCTCTGCTGGAGCAAATTAAACCCAGCCGCACCATCGCAGCCCGGCGCACCTTTCTGGGGATGACCGCCCCCCAGCGTTTTGTCATCGCCGTATTGCTGCTCTTGATGACCTGCGTATTGGGAACGCTTTGTCTGGTGCTTACCGGCCGGGTTTGGGTTTAACCATCAAGAGCCGGCCTCGCCGTTCCTCTCTTCTTCCGCCTTTTGAAGGTCGCGCGCTGAAATTCGCGCCACCGAAGCCACAGTGTCGTCATCTCCCAACACCATCAAGCGTACCCCGCGGGTTGCGCGGCCGGTGCGGCTGATGTCTTTTACCTTCAAGCGGATGATCAGACCGCTGGCCGAAACAAGCGTAATGTCGTCATTTTCCTCTACCACCCGCACAGCAGAAATTTTGCCAATTTTAGCCAGATTCTTCTGGTCAATCGTCGCCACTCCGCCGGTATTGCGGCTTTTAGGGGGGTATTCGCTCAACGGGGTGCGTTTGCCGAAGCCGCGCTCGGTTACCACCAATAAATCCGCATTGGGCTGCGCAACCTCCATGCCCGCCAGTTGATCACCTTTAGCGAGGCGAATGCCGCTTACGCCGGCTGCCTGCCGCCCCATGACGCGCACTTCATTTTCGTTGAAACGCACCGCCTTGCCCTGCGCCGTGACCAGAATCAGTTCATCTTTCCCGCTGGTAATGCGCGCCCACCCCAGCTCATCGCCCTCTTCCAGACTCATCGCAATCAGGCCTGAGGGACGCACACTGGCAAACTCGGCCAGCGCTACGCGCTTAACCCGCCCGTTCACGGTCGCCATGGTGCAATACTGGGCGGCTTCAAAATTAGGCACGGCCACAGCCGCCGTGATCTTTTCTTCAGGCCCAACTGACAAGACATTCACCATCGGTATGCCGCGGTCGGTGCGCCCGGCATCCGGGATTTGGTAAACCTTTTCGGAATAGACTTTACCCTTATCCGAAAAGAAAAGGATGGTATGCAAGGTGCGCGCCGGAATGACCATCAAAGTTTCATCTTCATCCTTTAAGTTTTGCCCGGTCACACCGCGCCCGCCGCGCATTTGGGTACGAAAAGCCCGCGCCGCCACCCGCTTAATATACCCGCGCTGGGTGATCATGATCAATACGTGTTCATCCGCAACCAAATCTTCTTCGTTGAAGGATTCATTGGCTTCGGCCAGCAGATGAGTGCGGCGCGCATCGGCGTATTTTTCGCTGACTTCTTGTAAATCGGTCTTAATCACATCCAGAATTTTATTGGGTGAAGCCAGCAAATCCTCCAAATAGGCAATTCGCTCCAGCAGCGAACGGTGTTCATCTTCAATTTTTTGCCGCTCCAGGGCTGCCAAACGGCGCAATTGCATATCCAGAATCGCCTGCGCCTGCATTTCGGTCAGATTAAAGCGCGTGATCAGCCGCTCCCTTGCAGTCTCGACATCCGCAGACTGGCGAATGGTTTGTATCACCTCATCCAGATTGGCCAGCGCAATCAGCAAACCTTCCAGGATATGCGCCCGCTGGCGGGCTTTTTCCAACTCGTACCGAGAACGACGGGTGATCACCTCAATCCGGTGTTCGATGTAAATTTGCAAAGCTCGTTTCAAGGTCAACAGGCGTGGTTCGTTGTCCACCAACGCCAGCAGATGCGCCCCAAAGGTGGTTTGCAGCGGGGTGTATTTATACAACTGGTTAAGCACCTTGCGCGGCTGAGCGCCGCGGCGCAGTTCAATCACAATGCTCATCCCGCGCCGATCGGATTCATCCCGCAGGTCGGAAATCGCATCCAGCCGGCCTTCCCGCGCCAGTTCAGCAATCCGTTCAATCAGACTGGTCTTATTAACCTGAAAAGGAATTTCCGTAATTACAATTTGGTGACGCCCTGGGCGCATTTCCTCGATATGCGCCTGCCCGCGTACGGTCAATCGTCCACGCCCGGTGGTGTACATTTGACGGATGGCTTCCTGCCCAACAATCACCCCGCCGGTAGGAAAATCCGGCCCCGGCAGAAAACGCATCAGGTCTTCAATGCTCACCTCGTCCATCTGGTCATAATGGTCAATCAGATAGATCAGGGCATCGCTCAATTCGCGCAGATTGTGCGGAGGGATGTTAGTCGCCATGCCGACGGCGATTCCGGCCGAACCATTCAGCAGCAAATTGGGCAGCCGGGCTGGTAGAACAACCGGTTCCCGCAAGGAGCCGTCAAAATTATCGGTAAAATCTACCGTATCTTTGTCAATATCCACCAGCATTTCTTCCGCCATGGCATTCAGGCGGGCTTCGGTATAGCGCATGGCAGCCGGGGCATCCCCATCAATCGAACCAAAATTGCCCTGGCCATCCACCAGCGGGTAACGCATTGAAAAATCCTGCGCCATGCGCGCCATGGCATCATATACAGCCATATCCCCATGTGGGTGATACTTACCCAACACCTCGCCGACAATACGGGCCGATTTTTTGTAGGCGCTGTTCGCCCTGAGTCCGAGTTCCTGCATGGCGTACAAAATGCGCCGGTGTACCGGCTTGAGCCCATCGCGCGCATCGGGCAAGGCGCGCGCCACAATTACACTCATCGCATAATCCAGATACGCCGAGCGCATCTGTTCATCAATATCTACCGGTTGAATCGTACCGATATCCATAGGACTTTCCTTCTAAATCCAGAATGATAACCCTCTAATTATACCGCATCGAGTTCGTTTTTCCGGCCGGCCTGGCGCATCTCAAAGATGGCTCTGCCAGCCTTATTCTCCCCCGAACTATCCAAACCATGAGATAAAAAGGCAAGGTTCGTAATTTCGCACTTCCCCATCCAGCATGACGATTTTCCTGTAAATTCGTGATTAATTTAATTTTGATGATTAAATTTAGTCAAACATTCTCGTTTATAATTTATGGAGTCATGAAAAGAAAATGGCTCCCCATCATCGTTATCATTGCCGGCAGCCTGTTGATGGCATGTACCGCCAGTTACTCCGAGCAAACTCCACCCCCTTCAACCTACATTCAGAATAAAGGATCGGATACCATCGTCAATCTGGCGCTGGCATGGGCGGAGGAATACCAGTCGCTTCATCCAGGAGTGCGTATTTCGGTCACCGGCGGCGGCAGTGGTACCGGCATTACCGCCATGATCAGCGGCACGGTGGATATTGCCAACGCCTCACGCCAGATAAAAGATGAGGAAATGCGAGCTGCACTGGCAAACGGGATTGAGCCGGTTGAGCATGTGGTCGCCAGGGATGCCATTGCGGTCATTGTTCACCCGGACAATCCCGTTGACCACCTCACGATTGATCAAATATCCCTGATTTATCAGGGTATTATCCATAATTGGCGGGAGGTTGGGGGGGAAGACCGCCCAATTGTCCGCCTTTCGCGCGAAACCAACTCGGGCACGCATGTTTATTTTCTGGAAGAAGTAATTCGCAAAGGGGATAAGAACAACAAAGCCATCTTTTCAGCCGATACTCTCTTGCTGCCTTCCTCCGAAGGCATCATTGCCGAGGTCAGCGATAACCCGAACGCCATCGGGTATGACGGGTTAGGATATGTTACCGAACATGTCAAAGTTCTGGCAATCGGCACCCAGCACAATGGGCCGTTCATCCTGCCTTCGATTGAAACTGTCAACAGCGGCGCCTACCCCATTTCCCGCGATCTATATATGTACACCCGCCGCGACGCTCCCCCCCTGGTTGACAACTATCTAAACTGGATTCTCAGCCCTGAGGCACAGCAAATCGTTTCCCGCCTGGGTTTTGTACCCATCATCCAAGTAAGCGCAGGAAAGTAATGGGAATGAAAGCAAAGCAAACCGCTTTCAATGAAAGCATCATCAACGGTCTGATTAAACTTGCCGGTTACTCCAGCATTGTGTTTGTCGGTCTGATTTTGATTTTCCTTACGCGGGAGGGTCTGCCCGCGCTCAACGATGTTCCTATCAGAGATTTATTCGGCTCGCGCTGGTATCCGATTGAGGGATACTTCGGCATCCTCCCACTGATTAGCGGTTCGATACTGGTTACGGTAGGCGCAATATCGATTGCCGTCCCCTTGGGCATTGGGACGGCCGTCTTTCTCTCGGAATTTTCACCGGCCTGGTTAAGAAATCTGTTAAAACCGATCATTGAGATTCTGGCAGGCTTACCTTCGGTGGTGCTCGGCTTTCTTGGCATTCAAATCGCAGCGCCGTTTTTTCGGCGTTTCCTCGATCTTCCCACCGGTTTGACGGCTTTTACAGGCGCGGTACTGCTGGCGCTCATCTCTTTGCCAACCATCGTCTCCATCGCCGAGGACGCCCTCAACGCCGTGCCGCCAGCATACCGGCAAGCAGCCCTGGCGCTGGGGGCAACCAACTGGCAAACCGCCTGGGGTGTTACCGTCCCGGCCGCCCGCTCCGGTTTGCTGACCGCCCTGATGCTGGGAATTGGGCGTTCAATTGGTGAAACCATGGCGGTGATGATGGTCACCGGCAACGCCCCGGTTCTGCCTTCAGGCTTAAACGCGCTTTTTTTGCCGGCCCGTACAATGACCGCCACAATCGCTTCCGAAATGGGAGAAGTGGCCACCGGTTCTCCGCATTACCATGTGCTCTTTTTTATCGGGATCATCCTGTTTTTGATTTCATTGGTGGTCAATCTTACCGCTTCCTCGCTCACCCTGCGCAGCCGAAAGCGGGCTGAGCGCTTGCTTTCCTGAGGTTTAACCATGAAATGGATTGATCACTCCCGCAAAATGAGACAGGTTGAGGTTTTGGGCATCAATTTGCTGCGACTGATCACCCTGATGACCGCGGTACCGGTCATTGGCATCATCGTTTTCATTCTCATCCGCGGCTTTCCGGCAATCTCATGGGAATTTTTAACCCAAATGCCGCGCGATGGGATGCGTGCCGGCGGTATTTTTCCAGCCATTGTCGGTACAATATACCTGACTTTAGGGACGGCCCTCTTTTCGGTTCCGTTGGGAGTGGCTGCCGGCATTTATCTGGCTGAGTACGCCAGCGATAACGCCGCCACACGCCTGATTCGCATCGCCATCATCAATTTGGCCGGTATTCCATCGGTCGTTTATGGCTTATTTGGTCTGGGTCTGTTTGTATTGTTCCTTCAATTGGGCACCAGCATTCTGGCAGCCTCGCTCACGCTCTCAATCATGACTTTGCCGGTCATCATCAGCACCACTGAAGAGGCGTTGCGTTCCGTTCCAAATGCTTTCCGGGTGGTCAGCACCTCGCTGGGCGGCACGCGCTGGCAGACGACCTGGCGCATCACCTTGCCGCAAGCCATGCCGGGCGTCATCACCGGCATTATTCTCGGCCTGGAGCGGGCTGCCGGAGAAACCGCCCCGATTTTGTTCACCGGGGCAGCCTTTTTCCTGCCGCGCCTGCCGGCTTCGCCGATGGATGCCACCATGGCGTTGCCCTATCATATTTTTGTCATCTCCACATCCGTACCGGGGATGCCGCTTGAAATTCAATATGGCACGGTGCTTGTCCTGCTGGTGTTTGTGCTGGGAATGAACCTGTTGGCAACCATCATTCGCAACCGCGCCCGGGCGCGCCGTCAATGGTAATCGCCGATGCAAAGTAAAATCTCGGTTCAAAATTTGAGCCTGACCTATTCCGATGGCGTTGAAAGTCTTCATGACATCAATGTTGAAGTGATTGCCAACGCCGTGAATGTGATTTTTGGGCCGGCTGGTGGCGGAAAATCCTCCCTCCTGCGCGCGTTTAACCGATTGAACGATCTGGCGGATGTGCGCCACTTGAGTGGAAAGGTCTGGTTCAACGGGAAAAATATTCTCGATCCGGATACCGATGTCATTGAACTGCGCCGAAAAATCGGGATGGTGTTTTCCCGCCCGGTACCCTTGCCGTTAACCCTCTGGGAGAATGTCGCTTATGGTTTGCTGCTGATGGGGGAAAAGCGGAAAAGCCGGCTGGACGAAGCAGTTGAAAAAGCCCTGCGGCTGGCTGCGCTGTGGGACGAAGTCAAAGACCGCCTGAACGACCCGGCCAGCGCCATTTCGGGTGGGCAGCAACAGCGTTTGTGCCTTGCCCGCGTGCTGGCGCTTGAACCGGAAGTCATTTTGCTGGATGAGCCAACCTCGGCGCTCGACCCGGTATCTACCGCTAAAATCGAATATTCCCTCCTGGAACTCAAAGAACAATACACCATTGTTCTGGTTCCTCATAACGTTCAACAAGCAGCCCGAGTAGCCGATTTCGCGGCATTCTTTTTACAAGGTCGTTTGGTAGAATACGGGGTTGGCAAACAGCTCTTCGTATCACCCAAAATTAAAGAAACCGAAGATTATGTAACCGGGCGGTTTGGTTGAAACAAAAATCTTGCCTGTGACGCAAAATGCTGCTATAATCGAGATCGTTCAGGGCGCGTAGCTCAGTTGGTCAGAGCGCACGGTTCACATCCGTGAGGTTCGGGGGTTCGAGCCCCTCCGCGCCCACTTCCGCAGGGATTCCATCCCTGTCCCCCGCAAAGCGCCTGATGGATCCCCTGGGCGCTTTATGTGTATTTCAGCAGGAAGGTCAGGCATGGTCACGCTCCCCACATTTCTACCGGTTTCGGAAGCCGCCCGCAAGTACGGGCT
>CALHYE010000006.1 GCA_938040735.1 uncultured Bellilinea sp.
CGGATTAACCCCAAAATCACCGCTTTTTTCCCCCGGCGGGGGATGGAATCTGGCGGGCGGGTGGCTTAAGATCAGGCTGATGATGCTTTTCACGTCGGTTTCTCTCGGCTTGTGTGTACTGGTGTGTGAGCGCCAAACGGCAGGCGATGCAGCCACCCGCTTGCTGGTTGAACTGGCGCTGCGCGGTGAGGCGCTGGCAATAGACGGCGGTAACCGCTTGCAGGCCTACCCGCTGGCGCGGGCCTTGCGTGAACGCACTAACCGTTTCGACCTTTTCTGCCAGCGGGTGAGGATTCGGCGGGCGTTTACTGCCTATCAGATGCTGGCGCTGCTGGAAAGCCTCCCTCTCCTTACTTCCCCGCTGGTCATTCTGGATCCGTTAGCTTCTTTTTATGATGAAACGCTGCCGGTCGGGCAGGCGCGCTGGCTGGCGCAGCGCTGCTTGGGAGAAGTGGAGCGGTTGAAGCAGGCTGCTCCCGTCTTTATCTTGCTGAGGACTTGTCCCTCGCCTCAGCGTCGTTTTTTGCACGAAATGGTCTGCCACCGAGCCGATACGCTCTTCTTTGAGCCGAAAAAAACATCCTCTTTTGTGCAACCGAGCCTGTTTTGAGAGGTGAAAGAATGGGGCGTACTGTTCCAACCATCACCCGTCAACTGAATGAAACCGAAGCCATGCTGCAAGGCTTTCGAAGGGCGTTGCGGCGGGGCGATCAGACCCTGCTGGATGGCTTGCTGGCATCCGCCCACCGCCATCTGGCTGCCATTTCGGCCAGCGGCGCTCTGCTGCCTTTTGAGGCAGCCTTACTAGCGATGCTGATTGAACAGGCGCGCCAGATTGCGACGCTGGAGGAGGAAGTTGGTATCTTGCGGGAGGAATTGATACGGCTGCGCGATGGCGAGGGTTGAAAAGACCGGCTGGCTGATGGATGTGTACACCCGGCCGCAGGGTGAATTGACCTGTTGGCTGGTGAGCGAGGACGGGCAGCGCTGGCTGCTGCCGATGGATTTTCCGGTCACTTTTTATGCGGCTGGCAGTCCGGCGGCGCTGCGGCAGGCCTGGCGCTTTTTACAGGACCGCGGAGTACGCCTTTCCCGGCAGGTACGCCGTGACCTGTTTCACGGAGAGCGGGTTGTGTTGTCCGCAACCTTGGATTTGCCCGGACGGCTGCCTGAGACCTACCGCCGCTTGGCGCAGGCTTTTCCGGCATTGGATTACTACGATGCTGACCTGCCGCTCTCCGTACGTTTTGTGGCTGGTACGCAAGCGCCGCTGCTGGGACGCTGCCGCTTTGAAACCGACGGCCAGCGTTTGCTGGGGTTGCAGCCGCTTGAATCGGCTTGGGAGATGCAGCCCTCGCTGCCGCCCCTGCGGGTGATGGAAATCGAGTGTGACGCCGATCCGGCGCTGCATCCCCCGCAGGAGATCGTCATTCGCTGCGGCAGACGCTGCTATCGTTTTCCCTTGCAGCCCTTACGCGCCTTTGTGGTCAACCTGCAAGCATTACTGGGGACTTACGATCCGGACGTAATTCTGACCCGTTATGGCGACACCTGGCTGTTCCCGTTCCTGAGCGAGCATGCCCCCTTTTTGAACCCCAATCGTGACGAACAGTTGAAGGTTGAGTTTCGCCGCGAGCGCAGTTTGTTTGCTTACGGGCAGGCGCTTTACCGCGGCGCGCAGGCGCTGCTCTTCGGGCGCTGGCACATTGACCGTTGTAATGCCACTTTGTTTGCCGAAATCGGGCTGACAGGCGCGCTGGAGATGGCGCGGGTTACCGGTTTGGGGGTGCAGGAGGCGGTGCGAAAGTCGCCGGGGGCGGGGATCACCGCTATGCAAATGCAGACTGCCCTGCGTGACGGGGTATTGATCCCGGCGGTCAAACAGCAAGCGGAAGCCGCGCGCACGCTTGTCAGCCTGATTCGCTATGACCGCGGCGGGATGGTCTATCAACCGCTGGTCGGCGTGCATCGTCAGGTTGCCGAACTGGATTTTGCTTCGATGTACCCGGCGATCATGGTGCGTTATAACATCTCGCCCGAAACACTCAACCGGCGAGACGCTCCCGCCGGGCTGATTCCGCGCACCTTACAGCCGCTGCTGGTCAAACGTCTGGCGCTCAAACATTGCTTACACACCCTCGACCGGCGTGACAGCCGCGCAAGCGATTTGAAGGCCCGCCAGACGGCGCTCAAATGGCTGCTGGTGGTGTGTTTTGGGTATTTGGGGTATAAAAATGCCCGTTTTGGGCGGGTGGAATCGCACGAGGCGGTAACCGCCATCAGCCGCGAGTTGCTGCTGCAGGCTAAGGAAAATGCCGAGGAAATGGGATTCACCGTGCTGCACATGTATGTGGACAGCCTGTTTGTGAAACGGGAAGGGACACAGAACGAAGTGGATTTTTTGCCGCTGGTGGAGAAAATTCAACAGCAGAGCGGTATTGGCGTAAGCCTGGAAGGCGTGTATCGCTGGCTGGTGTTTTTACCGGCGCGCCATGACCGGCGTATTCCGGTGGCAAACCGCTATTTTGGTGTGTTTGAGGATGGCACGTTGAAATACCGTGGTATTGCCTTGCGGCGGCATGATACCTGTCCCTATGTAGCCCAGACCCAGTTGGATATTTTGGACTGTCTGGCGCAGGCGGATGATCCGCGGCAGCAATGGCGCGAGGCGTGGGCGCTGGTTAACCAGCGGATGAGGTCTCTGCAGCGCCGGCAGGCAGCCGTGGAAGCGCTGCAAATGGCGGTCAAACTCAGCCGAGACCCGCAATCTTTCCATCGCCCTTCGGCGGCGGCACAGGCTGCCCGCCAGTTGCAGGCTGAGGGGGTGGCGGTGCGCGCCGGCATGCGGCTTTTCTTCTGGTACACTCTGCAGGGGGTTAGTGTTACTCCGCCCGGCGCAGATTGCCTTGACTGGGATCGTTATGCGCGGCTGGTTTTTCGGGCCGCCGCTGAAATTCTGGATCCTCTACAGCCGGTCTCTGAGGTTCGGCAGTTTCACCTTCCCTTATGCCGGTGATGATGGGCAGTTCAGGACTTCAGAATAATGCGTGCATCTACCACCTGCAAGCCGTGTTCAAATACCAGAGCGGGGTTGAGGTCAATTTCCAGAATTTTCTCATTGTCCAGCATTAATTGAGACAGCCGCAGCATAGCATCTACAACCGCGGAACGGTCAGCCGGGGGCTGCCCGCGAATTCCGCTCAGCAGACGGGCGGCGCGCAGTTGGTCCAGCATTTCTTCAATGTCCAGAGGCGTTACCGGCGCGAGCCGAATGGAAATGTCCTGCAAGGCTTCGGCGTAAATCCCGCCCAGACCAAGCAGCAAGACAGGCCCGAAGGAAGGATCGCGTTTTCCGCCAAGGATGATCTCTTTGCCGCCGCTTAGCATTTTTTGGATCAGGAATTGCTCCGGTGGTTCAAGTCCTTGCTGCCCAAACCGTTCTTCCATTTCCAGAATGGCTGCTGCCAGCAGCACTTGATCGGGGATATTCAAGGCAATAGCCCCTACATCTGTTTTGTGGGCTGCTTGTTCGGAAATGGCTTTAACCACGACGGGGTAGCCGATGCGGGCGGAGACTTCAACCGCCTGTGAGAGGTTGTATACTTTTGCCCAAGGCGCTACCGGCAGACCATAGGCTTCGCATACCTGCATGGCTTGATCCAGCGGGAGCAGGGCGGAAGTGGAGTGACTGATTATCCAACGGGCCTTGCTGGGGGCATCCTTCGGCAGAGAAATTGCGGGGGGATGATTTTGAGCGGCGCGCAACAATTCAACCCGCCGGTAGTGATCCCGCGAGGCAGCCAGCGCCTGGACGGCTTCATAAACTTCGCTGAAGAGCGGGAATCCCAAATGTTTCTCCAGATAATTAACCTCTTCGGCTTCAGTAAAGTAACACAGGGCAATCGGGACTTGATAACGCTGGCTGATCGCCTTGAGTTTTTCCGCCACAGCGCGGGCGGTAGGGATGGTCTCGCGGCGATAATTGAAAATCAGCAGGAAAGCATCGGCTTGGTTGAGTTTTATGGCTTCTTCTACAAGGACCGGGTAGGCATCGAAATTAAAGACCGTCCCCAAGTCCAGCGGATTCATTCGCTCAATGACGTTGACCCGAAAGAAGGGTTGGGCCACCTCGATTAAGGCGTCACTGTAAGGCGGTAGTTCAAAACCAAACTGGCTGGCGCAATCAACCGCAATGATGGCATGACCACCCGAACGTGAGAATACCCCCAGGCGATTGCCGCGCACCGGCGGCAGGGTAAAGCCTTTACTGTAAATCATCATTTCCCGAAAGGTCATCGCGCGGGTAATCCCGAATTGCCGTAAAGCGGCGTTGACAATCCCCTCATCATTTGCCAGCGCTGCCGTGTGAGATTGCGCAATTTGCGCGCTGGCCTGACCGGTATTGGATTTATAGACAATCACCGGTTTGGGAGACTGGGCAGCCAGTTCCACCAGTTGACGTCCTTCAACAATGCTTTCAAGGTACAGCAGAATGATTTGTGTCGCCGAGTCTTGAATGAAATATTGAAGATAATCGCTCTCTTTGAGATCAATTTTGTTACCTACACTGACTGATTTTGCAATTCCCAGGCCGGCGGCGGCAAGCAGGTCAATGCACGTCAAGACAACGCCGCCGCTTTGAGAAACCAGCGAGACGCTGCCGCGGGGGATTTCCTCGGGGGCGGTGGGAACAAAAATGGTACAGATACCGCTGTCGGTGCAGATAATGCCGATACAATTCGGCCCAACAAGACGCATTCCCCATTTATGGGCGATTTGGCACAGTTCTTCCTCTAACTTTGCGCCTTCCTCGGAAAATTCACTAAAACCGGCGGATTCGATGACCGCATAGCGCACGCCGGCCGCACCAAATTCATCCAACAGAGCCGGTACGGTGGCTGCGGGGGTGAGGATTACAGCCAGATCGATGTTGGGCGGCAATTGACTGACCGAGGAATAAATTGGACGATTAAGAGTCCACCCCTCGGCGCGTCCCAGTAAAAACAATTCCCCCCGGTAACCAAATTCAATCAAGTTGCTGGCAATATGACGAGCAAGATTGTCATGCTTATCAGAAACTCCCGCTACGACGATGCTGCGCGGATAAAAGATTGGATTCATGATCTGCCTCGCAAAGCCCGCCAGAATTTTGAATTAGAACGAACGATTAACATATTTATTATGGCACAACCTTGCTTTCAATAACTCTCGGCGAGGATTGATTTTATCCAAAATGCCAGTCGGGAAAGATTCAATCTTGATAGAGGGGATTGCCGTTCAGCGTGGCGATGACCGTAATGGGAGTCTGGCTGGTCAAAGCAACTTCCGTAAAGCACATTCGGCGAGCCAGTCTCACCAGTTCCTGAATGGTTGACGGCGGCTCATCCGATTCGATTTGGACTTCGACTTCAAAACCATCACAAAATGCCTCGGCGTCACCTCGTAATACCGAGCCTTGTTCACGAAAATGAGCGGTTACTTTGACTGTTTCTTTACGAAGGTTCAATCTTTTTTTGGACGCAACCTGCGTCACGTGGGAGATCAGTCAGAGAGCCATGCCGGAAACAAAATAAGTCAGCGGAGTGGGGGCAGTGCCTTCCCCGCCCGGGACGTAATTGCCCTCATCGCTGATGAAAGCGAACAGGCGGCCGGTTTCCGGCTGGCCGGCAATGACTTGTTTACGCCACTTTTCAAGCGAGGTGGCAGTGGCTTCGACTACAATCTTGCGCAGATGATCCTTGCGATTTTCCATGGTACTCCTCCGGCGGATGATTTTGTTAGGTAGACTATACCATGATTTTCTTCTCAAAAAATTTATCGCTTTTTTATCCATCTTTTACCTCCTCCTTATGGTCAAAACAGATCAAACGGGGCATGATATGTTGCGGTTGTCATACAATTATTCCATTTTTACAAGAGAGAGGAACCATGAAATTCAGAGACCGTTTGATCATGATCATTACTTTGATTCTGGTGTTTGTAATGGGGGTCAATACGGCGTGGATGGTCAGTCAGGCACGAAAATCGCTTTTGGATCAGACCCGCTCCAACGCTGTGGCACTGGCGGAGATGTTTGCCCACTCGGTGGATTTTGCCAACCGCATTCCGGCAGAAGTTGACCGGATTGTCGGCCGGCAGATGGTCACTCAGGCGAGAATTTCGGCCTATTTGATTGATGCAGCCCTCAAGGCGGGGATGAGCGAGGCTCAAATTGAAGAAATGCTACGCGCTATTGTGGATACGACAGATCTTAAAGAATTCTGGATTACCGATGATACCGGGACGGTGGTATATTCCAATATTGATGTGCCCTTTGCCTTCAGTCCTGACCCAAACGAACAACCGCAGGCTTATATTTTTTACCAGTTAATCCAGCAAACAAACGGCGAGGTGGTTCAATCGGCTCAGGTGCGAGAACTCGACTCCAAGATGTACAAGTATGTGGGGGTCTCGGGAGTGGATAGCCCGCGCATTGTGCAGGTGGGCGTTGAGGCGACCTATCTGGATGAGGTGACCCGCAGCATGAATTTGCAAACGCTGGTGGATAAAACGGTGTCGGTCAAGGATGTGAACGCTGTGGCCGTAAAAGTGGCCGATCAGCCGGCAATTTTCAGCGCGCGTCAGGGTTTCTCTCAATCAGATTTAATGAATACGGATTGGGAGGAGAGCGTCGAGCAAGCGTTGAGCGGTGGAGATGTGGTTGTAGATGAAATCCAAAACGCGCTACGGGTTGTTTATCCGGTAAAAACCAGCGCCGGTGAACAGGCAACCATCACGGTGTTTATGAGCACTGAAGGCGTTACCCAGCAGGTTCGTCAGACCTTAATCACTGCCGTGATCGCAACCTTGATTCTGCTGGCGATCAGTCTTGGGGTTGCCTTATTGATTGCCAATACAATCACCCGCCCGCTGGGGGTGATTGAGAAAGCCGCTGATCAACTCGCCGATGGCGATCTATCGTTTTCCGAAGTCCAGCAGAAACAGCTGGAAGATATTTATCGCCGCAAGGATGAATTGGGTACGGTGGGGCGCGCTTTCCAGCGTTTGTTTGGTTACTTTACCGAGATGATCGAAGTCGCAAACCGGCTTGCGGCGGGAGACTTGAGTATTTCCGTCAAACCACGCTCGGAACGGGATGGTCTGGGGCGGGCGTTTTCAACGATGATTTCCAGCCTGAAATCCACGGTGTTCCGACTTGCACAAAGTTCAGACGAGTTGGATCAAGCCTCGGCGGAGTTAGCTAACTTTGCCGAGCAGGTACGGCTGGCTTCGGAGCAGATTGCTCAAACCATGCAGCAGATTGCGATGGGTTCTTCTCAGCAAGCCGAGTCGGTTCAGCGCACGGTGAGCTCGGTGCACCAGATGGCGAACGCAATTGACGGAGTTGCCAAAGGCGCGCAGGAACAAGCCCGCGCGGTAACCTCTGCCTCGCAAGTTTCCAACCAGATGGGCGAGAAGATGCAAAACGTTGCCGAAACGGCCACCGAAGGCGCTCAAAATGCAATCAGCGCCGCCGAGGTGGCTCAAAACAGCGCCGAAACGCTCAACCAGATGATTAATGGAATGCAGCTGATCAAGGAAAAGGTTGACCTTTCCATGGATCGCGTCAAAGAGATGGGCGAGCGTTCTCAACAGATCAGCGTGATTCTGGAAACGATCGAAGATATTGCTAATCAAACCAATTTGCTGGCGCTCAACGCAGCCATCGAGGCTGCCCGGGCCGGCGAGCACGGTAAGGGTTTTGCGGTCGTGGCGGATGAAGTCCGCAAATTGGCTGAGCGTTCAGCGCAGGCTACCCGCCAGATTGGCGACCTTGTGACGGAAATTCAAAAAACAGTACATGAAGCAGTGGAGGCGATGAGCCTGAGCGCTAAAGAAGTGGAAAACGGAGTAGCCCAGACTCATCAATCCAGCGAAGCGCTGATGCGCATTTTGGAAGTGATCCAGCAGGTTCGCCAGCAGGCTGAAGGAATTGCCTCAGCCGTCAAACAAATTTCCGGCTTTTCAAACGAATTGATAGATGTAATGGACTCGGTTTCCTCGGTGGTGGAGGAGAACATTGCCTCGACCGAGGAAATGTCGGCTAGTTCGACAGAGGTTTCAGAGGCAATGGAGATGATTGCCAGCATCAACGAGGAAACCAATGCATCCATCGAGGAAATCAGCGCGGCGGCGCGCGAGATGAGCCAGCAGGTTCAAGATGTAACCTCAGCCGCTGTATCCCTTTCTCGGATGGCGGCCTCTTTGCGTGGACTGGTCGGGCAATTCAAAGTTTCGTAAGAACAAAGCCGGGATAAAAGATAAGCGGCGGTGGCACATGCTCCGCCGCTTGTCTTTTTGATGGTTGGCGCGCGCTATTTTTCGGTAATTTCCACGCCGTCCTTGAAGACATGCAAGGGGGCTTCGTGGTTCCAAATGGCTTCCCATACCGAGTTGGCATTTAAGATAACCAGATCGGCATTGCCTCCGACTTTCAAGCCGTAATTCGGAATATTCAACGCCAGGGCAGCGTTAGTGGTGATCAGGTCATAAAGGATATCGAGTTCCTCGCGGCTGGTCATCCACATCAGGTGAGCGGCAAGGAAAGCCACTTCCAGCATGTTGTTTCGCCCAAAGGGGTAATAAGCATCGGCAATATCATCCTGTCCGAGGGCAATGCGCACGCCGGCTTTGTAGAGCGACTTGACGCGGGCGTAAAGCGGGCCGGTTTGCGGGTCCGAAACCACGCCGATTTGGGCGCGTTTGAGCAGGTATTCGATCTTTCGGTAATAGGGTTCGGGGTAAAGCGCCATAGCGCGGGCATGTTGAGCGGTTACCCGCCCCTCCCAGCCCTCTTGGATGGTTTTCACCGCCAGCATTTCGAGGGTACGCAGAGTGGGGTCGCCAGCATCGTCAATCAACATGGAAACCGGTTTGTTGTATTTCTTCGCCAGGGCAAACATGCGGTCTATATGTTCCTTCGCGTCGGCGTCAGTGTATTCAATCCAGGGAATGCCTCCGACTACATCTGCGCCAAGTTTCAGGGCTTCTTCAACATAATCCTCTGCGCCGGGGTCGCGCACTACCCCATCTTGCGGAAAGGCAACAACCTGGATATCCACCTTGCCTTTGAATTCCTCGCGGGCGCGAATGAGGGCTTTGACGCCTTCGAGGCGGGCTTTGGTATCGGTATCGGCAAAGGCGCGAATGTGAGTATTGCCAAAGCGAATCGCCAGTTTGACCGCTTTGCGAACGTTTTCAATAATCCACGACTCGTCGTATTTTTCTTTTACGCGGGCAGCCAGTTCGATGGCGGTCATTGCCCCACCCATTGACTCGCCGGTATAAGCCCCTAAGGCCTCATCGTCCATCATTGACAGGGTGTAGACCTTGCAAAGGTGCAAATGCCCATTGACGAACGACTCGGTAACCAGATGCCCATTCGCATCCACCACCCGTTTTGCATCCCCTTCAATTGTTGGCGCAATCGCGCTGACTTTGCCGTCCTGGATGCCAATTTGGACTAAGTCATTTCCTGAAAAGCGGGTTTTAGCGTTCTTGATCAGGTAATCCAACGTCATTGTTCCCTCCGGAGAAAGATGATTAAATTAATCCTGCCCGTAGGTTGTACGGGCAGGATTTAGGTTATCAGATATTCGCAGTGATGCGTTCACGGACTAGCTGCTGAGCGATCAATGCTCCATCGCGGATCGGTTCGTAGCCGGTGCAGCGGCACAGGTGTTTATTGAGGGCATTCGAGAGTTCGGTTTCGCTGGCATCCGGTTTGCTTTCCAGCAAGGCGTGCAGTTCCATCACAATGCCGGGGGTGCAGAAACCGCACTGCACGGCTCCGGATTCGGCGATGGCTTTCTGGATGGGATGCAATTCCATGCCTTTTGACATTCCTTCAATGGTCAGAATATTTGCCCCTTGCATTTTGCTGGCCGGGGTATTGCAGGATTTGACGGCTTTTCCGTTCATGACAATCACGCATGTGCCGCAGGTGGCATTATCGCAGCCGCGTTTGGTGCCGGTTAAATCCAGCACATCTCGGATCACATCAATGACCATCATTTCTTCGTCAATTTCAACGGAGCAAGTTTCGCCATTGATGGTGAAAGAAATTTTCTCAGTCATTTCAAGCGTACTCCTTTTCTGTTCGGGCTTCGAGGGCTTGTTTAATCTTTTCGGGGGTGACGGGGATTTCGTAGAAATCCACCCCAATGGCGTCATAAATGGCGTTGAGAATGGCGGGCGGCACACCGATAACCGGATGTTCCCCAATTCCGCGAGCGCCGAAAGCCCCAATCGGATCGGGCGTTTCGATAAATTCGATGGTCTGCTGCGGGGCTTCTTTATAAGTTGGGATATGATATTGGAAGTAATGCGGATTGAGGATGCGGCCTTCTTCATCGAATTTGACTTCCTCGTACAATGCGGCCCCCAGCCCCATTAAGACCCCGCCTAAGACGGTGCCGCGGATCTGAAGGGGGTTGATCACCTGTCCGACATCAAAGACGGATGCAAAGTGATCTACATAGATCTTGCCGGTTTTCTTCTCAATGCGGATTTCGGCGGCTTGTGCGCCAAAAGTGTAAGTCACGCCCAAATTGCCTTGTCCGTTTTGATTGGGGTTGGAATAACGCGGCAGGCGTGCATCCGCAACCGATTGTGCCAGGTCGCCGATGGTAATGCCGTTATCGGTGATGTAGCCGCGCGCTAATTGGGTCACCGGGACGCGGACGGAGGGATCGCTGCGCAGATAGACGTATTCGCCATCGTACTCCAAATAGTCCTCATCCGTGCGCAGGACTTGAGCGGCGGTCTTCTTTAATCCCTGGATTAATTTCTCGGCTGCTCGAACAATAGCCCGCCCGCCCTGCATGGTGAACATTGAACCAATGGTCTGCCATTCATAAGGCGAGAATTGGGTGTCAATTTCATTGTAGCAGCGCACTTTTTCGGGTGGAATCTTGAGGGCTTCGGCGGCGATCTGGCGTACCACTGTGCGCAATCCCTGACCAACCTCAGCGCCGCCCATGTTGACCGACACACTGCCGTCAATGTTCATCTTCATGTAGCAGCCTTTGGTTGAAAAAGGCGCGCCTTTGGGCGATTTCATCAAAGCAGCAAAACCCCGCCCATAATAAAATTGATCATCTTCTTGTTTCTCTTTGGGTTTTCCAAAGACAATTTGCTGAACACGATCGGCGCAGGCTTGCATGTCGCCATTGGATTTCCACATGCGTTCACCCAGGGAATTGACGCTGCCTTCTCGCAGGTAATTTTTGGCGCGCAACTCGAACGGATCCATGTTGAGTTTTCGTGCCAGCAAGTCCATCATCCGCTCGGTGGCAAATTGAGGTTCGGGGTGTCCATAGCCGCGGAATGCCCCCACCGGCGGAGTGTTGGTATAGACAGTGTAACCAGTCAGGTCACAGTGTTCAAATTCGTAGGGTCCGGTTGAGTTATGAGTGGCTGCCATGGTGACATTGACCGCAGTGTCGGAGTAAGCTCCGCCGGAATGATAGACAATCGTTTTCAGGGCGACCAGTTTGCCATCCCGCTTGGCGCCAATTTTCATCACGGTGCGGATTCCATGCGCAAGTAAGGTGCTGGTGATATCCTCCTTGCGGGTAGCAACCCATTTGACCGGCCGGCCGGGGACGAAACTGGCAATCCAGGCAATGGTCTGCTCAACGGTGATATCGGACTTATAACCAAAGCAGCCGCCGATATCGGGGATGTGGACCCGCACATCGGACACCGGCACGCCGTAAGAATGAGCGATGTCATCCCGGATAATAAAGGGGCAGATTGAGGATGACCAGACTTCGATTGTGCGATCTTCTTTGAACCAGACGATTGAGCCATGAGGTTCAAGGGCAGCGCAGGAGCCAAACGGATAGTTAAATTCCCCTTCGATGATCACTTCGGCTTCTTCGAATCCTTCCTCGCCGCGTCCTTTGACCAAATGATAGAGATTGGCAATGTTCGTGCCGGGCTTTGGGTTCAAGGTAGGAAGATGCCAGTATTCCTCCAGATTCTCATGGATTAAGACGGCATCCTCGCTCATTGCCTGGCGGGCATCGGTATAAACCGGCAAGGGATCGTATTCGACTTTGATTTTGTCCAATGCAGCATAGGCGTGGCGCGGAGTATCGGCGATGACGGCGGCCACCGGCTCGCCGATATGGCGAACTTTCTCAACCGCCATCGGAATTTGATCGCGAATGTTATCCCCGTACCGGTAGGTGCAGCCTTTGCCGGTGACCACTTTGACTACACCTGGACATTTTTCGGCTTCGCTGGTGTCAATGGAGAGGATACGGGCGTGGGCATATTTGGGCCGGAGTATAGCAGCGTGTAACATGCCCGGCAGCCGGATGTCATCCAAAAAAATTGCTTTGCCGGTAACTTTGTTGATGGCATCCGGTCTGATGTAACTTTTGCCTAAATATTTGTAAGCCATCTTAAACTCCTTTCATCTATTGCTTGAGAACTATTCTCTGCGGTAAGGTTTCAACAGAGCTGCCGGGTAAGACGCGTTTCGCCCGGCAATCACCAGCGCAATGATCGTCACGATGTACGGCAGAGCCAAAAAGGTTTCGTAAGGCACGGGCAGTTGCAGTCCCATAGCCTGTAAACGCAGTTGGAGGGCAAAGGTGCCGCCAAAAATTAAGCCGCCCAGCATGACGCGAATGGGTTGCCAGTTACCAAAGATGACGATGGCAATTGCAACCCAACCGCGCCCCGAAATAATGCCATGCGTAAAAGCGCCTAACTGGAAGAGCGACAGGAAGGCGCCCCCAGCCGCCATCAGACCGCCACCAATGCCCAGCGCAGCGTAACGGATGGCAGGGACGCTGACGCCGGCGGCATCTACGGCTTCTGGGTTTTCACCCACCGAGCGAATTTTTAGCCCGAAATTTGTCCGGTACAAAATCCACCACGCCAACGGTACGATGACTAAGAATGTAACATAAGTCAACCAGTATTGAGAAAGGATGGGGCCGAGAATGGGGTTGTCGGGCAGGACTTTGATGACCTGGAAGGATGGAATGGAAGGGGGGGTGGAGCGTCCGCCATAGAACAGGCGAAACATGAACAATGTCAATCCGCTCAGTAGAAGAGTGATACCCAGACCCGAAACATGCTGGTTGACCCCCAGGGTTACGGTAAAGAAACCCATCAGCAGACCGAATAAAACGCCTGCCAGAATGGCAAACAGCAAACCCACCCAGAGGGAGCCGCTCTTGTCGGCTATCAGAAAGCCCACAAAAGCGCCAAAATACATGATGCCCTCGATGCCGAGATTCAGGATGCCGGCGCGTTCGCTGTAAGTTTCTCCAATGGCGGCAAGGACGATGGGAGTGGAAACCCGAAAGGTGGCGGCGATTAAGTTGACGATGAAAACTTCCATCATGCCCTCCGAACGATGCGGTAGCGTTGCAGTAAGTACATACCCAGCGCAACCAGCAACATGACAGCCTGTGTGACTTGCCCAAGATAGACCGGCACCCCCATTGCGCGGCTGACCGTTTGAGCGCCGGTATCAATTAACCCGAAGAAAAGCGAGGCAACAAACACGCCAATCGCGTTCAAGCCGCCTAATGTGGCAATAATGACGCCGGTATAGCCGTAGTTGGCAGAAAGGTCGCCAATTAGGTGATACTGAATGCCAGCCACTTCACTCACGCCGGCAATGCCGGCAATGCCGCCGCTGATTAACGCGGCGAGCAGGGTTGTTCGCCCAACGTTGATCCCAGCAAACTGAGCGGCGGGTTTCCCAAGTCCCACTGCGCGCATTTTCAAACCAAAAGAGGTTTGAGTGAGTATAAACCAGAGAACGGCTATGGCAACTATCCCAACGATGAAACCAAAGTGCAAACGGGAACGAGGGATTAGTTTGAAAAACATGGTGTTTTCGGCAATTTCAGGAGATTGCGGCCAGCCAGAGGTGGGGTCGCGCCACGGACCGTTCAAGATAGCGCTGACGATGTAAGCCATGATGGAATTCATCAGTAAGGTGGTTACTACCTCGTCCACTGCCAGACGAACTTTGAGCAGCGCCGGAATTAACGCCCAGGCCATGCCCGCTAGAAATCCGCCGATGATCATGAGGGGGATAGCAATCGCAGCCGGCACTCCGCCCAGAACAATACCGAGCCAGGCAGCCGCAATCGCGCCAGCATACAGTTGACCTTCGGCGCCGATGTTGTAGTAACCGGTTGCAAAGGCAAAGGTAACCGCCACCCCGGTCAGCATCAAAGGGGTGGATTTGACCAGTACCTCCAGGAAAGAAACCTGACTGGAGAGGGGGGAAATCAGAAAGAAGTAGTAAGCCCGAAACGGATTGGCTTGTGCGGTAAGAATCAGCCCTGCGGTGATCAGAAAAGTGGTTAAGAGGATCAACACCGGAATGAGCGGCCGCATCCATAAGGGGGGAGTGTTGCTCTTGACCAGTTGGTAAGGGAACCGTTTGGCTTCCATGAAGTTAATGCTCCTTGACGGCGCCCGACATCAGCAGCCCTAATCTTTCCGGTGTGGCTTCTGAAGCCGGCAGAGTACCAACAATTTCGCCTTCATACATGACGGCGATTCGATCCGAAAGAGCCAGAATTTCATCGAGATCTTCCGAAATCAGCAGGATGGCTGCGCCGCGCTGACGCTGCTCCAGCAGCTGCTGACGGACGTAATCGGTAGCGCCAATATCCAGCCCGCGGGTTGGCTGAGGGGCAATAATCACTTTGGGATTACGGGCCAGGACGCGGGCTAACAAAACTTTTTGCATGTTGCCCCCGGAGAGGGTGCGGGTTATGTCGTTGGGTTTGGCTTTGATCTGAAATTTTTGAATTAAGTCATCGGCGTACTGGCGGATGGCCTTGTGATCCAACATGCCGTTGCGGGTGAACTCGTCTAAATGCTCCAAAACGAGGTTTTCGGTCACGGTCAGGTGAATGACCATGCCTTCGTGGCGGTCTTCGGGGATGCGCCCAAGTCCTGCACGGGTGAGATCCGAGGGGGATTTTCCGGTCACATCCTGGCCCTCTACCAAAACCTTGCCCGCTGTAGGCCGCCGTACACCGCAGATTGTTTCTGCCAATTCTTTTTGTCCGTTGCCGCCCACGCCAGCAATGCCCAATATTTCGCCTTCAGAAACTGCAAAAGAGATGTTTTTCAAAACAGGTAAGTTCTTGTCATCATTGGCGCACAGATCAATAATTTCCAGTACCGGCTTCGGGTCGGATGTGTCCGTATCTATCCGCGAAACGCCAAAGGTTTCTCGACCGACCATCATCGCCGCCACTTCTTTTTGAGTGACCTCAGTCGTGTTGACCGTTCCCACAACTCTGCCATCGCGGAGGACGGTAATACGGTCGGTGATTTGGGTAACTTCGTGCAACTTGTGGCTAATGAAGACGACCGATAATCCTTCCTGCTTAAGATGATTCAGCGTTTCAAACAGCGCTTCCACTTCTTGGGGTATCAGCACTGCGGTTGGCTCGTCCAGAATAAGGATTTCAGCGTTGCGGTAAAGCGCTTTGAGAATTTCAACTCGTTGGCGCTGCCCCACCGAAAGATGCCGGACAATGGCTTTGGGGTTGATCTCTACACCAAAACGACGGGCGGCTTCGGCAACACTCTCTTCAATTTGGGCTTGATTGAGAACAAAAGAATTCTGGTAACCCAACACCACATTTTCTGCTACCGTCAGTGGCGGCACAAGCGCAAAATGCTGGGTAACCATTCCAATTCCGAGTTGTATCGCATCTTTGGGCGAGTGGATGACGACAGGCCGATCTTTGACTTTGATGACGCCCGAATCGGGATGATACAACCCATAGAGAACGCGCATCAAGGTGGTTTTTCCTGCCCCGTTTTCACCCAGCAGAGCGTGAATTTCTCCTTTACGCAATTCAAAATTCACATGGTCATTGGCGAGTAGATCGCCAAAGCGCTTGGTGATCGATTGCATTTCAACAATAAACATGAGCTCTCCTGAGGGTTCTTTAAGTAAGTTTCGGCAATTATGCTATTTCAGGATCGTGCGGCGTGATTGGTATGGGGATGGCTCTGTTTTACCCATATTGGCGTGGAGAGGTCTGTGCGGCGAATCCGCCGCACAGACCTCTATTGACCCAAATTAATTGGTTGGGGCTGGCGGCTCTTCTTTGATATCTACGCGGAACAACCCGCCTTTGATTTCTTCGTCGCGCTGCTTAACGAGTGCAAGGATGTTTTCGGGGATTTTTGACTCCATACCATGGAAAGGAGCCAGATAAGCGCCACCCTTGCCGACCATGCTGAAGTCTTTCAAATCCTGGGCGGTGAAGGTGCCGCCTTCAACCTGCTTAATCACATATTCGACCGTGGGGGTCATGTTCCAAACCGGGCCGGTGAGGACGTGGCCGGGTCCCAGTTCATATTGATCGCTCATGTTACCGAAGGCCAGCAGACCTTTTTCAACGGCGGCGTCAATCACGCCAAAACGTTCGGCAAATAGCACATCGGCGCCGGCATCTACCTGCGCCAGAGCGGCTTCTTTGGCGGCGGCGGGGTCGAACCAGGAGTTGATGAAGGTGACCAGCACTTTGGCATCCGGGTTGACTTCCTTGACGCCATCAATGAACGCGTTGACAATGCGGTTGACTTCTGGGACGGGGTAGCCGCCAACCACACCAATCACATTCGTCTTGGTCACACCGCCGGCAATCAAACCGCATAGGTAAGCCGGTTCGTGAATCCAGTTATCGAATACCGCTACGTTGGGTTCTGCCGGGCCCAAGCCGGAACCAAAGACAAAGGCAATTTCCGGGTAATCCTTTGCTACCCGGCGAACGGCTTCTTCATTGCCGAAGGCATCGCCAAAGATGGCAGCCGGTTTTTGTTTTTCGGCTACTTCACGCAGAACGCGTTCCATGTCGCCAGCGTAGCCGATGTCATCGGTATACTCGTAGCGGATTTTTCCTTCATTGGCTGCTTTCTGTAATGCTTCATGGATGACGCCGTCCCAAGGTTCTTCGATGGGGGTTGCAAATGCCCCAAAAAATAGGGGCGCTTGAGTCTCTCCGGTTGTGGGCGGTTGGGTTTGTGCTGGTGGAGCGCATTGCGCTGTAAGAACCACCAGAAGAATCCCGATCAAAATGATCTTAATGGTTTTCATCGTTTAATTCTCCTCCAGGGTATTGGTTTTTATTAAGCAAAAAATTTACATCCGGTTGGAAGGAAAAATTTGGAATGGGCACCTCCTTTCAAAATCGCTACAATTGATGTTTTGTATTCGGAGGGGAGATTAGTGGAAAATGGAGAGTTGAATAACCCAAAAACCAGATTACCAGTCGGATTATGTGGAACTGGCAAATCTGAAAAAGAAAAACGGACGAAATTGACGATGTAGGGTAATAATAGTTTATTGAAAAACAAACTAAATTGCAAGCAGTTGGGATTACCAAATGACGAATTAACAAAACATGTATGACAATTGTCCAACCAACTCGAAATTTTCTACGGCTTCGCTTGAGGTTATAATAATTCTATGTCCTCCGAGAGTGAATTAAGCGAGCGCGAAAAGGAAATTTTGCGGCTTGTGGCGACCGGCGCAAGCAACAAAGAAATTGCTCAGGCGTTGTACATCAGCCCCAATACGGTTAAGGTGCATCTCCGCAATATCTTTGCAAAAATTGGTGTCGTTTCCCGCACCGAAGCCACCTTGTACGCTATCAAAATTGGTCTGATCCCCGAAGCCGTCCGCAACGAAATCCAAATTGATCGCCCTTCTACTGCTGAAAATGACGGCGCAGCCACAGAAGAACCGCCTCTTGAAGCGCGTGTCTTACCTATCAAGGGCGCAGGTTGGGTGGCGCTTTTGGTTCTTGTCTTGATTGGTATTGGTTTCTTTCGGACGAGAGGATTCAATCAAGGGGTAGTTTCTCCTGCCAATAGCGGTCAGCGTTGGAGTCAATTGGCTGACTTGCCGGAGGGTGTAGGGGGAGGTATAACGGAACGATACGAAGGGTATCTGTATCTATTTGGTGGTGAGAAGAATGGTAAACTCAGCGGGGATGTGTTTGCATACGACATCATTCAAAACCTGTGGGAGGAAAAAGCCACAAAGCCTACCTTCGTTAAGAATGTTCAGGCAGGAGCGCTTGGGGAAAAAATTTATCTACCCGGGGGGGAACTGGCAGATGAGACGATTACTACTCAGGTTGAGGTGTATGACCCGCGTAACGATGTGTGGGAAATAACCACCCCTTTACCCGTTCCACTGACGGGTTACGGGCTGGCTGTGTTTGAGGGGCGATTGTATTTATTCGGCGGATGGGATGGCAATTCCTACCGGGATGAAGTCTGGGTGTTTGAACCGGATGTCAAACAATGGGCGCTTCAACAAAAAATGCCCTCCGCCCGCGCCTTTATGGCGGCGGCTGTGCTCGGAAACAAAATTTATCTACTGGGTGGGCAAACGATTGACGGGGTGACGGATGATAGTTTGGCTTTTTACCCTAATCGCGGGAAGGATGACCCTACGGCTTGGGAGCAAAAACCTCCTCTTCCGAAAGGAAGGAAAAACTTACGTGCGGCGGTTCTGGCTGACGGGGTGTATGTCGCCGGGGGAGTTAACCAAATCGATCAACCGATCACCGATATTCTTCGGTTCAATGAATCCAGCGGGCTTTGGGAAGTTTTAGAACCACCCCCTTTACTGGTCTCGGCGGATACGGCTTTGGCGGCCAGCCAGACGCGTCTCCATTTTCTTGGAGGAACGATTGGGATGAGGGCAGCTGCCTACCATCAGGCTTATCAGGCTCTTTATACGGTGGTGCTTCCGGCTGTCAGCCGATAAAAAACACCTCTTGGCGAGGCGTTTTTTGCGGGGGTTAAGAGCGGGAGACGGGACTCGAACCCGCGAATGTCAGCTTGGAAGGCTGATGCCTTACCACTTGGCGACTCCCGCTTGATGGTTTTTATTTTACCCATATCCCTACAATCGGTCAACCCTTAGGCGATTGAGATGGATTCCCTGCCATTGGTCATACCTTCCCAATACGGATCGAACTGACCACTATTTTCGTTATGGAAAAAGAAAAGGCGTTACGGTTCCGCGTTGAATGGGTGCAAGCAGATTGGCTGCGAATTCGCTGATTTCCAGCCGAGTGGGATTATCGGCTTCTTCAAGTCCAAGACTGTTGAGAGTCATTCGAATTTGACTGCCATCTGCGCTGCTCTGGATAAATTCAAAAGGTTGAAGGCGAATGAACCAGCGCAGGAATTTGCTCAATTGTTCGGGGGGTAAGCGCATGATGCCGGGGTTCTGACTGGCCTGTCCGCGGCAATAGTATTGAACACTCCAGCCGTTGAGGTAGACTTTCAATCCGTCACAAAATTCCTCAGTTGAGCCTTCCCGGCTCCAATTCAAAGCCGGAACACTGCTGGGATAGCCATCTACACTGGCTAACACCGGATTTGACTCCAGCGTGGAAGCTCGGAACTCAAAAATGTGATTGTCAATCCCCAATCGGATGATCCGGCCTTCAACTGGCAACTGGGTGCAGGGAATTTCAGCAATGGCAATTTCCAGACAACCATCCGCAAAAGTGATTGGGCGATCGCTGAGTATTTGAATTGCCTCTGGATTATATCCAAATAGTCCGGCGAGGTATTGAACTGCCTGCAAGGCGAAAGTGGACGGTTCTTCCAGCGGGCGGATTTGGCGGATCAGCATACCTTCTAAATCGGTGTGGTAAGTATAGATGCGCTCTCCGTAGCGCAGTGATACAATCAGGCCGGGAACCTGTTGTTCCTGACAAATTTCGCCGGGGTCGCCGGCTTCAAGACAAGAATTTTGCCAGGTTACCGCTTCGATGGCTTGAATGGTGATGCGTTGGGGTGAGATGTTCAACTCGCGGGCGAGTTCGCGTCTGGCTTGCAGGGCGGCTCCGGGAGGCTGAATAAATCCGCCGTCCTGCGGGGGCAGCGTGGCAGTTTGCCCGGCTGGCTGGTCGTTTGTATTACAGGCGCACAGCAAGAGCATGAGAAAAATCGTGAAGAGGGGAAATCGTCGAGACATCCGTAATGATTGTAATAGAAATTTGGCGCTTTGTGGGTGGGGCGTGCTGGAATGATTTGCGCATTACCAAAAATCAGATACATTTTGTCTTGAGGTGGTCAAACATTTTGGCTTTGACCCGAATAGCTGGCGGTTCGATCCAACCGTGAATCCGTTCGCTTCCAGCATTGCGACACAAGATATCCGCATTACCACGCGCTATTTTGAGGGTTTTATCTCACCGGCGTTGTTCGGCTCGATGCACGAATGTGGCATGGCTTAAATGAAAATGGCGTTTCTCCGACGCTGGAACGCACCTTGCTCGCGCGCGGCGCATCCTTGGGTTTGCATGAGTCTCAATCCCGCCTGTGGGAAAATCTGGTCGGCCGCAGTCTTCCTTTCTGGAAGTATTTTTAGCCCAAGTTACTGCAAGCCTTTCCCCAGCAGTTCGAGAGAGTTCGGTTGGAGGAGTTTTACCGGGCGGTCAATAAAGTTCAGCCTTCTTTTATCCGGGTCGAAGCCGATGAAGCTACTTATAACCTGCACATCATTTTGCGCTTTGAGATAGAGCGGGAAATGATTCATGGAGAAATTGCTTTGAAAGACCTGCCCGAAGTCTGGAACAGCCGTTTCCATGAGTATCTGGGTTTGGAGATTCCCCATGATGGTCTGGGTGTGTTGCAGGATATCCACTGGTCTATGGGTTTAATTGGTTATTTTCCGACCTATTCGTTGGGCAATATCATTTCCTGTCCTGCCAGATTTGGGAGAAGGTCTTAGAGGCTATCCCCGATTTGGATGAACAGTTTGAACGCGAGCAGTTCCTGCCCCTGCGCAAGTGGCTGCGTGAAAATCTGCACAGGCACGGCCGAAAATTCACACCGAAGGAGACCCTCCAAAGAATCACCGGTAAAGCCGAAATGGATGTTGAGCCGTATTTGTGGTATTTGAATGCTGAATTTTCGGGGATTTATGGTTTGAAGCAGGAATCAAATCGCGATCCTAACGATAGTTCTGATAAATTGTGAGGACTTTATCCGCGTAGGCAAACCCTACGTCCATCGGGCCGTACGATTTTAAAGCCTCACGAACATCGCCTTTGCGTTGAATCAAGCCGGCCAACATTCGTACACCGTATTCAATGTTGAATTGAGGATCAAACAACTCCTGCATGGAAGGCCGGTTGGCAAAACAGGGGCCGTTGACGCACATAAATTCGGCGGCTTTACCGTCGCGCGGCATGACCTGCATCAAGCCGACTGCGCCGCTGCGCGAATAGGCATCTGGGTTGCCGCCCGATTCTTGCAGCATTACCGCCGCAATCAAATTCGGGTCGAGTTGATACTGCGCGGCAGCCTGCTGGATAAATTGACACCATTGTTGAATTTTTTCCGGGTAGCGGGCGGAGATTTGACATTCCTCCGAAATAGATTGAGGCTCATCTTCGGATTTGGCTAGTTCCGTTGGGACGGGAGTGGGATCGAGATCAGAAGCCTGCGCCGTAAGGGACGGACTCAAAAGCAGGCGGGAGATTCCGACAACCACAAGGATGCCAACGATCACAGCGGGAAAAATGGCTTTGCGGGGGTGGTTCATTTCAGCCTCCGGGCAGGACAAAAGGTGCAAAAATTTTGATCAATCGGCTGAAATGATTATAGAACAATATTTCTAATTTGGGAAGAGATCATCTCAATGATGGAGGGGTGATTTTTGGGTGAGAAGGTATTCGAGTTGGATTGCCTCGGCCAATAATTCTTCCAGATATTCACCCTTCAATACCCGCTCTTTCCAGTCCGGCATGAGACTATCCAACAAGACTCCTTGTCCAAAACCCGAATAATAAAAGAGGGTTTCGCCATCCATATTCGTTTTAGACATGGTGCTTATCTGGGTTTTCCAAAATTGTGCGCGGGAGGAATAATTGTTCAAGCCTAATTTCTGGATCGAATCGGTCAGGGGAGTAAAATCATTTTGAGCGGCCATTTTCCCAATTTGCAATTCAGCATATTTGGCCGTACCTTCCAGCCATTCTCGTTTGCGTTCGTAATCAATCAGCGCGTTCGTCAAGTGAGCCGATTGCCGCCGTTCGTTTCTAACTTGCAAAAATTGCTCAGCGATTAAGGCGGCCTCTTCTCGATTGGAAATTTCTCCAGCCTTTTCGAGTATCTCCAGTTCTTTTTTCCAATTTTTCATTAAGTGTTCATCCTCAAATGGGTATTGATTTTCCCAATTCGCAATTAATTCAGCTCTTTCGAACATGGCTGGATTTTGTCTGGCCTGAAAAACATGGAACGCTTCATGAGCCAGGGAACTGATATAGGCTTCCGGCGCGAGGATCAAATTTCGGAAGAATATGCGGTAGGGAAAGATTTCCCGCAAGAGCGGGGGAAGTTCAGCGTACATCAGATCGTGAAAGTAAATTAAGGCATATTCCTGAGTCTGGAAGGATGCAGCAATTTGATCATCCACTTTGACGACAAAATTTTCGGGCGTCTTTTGCGGGTCGTCAATCCACGTGCGGAAAACGGTTTGACCCGACGCCGTGACCGGCAGCCATGCTCCACCGCGTTGATGGGTGCGCGGGTACATCGTCCATCCTTCAGAAAGCGGAGTTTCAAATCCCACCGCAAAAGCGGCGGCTTCGTTATAAAACACCCATGGTGTCGGTTGCTCCGACCAGCCGGGGAAAACCTCATTACCGACTTTGGAGAGAAGATGATTGGTTTCATGGGTCAGCAGCAGCTGATTTTCGGAAAGAAGTTCAGGATTTGCGGAGGTTTTTGGAAGGGATTGGTTGATCATAAGAAGGGCTATAGAACTGAACAGGCACAATCCTGCCATCCCAAGGAGGATACCCAACAAGAGTGATCTTTGTTTCTTCTGCATGTTTATTTCCTGAAGGAAGGGTTAAGTGTTCATAATGGTTTACGCATCTGCTATAATTCGGTTGCAGGGGAAATTCAAGCGAAAGGAGCCGAAGATGCATCCCAAAAGTACTCTATGGTATAAAAATGCCATATTTTACGAAGTCTATGTCCGCGCCTTTTATGATAGTAATGGGGATGGGCATGGAGATCTGGCGGGTTTGATTCAAAAACTTGATTATTTGCAGGATTTTGGGGTGGATTGTATCTGGCTGTTGCCAATTTATCCTTCTCCCTTACGGGATGATGGTTATGATATTGCGGATTATTACAATGTCTTACCCACCTACGGCGGCTTGGATGACTTCAAAGAATTGGTGCGGCAAGCGCATCAGCGCGGAATGCGCATTATCGCCGATCTGGTGATGAATCACACCTCGGATCAGCATCCGTGGTTTCAATCTGCGCGCAGCAGCCGAAATTCACCCTACCGCGATTATTACGTCTGGTCGGATACCGACCAAAAATACAAAGATGCCCGCATCATTTTTCTGGATACTGAAAAATCGAACTGGACCTGGGATGAAGCGGCCGGGCAGTATTACTGGCATCGTTTTTATTCATCCCAGCCGGATCTAAATTACGATAATCCTGCCGTTCGGGAAGAGATGAAAAAAATAATCCGTTTCTGGATGGATATGGGCATTGATGGTTTCCGTGCAGATGCCGTTCCCTATTTATTTGAACGCGAAGGCACCCATTGCGAAAACCTACCGGAAACCCACGCCTATCTTAAGGAAGTTCGCGCCTTTTTGGATGAGCATTATCCGGAAGCAATCTTGTTGGGTGAAGCCAATCAGTGGCCGGAGGATGTCTTACCGTATTTTGGCAACGGGGATGAATTGCACATGAACTTTCATTTCCCATTGATGCCGCGGCTGTACATGGCTTTGAGGAAAGAGGATAAATCTCCGCTGGAATGGGTCTTTGAACGCACGCCGTCCATTCCCCAAAATTGTCAATGGTGTACTTTCCTTCGTAATCACGATGAGTTAACCCTGGAAATGGTTACGCCGGAAGAAAGGGAATTTATGTGGCGCGAATACGCGCCTGATCCCAAGATGCGCTTGAATTTAGGCATTCGCCGTCGCCTGGCGCCATTGATGGATAATGACCAGCGGCGAATTCGTTTATTGTATTCGATGCTGTTCAGTCTTCCAGGTACACCCATTATTTACTACGGCGATGAAATTGGCATGGGCGACAACATTGAATTGTTCGACCGGAATGGGGTGCGTACCCCCATGCAATGGGATGCCTCACCGAGCGCCGGTTTTTCATCCGCGCCGTCATCAAAATGGTATGCGCCGGTTATCTCTACCCCTCCATTTGATCCTCAACACGTAAATGTTACCGAACAATCCAAGCGCAGTGACTCGTTATATCACTTCTTGAAAAGCCTGATTGCTCTCCGTAAAGCTCGCTCCGAACTGGCAAGCGGTGAAATGGGCTGGATTGAGACGGGCTCGCCTTCGGTGGCAGCGGTCTGGCGGGCAGAAGGCAGCCGATGGCTGTGCGCGGTTCATAACCTTGCCGATAAGGTTCAAGAAATCAGCCTGAACCTGCCAGTACAAACGGGAATTTTTACCGATTTGATTGAAGGCAAAGTCCTGTTTAATCCTCTGGAAGGACGCCTAAAAGTCCAGCCATATCAAACCCTGTGGTTTGCCGGTCCACAAGAGTAATCGAATCTCAGGAGTTGCCGTGCGCCAGTAGAAGGATGCGCGGCAACCCTTTTTGAATCAACCCGCTCATTTGGTCAAGGAGATCATCAATATACGATGTGGTCAGGGCAGGCGGGTCTTTGATCTCACTATTCCCATTGCTCATTTCGCTGAGCGTAAAAATCCGTCCCGAATGGTGGGGAAAAACATGAAGCAGCGCTTCTTTGTGGCCCTGCTCCATGACCAGAATCAAGTTGTGGCTGCTGAGCAGTCCTTCGTTCACCTTTTGAGAACGATGTTTTCTGAGGTCAAGACCACGGGCAAAGCTGGCTTGGATCACTTCTTCCGGGGAGGGCATTTCCTCCTGCACCCAGGTGCCGGCGCTGTTGACCCGCCATCGCTGCAAGGGAAGACCCTCTCGAATCAGGTAGTTGCGGAAAAGGGCAGCAGCAAGCGGAGAACGGATGCGGTTGGCCGTGCAGACAAACAGCACCGAAGGACGGTTGAGCGGTGCAGTTCTTCCGGCCTCAGTCAATTAGCGCTCCATGCTGACGACCTGCTGTTCCCAGCGATGCCAGTTTCCAAAACGTTCTTCCAAAATGCGTTTTCCTTCGCCGGGGCAGGGCATTCCGGCCAGTTCCAGATCGGCATCCACCATTATCCGCACCAGTTCGTGGAAGCGGACTTTGGGCTGCCAGCCCAGTTCTTGGCGGGCGCGGCTGGCATCTGCCAGCAGATAGTCCACCTCGGTGGGGCGGAAATAGCGAGGGTCAATCCGCACATAATCTTCCCATTTCATTCCGGCATAACCGAAGGCTTCTTCTAAGAATTCACGGACGGAATGGGATTCCCCCGTTCCGATGACATAATCGTTCGGTTTATCCTGTTGCATTATCAACCACATGGCTTCGACATATTCGGGGGCATATCCCCAGTCGCGCTTGGCATCCAGATTTCCCAGATAAAGATATTTTTGGCGGCCGGCTTTAATGGCAGCAATGGCGCGGGTGATCTTACGGGTGACAAAAGTTTCGCCGCGGCGGGGTGATTCGTGGTTGAAGAGAATGCCGTTGCAGGCAAAAATGCCGTAGCCCTCGCGGTAATTACGGGTCAGCCAGTAGGCATATACTTTTGCCGCTGCGTAAGGGCTGCGCGGTTCAAAGGGGGTGTCTTCATTTTGAGGAGGCTTTGCCCCGCCGAACATCTCACTGGAAGATGCCTGATAAAATTTTTCTTCGAAACCGCTCTTGCGGATGGCTTCCAGAATGCGGGTGGTGCCCAGAGCGGTCACATCGCCGGTGTATTCGGGCATATCAAAACTGACCCGCACATGACTTTGAGCTGCCAGATGATATACCTCATCCGGACGAACATTGTAGATAATGTTGGAAATGGTCTCGGCTACCGAAATATCGCCGTAATGCAGGTATAAACGCACTTCGCCCCCGTTGGGGTGGGGGTCGTGGTAGATGTGATCAATCCGGCGAGTATTGAACGTAGATGCCCGGCGGATGATGCCATGGACTTCATAACCCTTGGAGAGCAGCAACTCAGCCAGATAGGAACCATCCTGACCGGTGATGCCGGTAATCAATGCCTTTTTCAAATTTTCCTCCTGAGATCAAACGGCTTGATCTTCTTTTCACTTGAGAGTACTGCAAGCACAAAGTATAACCGACCCCCTTAAGAACTGTCAAACAAAAATTCTGGCAGAGGATTGTTCCCTCTGCCAGAATAATCAGGATATTTAGAGAATTCAAGCGGTTTGTTTTACTTCCACTTCTTCCTTGCGGAAGGTTAATTGACCATCACCCTCCTGGTAGGCAATGAGCACCCGGTCACCCCGTTGGAATTGGCCGGAGAGGACGGCAATCGAAAGCGGGCTTTCGATGTGTTTTTGGAGCGCGCGGCGTAACGGACGGGCGCCGAAGGCCGGATCATAGCCGACTTCAGCCAGCCATTTACGGGCTGCATCAGTCAGCACCACATCCAGCCCGTGTTCTTTAAGCCGCTCGCTGACCTCTTTCATTTGCAAGTCCACAATCTGGTACATCTGCTCCAGTTTGAGCGGCGAGAACATGATGATCTCGTCAATTCGGTTGAGAAACTCCGGGCGGAAGGTGCTTTTTAGCGCTTTCTGGATTTTTTCATGTTGAGCGCGGTTCTCGTCACTCGAATCTTCGCTTAAAAATCCCAACGTGCCGCCCTGACGCACAAATTCCGTGCCAAGGTTGCTGGTCATAATCAGGACGGTGTTGCGGAAGTCAACCACCTGACCCTGACCGTCGGTCAAACGGCCGTCATCTAAAATCTGAAGCAGAGCGTTCCATACTTCGGGATGCGCTTTTTCGATTTCATCGAACAAAACCACCCGGTACGGCCGGCGGCGAACGGCCTCGGTTAACTGACCACCTTCCTCGTATCCGACATAGCCGGGGGGCGCGCCGAACAAACGCGAAACGGTGTGTTGTTCGCGATATTCGCTCATGTCAAGACGCACGAGCGCATCCTCATCACCGAACAGAAATTCGGCTAATGCCTTGGCCAGCTCGGTTTTACCAACCCCTGAAGGCCCAATGAAAATGAACGAACCAATCGGGCGGCGCGGGTCTTTCAAGCCAGCCCGGGCGCGGCGGATGGCATCCGAAATGGCGTGGATGGCTTCCTGTTGACCGATAACCCGCTCGCTCAACCGTTCTTCCATGTGCAACAGGCGTTCAGCCTCCGATTCCATCATTTGGCTCACCGGTATACCGGTCCACTGAGCAACGACCTGAGCGATATCATCCACATCAACAACTTCATCCAGTTTGTGCTCGGCTTCCCACTTATCGCGCAGGTGGTTAAATTCGGTTTCAAGGCGCAGCCGCTCGGCCTTTTTGCGGGCGGCGCGTTCGTAATCGCGTTCGATGCCAGCCTGTTCCTCTTCCGCGCGAAGTTTTTCAATTTCGGTTTTCATCTCTTTCAATTCAGGCGGCAGCGAGAACAGCGCAACGCGTAATTTGGCGGCGGCTTCGTCCATCAGGTCAATGGCTTTGTCCGGTAAATGTCGGTCGGTCACATACTGCGCCGAAAGACGGGCAGCGGCAACCAGCGCATCATCGGAAAAATGGACTTTATGATGGGCTTCATAGCGGTCGCGTAGACCCATCAGCATCTTGATGGTATCCTCTACACTGGGTTCGTCTACGTAGACGGGTGCAAAACGGCGCTCCAGAGCCGAGTCTTTTTCGATGTGTTTGTGGTACTCATCCAAAGTAGTTGCGCCAATACATTGCAATTCGCCGCGTGCCAGCGCCGGTTTGAGCATGTTTGAAGCGTCCATGGCTCCCTGAGCAGCTCCGGCGCCGACAACCGTGTGCAGTTCATCAATGAACAGGATGATTTCGCCCTCCGAGCGTTGCACTTCCTCAATGGCAGCCTTCAGGCGCTCCTCAAATTCACCGCGGAAGCGGCTGCCTGCGATCATTGCCCCAAGATCGAGGGAGACTACTCGCTTACCCATCAAAATTTCCGGCACATCATTGCTGGCAATTTTTTGGGCGAGGCCTTCCACAATAGCGGTCTTGCCGACCCCGGCTTCGCCAATCAGAACCGGGTTGTTCTTTGTACGCCGGGAGAGGATTTGCATCACACGGCGGATTTCGTTATCCCGCCCAATGACCGGATCCAGTTTGCCCTCGCGTGCCAGTTGGGTCAAATCGCGGGAGTATTTTTCTAAGGTGCGATAACGCGTTTCGGCTTGAGGGTCGGTTACCCGCTGACCGCCGCGCAGTTGCATGATGGCATCCAGCACCCTTTCGCGGGTGAGGCCGTTGCTTTCCAGCAGGCGGGCTGCCGGTGTGTTTCTTTCACTGAGAATTGCCAGGAAGATATGCTCGGTTGAAATGTATTCATCTTTCAGACGGCTGGCTTCTTCATTTGCGAGATCCACAATACGCTTTACCCGCGGGGTAATAAAAATTTGCCCGGCTCCGCCGCCGAAAATGCTGGCTTTGGGGCTGGTGCGGAGGATGTAATCCAGCCGGTCGGCAAGCATGTTGGGGTCAACTTTCAAAATTTCCAGAATTTGAGAGATAACCCCTTGCGGTTGTTCAATTAAAGCGAGCAAGATGTGCTCGGTATCAATCTGATTATGCCCATAGCGCTGAATAATTTCCGCAGCGCGCTGAGCCGCTTCCTGCGCTCTTTCGGTAAAACGATCAAATCGCATCATAGTTAGTGATCCTTCGAAAATGGTTAAACAATACCCTCATTGAGATTATAGCATTGCATTCATCAGCATTTTACAAACACTGTATTAGAAATCTATCATCATTTTAGTTGTTTTGAGGAATGAAAACAATTGCTCAATCACGGGTGTACACCATTTTGCCTTCTACCATGGTAAAGAGAATATTTCCGTCAAGATCCATCAGGAAAAGGTCGGCATCCTTGCCGGGTTCAAGACTGCCTTTCTGGTGGGCAACCCCAATTGCCCGAGCAGGGTAAAGTGAGGCGCTCAAGACGGCTTTTTGTAAAGGAATGTCGGCTGCGCTGGCAAAATTCCAGAGCGCTTTATCGAGGGTTAAGCAACTGCCTGCCAGAGTGCCATCCAGTAAAGAAACCTTGCCCTGTTTGACCTGAACCGGGCGATTATCCAGAATGTACTGACCATCCGGTAAACCGGTTATGCGGGTACTGTCGGATACCAGGACAATTCCTTCGCAGCCGCGCAATTGGTAAAGGATGCGCTGGGCAAGCGGGTGAACATGAACGTTATCGGCAATCAACTCACAGCGCAATTCGGGCATGGTCATTCCAGCCCCAACTACGCCGGGTTCGCGATGATGAAACGGGCTCATGGCGTTGAAACAATGAGTCAGCAAACTAACCCCACGCCGAACAGCAACTTGCATCTGCTCATAGGTTGCGCTGGTATGACCGGCAGCAACGGTAATGCCACGGGATACACAGGCATCAATCAACCAGAAGTTTTCTGGGAATTCGGGAGCCAGTGAAACGACCTTTACCATTTCGTGTTTGATGAGTGAGAGGGCTTCTTCATGGTCGGTTGCCTGGCGGATAAATTGAACGGCTTGAGCGCCGGCGCGGTTGGGATTCAGGTAAGGGCCTTCTAAGTGGGCGCCTAGCAATGCTGCACCGTTGCGAATACGGCCATAGGCATTTCCAATTGCTTCCAAAGTTTTTAGCAGAGCCGAATGCGGGGCAGCCCAGGTCGTAGCCAGAAATGAGGTTACTCCATGTTGCACCAGAAATTGAGCGATTTCTTCAATGGCGTGCAAGTCAGCGTCCATGAACTCAAAGCCCATTGCGCCGTGAATGTGTAAATCCATCAGACCGGGAAGCAGATGATTTTGGCCGGCGTCCACCTTCTCGTGAGCCAGTTCCAGTTCGGCTGCCGGTGGTTGACCTGCTCCCAAACGACTGATGGTTCGATTCTCAACCAGAAGCCAACCGGGAGATAAAATTTCATTGGGGGTATAAATTTGGGCATTCCAGATTAACGTTCCCATGTCAGGATTCCTCAGCACAGTGGTTTAATTGATTGTAATCCGAAAACGGTTTCGGTTGTATGATGGAGAACGGGTATTCGGGGAAATGGTAAAAAGACGAGCGGGTTTTCAAGTACCGATAAGCGGTGTACAATTTTGATATGGACGTCGCCCTGCTTTCCTCCCACCAACATATTCGGCCGGTACGCAGCCGTAAAGATATTCTGGCGGTGGCAGATTTAATCGAGATTTGTTTTGCCGATCACATGGATGTGGATGGGAGAGAATACATTCGCTATTTGCGCCGCTTCGCCATGCCGGATGAGGGGCTGGCCGGTAGACTTTTAGAACCTTTTCAAGCGCCGGTGCGGGGTTTGGTATGGGAGGAGGATGGTCAAATTGTCGGCAATCTGAGTTTGATCTCCTTTAACAGACAGGCCAAACGCTATACCCTGATCGCCAATGTCGCCACTCACCCGGCTTATCGCCGGCGCGGAATCGCCCGCCGCCTGACCGAAACCGCTCTGCAGCAAATTCGCGAGCGGGGAGAAAACGAAGCCTGGCTGCATGTTCGCGAAGATAACCCGGCTGCCATTCAACTTTACCAATCCCTGGGTTTTGAGGAGCAATGTCGCCGCACCAACTGGCTGTGGGAACCCCACTACGGATTCCTGCCAAAAGTCAATCATGAAATAATTCGGATTGTGGCTCGTCAACCCGGCGATTGGCCGCAGCAAAGCCGCTGGCTGGACGAGGTTTATCCAGCGGAAATTACCTGGAACCTTCCGTTGGATAAAAACCGCCTGAAACCCAATTTATGGAAGGACTTATGGCGCTGGCTGAACGGCGGTGAAGCCTTGCACCTTTCAGCGCGTTGGAATGATCATCTGGTGGGAGTGGCTTCCTGGCAACCGACTTCCGCCTATGCGGATATTGTCTGGTTGGCAGTGGCAGCCGAACATGAGGATGAAGTGATTCCGGTCTTATTGACAGCAGCCGGGCGGCGGCTGCGCAACGGAAGATCGTTAGCCGTCAACTATCCTGCCCGTCGGGCTGCGGAGGCCTTTCATCGGGCTGGATTTCGACCGCATGTTACGCTGATCTGGATGCGGATCCATCTTTCATAAGCAGGAGGATAAAATGAAAAAACTCTTAATTCGGCTGGCTATCAATGCCGTGGCTTTGTATGCAGCGGTTGCGTTGTTGAAGGATTCCTACATCTTTCCGAATGATCCGGATAACTGGCTCAGTTTTATCTGGCTGGCATTGATTTTTGGGGTGGTCAATGCCGTCATCAGACCCATTTTGATGGTAATGAGCTGCCCATTAATCATCCTCACCCTGGGGTTAGGCACGCTGTTGATCAATACTCTCATGTTTGTGCTGGCCGGATGGATTGGCACCCAATTTGGGGTCGGGTTTGAAGTCAATGGCTTTTGGGGTGCATTTTTGGGGGCGTTGATTACCAGCGTGGTCAGTTTTGTGCTGAGTCAGTTGTTCAAGGATGAATTAAAAAGATAGCAAGCAGATAGAAAAATGCCCGCCAAAACGGCGGGCATTCTTTTTATGAAAACTGTTCTCAAGGCAAGGTAAAGCGCAATAGAACTCGATTAACCGCGTCGCTGACCCAAACACGCCCATCTCGATCCACGGCAACACCGGCAGCCAGTCCAAAACCGTCAATACCGGGACTGTAATCCCCCCAGGTTCGTACGAATTGCCCCTCTTCGGTGAACTGGAGCACACGGTAACCTTCGGGGTCGGTCACAAAGACGTTGCCGCGGTTATCCACTCCTATGTAAGGTTTGTTATCCAGGGATTGACCAAACCAGCCAAAAATTTCCCATGAGCGCAGGTAGAAGGTCTTACCGCTTTGTGGGTCAATTTGGAAGACCTGTACCCGTTGATTCCAGGTATCGGTTACAAACAACTGATCTTGGGCGTTAATCGCCATACCGACCTGTTCATCAAACTGACCGGGATCAATACCGGCGCTGCCAAATTCATCCAGAAAATTTCCGTCCTGATCAAAAATGACGATGCGTTTGTTGCCGGTATCCGTGACAAACAGTCTGCCCTTGGAGTCAAAGGCGAGATCGCGTGGCCCCCAGAAGGCTTCCGGCGCTACTCCCTGACCGAAAAATCCCCACATGGTCACAAATTGACCATCAGCGGTGAATTTTTGGATGCGATGATTCCAGGTATCGGCTACAAATACCGATAAGCCATCCGGCGCAACGGCGATGCCCCATGGTTCATAAAATGTGCCGCCGGGTGCGCTGCCTTCGGCAAGGTTAGCGAAGGATCCCCAGCGGTGGAGCAACTGCCCTTCTGGGGAGAGATGGAGGATTTGATGCAAACCGGTATCGGCAACGTACAGGCTTCCGTCCGGGGCAATTGCAATTTTGCGGGGTGATCCAAACTGAATTGCGCTGCCGGGCTGGCCGATGACCTGATCGGGCAACAATTCCATCATACCTTTGACATACGGATCGGTTTGCTGGGGTTGGCTGGCTGTTGGGGCGGCTCCATAATTCCAAATCAATGACAGTATGTCATTGCGGATGTACATCTTGAGTTTTTGTGAAGGCTGCCAGGTTTCAATGGTCAAATTGGGATTGTTGGTCAATTGAGCATACTCGGTATAATCGCGGTCACGCCAGATTTTGAAAAGCGCTGAGCGCATAGCCGGATCCCGCAGCGCATTCCAGATTCGATCCCAAGTCAGGTTGTAGTAATCTTGCATTGGCCACCACAGGCGTTGATATTCGAAACTTTGAAAGCTACCCCGAGTGATCGAATCGAGCCGTGACCAATTCTTTTCGCCGGCGATGATGATTGGAGAGTCGCGCAAATCGCGGGTGACATTGTCCGTAAAGTAGCGTTTATTCGGATAATCGCGGAAGTACCACCAGTAAGGATAGAGGGCGTCATTGTCATAGGCGACATTGATGTTTTTACCGCTGGCGGTACGCCGCGAAATTTCCTCCACCTGTTCCAGAATGTCCTTGGGGCCGCGGGCAGCATGGGCATACACCAAAAATTCTTTGGCGTTGTCGTAGTTGATATAGTTGGCTGTGTAAGCAGTCCGGGCGGTTATGACCGCCAGATATACGGCGATACCGGCTACGAACACGCGCAGGATGGCGGAGGGCTGCCAGTCCTGTAAAAACCGCACAATTCCCCATAAGGAGAGACTGAAAGCCAGCACGGAGAAAACGAACACAGAAGTGGATTGGAGTTGATCGAGCGTGTTTCCCTGAAACGGAGGCTGCGGGCCGAGCAACGCCCCAAGCAATCCTCCTAAACTGGTCAGAGCTACCGGCACTAAAAGTAATGCCAGCCATGCTCTGTTTTCTTTAAGCTTGTGCCATGGGGTGGTCTCTGCCAGATATCCAAAACCCCAGGCTGCCGAAATCAGGAATGGCACGGCAATGTGAACGGTCAGCCAGGGCATTTTTTCGCCGGCGATGGAATAAGCGACCAGAGATGTCAATGCCCAGAACAAGAAAAGGGCCAGGGTGGGTAATGGGCGTTCTTGCAGGAAGATTGGCGAGGGGGATGGATCGGTCTCCTCTCCAGAAGCAGGGAGGGCAATCTCTGGTGTGAAAGGTTTGAGGTTCTCTTGACTTTCGCTGAGCCGATCGCCTGAGAAGGCTGAAAAACGATTGTGGCGGATGCCAAAATAAACTGCCAGCAAGGCGCCGAACAGCGCCAGAAATTCGTAAATGGGCATTTGGAGTAGAGCGTAATAGTAAAAAGGCTGCTCACCGCGGTGAACTCCCTGCTGTTCCAGCCAGTAACCTAACGAGCCGACAATACCGGTGAAAAACCCAAAACCATTTGTAAAGAGTGTTGTGTAAAAAACGGTGAAAATCCCGTAGAAAATGGCAAAATTGACCAACCAGAGTTTGGGCTTCCAGAGGAGACCAATAACCACTGCAAGGGCGGCGAGAAGGATTAGGAAGATGCCGGTGCGAAGAAGGCTTTCCGGCGAATAATCAATCGGATTCCAGTTTTGACGAAGTAATGAACCGATGATCTTAACCGGAAAGGCAGTTAATAAGGGCAGAATTAGTGATCCGGTCAATAGCAGCAAATCAAAGGAGCGATCCTCCTTAAGAGCTTGCCAGCCGATGTTGCGCAGTAAAATCACCGCGGCTGTCGCTCCTAAGACCAGAGCGACGATCACCCCGCCCAGTTCAATCAGTTGAATGGGGGTGAAAGTCTGTCCGAGGGCTTTTTGAATTTCGCCGGCATTTTTATTGACAATCGCGTTCCAACCAGCGAGGAGCACCACACCTACCAGCAGAATTAGCGCGGTGGAAAGCAAGGTCATAAACAACTGACGCGCCCGTTGATTTTCCCAGCGGGCTTTTCCAATGTGTTCCATGAAGAGAAAGGCCAGAAAAATCAACAATTGGGCTGTATAAATGTAAGCGGTCTCTTTGGTGGCAAACTGGAGAGCCGTAACTGCGGTAAGCAAGTAGAGCATACTGCGTTCGCCCTTTTCAAGGTAGCGCAGCACGGCAAAGAGGGTTAAGACTGCGTAGAGGGCTACAAAGGCTTCATTGCGGGTATAACGCCCGTAAAAGAGCAGGTAGGGGGAAATCAGGAACAGGTACCCGCCGATGAGTGAGCCAATTTTGCCAAGATAACGGCGATAACCAAAGGTAACAAACAATACGGTTGCCACGCTAAAAAGCGCTGCCGGAATGCGCGAGGTAAAATCATTTGCCCCAAAAAGGAAATAGGAAAGCGCAACCAAATGGAATTGAACCGGCCCGTGCGTTACCGGGTCATGACGGTAACCTTTACCAATGGAAAGGTCGTAAGAAGGCACAACATGGTTGACTTCGTCGTGACTCATCACCCGTTCGCCAAGAATGTAAAACCGGCTGAACAAGGTCAGGCCAATCAGGATGGCTATCAAAATAAAATAAGGGGTGATTTGTGGGAGATCGTGGAGCAGGGGGCGATCCAGCCAGCTTGTGGAAGAGGATGATTCGCGGTTGGTTTCCATAATGATTAGCGATGTTTAAGTGGATATTTTGAGTATGCCTTGCGATGTTGACTATACTTTAAGTTTGATTTTCTGACAAGTGCGTAAAGTTTGGTTGACGAATCGGTTTCTCGATTCTATACTCATTTCAGCCTTTGAATCCAATGGTTGTTGAGGTTTATGATGTCAAAATCCAGCCGTTATGCCATGTTCGCTCTATTATATTTTGCCCAGGGGGCAATTCTCAGTTATTTTACCGCCCTCAATTCGCTCTACTTGCTTAGTTTTGATTTGACAATGAGCCAGATCGGTCTGGTTGGCGCAATCGGGCTGATTCCATTTGTATTGAAGATTTTTTTAGGAATGTTGAGCGATCGGGTTAATCTGGTCGGCTGGGGACACCGAAAACCCTATATCCTCATCGGTTTACTGGTCCAAAGCGCTTGCCTGCTGATTGTTCCCCAGATTAATCCGGGCAGCCAGTATGGCACCTATGCGCTGCTGGCTTTTGTTTTGATGCTGGGAATGGCTTTATACGATACCTGCACGGACGGTTATGCTCTGGATACCACACCCCAGGAGGAGCAAGGGACTATTCAAGGCTTTATGGTCGGCGGGCGCGCGTTGGGAGTGGTTGCGATCTCGGCGGCGCTGGGTTTGCTGGTGGAAGGTTTAGGCTGGCCGGCAGCGTTTTACAGTCTGGCTGGCCTTTCACTGATTCCTCTTCCGCTGGTGCTGCAAATTCGGGAAAAACCGCGTAAAGCGGAACAGCAATTCAGCTGGGGGGCATTTCGGGCTTTTACCCATGTGCCCGTGATTTCACTGGCGGTGTTAGGGGCGTTGTACTCACTGATCATCAACGGCGCCAATCAACTGGTCAATCCTTTTTTACAAAGCCAATTTGGTATTACTTATGCTGCCGCTGGTTTCGTTACAACGGTGTGGGGGATTGGGGTGGTGTTGGGTTCGTTGGCCGGGGGGCGATTGACGGATCGATGGGGACAACATCAATCGGTGATTCGAGCCATGTTTCTTTCGCTCGGCGCAATTGTACTGCTGGCATTCACCAGCGCCGCATGGATGGTTTGGCCGCTGGTGATTTTGTTTGGATTGGCATACGGCTTTTATGAGACGGTTTATTTTGCGGTTTCGATGAATAAGACCGATCCGCGCATTGCCGCTTCCATGTTTTCCATCCTGATGGCGGTGGCCAATATCGGAACAGGGATCGGGCTGGCTTTAAGCGGAACGCTGGTGGATTCGATTGGATTTGGGTTGACGTTTATTTTCCTGGCGGGTTTGAATTTGCTTGCAATCCCCTTGGTGGGGTTGATCTTTGGGAGACGGCGAGCCGTTCCAGCATCTCTTGGATGATATGGAGGATTGAATGGAAGATCGCGAGGGCGATTCTAAACTCCAAATTCCTTTTCCCGATAGTTACTGGGTTATTCCGGGCCGGCTGCTGGCGGGGGAATACCCCGGCGCCGCGGAAGAACACCTGGCCCGTAAAAAATTGGTCAGCCTGTTGCATTGCGGTATCAATGCCATTCTAAACCTCACCGAGGAAGGCGAATTGGTGGATTACGCTCCGTGGCTGATGGAAGAGGCAGCCGATTTTGGGTTGGATGTTGAAGTAAAACGACTGCCAATCCGGGATTTTTCAACCCCTTCTGTGGTTGAAATGATCGCAATTTTGAATCAGATGGATGAATGGCTGAATGAAGGTAAAACAGTTTATGTGCACTGCTATGGCGGGATTGGCCGAACGGGAATGGTGGTGGGCTGCTATCTGGTGCGAAAGGGAATGCCCGCACGTAAGGCCTTGGAACAAATTGCAGAACTTCGCCATCGTGTACCAGATGGCTGGCGGCGTTCGCCCGAAACGGACGAACAGGTAGATTTTGTGATGAACTGGAGGACAAACCAGTAAAAAGAAGGTTTTAGAAAATGGAAATAGAGATTATCCCTTTTGAGATGAAAGATTACGATGAGGTTTATCAATTATGGCAATCCTGTGAAGGGATCGGTCTCAGCGAAGCAGATTCTCCGGACCGAATTCGCAATTACCTTGAACGCAATCCGGGCTGCAGTTTTGTGGCTCGCAAAGATGGTCAAATTGTTGGGGCTGTTTTGGGCGGCCATGACGGACGCCGGGGTTATTTGCATCATCTGGCAGTCCATCCCGCGGCCCGCCAATTGGGCATCGGCAGGCGCTTAACAGAGACGGTTTTGCGGGAATTACGCCGGCAGGGAATGGATCGGGTACATATTTTTGTTTATGCGGATAATCAGGCAGGGATTGCTTTTTGGGAGAGTATTGGCTGGCGGCTGCGAAGCAATCTGGTTTTGATGTCCATTGATCTTCAAAACCGCTTTAACGATTGAGCGAATTAAAGAGTTGTTGAAGCGGTTTGTTGAGCGCACTCAGCAGGCAAATGCAGAAAAAGCATAGAAGAGCAACAACAATCAGGATGCTGCTCATCAGAGAGCGCCGCAGGGTTCTCCATCGGAGAAATTTGATCCCGCCCCATTGAGAAAAGGAATCCCAATTGATTTCTGGTTCGGGTGAGGAGGCGTTTTTTTCAGGGTAAATGACCTCAATCTCATGATTTTTGGGTTGGTCTGCCGTTGGCGCAAGACGAGGGTTGGCTTGCAGCGGACGCTCAGCGCGGATGAAGATTCCACAGTATTCGCACACCACCCCGGCTGGGGTTTGGATTTCGGGGAGCGGCGCTCCACAGGCTGGACAAACCGGTTTGGGGGACATTTAGGTTGTATTGTATCATCGGAACGGGTTGACCGTTAGGCAAATTCGGCGGTTCCGCAAGGGATTGTTGGTTCAATGAGTTGATTGAGGGTGCGCAACCTTATAAAGTTAACCAATTTCATCACAAGGTTTGACACAAGCGGAGGTGTGGAGGGGAAGGAGATTAAAATTCCAGGATGAGTTTACACCGTTATTGGTTTGGTTTGATTATTCTTTTGCTTTTGATTTCAGCCTGCTCGACGGGATTGGAAGTTTTATCGCCGTCCCAAAGTCATAATGATCCGTCCGAGTTAAGGTATCTTGCTTTGGGTGATTCCTATACGGTTGGCGAGGGAATTGGGATGAAGAAGTCTCTGCCATATCAACTGGTAGATGCGCTTTTGAAAGAAGGCTACTCGTTTGGAGAGCCGTCCGTCATTGCCCGAACGGGATGGACGACTGATGAACTGCTGCGGGCAATTGAAGAAAATCCGCCTCAGGGAAGTTTTGATCTGGTTACCCTGCTGATAGGGGTCAATAATCAATTTCGCGGCTATTCGCCGGAAACCTACCGAAGCGAGTTTAAGGAATTACTGAATCTTTCCATTCAATATGCGGGTAACAACCCTGCATGTGTCATCGTGCTTTCCATACCCGATTGGGGGGTTACTCCTTTCGCCCGGCTGGTCGGATTTGAGCGCGGCCAGATTGCTCTGCAAATTGATCGCTTCAATCGGATCAACCGCGAGGAATCGGATCTGGCGGGGGTCGGATATGTGGACATCACTGCGATTTCCCGCCAGGCAGCGGATGAACCTTCCCTAATTGCGGGAGATGGGTTACATCCTTCCCCAACGATGATTCAGGCATGGGTAGAACAAGCCTTGCCTCAGGTGAAAGCCTGCTTGATTAATCCATAAAAATGAGCGCCGTGTGTGTCTTGACCTTCTGGATTGGTTTTAGTAAGATTGACCAATCTTAAGAAAAGAGGCAAGAAAATGGTCAAGATTCCTCGCTGTATGAGTACCCAACACCCCGATAATGTGCAGGTGCCCTTCTTTTCGGATAATTCCGAGCTGCAAGGGGAAGATGAGGTGCAGGAAGCCTATTATGTGTTTTCGCATCTCGGCTGTGATGAGCAAATGTGGGATTACGAGGGCAAAGAAGTTGATAACTTTGTCATCAAAAAACTGCTGACGACCTATGGCTCGTATTTTCAGCAAAATCTGATCGGCAGAGATGTTTTTATCACGCCGCGCATCCCCAACCCGGCGGTTGAACGCAGTGAGGCGAAAATCCTGCTGGAAACGCTCGGCAGCATTCCGCGCTCTTATGATGCGGCTGAGATATTTCAAGCCGGCCATCCAGCGCCAATTTTTGAAGTCATTTTGCCAATGACCATTTCAGCCGAGGACTTGAACCGAATTTATGCTTATTACGAACACTTTGTGGCTGGACGCAACAACACCAAATTGCCCGGCAGTGACCTGACGATTGGGGAGTGGCTGGGACAATTTCGACCGTCGCGGATTCATGTGATACCTTTATTCGAGGCGGTGGAACACATGCTGGCTGCTGCGGATGTTTTGGAAGAATATCTGCGGGATAAGCCGTTGGAATACCATCGGGTCTTTCTGGCAAGGTCTGATCCGGCGATGAACTCCGGCCTGGTTAGCACGGTGCTGGCAAATAAAATTGCCTTGCAGCGGCTGGAGCGATTGGAAAATAAGATCGGAAAGCCGCTTTATCCGATTCTGGGAGTAGGGTCTGCGCCTTTTCGCGGCCATCTTAAACCGTCCACCGTGGAGCAGGTAGTACAGGAATATCCTTCGGTGCAAACTTTCACGATTCAATCGGCATTCAAGTACGATTATCCCGCGTTACAAGTCGGTCAGGCTATCCACCGCCTGCACGAGCTGCCGCGCAGGCCGGCTCAAGCGGTGGACGAGAAACGCTGCTTTGAGATCATGGACAAATACACCCAAGCCTATCGGGAAGCGGTCATGGATCTGGCGGGGGTAATTAATAATGTAGCTGCGTATGTGCCCCGTCGGCGCAAACGGAAATTACACATTGGTTTGTTCGGCTATTCGCGGAATGTTAATGGCGTCTCGCTGCCACGGGCTATTTCTTTTACGGCAGCATTGTACACAATTGGTTTACCGCCGGAAATGTTGGGTTTGCAATCTTTGAATAAAGAAGATCTTGCTTTTCTGCGTCAAACTTACGTCAACTTTGACGCCGACTTGCAGTCTGCCTTGCACTTTGCCGATTTGGAAAGTCCATTCCTTAAGAAAGACTTGCGGCAGGCGATTGACCGGCTTGGGATTGCCCCGGAAATCAACCATGGGCACCTTGAAATCAGCCGGCGGGTGGTGGATGCCGTGCGGAACAATCGGTTTCATCGGCTGGATGAGTGGATCTTGCAGGCGGCTAATCTGCGCCAGTTCCTGGGTTGAGATATAATAAAAAAAGAAGGCTTCCCCCGTTTCGTGGGGGAAGCCTTTTTGTGATCCGGTTCTTGGGCCTAAATGAAGACGATCTGAGCCCCTTCGGTCATATCAATAAAATCGCCTGCGGTAACAATGTCAATTACCCCTTCAACGAAATCATCCTTGGATAGACCCATCATGTCCACCGACATCTTGCAGGCATATAGTTTTGCCCCGGCGTCCACCAGCATTTGCAAATATTCGCGCACCGGCGGCACTTCCAGGGCTTTCATTTTATCCTTCATTAACTTTGTGGCAAAGGCGGTCATCCCCGGCAAAATCCCGACAATGTTGGGAATACCGAGATTGCCCGGAATACCCATCATGCTCATTTTCATGCTGGTGTTGGCCACAGGGGCGATCTCCAGGTGATCCACACGGTTTTTGTTGATGATGTCCATCCCCCAAAAGGTGAAAAAGATGGTCACATCAATGCCGTTGCCGAGAGCAGCCCAGCCCATCACCAGCGCCGGGAGAGCCATATCCAGAGTGCCTTTGGAGCAGATAAAGGCTATCTTGCGTTCATCAGACATTGCGGTTTCTCCTTATCTCATAAGTTTGTGAAAGACGCGGATCTATACGCAGCCCTCGGGCTTACCCAATCCGGCTATGCGGGCAACTTTTTTGGCAGGTCCTTTGGGAAACAAGGTAAATAGCTCTTTAGTGGAAATTCCCGTTCCTGTGGTGATCTGCCGTAGGGTGGGGGCTTTACCGCTTGTGCCAGCGGATTGCCGGCAGAAGTGGATGATCTTCCAGTGGTCGGCAGTCAACTCGGGGATGCCTTCCTCCTTGGCGATTTCGACCGCAATGTCCTCAGTCCATTCGTTGGGATTGGTCATGAAGCCTTCTTCGTTGACTTCGACGGTCTTTCCAGCAATTGTTTTTGCAACCATGGGTTTATTCCTCCAGTTTTTTAGAATTCGTTTTGTAAAAACCTCATGCACAGGGTTTATGAGGTGATTTCAACGGGTTGACCATCATGACTCTGCACGCCTATGGCCCTTAAGATTCGTAGCGCCAATGCCAAACCGCGCCGTACAGCCGGGTCTTGCATCTGACGCAAAATGCTCAACATGGAAGTATTGACCGGTTTGGAGACCTCTTCTTCCGCCAGCAGCAGCGTGTTGCGTACAAAAGACAGGATTTCCGGTTGGGTCATATCTTTGACCGTGTTCAGGATCAAGACGATGTTCTCGCTCAGCCGATTGACGTCCTCCTCCGAAAAGGAAGTAACTACATTATCCACCAGCCGGCCGCCGCCGCGAGCGAAAGCGAAGTAACCTTTGCGGTCAAGCTCGTCCATTAATTCGGTGAGTTTGGTGATCATCTCGCGGCTGATTGGGCCGACGGTTGCCAGCAAATCACTCAGACTATCGAGCTGATCAAGCAGCATCTCCAATTGAGGCACATGCCGGAGGAGTTTTTTACTCAACCGCAGCAAATCCTCCAAGCGGATTTCCTCCTGCACTTCGTGCAGTTCGCGGGTGACGATGTCCATTGCTTCTCGCGCTATCGGCATGGCCGTATCTATGAGGTCATCACGTGATTCCCTTTCCTGTTGAGCCAGACGGGCCTGTTCGGTCAGGTAAGCCACTTGCGCGGTCAGCAGGTCCAGTTTTTGGTTGAGAGCCAGAAGATCGGTTTCAAGAGTCATGATCCCTCCTATACCAACCGCTTGCCGCTCATGCTCATTTCCGAGGGCAGAGGCACTTCCATGCCTTTGAGCAAAAGATGCCAGTACATCCAGCGGAACATCAGCTTGCCCCAGTGGTTGAACTCCGACTCTTCCAGCAGAGTCAACGGCCCGATTCCCGGCAGGGGGTAGCGTCCCGGCAACGGTTCCTGTTCGTAGTTGAAATCAATCATCAAACCTTTGCCAAAGCCGGTTTCGATAAAGCAGTTGGCGTGGCCGTCAAAATAGGGCTTCAATTCATGCCCTTCTACATAACGCAGGAAGTTTTCGGTGAACAGGTCAATCGAAAAGTGAGCAGTGGCGCCGGCTTTTGAAGCCGGAGCATCGGAAGCATCCCCCAGAACGAAGATATTGTCATAGGCTTTGGAGCGCAGGGTATATTGATCAACCGGCACATAATTCAATTCGTTGCCTAAACCGGAACGGGCGATAAACTCAGCGCCTTTGTTGAGGGGAATGGTCACCAGTAAATCGTATTCGATTTCGCGCTCATCATAAGATACGATTTTTCGGGCATCCGGCTCAACCCGTTCGATCATGAAGTCGGGTTCAACGAGAATGTTCTTGCGTTCCAGCAGTTCACCCAACATGCGGGAAGCCACCGGTTTTGTGAAAGCGCCCGACAGCGGTGTTGCGTAAATAATTTCCACGCGGTCACGTTTTCCGTGTTTGTGGAAATGCCAGTCGGCGAGCATAATGAATTCCAGAGGGGCTACCGGGCATTTGATCGGGTTTTCAACGACGTTGACAACCAACCGGCCGCCTTCCCAATTGTGCAGCATCTGGTTGAGTTTCAGGCTGGTTTCCAGGGTGTAAAAAGAATGGATGGACTTTCCCCATTCCTGTTCGGCCATGCCGGGGGTTTCTTCGGGGTGAATATCGGTGCCGGTGGCAATGATCAAATAATCGTAAGAAAGGGTTTGCTTGTTGGCAAGGCGGACAAGCCGCTGAGCGGGGTCAACTTCCTCGACTGCGGATTGGATCAGCGTGAGCGGGGCAGAGATGTAATCCCTTTTAGGTTTGATGACCTCTTTTTTGGTGTACATTCCAAATGGAATAAACAGGAAACCGGGTTGATAATAATGGATCGGGTCCGGGTCAACCAGCGTGATTTGCCACTCATCCAAATCCATGACACGCTTGAAGCGATTGGCGACGATTGTTCCAGCAGTCCCTGCACCTAAGATGACCAGTTTTTTCATGGAAACTTGCTCCTTTTTTTAAGAAAGTTGAGTGAGATTAGCAATTTGTTGTAATCTTTCGATGAAAGAGGTTCGTTCGCGCAGAATGCCTTCAACTGCCCGCGCGGCAATTGCAGGCCACGCGTTCACTCGCGCGCGCATCTCCTGAGAAATACGGGGAATCTTGTCGAAAGCATCTTGAAGTTTTTCGATGGGGATGTTGAATTGCTGGGAGAGTTCCACAAGCCGTTGTTGGGCGGCTTCGGTTGATTGTTGAATGCAACCCCCGGTGATGAACCAACCAACCGGTTTTGAATTTTCGATTACAGGATGAACCCAATAACTCAGCCCGGCATGGCAGGTGAGAATTTTTTGACCTTCGGCTGCCTGGCGGGCAAACTCCCGCCAGGTTTCCAGACAGGCAAGCCGTCCGCTGTCGCTTTTCCAGATCAAGCGGCAAAAATCGCAGGGATTGCTGATTTCGGTTTGGGGGCTGCCTTCCAGGTCAAGGATCACTGCGCTGAGACCGCTGACTTCCGCGAAAAGATCCTGGACGGGTTGAACGCAATGTGCAGGAAAAGCGGCGGTTAGATCGGCTGCAACCGTGGTTTCGATGGGGGATCCACTGATGAGTAATTTTTCAACATTGCCGCGCGGGAAGCGCCATTGTTGACCAATCTTGACCCCTTTCAATCGCCCATCTTGCAGCATGCGGTAGATGGTGATTCGGTCAACTTTGAGCAGGTCCTGAACCTGACGAGTGGTGAGTAATTCTTCCATAGTTTGATATAAAAAGTTATAACAACCTGTATCACCCTTATCATAGCCTGCTGGTGTGGGTGTGCAAAGTGATGAATGTCATGACAAATGTCATATCGTTCTATTCTTCACAATCGTTTTTGTCTAATCTTCTGAATTTTTTCGATTGAATTTGAACATTAAGAAAGATATTATTGGGTAGAGTAAGATTTCATGGGAGAGAAAAAATGAGTGATCGTCCAATCAATTGGCTGGAAGCGGGGCAATTTATCAATCTGACTACCTTCCGAAAGAACGGACAGGCTGTTCCAACACCAGTATGGTTTGTCTGGCATGATGACCGCTTGTACGTATACACCCAGGAGCAGTCGGGAAAGGCCAAGCGCATCCGCGCCAACGGGCGGGCATTAATTGCCCCCAGTGATGTGCGCGGCAATCCTCTGGCGGACTTCATCGCCGCTCAAGGCAGGGTTTTGCGTGATGAAAACAAAATTAAACAGGTTGACCGCCTGTTCGATCAAAAATATGGCATTCAGCGCAAGTTGATTGGTTTAATGTCCCGCTTTCGGGGTGAACGTTCTCAAAAAACCCCCTTCTTTTTGGAGTTTGTGTTGAACCCCGAAAAAGAAATCGCTGAGTAGCGCCTATTCAGATTGATCCATTGAGGTAGTCGAGGCAGGGATTGAGCCGCTCTCTTGGGCAGGCGGGGTTGATTGTAAAACCCGCAACTGCTTCTCGGCGCTTGCCAATTTTTCTTTGAGTTCCTCAATTTCTTTTTCCAGAGAAGCAATCTTTTTGTTGCGGGCAGCCAACTGCCAGCGCGATCGAATTGAGCCCGGCAGAATTGTCAGCAGGCCGATGATCACGCCAACAAATGCTGCCAGTAGCAAAACCAAGGCTAACGATTGGTTAAACTGCCAGACAAAAAAACTTACGCTCACAGCGGCGGTATTCTGTAAGGCAAAGATGACCGCAATCACCGCAATGACTAAAGCCAGAATGAGTAATAGGGTGATCATCGCTAAAATCTCCTATGCTTAGAATTTAATCCTCTTGACAGGCAAAAGCCATCCCAACTGCACCCGGGCCAATGTGGGCGCCAATTACCGGGCTGATTGTAGAAAACCAGGTTTGTTGAATGCGATTTCCCAGACGTTCCTTGACAAGGTGGAGTAAGGTTTCGGCTAATTCGGGGATATCCGCATACAGGCTGGCTGCCATGACTCGACTACAACTGCCCACTTTTCTCTCCATTAATTCGACCATTCTTTGCATCGCGCGGCTCATCGTGCGGACTTTTTCGCAGGCCTCTATAACCCCGTTGCGAGTTTCGAGAATCGGGTGGATTTTCAGCGCTGAACCGAGTAAAGCGGCTGCTCCGCCAATACGTCCGCCGCGGTGGAGAAATTCCAGTGTGCCGGGGATGAAGTAGGTATGGCTGACATCCCGAATTTTGCGGGCAATTCGTTCGCATTCTGCCAGGGTTGCACCCTGCGCGGCAGCGCGGGCGGCTTCTACTACCTGAAAGGCCATCGCGGCTGCGCCGGTGAGGGAATCGAATACCCGGATTTTTTCCGCTGCCAACTCGCGGGCGGCCTGCATGGCTGCCGCCACTGTTCCGGAAACTTTGCCAGAGATGTGGATGCTGAGGATGTCGTAGCCTTTTTCCAGCCAGCGGCGGTATACATTCAAAAAGGTTTGCAAGGGAATTTGCGAGGTGCGCGGCATTTCAGGGGAGTCGGCCAGGCGTCGAAAAAAATCCTCCGGCTGCAGGTCAATTCCATCAGCGTATGATTTTCCTTCCCAAATCAAGTAGAGAGGGATGACGTCCACGGGCAGAGAATCGGTTTGAAAAGGGGGTAAATAAGCGCTGCTGTCGGTGATGATAATGACATTTCTCATTTTTACTCTTTCTGTAAAGCGTAAGTTGAAAAAATTGTAGCACGCCTCAGCAGATTATTCAATTTGAAAAAACGCCAAGATTAATTTTTTCTTAAAACCTTGACAGATTTCGAAACGCTGTGATAGGATTTGAACGTTCGTATCTTTTAGAAAGGAAGCACACGAGATGGCAGGAATCTACACGGCTTATCCGCTTTGCAACCTGCTCGCCGTCAGCGGCGGGGTTGCTGATGTACCTTCTCGGAGTGCGCCTGTTGCCCGGTAATCTGAACCAAGTATAAAACGCCGACAGCCACGGGAGCACGCCGATCCCGTGGCTGTTTGTTTTGTTTACGTTAGCCAGCTTAAGCCAGCCGCGGGAAAAGAAAACCCCGTGGCTTTTTTTTCGTAGTGTTATCAGGAGGTGTTGTCATGTTCAAGAAAACTCATCGCTCCATACCAAAATTGACGATAGGGAGACCTTCCCTTAACGCGTCCCATGATTTTCATCAACCAATGGAGTCAACTGTGTTTGAAGTATTTATGCGCAACGGATCTTATCGTGTGGATTATTTGAATACCCAGAAGTTCGGAACACCTCCCTCTCTGGTAATGTATGTATCAGGTAACTTGCCTCTCGGTCAACCGTACAGCCGGTCCGCAAAGCGCTGCCTGCAAATTGGCTTAATGACGATACGTCAAATGGGCGAGATTTCAAATTTGGTGGGGGTGTATGTGGATGTCGCTCAACCAGATATCCAAAGAAGGCCAGCGCTTGAGCAATTGCTGCGAGACGGGCTGGCGGGTGTCTTTCACCATTTACTCATTGTTCGTGAAAAAAAGGTCGAGGACTCGAGCCTGCTGTTGCGTGACTGGCAAAAGGTCTTTGAACAACTTTCCGCTTGTGAAATACGGATTGCCGACATGGAGAAGGTTTGGTTGATCAAGCGCGCCAAAACCTCTTTCCGGCAGTTCAGTATGGGTGATGCGGAAACGATATGGATTTTAGAATAAATTTCTCTGGAGAAGCCAAATGTTCACAACCCAATTGTTTGAGTCGCAATCGCTGTTGTTAGACCCGTACGACCCGGAAAAAGACGCCACGATGGAAGCGGGCTTTACCCGTCGGTGGAACTATATCTGGGGTTCACTGCTCTATAGTGAGTCGCATCCTCTTTCTTCTTTTCAAGTGAAAAAGAAACGAGAAGAACAATTAAAACGCTGCGCGGAAAGCCGTGATTCTTTTCTTTTTGCCATCCGATTGCGCGAAGATGAGAGATTTATTGGCGTTGTGGAACTGCCATGGGTTTCCTGGTCGAATCGATTGGCATGGATGAAGGTTTTGATTGGAGAAGAATCATTGGAGGTAAAGTACTTACGGGAAGCAGCAAGAATGGGATTGCGTTACGCTTTTGAAGAACTGGACATGGCGCTGGTAGCCAGCAGTACCGGCGAATTTCAACCACAAGTTTTGCACACTCTCCAAAGTTTGGGAATGCAGGTATGTGTGCGCCAACGCCAAATGGTTTACTTTCAAAGCCGATACTGGGATCGGCTTGTTGTTGGAATATCTCAATCAGATTGGCAAACAAACAATTGGGAGGACTGAAAACAATGGACGTAGATTTGTTAACCGGAAATCTGGTTCGGTTGTTGGCAATAGATGTAGAACAAGATCCTCGTCTGCTTTCGGAATGGGATCGGGACAGCGAATTTCAGCGGTTACTCAACTCGGAAAGCGCTGCCCGCTATAACCCAAAACAAGTGAGAGAATTTCTGGAAAAAGAAATCGACTCGATGCATTTCTACATGATTCAAAGACTGGAAGACGACCGCAAGATAGGGCTGATTGACCTGAACGGTTTTGATTGGGTGAGTAGAAATGCTTGGGTTGGGATTGGGATTGGCGAACGGGATTTTTGGGGCAAGGGCTATGGTACAGATGCCATGAAAGTATTGCTGCGCTATGCATTCACGGTACTCAATTTACAGCGGGTGACTCTGAACGTGTTTGATTTCAATCAACGCGGTTATGCTTCTTACAAGAAATGTGGGTTTCGGGAGGAAGGCCGCTTGCCCGGCGCATTGGTGAAAGCCGGTAAACGCTGCGATTTGATTTTCATGGGCATTTTACGCTCAGACTGGGAAGAACTTCAACCAACAACCAACGAAAAGGAGTAATTAATGCGCGAGAAGATTGCTTATCAAGTTCGGCCATTTAGCCAGCAGTATCTTAGCGAAGTGGTCAATTTGCTCAATGCTGCTCAGGCAGCCATCAACGGCAAGCCGATGACCACCAAAGAAGAACTGCAGGCTGAATTGAATTATCCGGGGTTCAATCCCCAAACGGATATCCGTTTGTATTTTGATGAAGAAGAACGGCTGGTTGGATATGCTGAGTTTTGGGATCGTGGGCGACCGCATGTGCGATTATTTGGTTTTGGCGCCGTTCACCCGCAGGATTGGGGGAGGGGTGTTGGAACGATGATCGTGGAGTGGTTTGAACAGCGCGCTCAGGATAGTCTTCCGCTCGCCCCAGCGGATGCGCAAGTGGTCATGCACAGCAGCGTTATGGCACGGAATGAACGCGCCAAACGCTTGTACGAAAGGCAAGGATACCAGCATATCCGAACGTTTTATCGAATGCGCATAGATTTCGATCTGCCGCCGCAAGAACCGCTGCTGCCAGCCGGAATTCAACTTCGGCGTATTCAGGATGAAAATGATCTTCGCCTGGGAATTCTTGCCGATCATGATTCTTTCAAAGATCATTGGGGATTTGTGCAGGAAGGCGAGGACTTTGAATCCTTCTATCATCGAATGTCCTATTACTTGCAGAATGATCCATTTGTAGACTTAAAGAATAGTTTTCTGGCGATGGATGGCGAGGAAGTGGCCGGAGTGTGTTTCAACTCGGTTGGCACGGTAGAGGATGCACGACAAGGGTGGGTGAATATTCTGGGTGTGCGCCGCCCGTGGCGTAAACGCGGCCTGGGCTTGGCTTTGCTGCTCACATCGTTTAACACCTTTTACTCGCTGGGTTTAACCTCAGCCGGCCTGGGGGTTGACAGCGCCAATCTGACCGGTGCGCTTCGTCTGTACGAACAAGCGGGCATGCAGGTAGAAGAAGAATTTCACACGTACGAAAAGGAACTGCGCTCCGGCCGCTCGTTATTCAATCGGGGTTGAGGTATCAAAATGTCTGGCGGTGGGCAGAAAAAATCACCGCCAGACGAAAACTTTCGTGGTATACTCCTGCGATTGAAAGAGATGAGGAAAATTGAAACCGTGATTCGAGCGATAGTTTTTGATATGGGGGGTGTGATTCTGCGAACGGAAGACCCTTCCCCGCGTGAGAGGCTGGCACGCAATTTTGGAGTGACTCGTCAGGCGCTCGAAGAGATGGTGTTTATGAGCTCTTCTTCCAAACTGGCTGAGGTGGGCGAAATCAGCGAGGCCGAACATTGGAAAAATGTGCTGGATCAACTGGGTGTGCCGGAGGAAGAAAGACCGGCGTTTCGGGAAGCGTTCTGGTCGGGCGACCGCGCAGACCACCGATTAATCGAATGGCTGAGAAAACAGCGGCCATTCTATAAAACGGGTTTATTGAGCAATGCATGGGATGAAGCCCGGAAGGCGGTTCAAGCCAGATTCGGTTTTCTGGATGCTTTTGATGTGAGTTTGTTTTCGGCTGAGGTAAAATTGCGCAAACCCGACGTGCGTTTTTATGGTTTGATTCTCGAACGGTTGGGAGTTAAACCCGAGGAAACCGTATTTGTGGATGATTTTCTCCCGAACATTGTGGCTGCTTCCGGTATCGGGATGAAAGCCGTACACTTTCGTGATCCAGAACAAGCCTTGAGCGAAGTCCAGGATTTGTTGAACCACCGCTGGGGATAGGTGTGTGGGTGGGTGATGCTGCCGGATATCTCCCTCGAGAATTCCTCAAAAGTGATGGTTGGGGTCATTGCCGATACGCATGTGCCGGACCGGGTTGATGGGCTGCATCCCGACCTGGAAGACATTTTGCGTTCGGAAAAGGTGGATGCCATCCTTCATGCTGGCGACATTTCCAGCCCGGCTGTATTGAAGCAATTGGAGCAAATAGCGCCGGTTTTTGCCGTTCGGGGTAATCGAGATTGGGCATTCAGAAACACGTTGCCGTGGTCGCGCATGTTGAATATGGGCGGTCTTCGCATTCTGCTCACTCATGGGCAGGGTGGGTTGGGGGATTATCTGGTGGATAAAATCTGGTATCTTTTGGATGGTTATCGTCCTGAGCGTTACCTAAAGTTACTTGAACGCCGCTTAAGAGATGAACAGGTAGTAATTTTTGGACACACTCATCGTTCGTTGGTATTGGAGAGAGACGGTCGGCTTTTTCTCAATCCCGGCTCAGCGGCCTTCGGCATTGGAAAAGAGGGGCAACCTTCTGTCGGGATCTTGCAGATAGAAGAAGGGAAGGCGGCTGCTCGGATTGTTAACCTGCCTAAAATAAAGCAAAATGGGCGGAGTTGGAGAAATTTTTAAGATTGAATTTTTGGAAAATTTATTAACATTTGAATTTTCGTGTTATAATAACAATTTGCGTGTTAAGATAGATTGCCGTCAAAGGGTCTGGAAACATTGTTTGGTTTCATGCAAACGGTGATATCCTGTCCGTAATTTCTGTCAGGAGAAAAAAATGCCTTCTGTTCTCAAAACCAAGTCATACGCTCGAATTCCGGTTGTTTATAACCTTCCCAATTTGATCGAGGTGCAGATTGATTCCTTCAAGCGCCTCAAATCGGAGGGGTTGGCGGATTTATTCCATGAGATTTCGCCAATCGAGTCGTACAACAAAGGAATGAAGTTGTATTTCCCAAGCCGTTCCCCCGAATCGGAGCAGTGGGGCTTGAAATTCTGGTTTGGTGAACCCAAGCATTCGATTGAGGAATGCGTCGAGCGCGATCTAACCTATGCCAGCCCGCTGTATGTTTCGGTATTGCTGGCGGGGCCGGATGTGCCGGAGCCGATCAAACAGGATATTTTCCTCGGCGATTTTCCGGAAATGACCGAAAAAGGCACATTCATTATTAACGGCACGGAACGAGTGGTTGTTTCTCAATTAATCCGTTCGCCGGGGGTCTATTTTGAAGCGCCGGTTGATCGTGCCACCGGTCACCGTTTAGCAATGGCGAAATTGATTCCTGATCGCGGCGCCTGGATGGAGTTTGAGACCCGCAAAAATGATTACCTGATTCTCAAATTCAACCGTAAGCGTACTGTCCCGATTACGATTTTTCTGCGCGCCCTGGCAGCCGTTTCGGATGGGTTGGGCGATTCGCCGATCAAAACCGGTTCAGACGAAGAATTGATTGCCCTCTTTCAGGACGTGGATAACAACCCGGATCGGCTGTTTATCACGTCCACCATCCGGCAAGAACCGCCCTGGGATTTGAGCGGCGGTTTGACCATGGGCGAAGCCGCACTGATCGAATTTTTCAAGCGAATGCGCCCCGGCGACCCGGCCACTCTGGAAAATGCGCGGGAATTTCTGGAAGAACAGTTGTTCGATCAGCGCCATTACGATTTGGAAAAAGTCGGCCGGTATAAACTCAACCAAAAACTGGATCTGATGGATAAGATCCCGATGAGTCACCGCACCGTCACCGCCTGGGATGTGGTCTATCTGGTGCGGCGGATGATCATGATCAATAACGAAAAAGAAGACAAGGATGACATTGATCATCTTGGCAATCGGCGGGTTAAGACGGTGGGGGAGTTAATCCAGAACAAACTGCGGGTTGGTTTGCGCCGAATGGAGCGGGTGATTAAGGAACGAATGTCTATCCGTGATCAGGATCAGACCTCACCGGTTAGTCTGGTCAACATTCGTCCGGTGGTGGCGGCATTGCGAGAATTTTTCGGTTCCAGCCAGCTTTCCCAATTTATGGATCAGACCAATCCGCTGGCTGAGTTGCGCCACAAACGCACCCTTTCGGCATTGGGCCCGGGCGGTTTGCGCCGCGAGCGGGCTGGTTTTGATGTGCGGGATGTCCATCACTCGCACTACGGTCGAATCTGCCCGATTGAAACCCCGGAAGGTCCAAACATTGGCTTGATTGGACGTTTAGCCAGTTATGCACGAGTCAATGAATACGGCTTCATCGAAACCCCCTACCGTCGAGTGGTTAAAGCGCTCTCGTCCAATGATCCACAACTTGTCGGCCGGGCGGTGGCAGAAAATCTCACCGATCCGCAAACCGGCGAGGTGATTCTGCGGCAGGGCGAGCGGGTTACTCCCGAATTGCTGCCGGCGATTCAAAAATTGAACCGCTCTACCATCTTTATCGTGCCGTTTGTTTCAGAGGAGGTCGAATATCTTTCCGCGGATGCGGAGGATAAATTTGTCATTGCTCAGGCCAACACACCGTTGAATGAATACAACGAGTTCAAGGAAACCCGTATCATGTGCCGGCACCACTCGGATTTCCGGATGTCCTCGCCTGAGGCAGTAAATTACATGGATGTTGCCCCTCATCAGGTTGTGGGTATCAGTGCGTCTTTAATCCCCTTCCTTGAACACGATGATGCCAACCGCGCTTTGATGGGTTCGAACATGCAGGCACAGGCTGTGCCGCTGGTTCAACCGGATATCCCGATCATTTCAACCGGCATGGAAGCCTATGCTGCTTTGGATTCTGGACAGGTGTTGATTGCCGAGGAAGACGGAGACGTGGTTTCGGTTACCGGCCGGCAAATTGTGGTGCGCGGTGAATCGGGGTTACGCACGTACAATTTGCGTAAATATCAGCGTTCCAATCAATCCACCTGTATTGATCAGCGCCCGGCAGTGGTCAAGGGTCAGCGTGTCCATAAGGGGGATGTGTTAGCCGATTCCTCATCAACCGTGAACGGTAATCTGGCATTGGGACAAAATGTGGTTGTGGCTTTTCTCTCCTGGGAGGGCGGCAACTTTGAGGATGCGATTCTGATCTCCGAAAAACTGGTGCAGGATGACCGGTTTACTTCGGTTCATATTGAAAAGTACGAGGTTGAGGCACGGGATACCAAGCTGGGGCCGGAAGAGATCACCCGCGATATTCCCAATGTCGGCGAGGATGCCATCAAAGACCTTGATGAACATGGGATCATCCGTATCGGCGCAGAGGTCGGTCCCAATGACATTTTGGTTGGCAAAATTACGCCGAAAGGGGAAAAAGAACTGACCCCGGAAGAGCGCTTACTGCGGGCGATTTTTGGCGAGAAATCGCGGGATGTAAAGGATACTTCCCTGCGGATGCCGCATGGTGAACGCGGTAAGGTGGTGGATGTCAAGGTATTTACCCGCGAAGAAAACAGCGATCTGTCTGCGGGTGTGGATATGATGGTGCGTGTTTCGGTTGCGCAGCGCCGCAAGATCACTGCGGGGGATAAAATGGCTGGACGCCATGGGAACAAAGGTGTGGTTTCGCGGGTTGTGCCTGTCGAAAATATGCCGTTCCTGGAAGATGGCACACCGGTGGACATTATCCTGAACCCGTTGGGGGTTCCGGGTCGTATGAATATCGGTCAGGTGTTGGAAACTCACCTCGGCTGGGCAGCCCAGCACCTGGGCTTTCGGGCGATTACTCCCGTTTTCGACGGAGCAAATGAGAAAGAAATCGAAGCCGAACTCGCCCGGGCGTGGATCATTGATAAGGCCTGGAAGGAAGCCGGCGAACGTGCCTGGCAATGGCTAAAAGAGCAGACCTATGACCCGGAAAGTCTCCGTGACGATGATGAAGTCCGCTTGCTCTTCCTTGAACAGGAGCTCTCGCGCCACGGTTATGATGTTGAAAAACTGTCTTATGACGAGAATTATGCGCGCTGGTCATGGATGGAAGTCTGGTTGCAGGAGCACGGTTTTGATCCAAAAGAGGCGCTGGTTTACGAAGAGAACGTAACCCGCGACCCGCAAATGGAAGCGAAAGATCAGCGAGCCGTGACGGTATGTTTGCGGTTGTGGCTGCATGAGAACGGCATTGAAGTAGATCCCGCGGCGGACGATCAAGAAGTGCGTCAGCGGGCAGAAGCCTACATGATGGAAAGCGGCAATCCCTTACCGGTCATTGGCAAGGTAATTTTGCGGGACGGCAAGACCGGTTTGCCCTACGATCAACCGGTTACTGTTGGTGTGATGACCATGCTCAAACTGCATCACCTTGTAGAAGATAAAGTCCATGCCCGCTCCACTGGGCCGTACTCGCTGGTTACCCAGCAGCCGTTAGGCGGTAAGGCACAATTTGGCGGTCAGCGTTTTGGTGAAATGGAAGTATGGGCATTGGAAGCGTATGGGGCTGCCTACACATTGCAGGAGATGTTGACGGTCAAATCGGATGATGTGCAAGGACGGGTGGCTACCTATGAGGCTATTGTCAAGAATGAACCGATTGAAGAACCCAGCCTGCCGGCTTCCTTCCGTGTGCTGGTCAAGGAATTGCAGAGTCTCGGTCTGGCAGTCGAAGCGGTGATGGATTCGGGTGAGGTCATCCGTTTTGGTAAGGACGAAGAACGCGTGCGTCCGCCGAAATTAGAAACCGGTTTATTGACGTTGGGAGAGGAACTGGATGAATTGATGTGAAAGGTTGACGGAGAAAAACCACCGTGATATAATCCATCTCCGTGCCTTTACTGTCCGAAAACGCAGTTCTAACGGACGAACGGGAATCAGTGAGGCGATCTCTTGATGTGATCGCCTCCGTTGTTGAAAAAAAACACATTCAATCAAGGCGAGCAATCGCCGCAGGACTAATCTTCTGGAGGCAAAAGAACGTGCCAACAATTAACCAACTGATCCGCAAAGGTCGTCAGACCAAAAAGGTCAAGAGCAAGGCTCCCGCGCTGCAATATACCTACAACTCGATGAAGCAGCGCCGCACCCGCCAGGAAAAAGGCGCCCCGCAAAAGCGCGGTGTGTGCACCTCTGTGCGTACCATGACCCCCAAGAAGCCGAACTCGGCGCTGCGCAAAATTGCCCGTGTTCGTCTCACCAACATGATTGAGGTGACTGCCTACATTCCGGGTGAAGGTCACCAGTTGCAAGAGCACTCGGTGGTGCTGGTGCGCGGCGGTCGTGTGAAAGACCTGCCGGGCGTTCGCTATCACATTGTGCGCGGTACGCTGGATGCGACCGGCGTTGCTAAACGCGCCCAGGGCCGCTCCAAATACGGCGCTAAGAAAGCCAAGAAATAAGCCTGACCTGAGGATGGAGAAAGTTTCATGCGTCGAACGAAACCGGAAAAACGAGAAGTTCCACCTGATGTGCGCTATAACAGCGTAGATCTGCAAAAATTCATTCATCACATTCTGCGCCGCGGGAAGAAAAGCCTGGCGGTATCCATTGTGTATGATGCGATGGATATAGTCAAGGAAAAGACCGGCCGAAACCCGTTGGAAGTCTTTGAGTTGGCCTTAAGGAATGTCGGCCCCGTCATGGAAGTGCGCCCGCGTCGGGTGGGTGGCGCTACCTATCAGGTGCCGATGGAGGTGCCGGGAGACCGTCGCCTGGCGCTTGCCATGCGCTGGATTGCCGATGCTGCCCGGGCGCGCGCCGGTAAATCCTTCGCAGAGAAGATTGCAGCCGAATTGATGGACGCTGCCAATAATCAGGGCAATGCGGTGCGCAAACGTGAAGAAACTCACAAAATGGCCGAAGCCAACCGGGCTTTTTCCCATTATCGGGTATAGCCGGTGTTTAGAGCAGGAAGAGACTCATGCCGCGTAATTTTCCGTTAGAAAAGTGCCGTAATATTGGGATCATCGCTCATATTGATGCTGGTAAAACTACCACCACCGAGCGGATCCTGTTCTACACCGGCAAAACCTATCGAATTGGTTCGGTGGATGAAGGCACAACCGTTACCGACTGGATGGCGCAGGAACGGGAGCGCGGTATTACGATTGTCTCGGCTGCGGTAACGGCGGAGTGGAAGGGCTATCAAATTAATGTGATTGATACGCCCGGTCACATTGACTTTACGGCAGAGGTTCAACGTTCCCTGCGGGTTCTGGACGGGGGAGTGGTGATTTTTGATGCGGTTCAAGGGGTTGAGCCGCAAAGTGAAACCGTCTGGCGTCAGGCTGACCGTTACCGTGTCCCGCGGATTTGCTTTGTAAATAAGATGGATCGTGTGGGGGCTTCGTTTGAGCGCACGATTGAATCGATCCGTCAGCGTTTGGGGGCCAATCCAATTGCCATGCAGATTCCCATCGGGGAAGAATCGGCCTTTGAAGGGGTGGTGGACTTGTTAACCATGCAAGCCATCATCTGGGAAGATGAATTAGGGCGTGAGCCAAAATACGTCAAGATCCCTGATCACCTGTTGGCGCAAGCGCAGGAAATGCGCGCCATTATGGTTGAAAAGATTGCCGAATTTGAGGATGAGTTAATCATCAAATTCCTTGAAGGGGAAGAAATTTCTGTGGAAGAATTGAAACAGGTGCTGCGCAGAGCGGTCATCGCCAACAAAGCAACACCTGTTTTTTGCGGTTCGTCCCTTCGTAACAAGGGCGTCCAGCCCATTCTGGATGCGGTCATTGATTATCTGCCTTCGCCGCGGGATATTCCGCCGGTGCAAGGGGTGGATCCGGAAAATCACGACCGGTTGATCGAACGTCCGGCTGACGACGACGCCCCCATGAGCGCGCTGGTCTTCAAAATTGTTTCCGATCCGTATGTGGGACGGCTGGCGTATTTCCGGGTATATTCCGGCAAAGTGGTGCAGGGAGAGACGGTACTCAATTCTTCCAAAAACCGCAAAGAACGAATTGGGCGTATGGTGCGTATGTACGCCGACCGGCGTGAGGACATAACCGAAGTGTATGCTGGCGATATTGGGGCTGTTCTGGGTTTCAAGGATACCTTTACGGGAGATACTCTGTGTGACCTCAAGCATCCAATTTTGCTGGAAAGCATCACCTTTCCTGAGCCGGTCATATTTGTGGCGGTTGAACCCAAAACCACTGCGGATCAAGATCGTATGGCAGAAGCGCTGCGCCGGCTGGCGGAAGAAGACCCCACATTCAAAGTACGCACGGATGAAAATACCGGCCAAACCATCATTGCCGGCATGGGCGAGCTGCATCTGGATATTATTGTTGATCGGATGATGCGAGAATTTCGGGTGCAAGCCAATGTCGGCCGCCCGCGGGTTTCCTACCGTGAAACGATAACCCGTCCGGTAGTCGGAGTTAATTACAAATACGTCAAGCAAACCGGCGGGCGCGGTCAATACGGCCATGTGGTGTTGACTCTCGAACCCCTTGAACGAGGGAATGGCATCCGTTTTGTGGATCGAATCGTAGGCGGCGTAATTCCCAAAGAGTACATCCCGGCAGTAGAAAAAGGGATTGTGGAAGCGGCTGAATCGGGGGTTTTGGCGGGGTATCCGGTTACGGATATTCAAGTCACCCTGACCGATGGTTCATATCACGAGGTCGACTCCAGTGAAATGGCGTTTAAAATGGCTGCAATCTTCGCCTTCAAAGAGGGTATGCAGCGCGGGGCGCCGGTGCTCTTGGAGCCGATCATGAAAGTGGAGGTTGTCTTACCGGAAGAATATTTGGGTGATGTACTGGCTCAATTGAATTCCCGCCGGGCAGAAATCCAGGGGATGGACATTCGTCCGGGTAATGCGCAGGCAATTCGTGCGCTGGTGCCGCTGGCAGAAATGTTTGGGTATACTACCGAGCTGCGCTCGGCTACTCAGGGCAGGGGCGTGTATTCCATGGAGTTTCACCATTATGCTCCCGTGCCCGAATCGGTCAAACAAAAAATCATCATCTAATATCATTCACTGAATCACCATCAGGACTTTTTGCGAGGAGAGATAAAAAAACATGGCGAAGCAAAAATTTGAGCGAACGAAACCGCATTTGAACGTAGGCACCATGGGACACATTGACCATGGGAAAACGACGTTGACGGCGGCGATCACGAAGTGGTGCAGTTTTCTGGGGAAAGCCGAATTCAA
>CALHYE010000007.1 GCA_938040735.1 uncultured Bellilinea sp.
CACAATCCAATCCGGTTGAAAGTCAAGCATGCGTTGGGCGCCGATTTTCACCGTTTCTAAATCCGGATCGGGCAAGACTTGATCGAATAGTTCGACCTGCATACCCGTGTTTTTCAACTGATCCACGACCTGTTTCACCAGTCCCAGACGATTCAGGGTCATATCCGAAACAATCATCACCCTTGAACCGGTCAGCGAAGCAAGATGAGACAGGGCATCATCACCAAACACAATCAGGGGAGAAGAGAAATACCACATAATAACCGATCCCTTCTTTTTTTCGAGAGATTTTTATTAATAATACTTACGAATGATTGGTTGTGCCAGATTATTTATAAGAAAGTTATAAAACAATAATTGTTGATTATTTCGATGAAATTATGGATAATAAACCTAGTGGTGGAGTATTCAATTTAATTTAATAAGGAGAAACAATGGTCAAAATTTGGAAATTTTTCACGGCCTCAATCCTGATTGCGTTGCTTGCGATCCTTTTATTGCAATATCCAAACCGCTTTGCTCAGGCAAGCGAGGGCGGATCGCAATCGGGCATCGTACTGGTAAAAAAGTCCGCAGTTACCACTTTTGATCGGCAATGGAATTGGACCATCATCAAAATCGGTGATCAAACATCCCTGACATTAGCCCCAGGGCAGTTATTCCCAGTCAACTATGCCGTTACCGTTCAAGCGGTTGCGGTTGATAGCAACTGGAAAGTCACTGGCCAAATTTCTTTTCAAAATACTTCTTCACAACCAGCCACAATAACTGCTGTGACGGACGTAATCAGTGGCGGTATCACTGCCGATGTAGATTGCGGTATCTCTTTCCCCTTCACGCTTCCAGCGGGGTTTACAAAAGTCTGCACCTATCAAGCTTCTTTGCCCGATGGAAGTAGCCGCACCAACACCGCCACAGTCGAAACCGACGGAACGGTCCCCGGCGGCTCAACCACCATCCCATTTTCCTTTGGAAATCCCACGAGCGAGATGGATGAATGTGTTACTGTTGAAGATGACCAGTTTGGATCGTTGGGTACAATCTGCGCCGGAGATTCACCCAAGAAATTCAACTACTCCATGAATGTCGGCGGTGTTGATCAATGCGGTACATACCAGTTCATTAATGTCGCTTCCTTCATTACCAATGACAGCGGCACAAAAGGCAGCGCAAAATATGTGGTCAACTTCGATATCCCTTGCGCTGGTGGCTGCACCCTCACCCCTGGCTATTGGAAAACACACTCAAAGTACGGCCCAGCCCCCTATGATTCAACCTGGGCTTTACTGGGAGAGGATAATCTTTTCTTCTGGAGCGGTAAAACCAACTATCAAGTATTGTGGACTTCGCCTTCTGGCGGAAATGCCTATTACATTCTCGCGCATGCCTATCTCGCCGCAAAATTGAACATCCTTAACGGCGCTTCCACTACCTCCAGCGTTGATGCTGCATTATTCTACGCTGAATCCTTTTTCAACACATATACCCCTTCCTCTACTCTTAGCCGAACGGTTCGCAATGCAACCATCCAGCAGGCAGAAGTACTTGACAACTACAACAACGGCGTAATCGGACCGGGTCATTGCAGCCAATAAAATCAAATTCTTTTCTTCAACAAGAGGCTCTAGAATAGTTCTCCGGAGCCTCTTTGTTTTTATACAGGGAATTCTGTGGGTATCCGGGTGCAGGATTCCACCAATTCTTTGGCTGCGCGCACATTTTTCATCACCATTGCCATATTTCCGGTTAGTTTTAATTGTCCCGTCATCATGGCCTGCATCGGATCGAGCTGCTTGGTCATCACCTTCTTCCAGGTGGTTATCGGTCCTCTTAGTTGAAATGCCGGTTTGATTTCATCAACCTTATCTACCTTGAAGGCTTTTCTACACTCCCCGTGCCACAAATCCATATAGAGGACAGCCGTTTCCGCATTTGTTCCATCCGGCTCAATGATGAAATAAAAATCCCCCTCCCAGTTTTTTGCTGCTTCTTTGTAGGATTGGCTTTGATTTAAGTCTTCCATCATTGCCTTAATCCATTCATCCGTAGGAAAACGAATCATACACTCACCTCCAAAAAATAAAATTATTGGTAAAAATTATAACTTCAAATGCCCGCACAGAAAATGTGGAGTAAAAATATCAATCAGCGCATTCCGCACCATTGCATGGGCTGATAATTTAAGAAACCTTCCTCTAGTGGATTAGCCCTGCCTTTTTCATCCTACCTTTATGCAACTTGCAAGGTTGCGCCAAAAATACTTAACACCCTTCAAAACAATATCTAAAAAAGATGATTCAAACCCGGTGATTGATGCCATAAATTTCAGTTAACAAAGCCCGAAGATGCATTTCCAGTACCGAATAGGAATAATGCTTGCGCGCCACCCGATAATTGACCCGGCTTATCTCCTCAACAAATTCAGCGTCTTGCAAAGCGCGCTGCGCAAGACGGATGGACTGCTCGGTGATGAAACCATCAAACTCGATGACCTGAAAGCCTTTGGGTTTGATGTCAATTTCATAGATGGAATAGCGATTAACCACAATCGGGCGACCAAAGTAAATGGCTTCCAGAAACGCATTACCAAACCCTTCGATTTCAGAAGGATAGGTAACCAAATCCGCGTGAGGATACACGTCATAAAGCGTATAAATTTTTCGCCCATCGGGTGTTTGACCACGTTTTTCTTGAATAATATCCGAGACGAACAAAGTGTTGACTCCCATCCGCCTCGCATAATCTCTTACGCGATGCTCGTACTCTCTACCCTCATCTCCGGCAGCGTGTGAAATCACCAGACGAGCAGGTATTTCCAATCGCGAAACTAACTCAATGGCATGCTCAATCCCCTTGCGCTGAACTACTCGGGTTGGTTGGAGGATTAATTTTTCATTCTTTGCCAGGCCTAAATCTTCTTTTAAAGTTTGGGCATACTCATCCAGCGGCGGCGGAGGAGTTTCAAAATCCATCACATTCGGCACAATTCGACTGGAGACGCCCGTCCTTAAGCTCAATTGTTGCCCGGCAACCGAATTAATGACCACATGTTTTACACTGGGAAAAGCCGGCGGGAAAGCCATCGTCAGATAATCCCAGACACAATTCACAAGGAAACGCTTGCGTTCCCAATACATATCGTGGTGATGGGCAATTACCGGAAATCCGGTTTCGGCTATGAATTCCGAAATTGCCATACCCAACGGAATGTTAACCGGAATCGAAAGCGCATTTTCTGATACTAACAAATCAATATCAAATTGTTTGACAAATTTTTGGAGGTGTTCTTTAAAATACGCTTTATATTCTTGAATTTGCCGGGTCAACCTTGGAGAGCGGATGGTTTGATTGAAGGCTTCCTCGTGTAAAGTTTCCATCTCTGGGTGATGGAAAAACAAATTGGGAACCACATAACTTACCTCTGCTGGCCGGTCACACACGCCGGCAAAATAAAAACAGGTATGTCCCATTTTCTCAAAGACAGCAGCCCATTTTTCAGTCTCAAGGCTGACTCCATCCGTTCCGGCAAACCGCGTGGAAACAAAACCTATTTTCAAAGAAGAGTTTTTCAAAGAGAGATACTCCTTCCTATCCAGTACTTTTAATCAGCCATCGGTGTTGATAGGGCGAAAGCCGGACAACCTGTTTGAACTCTTCCTCACTGGCGGAGAGCAAATCCTTCCACGGGTTCGCTGCATCCGGCAATTTAACCATCATCTTATCTTTGGAAAAATTATGCACGCAGAACACATCCCGTTTGAAGTGAGGGTCAAAGCGCAACAAGCCAAAAATTCGCTCATCCTCAAAAATGACTTGTTGATCGGCAAGCGGATGAAACGCCGCTTCTTTCCGTCTGACAGCCAGCATTCGGTTTAAGCCGCTCCAGATTTTTGCCCGCCGGCTAGTTGGGTTCTGAATTTCATTGAGGACTTCCTCAGCGGCGAGTTTTTGTCGGTTGATGGTACGGTTTGCACCGGTCAGGTTAACTCCTTCCCTCCAACCGCGAGAACCAATCATCGAATGCACATAAATCGCCGGTAAACCTTTTAGCGAGAACAGCACAGAATGAGCGGTGAGAAAACGGGCAACCATCTCCGCCTCGGTGAGCGGAAATTCAACAGAATTCATTGCATCATAATAATTCACATTCAATTCGTAGGGAGAACGGCTTCCATCCGGGTTTACTTTATAACTCACCAGCCCCCCGAATTGTTGAATGTTTGTAACCAGTTGATCAATCTCCCAATCGCTCAAGATTCCCCGAACCGGATTGACTCCAACGCCGTCGTGTGAAGCCAGAAAGTTAAGAAAGGCTGTTTGATTGGAGGGAGTTCGGAGTTCACTCGCCCAATGGTTGAGATGTCGGGTATTTTGGGTTTGAACGGTGTGGAGGATCAAGGGGGGTAGAGCAAAATTGTAAACAAGGTGGGCTTCATTCGTGCCATTGCCAAAGTACGAAATGTTCTCGTGATGGGGAACATTGGTTTCGGTAATCATCCGTACATAGGGGGCAACTTCATCCAAGAGACATCGCCAAAACTGGATGATCCAATGAGTTTGTGGCAGATGAATACAGGTAGTTCCAATTTCTTTCCACAAGTAAGCAATCGCATCCAGGCGGATAAACTGCGCCCCATAGCAGACATAATCCAAAAGCGCTTCGGTCATTTTTTGAAAGACCTTGGGGTTAGCATAATTCAAATCCGCCTGATCGGCGCTAAAGGTCGTCCAAACATGGACTTTGCCCTCTTTTGTTTGAAACTCCGTGAGGAGAGGTAAAGCCCGCGGGCGAACCACCCATTTCAAACGTTCATCATTTGGATCGGCCGTAATGTAAAAGCCCTTAAATTGTGGATCTCCAGAGAGAAATCCCCGAAACCATTCATGGCTGACCGAAGTGTGATTGACCACCGCGTCAAACATCAGCCGAAAGTTTTTAGAAAGGGCTTTGATATCCTGCCAATCTCCAAAATCCCGGTGGACGGCTAAATAATCTGCAACGGAAAAACCATCATCGGATGTGAATGGGAAAAACGGTAGAATATGAATGGTTGAGATGCCCGGGTAAAATAAACGCAGGGCTACCTCCCCCAAAGTTTGCAGCGGTTTTTCACCTTCGCGGCGGAATTGATCGGCGTAGGCGATCAAAACCACATCCGATTGATCGAGCGGTAAGGGCTGCGTTTGAGCCGCTAAAAATTGCCGCGTATCTTCCCCTTTTTTGAGAATTTGCTCAAAACAATCCCAGTCTGTGTTTTCTTGATAGATTAATTGAAAGAGTTCTTTTAGTTTTGCCTGAGTTGTTTCAGTCAATGAGTTGATCATTTTTCTCTTCCATTCAAATCGGGTGGCCAGATCACAATGGAAGGCTCGGCATTATCCGGAATCAGCTCGAACGCTTTTGAAAGCGATATTCCCCGGGATGCAGTAATGAGCGTTGCGATAGCCAAACCATGCGAAACAATCAACACCCGTTCGCCCGGATGGCGGGAAGTAATTTCATCCACGCAGGATTTTACCCTTTCGGCAACTTCCTTGAGACTTTCGCCGCCCGGCGGACGACTTTCGAGCGGGTTTTCCAACCGATTTTCAAAAAAATTTGCGTATCGCTGACGGATTACATCGAATAATTGTCCTTCCCATTCCCCTTGATTAATTTCCCGCAAGCGCGGATCAACTCTTACCTCCCTGTCTCCCGCCAAAATTTTGGCAGTAGATAAGGCCCGCTGCAAATCGCTCGAATAAACCGCAGCAAAGTTCACATTTCTTAATTTTTCCGCTAATTCATGGGCTTGTCTGATGCCAAATTCGTTCAGGGGCATGTCAGCCTGACCCTGATAGCGTCCTTCTACATTCCAATCCGTTTGACCATGCCTCACCAACCATAATTCCGTTCTACCATTTGACATAAAACCTTACCTCGCTATTTCTGTTTCTTTTTTGGGGTAAAACCTGGCTCGATATTCAGGCAAGTTAATCATCGGTGGGCGATCCTGTTCGATAATTTCCTTGACTTCCAAATAGTAATTGCCGCTTTCGTATTGGACAATTTTCATGGATCGGTTAATGTCTTCAAACAAGGGCTGCTTAAAGCGAGCCTCCAGTTTCTTCAATAACGCCTGAATAATCACAAACGACATTTTGCTCAATGCCGTCAGGCTTTGATTGTGATGAATCCGCTCCAGCAAATCTACTTGGGCAATTGCGGCTAAACCATATTTTTCAAATACGTCAATCAATAAACCGGTCTCTACGCCGTATCCGGTGAAAAAAGTCAGGTTTTCCAGTACCTTTCGCCTACCACCGTATTCTCCAGAAAGCGGTTGTATCACACCCGAAAGTTCAGGATAAAACAAATTGATCAATGGTCTGGCAGTCAGTTCCGTTACCCTTCCCCCGCCAGTTGATTGAACTCTCCGGCCGGTTTTCAGCGGTCTTTGATAAAACCCTTTCACAAAATGAATGTTTTTATTCAATAACAATGGCCCAACTACCCCATAAACAAACCGCGGATGGATGTTCACGATGTCCGAATCGATCCAAATAACGATATCGCCGCTGGTCACATATAAACTCTTCCACAGAGCTTCCCCTTTTCCTTCTCTGGCTCCATATTGCGGCATGACCTGTTGATGAATGTAAACCGGTATTCCAAAGGACTCGGCAATTTCTCTGGTTCGGTCAGTGGAATTTGAGTCCATCAGGATAATTTCATCTAGAAGGGGATGTTTTTCGACAAGCGCTTTCTGAATTGTGCCGATCACATTCCCCACCGTTTCTTCCTCATTCAAGGAAGGCAATGCAAGACTGATGGTCATACCTTGTTCTTCTTTTAAGCGCACCAGATTGGCAATATCATCAAACTCGCTGGCGTGAAAGGTATTTTCAGCGAACCATTTGTCCACCAGAATGGAGATGGCTTTAGAACCAATGGTTTCTTTTTTCCAATCATCTTCGCGGCGCGGAATTTCCTGTTGCGACTTAACCACGACAACATCCCGCCCGGTCTCTTCCAGCAATTGATCGGCTACCTTTCCTAAACTTTCTTTGCGCTCGACACCCGCTTCGGCAATGCCCACAATGGTAATATCGGATTGACGGGAAAGTTCCAAAATGTCCTGATAAGGATCGGTGGATGCTTTTCGTTGATAATTAACCTCAGGCAAACTGGGTAAAATCCGTGAAATACCTAACAAAGGCGCTTCGACTGCTTCAGCGCTGGTTTCCGGTAAAAACAGATGGATGGCGTTCAGCTCCGATCGCTGCATAGCGAGGGCTAACCGGAGGGACAATTGCGCATGCGGTCCGCCGCGCAGTGGAATGCCAATTTTGGGTTGTTGCTTTGTGAAGTTTCCATGAATAATGGCTACGTTGGCATTGATGCGTTTGATCCCGTCCGTCAAATTAGGCTGATCTCTGGGAAGCAATGACCAATCGAATATCACCAAATCCGTTCGATGATCTTGGAGATACGAGTTGATGCCATCCCAAAGATCATAGGCGACACTCACCGCAACCTGAGCATCAAGGTGGTGAGAGTGGAGATAGTCATACAGACATTTTCGCAATTTTCTTGCCCTTGCATTCCCCGCCGAAAGGGACAGCGATGGATCAACATCAACAACACCCAAAAAAGTTAGTGTGGTTTCATTCAGCAAATTGCAGAAATTGATAATATTTTTGTGAATCGATTCTTTGAAAACCGGCACGACCAGTCGTCTAAATGGACGGAAAATTCTTTGAGAAAACATGAACTCACCTCATTCATAATTTTCGAGAACGTCTCGGATCAAAGGCGCAATTTTATGGGTATAAATTGCCTCCCAGGTAAATTCCTTTTTTACCTTAGCCCGGAAGGAATACAGCGGGTCATTGGTTATTTTTTCAATGATCTTTTCAGCCACAACTTCTGGGGAGTCTTTCAACGAAAACAAATTGGCATAACCATCCGCCAAAGCTCGCAACGGAGCAATATCGCTGCAAAACATCAACAATCGACTCAAACCGGCTTCCAACACGGGTATGCCAAACCCCTCTTCTTTGCTGGTCAACAACAAAACATCTGCCATGCGATAAAAAGAACCTATCCACTCTTCTGAAATGCCTTTTGGGAAATATTCAGCCAGAAAGAACGCCTGATTCTCCAGATCAAGAATCCTTCTTAGCTCTATCAACTCCCTCAGGTACTGTTCATTGGTGGGATTATGGGCGCCAATCGGCCCGGTTACCACCAACTTCACACGGGGGAATTTGTGTTTAAGGTGCGCGATGATCCGCAGCGCCATTTCAAGGTTTTTTCTACGCGTAACCCGAATCGGCATCAAGACAAACGGTTCGGCCGAAAGGAAATGATACTGATTAACAAATTGATACAAATCATCCGTCAATCCAATCAAGTTTTTCTGATTGATTCCCGCCGGAATGACGTAGACTTTCTCCTGTACAATACCGGTTAATCGCACCATTTCTTGTTTTCGGGCTTCAGAAACCACCACGTGGGTTACACCTTCCCAGGCAGTTTTGCACAAATTCCATGGGTAAGCCGAATACAACTCACCAGTATACTGGCTAGCCGTCCACGCAAAATCATGATGCCACAAAATAACCGAAAATTTTTCCTTTCGGGATAAAACCAAACGATAAAGAGCGGCTGTCAAAGCCAGATTTTTATGCTGAGAAGCAACATTGTGAGCGATCAACAATCGCGTATCGGCAAGCGCCTTCTCCAACCAAATAAAAATTTGGTCAACCACCTCTTCAAAAAGTGAGGGGATCTGACCGCCGTCAAGGGTTCTTTTTAATTCGAGAATTTGAGGATTTCGCGAATCCAGCAGAGGGAAAGTCTTCACATCAATGTGAGGATGCCACTGTTCTCCCCTGCCGCATAAGATTTCAACTTCGTAGCCAAAATTGGACAGACATTCAGCCTGGCTGGCCATCACATTTTCTACGCCACCTACCACCGGTGGAGCAGAATAATGTAAAAATGCAACTTTCATCCCTTTCTCCCAAAATCGTAATGTCCTTTAACATGGATTGTTCTAAAGGATTGTAACACATGAAATTTTGGTTTTTTCTCGTAAATTATTAGACAAATCAAAGGAATTTTATGAGAGGGTGATGTACAATCAATTGTGGATATTTTTGATAAAAGAGGCGCAAAATGAACTTTGAATGGACTCAGGAACAGGAAGACCTGTATCACCAAGCAATTGAATTTGCTCAAAAAAGAATGAATCAAAACCTGATCGAAGAAGATCGCAATCAGGTTTTCTCCATGGAGAAATGGCAGGCCTGTGCCGATTTAGGATTATTGGGGATGATTATTCCGGAACAATACGGGGGATTGGGATTAGATACACTCACGGTAGCCCGGGTTCTGGAAGGCTTTGGCTATGGCAGCAAAGATACCAGCATCTTTCTCTCAATCGGCGCGCACATTTGGGCTGTTGAGATGCCCCTCCTTCTATTTGGCAGCGAAGAATTGAAGCAGAAATATCTGCCAAAACTAATTTCCGGAGAATGGGTTGGGGCTCATGCGATCTCCGAACCAGCAGCCGGCTCGGATGCAATGGCCATGTCCACCACTGCGGTTAAAGATGGAGACAATTTCATCCTCAATGGCAGTAAAACTTTTGTCACTAACGCGCCGGTAGCGGATTTTTTCATCACATTCGCCACCATCAACAAAAAATATGGTTTTGCGGGGGTGACCTGCTTCGCTGTGGAAGGCGATACGCCCGGCGTTTCGGTTGAATCCCACATGGAAAAATTGGGTTCAAGAACTTCCCCCATGGCTGATGTCATTTTTCGCGATGCCCATGTTCCCGCGGGTAATGTCATCGGAAGCCCCAGCAGCGGATCGAGAATTTTTTCTCGCATCATGTTTTGGGAACGGGCGCTTATTCTTGCGCCTTATTTAGGCGCCATGCAGCGCCAAATTGAAGACTGCGTGCGATATGCCAACGAGCGCGTCCAGTTTGGCAAGCCCATCTCCGCCTATCAGGCAATTTCGGGCAAAATTGTGGATATGCAGGTACGGCTCGAAGCGGCACGTCTGCTGATTTATAAAGCCGCCTGGGAACTGGAGCATGGCGATCCAACCATGCCCGCATCTATTGCCAAACTGGTCACCAGTGAAGCGGCCGTCCAAACCTTTTTGGACGCGATTCAGATCTTTGGTGGTTATGGCTATACGACAGATTTTGAAATTGAACGACACCTGCGCGATGCAATCGGCACAAAGATTTACTCCGGCACCAGCGAGATGCAAAAAATGATCATCGCCACCTCGCTTGGTCTAAAAACACAAGGGTGATAATATATCTGTCACCATTTCACCATTCAATTGTTATTGTCATCTCCAAACGGTGAGGTCATTGTGAGCCAAATCGAATTGCTCTACTTTGAAGATTGCCCCAACTGGCAACGGGGATTGGAACAATTTCAAAAAGCGCTTGACGAATTGAAAATCACTGAGGAAATTCACCTGGTTAAAGTTGAAAATGAAGAAGAAGCCCAAAGGCGAAAGTTTGCCGGTTCTCCCTCGTTTCTCATCAACGGACAAGACCTGTTTCCCACCGATCAAGAAAATTACTTTCTGGGCTGCCGCGTCTACCCCACCTCTAAGGGATTTCAGGGCGTTCCAGACTTTGAAGCGCTTCGTTCCGCCGTTCAGAAAGCTCTAAATTCAGGTTGAATGAACCACTTCCTTGATTACCGATAGCGCTTTTTCTACCAATTCCATTTTTGCCTGACTGCCCATGTGCCCGAGGCGAAAAATTTTACCGGCTAAAAGCCCATAAGACCCGCCTACCACAAGCCCTTTTTCACGCAAGCGACGGTCCAATTCCTTCCAATCAAATTTTTCTGGGATATAAACCGCTGTAACGGTAGGGGACGGAATTGCCTCCTTTGCCGGGAATAATCGCAGCCCCATCGCTTGCAGTTCCCTCCGGCAGTAATCAGCAACCGTTTCATGCCGTTTGAATACCTCTTCTAGCCCTTCATCCAAAATTAACTTTACCGCCTGATAAATAGCCGAAACGCCATGCCAGTTTGGGGTGTATGGAAAATAAAATTTTTCTTGGGCGTCCCAAAAGGGTAACAAGGCGTCATATCCTACATATCCAACCTCTTTGATGATCCGCCATGCAGAATCGCTAACTGCAATAAACGCCGCCAAGGGGGGTGCGGAAAGCGCTTTTTGAGAACCGCCTAAACACAGGTCTATCGCCCATTCATCAGTTTTGACTGGAGCCCCACCCAGGCTGGCGACAGCATCTACGTAGAACAACGGAATTTCGTACTGCTGTTTGAGAATGCCAATTTTCTCAAGCGGATTTAGCGTACCGGAGGGAGTCTCACAATGAACGGCGGTGATCATTTTTGGGCGAAAAGTTTCGATTATTCTTTCAACCGCATCCAAATCCTGAAAAGTCTGATCATACTCAACACCATACACTTTTACTTCTGCTCCAATTGCAGCGGCCATTTCCGCAATTCCATAGCCGAATACTCCGCTGGCCAGTGCAAGAACCCGATCTCCGGGCAGAAGGGTGCTTTTTAAAGCCCCCCACAAGGCGATCATACCTTCACCGGTATGGATAACCATCCGATTCTTGGTTTCGTACAAAACTTGCAATAATTTTTCGGTTTGATTGTATAAATCCAAAAACTCAATTTCCAAATCGGGAGACGGGTAGTCTCTGTTCATTGCATCGAGAATGACTTGCGGGACACTGGTGGGACCGGGCACCATTGGAATAGGATATTCAATCATGCTTGAAACCCTCGTATAACTATTTTTACCAAAGGATTAGATTTTTATTTCCGAGTTGCCATTATTATCCCACAAACTACAAAAAAACGATTTCCAATCATTAAACCTTATTGCGGTATAATCAATCCAGACAACCCCCTCAGGAGAAGTACATTGAGAACCTCAGTTGTTGATCGTTTTATTCGCTATGCGAAAATTTACACCGAATCCGATCCGGCTTCAGACACCTTCCCCAGCACCAGCCGGCAGCTGGATCTGGCAAGATTATTAGTTGAAGAATTAAAGCAAATTGGGCTGCAGGATGTTTCGTTGGACGAAAACGGTTACGTCATGGCTACTTTGCCTGCCAATGTAGAAAATGCGCCGACGATCGGTTTCATTGCCCACATGGATACCAACCCGGACATGACCGGTGAAAATGTCAATCCGCAAATCGTTCGGTATCAAGGCGGTGATATTATCCTCAACCCGGAGAAAAAGATTATTCTTTCCCCGCGGGACTTTCCAATTCTCAACAACTATGTCGGTCAAACGCTCATCACAACCGATGGAAACACCTTGCTCGGTGCGGACGACAAAGCCGGCATCGCTGAGATTATGGCCGCCGTTGAATACCTCGCTCAGCATCCGGAAATCCCCCACGCTGCTATTCGAGTCGGTTTTACACCTGATGAGGAAATTGGTCGAGGAGCTGACCGCTTTGATATCCAAAAATTCAACGCTGATTTCGCCTACACCATGGACGGTGGCGAAATTGGCGAACTGCAATATGAAAATTTCAACGCTGCTAATGCTAAGATAACCATTCAGGGTCGGAATGTTCACCCCGGCACCGCCAAAAATCAGATGATCAATGCCTTGCAGATTGCAATCAATCTGCATCAGATGTTACCGCCCCACTTGAGACCTGAACACACCGATCACTATGAAGGTTTTTTCCACCTCACCCATATTCAAGGCACTGTAGACTCTGCTGAGATGCGCTATATTATCCGCGAACATGACCGCCAAAAATTCGAGGAAATGAAAGCCTTACTGCTCCGTGCAATTCAATACCAAAACGAACTTTACGGGTCAGATCGCATTCAACTTGATTTACGGGATAGTTACTACAATATGAAAGAAAAAATTCTGCCGGTAATGCACATCATTGAACTGGCAAAACAAGCCATGCTGGATGTGGGAGTTACTCCCATCATCCGCCCGGTGCGCGGCGGTACCGACGGAGCAAGATTATCCTACATGGGCTTACCTTGCCCGAATATCTTTAACGGCGGGCACAATTATCATGGCAGGTATGAGTTTGTTCCGGTTGAATCGATGGAAAAGGCAGTTCAAGTGATTGCTCGTATCGCAGAACTCGCTGTCCAATCCTGATCAGGAAATGACTTTTAACCAAACGAACTGATAAGGTTCCAACATCAACGCGTTGATGGTTGAGTAGGGCTGATCGCTGACCAAATCCACAAAGTGATAACCCAGTCCATGCAGGCGAACTTCATTCCCGTCAATTATTTGGGGCTGTTCGCTGAAATTGCAAATGGCTAACACTCGTTCGTTCTGCATCTGCCGCACATAAGAAAACAGGCGTTTCGACCGCAAACTCAGGATTTCAGTTTCAGCCCCACCAAAAGCGGGAATTGTTTTTCGCAGTTCAATCAATTTCCTTAATCGGGTGTATATCTTCCCTTCCAGGGTAGTTTCATCGAACCGCCGCCTGTATTTCTCCCAATCGGCATATGGACGGTGGACCCAACGCGAGTCGTGGACTTTTGCCGGATCGTCGCGATAGCCGTAATCGTTCAATGTTGCAATTTCATCCCCAAGATAAATCAATGGAATGCCGCCGATAGACAAGATCACGCTGTGGATGAGGATGATCCGCCGCAAAGCCAGTTCTACCTCCCTTCCGGTTTCCTCATAGGTCGCCTTTTCTAAACCCGCTAACGAAGCGCAGGTACCCGAAATCCTTGCGTCACCGGTACGAGGGTTTTCCTGAAAAGGCAGCCCGCGGGCAAAACTTCCCGGAAACTTGCCCGTGAAGAACTCATTTAAGAATCGGCGATGATCAAAGCCGTTGATGCCCAGTTGAGCCGCGTCCTCATCTGAAAAAGTCCATCCAATATCGTCATGACAACGCACATAATTCACCCACGCACAATGCGGGTGAATTTTGAAGCGCTCTTGCATTGAAAATGTGAGCAAGTCAGTTTGACGGGTTGCCAGCGTATTCCATAACAACGCCATCAGCAAAGGATTGTAAGAAATCTGACATTCTTTCGGGTGAATATAACGCACCACTTCATCCGGATGAACAATCGCTTCAGACTTAAAAATCAAGGCTGGAGCGGAGATCCGCGCAATCGAATTAAAGGCTTGAATGAGAAGGTGGGCTTCTGGCAGATTTTCACAATTTGTCCCCAATTGTTTCCAGAGAAAAGCGACTGCATCCAAACGCAGCACTTCAACTCCGGCGTTGGCAAGGAAAAGCATTTCCTCCGCCATACGGTTGAAAACCACCGGATTGGCATAATTTAAGTCCCATTGGTTGGAATGAAAGGTCGTCCAAACCCACTTACCCACATCCGGGAAATAGGTAAATGCGCCCGGATGTTCTTCGGGGAATATTTCTCGCAAGGTTTTTTCATATGCGTCCGGCATCGTTCGGTCGTCAAACATGTAGTAGTACGCCTGATAATCCGGATCTCCTGCCCGCGCCTTAAGCGCCCATTCATGTTCGTTTGAAGTGTGGTTGAAAACAAAATCCAACACTAAACTGATTCCCTGTTCACGCAATTGTTGAGCCAGTTCGGATAACTGTTGCATTGTCCCAAATGCGGGGTTGACTTCGCGGTAGCTGGAAATTGCATAACCGCCGTCATTTTCCCCTTCCGGGCAGCGGAACAATGGCATCAGATGCAAGTAAGTCAATCCTAACTCTTTGAAATATGGAATTTTTTGCTGGATACTCGTCAAGTTTCCCGCAAATAAATCTACATAACACACCCCGCCAAGCATCTGGTTCGATTGAAACCAATCCGGCTTATTTTCCCGTTCGGCATCCAGGGATTTTAATTCAGGGCTTCGTTGAATCCAATAAGCGGCAAGCACTTCCAGCAATTCTTCAACGTGAAAAAAGAAATCGTAATGCATTCCGTAAAGATGATGAAGAATTCGGAAGAGGTCTTCAAAATGCTGGCTGAGACGCCGTTCAAACGCTTGCCACTCTGGTGGATGGTTGGCGATGTAATCGGTAAACCGCGTCTCAAGACGCGGTTGAAGCCGATCCAGAGTCCGTTTTGCCTCTCTGGAAAGATCCATGAACCCGATACCTTTCTTTCTTACCCTTTGACGGAACCCGCCATCAAACCACGCACAAAGTAGCGTTGGAGGGCAAAGAACACCGTCAACGGTAGAATCATGCTAACAAAAGCGCCAGATGTGAGCAAATGCCAATCTTGTCCTTTTTCGCCTACCATTGCCGCCAGCGCGCTGGTGACAACCCGATTTTGATCGCCAAGGAAGACCAAAGCCACCAGATAGTCATTCCAAACCCACAAGAATTGGAAAATGGCAAAAGATGCCAGCGCGGGGATGGACAACGGCAGAATCAAGCGGGTAAAGATGGTAAAGTGTGACGCTCCATCAATAAAGGCCGACTCAAGGATATCGCGCGGAAGCGAACCGATATAGTTGAATAAGAGGTACACAGCCAGCGGCAACCCGAAACCGGTATGCGCCAGCCACATGGCAAGATAGGTTCCGTTCAAATTCAATTGAGTATAATCTCTAAGGATTGGCACGAGAGCAATTTGTAACGGCACAACCAGCAAGGCAACCACTAAGGTAAATAACAATTTTCGGCCGGGGAAATTAAGCCAGGCAAAGCCATAAGCTGCAAAAGCCGCAATCAAGATCGGTATAATTGTGGAAGGAACGGCGACTGCTATTGAATTTAGAAAAGCGCCACCCAGATTATTCCCTTTTCGGGTAATTTCATTACCGGAAGCGTCTCGAAAGCGAATCTCTTTACCGCTCAAGGTGTCGCGGTAGTTATCCAGAGTCAACCGCGCCGAAAATCCAACCCAGCGTTTTTCTTCCACAATCACCAAACGGGAGCGTTTATTGCCGATCCAGGTGATTTTTCGACCATCCGGCGTCACAACCCCTTGACGCAGCGTGGCAAAGTCGCCGGTAACTCCGGCAACCTCAAAGGGTTGATCCACATCCACCGATTCGGGAACACGGATTTCCTCGACCTTCACCCAGCCCCGATGCGGAAAGACCGTCCACCAACCGCTGCTGTAAATATCTTCACTATTTCGAAAAGAGGTGATGAACACCCCGATGGTCGGTATTAGCCAAACAAGGCAGATCAAAACCAAAACACCATTAACGAAAAGGCTGCCCAACCGCTTTTGACCCTTTTGACTGGTTTTTGCGCCGCTCATCAGAAGGCCCTCCTTTCGCGGAACTGGCGGAGATTGTAGATCATCACCGGGATAACCGCAATCAACAGCACTATAGCAATCGCCGACGCCCTACCGGAATGGTTATAGGTGAACTGTTGGAGATAAAATTCATTTGCAATGACATTCGTTCCGTAATTGCCCCCGGTCATGACCCTGACAATATCAAACAGCTTCAGGCTAAAAATCACAATAGTTGTCGTAACCGTCAATATCGTACTTTGAATAGTGGGTACCATAATTTGGAAGAAAACTTGAAATTCGTTGGCTCCATCCACGCGGGCAGCCTCTAAAAGTTCGGAGGGAATCCCCTTAATTGCAGAGGATAAGATCACCATCGCATACCCGGTTTGCAGCCACACCATAATCACGATCAGGAAGAGATTATTTATTGGAGGAAGCAGCAACCACGGTTGAGACTTGCCTCCCAATCCAATGACAATCGCATTCAGCAGTCCAATCTCTTGAATACCAATCCCTTCACCGCGGTAAGCATATACAAATTTCCAAATCACACCGGCCCCGACAAAGGAAATTGCCATCGGCATAAAGATGATGGCTTTGTAGACCTTCTCCAAAGGGGTACGGTCAGCCAGTACAGCAATCAACAATCCCAAACTAACACTGAAACCGGTGCCCAGAATCATCCACAGTAAATTGTTCCGGAATGCCTCCTGCATGACGCGGTCAGTGAAGGCGAAAAGATAATTTTCAAACCCAACAAAATTTCTTCCCAAACCATCCTGAAAACTCAAAACCAGCGTACGGATAGTGGGCAAGAAAAGATACCAGAACAAAATCGCAATTGCTGGACCGATGAAAATAAAGGGTTGAAGCCGGCGAACCCACTCACCGGAAAGTTTTTCCACCAGCCAGTTGGAAACCCCATAAAGGAGCGCTACCCCCCCCACTCCCCATATGATGGCAACCACAACAATGAGAAATTGTGGGGCATTGCTATCTCGTAGAAAGATGAAACCACGCCATAGCACCAGAAAAGTGACCACGGGAACAAAAACAGATACCAGTAATCTCCCCACCCCGGTGGTTAACCAATTGATGATTTGGTCTCCCGCACTTAATCTTGGCTGGTTTTGCATTTTGCGCTCCTTTCTCCAAAAAGGAATCCCCTTAAGATTATATATTTTTCTGGGGGGAAGAGGGGCAGGTTATTTTTATCCGTATTACCCTGCCCCTCCAACTTACATAGGCTGTTGGCCCCTTTCAGATTGACATAACAATGGGGTTATTTCGGCCAGGAAGCGTCAATGTCTTTCAAAGCGGTATCCAGATCAATAGCGCCGGATACGTAAGAAGTCATGCTCTTCCAGAAGGAACCAGCGCCCACTGCACCGGGCATCAAATCGGAGCCGTCGAACCGCACCGAAGTCGCGTTGAGGATGATCTCAGCAACGCCGCGGTCAACCTCATTGGAATACCAGTCGAGGCTGGAATCCAGATGGGGCGAAATCGCGCCGCCAGCACGCACCCAACCTTCTACCGAAGCGCCCGTAGTGAAGTATTCCATGACAGCCCGAACTTCGGGGCGGTCGTTGAACATGGCGTAAATATCGCCGGCAACCAGGACAGGCTTCCCATAGGCGGGATCAATCGGCGGGAAGTAGAAGAAATCATAATCCACGCCGGCGGTCAAACCTTCGGGGAAGAAGGTGGTAATGAAGTTACCCTGTTTGTGTAACCAGCACTTGGGGGGATTGTCAAACATGGGTTTGGGGGCATCCCCAAAGAAGGTAGTTGCAATTGCCTGCCGGCCGCCGTAGACATACCCATCGGTGAACCAAATCTCGGTGACCCGTTCAATGGCTCGACGCACTTCAGGCGAATCGAACTTCAATTCACCTTTCACCCACTTGTCATAGTTTTCAAGCGAGGTGGTGCGCAGCATGGTTTCCTCAATCCAGTCGGTCATCGGCCAACCGGTCGCAGCCCCGGATTCGATACCAACACACCACGGGGAATCGCCATCATTCTTGATTTCTTCGCTCAATGCCAGCAGTTCATCCCAGGTGGTCGGAATCTTATATCCGGCTTCTTCAAAGGCTTTCTTGGGATACCACACCAGTGACTTGCCGTTTACACGACCCCACACCCCGGCCATGATCTTGCCGTTGGGGCTGTCCATCATCGCCATATCCAGCCAGGATTGATTGTAATTCTTCTTCAACTTTTCCATGTCAAGGAAAGTGCTCACATCAATGGCTTTTCCTTTGGCAGCAAAGGTCGCCAGCAAACCCGGCTGGGGGAAGTCTACGATATCCGGGGGATTGCCGCCATCAATACGAATGGAGATGGATGCTTCAAATTCCTTTGAACCTTCGTATTGAATATCAATGCCGGTTCGATCCTCAAAATTCTTGACGGATTGTTCAAATTTGACCGCATCGTTGTCGGTGAAAGGACCGGCCATCGTAACGACCGTACCCTTGAATTCACCCGCAAACGCGCGGTCAAGGTAAGAACCACCCGCAGCCGGCGGCTGCGTTGGTGCAGCTGTCGGTTGAGCGCAGGCAGCCAGCACCAGCGCAGCAACCATCAAAATTGCCATAACTTGCCAGAAACGGTTTTTCATTTTCTCCTCCAAAAACTCAAAATTTGGACAGAACAGCATGCCAATTTGGCTATTGTCACATTACCGAACCACTTATCTTTGGGATTCATCACCTCCTTTCAGAGATTTTGCCAATCCAAATTAAGTTGTCCCACGTTCAATTAAAGACAACGGTAAACGAATGTGTTGAATCGGACGGGTTGTGTCGAGCATGCGTGAAAACAGCAATTCGGCAGCTACCCGCCCGGATTCATCAAGAGGCTGACGGACAGTGGACAGTTCCATATAATCCGCTATATCCAAATCATCAAAGCCCAAAACGGCTACATCATCGGGAATGCGCAACCCCATTTGTTTGACGGCTTTAATCACTCCAATTGCTTGAAGATCGGTTGCCGAGAAGATAGCAAGCGGCGTTTTTGCCGTTTTCAGCCTTTCCAAGGCAACAAATCGGGTCGCATCCACATGATAGGGGGTTTCCCAAATATGATCTTCTGTAAACTCAACATTGGATTCGGATAAAACCCACTGAAAGCCCTTCAACCGGGAACTAATCGGATTAATTCCATATTTCGGAAAATTGGTTTCGCCCACAAAAGCAAAACTGGAATACCCCTTTCCTAAGAGGTAACGGGCAGCCATTTTTCCCCCCTCTTCATCATCAATTTCAACACTACTGAACACACTCAGGGGATATTCAATCAAAACGGTTTCTAGTTTATGTTGAATAATCCGCTCGGCTGTCTTTTCATCCACCCTAACAGAGATCAGAATTAACCCATCCAGATTATGAGTTAATGGAATGGTATCCAGATAATGCTGTAGTCGTTCGAGAGTATCTACCGTAAAAATTACCAATTCATAGTTGGATTCCGTAAGTACAGACGCCACTCCTCTCAGTCGTTGAACGAAAGACGGGGCGGTAAAAAAGGGAGTTATGACTCCCACTCGACCAGCCGAACGCAATGCCCTGGCTCTTGCTTCTGCTTTTGGAATAAAACCCAGTTCATCAATAGTGGCCAAAACATGCAAGCGGGTCGCTTCGTTGACTCTTTCCGGATTGTTCAAAACCCGTGAAACCGTAGAAATACTTACACCCGCCGAACGGGCAACATCGTAAATCGTGGGAGGGTTTTTACGGGAAAGCATTTTAATTGGGGGTGAATCAAAAAAACTGAAAGTACTTTTATGAAAGCACTTTCAGTATAGCAAAAACCAAATCCCCTTGTCAATACAAGGGGAGATTTTTTAAGATTTCTTAAGTTGTTATTTTTTTCAGTCGTTCACCGGTTCAACCAGGATTCCCTCTGCAACACTTTTTTCAAAAGCCAATTCCATTTGCTCCACCTGGATGACCGTAATTGGCTCCTGGGTGATCACCCGGACACACCGCCCCGGAAGCAATCCATAGGCTTGCAAATGCCCGCGAAAAGGAGGATGCAGCCTTTCCATTTCTCGAATTTTTACTTCACGCCCCGGCGCTACCTGACAGAGCGCCAGACAGTGGTTATTAGCCTCAAAGCCACGCGCACAGCGTTGTCTTCTTCTATGATGAAACACGGTCGCCTCCGTAAAACAGTTTTTTTACAAAACCAACAATCTGAGAATCATGAATGTTGATATTCGAAGTCCCGCATCGCGGGCAGCAGGTCAGGGTACACCCTCGATGAAGCGGGCATGCGCTGCATGCGGGATTTTCCACAGGATCATATTCCAGCCCGCACATCGAGCATTTAATCAAGCCCTTTGAAGATGATACGCGCGGCTCTTTCTTTTTTTGCGTCATGTTACGAACCCCAACCCAAACTACTCAACAATCTCATCAGCAATCCGCCGACCAATATTGAGAAAGGCAAAATAAACGCCACCATCCCCAGCCCAATTTTCCAACCTCGCTCTTTGACCATCATGAATACCGAGGCGATGCAGGGGATAAAAAGGGTTATCGTAGTAATGGAAACCAGCGCTTGCAAATCACTCAGGTGACCTTGCGATTGCATCACAAAAAAGCCGGTGGCAGCAAAATCGCGTCTCAAAAAGCCCATCAACAAGGCGGAAGCCGCTTCGGCAGGTAACCCAAGCCAACCGGTTACAACCGGTTTGAGGGTTTCAATTAGCGCCGGTAACAGGTGCACCGTATCCAGCACAAACAAAATGATCGTTCCCAACAAGAACAATGGCACAGCCTCTTTGATATACCACTCCAATCTGGCGAGGGTCTTGAAGATTACATTCGTGAAGACCGGCATTCTCAAGGGCGGCAACTCCACAATCAAGGGCGTCCTTTCACCGGGTAAAACTTTCGAAGCCAGCCAACCTACCAGCATCAAAACCAGAAAGATCACCCCCACCCAAATCAAAGCCGCGCTGAAGGAGATGGCTGCCAGCATCCCCAGAACAACCCCCAATTGCGCCGAACAAGGAATAGCCAGCGCTAGCAGTAAGGTGACCAGAATGCGATCCCTCGGACGATTTAATATCCGGGTGGTCATGGTTGCCATCGTCACGCAACCGAGTCCCAGCACCATCGGTAAAACTGCCTGACCATTCAGCCCAATGGTCGAAAATAAACGGTTGCTCAAAACCGCCACCCGCGGCAAATAGCCCGAATCCTCCAATATCCCAAACGCAATGAAGAATGTCAAAACAATTGGCAGAAGAAGAGCCAGCGCGTAGGTTACCCCCATTGTCCATAAACCATATTCGCCGACCAGGAAATTGCGTACGATTTCCCACGGAATGGCTTTTTCACTCAGGGCAATCAACCACGGGTTTATCAATTCGCCAAACAATTTCTCTTCCAGCAAACCGACCAGCGTGCCTGCCCCAAAGACTCCCACAAACCAGTACATGGCGTATAACACCGCTAACAGAATGGGAATCCCCCACACGGGATGAATGGTTAAGTGACCTAACCGAGTCGCATTCGAGATAGAACTTTTGGCTTGCCGCAACGAATCATGAACCAACTTTTCAATAAAATTTTCTCGGCTTGCTTGAAGGATTAGATCCACCCCTTCAGGGTACTTCTCAATCAGGTCTTGGCGAACTTTGATGAGTTCATCGCGAATGCTTTTCGGCGTATTTTCTTCCACCCATTTTTGGCAAACGGGATCCTGCCCAAACCACAATAACGAGAATGCCCGTTTGGATACAGGCGAGTCAAACTCCATCTGCTCAATTTTTTGTATGGCTTGCTCAATGGCAGCTGGATATTGAATTTCAAGTTTCACCGGCTTGGCAGCTTGAATAGCGCGTTCAACCTCTGCAATTCCGCTACCCCTAGTTGCAACCGTTTGAATGATGGGAATCCCAAAGACCCGCTCCATGACCTCCGTTCGAATCTCCAAACCCCGCATTCGGGCTTCATCCATCATGTTCAAAGCCAGGATCAGCGGCAGTCCCATCTCTGCCAGCTGAATGGTGAGATGCAGGGTTCGGCGCAGATTTTTCGCATCTCCAACCTGAATCACCGTGCGAAGATCATGGTTAAACAAGACTCGCTCGGTCACTTGCTCGTCTTCGCTGCGAGAAGGGAACCCGATTACTCCCGGGGTATCAATCAGGGTTACCCCTTCCAATTTTCGTAATTTACCTTGAGAAACCTCAACGGTTGTTCCCGGATAATTCGAAACCATTACATATTGACCGGTGAGGCGGTGAAATAATACCGACTTACCGACATTCGGATTTCCGACTAAAGCAACGGTTTTACCGCCAGGATATGGATTGGGTTGTTGCACTACATGACAGGCAGCCATAAATACCTCAAACCGGGTTAAGTAGTTTTTGCACACTCCGAACACAAACCGTAAAAAACCAGTGTGGCATTTTCGACCTCTCCGCCGAAACAATCCACAAACTGCGCTTTCACAACCTTGATGAGCGGAGCGTCAAATTCAGTGATTTGATTACACTTTCTGCACCGAAAATGAAAGTGATCTTCCCCCTGCTCAATTACCGGGTCAAACCGCTCTAACCGGGGATCATCGTCGAAACGGCGGGCATTTACCAGCCCATGCTGCTCCAGCCAGCGCAAAGTTCGATACACGGTAGAAAGGTTTAGGCTCGGATTTTTCTCTCTAACCTTTTGGAAAATTTCCTCTGCTGTTGGATGATCGGCGCTTTCAATGAGAGCCTGTAAAATCACCCTCCGCTGAGTGGTCATCCTGCCACCCAGCGAATGAATCTGTAATTCCGCCGCATTAACCAAATCAAATTCCATTCGATTTTCCTTGCCGTCTTTTATTGCAAATTACTTGCAATAACCATGATGTATTGTATCGAAACCGCCTGCCTTTGGTTAGTGTTATAAATCACGAACCCAAGGGTTATTTGTCATGCGTTTGAAACTCAATCCAATAATATACTTTTTTCTAACTTCAACAAGAATAACTTTTTGTCAATCCCACCCCCATAGCCGACTAACTGACCATTTGACCCAATAACTCGGTGACACGGCACAATAATTGGGATTGGGTTTTGCCCATTAGCTCTGCCCACCGCCCGAATTGATTTTCCCTCTCCAATTCGTTCAGCCAGCTGTTTGTAGGATAGAGTCATTCCATACGGGATTTTGAGCAATTCCTGCCAAACCCTTAATTGAAACGGGCTGCCTTCGAGGTGAATCGGTAAATCGAAAGATTTTAATTCGCCGGCAAAGTAGGCCGCCAGTTGCTGCTGGGTTTCTTTGAAAATGGGTAAATCATTATTGCATTCAGGTGGCAATTCAAACGGGGAAAAGCACAACCCCCTCAAGAATTCCCCATCCGAGGATATCAACACTTCCCCTATCGGGCTTTCGATCACCGAAAAATACATAGAGTTAGCTCCGGTAAGCAGTAACGGAATATCTCTAAGTATATATTCAATTTTCCGGGACGGCATAAATGAACAGCCGTCCCCAAGCCGGATCACCATCCCGCGAAATACAAGTCTGAAGGGTGAGATGCGCTTCTCCCATGTAAAATTTTGCAAATAACTGCACCGTGTCAATCTCTTCACCCGTGGTGAGATCCTGGTATCTTAATCCTCCATCAACTTTGATCGCCTGATATGAATTGACCTCAACCACCTGATATTTCATCGTCTTGCCATTTCCATCAATCAGAAAGACACCACTCCCCTTACTAATCTCGAAAAACAGCTTACCCGCCAGGTGATTATGAGCCAACAAGCCAAAAACCTCCGGAGTGGTCAACATAAATTGAGTAATTACATTTGGATCGTTAGATATATACTCATAATTCCCTTGCGGTTGTTGAATAACCGGTTTTGCCAGTAATTTTTCAACATACAATCCCGCAATTTGATTCCCGCCATTCTTAATCGTGTCCGCAAATTGGGTCAGCGAAGGAAAACTAATTTCCGGTTCAGAACTTGAAGAATTTGAGTTTCCATTGGTTAGGAGAGGCAGGAATACTTGATAGGTGCTGGCATCCGCCGATACAGGTTGAGGTTGAGAAAAACTCGCCAGCCCAATTAACCAAAAACTCGTTAAGAATAGAGCAAAAATAACCGAGCGCCTCATGTCCAACCCTTTCTGACAAAGGCGCCCGGTAAAAACCGATCACAACCAATTTAAATAAATACAGCAGGATTCCCCTGCCGGTAATTGGATGCATGGAATCGCGTTTTCGGCGGCCTGGCAGTCATAGGCTTTTAGCCCTTAGACCCATAGCTTTGCGTCGCCGGCTTTCGCCGGGTTTGCCTTTGTCGTTACGGATTTAAATACGGTTCAAGATGGTTACCTGAATTGATAAGCCTGAAACCGCTTCTATCCTAATCCAGGTGCTCTATATTATTTATAGGTCAAATTTATTAAAACTTTATAGACAAAACCTTTCAAACAACTTACAAACCAATCCCAACCGATTTATTCCTCCACCGCCCGCAAGGTAAACCAAAAACGACTTCCCTCACCGGGTCTGCCGCGGCTGTCTACCCCAACTCTGCCGCCCATTTTTTCAACAATGCGGGCAACAATGGATAAACCCAACCCATGTCCTTCGGCGCGCCCGCGGTCAACCCGGCTGAAATCCAGGAACAATTTTCCCTGGTCCTCCGGGCTGATCCCATCCCCATTGTCTTGTATCCAAAAACGGACAAAGCCATCGCCCTCGACAATCGCCCCCAATTGCACCCGTGGCGGCAATCCTCCGTACTTAATGGCATTGGTCAGGTAATTTGCCCATACTTCTTCAACCCAAGGGGCGTGACCCAGAGCAACCGGCCAGTGATTGGGGATACTGATCTGTGCATGGTGATCCTCGATCACAAAATTCAATCGGGTCAGAACCTCGTGAATCACTTTTTCCATATCCAAGGGGACTAATACAATTTCCTGACTGCGCAAACTTGCCAGAGTTAACAATTCTTGAATAATTTCGGCTTGTTTCTGGACAATTCGCTGTAACTGGCTGTTAAGTTGTAAAATTTCTTCCGGGGCATTGATTGCCTTGAGTTTTAATTCCAGGATATGCGTCAGTATTGCCTGATTTTGGAGAGGGGTCTTAAGGTCATGGGCAACCATCCGGGCAAAGGCATTCAGGTCACCAATCAGCTGCTCACGAATAGCAATCTCTTTTTGTAGTTGTTCGTTAGCAGATTGCAAAGCCCGCTGTGCCTGAATACGTTCCTGAATTTCTTGTTCCAGGGCAATGTTTTTTAATTGCTCTCTTTCAGCCTCTCTTCTGGCTTCTTCAACCTGATAGACCACTTCCAGGTTCTTTAACTTCGTTTCCGATTCATCGTTGAAGACCTGTTCTTTGATTTCATGAAATCGCTCATAGTGAGCCAGCGCTCGCTGAAATTGAACAGCCTGCCGGTAGACTGAAGATAGCAACTGGTGACATTCTACCTGCTGACCTCGCGATTGAATCTTCTCGCTAACTTGTAAGGCTTCGTGGAGCGGCTCCAGCGCCTGACCGGGTAGTTCTTGTTCCGCATATACCCGTCCAATTCGGATTAGGGACACCGCGCTTTCATAAGGTGAGGATATTTGTCGGGTGATTTTGAGCGCATCTTCATAACATTCCAGCGCTTTTTGATAATCTTTCATTATCTGATAAGTTCGCCCCAGGGAATTGAGTGTTCTGGCTTCTCCCCACTTTTCTTTGAGATCTACGAATAAATTAAGGCTCTTGATCCCGGCGCTTAAAGCCATCCCTGCATTTCCAAGACCGCTGTAAACCAGACAGGATTTTTCTAAAGCCTCTGCTTGAATGTACAAATCCTGACTAATCTCGGCGTCTTTTGAAGCGCGAAGAATATAAGGGAGCGCTCGCGTAAATTCCTCTCTCTGAAGATATACACTACCTAAATTGATCAATAACTGTCCTTCAACCGCTCGATCGCCAATTTCCTGAGCCAGTTCCAGGCCGCTTAAAGTATATTGAAGTGCATTTACAAAACTGGATAAATGCAGATACACCTGACCCAGCAAAGCATAAACCCAGGCCAATTCTTTTTTCTGCTCAACTTTTTCATAAATGGACTGTGCCTGCTGCAAAACAAGGATCGCCCGATCAAAATGCCCCATCTGAAAATAAAGTTTTCCCAGCCCTTGCTGAAAATCCCCGATTCGTTTGAGATCATCCTCCGTTGCAGCCGGAAAGTTCTCAAATTGCTGATTCGTGATTTCAAGAATTTCAAGCGCTTGTAGCGGATTTTGATAGCGCAATGCAAAAGCCCGTTGCAATGCCGAAGAGGTCATCTCCTCTACATGGCCCGGTTCACGAAGCAGAGTATCTCGATCCACAGAGTCGGACATGATCGAATTCACAGCCAAATGTACTCTTGATTACAATGTTAGCACAGAAAATTATTACCATAAATGCAATGAGTAGTCCATTAATTTTTGAACCCCACAATTGATGTGCAGGATTCAAGCCATATCCATCTGCAAGGTTTCTGCGCTAGTTTTCAGCTAATACTATGATTTTATCGTTTTCGGTGAAAACCACTTCTTCGCGTTTATCAGGATTGATCACCACGCCAAACGACCTTTTAGCATCTTCAGCAAGAGATGACAATCGGTAACCAATGGCCGTTTCTCCCTTTCGGGCAGCCGATTCCAGAATCGTGTAAAAGTTAACCCCCACTCCCGTTTTTACGTACTGACAGGCGGGTTTCAAGTATATTTCTGATCCTTGTGGGTTGAATAAATCTTCATAAACCGCATTTCTACGGCGATCGGCAACAATTTGTGCCATCATCAGGCTAATTAACCGGTCGCTCACGATAAAATCGTCCGCCTTTGCAACCTCAGCAAGCCGGCTGTTTCGGCTATCGATGATTTCCGTTGCTATTGAAAGTTTTGCCTGAGTTTTTTCCGCTATGTTGCGCACATGCAATAAGGTAAACAAAGTGTTGGAGTCGATTTGCTGAATGCTCAAAGTGTGATCATCATTACTCAATAAAATAACGTGATCGTACTTCTGTAATTTAAGCATCTCCAGCTCATTCCGATCAAGGATGGATTTTCTTTCAAAACTGAGTCTTAAGTTTTTCAGATCGGCTTCGATTTCTTCCAACTCCCTTCGTAAATCAAACTTATCGGTAACGATGCAAACCTTTGACTTGGCGGGAAAATAGTGATTCAATTCCCAAAGTAATTCGTTCCCTCGCTCGCTCCAGCCCAAAATAAGGACACTTTCACTGCCTCGGAGCGGGGATTTATCCGCCACAATCCACTCATCCCGTATTGCTGATCGTTCACCGCGTTTTACCCCCCCTTCATCGCTGGCAATCACCACAATTTGATCGCCCGGTCGAATAACCGAATCCATCGCCGGGTTTAAGGTGACATTCATACCCTTCTGCAATCCAATAACTAGCCCTTTTTGAAAAGTACTCAAGGCTTCGCGGTAAGTTCTGCCAATTAAGTCTGGATCTTCAATAAAGTAAATTTCATCCCCCGTAAAATCTAGCAATTCCGAATAGACAACCGAAAGTCCCGGCTGATTACAACTTTGAGCCAGCAATCGAGCAATCACCTGACCGGAAAAAATCCATTCAACCTCCCCCTCCCCAACAATCTTAGCCAACTCACGGTTTTGTTTTTCTTTTAAAGTGGCGATTATTTTATAAGGATGAATCTTCCTTTTTTGATTTTTGGTTATGGCAAGCACCGTTTTAACCACCTCCGCATCAGGATTGTCACCTTCAGGCGTGAGGATCAAAATGCCGCTTGCTTCATTGAGATTGGTTAATTCAAGGTCACTTAATTCAATCGGGCTGCCGCTCCGACAAACTACCTTTCGAAGCGCTTCCGCTCCAATTCGATTTCGGATTTGGTCTTCCATTTCAACTTTATCTTGATCGCCCAGTAAAACAATTTTCCCACTTTTCTTACCATTTTGAGCATTCATTAACTGTGGGATGATTGTAAAAACTTGTTCAGACCACCCCAATACCACAATATGATCGCTTTCGATAACAGAAGACTTTCCACGCCGTAGATTTTCAATTTTTTGAGTAATTGCATTTGAGATGATACCGATCAGGTTTGAAACGATAAAGATACTCGCCAGCGTTAATCCTAATGTTATAAAACGGAATGTCCAAACCGACTCTCTTCCGGCTACCGAGCCTTCGCCCAAATTACCCAGAAAAGTGAACCACAGCCCTTCAATCAAATCAAACGGCGGCTCACCCCCCGGCGATAACCGACTTACTACCAGTATCAACGCGGTTATCACAGAAAGGGCTACGGTAAATAAAGCTAATGCGGCAATTAATACACCAGGGCCAAGAGAGAACAAATAATCGAAATAATACCGAAGTCTATTACCCCAACTTTTTTTCATATTTCTTCTCCGAATTAGTACTATTTTTATATATATTACTATATAACCAAATTTTATCAACATGCAAGATTGGGTAAGTTATAATTTTCTTATACAACAGTTTGACAAGAGATTTTTCGGTCATAAAATTAAGACATAGAGAAGAGAAATTTGAATATGAGCGAAAAAAATCATTCTACACTTAAGTCAGAATCGGTATGGGATTATCCACGTCCGCCGTTGGTAGAACCAACCAATCTCTTTCTACAGGTTTACTTTGATGGAATAAAGTTAGCCGAAACCAAAAGAGCCTACCGAGTTTTGGAAACAAGCCATCCGCCGGTATATTACTTTCCGCCGGAAGATGTTTTGATGGAATATCTGATACCCACTAGTCGTCGTTCGTATTGTGAATGGAAAGGTCAAGCATCCTATTACACAATAAAAACCCCCGCAAAGATAGTCCATAACGCAGCCTGGTACTATCCCAATCCTACTCCACCTTATTCCTGTATTGCAAACCACATTGCCTTTTATCCACAATACATGGATCAATGTTATGTTGAAGGGGAACTGGTCAAACCGCAGCCCGGAAATTTTTATGGCGGTTGGATCACCTCGAACCTGATTGGCCCCTTCAAAGGCGAGGCAGGCAGCGAAAATTGGTAGAAGCCCTCATCCAAACCTTAACACAAAGCTATCTTTATTATCTCAACCGACAATCCGAATTTTGGGGTGCGGTTGTAGATCACCTGATTCTTGCCGGAATTGCCATTGGGATCGCGGTTCTGGTTTGCGTTCCTCTTGGAATTTGGACAGCCAGATCGCGGTTTGCCTCGCTTACTTTGATGAATCTGGTCAACGGCTTACGCGTAATCCCCAGTCTGGCAGTGTTGTTCCTGATCATCCCCTATCTCGGATTAACCTCCACATCCGCAATCGTTGCCTTAACAATACTGGCTATGCCGCCGGTGTTGATCAACACCGATGCTGCTTTCCGCACCCTTGAACCAGCCATTCTGGAAGCAGCCCGTGGTATGGGGATGTCGGCTTTCCAGAGAATGATCAGAGTTGAATTTCCCCTTGCAGTTCCGGTAATTCTAACCGGCATTCGCATTTCGGCGGTGGATGTGATTGCCAGCGCCACTTTGGCAGCCTTTGTGGGCAGCGGGGGTTTGGGCATCTACATCACTCGCGGCTTTGCCCTGTACGATTACAGCATCTTGTTTGTGGGAGCAATTCCGGTAGCCTTGATCACTCTGGCAGTAGAGGGATTGCTTTCCCTGCTTCAAAAAACGCTCCAACCCCTCAAAATTTAAAAGGAAATGAAAAGGAGATTTAAGATGAATAAACCAAATTTCTTAAGAACCATAATTGGTGTGTTGCTGATAATGGTGGCGCTTGCCTCTTGCTCGCCTGCCGCAAACACCCCCTCGCAAACGGTCATCCGCGTTGCTTCAAAGGATTTTACCGAACAGTTTATCTTGGGCGAAATGTATGCCCAACTACTGGAATCGAACGGCTTTAAGGTTGAACGGAAGTTGAACCTTGGTGGAACGCCCATTGCCCAGAAAGCATTGGAATCCAACGAAATTGATCTTTACCCGGAATACACCGGCACAGGGTTGTTGACGGTTCTTAAACTTCCCGTCAATACCGATCCTACCGCAGTTTACAACACCGTCAAAAACGAATATGCCAGCCGCTTCAATCTGGTTTGGTTAGATCCAGCCCCAATGAACAACACTCAGGCCGTTGCAATGAAACGCACAAAAGCCCAAGAACTGGGCATTGAAACCATATCCGATTTAGTGGCCCAGGCTTCAAACCTGATCATGGTTGGACCGCCTGAATTCCAAGAACGCGAAGACGGCTTACCCGGAATGCGTCAGGTATACGGTGATTTTAATTTCAAGGAATACAAATCAGTTGACCCCGGACTTCGCTATCAGGCTATCAACGAAGGTCAGGCAGATGTAACGGTTGCCTTTGGAACCGACGGAGAAATCGCCGCCTTTGATTTGGTTATCCTTCGGGATGACAGAGGGCTCTGGCCTCCCTATCAGGTAGCGCCGGTCATCCGGAAAGAAGTTTTGGATGCCAACCCGAAAATTGCTGAAATCTTGAACGGATTAGCGCCTCTTTTAACAGATGAGGCGATGCAGCGATTGAATTTTGAGGTGTCCGGTAAGCAGCGTGAGCCAGCGGATGTTGCCAGAGAATTCTTACAACAAAAGGGGTTGATTAAATAAACAGAAATGTCAACCATTCAATTTGTCAATGTCAGCAAACAATACCCCGGCGCTTCCGCACCTGCCGTTGACAATATCACTTTACAAGTCCCGGAAGGATCCATCGCCGTGTTGTTGGGTCCTTCCGGCTGCGGGAAAACCACCCTGCTTAAGATGGTCAACCGGCTGCACCAACCCACCAGCGGACAAATTTTTTTGGATGGAGTAGATATCCAGTCCATTCCGGTTAATCAATTGCGCCGCAATATCGGCTATGTGATTCAACAGGTGGGGCTCTTCCCTCATCTGACCATTGCCAAAAATATTGCTGTCGTTCCAGAACTTTTGGGTTGGGACAGGCAGCGCATCCGTAACCGGGTGGATGAGCTGCTCGACCTTGTTCACCTTCCGCTGGATTTCCGCAATCGCTACCCGGCACAACTTTCTGGCGGACAGCAACAGCGGGTAGGGCTGGCGCGCGCCCTTGCCGCCGATCCAAAAGTAATGCTCATGGACGAGCCTTTTGGCGCTATTGATGCCATAACCCGCGAAAGTTTGCAGGATCAACTCCTAGAACTGCAGCGCCGCTTGAGAAAAACGATTCTGTTTGTAACCCACGATGTAGAGGAAGCCCTGAAACTAGCCGATGAAATCATTGTTCTGGACAAAGGCAGATTGGTTCAGAAAGACACACCCTGCAATTTGCTGGCTAATCCTGCCAGCGATTTCGTCCGTCAGCTACTCAATACCGATGACCGCATCCGCCAATTATCTTTAGTGCGGGTTGAAATGGTCATGAAGCCCCTTCACCCTGCGATCCAACTCAGTCCATTACCGCAAGTGCCGGTCGGTACAGACCTGAAACGAGTTCTTTCGTTAATGCTGTCTCCCGCTGCAGATACCGTGCTGGTTACCCATGAGGGCAAGCCCATTGGCTGTATTACCTTTGAAGAATTAAGAAAAGTCGGCTGCCTTTCGAATTAGGCTATGAATTATCTGCTTAACAACCTCGATTACATCCTGCAACTGACATTCCGACACTTTCAGTTGGCTATCCTTCCAGTGGGTATAGCCTTTCTAATCGCCTTGCCTTTAGGTTGGCTAATCAACCGGTTTCCCCGCTTATCCAGCGTTTTGATACCGCTCAACAACATTCTTTACACCATTCCCAGCATCGCCATGATGATTTTTCTGATCCCGTTTTTCGGGTTGAATGCCCGGTCGGTGATGGCTGCTTTGGTTATTTACAGTCAGATTATTCTTCTCAGAAATATCCTTGCCGGCTTTAAGAGTATAGATCCCTCAATAATAGAGGCGGCTCGGGGGATGGGCATGAACCGCCTCCAAATCGCTCTGAAAATCCAAATTCCCATTGCCTTACCGGTTATATTAGCCGGAGTACGTCTGGCAAGCGTAATTTCGGTAGCCATCGCCACCATTGGCGCAAAGTTCGGAGCAGGAGGATTGGGTGTTTTATTGTTCGAGGGTATCGCTCAAGCCGGCAGGATGGATAAAATTTGGATTGGGGCGATTTTTGTCGGTTTGCTGGCCCTTTTATTCAATCGGGGGATTTTAGAAATTGAAAAGTTGATCTCCGGACGTTGGATGCAGGCTCGGCAATCCTGACCGAACCATTGAAACACCCTCCAACCTAGTCCCTACTACAATAAATAGATTACCCGATCCTGTCCGCTCAGGTGGGCATAGATGGCATCCAACTGTTCGCGCGACTCGGCCACAAAGGATACCTTAACGGCTAGATACTTGCCGCCATTGCTCGGCCTTGCTTCAATGGCATCCTCCGTCAAATCAGGCACATGCTTACGCACCTCTACCATGACAAAAGTGGCAAAATCATCCACGTTTGCGCCAATGACTCTTAACCGAAAAATGGTTGGAAAATCCATGTGGGGTCTTTCGTATTCCATACCGTGATTATAACCCATCCAAAACCTCATACAAGGACTGGCAACAATTCTTAATTGGCTTTAAAGTTAGGAAAGATACTTATCCATAACTATGCGTGAACTTTGCTTATTTCCTTTACACACGGTTTTATTTCCGGGCATGCCGTTACCGCTTCATATCTTTGAAGCAAGGTACCGCCTGATGATTCAACGCTGCATTTCCGAAAACCAGCCATTCGGGGTAGTCCTAATCAGACAGGGATTGGAAGCCCTTGGACCGTTGGCCAAACCTTACACCATCGGATGTACAGCGAACATCATTCAAGCCGAAAGACTGGAAGACGGACGGATGAATATCCTTACAATTGGCGAGGAGCGTTTCAAAATTCATTCCCTGAACTACGATCTTCCCTATCTGACTGGCACGGTGGAGATTTTCCCCATGGAAGAGCCTCATACGATTGCGGTTGCAAAGGGGGTTCGAGCCTTTCAACCGTGGATCTTCCGTTATTTGCAAACGCTCAATTCACTTTCAGATGAAGAATTGCATGTTGAAATTAATCATCTTGACCTTCCTGAAGACCCGCTCGTCAAACTTTATATGGCCGCTTCCCTGCTTCAAATTCCCTTACATGAAAAGCAAGATTTACTCGAATCCGAGACAACGGCTCATTTGCTCTACAAACTTACCCGCCTTTATCGGCGGGAAATTTCTGTCCTTAAGCATCTCATGAAATCCACCCCAAATCAAGCCAACACTTCAGCCTGGTTGAATTAAGAAATCACTCGGATATCATCCAAAAATCACCACCCGAGCGCCGGCATTGGTTTTCTCGGGTGGAGTATAATGAATTTATAAAGTCTATCTTTATTGCCCAAAATTCCATTTTGTGTGAGGCAGATGCATGAATGACAGAACCTTTGACATTACAATCATTGGCGGTGGAATTGTCGGTATGGCGACCGCGTTAGCCCTTTCAAAGCAAACTTCAGCCAGAATTGCGGTGCTGGAAGCGGAAAAGAAGCTGGCTGCCCATCAAACCGGCAATAATAGCGGTGTCATTCACTCTGGCATTTATTACAAGCCGGGATCGCTCAAAGCCCGAAACTGCGTTGAAGGAAGACAAGCCTTATATCAATTCTGTCAGGAACATAATATCCGCCATGAAAACTGCGGTAAAGTGATTGTAGCCACCACACCGGATGAACTGCCTCGTCTAGATGCCCTGCTTGAACGCGGTCAGGCAAATGGGTTAACCGGTTTGCGCCGCCTTGAATCGGAAGAAATCAAAGAATATGAACCCCATGCAACCGGATTAGCCGGGATTTACGTACCGCAAACTGGCATTGTGGATTATGTGCAGGTTGTGGAAAAATACGCTGAGATTTTTCAATCCCAAGGCGGCAAAATTTTCACCAACAGCGCTTTTCAATCGCTAACCCGCAAAGGGGATGAATTAATTCTCACTACGACAAGCGGTGAGTTAAAGAGCCGGTATTTGATCAATTGCGGCGGGTTATACTCCGACCGGATTGCCAAAAAGTGCGGGGTCAATCCGGGCCTGCAAATTATCCCCTTCCGGGGCGAATACTACGATATCATTCCCGAAAAGCATTATCTGGTCAAGAACTTGATTTATCCCGTTCCCGATCCTCGTTTTCCCTTCTTAGGGGTGCATTTCACCCGCCGGGTGACCGGCGGTATTGAAGCTGGTCCGAACGCCGTGCTGGCTTTCAAACGGGAAGGTTACAAAATGAGCGATATTTCAATTCCGGATGTCTTAACCTATGCGGCTTTCATCGGATTTTGGCGGATGGGGTTGAAATACTGGCGGATGGGATTTGACGAATTCTATCGTTCTCTCTCCAAACGGGCTTTTGTGTCCGCTTTGCAGAGATTGATTCCAGATTTAGATATGGAAGATGTTCATCGCAGCGGGGCGGGAGTGCGCGCCCAAGCGCTCGAACCCACCGGCGCGCTGGTGGATGACTTTCGGATCGTTGAAGCCGCCGGAATGATTCACGTTCTAAACGCCCCATCGCCGGCTGCGACGGCTTCGCTCAGCATTGGTAAGACCATCGCCTCAATGGCTATTCGCAATTTCAATCTAACAGAGAAGCAGGCGGCAATTCAGACCGGCGGGTGAAGAGAATCTCTTCCTCGAAGCCGAATTAAGTTACCGTTTTCGGAATATTCATAGATTGGCACAATCAGGATGTGATCCTCAGTGCATTCTTCGGTCTTTAATTTGAGAATTTCCAGGGCATTCCGGATGTCAATCCCCCGTTCCACCCCAAAACGATAGTTAAAGAAACCCGGATTATCCCGTTCCAGGTAACCGAGAATTGAGGTCACGGCTGCAGCAGCCTCTTGACTCGGTATGGGAACGCCGACCTTCTGCAGACATTCCACAGGCAGGCCTAAATTTCTTTTGAAGGTGTCTAGCAGAACCGGGTAGTGAAATAAAATTCCCAGCCCAAGCCTGGTTTGGCGGTCTAATATTAATTTTGCTTGTGTAAGATCGCCATTTTTGCGTACAAAAACCTCTATATCAAAATTTTCATAGTCTTTTCGAGATAATTTTTGTTCTTTTTCCGGCAATAATTCCACAATTCGTTTCATCACCAACGATGAAAACTGCTCAAGATCATCTTTAGAAACGACTTTTTCTTTCTCTTTTTGAGACATCTGAAGTGGTTGGCCTACCCGCATGGTTAATCTAGGGCGCGTGAAGCGTACTATCTTATCCAAAGCGCCTCGCAACCCTCCAAAACCAATCGGGTATACCGGCGCGCCAGACAGATAGCTCAGGACCGCCACCCCCGTTCGTCCGTTCTTCATATCAGCCCCCCAAATACCCCCTTGCGGGAAAATGCCGATTACGCCGCCAGCCTTCAGGACTTCCAAAGCCGTATAGATTGCGGTTCGATCCACGTTGCCCCGCTTAACTGGAATAAATTGATACAAATTAGCCAGCCAGGCAAACCTCGGATCAATCGGCACATCGCCTGTACCGACAAACTCTACTATAGCCGGTGAAGTAACTGCCATCAAAATCACTTCGACGATATTCTCATGATTGCCTGCCAGAATGGCCGGCCCGGTTTTTGGCAAAATATCCAAACCGCTGGTTTCAACTTTTGCGAGAATTGGCAGAATTAATCGGCCAATAGCGGTTAGCGTCTTTCGCAGGAGAATGTTTCGCGGGTATTGCGCCATATTTATCCAACAAAAAGGAGCAGAGCCAGTCAGACTGGCTCTGCTCTCCTGATGCCATATCCCTATACCAAAACTTCGTCAGGTACTCGCATTACCTCATTGGCTTTGATGACTTCATCCGGCACATCAAACACCAAATCCGTACCGGTCATCTGACGAACATAGTCCTTGACCACCTTATCCCAATATTTCTTGGTAACGTAATACACCCGAGCTCCGCCTAATTCATGCTGATATTCCGGCCATGGGTAACTCGGCTGCGCCATACCAATCCCCCAGCGCATCCAACCGTTGTAACTTTCGTAAGTCGCCCACCACTCTTTGTTGCCCAAAATTTCAAAACCATAATAGGCTTTGGCGTAATACATCACGGCGCCAATACGGCCGCCGCGGACCAGCGCCATGGTGTGCAGGCTGATGTTAATATCCTCGTTCAAAAGACGCCCATTAGCGAATCCAGCCCATAAACCATCAATCAAACCAACCAACGTGTAGGGATCCTTAAGACGTTTGCGGTACCAGCCCAAAATTTCAGCGTATACGCGAGCGCCGACAATGTCATAGAAGTCATGATCCACTTCCATGACCTTTTTCATGTATTCCAACATCATCGGGGCTTCTTCCAGCTTGGCTTCGCGGATGTACATGACCCGCCCATCCTTCAGGGTCACCATTGCGCCCGGCCAGGGTTTCAAATCCATCGGCGGGGCTTGCAAAATGGGTTCGATCTCTTCAACATCGAAGGTGATCTTTTGTTCACTGACTTTTTCGGGGGTTGGTAATCTCATCGTATTCCTCCAGAATTAGAATTGAAGTGAAATTAAGATAAATTGGCTTTGGAAATCGCGTTGATGCTTTCAATATGGGCCGGATTGTAAGCATCACCGAATTTCGTCTTGGGAAGTTCCGCTTTCTTCTTCATCAATTCTTCGTATTCATCATCACCGACCATCGCCACACAACGCCCAATGCTGGCCTCTCCATCCACAAATCGCCACGGGAAGAAACCAACCGTAACCCGGCGATTCAGCAGCAGGTCAATGTCGCCGCCGATACATTCGGCATGGATGATTCCGTATGGGAACATTTCAAGATGCATCAGCTGGTACTTGCTGTCATCAAAAAATTCAGCCAGCCCCATGCCGTATTTCTTGCGAAACACTTTTTCGGCCTGTCGCGCCTGGCGCGGCATCCAATCGCGGATGATGGTATTCATCGGGTGGTCAGCGCTGCCGCAGTCCACGCCGATCCAACGCAGTTTTTTGGCTTTTGCCCAATCCGCAAATTCACGGTCTGGACCGGGGTGCATCACCATGTAACGCACCTCGTTCGCATGGGGTTGATCCCAGCCAAAATGATGATAGCCGGTATGGATGATCAGGATATCGCCTTCTTTAACCTCCACCCGCTCTTCTACCATCTTACTGGTATATACATCATAATCCCCGCAAACATCCGAAAGATCAACAATTGCCGCCTCGTGCACCAAAAAATCCATATCCAGTGAAGCCATGTCTTTGCCGGGAGTGTGGAAATGGATTTCGCCGTCCAAATGAGTGCCGAGGTGATTTGAATGGGTCAGCACCTGACCGTTAGCGCCGTTCGGGGCAAGCCGTTTGAAGTACTTAACCTGCAAAGGTTCGTAGGTCGGCCAAGGAGGGGTACTAATACCGAGCGGAATAGTTAAGTCTATCAATTTCATAATTTTTTTCTCCTTTTTCAGGTGTTTTCAAGAAGCAGTTTGTTGAACTCTATGACTTTCGGGAAACAAAAATCTCCCTGAAAGGATCCTCAGAGAGATTATTTAGACATGGATGAGGGCATAAAAATCCCTTGGTAATTCATTTGCCAGTCTTCTAACCTGCGCATTCCGCTGAAGCAGAAATCAAACATTGTCATAATGACTTTCTTAATACCCTGTAATTTGAAGATTGAGGTTAAAATTCGCTGGAAAACACAGGAACAACTATCAAAATTATCATATAAAACTATCTTCATGTCAACTGACATTCCTCATAAAATTGTCTGACATCCTTGCAAAGGTAGCCTAGTGAACTTGTATTCAGCCAATCAAATCGGGCTTTGTGCATCCGAAAGTCTTGCAAAGAATCGCTCTGGCGAAGTGATTGGAATAACTTCAAAAGGCATTTTCCTCAAACTTGCCGATGAATCGATCATCTTCCTTTCAACCAGCCATTTTGGGAATCCCCTCACCATAAATCTCAATCCAAATCAAAACGTTCCGATTGTAAATCCCGGTGAACCGATCAACCTTGCCCAACAAGCAATTCATTTTGAGCAATCCTCGATTATTGTCCAAACCGGCGCAGCGTCAATTTATTCATCTATGAGGTTATCCAAGCCCTTTTCGGTTACACCCCATCCAAAACAAGTATCATCTTTCTTAGTAACGCTTCGCTCCCGCATGGATCATTCGGTAGCCTTGTTGGACGAAGCCCTGGCGCTGATTGACCATTCTATGGCAATCCGATCATCCGATATGGAAACTCGTTCAGCGCTTGAATTGCTGGTTCATGACGCAGTCTCCTCACCTTTGGAGTGTGTTCACCCCATTCGTTTTTTTGCCGGCCGCGGGCGGGGGCTTACGCCGTCGGGGGACGATTTATTGATGGGCTGGATTTATACTTTAGTTCGTTGGGGGGGTACACAAGCGCTAAAACTGGATCAACTCCGTCAGGCCCTTTTTCAGGCAATCGAAAACCGCACCACATCCATCAGTTTGAATTTAATTAAAGCAGCCGCTGGGGGCGAAATTGACGAAAGATTACTGCGCGCTTTTGAGATGATGATCAGTCTTCGACCTTTTGAGGATCGTGCAATTCAGGATATTCTTGAATGGGGAAGTTCATCGGGAATCGAAGTCTGCGCCGGCATGGGACTGGGAATTTTCACCCTGTACCGCCTTGCTTTTTAGCTTTCAGGGTTGAGACCCAAAATATGGTTTGAATTTTTCCCTAATCTCGGATTCGGTCAGGTTGAATGCAGTATAAAAATCGTTTGGGACGGCAATTTTTCCATTATTATCCACGTAGTAACGCGCCAATCCCTCAAAAAATGGTACCTCTCCAAGATCTCTTCTCAGTTCTTCCAGAAATAAAGCGCCGCGCAAATAGACTGCGTCTCGATAAGCCAGGTAACCGGCATAATCATAAACCGTTAAATCAATCACCCCTTGTGGCTGATAAAAATTTACCCGGTAAAACCACCACCAATCCATTAGATCCGGTAAAAACCGTTCGTAATACAACCGTTCGGCATAAGTGCAAAGGGCTTCATCCAGCCATGGGTGTTGGGCTTGATCATTGGCAACCGCAGCATACCACCATTGGTGGGCTGTTTCATGCACGGTGATTAGAGTTAAGTATCCTTTGTCCGTTCCATCGTAAAGGTCATAAAAACCCTTGCTCAGAAAAAACAAACCATCAAACTCCATACCGTCCAAAAAATCGGCCTGCACCACACTGATAGATTGACGCGGCAGTTCGCCGAACAATTCGGAATACAGGCGGTAAGCCTGAATGGTGTGGTTAAGCACGACTTCCCCCTGCCGCCGATACAACGGGAAGAAATAATGGCTGATTTTTACCCCGTCCGCCTCAAACTCACTCACCTCAAATTCGGCGCTGAGGGAAATCGCAAAGTTTCTGGCATGGTTGAAGCGATATTCCCAGCGGCTTTGATTTTCTTCAACCGGGTTTGAACTGGCTGCAACCTTCAACGGCCTTGGGGAATTGACCGCCTCAAAGTAAACCTCAAAATCCGCCAGAGGGTAAACCGTATATTCCCCGAAAAAAGAAGGCGGATGAACGACCCAGCCTGTCTCATCATTAAAGGGCGGCAGCCACAAATACCAATCCACCAGATTGGTTTGACGCTGAGTATAACCATAAATTTGGGGTTTGCTCGTTTCAGAAGGCGGCGGAATTTCCGGTAACTGCAGGTTGTATTCCGCAACAATCGAAATAGATTGCCGATAGGATAATGGCTCATCCAGCCCTATCTTCATCCAGTTTCGTTGTAATTCCCAACTCAATCTCAGCCCGGTATTTTGGTCTTCCAGACGGTTCAGCACAAACCCATTGGGGAAACGATTTGGTTCAACCATCAGCACAATTTCACGAATCGGCTGAGTGGAAAGATGAGTGTACTGAATTGCCTGATTGACGGTAACTTTCTTTTGAGCAGCATCGTACACTGCGTGAATGGTATAGGCAGGTAAAGTCGGCTGGGCGGGAGCGGGTTGAGGCGGGTCTGATGTAGGGGTAGACAAAACCACGGTGGGTGTTTCCGTAACCGGAAAAGGGGTTGTTCCTTCCATCGTTGGAATATCTACCGCTGGCGGGGCAGCTGGACTGGCGCAACTAACCAGCGCCGCACAAATCCATAAGAACCACAACCACCCCAACCGAAGATTACCCGACCTCATACAATTCTTTGGCTCTCTTTGTCTGCTTTCCGCGTTCTTCGGTATTCAGAATCTTTTTGCGGATGCGAAAACTTTTTGGGGTCACTTCCAGCAGCTCATCCTCGGCGAGGTACTCGATTGCCTCGTCCAGACTCATAGTACGGGGGGTGGTCAAACGCACCTCGATATCCTTATTCGATGAACGCATATTGGTCAGGTGTTTCTTCTTACAAACATTGACCACCAGATCGCTTGAGCGCAGCGTTTCGCCAACCACCATACCTTCGTAAACTTCAACCCCTGGCCCATAGAACAAGATGCCGCGTTCTTCAGCATTTTTGAGACCGTAATTGGTTGTTGTTCCCGCTTCCCAGGCCACAATTGAGCTGCTGTTGCGGGTTGGAATTGGGCCGGCAAAGGGAGCGTAGCCGTGAAACAAGGTATGCATCACACCCATCCCCCGTGTGGCGGTCAGGAACTGATAGCGAAATCCCAGCAGCCCACGGGTTGGAACCACATAAACCAGCGTAACCGTGTTATCCGGGTTATTCACGAGATTGATCATCTGACCTTTTCGGGCGCCCAGCATTTCCACTACCGCTCCCACCGTATCCGCGCTGGTTTCAATATGCACTTCCTCGTATGGTTCTAAAACTTCACCGCCTTCCCCCTCCTTGAAGATCGCTTCAGGTCTCGAAACCTGAAACTCATATCCTTCACGGCGCATCGTTTCAATCAGAATGGCTAAATGCAACTCCCCTCGCCCGGAAACCAGAAAAGTATCCGCGTTTTCGGTTTCTTCAACCCTTAAGGCAACATTATTGCGCAACTCGGCAAATAACCGTTCGCGTAATTTACGCGATGTGCTCCATTTGCCTTCTTTACCGGCAAAAGGCGAGGTATTCACCCCGAAAGTCATCCGGACAGTTGGCTCCTCCACCCGTATCGGCGGTAAAGCCACCGGACATTCTGGGTCGGCCAAAGTCTCGCCGATTTCCACACCCTCCAGCCCGGCAATCACGCCAATATCGCCCGCCAGAACTTCGTCCACTTCAACTTTTTCAAGTCCCTGAAAGACGAAAAGATATCTGGCTTTCTCTGGGAGAACTTCTCCTTGCAGGGTAATCCGCGCAATCGCCTGGCCGTTGAGCGCCTTTCCAGCGCTCACTCGTCCAATTGCGGTCACGCCGCGATATTCATCATAACCGAGGTTAGTGACCAACATTTGGAAAGGTGCGTCCAAATCCACCTCAGGACAGGGGATATGCCGCAGGATTGCGTCAAACAAGGGCTGCAAATCGGGGGACAATGCCGGCGTCAGTCCGGCTTGCTGGGTGATGGCATTCGTATAAACCACCGGGAAGTTCGCCTGACTTTCGCTGGCGCCTAACTCGATAAACAAATCAAAGGTATCATTCAAAACTCGATCAGGTTCAGCATCACGGCGGTCCATTTTATTGATCACAACAATCGCTTGATGACCCATCTCCAAGGCTTTCTTGAGAACAAAGCGGGTCTGAGGCATCGGCCCCTCAGCGGCATCCACCAATAACAACACCCCATCCACCATATTCATCACCCGTTCCACCTCGCCTCCAAAATCGGCGTGGCCGGGCGTATCTACAATGTTGATTTTGACCATTTCGCCCGTTTGCGGGTCTGGAATGAGAACGGCGGTATTTTTCGCCAGAATGGTAATGCCGCGCTCCCGTTCCAGGTCATTCGAGTCCATTACCCGTTCTTGCACTTGTTGATTTTCTCGAAAAACTCTCGCCTGACGAAGCAGACCATCTACCAGCGTTGTCTTACCATGATCAACATGAGCAATTATTGCCACATTGCGAATATTCTTTCTTTGGACTTTCATTTACAAACAACCTTTCAAACCTTTAAGATCAACCGACCATCTATCTTATCAAACATTAGAAGGATTGAACAGGCATAAAAATTTGCCGAGAAATTAAAGTTTATCCTATCAGAAAGGGATAGGGAGATTAATGATGAATTCCTTTTCTCAGCAACAGAAGGTATAACCCAAAAATAATCAACCCAATTGAGCCCGTATTCGCAATAAAAGAGGGAGCGTTACCCGGGTCACCCCCTATGTACAATCCCCACCCTACAACGGCCATCACCCCGCCAGGAATTAATGGCCACCAGATAAATTTAGTAGTTACTACCCGCGAGAAAAGGATGATTAACCCCCAGCCCAGCGCAAAGATAGCGATCATCATCCCCGTTTTAGAGAGGGCATTAATGGCCAGATCAGTACCCCAGGCAAAATAAATTCCCGGTCCGATGGTAACCAGCAAGCTGCCCGGAATAATCAGCCCAAAAATTCGCCAAAATACCCCCCATGTCAACAATACAATTCCAACTCCCCCTACTCCAAACAGGACAAAGTCAACTAGCCGTAAAGGCGTGATCAGGAAACACAAGCCAATAAAAAACAAAATTCCGCCCGGAATCATCGGCCACCAAATTCGATGGGGTTTGACCCATACTGAACCGGCGGTTATTAGAGCCCAACCGACTGAAAAGGCAAGGATCATCCAGCCAATCCGCCGCTCCAAGCTAAACGGCAGGGAGGAACTGAAATATAACAATCCTCCAACCCCTAATCCGAAAACCAGGCCGCCCGAAATCAACAAGCCCAATTTTTTCGTTCGAGTTGCCTCCACCAAAAAGATTGCTCCGCTGATTGGCGGAATGACCAGAACCAGCCAACCGGTTTTCAAGTATTGTTCTAAAAATATGGCTAAACCCACCGAAATAAATCCTATTCCTAATACATAAGGAAATTCCCTACGAGGATTTGTCCGAACTGGCGGCATCTCGCTCATAATTTCCTCCTGCACTGATCAAATCATACCTTCATTTGATGTGGGTTATATGCAGCAAAGGTCACATTTGCAGTCACAACCCAGACCCATTAAATCAAACCCAATTCACGGGCTTTTAGTACCGCCTGCATTCGATCCCGCGCCTCGAGTTTTGCAAGAATATTGGTCAGGTGATTCTTGACGGTTCCTTCTGCAATCACCAAGGTATCCGCAATCTCTTTGTTGCTGGCGCCTTGGGCAACCAATCGTAAGACCTCCAATTCTCTTGAGGATAACTTAACACCAATCTCATCGAGAGGAGTCCTGACCGGCCTGGCTATCCGAGAAAATTCAGCCATGACCTTTGCAGTGATGGAGGGCAGTAAAAAATATTCTCCACGAGCAGCCGAACGAATCGCCTCATATAATTTCTCCGATGAGACATCTTTCAACAAATAGCCCACTGCTCCTGCACGCAATCCTTCAAACACATCTTCATCGTCGTCAAAAGTTGTCAGAACGATTACTTTGCACTGTGGCAAACTGTCTTTTAGCCTTCTTGTGGCGGTCACGCCATCCATGACCGGCATTCTTAAATCCATCAAAATCACGTGAGGGTTGAGGTTGACCGCCATTCGCAACGCTTCTTCCCCTTGTGATGCCTCTCCTACGACCTCAAAATCAGGCTGCAAATCTAACAGCGTTCTTAGCCCTTCTCTAAAGAGCGCTTGATCGTCCACAAGCAATATCTTAATCTTTGGGTTCATGCTGGCACCTTGATTTTGAAACCAAATCCTCTCAAGGGGTGTTCCAATAGTTGAAATTCTCCCCCCACAATCTGAACTCGTTCACGCAAACCCATCAAACCAAATCCTTCTTTCAGATCATTCACTCCTACCCCGTCATCTTGAAGGGTTAAAACCACCCAATCGGGGGAAGAATAATCCAAACAAATGGATAAATGTCGGGCTTTGGAATGTTTACAGGCATTGGAAATACCCTCCTGGATAGCCCGGTAAAGAGTCCAATAAGTTGTGGCGCTCAATTCGCGACTTACGCCAACAACCAGAAGTTCGGGTTCAATTCCAAAGGATTTGGCGCTTTCAAATAATTGGGGGATCACTTTTTCGAGGGGAATATCTTGATTGGGTTGGCTTCTCAGCGTTCCAACCGATTGCCGGACATCCGTAAGGGCTTCCTGAGTAAGAGAAATAGCCTTTTGCAAATGTTCGGCCGATTTTTGAGAGTCATTTTTGAGCAGCGCACTGGCCGCTTTGATTTGCATATGAATGCTGGTCAGATAATGGCCCAAACCATCATGAATTTCCCTCGCCAACCGATTGCGCTCTTTGATAGTCGCTAAATCCTCGATTTGAGCGGCATAATCGCGTAGTTGCTGGTTTGCTTGAGTCAGTTCCCCCACTAAACGTTCTACTTCGCGACGGGAAGCCTCTTCATTCAGCGCCATCTGGGTAAAAACCACAATAAAAACCAAACCGGCAAAGAAGATGGGTAATCCTTCCCAGACCGCTTGTAAATTTTTCGAAAAGGCATATACAGCGCCCACATAGGCTAACAAAATCGAAAATTGGGCAAAATAACTGGTTCTTCGCGGAAGCAAAATAACCGCATGACCGGCCAGGGGCAGCAACACCATCGCGTTAAAACCTGCACCACGTCCAAGGTACACAATCCAGGCGCCTAATAAGATTTGAACCAGAAAATAACCAATGCTTAACATTAAATGTTGTCTTTTCGCGCAAAATGCAAAACCGTAAATCCCAACCGTCAAATAACTCGTTCCCAGTACAATCATTAAGATAATTTCCAGGGGGGTGGCAGTCTTCATTGAGCTGAAAGTTGTGAAGAAGGACGCCAAGACAACCACCGCAAAGGCTAGATCAGCATCACTGCTGGTTCGGATTTGAGAGTCCTTCGATTGGTTCACAATCCAGATTATAACCTCGCTTCGCAAAATAAAAAAAGACGCCGGCTTTTGCCGGCGTCTTTTCGGATTGGTTGGAAGCATTCAAACAAACTTTTCTCGCATTTTCGAGGAAAGGTAATCCATTGCGGCTACAACAATAGCGATCGCCAGCATTTGAGCGCTGGCAGCGCGATAATTCAGCAGGTTAATATTCTGATACAGCAAAAATCCAATTCCTCCGCCGCCCGCAAAACCAATGATGGTGGACATTCTCACGTTGATATCCCAGCGATACATCGTAAAAGAAATATAAGGAGGAATAATTTGAGGTATCACCGCATATACGATCGTCTGTAACCGGTTTGCCCCCGTGGCGGTAATGGCCTCCAGCGGCCCGGGCATAATACTTTCTACTTGTTCAGAATACAATTTTGTCAATGCGGCAATGGTATGCAACGAAAGCGCCAGCACCCCGGCAAAAGGTCCAATACCAACCCACACCACAAAGACAATTACCCAAACTAAGGCCTCAATCGAGCGTAAACCATTCCATATCGTTCGAGAAACATAATAAATCACAATTCCAACCGGCAAATCATCCTTTGGGGCAAGCTTTATGGAAGTGGCAAGTCCCAATAATGCGCCAATCCCTCCAGGATACCAATACAACACTACCGGGTTATTTAATTGATAAAACCAATTGATACCTGCCATGATCAAAATCAACAAAGAGGCAAAGGCAGTCGTTGTGATCACCATGGTTATGACTTTGGCTGGTATAACCGGCAGTTTATAAGCAATCTTTTTACCAATCCGATCAGCAATATTGCTGAAAATCCCCGCTATTGCGGCGGCAACCAACACCACCAATAACATCCCCAGAATATCCCCTAGATCGCGGACAAATTTACCGATGAAACTCCACCCCCCTAATCGTGGCATTAGAAAATCTCCTGCGCGAATGGTTAAGTTGCTCAAGAATTTTAGACTTGTTACAAGCAAAGTAGAACTTAGCAGAAGAGAAGCTACCCGAGCCACCCGTAATCCCAAGGTCGGCGATTGATCTTCAACAGCGGGTACCGCCCAACGGAACACAAGGACAAATAACAAAGGACCTAGAATAAAACCAACCAGCTCACCCCATCCAGAGAAAACAAAGCGTGTGGTTAAGTCGTTGATCACCTTTGTAATATTAATGCCTATTAAAATCGCAACAGGAATACTAAGAATATTTAACGCAATACTGATCAGCGGACTTTTCACATCTCTCATGATGTTTTTAGCCGCAAAGAAACTGAGAGGCACCCCTAATATCGTTCCAATCGTGGTTGCTAACAACGCAAGAAAAATCGTTTCAACGATTTTTTCCCAGGTATCTAAAGCGGTTTTTGTAAGTTTTGGCGGACCTACATTTTCCCGTGTTGTGGCTCGAATATATTGAACAACCTCTTCCGACCGTTTGGGCAGTTTAACTTCAACCCGAAATTGCCCATTGGCATCCACTTCCATCGTGCCAAGTTGTAAGGTAACCTCGCTGGGTGGAATAAAGGCAATCGGACCGCGCGTATTGGGTTCAAAATTAAAACCAGAAATGGTCACTGTTTCTCCCGGCGCCGCACAAGAAGGTTCAACGACTAAGTAGGGTTCATCGGGATCAACTGATGGAGGAACAAAACCCTCCGCCGGGCATGGCACCATAATCGGCTGCTCTACCCGGACTTCGATCTTGTCGTACGTAAAAATATCCGGTCTTGCCAACGCCCTTAGAATTCGTACCAGCTGCTCCTGTCTTCTAGGAGAGCGAGTTTCTTCTAAATTGACTTTCGTCACTTGAAAACCATAAGCATATACAACCAACGCAAATAAAACCGCCAGACCCACACCGATGGAACGAAGAATAGCCCGGTATTTTTTATTTGTGAACATGGTTATCCCACCCGTTCTGCATCTTTACCATAAATCTCTTTGAATTTTTGATCATTTATCTCTTCCGGTAACCCATCAAAAACCAACCGGCCCTCATTGAGCGCAATCACCCGATCGGCATACCGATGAACCAAGTCCAAAAAATGCAAACTGCATAATACTGTCACCCCGTCTTCTTTGTTGATGTTTTCCAGATATTGCATGATGCTATGCGCCAGAACGGGGTCCAAACTGGCTACCGGCTCATCGGCTAAAATCATCTCTGGTTGCTGCATCATAGCTCTGGCAATACCAACCCGTTGCTGCTGTCCACCGCTCAATTCATCTGCGCGGTGATTGGCTTTATCAGCAATACCCACCCTTTCCAGCTGCTTCATTGCCATCTGAATATCTTCTTTAGAGAAACGATTGATCAAACTCCAGGCCGGATTAACATACCCTAACCTTCCGGCCAAGACATTCGTAATCACTTTTGAGCGCAGCACAAGGTTAAAATGCTGAAACACCATGCCAATTTTTCTTCGAATATAGCGCATTTCATCCTGGGTTGCCGCCGTAATATCAACGCCATCCCAAATAATCTTGCCCGCAGTCGGCTCAATCAAGCGATTGATACAGCGTAAGAGGGTTGACTTTCCCGACCCACTTAACCCAATGACGGCTAAAAATTGACCCTTTGGAACTTCAAAACTAACATCATATAAAGCCTGAACGCCCCCCTCATAAATCTTGGACAGATTCTTGACAATCAACATCCTCGATTTTTTCCTTTTTTAGATGAGTGTAACGGTATCGCCAGGGATTTTTCATCTTCCCCTGGCGATACCCATTCATTTACCTTTATGCGCTTTGGATGGGTTTAACGGCCAAGACCTTCCAGTGTAATGCCAGCCGCTTCAACCATTTTACGGACAAAGTCATATTCTTTGTCTTCGGCAGGGCTTAATCCGCTCCATCCGTAGAAATCACGACTGCCAATCGAGTTCTTCCACTCTTCGGTTTTTGAAAACTCCACCAAAGCCTGTTCGATTTGAGCGCGCAAGTCTCCGGGAAAGTCCGGGCCGAACGACAGCGTATCATTGGGAATAGGTGGACTAATCGTCAGAATGCGCAGTTTCTGCACGACATCCGGCGCTTCCGTTCGCAGGTTGCGTCGGGCATCTAACACAATCCAACCGCCGCAATCAATGTTGTTACCGTCTTCCGTGACCTTGCACTCATCAATCAAATCCTCCGGAATATCGGGATTATCCCCCGGTTTCCAAGGTTCCATCCCTTCCGGTTTTAAGGGTGGGGAATAGAAGGTCGTCGCAAAGTCCACTTCTCCGTTATAAAGCGCTTTGGCTGCCTGAGGATGGCCGCCGGTTTCAACCGATTCGGAGGGCGTCACGCCCGCATCCCGGAACATAACCAACGGCACCATGTAAGAGGATGTGGAACCGGCATCGCCATATCCCCATTTCTTGCCATTCAAATCCTTGATAGACTGGATGTCGCTATCCCGCCGGACAAGAATTTGGGCGTAATAAACGTCCAATTTATTACGAATTGCCTTAAAAGATACATCCACGCCGCATAATTGATTGGCAAGCACATACCCCAAACCGGGGATAAAACCAATCGTATCTTCGGGCGAGGCGCACATTTCCTCAATGGTAGCCGCATAAGAGGTCGGCACGCTCACAACAAATTCAAGACCGGTGGCTTTTTTGAGAGCCTCAGCCATGATTTGCCCACCGCTGACGATCACCTGGGTATCTACTGACGGCACAAATAAAACTTTAATGGGTCGTTCAGCCGTTCCAATCTTAGGCGGCTCAGGAGTAGGGGTTGGGGGCACTTCGGTTGGAGGCGGGGGCTGGGTTGGCGCAGTCGTGGCAGGGGGTGAAGTGGGCTCAGGCGTTGGGGTCGCTGCCGGTTGACAGGCAGACAAAATGAACGCTGCCAGCAACAACAACGAAACAACTTTAAGTAATTTTTGGCGTTTCATTATCTTCTCCTTTTCTTAGAATAGAGGTCAATTCGCATGACCATACTTTACAACTATATACCGAAATATGCCAACGAACAATAAGTTTATCTTAAAAATTTTTTATCATTATATTAACGCCGCAAAGACGCTATAAATTCCAGTTTGGCGCACGGTGGTAATTCTTCCAATTCCTTGAAGTCCAAAAATGTTGAGATTATAATCCCATATTATCCGATTAATTCGCCAAGAGAGGGCAGCCATGATTATGGATCATTCTACTCGCGCAACCCTGAAAATTGATGATAAAGAGTACTCTTTTTTTTCATTGCTCAATGGCCCAAACGCCACAATCGAAAAGTTAAGCCGCCTTCCATATTCCATTCGCATACTGCTGGAAGGGGTTCTCCGTAAGCAGGAAACCGGTGAAGCCAACCCAGCCGATTTCCAAAATTTACTCAACTGGCAGCCCACGCAGGAAAACCGACCCACGATCCCCATCTTTCCCGGCCGGGTTGTGCTTCAGGACTTTACCGGAGTTCCAGTTCTCAATGATCTGGCTGCAATGCGCTCAGCCCTTGCAAAAACAAACGACGATCCCCGCAAAGTCAACCCGGTTGTTCAGGTTGATCTGGTGATTGACCATTCAATTCAAGTGGATTATTACGCCAATCCAGATGCCTACCGACTGAATGCCGAGTTGGAATTTCAGCGCAACCGCGAACGCTATGAATTTCTCCACTGGGCGCAAAAAGCCTTCAAAAACCTTCGGATAGTGCCGCCAGCCTCCGGGATTGTCCATCAAGTCAATTTGGAATATCTTGCAACGGTTGTACTGACCCGCCAGGAAGAAAGTTACGCCACGGTCTTCCCGGATACGCTGGTCGGCACCGATTCTCACACCACCATGATCAACGGTTTAGGCGTGGTCGGCTGGGGAGTGGGCGGAATCGAAGCCGTAGCAGCCATGCTGGGAGAGCCGATTGAAATTGTTGCGCCGGATGTGATTGGCGTCCGCCTCAGCGGTAAATTGAGTGAAGGCGTAACCCCAACCGACCTGACCCTCTCTATCATCCAATCGCTGCGAAAATTAGGGGTTGTGGATAAATTTGTCGAATTTTTTGGCCCCGGATTGGATCATCTCGCCCTCGCAGACCGGGCGATGATCGCTAACATGGCCCCGGAAAGCGGCGCAACCATCCTCTATTTTCCGGTGGATCATCATACCCTTGACTATCTGCGACTAACCAACCGCCCTGAATCGCTGGTTGAACTGGTCGAAGCCTATTATCAGGCGCAAATGCTCTTTCGCACCTCCTCAACTCCGGATCCTGAATACACGCAGGTATTGGAAGTTGACCTCTCGACCATTGAACCATCCGTAGCCGGACCGCGACGGCCGCAAGACCGTATCCCCCTTGCTCAGGTCCGCAATGTTTTCCAGCGTTCGCTCACTGCACCAAGGGCAGAAAATGGATTTGGAATTCCACCGGAAGAACTCGGCCGAAGCGCGCTTATCCCCCATAACGGCAAAAGCAGCGAACTCACACATGGTTCGGTGGTTATTGCAGCCATCACTTCTTGCACCAATACTTCCAATCCGTTTGTGATGATGAGCGCCGGCCTGCTTGCCAGAAAGGCTGTTGAAAAAGGATTGAAAGTTAAGCCCTTTGTCAAAACATCCCTGGCGCCCGGTTCCCGAGTGGTGACGGACTACCTAAAAGATGCCGGCTTAATGGACGATTTAGAAGCCTTGGGATTCTATCTGGTGGGTTATGGCTGCACCACCTGCATTGGCAATGCCGGCCCCCTGCCGGAAAATATCGTGCAAGCCATCAAGGACAACAATCTGGTGGTGGGCGCCGTGTTATCCGGCAACCGCAATTTTGAAGGACGGATTAGCCCTCACACCCGAGCCAACTTTTTGGCTTCTCCTCCGCTGGTAGTGGCGTATGCTCTGGCCGGCACGGTAGATATTGATCTCCTGAATGAACCGCTCGGCGCCGGCAAAGACGGCCAGCCGGTTTTTCTCAAGGACGTCTGGCCCTCTTCTCAGGAAGTGGAAGAGCATATTCACCGCCACATCCGACCCGAAATGTTTGCAGACGCCTACGCTGCCATTTTTCAAATGAGTGAGCTGTGGAACCAAATTCAAAGCGGTCAGGATTTGCTCTACCGCTGGGACGAAAACTCAACCTACTTGCAGGAACCGCCTTTCTTCAACCTTCAACCTTTCGGCATCAAGGATATCCTCAACGCACGGGTACTGGCGCTGCTTGGCGATTCCATCACCACCGACCACATCTCTCCGGCGGGGAGTATCGCGGTCAACAGTCCGGCTGGCCAGTACCTGATCAGCAAAGGGGTGCCGCCTTCGGAATTTAATTCCTATGGTTCAAGACGTGGAAATGACCGGGTTATGACGCGTGGAACATTCGCCAACATTCGTTTGAAAAATTTGCTGGTACCCGGCGTTGAAGGAGGTTACACCCGTCACTTCCCCAGCGGGGAGCAAATGACCATTTACGATGCGGCCATGAAATACCAGTCCGAAGGCGTTCCGCTGATCATTCTGGCTGGCAAAGAATACGGTACCGGTTCCAGTCGCGACTGGGCTGCCAAAGGGGTACTGTTATTGGGCGTAAAAGCCGTCATCGCCGAGTCATTTGAGCGCATCCACCGTTCCAACCTGGCCGGCATGGGCGTACTTCCTTTGCAATTCAAAGCTGGCCAAACTGCCCAAACCATCGGTCTCCGGGGAGATGAAATCTTTGCGATTAAAAACCTCGGACCGGAACTATATCCGGGCAAAGAAGTCACCGTCGAAGCCCGCTCAGTGGACAATATCCTTACCTTCCAGGCCATTGTCCGGTTAGATACACCCAAAGAAATCCAGTACTACCTCAACGGCGGGATCATGAATACCATCCTTGCCCAACTTCATCAGCGAGAATTCAAAAACTTGCAAAATTGATCATTGACAAAATTCGAAAACCTGCGTATCATCATGCACAACTTCAGGTTACTTGAAATGATCCATCCCTCATCCCAACTCCGCTTCCGTCGTTCGCTGACTAACCCGTATTTCCACGGGGTGGTTGGCGTATTTGGAGTTACACAGTAAGAGATCGAACCAAATCCTCTATTATGTAATCCAATGCCCTCCTAACCGTGGAGGGCATTTTTTATTCCCAAATAACCCAAAGGAGAAAGTATCATGAAAAAGAACGGAAAAATGAAGATTAAAAAAGTGGTGTTGGCGTATTCAGGCGGGTTAGATACCTCAGTGATTGTCCCATGGCTAATTGAGCACTATGGTTGTGAGGTTATCTGTTATACCGCTGATATTGGGCAGGGTGAAGAGCTTTCCGGATTACCTGCAAAAGCCAAAGCCAGCGGGGCAAGCAAAATCTATATTGAGGACTTAAAAGAAGAATTTGCCCGTGACTATTTGATGCCTCTTTTAAAATCCGGCGCAATTTACGAACGGAAGTACCTGTTAGGGACTTCTATTGCCCGCCCGCTGATCGCCTATCATCTGGTAAAAACAGCCCATCGAGAAGGGGCTGACGCCATCGCACACGGCTGCACCGGCAAAGGCAATGATCAGGTGCGCTTCGAACTGACCGCTATGGCGCTTGACCCCCGTTTGAAAGTGATAGCGCCGTGGCGCGAGTGGGATATTCGATCGCGAGAAGACGCGCTGGCTTATGCACAAGCCCATAACATCCCGGTTTCTTCCACGCTCAAATCCATCTACAGCCGCGATAAAAATTTGTGGCACTTATCCCATGAAGGCGGATTACTGGAAGACCCTTGGAACGAACCGGAAGAAAGCATGTACCAGATGAGCAATTCCCCTCTGAACGCCCCGGATCAACCCGAAATGATCACGCTTGATTTTGAAAAGGGAATCCCCACCAAGTTGAATGGTAACCCCATGCCGGCATACGAATTGATTGCTGCTCTCAACGAAATTGGCGGCAAACACGCGATTGGGAGAGTGGACCTGGTAGAAAATCGGCTGGTCGGCATGAAATCTCACGGAGTTTACGAAACCCCTGGCGGCACCATCCTTCTGGCAGCCCATCAGGAACTGGAAGCCCTGTGCCTCGATCGGGATACGCTTCATTTCAAGGAAGTTATTGCGCACCGCTATGCAGAACTGGTCTATAACGGGCAATGGTTTACACCCTTACGCGAGGCGCTGGATCAATTCATCAACAAAACCCAGGAAACCGTCACCGGCACGGTAAAACTCAAACTGTACAAGGGCAACATCATCATTGCCGGTCGAACCAGCCCAGAAAGTTTGTACCGCGAAGATTTTGCTACCTTTGGTCAGGATGATGTTTATAATCAAAAAGATGCCCAGGGATTCATTACTCTGTTTGGCCTTCCCATGAAAGTTCAGGCGTTGCGCAAGATTCACAAAAAACAGCCTGTCCAGTATGACCAGCCCGATTACACCAAATTCAAACGAGATTAACTCAGGAGTTTGACCGTGACCAAATTGTGGGGAGGACGCTTCACTTCTCAAACCGATTCGCTTGCCGCCCAGTTGAACGCATCCATTGCGTTCGACTGGCGGCTTGCCCCCTATGATGTGGCAGCATCCTGCGTCTGGGTCGAAGAACTGGCAGAAATCGGCCTGCTAAGCGTCGAAGAGCGTCAGCAGATTCAAACCGGTTTACAGCAAATCCTGGCCGAAATCCAGAACCAGACTTTTCAAATTAAACCGGATGACGAGGATGTACACACGGCTATTGAACGCCGATTATTTGAATTGATTGGCGAGCCGGCGGGCAAGATTCATACCGGGCGCAGCCGCAACGATCAGGTAATGACCGACTTTCTGCTCTGGCTGCGCGAGGCCGGCCAACAGGTGGACGCGGCTGTTGTAGAGGTGCAAAAAGCGCTGGTTGAACGGGCCGCCTCTGATCAAGGAGTGATAATTTCTGGCTATACGCACTTACAGCGCGCCCAGCCGATATTGCTCTCCCACTGGTGGCTTTCTCACTTTTATCCGCTCCAGCGCGACCGTCAGTATCTCGCCTTTCTTTTACAACAGGCCAACCTTTGCCCGTTGGGGTCTTCCGCCTTAGCCGGTTGTCCCTACCCCATTAATCGCACTCGCCTGGCTCAAAAATTGGGATTTGATGCGCCTTCTCCCAACAGCATTGATGCCGTTTCCAACCGGGATGCCGCCGCTTCATTTCTTTTCTTTGCATCCCTCCTGTCCGTTCACCTTTCCCGCCTTGCCGAAGCGCTCATTTTATTTTCCACAAGCGAATTCGGTTTTCTGGAGTTGCCGGATGCCTTCACTACCGGCTCATCCATTATGCCCCAAAAGAAAAATCCCGACATGCTGGAACTGACCCGCGCCAAAGCCGGCACAACCATCGGACAGTTAACCGGTTTCTTGAGCGTACTCAAAAACCTGCCTTCCGCTTACGATAAAGATTTGCAGGAAGATAAACCGGCTGTTTTCACGGCGTTCGATACTCTTAGCCTGACTTTACCGGTGATGTACGGTATTCTTCAAAACCTGTCCATCCATCCAGAAAAAATTTCTGCCAGTATTGATCCAACCTTGTTGGCGACGGAGATTGCCGATTTTCTGGTCATGCAGGGCATCCCCTTCCGAAAAGCGCACCGCCTCGTAGGAGAATTGATCAAGGACTGCATGAATCGGGGAATCGCCTTGATACAGGTTCCTGCAGAACGACTTGCCAAAATCCACGAAAGCCTCCCGCAACAATGGGTAAAAATACTTGATCCGCATTATGCCGTTGAACGACGATCACAGTTTGGAGGAACATCCTCCGATTCGGTCAAAAACCAGATTCTACAAGCCCGTGAAATTTTGCAAAAATTGCCTTGAGTACGATCCTTGACTCCTGTCTTCAAGGCTGTTAGGATGATTAACAATTCCTTATGCGAGGTAGATTGATGAACCCGGCTGAAGACAAAGAAATTAGACCTGTTGAAGATGTCGCTCTAACCCAACCTGCGCCCGTCCTTCCGATTGTGTTAGACCTGGACGAGGAAACCATTCAAATTCTGCTGGATGATCAGATAGCCACCGGCGGATAATCCCTCTTCTCGTCCTAATTCGCTTCGACGGGCGCGGAGTAAACCATTACGTTACTTCGCGCTTATTAATTAATCAGATTAATCAACCCAACTCCAAATTCAATCAGTCGCGATGCATTCCAAATTATCTCAAATTTCCTGCTTGTTTCCCACCATCCTGATTTTTCTGACAGGCTGCGCAAACCCAGCCCTGCAAACCCCAACCACTTCATTGAAAACAGGCTACCCAAGCCCATCTCCAGTAATTTCAACCAGTACTTCCGTTCCCCTCCCAACCCCAAGCCTTACCAATACGCCACTCCCTTTCATAACTCCTGATCAGGCAAATTTTCCCGAACCGGCAGGCTGCCAGAAACCGGAGGAAGATTACACCATCCTTAGAGTCAACGGTGTATTGCTGAACCAACGCACCTACGCCATGCTTAGGCACGCTGCAGAGTTATACGAAGGTGAAATTGATATTCTTGGCTACGCTATCACCCAGGGGTCCTATACCCGGCAAGTGGACGCCAGTTTTGGAACCCACGCGGGCGGCGGCGCGGTAGATTTATCGGTTATGCGTAAAGATACCTACACCATCCTCTGGGATGATATTCCACTTCTGATTCATGCTTTACGGCTTGCTGGATTCGCCGCCTGGTTGAGAGATTTAGATGAGCTTTACCCTGGTTCTCCCATCCATATTCATGCAATTGCCATCGGAGATCGGGAATTATCCAATGCAGCCCTTGAACAATTAACTGGCAAGTATGGCTATTTCAGAGGTTATTCTGGTTTACCGCCGGGGTATGGAGGACCGAGCCCGGACCGCCATGGCGGCCCAATTTTATGCGGTTGGATGATTGAAGCAGGTTACCGTGATCTACGGCCAACCCCTACTCCCGATCCAATCGGGGATCGGTTAGATTGTCATAAATGTCAGGTTAAATAGCTTTAATCGCATCAACCTGGGCAGCCCGAACTGCCAGTTCGATATATAACGCTGCCGCCCACCCATAAATCGGTGCATGCGACCCTTTTTGTTCATTCCCAAAACGGTTGTTGAGCCGATCGAGTAACTGTCGGCAAAGATGATTCGCAATCTCGCTCAAATTGCTTCGATCCAAACCTTCTAAAAGCAGGTAAAATACGCTCAACCATTCCGGACTTTGCCACAATCTCTGGTTTTCCACATCATCATTTTCGATGAGAATTGTCGGCAGGGGAAAGTTTTTCCAAACGCCGTCCTCGTCGGACAGGTGAGCTACCATTTTTTGGGTTGCATCTGCCTCGCAATCCCCGCATAACAACCCAATCAAACTGAGCGGGGTTGGTACGCATACCGGCCTTCCCTGTTGTTGAATCCAGAAAAGGCCGCCTTTTCCGGCTTCTTCATCGCTTTGAACCTGAGAAAGTATCCGCTGAGCCTGGTGACTCCAATCTTTGGAATCTTCATACTCACCGACCGCATGGGATATTTTTGCCATATAATCCAGTTGCAGGTACAAAAAAACGCTCATTTCCGGTGAAATGTTGCCCGGCATTTCTTCCAGAATAACTGGATCATCCATATCCTCGGCAAACAAAGAATGATTCGTTGAGTAGGTAAGACTTAAGCCATGGTCGTATAAATCGAGCCACCATTTCAACCAACGAGACAGGCCATCATAAATTTCATTCAGGAATTCGACATCCCCATCCCGTTCAAAGAGTTTCCAAATAGTCCAGGCCAATAAGGGCGGACGCGACCAGTCAGCTTCGGAAGATTGCTCCCGTTTAATGATCACGCCGCTTTCATAAATACCATCCGGAATCATCCCACTGGGCGCTTGATGATCGAAAAAGATCCTCAATTGATCTTGGGCTAATTTGCGATCAATATGGCGGTACGCCATTGCGTAAAAACAGGCATCCCATTGCCAAATTGTCGTTGAATGCTTTTTGGAAGAAACCAGAACCTCCCGGCTTAAGTAGAATCGGGTTGAAACCAGACCCGACCGTAGTAACCACCAGGCAATTTTATATGGATGATCTGGCAAGGCAATTTTGGGTACTCGCGAAAACCAATCCTGCCAGATTTGGGCAGCGCGGTTGAGAACCACCCTGGGATCATTGACATATCTGGCCAGACCAAGCCGGGTTGAAATATGCAGCAAAATACCCCCGCCGTTTCCGCCAGCCACAATCAACTTGAATTTCCAACCATTCCCCGGCATTTTTTCTACATGATGATTAAGAATTTTTCGATTGGTTGAATAAACCAGCCGGGAGCGATCTTCTCCCTGAGCAACAGCAATCCCGCCCCGTCGGTCGGTGATCATTTCGTTCAGGTTGATTCTTCCGCCAAGCCCGCACGGTTGAGCAGGGGGGGCAATCAGGATGTTTTCGCCATCTTCGAAGGTCAGGTAAAACTTTCCGATTTTTGTTTCAAAAATCAGGCAATGCGGATAGGTTTGAATAGAATATTCGAGAATATTTCCTTCTCCATCTAAAAAATTGATTTCCTCAATCAGTGCTGGCAGGTTTTGCCCGATTCTCGAAGCAATATCTTGAGAGCGTAGCCGGTCGGTCAACCGCAGGCAAATCCCCTTTCCCTCAACAACTACGCTCAACCTTGACCCACGAGAAGTAAAAGGAATGATGCGAATATCAAGAAAATTTTGAAAATCACTCAAAACCGGGAAATCCATGTCAAATCCTTGAGTAATCATTACAACGATTTTAACACCTTTTGTAACCAAGTCATGGTAAAAGAGGATGAATCGCCATGGTCTCACAGCGCCTCATGCAAAACTGACAGCCAATGCACAACCCCGGGCGTGACAGAACAGGACGGCTCTGCCTGCTTTCGTCCACCATTATCATCCCAATACACTTCATTGGGCAAACCTCAACACATTCACCGCAGCCATTGCATCGAGAATAATCCCATGCAGGCTTATACCACTCCTTCAGTGGAATTCTTGCGGCAGGTTTTCCTTCGTCATCCACAACCGCCCCAAAACCACAAACCCGGCCACACACTCCGCACGAGACACATCTTGCTACAATGATGTGCCGCTTTTTCTTGCGGCCTTGAATTGCCCCAACCGGACACCATAACCTGCATACCCCGCACCCTGCACATCGCTCAGTAATTTGATACAATGAACCCTCCACGGACAATCTTACAACAAATGATAAAAAAATTCTCTGTTTTGGTAAAACTGTGAACCCCCAGGCAACATTCTTTGTCGGAAAAATAGCGGTTTTTGGCAGCCTCATCCTTTCACCCATGGATGGTCTATCAGAACGGCCCTTTCGCTCGCTGGTTCGAAAAATGGGGTCAGCCATGTCCTACACAGAGTTTATCAATGCGATAGATGTGATGATAAGCATCCAACGGGTTCAAAAGAAAATTGCCTACCACGAATTTGAACGTCCGGTTACCTTTCAGATCTTTGACGATGACCCCGATCGTATTCTCCATGCCGCCCGCCAATTAATCCCCTTTCACCCCGACATCATTGATCTCAACCTGGGTTGTTCGGCCCGTCATGTCGCCAGCCGAGGGGCAGGAGCGGGTTTATTACCGCATCCGCATAAAGTTGCCGAAATTCTTCGTAATCTGGTTAAGAACTTAACGGTTCCGGTTACTGCAAAAATCAGGCTGGGCTGGGACGATCACAACCGCAACTATCTGGATATTGCTCGAATCGTTGAAGATTGTGGCGCTCAATTGATTGCTGTTCATGGTCGCACAAAGGCTCAAGGGTACACCGGTCAGGCAGATTGGGATGCCATTGCCAAAATCAAATCCATGCTGCACATCCCAGTGATTGCCAATGGAGATGTGCAAACCGTTGCTGATATCCATCGCATTCAAAACCACACGGGTTGTGACGGGGTCATGATTGGACGGGCTGCTTTATTCAACCCGTGGATTTTTAGTTATAGAGATCGCTGGGAGGTGTCTCAAACGGAGGTAAAAAGTTGGATAGATGCTCATCTCAACGAAATGATTGCGTTCCACGGGATTGAAGAGGGATTGATCTTATTCCGTAAGTACCTCAAGCGTCTGCTAGCGCCTTACCAGATTGAAAGCAAAGACTTACTGCCATTACTAACCGTATCAGAATTGGATATTTTCAAGAACCACCTTGACCTTCTATTCAAAACCGCTCTCACACAAAAATCTTAAAAATTCAAAATTCATGACAAATGCGAATTGGAATTGAGGCCATTTTTTGCTATACTGATTTCCAATAAAACTTGTATGACATCTCTCCACCTCTAACCCGCCCTCAGGAAAGGGTTAATTCCTCAATGCCTGCTAAAACTGAATATACTCGACTACTCAATCGTACCATCGAGGCGCTCCTCCCCCTTTTGGCTGTTCCGGTTGCCCTTCTTATCGGCGCAGGAATGATTTATGCGTTAGGAGTTAATCCCTTTCAAGCGTATGGAACTTTATTCCAAGGCGCCTTTGGCAATGTTTCTGGTTTTACCCAATCACTGGTAAAGGCAACCCCTCTGCTTCTGGTTGGATTGGGGGTTACCATTGCCTTCCGTGGCGGAGTAATCAATATCGGCGGCGAAGGGCAGTTGATTGTTGGGGCGCTGGCAGCGACTGCCTTTTCGATTGGATTCTCGGATTTGCCGCGCATTATTTTATTACCGCTCACTCTACTGATTGCCGCCCTCAGCGGCGCGGTATGGGGCGGTGTACCGGGGGTTCTCAAAGCCCGTCTGGGGGTCAATGAAATCTTGAGCACGGTGATGATGAACGCAATTGCGTTACAACTCTCCAACTATCTTCTGCGAGGCCCGATGATTGACCCCGCAGAAATCGAGCGCGGTACCCAAATTGCCCAATCGGATTTACTCCCTCAGGCGGCGTGGCTTAGCCGGCTTATGCCGCGCACTTTGCTGCACGGCGGCGCTATTCTGGCAGTAATCATGGCGGTTTTGGTTTATATCTTCCTCTGGCGCACCACAATCGGTTACCGCATCCGGGCAGTCGGCTTAAACCCGGATGCGGCTCGTTATGCCGGCATCCCCGTTCAATTTTATCAGGCGCTTTCTTTGATCCTTGGCGGCGCATTTGCCGGCTTGGCCGGTGGGGTGGAGGTCAGCGGGGTGCACCACCGGATGATTGAAGGGCTTTCCGGGGGGTATGGTTTTTCGGGTATTGTGGCGGCCCTCTTTGGTAAATTACATCCGCTCGGAGCCATACCCGCCTCGGTTCTTTTTGGTGGTCTTCTGGTCGGCGCCGACCGGATGCAGCGAGCCACTCAGGTACCTTCGGCGCTGATTACGGTTATTTTGGGTTTGGTCGTCCTTTTTGTGGTCAGCAGTGAAATCTGGGCTCGACGCCGCGCTCGCAGGAGGGAAACTCGTGGCTGAACTGTTCACCCTGCCCGTCCTTTTAGGCATTATCTATTCCGGCATCCGCCTGGCAACGCCGTATCTGTACGCCGCTATCGGCGAGACCTTCGCCCAACGCTCCGGCGTTCTTAATCTGGGAGTGGACGGGATCATGCTGATGGGGGCTTATACAGGCTTTTACGTTGCCATGAAAACTGGAAACCTGTTTTTAGGACTACTGGGCGCAGCGACAGCCGGTTTATTGATGGGTTTGCTCATGTCGGTGGTCAGTGTTTCTTTACAGGCGGAACAAGGTATTAGCGGCATCGGTCTTAATTTATTTGGGCTGGGTCTTTCTACGCTGCTCTTCAAAGTTACCCTTGGGGGGGTTGAGTCGATTCGTGGTTTTCAACCCATTCGTGTTCCTTTATTAGGCCAAATTCCATATCTCGGGGAAATTTTCTTCAACCACAACTTATTGGTTTATGGCGCATTCCTGCTTGTGCCTTTGGCAAACTATGTATTGAACAACACTACCTTCGGGTTAAAAGTCCGGGCCGTCGGTCAAAATCCTCAAGCAGCCGACACCTTGGGGGTTAATGTTACCCTCATCCGCTACACCACCGTCTGTCTGGGGGGAATCCTGGCCGGGATTGCCGGGGCTTCGCTTTCTCTTGCTCTGATTAACCTCTTTCAGGAAAACATGACCAGCGGCATGGGCTTTATCGCGGTTGCGTTGGTGTATTTTGGCGGGTGGCGCCCGTGGGGTGTGTTGGGCGGAGCCTTGTTGTTTAGTTTTGTAAATGCTCTGCAGTTATGGGTTCAGGTGAAGGGTATTAATATTCCGTCGGATATTGCAGTGATGATGCCGTATATTCTCACCATTATTGCCTTAACCTTATCAGGCAGGCGTGCCCGCCAGCCGCAAGCATTAACCAAACCCTTTGAGCGCGGTGAGAATTAGCCATTTGAGCAGATTTTCGAGTTCAAAAAGAGGAGGTGATCCGGAAATACAATTCTATCAACCCAAGGCCGCTGTTCAGTTGATCTTTCACCCAATTCCCTATTTTTGGAGGAGTAGAAAATGAAAAAGATGTTTGTTCGGATCGCTCTGCTGGTTGCTGTGGTGTCCTTGCTGTTGAGCGCCTGCGCTCAACCGGCTGCGCCAACTCAACCGGCTCAGGAAGAAAAGCCCTTCCGCGTGGCTGTGGTCATGCCCAGCACGATCACCGACCTTGCCTTCAGCCAATCCTTCTTCGAGGCTTTGAAGAAGGTTCAAGAAGAGGAAGGTGGACCTTCCAAATTTGAAATTGCCTACTCAGAGGGCATGTTCAACGTCCCCGATGCTGCCGCTGCCATTCGAGACTACGCTGCCCAGGGATACGACCTTGTGATTGCCCACGGCTCCCAATACGGCACATCCCTTTCTCAAATTGCACCAGATTTCCCGGAAACAGCCTTTGCATGGGGCACCTCGCTGGATACCTTCCAGGCTCAGGGCATCAACAATGTTTATGCCTACCAGGCTGAATCTCAGGAAGGCGGTTATGTTCTTGGCACAATCGCAGCCCTAATGAGTAAATCCGGCGTGTTGGGAGTTTGCGGGCCGGTCAATGCCGGCGATGCCAAACTCTTTGTAGATGGTTTCGTAGCCGGAGCGAAAAACGCAAAGCCGGATATTCAGGTCAATGTCACTTTCACCGGTTCATTCTCGGATGTGTCATTGATGGCCTCCGCCGCCGAAACTCATATCGCTGCCGGCGCAGATATGCTGACAGGTTCTTCGCAATCGGTGGTTGGGGCTATCGGGGTTGCCAAGGATAGAGGCGCCTACTGGTTCGGCACTCAGTGGGAGCAAACACCGGTTGGGCCGGAAACTGTGGTTGCCACTCAGGTCTTTGATTGGACAATTGTCATTCGTGATATGGTCAAATCCGCTCGGGCGGGTGTGTTGGGCGGCAAAGCCTACACCCTGACCTTCAAAAACGGCGGGTTGAAACTGGTTTACAACGACAAAGTCCCTGTGCCGGATGACATCAAGGCCAAAGCGCAGGAAACCATTAATGGCATCATGAACGGAACAATTGATCCGCTCAGCGGGCCAAAGCAATAGAACCTGAATCAAGCGGGGTGGCTTGATACCCTTCAAGCCACCCCATTAACCGGATGTGAACTATGAGCGATTTGCTGCCGACCGGTCATAAGAAGATTGAAGAAATGCGCATGGAGGGAATCGTAAAGCGTTTCCCGGGTGTATTGGCAAACGATCATGTAAATTTTGATGTTAAAGCGGGCGAAATCCATGCGTTGCTTGGAGAAAACGGCGCCGGTAAAAGTACGTTGGTTCGCCAATTGTACGGTTTGTACCGGCCGGATGAGGGCAAAATTTTTATCAACGGCGAGGAAGTTGTTTTTCACTCCCCCAAAGATTCCATTGCGGCCGGAGTCGGCATGATTCATCAACATTTCATGCTGGTACCAGATTTGACGGTTGTTGAAAATGTTGCGCTTGGATTACCCTCCTCCCGCGGCGTGATCTTAGACCTTGACCGTGTCCGCAAACGGATTGAATTGCTTTGCCAGCAATATAATCTCAAAGTTGATCCATACGCCTATATCTGGCAGCTTTCGGTTGGCGAACAGCAAAGGGTGGAAATACTCAAAGCGCTTTATCGCGGCGCCGCCTTGCTCGTCCTGGACGAACCCACTGCAGTACTAACCCCACAGGAAGTAGACGACCTGTTTATCACCTTGCGCCGCATGGCTGATGAAGGCCATGCCCTCATTTTTATCTCACACAAATTACACGAGGTGCTTGCCATCAGTCAACGGGTCACCGTCTTACGGGACGGGAGAGTGGTCGGAACACGCCCAACCGCTGGCGCTACAAAAACCGAACTTGCCCAGATGATGGTTGGACGACCGGTTATTCTTCAGTACGAAAAGTCACCCTTAAAAATGGGGGACATCTTGCTAAAAGTTGAAAATCTGGTTGTCCGCGGTGACCGGGGCACCGACGCGCTCAAAGGCGTCTCTTTAGAAGTCCACAGCGGAGAAATTTTAGGCCTTGCAGGCGTTTCGGGCAACGGTCAACGAGAACTGGCAGAAGCGTTAGCGGGTTTGCGGCCGGTCAAATCCGGGCGGATTATTCTCAACGGGGTGGACGTTACTCATGCGTCACCGTCTGTTCGGATTGCCACCGGTCAATCCTACATACCGGAAGAACGAATGAAGGATGGGGCAATCAAAGATTTCAGCGTTGCCGACAATTTTATCCTCGAAGATCACGCCAAACCCCCGTTTTCTTCGCGCACATTTCTCAATTTTCGCAGCATCCGGCAGGTATCCGAACGGCTCGTTCAGGAATTTAATGTAAAAACGCCTACCATAGATACCCCCATCAAAAATCTTTCTGGAGGAAACATCCAGAAAATGATTCTTGCCCGCGAACTTTCTCGAAAACCCAAAGTGCTCATCGCCTCCCAACCAACCCGCGGGGTGGATATTGGCGCTTCGGAGTATATCCATCAGCGGTTGCTTGAACAGCGTCAGGCCGGCACAGCCACTTTGCTCATATCGGAGGATTTAGACGAGATTCGCGCCCTTTCAGATCGAATTGCCGTGATTTACGAAGGCGAAATTGTTGGAATTGTGGATGGCAAGACCGCCACAACCGAAGAATTGGGTTTGATGATGGCTGGAATTCGCGAAAAACCAAAAGCCTAACGGGTTACTCGTTAGCTCTACAAATGGAATTCAGTCAAAAAAGAACTTTAAATTTGACGAAAAATATCGTAAAATAGAAATAAGAATCGGTGGTCGGAATCCGGCTAAACCCCGGACCGGCGTCGGACCTGTGTGAGTCCGTCGAAAAGTGCCGCCTTACCGAAGGAGTCCACCGATCCGATGAACATCTGGCAAAAATATGTTATTCCCCGCACCGTTGAAGAAGCAATCCATTTTCTAACTTCTGCTCCCGGTTCTGCCCGGCCGATTGGCGGCGGGACCGATCTATTGCTTGAAATCCAACAGGGACATCATCAACCGGTTCACACCCTTGTGGACGTAACCCGCATTCCAGACCTGTTACGTCTGGAAGTGGCAGGGGAACGCCTTTTCATTGGCGCTGCTGTACCCGTAAAGATCATTACAGAATCTCCTCTGGTTCGTCATCATGCCACTGCAGTTGCCGAGGCTTGTGGCTTAATCGGCGGTCCGCAGGTTCGGAATACGGCCACCCTTGGCGGAAATGTAGCTCATGCCTTGCCGGCGGCGGATGGGATGATTTCACTCTTTGCATTCGATGCTCAGGTAGAAATTGCCGGCCCTGACGGACGGCGCTTGCAGTCTATTCAATCCTTATTCAAAGGGCCGGGCCAGTCAGCCCTGAATCTGAATTCCGAGATCATCGTGGGATTTTATCTGCCTTTACGCAAAGCCGGTCAGTCCTCCGCATTCAGCCGGGTGATGCGCCCTCAAGGGGTCGCCCTGCCCATTTTGAATATGGCGGTCTGGATGGAGCGCGACGAGCAGGCAATCCAGGATATTCACATTGCCATCGGTCCTTCCGGTCCAGTGCCATTTCGAGCCACCCAAGTAGAACGGGAATTAATCGGGAAAGCCCCCGACGTAATTGCTCTCCAGAGAGCAAAAGAAGCCATTCACCACTCCATCCAGTTCCGCAGCAGCGCCATGCGCGCCAGCGCCGCTTATCGGCATCATCTAAGCGAAGTGCTGTTGGAAGAAGTTATCGGTAAAGCCTGGCAACGGGCATTTGAATTGGAGGCAGTATGAACGACCAACGGATGATCAATCTAACAGTCAATGGAAAACCGTATCAATTGCCAGAAATCCCCGGTGAAATGCTGGCAGACTTATTGCGTTATCGTCTCAAATTGACCGGCACCAAAGTGGCCTGTGGAGAAGCGGAATGCGGCGCTTGCACGGTGTTACTCAATGAGGAACCGGTTTTATCCTGCTCCTACCCGGCTGCAAAAGCCGATGGCGCGAACATCCTCACCATTGAAGGGCTGTCCGATATTCACTCTACCCCCACAGCAGACGGGGGTTTGATTCCCCTTCACCCTTTGCAAGAATCCTTTATCGAGTACGGGGCGGTTCAATGCGGTTTTTGCATCCCTGGCCAGATCATGACATCTTATGCCTTGTTGAAACGCAAGCCCGACCCCAGCGAAGAGGAGATTAAGTACGCCCTCAAGGATACCCTGTGCCGTTGCGCTGGTTATCCAACGATTATCCATGCGATTCAAGCTGCCGCTAAAACACTCCAAACCGGCCAGCCAATCTCCGCCCCTGCAATCGAGCCTTCAGACCGCGCCGGCCGGGTGGTTGGAACGGTACAGCCACGCCCGGATGCGGTTGCAAAAGTTACCGGCAAGGCAATTTATACCGACGATATTCAATTTGAAAATATGCTGCACGCCCGTGTAAAACGCGCGGGGATCCCCTCCGGCATTCTCCGCAAACTAAATATTGAAAAAGCCCAAAAACTGCCCGGCGTAGCGGCGGTACTGACCGCTGAAGATATCCCTGGCGAACATTATCATGGTTTGGTCATACCCGACTGGCCGATTATGATCGGCATTGGCGAGCAAATTCGGACGGTAGGCGATGCGCTGGCCATTGTGGCAGCCGAAACCCGCCAGATTGCCACGCAAGCCCTTGACTTAATCGAAGTGGAAATAGAACCTTTGCCCGTGATTGATCATCCCATCAAAGCCATTCAGGAAAATGCCCCCCGCATTCACAAAAACGGCAATCTCCTCAAACATATCAAAGTCCGCAAAGGAAATGTTGAAGAAGGTTTTGCGCAGGCCGATGTGGTGTTGGAACACACCTATCACACCCCCATGCATGACCACGCCTTCATGGAACCCGAGTGCAGTATTGCCCGTCCAACGCCTGAGGGCCGCATGGAAATTTATGTCGGTTCGCAAATCCCTTATTCCGACCGCAATCAAGTGGCGCGCGCTTTGGGAGTCCCCCAAGAACAAGTGCGGATCATCGGCCAACTGATTGGCGGCGGGTTTGGCGGCAAAGAGGATATTGCCGGGCAAATTCACGCAGCCTTGCTGGCAAAAGCGACCGGACGCCCGGTTAAATTGCTCTTCGATCGTCAGGAAAGCCTGATAGTCCATCCCAAACGTCATGCCACACAAATTCGTGTAAAGATTGGGGCAAAGAAGGACGGCACCTTAACCGCCGTTGAAACCGAATTGTTCGGCGATACCGGAGCCTACGCCTCCCTAGGCGAAAAAGTGATGACCCGCGCGACAACTCACTCCTCCGGCCCTTACGAAGTTCCGCATGTCAAAGCCGACTGTTACGCCACCTATACCAACAACCCTCCCGCGGGCGCATTTCGTGGGTTTGGGGTGATGCAGTCTGCTTTTGCGATTGAATCGATGATGGATACATTGGCTGAAACCCTTAACATAAACCCGGTCGAGCTGCGCAAGAAGAATGCCCTGCGGGTCGGCAGTGTCACCAACACCGGTCAACTCCTGCGGGAGAGCGTTGGGTTGATGGAATGTATCGAAAAAGTTGAAGCGGAGATGAACCGCCTGAGCGGCGGAGATCCTTTTACCCCCAAACCGGTAGCGGCAGCCCCGCATCTGGTTCGGGCATGGGGTTTTGCAGTGGCTTACAAAAATACCGGTTTAGGGGGCGGCGCGCCGGATAAAGCCGGCGCCGAAGTTGAGCTGCGCCGAGATGGCACTTTTCAGGTACGCTCTTCCTCCGCCGAGCTTGGCCAGGGACTGCCAACTGTCCTGCAATTGATTGCGGCTGAGGAACTCAACCAGACTCCCCGTCAGATTGATGTTTTGTTAATGGACACGGATCTGACCCCCGATGGCGGCCCAACCACCGCCTCCCGCCAGACTTTTGTGACCGGCAACGCTGTCCGCCACGCGGCCCGCGCCTTGCGGCAATTGTTGACCAGCGAACTGGCCGAACGCTACGATGTCCCGCCGCAGGAAATCCGCTTCATTGAAGGTTTAGCTCAGGTCAACGGGAAGCGGGTCAGCCTTTCGCATTTAGCCGAACAAATGATCGAATCCGGCAGAAAGCCGCTTGCTTCCTACACGTATTGGGCGCCCGCAACCCGTCCCTTGGGGGAGGGAGGGGATATGCACTTCGCCTTCTCGTTCGCCGCTCAAGCAGCCGAAGTAGAGGTCAATACTCAAACTGGCGAGGTAAAAGTATTAAGGATGATCATTGCAAATGATGTGGGTACCGCAATTAATCCACTTGGTCTGCGCGGTCAGATAGAAGGCGGCGCAATCATGGGTATCGGTCATGCCTTGACCGAAAATTTTCTTGTCGAACAAGGTAGAGTGATCACCGACCGGTTAGCCCGCTATCGAATGCCCTCCATCACTTTTACGCCGGAAATTATTCCCATCGTCGTTGAACACCCGGTGTCCGAAGGACCTTTTGGAGCAAAAGGTGTCGGTGAAATCGTGCTAATCCCAACCATCCCAGCGATTACAAATGCCATCTATCATGCTGTTGGGGTTCGTTTTGACCGCATTCCCGTTGATCAGGAAAAAATCCTGTTAGCGCTAAAGGAGAAAACCACAACTGCCTAAAATTATACAAAGATTATACAAACAAACCCAAAAGGCTGACTTCAACCCTCTCAGTGGCTAAAATGAACAAAGAAATTCGTTCATTCAAGCCACGAGAGGTTTTTTTATGGAACTCAATCACTCAGCCAAATATCAGCAAACTAATTCTGTCGCAGCGCCGTTATTCACGCCTTCCGACCACCCATTTCGTTTTCATCGCTCACAACTATATACTCTTGAAAAAAACCAATCTCACAATGATTGGCTTTGCCTTCCGGTATCCGGTTCCAACCTGCTGCATCAGTGGTTAAAACTGGAAAAATTTTGGAGTTATAAAAAAGTTTCCGAATCCGAAATTGGATATACCGTTTCTATTGTTTCAAATGAGTATGAGCGTTCGGCGATCCTGCGCGGTTTGCTCCGCAATTCCTCTTTTACCTCAATCACCCCTCTACTGGACTGGATTGGTGACCGCACCCTGAATAATTGGATGATTATTGAGCTATTCAAGCAAAATCTATCAACTCTCAAGGGATCATCTTTTTTATTAAGTCGTTTAAGTTTCCTGCTGGGAAATCCCTCTCTTTCCGAAAAGCAAGCAACCGCTCTTTTATCGCTGGCAGCCCTGCACCCAGCGCTTGAATTACCCGAAACCCAGACGAACCTTCTTTTCCAGCGCTTCTTTGCTCAGCCAGGGGTTGCTTTTGCGCTTCTGGAATATCTTGTCTCGCACCAAAAAATCGAATTTCTAATCCAATGGGTTGAAAAAACTTTGGAACAGTCTGACATGCCTTTCCCTCTCAATTTGGCGGTCTGGCTCTCCCTCAAACAAATCCAGCCCTCGCTCTTTGAGACGTTTTTTCACAATCTCAAACGTCTTAATTTGACAGAGGATCACCCCCTTGACAACCTTAAAGGTATTCTTGAGCGTATCTTAAGCCTTTCCACACCCCAGAACGACCTGTCTCAACACCGATATGGCTTGACCATTGCTCAATTCATGTTTCACGGCTCAATCAATCAACCGGGAGTTGGAGACAGCGGCGGTTTGTCTATTTTTCTCAATCAACTCGGAAATGCGCTTGCTGAAAACCAAAATATCCGTCAAATCATAACTTTTGTGACATCAACGACTGCGGTAGATCTGGTGAAACCCCTGAAAAACGGAAATCCGAATCACCTGCTGGTTACTCTCCCCATTCATGATCAACGGCAAATTGACAGAAACGATTACGTTGCTTACCCCCTTCAACTGAGAACCTTACTTCGGCTGTTTCTCAATGAAATTGCCCCTTTACCCGATATTTTTCATCTGCGTTTCAATGATATTCATACCCTCACCGCGGCAGAAATAGCCAGACAAATGAATATCAAAACAGCGCTGACATTGACCGCCGATCCGCATCGCGCCATTGAAAAGCATTTTGAAACCAAAACCAACCTTGACGCAGATGACGATCAAACATTGACTGTTTCGCTCTTCCGCGTGCTGATTGCCGATCGCCTCCTCCACCAATCCGATGCAATCGTGCTTCTCCCATCTAAACAAGGGGTGGTCGATCTGCTTCCTTACTTTCCACAAATTCCACAGATCATCCAACAAAAAACTTTTGCGGTCATCCCAGAGGGGATTGAGATTGCCGCGACAGATGACCTTCAAAATAGCCCTCTTGAGCCGATTTTGGCTCAAATCAAACGCTCAAAAGAAGACCCTTCCCACATTAACCGCCGTCTGATAATGAATGTCGGCCGGCTTAGTCCAATTAAACAACAAGATCTTCTGGTTGAAGTGTGGCTGCAAAGCGGCTTGTGGCAAACCACAGACCTCATCTTAATTGGCGGATCTCCTTCAAACCCTACTCCAACCGAACAGAAAATGCTTCGTTCTATTGAAAAACTGCTTCAGCAATTTCCAGCAGCAAAGCCTTATTTCTTTTTGTTGCCGGCGCTGCCAAACGGACAAATCCGAGCGCTGGAAACCTTCTTAAAAGATCACTATCCTTTCAGACAACCGCCGGTGTATGTCTGTTCCAGCTTGAAAGAAGAATTTGGAATTGCCATTCTCGAAGCCATGTCAGCCGGCTGGCTGGCGATCGGCCCTCAAGCGGGTGGTCTTTCCAGTTACATTCAAGATGGAGAAAATGGTTTCCTGGCAGACACCTCCGAAATCAAGCGGTTTGAACAAAAATTGTTGACTATCCTTTCCATTGAAGAGCAAGAGTTAGGTAAAATTTCCGCCAGAGGCCAAAATACCGTTCGAGAAAATTATGACATTCACCGGATTTCTGAGTTGCTGGTTGACCTCTATATAAAAACCGCCTCCGATTCCATCCAAAAACCGCTTCATGAAAACTATCCTGATCATCAGCCCTCCATTTTACTCACACTTTAGCCCGCTTTTAACCATCGCCAAAGCCCTGCAGCGCACTGGACGGTTTCGAGTGGTCATTGCTACAGCGCCTTCCTTTCAAAATCAAGTTCATTCTGCTGGATGTGAATTTGATCGTTTAGAAGTCACTTCAAACGCGAATACAGGTATTGCCGAGAAAACCCGCCAGGCAAACCAAGAAAAACGACGGTTAAACCAGTTTTTAAGAGCCACCTATCAAGGCGCAATTCCCACTTTGTGGATGCAGGCCAAACACCGGCTTTTGGATATGCTGCCCGATCCGCCGCCAATTTACACGCGGATTCAAGAACTTCAGCAACTCTGGCAGCCTTCAATCTACCTCGTTGATCAATTAAATTATGCGGTCACTTTATCATTGTATGCCTTGGGCTACCCCTTCCTCACTTTCTGCCCCGGCCATCCCACCTACATCCCGGAAGGGGATCAAATCTTCGGTGTGCCTTACGCATTTCCAACCTCTATCCAACCTTCCGATAGCGAATTGCACAAGCTCAAAAATCTGGCAAGCCAGACTGAGCGAGAATTCACAGCCGTGTTCAACCGCTTTTTAGAGCAATCCGCCCCCCATCTTCCTCCGGTAGAAAATGCGTTTCGTTTGTCCTCTTCTCGCGCCATTTTGTTCAATTATCCTGACTTTGGTCATTTACACTTGCAGCGAGAAAATCCTACCAAATGGTTTGGCGGTCATTGCTTTTCTCCTAATCCGCCGCTTGATCCGGAATGGCAGGAAATCATCCACGCAAACAAAATGCGTTTTCCCAAGATCCTGCTCAGTTTTGGCACATTCCTCTCGGCACGCTCGGATGTGATTCAAAAAGTACTGATGTACGTAAAAGAATTTTTTCCCAATGGTTTATTTATAGCCGCAGTTGGCGGACGCTTAAAAGAATACAGACAATTCCAGAATAACCAAATCATTTTGAGTGAATTTTTACCGCAAACCGCTCTTCTGCCTTACATGGATTTCGTCGTTCACCATGGCGGCAACAATACTTTTACCGAAACCCTGTACCATGCTAAGCCAATGCTGATTTTTCCCTTTTCCAGCGATCAATTTTCGATTGCTCACGACGCAGAAAGTTTTGGCATTGCCAAAGCGCTCGACCCCAACAACTTTGAATTGGAGGAGTTCGAGGGTAAAATTGAATCGTTGCTTTCTGGGGAAAACGCATTCTCCATTGAAAAATGGTCAAAGTTCAGCCGGGAACGTGGAGCTTCGTTTCTTGCCAATTCAATTTTGTCCCTTTTGTAAATCCGCACCACCCCAATATTAAGAAACAATTCATTCAAAAGAGGAGCATTTCATGGCTAAGCGTTTCATCACTGCGGAAGATCTCTACCGTTTTCAAGTACCTTCCGGTACAGCGATTTCGCCCGACGGAAAACAGGTAATTCTAACCCTGCAGCGGGTGGACAAAAAAACCGAAAAGAAATTTTCCAACCTGTGGCTTGTCCCCGTTGAAAACGGTCAGCCCCGTCAATTCACTTACGGCGATCAGAACGATACTCATCCGGTCTGGTCTCCAGATGGCTCGCAAATTGCGTTCCTTTCCAATCGTCAAAATAAAGATAAGCCGCCGGCTCTGTACCTCATCCCTTTGGGTGGCGGCGAGGCCCATCTTCTGGCTCAGTTGGACGGAGAAATTGGCGAGATCATTTGGGCGCCGGATGGTAAAAAAATTCTCTGCACCGTCAGAAAAATTGACAAAGAAGTCCTTGAACGACAAAAAAACCCGGACCTCAAAGATCTCAGCGCCCCTGCGCGACACTATAACCGCTTGTTTTATAAACTGGACGGTTACGGCTATTTGCCCCACGAACGCTGGCATTTGTGGTTAATCGACTCATCCAGCGGCAAAGCTACCCAATTAACCGACCATCCGATTTGGGACGAAAATTATCCTGACTGGTCTCCAGATGGCAAATGGATTGCCTTCATTTCCAACCACAGTGATGATCCCGACTCAAATCCGGACCTGGACGATATTTTCCTCATGCCTGCCCGCGGGGGTGAAACCCGCCGGCTGGAAGCGCCCCCCGGCAACAAATTCTCACTCCGATTTTCGCCAGACGGTAAATGGCTGGCTTATTACGGGCAGGAAGGTATCGGTCAGGGGTTCAAAAATATTGGTCTTTGGGTTGTTCCAACCGATGGCACGCAATCCGCAAGAAACCTCACCGAAGCGCTGGACTTAAACGTCAGCGCATGGACGATTAACGACATCGGGGGAGCCGTAACCAACCCGCCTTTGTGGAGCGCCGATAGTCAAGCCCTATATTTTCCGGTTACGGTACACGGCTCGTCTATCTTGATGAAAATTCAACGGGATGGAACCGGTTTGGAAACCATCCTCGGTGAAGGCGGCGTATTTCACACTCACACCATCAATCAGGCTGCAGATCGGATCGCAGGTTTATACGGAACATTTTCCGATCCCGGTCAGGTCATGATCATTGATTTGGTCTCAAAACAACAGCGCATCCTCACCCGATTTAATCGCGAACTGCTCGATAAAATTGACCTTGGGGAAATTGAGGAGGTCTGGTTTAAAGGGCCGGACAACAACGACCTGCAAGGTTGGATCCTCAAACCGCCTCAATTTGATCCTAACAAAAAATATCCTTCGATCATGGAAATTCACGGCGGACCGCTCACCCAATATGGAAAACTTTTCATGCACGAGTTTTACTATCTGGCCGCCCAGGGATTCGTGGTCTATTTTTGCAATCCGCGCGGTGGGCGCGGCTACGGTGAGCAGCACGCTGCCGCCATCCACGGCAACTGGGGCGACCGCGATTTCGCAGACCTGATGGCTTGGGCAGATTACATGACACAAAAAACCTACATAGACACCTCAAAGATGGGGGTAACCGGCGGGAGTTACGGCGGTTACATGACCGTCTGGATTATCGGTCACACCGACCGATTCCGCGCAGCCGTCACCCAACGATGCGTGAGCAATTTCATCTCCATGTGGGGCTCCAGCGACTTCAATTGGGTATTTCAGCGGGAGCTGAATGACAAGCCACCTTTCGAGGCTTTGGAATACTACTGGCAGCGCTCCCCCATTGCCCACATTGGCAATGCCAAAACTCCCACGCTGGTCATTCATAACGAAATGGACTTGCGCTGCCCCATCGAACAAGGAGAACAGGTTTATGTTGCCCTGAAGCGCCTGGGGGTTGACACGGAAATGGTGCGTTTTCCGGAAGAATTTCACGGCCTTTCACGCGGCGGGCGAACAGACCGGCGCATTTTGCGATTGAATCACATTGTCAGATGGTTCAAAAAATACTTGTCCGATGACAAACAGTTACATTAATCCCAATTTTCCACTGATTGATCTTCACCGTCATCTCGACGGCAGCCTTCGACTGGAAACCATTTTGGATTTGGGGCTTACTTATGGTTTGCCCCTCCCTGCACAAGACATTGAAGGCTTGCGTCCTTATGTTCAGGTTACCGACTCTCAGCCGGGGGTGATGGCATTCATTGCCCGCTTTGAATGGATGACCAAAATCCTTGTCAATGAAGATGCCTGCAACCGGGTGGCCTATGAATGCGTCGAGGATTTGAGAAAAGAAGGCATTGATTATGCCGAACTGCGCTTTTCCCCCTGGTTCATGGCGGAAACCCATCAACTTGACCCCGCGGCGGTCATAGATGCTGTGGTGGACGGTGTCCGCTCAGCCAGCCGCGATACCGGTATTCCCATCAATCTGATTGGCATTCTCAGCCGCACATACGGCCCGGAGATCTGCCATCAGGAACTGGCAGCCATCCTTGCCAGACGCGAGGCATTTGTGGCAGTTGATTTGGCGGGTGATGAGGCAAACTTTCCCGCCGAATGGTATCAGTCTCATTTTGCTTTAGTCCGCAATGCTGGTCTGCATGTTACCGTGCATGCAGGTGAAGCCGCTGGCTCTGCGAGTATCTGGCAAGCCGTTAACCTCTTGGGAGCGGAACGGATCGGTCACGCCGTATCGGCGCAAACCGATGAAGCGCTGTTGGATTTCTTGGCACAAAAACGGATCGCCGTTGAAGTCAACTTGACCAGCAATGTTCAAACCTCAACGGTAAAAAGTTACGCCGAGCATCCGGTCCGACTTTTTCTCGACAGACAGGTCTGCGCCACCTTAAACACCGATGACCCCGGGATCAGCGCGATAACTTTGCCGTATGAATACAATGTTGCAGCGCCGCAAGCCGGCCTTTCTCAGAAACAAATCTGGCAATTACAACAAAACGCACTGGAGGCGTCTTTCCTCACACCTCAGGAAAAATTAGAATTGGCTTCAAAGAAAGGCTCATCAAAATCCCATGGAGATTTTTGACTACATTCTCGCCGGCGGCGGCGCCGCCGGCTTGAGTTTGGCAATTCGTCTGATCCAAACCTTTCCCAACAAAAAAATCTTAGTCCTTGATCGAGCCCCAAAGCGAACCAATGACCGTACTTGGTGTTTCTGGTCTGTCCATCCAAGCCCTTATCCCAACGCCACTCTTTGCACCTGGGAAAAGCTGGCTTTCTTCGGCACAAACTTTTCAAAAATCTTCACCCTTTCTCCCTACCGCTATTACCTGATTCGCGGGATTGACTTTTATCGCTATGCCTATGACCTTTTGAACGCTTGCCCCAATGTCCGTTTTGAATATGGCGAGATCGGCGGCATCCATGAAGACGAAAATTCCGCCTCGGTTTACATCAATGGATTGCATTTTCAAGGAGAATGGGTATTCAGCAGCCTTTACGACCCGGGCAAGATCAAAACAGACCCCAAAAGATTTCATTATCTCAAACAACATTTTCGTGGTTGGGAAATTCAAACTGGCGCTCCCTGTTTTGACCCTCAATTACCGACCCTTTTTGACTTTCGCACCCCCCAGAAGGGGCAAATGCGCTTTATGTACGTTCTCCCCTTTTCAGAACGGGAAGCGCTGGTGGAGTACACCCTGTTTTCGCCATCATTATTAACCAGTGAAGAATATGATCAGGCTCTTGAGGATTACATCAGAGAGGTTTTGAAAATCAGCGAATACGAGATTAAAGCGGTTGAAAACGGCATAATTCCAATGTCCGATCAACCCTTGCCGCGTCAACTTGGGAAACGCATTTTAGCCATTGGCACACTGGGCGGACGGGTGAAGCCGTCCAGCGGTTACGCCTTTTACCGAATACAGAAGGACAGCGACGCAATCATCCATTCGCTTATCCAGAATGGTCATCCCTTAAACCTTCCTCAATCGCCAGCCCGATACCGCCTGTTTGACAGCATCATGCTGCAAGTGATGCTGCGCCATGGTGATGAGATGCACCGTATCTTTACCCAACTGTTTCGCAACAATCCAATTCAGCGCGTGTTTGGATTTCTGGACGAAGATCAAACCTTCCTTCAAGACCTCAAAATCCTTGCATCCTTACCGCCGCTCCCGTTTACTAAATCCCTGCTGCGGTTGAAACTTTTAGGCAAGGTCTGATCGGTTTATGGCAAGTTGAAAATATCCCTCAAAGTGTTGACCAGAATTCCCAGGTATTCCTTGAGGCTGGAGGTAGTCATCGAGAGATAACCTGCATTCGGTAAGAGATTAATCAACTGAGCCGGCAAGTTGAGTTGCCACAAACTCTGCCATTCCGCATCGGTGATCGAATAATCCGCCGGTGAGGGAATAACTTCAATCCCCTCTGCCCGAAATAAATAAACTGAACGAGGCATGTGCTGCGCTGATGTGACCAAAATCACTTTCTCAAACCCCTTTTCCTTCAAGATGCGGGTAGAAAAACGAACATCTTCGGCAGTATTTTTAGATCGATCCTGCAAAATCAGCGCCGTATCTGGAACACCCATAAACTGCATTAACTCTTTCATCTCAAATGCCGGCGTAGTCGTTCGAGAGGACAGCCATTCAATATTTCCCCCGCTCAATAATAGATAAGGGGCAATTCCCTGACGATAAAGCCGAGCGGCATGAATGACCCGATCGCCAGCCCCGTTCACCTCTACCCAACTACGCGGCGCATCAAACGACTCGGTTCCCCCGCCAAGCACAAGAATCACATCGGCCTGCGGCATTTCGGCGGGGGGATTTATCGTCCTCTCCAGCGAGTAAGTCAATCCGAAGGCCACCCAGCGATTTCCACCCAGCCAGAGCAAGACAAGCGCGAGAGCCGTCAACCTCTTTTGCCAACTTGACGAAAAACGAACAACCAGACTTAACAGGATCAACAGGCAAGCCAAACCTAGAGGATAGACCAACAAAGGTAAAAATTTTGAAAGAAACACAAACATCATTCCACGCTCCTGTGATGGCTGTCTTAAGTCCTCGAACCATACACATTGCAAGCTATACCAACTTGTTTTATGATACCCTTAACATGTAATTCATTGAAGGAATCGTAAAAATGAAAACAATTCGTTGGTTAAACCTGATGACGCTCGTGTTCACCATTGTTGTCAACTCCCTTGCAAACGCATTACCCATCAACAACCGCACAACGGGTGAAATATCCGATTCGTTCCCGGTTTTATTCACCCCCGCTGGTTATGTTTTTGCCATTTGGGGATTAATTTACCTCTCGCTGATTGGGTTTGCCATCTACCAAATTCTCCCCTCACAACAGAAAAACCCCCTCATCCCTCGGATTGGCGGCTGGTTCATTGCCGCCAACCTCTTCAATGGCGCCTGGATTTTTGCCTGGCATTACGGCTTAATTCCCCTTTCCATGGTGTTGATGATTGGCCTGCTGGCTTCATTGCTGGTGATTTACCTTCGTCTAGGGATTGGGGTTCAGGAAGTCTCGCCCATTGATCGAAATTTAATTCATTTTCCATTCAGTTTATACCTTGGCTGGATTTCCGTTGCTACCATCGCCAACGCGAGCGTCCTCCTCTATACCATGAATTGGGACGGATTTCGCCTCTCGGCCGAGGTTTGGACTTCAATGGTGATCATTGTTGGCGGTCTACTGGCATCTGCCATGATCCGCTTTCGAAATGCAATCGCCTACCCGCTGGTCATCGTCTGGGCATTCTCCGGAATTCTTTTCAAAGCGGGTGGCTCTGAACGGATTGCAAATGTTGCGGGATCAGTCGCAGTACTCATCCTGATTTTCCTGCTGTATTCCATGCTGCGGGCGCGTCAAATGAAACTTATCACAAGCCGGATCAATCGTGAAAATTTGCGCTAATCCGCCAATTCTCGGTTATAATCTTTTCAGATATTTTGCAACCAAATTAGAATTGATCAGGAGTAAGCCATGAAAGAGAACCTTGTTCTTGTGCGCCATGGGCAAAGCCTTTGGAATCTGGAGAATCGGTTTACCGGCTGGACAGATGTTGACCTGACCGACATCGGCAAAGAGGAAGCCCGACTTGCCGGTCAGCAAATGCTGGCGGAAAAATTCACCTTCGATTTCGTATTTACTTCGGTGCTTAAGCGCGCAATTCGCACCCTTTGGATCATTTTAGACGAGATGGATTTAATGTGGCTGCCGGTTGAACGTGCCTGGCAGTTGAACGAACGACACTACGGCGCTTTGCAGGGCTTGAACAAAGCCGAGACAGCCGCAAAATACGGGAATGAACAGGTACATATCTGGCGGCGAAGTTACGCAACTCCCCCGCCTGCTCTTTCGTTAGATGATCCCCGCCACCCGCGCTTTGACCCTCGCTATTCTAAGGTTGATCCCGCCTTATTGCCTTCCACCGAGTCGCTGAAAATGACTCTGGAAAGGGTGATGCCATACTGGAATGAGAAAATTGTCCCGCGATTGAAAGCGGGCGAAAAAATCCTGATCGTTGCCCACGGTAACAGCCTGCGGGCGTTGGTCAAGTACCTTGATCAAATTTCCGACGAAGACATTACCGAATTGAACATCCCCACCGGCATCCCGCTCGCCTATCAACTTGACGATCAACTCAATGTAATATCTCGCCGCTATCTGGCAGATGAAGAAGCCGTTAAAGCCGCCGCCGAGGCTGTTGCGCGACAGGGTTTGGCTAAAAAGGAATAAATTTTAACTTTGAAGTCAACACCAAAACGGCTGCCGGGTCAAAGGAGCAGCCGTTTTGGTATCTATAAACACAATTAATCTCCCCGAGTTCCAAAAACATAATCCCATAACGGGGAGGAAACCCCGAAGCGTTGGTTAGGGGTCTTATAATGGTGCCGCATGTGGTGGCGTTTTAGCGCCTTCAAAACTCCGCTTCGCATCGGCCAGTGGTGAGTAGCATAATGAGTCATGTCGTACATCAAGTAACCTATGATGAATCCGGAAAAAACCAGTGCCGTCATAAACGGCGTCTGGAAGAAAACCTCAAACAACAAGTGATAGATACCATAGAATACCAGCGCCAATGGCACGCTGACCACCGGCGGCATCACCAGACGGGTTTTACATTGAGGTTGTTCATGATGAACGCCATGGAAGAGATAAAATATTTTCTCTTGCTGAGGCGTTTTGGGCTTATAGTGAAAAATAAACCGATGCAGCAGATACTCCGCCAGAGTCCACAAAAAAAGCCCCAAAAAGAAACCCAACGGAATAAAAACTGCAGAAACCAGCGAAGGCTTGATCAAAATTCCCCGCACAAAGAAAAATACAGCCACCGGCAGCCAAATAATGACCACCACAACCGGCGAAATGTGGGTAAAGAATTCCAGAAAATCGGATTTGAACAGGCGTATCGGTTCATCGCTGTGATTAATCTTAATGGTGTCCATAAATTTCACCTTACGAAATGGAATTATTGGATAAATTTAGGGGTGATTTTAGTGGAGTATATCATAAGATGAATCGGTATATAATACCGTTGAGGCGTCCAAAAAGGATGATTATCCGTGCAGAAAACATCAATCCGTAAAAAAAGCCCGGTCAGGCAGCTGCTTGCCGAACGTTATTTATTGATATCCCTCATTAGTTTTGCCGCCACCGTTCTCATCATACGCCTATTTTTAGAATTGACCAATTACCCTCGGGTAGAATTTGGCAGCCTGCACATCGCCCACGTTATCTGGGGCGGTTTGGTTTTGTTTGCTGCGGCTTTATTGCCGATTATGTACGCCAACCGTTGGGCATTATTCTGGTCGGCATTGTTAAGCGGGATCGGCTTTGGTCTTTTCATGGATGAAATCGGCAAATTTATCACCCAAACCAATGATTATTTTTACCCGCCGGCCGCGCCACTGATATATGCCAGTTTTCTTCTCACCGTCTTGATCTATACCCAATTCCGCCGGCCGCGTCCTTCCACCACTCGGGAAGACCTGTATCACATTTTCAGCATGATGGAAGAATTGCTGGACGAAGACCTGGACGAGGGAGAAAAATCCTATCTAATCCAGCGTCTCACTCAAATCATCAATACTTCAACCGATACAACCCTGGTTCGCCTGGCGCAGTCATTGCTCAATTTCTTGCAAAGCGACCTGCTTACCAACCCAGCCCTTCCCCCAAAAAGCGCCATCTACCAGTGGGAGCAGTTGGTAACGAAGGTCGAAAAGATTTTTACTCGAGAACGATTGTATTATTTGTTGATAATCGGTTTATTCTGGCATGGATTGATCTCCATTTTGGGCTTATTTAACCTCACCTGGTTATCCATCCAAACAATCCATGGACGGCCAGAGAGATTTATGGAGATCATCCAAACCCTTCCGCCAGATATTCCACTCGAATGGTTAATCGTCAAAACCGCCGGTCAGGCAGCCATTGGAATTTTTTCGATCGCCGCGGGACTGTTGCTGATTTTGAGGCGGGAAAAGGCTGCCATTCGGATTGGCATTCTGGTGTTAACGACTTCTTTAACAGTCGTCAACTTGTTGGTTTTTTATTTGGATCAATTCTCTGCTTCGATTAATGCCATCTTTGAATTTGCTTTATTGCTCGGATTGATCAATTTTCGCCGGCGCTTCCTGGTGGAAATGATTGTTAGCGGAGTTATTGAAAAGACAAACGAGTTCAAGCAGGACGAAGAACAATTACTTCTGAGTTGAGCATGGTTACGGCTGCCGTCCCGTGAGTCAAATTGCGCAGGGTTTGTTCAAAATTTGCTAAACCTGAGAGAGGTATCTGTACTTGCAGGATTACGCGGTCGCTAAAATCTTCCGCCAAGATCGTCCCATCCTGATTTTCAATGAATCGCTGCACTTTTTGATAATCCGAGTAACCCACAACACACAACAATTCACATGCTTTCACCTGCACCGCCAGCGGCAACGCAGCCAGCACGGCTTTGGTGGCCTGCTGGTAGGCTTTGACCAGTCCACCGGTACCCAGTTTTGTTCCGCCAAAATAACGCACAACCACCACGACAATATTCCCAATTCCGCTGCCTTTCAAAACGCTCAAGATGGGCTTGCCGGCGGTTCCGGCGGGTTCGCCGTCGTCGTTACAATGTTCAATAATGCTCGTGCCGTAACCAATCAGGTATGCCGGGACGTGGTGGGTTGCAGATACAAACTCGTTACGGATGCGTTGGATAAAACTGCGGGCTTCTTCCACAGAAAAGGCAGGCGCAGCATTGGCAACAAAACGAGAATTGATAACCACTATTTCTGCTCTGCATTCTTTGGCAGGAACGAAAATCTGTTTTGAAATTTCAGACCTCGTGGTATCATCGGGTTTGCCCATACGACCAGTATATCTCCAAATACCAAGGATGGAAAAATGAAGCACTTTTTAGTTGATATCCAGTACACCGCCCCAATTGCTAAAATTGATGAAATTTTACCCCATCACCGCGCCTTTCTCCAAACGGGTTACGAGCGCGGTTACCTTTTGTGCTCTGGTCCAAAAAACCCGCGAACGGGAGGGGTGGTGATTGCGCGCGCCGAATCCGAGGATGAATTACGCAGTTTTTTTGAGCAGGATCCATACAACCAAAGCCAAGCGGCTCAATATTTCTTTATAGAATTCAATCCGGTAAAATACCAGCCTTTTCTGGAAAAATGGATTGCCGGACAGGAATGAAGTATTGCTTCATTGGGCGCGGGAAATTTCCAAGCCCAATTTCTCGGCAATAAATTGAGCAACTTGTTGAGAGCCGTTGATTGTTTCTTTCTGTTTTTTGGGAAGGGATAATACCGAAGGCAGCCAATCCAGCCATCTGCCGTGGATGAAATCTTGTTCTTCAACCCTTACCCCCTCTAATTCACGCTCCACAAAAGCTGCTAACGGGGTTGTTTCCCGAAAATGATTACGGGGGATATATAAGTAAGGCACCCCGCTATGATACGCCTCTGCAATAGTGCTGTAACCGAGTTTTCCAACAACCGCGTCACTGGCGTTGACCAGATCAGGATGATAAAAGGTATGATGATGGGGTAACAAAATGAGATTCCCCCGCCGCTCAAATTGTTCGCTTGCTCCGGGAATAACGAACACGGCTTCAGAAAAATTTTGGAGAGGCTGCAATGAATTGAGCAGGTGTGGAATTCCTCCCATCGTGATCAAAACCAAGGGCTGATTTGGGCTTACCTTCAGGGTTTGCCGCAATTCATCTCGCGGCATTCTCGGCAGGCGGGAGACCGGCCGTGTCACCAGATCTATAGACTTGTATTCGCATACCGGATCGGTTTGGATATGGTAATCCGCCATTGCAAAAGCCTCTCGCAACGGCGGGATAAAATCCCCCAAACGCGGCTCCATTTCAAGATAACCCTCATAAATCCAATCCCAGGTAAAGTTTTCCTCCAAAACCGATGGGATGTTTGCCAGCTTTGCTGCCGCGACCCCCAGCGGAGAAATATCACATAGGACAAGATCGCTCTTGCGTTCTTTTAACAACTTTGCCAAATAAAATACCTTTTCGTTGGTAAGAGGCAAAAAGGATTTTAATCGGTCAACTGTTCCGGGTAAGTCTTCCACCAAAGGCGATATTTGTACCACCCCCACATCGGTTTCGAAGGGAAGATAATCAAATTCCTCAACCTTCAAAGAATCCTCGAAAAACCATTTAGGCACACTGGTAATCACATCGAATTGACAATCAGGGACGGTTCGATGAAGCATTTGTAACACTGCAACGGCTCGAGATGCGTGACCAAACCCGTGGGGCGAAATGACAGCGCTTATTTTCATATCTCATCCATCTTTTGTGCTTTAATCATCATCGAATTTCATTGTACTATACCAACCGTTTATTTTGGTTAGTTTATCTTTTTTGTAATGTTTACAAACGATTAACAAGCAAGGAAAATTGACCATCTATGCGCATTTGGAAACGAGCCCTTTCTTCAATCCTGATAGGAGTTGTGTTATTCTGGAATGTACAAGCCGCCTTACTCTTTATCCTAAACCCCTCACCGTTTGTTCCCTCCTTTCAATTGGAAGGTACCGCAGGCAGAGTGCTGGTTCAGGGACTGGGGATTTTATTTTTGATGTGGAATATTCCCTATTTTTTTGCTAGTTGGAATCCAGTTAAGAATCGAGTTTCCCTGATTGAAGCAAACCTGATGCAGTTCATTGGGCTTATGGGTGAAACTCTTTTGCAATATTCCCTTCCCCCAAGCGAAACCATCCTGCGCACGACTGCTTTACGTTTTATCCTTTTCGATGGAATTGGATTACTGCTGCTCCTGCTTGCTCTTTGGATAAGCCGGCCTTCAAATACTTATTCTTCATGAGCCGGTGGTATGGGTAACCGAACACTCAACCGGCGAATCTGGTCTTTTCCAACCGCTGCAATTCGTAAAACCGCTATCGTCATATCGTCCTTTGGTTCCCCCAAATCTAGACGGATCGCCTGCCCTAATATCGAATCGGCGATTCGATCGGCGCTGGGATTTTCTTCGTCCATTACGGCTTCCAAGGCAGTGCAAATATCCAGCCCCAGCCCAGAAGTATTTAGCCCTGCATTGGCAATCCCATCGGTATACATCACCACCGTAGTTCCCGGCGTCAGAGTAATTTCTGAAATCAACGGGCGGACATTTCTGGCTGTTCCAATCGGTTGAGATTCGCCCGATAGACATTCAATGTGATTATCTTGAGCAACAAAAATTGGGGTTGGGTTATTCCGGGAAAGCACAATCGTCCCGCTTTGCAAATCAGCGCTTAAGATATTCAAATAGACCGGATATTGTCCATTACGTTCAGTATAAAGCAAATCAGATGCAGCTCGAGCGGCTGCGCCATCACGGATGCCGTCTGCAATCAGGCCGATCACTTTGCGGACAACCATACCAGAGATCATCTTGGCTTCTCTGCCGGAAGTTTGACCATCGCACATGACCACCGATATTCCGCCATTCGGCCTTTCAATAATCTCCACCGAGTCGCCACTTTCGAGTGAACCGAATTTGGTGACCTTAGCAACGGCAACTTGAATTTCCATAGCACTGATTTTACAGGTTTTTTACCCTTTCGCAAAGGGAATTGACCTTTTTTCCGCCAGGATGAACCATAAGTAATCCTCCCCGAATTGGTGCCAAATCTGTTCGACACGAAATCCCTTATCGCTATATCTTTGCGTCCAGACAGATTCTATATCTCCGATATTTGGGTTTTGATGAGTAATACCAAATAACCAGCGAATCAGTCGCTTATACAATGAATGACCGCCGTGTCTCACGGCCAGTAAGATCACCATTTTTCCTTTCGGATTTAATACGCGCTGACATTCCTTAATCGTTTTTTCGTCCAAGGCATAATGGGCAGGAAAGGTCATCACAATGGTCGAAAAAGAGTTGTTTGCAAATGGAAGAGCCTGTGCAATCCCCCGGCACAAACCAGATTGACGACGATTCGGGTTCGATTTTTGCAAACGTTTTTTGGCTGAACGGCACATAAAACGGCTCTCGTCCAGACCGAAAATTTGTTTCCCTCTCGATAAAAAATATTGTTGTAAATAACCGGGACCGAATCCGATTTCTAGTATGGGTTCACTAAGAATAAATAGACGGCTTTCAATTACCCACCGCTTCCACTTTCCACCGGATACCAAAGCGGCAACCCAGTCATACATAAAAGAAAATTGATGATACAACAATTGAAAAAAACCATTAATCAGACCAGCCCAAATTCTAACAATCATGTCAGTTAAAACCATAAATTCTCATTCTTAATTTCTCTAAGCCAAGCAAAAGGATTACAACAACTCAATTAATTATAACTTCCATTACCCATTTGATTTTTGTGAATATATGTTCTATAATGGAATTATGGAAACTACAACTTTGACCAATTTCCATCTTTTGACCAGCCAAACTGAGTTTGAATTGGAAGAAACTCAGGATACCCCGCCTCGCTGTTATTCACCCAAACCAATCAACAACATACCAGAAATTTTTTGGGCAAAAAGATCAGGCGGACGCACACCCATCCTCAAGACCTTATTGACTTCAGCCTGTGAGAAAAACTGCATTTATTGCCCATTTCGTGCCGGCCGCGACCTGCGCCGCGCCACATTGCATCCTGCCGAGATGGCTAAAATCTTCTATCAAATGATCACGGCTGGTTTGGTGCAGGGATTATTCCTCAGCTCCGGAATTATAGGCGGAGGGATTCGAACTCAGGACAAGATACTGGATACGGCGGAAATCCTGAGAACAAAATACAACTATGATGGATATATCCATCTTAAGTTGATGCCCGGAGCCGAAAAAGATCAGGTATTACGAGCTTTGCAATTAGCCACACGCGTTTCGGTTAATCTGGAAGCGCCCAATCAAGAACGCCTGAAAGACCTTGCCCCACGCAAGAAGTTTCAAGAAGAATTAATGCAGCTTCTCCAATGGGCTGATGATCTTCGTCAATCCTTCCGATATTCAAATAAAAATATCCGAATCCCCTCCATTGTCACCCAACTGGTTGTGGGAGCAGCCAATGAAACCGATCAGGAAATCCTGAAAATCTCGGCGGATTTGTTCTCCCGTCTTAAACTCAGCCGAATTTATTACTCCCGCTTTTCTCCAATCCCGGGTACGCCTTTGGAAAACCGGCCTCCTGAAAATCCATTACGCCCCGTTCGCCTCTATCAAGCGTCGTTTCTGATTAGGGATTATGGATTTACCCTGGAGGACTTTACCCTCACTTCTTCCGGGAACTTACCCCTCGACCATGATCCAAAAACTCTCTGGGCACGAACTCATCTTTTGGATTCCCCCGTTGAATTGAATAAAGCAGAGATTCCGCTTCTTTTACGGCTTCCCGGTATTGGACCAAAAACGGCTCAACAGATCCTCGAATTTCGCCGTATCTCGAAAATCAAATCAATAGCTGATTTGCGGCGTCTGGGTATTCCTGTGGATAGGGTCTCTCCATATATCCTGCTCAATGGTAAAAAGATCATCCAACAACCTGCCTTGTGGTGAAATCCAACCGCAAAGGGTATATTTATCCACCTGTATTTTTGGTATAATCTTTTTAGTAATCAAGTCTTATTTTCACTTCCATTCGGGGAAGAGACCAAATCCAAATTGGCACCGAAGGGGCAAGGCAATCACCTAACACGCCGAATCTCTCAGGTAAAAGGACCCCGAATGAATCCTCCTCTGAAAAGCACAAAGTGCACCCATGGAGCAAATCTCGAAATTCGGGATGAATCTCACAGGTCTATAACAGAGGACATACCTTTGTTCGGTATGTCCTCTGTGTTTTATCAAATCATCATCTGACAGGAGGTTTCCTATGAATGTTCCAACAAATCTGAAATATGCCAAAACCGATGAATGGGTCAAAGTCGAAGGTAATATTGCCATCATTGGGGTCTCAGATTACGCACAATCGCAACTATCCGATATTGTATATTTTGAATTCAAAGTGGATCCCGGCGATACGGTCAGCAAAGACCAATCGGTAGCCACGCTTGAATCGGTCAAGGCTGCTGCGGATGTTAATGCTCCGGTTTCGGGCAAAGTGATTGAATTAAACCAATCCCTGACCGACCAATTCGAAGTCATCAACAACGACCCTTATGGCGCTGCGTGGATGATAAAAATTGAAATGTCGGATCCCTCCGAACTGGAAGCATTGATGGATGCAGCCGCATATGAAGCCTACTGTCAGGAACGAGGTCACTAATGTACACTCCCCATACCGATTCCGAACGGGAGGAGATGCTCAAAGTCATCGGTGTACCTTCCATCGAATCGCTCTTTGAAGATGTCCCAGCCGAATACCGATTTCCCACGCTCAACCTCCCTGAACCTTTGTCGGAAATGGAAGTTGCTGCTCAATTGCAGGAACTTGCCAGTATCAATGAAACAACTCGCGATTTGATCTGCTTCCTCGGGGCAGGCGCATATAACCATTACATTCCGGCCGCAGTAGATGCGATCCTCCGCCGGGGTGAGTTTTACACCGCCTACACTCCTTATCAACCCGAGGTTTCTCAGGGCACCTTGCAGGCAATCTTCGAGTATCAAAGCCTCATCGCTAACCTGACCGGAATGGACGCTTCCAATGCTTCCCATTATGATGGCGCTACGGCTACGGCTGAAGCGGCCGTTTTGGCCTATCATCATTTCCGTGGAAAACGCACCCGTTTTGTTGTATCGCCATCGGTTAACCCCCAATACCGCGCCGTCCTGCGAACCTACTTGAACGGTTACGAAAATCTCGAAGTAATCGGGGATGAGGATAAAAATCCCTTTATAACCGCCGAAGAATTACTCCCTCTGGTTGATTCAAACACCGCTCTGGTCATCGTTCAATATCCGGATTTCTTCGGCAGAGTTCAAGATCTGACCGATTTTGCACAACAGATACACCAGTCCGGCGCCTTGTTGGCAGTGGTAGTCAACCCATTAGCGCTGGCTTTATTCAAGAGCCCCGGCGAAATGGGAGCCGATATTGCCTGCGGTGAGGGTCAACCGCTGGGTATTCCCCTCTCTTACGGCGGTCCCTATCTGGGAATTTTTGCAACCAAAAAAGATTACGTGCGCAAAATGTCCGGCAGGCTGGTCGGGGAAACCACCGACAAAGAGGGACGCCGCGGCTATGTATTGACCCTCACGGCCCGTGAACAACACATCCGCCGCGAAAAGGCAACCTCAAATATTTGCACCAATCAGGGATTAATGGCGCTGGCTGCTACCGTATATATGAGTCTGCTTGGCAAAACCGGATTGCGGCAGGTGGCTGAGTTGTGCTATCACAAGGCTCATTACACAGCCCAGCAAATCAACCAAATCCCCGGCTTTGAGGTTGACCTCAAAACACCTTTCTTCCACGAATTTGTCGTCAAGTGCCCCGACTCTGTGGAAGAAATCAACGAATATTTGCTCGATAACGGCATTCTCGGCGGTTACGATTTAGGTAACGACTACCCCGATCTAAAAAACCACATGCTGTTAGCCGTGACCGAAATGAACACCCGCGAAGATATCGAAATCCTGTGTGAGGCTTTGAAGGAGTATTCCCATGATTGAGCCCACAATTTATGAACTCTCCTCTCCCGGCCGGCTCGGCGTCCCTTACCCAAAGCCGGATGTTCCGCTGGCGGAATTACCTCAAGATCTTATAAGGCAAGATTTACCCCTGCCAGAACTTTCTGAAATGAATGTGATTCGCCACTTTATGCACCTTTCGCACGTCAATTACAGCATTGATAGTGGCTTTTATCCCCTGGGTTCCTGCACCATGAAGTACAACCCCAAAATCAATGAAGAAATGGCACGCCTGCCCGGGTTCGCTTATACCCACCCGCTCCAGCCGATTGAGACCGTGCAGGGAAATTTGGCTTTGATGTATGAATTGCAGGAATTCCTTAAGGAAATCACTGGATTTGACGCAGTAACCCTTCAACCGGCCGCGGGCGCTCAGGGGGAATTCACAGGTGTGATGATCATCCGCGCTTATCATCAATCTCGGGGAGATACCAAACGCACCAAAATATTGGTACCGGATTCAGCCCACGGTACTAACCCAGCCACTTCAGCGATGAGCGGATATGAAGTAGTTCACATCCCTTCCGATTCACGCGGGAATGTGGATATCGAAGCCCTTCGATCGGCCTGCGATGACACGATCGCCGGCTTGATGCTAACCAACCCTAACACGCTCGGATTATTCGAGGAACAGGTAATCGAAGTCAACCGGATTGTCCATGATGCCGGCGGTTTGGTGTATGGCGATGGCGCGAACCTGAATGCCTTGCTGGGAATTGCCCGCCCAGCCGATTTGGGTTTTGACATCATGCATCTCAATCTTCACAAAACCTTTTCAACCCCTCATGGCGGAGGCGGTCCTGGGTCAGGCCCGGTTGCTGTAAAAGCAGCCTTCAAAGAATTCCTGCCTGGCCCAATTGTAGACGTACTCGAAGAGGGAGATGAGGAACTGCCCCCTGTTTTCGGCTTCTACCAGCCCACCCAAAGCATCGGCAGGGTTAAAGCCTTCCATGGTCACTTTGGCATGATGGTGCGGGCTTACACCTACATCTCTATTCATGGTGCGGAAGGGCTGCGAAAAGTCTCCGAGTATGCTGTGTTAAACGCAAATTATCTACTGGCACGTATGCGCGGAACGTACAAAGTCCCGTATGACCGCATCTGCAAGCACGAATTTGTGGTAGAAGGCGTTTGGGATGATGCCCCCGGCATCCATGCTTTAGACATCGCCAAGCGCTTAATGGATTACAACTTCCATCCCCCTTCCAATTACTTCCCCTTAATTGTGCGGGAAGCCTTGATGATCGAACCCACCGAAACCGAAACCAAACAAACACTGGATCGGTTTGCAGATGCCATGTTGAAAATCGCCGAAGAAGCCCACCAACAGCCCGACCTCTTACGTGAAGCTCCCCATTCAACTCCTGTGGGCAGAATGGATGAAGTCAAAGCAGCCAAGGAACTGGTGCTTTGCTGCTGGCTGCCCGAACAGGTAAAGAACTAACCAGCCGGTTTTGTACAAGTCAGACCCCGCTCCCTATTCGGAGCGGGGTTTTGTTATAATCTTCCTATCAAAATTAATTGGAGGTACACCGTGAGGCTCAAAGGATTGAAAATTATCTATCTAATCGGGGAGGGTTTTGAGGATCTCGAATTCTATGTTCCTTTGATGCGTCTGCAAGAAGAAGGCGCTGAAGTTGTGGTTGCCGGCGCAAAAGCCAATCAAACTTATATCGGAAAGAATGGTTTGCAGGGTAAATCCGAAGTCAGTTTTGAGGACCTCAACCCGGCCGATTTCGATGCAATTGTCATTCCTGGCGGTTGGGCGCCCGATAAATTACGCCGTTACGATACGGTCAAAAAGATGACCCGCTGGTTCTATGAGAACAATAAAATTGTGGCGATGATCTGCCATGCAGGTCTGGTTGGTATCAGCGCTGGGATTGTTCGGGGACACGAAGCAACCGGCAGCGAAGGGATTAAGGACGACTTACTGAATGCCGGCGCAACCTGGCGGAATGAACCAGCCTTTCGCAGCGGCAACATTGTTTGGGGGCGGGTGGTCGCCGATATTCCCGACTTTTGCCGGGAACTGGTAAAAGCCTTGGAAGAATATTCTCAGCAAGTGACTAAGAACGGATGATTGAAGCGCGCGATTTTACCGCCCGGCGTAATTTTCCCGGCGAGATCGGCAACGATTTTGATGTTGTCCTGCGCCGCTACGATGCCATTCAAAAAGTTCCACCGCTCATCTTTGCCTTAATTCTCTTCGGGCTGGCCTGGCTGCCAGCCCGGATGGAATGGGGATCCGCGCTTGCCTTATGGGGCTTTTTCATGCTGGACTGGCTGATGCTGGCGCTCTTGCCAGTCTTCCATCGCTCCTTTGGCCCGCCACAACCCCCGGCGTTTTTACTGGCTTTAATGCGAATACCCTTTGCCCTCTTACCTTTTCCAATTAATTTTCTATTCCAGGCAATCGGCAGCCTGTTGGTATTGTATGGCTTTTGGATTGAACCCCATCGTCTTTCAATCACTCATCAAGTCCTGCAAACCCCGAAGTTAAAGAACGGCTCCAATATTCGGATTTTGCACTTAGGAGACTTGCATATTGAGCGCATCACTCGGCGGGAAAAAAGGCTGCTAGAATGGATTAAGCAGCTTCAACCCGACATCATCTTATTTAGCGGCGATATTCTCAACCTCTCTTACAACCGAGATCCTCTCGCGTTGGAACATGCCCGCCAGATCATGTCGGAATGGCATGCACCGCTGGGAGTTTATGCGGTTGCAGGCAGTCCCGCAGTAGATTTGGCTGAAATCCTGCCCGGTTTTTACAATTCATTGTCAATTCGCTATTTAGAGGAGGAACGCCTCGATCTTGAAATCCATCAACAAACCATTCACCTGATCGGTCTTTCCTGCACTCACCGTCCATTCGTAGATGCCCCTCGCCTTGAAAAATTGTTACCCCCGACCGATAAAAATTTTACCATTCTGCTCTACCACACACCCGATCTTGCCCCCAACGCCGCCAAAACAGCCGTGGATTTGCAGCTTTCCGGACACACCCACGGCGGGCAGGTCAGGCTGCCAATCATCGGCGCTCTTTTCACAGCCTCGCTATATGGACGGGCTTTTTCATCCGGTCGTTACCAATTGAATGGTTTGACACTTTACATCACACGGGGAATAGGAATGGAAGGCGCAGGAGCGCCGCGGGTGCGCTTCCTATGCCCTCCTGAAATTATCCTGTGGGAAGTTACAGGCAGCGGAGAAGATTAATCTATTCCGCCAGTTTGCCCTCAACCCACTCGTAAACTTTTTGCAAGGCTTGTGGCAGATTTGCCGTATCTTTACCGCCCGCCTGTGCCAGATTTGGCCGCCCTCCGCCTCCGCCGCCAACAACGGCAGCTACATTCTTAATCAAGTCGCCAGCGTGCCAGCCTTTTTTAACCAGATCATCGCTTATAGCGCCGATCAACAGCGGTTTATCATTTTCGACGCTTGCCAGCACAATTACCCCGCTGCCAAACTTTTGACGAAAGCGATCACACATCTGTCGGAGTGTCTCTGCGTCAGCATTGGATAACATGGCCGACAGCGCTTTAATCCCCTGAATGTCCCGCACAGAAGTCAAAGCCTGTTCAAATTCGGCAGAGACCAGTTTTTGGCGTAACAGAGCCAGTTCATCCTGAACCTCATCAATTTCTTTGAGCAAAGCCTCCGCCTTGGCAGGAACATCCTCCGGTGAAGTCGAAAGGATTAGCGCGGTCTGTTTCAAAGTGCGAAACCGTCGTTGCACCAGCGCGTAAGCCTCCCTGCCGGTTACCGCTTCAATTCGGCGTACCCCGGCGGCCGCGCTGCCCTCGCTGGTAATTAAGAAAATACCGATATCGCCGGTGTTTTCCACATGAGTGCCGCCGCATAATTCGTAAGACAAAATTTCTTCTTCATCGCCAATCGTAATGGTGCGGACTGTTTCTGCATACTTCTCACCGAACAGCGCCATTGCCCCTTCGGCAATCGCTTCATTCAGCGATTTAAAGCGGATGTTGAGGTGCATATCTTCAAAAATCGCGCGGTTGACTCCCGCTTCAATTCGCTCCAATTGCTCAGCCGACAACGCTTCCGGATGAGTGAAATCGAAACGCAAACGGTCGGGAGCAACCAGTGAACCCGCCTGGCGGGCATGTTTTCCAAGCACGGCTTGCAACTCGGCATGTAACAAATGGGTTGCGGTGTGGTTGCGCATAATATCCCGCCGGCGTTGGGCATCCACCGCCGCAATGGCCAGGTCTCCAACTGCCGGCTTACCGCGCACAACCTCACCCACATGAACGATCACCCCAGCGGCCGGTTTGCGGGTGTCCTCAACTCGAATTTCCCAACGAGGTTCAGCAACAGAGACAATGGTGCCGGTATCCGAAACCTGTCCCCCCGCTTCAACATAAAAACAGGTGGCCGGCAGGATTACCTCAACCATATCGCCGGTCATCACTTCCGGCACAGGTTGACCATCTCTCACCAGCGCAAGCACCTTGCCTTCCACTTCCAGCGAGGAGTAAGGATCATAGCGGACACCTTCCGCTCCTAATTCGCCCCTGGTTTGCAGGGATTCAAGAATCCCACGGTAAACATCCACATTTTCACCGCCTAACGGGCCAAAAGCCTTGCCGGCGCCGGAAGCCAGCCGATGCTCTTCCATTGCTCGTACAAAGCCGGCCTGATCTACCTCCAATCCCTCCTCAAGCGCAATGTCGCGCACCAGTTCCAGCGGCAATCCGTGGGTAGCATATAAGTCAAAGGCTTTTTCGCCATCCAACACGCTGCCACCGCTGTTTATGACTTCCTGCAACAATTCCTCCAAATGCGCCAGCCCCTGTTCGACCGTGCGTTTGAAGCGTTTTTCTTCACGGGTCAAGGCATCTAAAATTGCCTCGCGGTTGCGCACCAGTTCGGGGTAGGCTTTGCCATAATTTTCGACAACCACATCCGCAACCTGAGCCAGGAACGGTTGTTCCAGGCCAATTTTGCTGCCAAAACGCGAAGCCCGCCGAATGATCATCCGGCACACGTAGTTTCTGCCGGTATTACCCGGCACAACCCCATCGGCAATTAAGAAAGCCGCGGCACGGGCATGATCGGCAATGACGCGGTAAGGGGTAATATTCGCATCCCGTTCGGTTTCACTGTGTCCGGTCAATTCGCGTACTTTTTCCATGAGAGGAAAGAGCAAATCGGTGCGGTAATTTGAGGGTTTATCTTGCAGAATGGAAACAATTCGTTCCAATCCCATGCCGGTATCCACGTGCCGCGCAGGAAGCGGCTCAAGCCGGGTAGGACTGAGACGGTTATATTGAATGAAAACCAGATTCCAAAGTTCAAGAAAGCGTTTGCAATTGCCGTTCACACGGCAGACATGCCCCTCTTCATGCTGGCGGTCACAATATTCCACACCCCGGTCATAGTGAATCTCGCTGCATGGGCCGCACGGACCGGTCTCCGCCATCTCCCAGAAATTATCCTTTCGTCCAAAATAAAGGATGTGACTGGCATCCATACCCGGCTGCTGCGCCCAAAATTGCGCCGCTTCCTCATCGGTTTCAATTTCACCCTTTTCGTCCTTAAAGCAGGTTGCCCAAAGCCGCTCTTTTTCAAGCCCCCAGACCTCGGTTAACAATTCCCAGGCCCATGATATGGCTTCCTTTTTATAGTAATCCCCAAACGACCAATTCCCTAACATCTCAAAGAAGGTATGATGGGTATCATCCCTGCCCACATCATCCAGATCATTGTGTTTTCCGGCTACACGCATACATTTCTGCGAATTCACAGCGCGGGAGTATGGTCTCTGATCCGTCCCAAGAAAAACATCCTTGAACTGCACCATTCCTGCGTTAGTAAACAACAGGGTTTGGTCGCCGCCCGGAACCAACGATGAAGAAGGAACAAAGGTATGACCTCTGTCCACAAAAAAATCAATAAACATTTGTCGAATTTCCGCGCCAGTCCAATTTTTCTTCATATTCTTGGCTCCAACCTGATGGAATAATATTGAGATGAGGAATGGCTTTGATTATACAGGAACACCGCCGAGGAAGCAACAATTCCCTAAATAGCGAGGATCCATCCAAGTGGATGGATCCCGGCAGAGAGATCGGAGCATCTGGAACAATTAGCGGGAAACGCTCATTTTGAGTAATTTCCCCTCTGAATTCATTGTCACCCGGGCGTAGTGAATATGAGTGTGCCCGCCAAAGAAAACCTTTCGTTGGAAAATGACCACTTTACGATTGGTCATCGTACTCCCTCCATAACCCGAACCACTTTTTTCTGGCGATTCATTCGGATCATGTCCAATCTTTTGTAAGCGATAGCGAATTTCCGCCAGATCCGCCCCCGGCAGATAGGCTTCTACAGTTTTCTTTGCCTGTTGCACCAAGTCTTCGTAACCGGGGTTAACCTCCCCATCGCCGTTGGAGTGATCGCTGACGGTTTTAATTTCCCAATGGGTGCGTGTGCGAACAAACTTTTTCGGTTTAGAAGATTGCAGATCGGCATACGCCAGCGGATCTCCGTAGAGAACAAATGAAATCAAGGTTTTTTGATCCTCACCATCCAGAAATCCCTGCCGCCGATTCATTTCGCGTGCCATTCCAATTTTAGCTTGCACCAATGCATCCCCGGCGGAATAACCCTCTGCAATCGCTTTCCAAAACAGGTTTGCCAACAAGTCTGCGCCAACCAACGGGGGACTAACCGCCCCATAAGCAATACCGGTAGAAGCCACTACTGCCCTTGTTCCAATGGATAAGAATCGCAAAGCCAGTGAGGTATTTTCCTCTTTGTCCAGAATATATCCCCCATAACAGGCTTCACTGAATACAATTCGCGGGGAATGACCATTTTTAGGCAAATCCGCCAGCGTCAGCGCCACAGGATATTCCGAGCCATTCCCACTTTCGCGGGGATCGCGCTGACCATACCATTCCGCAGTTTCTGCTAAACCATGCAAGTTGTAAAATCCCAACTCAGAGCGTACCAGTTTTTCTGGGTCAAAGGTTTGCGTTTCATGCGGTGGTGAAGTCAAAATCGCTGTTTCAAGACTGACCGGCTTAAAACTGGCAACAGAAGAACGCCGCCAGACTGCTGCGGTATACCCAAAGCGATCTTTGCTTGACGGTGAAGGCTGAGAACGACGATATAAAAACAGCCAGCGCAGCAACTCCAGCAAAATCCGCTCCGGTTTAACGGATTTCTTCAATTTTTTTGCTTTTTGATGATACTGAACCGCGTTCCTCAATTCTTGCAGCAAAAGTCCGGCATCCGTTCCCTTTTCTCCGGGCAAACGCCCGACCGGCCATTCCGGGATGAAATAATTCGAATCAAGGGTGCTGTACGGATTATCGGACAAGACCTCCTCATCCGAGTCGTCGGTTGGGTTAGGTAAGCGGTGGAAGGGCACCACGTCTGGGCCGCCCACAATCAACAAAGCCCCAATCCGCCCACCTTTCTTGGCTAACGCCTGATCCAAATCCGCCAGCGACAATTTCATTTTCCAAGGGTCATTTCCCGAAATCGTGGACATTCCCAATTTTCCAGTGCATTCGAGATCGTCGGGGTAAAAGACCATTGCTCCCCAACCCGCCCGCTGACGAATGGCCTCAGATAAGCGGTTCATTTCTTGATGGAGGACTTGCATGGTTTGCTCACCATACTTCGCACGCAATCCGCTGCGGGACGAGAAAACGATATAAATCGGGAAACGTCCATCTGCCTTTGCAACAGATGGAGCATTTAGGCGTTTAGCCAGTTTTTCAAATTCCTGTTCAGTTTCCTTCAACCAGGCTGGGGTCTTTTTCTGCACCCGTTCAAGACGGAGCATTTTTTCTTCCTTTTCTTCTTTCTCGAAAGATCTATCAACCGTTTCGCTCTCGATTTCTTGACTATACGAATTTTTCGCAGCATTATCTGGGAAAGATTGATCTTCCGTCAATTGGTTGTGTTCGACAGCCAGAACCTCACTGCCTGATGCAGCCAATCGATTCCACCCCAATTTTCCCGCAATGCTTGCCGGAATGGGCAGACCAAAAGGAATTTCATATCGAACTGGCCACAAGGGCAAATACGGATGATTTTCACCCCACCACCGTTTACTAACCTGCCCGCTCGAATCTTCCGCCGCACATTGATGCAGCAATTGCACAGCCTGAGTTTCATTGCCGGCCAGCAATTGGGCTTCTGCCAATCCTAACCGAAAGATCAGACACTCCGGCCAGCGCTGGTGATATAACTCACTAAACCTCATCACGCCCGCCGAGTCTCCCAAAGCGCGCAGCAATTTGATGTGAAATATCGCGCCAAGCGTTTCATCCTGATTCAACGCCAGGGCTTGATAAATGTTAACTTCTGCGGTCTCAAGGTTGTTTTCCTGCAGGGCTTTTTGGGCATTCCTAAGAATGATCGCCCATCCGGGCATTGGTTGAGCAACATCGAGCCTCTCTCCTAAAATATAAACCCGGATTGCCGCATTTTTTGAGCGCTCATCGTTAATTTTGGAATACCACGATGCCAGTAATTTTTGCACTCGAACGTCCTCTGGGTCAAGCAGGGCAATTTTTTCCAAGATCGTGATGGCTTGGGCAAGTTTATTCTCACGGAAAAACAACTCCCCCAGAATGGTATTGACTTCAAGATCCCCGGGATATGCTGTTAGCCAAGAAAGCACCAGTTGGCGGGCAAACCGCAGTTCACCGCTCTCTAATGCACAATTTAGCAAGATCAACGCCGTGCTTCGATTAATGATTCCTTTCGCGATCAGAGATGCATCTCCACCGTTGATTCGCTCTACAGGCATGTTTTCGCCTCCTGTCCATGATGAACCAGATTGAGTGCAATGATTGCGCCGAGCTGGCGGCGAATGTTGACATCCTCTGGCGCTAACTCAGCCGCCCTTCGCAGCATCACCTCAGCGCCGGGATAGTCCTTGCCGTCCCGCAAGACCAGCGCTGAATAATAATAAGGACGATAATCCTGCGGATTGACCTGAATGGCTTGCTGGTAAATCGCCAAGGCTTTATGGAATTCCCGACGGCTGGTGTAAACCTCGCCCAGACTCAGGTAGGTATCCAGGTGGGCTGGCTGCAATCGAATGGCTTCACTCAGATGAAACACAGCCCGATCCAGCTGACCTTGATCTCTGAATACTTCTGCCAGCAGCCGGTGAATTTCCACATTTTGCGGATTAATTTTCAAAGCCTGCAAACCGCTCTGTTCTGCCAGTTTGATCTTGCCGGTTTTCATACAGGTTTGGGCAAACAACCATAAAATTTGCTCATTTTGCGGGTAATTCAAGACCAACTTCTGAAGCACTTCCTGCGCTGCTACCACCCCCTGGATTTTCGCGATCAACCTCGCCCGCTCCAACTCTAATTCCCATTGACCCGGAACTTCTTCAATTGCCCGGTTCAATTCGGCTAGAGCCTCTCCTGATTGCCCCTGACGAATCAGGATTTTTACCACCAGTAAGCGGGTTCCCGCATCCGCTGGCGCTACTTTTTCTGCCTGTCGCGCAAAATACAATACTTTATTCTCATCGCCCAGTCGAAGCGCAATTTCGCCAGCAGTGATCCACGCCTTTCCATTCGTCGCATCCAATTCCACAGCTTTTTCGGCTGCCCGCAGGGCTGCTTTATCATCATTACACCCTTGCATGGCCAATGCCATCAATAGCCAGATTTCACTGCGTTCACTGTATAAATGGACCACATTTTGCAACAATTGAACTGCCGGTTCAAAATAACCGGTCTTCAAATAATGCTGCACAAGCCGCACCAGCAATTCGTAATCATTGGAATTCAGCCTCAGCGCTTTTTCTAAATGCATGCGGCAAGATTCGCTCTCTCCACATTGTTCGGCAAGTTCAGCCGCCAGGATATGCCAGTTGATTTCGTTCTCCCATATCCCAAGCGCAACCTCTATGGCTTCAAAGGCTTGAGCGTAATCTTGATTCTTTTGGGCAATTCTGGCTAACACGGCTTGATAAACCGGATGAAAAGCCGCCCGCTCAACCGCATAACGAGCGTAATCCAGGGCTCTTTGGGGGTCCTCATCCTCCCATAACAGCGCTAGCAACATTTGAACCAAAGGGTGCTGCCGCCAGATTTCAGCCATTTGGACTGCGCTGGTTGGATTATTGCCGCGCAGATGCGCCTCAACCAGCCACGCAAAATCCTCATCGGTTGTGGCAAATGCGCTCAAATCCTGAATCCGCTGATGGTCGGGGTGTTGTAAGGCTTCTAACCGCGCCATCCAATGATCCAGCAGGCGTGAACGAGCCATCTGATTTGCTTTTTCCAGCAATTCCTTTGCTTGTTTTAGCGTCGCCGGCAGAGTATTTGGCTTAAGATTGTGGTTCACAATACCCAATATTTGACTCAGCCTTTGCCACTCCAAAGCCCGAATCAACCCCTTTGCGAAACCCAAGTAGGCGGCAGGTTCATTTTCATGCTGTTGGAGATACATTTCCGCCAGTTGGATACCCTCTTGCCATTCCATCAGATCAAAGGCAGTTTGGCTGAGCGTAAACAAAACGCCTGATTCCCTCTCATGAGTTGCTGGAACCTGGTCGCTTTCTATCTTTGCCAAAGCCTGACGAAACTCAGGAAGCGCTTCCGCAAATTTACCCAATTTTGCGTTCATTCGGCAGCGAACCATCTTAAGATGGAGATGATCCGGTTTGTGTACCAGACCTTTCTGGATTGTTTTTTCTGCTTCCATCAAATCGCCGGCATCAATTTGGCTATCTGCCTCAAAAGCATGCAGCCCTGCCAGCCATTCCGCTTCTTCCTCGCTGCTAAAACTGGTGAAACAACCTACGGGAAGGTTCTGCTCAAGCACATCCATGGCTCGACTAACCCGCTCTGGCTGAATCAATCGCCGAGCAAGATCAGCCACATAAAACGCCATTTCCAGAGAAGATGGACACAATTGCAAGGCGCTTTCGGCATGATATAGAGCCAGATTCAACTCCCCGGTCTCTATACACAATGGCACAAAGAGGCGGTGCACCGCAAAGGTTGTTGCAAGTTCGTACCCCCACACCTGACTGTCCTTGTCAGCGGCGTTTTCCAGCCCTCCCTCGCCTCGACTTTCACAAATTCTCAGAGCCTTCTCCAAAGAAGCAATGGCTGCCTGCGGACGTTGCATTAATTTTTGCAGCTTACTTTGGAAAATATAAGCCTCCGCAGCGTTGGGATTAATCATGAGTGCATCCTGTAAGGCATGATTGGCAGCGTCCATCTCACCAGTCCGCCACTGCAACAACGCCAGATGGAAATGCAGGAAATAGTTCGGTTCTTGTGCAAGAGGAATAGCCTTTTCAATGGCTTGCTTTGCCAGTTCCAAATCGCCGATTGTAAGGGCGATTTCCGCAATGGTTTCTAATTGCTCCGCCAAAATACCTTCAACGGACAACAACCGCTTCAATTCTTCACATGCTGCATCTTCGTTACCGTTCTTGATCCAGAGACTCGCCAGTTTCAAGGCATAATCAACTTCTTGTGGATACATTTCCACAAGGGTTTGAACAGCCTCAATGCTCAGTTGAATTTCATTCAATCGTTCCATTAAGTTTGCAAACCAAACCAAAAAATCCACATTGTTCGGCTGGAACTTTCTTACCTGTAGAGCAACTTCCAGAGACGATTCATGGAGGTTCAGCCGGTAATAAACTTCCGCAAGCAGCCTCTTGATCTCGATGTTTTCGGGAGAGGCTTGACTGGCATTTTGTAAAGCGGCCAGCGCCACTTCATTTTCGCCGGTATGAAAGGCAATTACCCCAAGTCCGGACTGGATCCGCCAATGCCATTCCGGTAAACCTGCCTGTTCAAATTCAATCAACCGCTGGAGTCCAGTTAAGGCTTGATCCCATTCCTGTAAATTCAAATGAATTTCCGATTTGAACAAAAGCGCCTCGAAATGATCCGGCACCTCCTTCAAAACCCGCTGAAGCGCTTTTTGGGCTTTTACAAAAATTGCAACAGGCAAATTTTGAGGATTAATCAACCGCCTTAATTCCATGCCGTTCAGCAAGACCTTGGCATATTCAACAAACCATTCTAAATTTGCCCCTTCAAACTGGAGCGCCACTTCCAACACGGAAGCGCCTTCGCTGACGTCCCCGCCTCTGAGTAAAATTTGGGCATATTCATACGCCAGTACGGCATTAGACGGCCACTTCAAACGGGCTCTCTCTGCCACTTCCAGCGCCTCTTTATCATGCCCAAGGGAGGCAAGGGTCCTGATGAGCGCCAATGCCACTTCATCCGATTCAGGCGCCAAGCGGGCAGACTGTTTCAGGTAAGGCAGCGCCTCAGCAGATAAGCCGTTTGCAAGACAAGCCCTCCCCATTGCCAAATGTAACTCAGCCGAATCTGGCACGTTCAACAAGGCTGCCCGCAGCGTTTCCAGCCCTCGTTGAGGCTCACCGGTATGATTGTATAATCGAGCAAGTTCCAGCCACGGTTTGGGATCTTCTGGTATTAGGAGGGTGGCTTTACTCAAGTTGCTGTGGGCTTCTTCAATTTTCCCCTGTCCAAACTGAGCCAATCCAAGCAGGGTATAAGCTTGCCCCTCTTCCCCATCCTGTTCGAGAATTTGCTGACAGATTTGCACGGCGAGATCGTAATTCTTTCCACCAATTGCGCAGTTGACCAGCCTCAACCGGTCTTCCAAAGACGAATCATCAAAACGATTCAGGATATCTTGACGGATTTTCAAAGCCGCTTGCCAATCATTCCGTTCTTCAAGCATGTTGGCGTAAGTCCGATAATGCTCCGGGTTGGTTTCTTCTAAGAGAATCGCTTCCCGAATAAACCTTTCCGCCATTTCCTTCTGGCCTAACCGATGAGCCAGTTGAGCCGTCCAGGTCAGTAAGGACACATCTGTGACACGCTGCTTCAAAAATAATTGAGCCGCTTCCAGCGCTTCCTGATACAAATGAAGGCGTTCTAGAATTTCTAACAGTTCGAAGGGCGAATAATCAAAGACGAACTGTCCACCCAGAACTCTCTCCTCATTTTGCTGCTGCTTTAGCCATTCCCGCACGGCCTCCTGAACGACTTCTCGATCTCCTTGCATTTCTCCAAGGATTGTGCCGCTTCCTTTTGAAAATACCTGAACCAGCAGCGGCAGGTTAAATTCGCTCAATCGTCGTAAAAGAGATAGAGGGGGTTTAATCCACACGGCTTCTTCCATTAGTACTTCTGGCATGGGTTGGGCGCTGAGTAAAGGCTCCATCTCATCCCATAATGATTCGGTTTTTATGGGATTGTCCTTGACTACCGAAATCAATTGGAGAGTTGTGCCACCCAGCCAGCGCTGTAATAAATTCTTTGAACGGCTCAGCAACAATTCCGCTTGGGCTGGATGCCCAGCCATTTGATGCAGGGTTGCCGTCCATTGCAATTCCAATGACTCACTCGCCAGCTCAACCCACGATTTTTGACGCAAGGTATCCGCATCCAGGCTGGTCAAATTAGCCGTTTTCAGACGGCTTTCTCGCAAAACCTGATTGGCCAGCCATGCGGACATTTGCAGCTCATCAAAACCTCTTAGATAAACCAGCCATTCAACCTGTTGAGGAAGTGGAATTTCCGTCAATGCCAACAGGAACAAGCGCTTTGTTTCCTCTTCATCGGTCGGGCTTCCTAGTAGAATGTGGGTTATCCATGCTTTAGAGAGGGAAAAATCCTCTTTGCTTAACAATGCTTTTAATAAATATTCTTGATCCGGAATCAGGCCAAACAGACAAAGTAGAGGGGTTTTCCATAATTCAATCAGAAAATTCTTGTTTTTCAAGTTGATGGACTTCAGTTCATCCATCAATCCAAGCCAGGTTTGAGTCTTGCGACGCCGCTCCCGCAAAGCCAGAGCAATTAGGCCCGCCTCTCTCAAATTTTGCGGTTTGGAGGCAGTGCGGAGTAAATTTTCAAAAGTTTCCAGCGCTCTCTTCCGAATCGAGGGTTCAACCGAGGGAAAGTGGTCGCCTTGCAAGGCAGCCAAATCCATGCGGCTGTTCAAAATCCTCAACACCAGATTGGCTGGCATCCAGTTCTCTCTGGTCTTTTGCTCAGCGCTCAACCCATGGAAAGTCAAGATATTTTGGACGGCTTCCCAAACAAGAGGGTCTCTCTTTAGGGCCGAAAAGACAATCGGCACATCTTCCGCTGGTAAATCGGTTTTCAACACTTCAAGGAGGTCTGCGGATGGCATTGGGGCTCCTTTTGCTTTTTGATTGGACGACAATGGGATTAAGGATTACTGGATTTGAAAAGCCAACCCAAAGGCTGCGGCGATCATCAACATGCCGGCAATGATCAAAAATACGCCTATACCAGCCGCCGTGCGCACCAATTGATTCAGGGATTCGACCAGTCCGGCTGCGTTACCAATCAAACCGGCAATCTCTTCGGCAATCCCTTTTTGAGCCAACCGGGCGGTTTGTTCAGCAATTCGCTTGATTTCGCCACCCAGAACTCGGCTGACCAGCACAATCACACCGATCAACCACATGATAACGCCCAAGGCTAAAGCTACCCCGGCCGTGGTCAGCAAAAAATCATTCTTGGTCATTTCAAAAATCATCATTCCCTTCCTCCCGTTGATCTCTGCTGGAAGGGTATGATGCAAGAATTGTGCCAGAAACCGCTTAGCCGTTCAGACGCGCTATATCCGCCGGTAAGTCCGGTAAATCAATAGCCCGGCCCTCACAAAAAAGCATCGCACGTTCAATAGCGTGACTCAATTCACGGATATTACCCGGCCAGTCATACTCCATTAAAGCCTGCATTGCCCGCGGCGTAATATCGTCCACATTAACCCCCAATTTGGCTTTATATTGACGGATAAAGAATCCCACCAATTCTGGAATATCCATCTTCCTTTCGCGGAGGGGCGGTAAATGTAAATCAACAACTTTAAGGCGGTAATACAAATCCTGCCTGAAACTACCCTCTTGAATCATCTCTTTTAAGTTGCGATTGGACGCAGCCAGCACCTGAACATCCACCTGAATCAAATTTGTGCCGCCCACGCGCCGGAAGGCGTGTTCTTCAATCGCTCTTAACAATTTTGCCTGAATATCCAGGGGCATGGAAGATATTTCATCCAGAAACAATATACCCCCATCTGCCACTTCCATCAGGCCATTTTTGCGTCGCTCAGCGCTGGTAAATGCTCCTGCTTCATAACCAAACAATTCCGATTCCAGTACGGTGGGTTGAATCGCTGCACAATTGATCGCAATAAATGGCTTGTTGGAACGAGGTCCGGTACTGTGAATGAACCGGGCAAGCACCTCTTTTCCGGAGCCGGTTTCACCGGTTATCAGAACCGAAACCTGAGCCTGCGCAGCCTTCTGCGCCTGACTGAGCAGCGACTCCATAGAAGGGGTTTTACCAACCACAAATGAAATACCTTGTTTTTGGCTTTGCCGCAAATGAGCCAGTTCTCTGCGCATTTGCACGATTTCACAGGCCCTTATAATGGAGTTTTCCAACTGGGTCAATTGAATAGGTTTAGTCAAAAAGTCGTGTGCCCCATTCTTCATGGCATCTACTGCCATATCTATGTCCCCGTGGGCAGTAATGATGATAATGGGTGGGCGGTAGGGCATCTTCTGCATTTCATACAAGAGACTAGGTCCATACCCATCAGGCAGCGAAACATCGAGAAGAACCACATCGCCATTACCCCGCTGTAAACAGGTGCGGGCATCGCTCAATGTGGGCACACCAATCACTTCATATCCCAAGGGGGTGAGGTAATCCGAGATGTTTTTTCTTGCATTGGCTTCATCATCAACGACGAGAATTGTAATGGACATAATCAGGCTTCCTCACTGGCAGGTAGAAATATGCGAAATACAGTACCGCCCGGATAACTATTGAAAGTAATGCTTCCACGGTGGGCGGTGACAATTCGTTTGGTTATAGACAGACCCAATCCCGTACCGCTGGCTTTGGTCGTCACAAATGGCTCAAAGATTTTTTCTCGAATGTCATCGGGGATACCAGGGCCGTTGTCGGACACGGCAATCTCCAGATGTGGATGAGCAGATACTAGCGTCGAAAGACTGACCCTGACGCTCAAAACCCCGCCATTTTCTTTCATGGCATCAATTGCATTGCTGATCAGGTTATTGAAAACTTGATCGAGCGCCCGCCAATCACCTTTTACCGGTGGTAATTTTTCTGCCGGCTGAAATACATGACGAACATTCAGCCTCTCCATGCGAGGTCGCCAGCGTTCCAATATGCGATTCAGCAATTGTGGAATTTCTACCAATTCTTGCTTGGGTTCATAAGGCTTGGCATAGGTTTTTAGCGCTTCCATCTGATGATGCAAGCGTTCACAATCATTTTCCATGCGGCTCACCAATTCTTGAAGGGAATGTTCACTAGCCAGCCGGCGCGATAATATTTGCAATCCAGTTGAAATGTTGTTGATCGGATTGAGAACTTCATGGGCAAAAACGCCCATAAACTCCCCCAAAAAGGCGCGTTGTTCCAATTGGCGGGATTGCGCCAAAATTTGCTCATGCACGCTGATATCTCGAACCAGAAGGACAACCCCCGATAACTGGCCGTCAGATTGGATCGGGATTATTTTCACATCCGCTGCAAAGGTTTGACCATCTCGCCGATGTAAAGTAATGTTTTCCAGCAAAGATTGAGCTTTGGTCGTAACCACATTGGCAAGCGCCGGTAGAAATCGATCGGGTGTGATCAGGATATTTTCAACCCGCTCCCCTTGAACCTCATTACGAGTGTAACCAAATAATAATTCTGCAGCGGGATTGATTTCGATAATGACCGAATCCGGATCAACCACCACTACCCCTTCCTGAACTTCTTCATAAACCGATGAATACAATTGAATTTGAAATTCTTTCCTTTCAAATTCTCTCTTAAGATTGGCTTCCAAAACGGAACGGGTGATCACTTGAGAAATATAATCCGCCAGCGCTTCAATGGTTTCCAATAACAGAGGTGGCGGCTGAGTTTCCATTCCACCGATCACAACCAAACCTTCCAAGGCATTATCTTGACCAATGGCAACACTGGCAACATAAGTGACACCGGCTATCCTTGCCGAACGATGCAAGTGAGTGGTCATCCGCTTTCCCGGTGTCCACAACGCAGGCAATGACAGGCGAATCAGGTCAGAAGACGGCAATGTATCCGGGAATACGGTCAACTCTTCGAGACTGATCAACTTTCGCAATTCGGGGAATTCGGGATTGGCATGGTAAACACAGATCAGATTGGTCTCAAATAGTCCTTTCAGCAAATCCAATAAACGCCGGATGGTTTCAAGCCAATCTTCAGACGAATTTTCCACAACCCGGGGCATCATCTGAAATGTGGTCAACAATCGCTTTTGCCAGGAACCGCTAAGATATTGAAGGTCGGTCTGCGAAATAACCTTCAAAACCACATAACCGGTTTGTTGATCCAGCACACTTTTTCGGATTTCAACCGGGATACTGATGCGGTTGCGGCTTTTTAATGTTCCCGTAGAACTGTCTTCTTTCAAAATTTCTTCCGGGCTGGGGTTTTCTAACAAATTCTCTAAATTTTCATTGATGACTTCCTGCTGGGAATAAGCCGAAAGCACCAAAAAAGCGCTGTTTGCCATAAGGACCCGGTTACCTTCCAAATCATATACCAGCGCCGGCTCGGAGATTAATTCCAGCAAATTTTGAATAGCTGTATGGGTTTCGATTTTATTAAGTTTGTTACCAAACAAAGCCTGAATCGGGCGACTGATTACATCTCTCATACCTAAACCTGATTAACTCTGCGTAAATGGGCAGGGAGGATGCCTTCCATTGCCCGATATTTCGCCACCGTTCGCCGAGCAACTTCATAACCCTGTTGAGCAAGCAAACGCGCCAGTTGAGAATCACTAAGGGGATTTTTTTCTCTTGAAATAATTTCCCGCAAGGCCGTCCGCACATTCAGGCTGCGGTCAAAGAAGTTCGCCAGAGGAATTATTTTTTTATTGGGCAGCTGAACTGTTTTATTGGAAACCGCCCGTGAAATGGTCGACTCGTGAACACCCAACTCCTCCGCCAGAGAAGCGCGAGTCAAAGGTTTGATAAAACGGTCACCATGTAAAATGAATTCTCGCTGAATACTGACCACTCGCTGCATCAGGCGCTGCATGGTAAAGTTCCTCTGCTGCAAGCACTTGACAAACAATGCCGCCCGCTCCAAATCATTTTTCATCCCGATGCGAGTTTCTTCACTGGCAAGCCGAGCGGCCTGCCGAAAGAGAGGATTAACTCTCAGATATCCGCGAATCGGTAGGATAATTTCAACCACCAATGGGTTTTCGGGAGAGTTGTTCAGGTAACTGATGATGATATCCGGGTGATAGTACACCTCACCGGCTTTTGGCGATGGATTTCTCACATCCCCCCAATGAGCGCGTGCCGGGAAAGGATTCAGGTTTTCACCAATGAATCGCACCGTGTCCTGAACTTGATGGTGAGTCACATTTAATTTTCGGGCAATTTCAGTATATTGACGATGGGTGAGCAAATCCATCGCCTCGGCAATGATCCGCCGGGCTAATTCAGGAGTAGATTTCGTTTCATTCAACACCTCCAGCTGCACCAACAAGGCCTCCTGTGGATTAGCCGAACCCACGCCAACCGGTTCAGCGCGCTGGATCAGATGTTTGATACGAAGCACTTTTGAAAGCGGAACATGAAAATACTGAGCAATTTCAACCGGCGCAATGGTCAAAAATCCGTCCTCATCCAGATGGGTCAGGAAAAACGCCGCAATTCGGCGTTCCTCCCCCTCCAATTCAACCGCAATTTGCCGCAATATAAAAACGGGTAATTCTTCCACAATCGGAGAAACGGGTTCATCGGGGATCAAATCCGTGCCTGTACCACCGGACGAGTAAAACTCTTCTCGCGGTGATACAAAAACCACCGGTTCTTCCGCCTGCATGCTGACCGGCCGGCTGCACACCGGGCATTCCCCCTGACCCGGCAATACCCGATGGCAGGTGGGGCAACGGCGTTCTTCGACCAGCTCCAAAGCCGGGTTGGTCAATTCTTGTTGAATTTGCTGATACAGTTCCCCAACCGTCTGGTTCAGGAGGGTCATCGTCTGCGTCAGATGCGCAGTTGTTACCGTGCGGATACTGGGACTTTGGATTTGAAACATGATTTCACCCGGCTCCCTTAGAAGAGTATACTGATCAACCTCAATTGGTGCAAGTTTTATGCCAGAGCAATTTACCCCAAACATGGTAGAATTTCGATTGGAAATTGGATGATGAAGCAAATCATAGTGATCGGTGGTGGATTAGCCGGCAGTGAAGCGGCCTGGCAGGCAGCCGAATTGGGCTGCGAAGTCTTCCTTTACGAAATGCGCCCGGATATTCAAACCGGCGCGCATGTAAGCGGCTATCTTGCCGAACTGGTCTGTTCCAACTCGCTGGGCTCAAACTTAATTGACCGCGCTTCCGGCTTGCTGAAAGAGGAAATCCGCCGTTTGGGTTCTTTACTGCTCCAATGTGCCGAAGCCACTGCATTACCGGCAGGTGGAGCATTGGCCGTTGACCGCCATGCCTTTGCCAGCATGGTCACCGAGCGGATTATCCATCATCCCCGCATCCATCTCATCCGACAGGAAGTAAAGACCCTCCCTGCCGGTATCGTAGTCATTGCCAGCGGTCCGCTCACCTCGCCTGCACTGGCAGAGTCCATTCAAAACTTCAGCGGAGAAAATCGCCTGTTTTTTTACGACGCAATTGCTCCAATTGTTGATGTGAACTCAATTGACTTCTCGATTGCTTTCAAAGCCTCGCGCTATGGAATTGGTGAGGAACAAGCAGGGGATTACATCAATTGTCCTCTGAACCGCGATGAATATTTTGCATTTGTAGAGGCGTTACGCAGCGCTCAACGGATTTCATTGCGTGAATTTGAAAAAGAGGTTGAAGCCGGCGTTCGCGCTGGCATGGAACGCTTCTTTGAAGGCTGTTTACCGGTCGAAATCCTTGCTCAAAGAGGGGATCTGGCGCTGGCTTACGGCCCGATGCGGCCGGTCGGTCTGAAAGACCCGCGCACCGGCAAACGCCCCTTTGCCGTGGTTCAGTTGCGGCAAGACAATCTGGCTGGTACGCTCTATAATCTGGTCGGCTTCCAAACCAATCTAACTTTCCCGGAGCAAAAACGGGTCTTGCGCATGATCCCCGGTCTGCAAAATGCTGAGTTCGTCCGCTACGGTCAAATGCACCGCAACACATTCATCGCCTCGCCGCTTCTGCTTAAGCCATCCTTGCAGGCTCGTCAGCGGGAAAACCTTTTGTTTGCCGGACAGATTACCGGCGTTGAGGGCTACATGGGTAATATTGCTACCGGCTTGCTGGCAGGAATGAATGCCGCCAGACTGGCTCAGGGTCAGCCGGCTCTAACCCTGCCGCAAACCACCATGTTGGGAGCGTTGTGTCATTATGTCACCCATGCTTCGATGAAAGACTTCCAACCGATGAAAGCCAATTTTGGCATCTTGCCTGAACTTCCAGAACCCATTAAAGGCAAGCGCGCCCGCGCTCAAGCATATGCTGAACGTTCGCTGCGGGATTTACAAAACTTTTTTGAAGAATCGGGGATTAAAACAGTTACAACACCATGAAAAAATCTCCCTTTCACGCCCTTGCCCTATTGATAATTTTTCTGATCAGCGGCTTGCTGATCAGCGATTGGTTTGGCGAAAACCCTTCCCCTGTCTTCCGCTTTGATAAAACCCGCGCCTTCAAAGAGGTAGAAGTACAGCTGTCCTTCGGCGCTCGCACTCCCGGCAGTCAGGCGCATCAGGCAACGATCGAGTACATTATTGAGCAAACCCAAAATGCCGGGTGGCAGTTAGAATTACACCAAACCCAGCGCATGGGACACCCAATTACGAATGTGATTGCAAAGCGGCTCAATCCAGGGGCTAAACAAATCATCCTTGGCGCACACTATGATTCACGCTTCTTCAGCGATCAAGATGCCGACCTTTTGCAGCGCAATCAACCCGTCCCCGGCGCAAACGACGGCGCATCGGGTGTGGCTGTGTTACTGGAACTAGCGCGCAGCCTGCCGCCCGATTTACCCATTGAAATCTGGCTGGTGTTTTTCGATGCAGAAGATCAGGGAAATATCGCCGGTTGGGACTGGATCTTGGGTTCTCGAGCATTTGTGGAAGAGATTACCATTAATCCAACCGCGGTCGTCATTTTGGATATGATCGGGGATGCTGACCTGAACATCTACCTGGAAAGAAATTCTGACCCGCAACTTGCCAATCAAATTTGGGAAACAGCACGCTCATTGGGATTTGAAAAGTACTTTATCCCCCAATATAAATACAGCATCCTTGATGATCACACTCCCTTTTTAGAGCGAGGATTTCCGGCAGTTGATGTCATTGACTTTGACTATGCTTATTGGCACACCCGGCAAGATACTCTTGATAAAGTATCGGCAGAAAGTCTGGGTATCATTGGAGAGACCATCCATCACTGGTTAACCGCATATGAATAACTCTTGGTAAAAATCCCAAAAATAGCATAAACTTAACTCGATGAACGAATTGGAATTGCTCAGAACCATTAAACCGGTCTGGATCAATCGTGTACTTCAATCCATGGCACGCGGGGCGGGATTACGCGATGACCTTCGTATACAGGTTGAATCCTTTTTCACCAAACTTGAACAGGCCGTAGAAACCGGAGATCCGGCCTGGTTGGATTCTGTACTGACCGACTGGTCGCTTTCATTGACACTCACCGACCTGGAAGTGAGCGCAAGCAGCTTATTAAAATTCACCATTCTGCTTCAACAAATCACCATCGAAACCTGTCAGGAAGTCCTTGACGAAACTCAAGCGTTGGGGCTTGTGATCAATATTTTGCCCCTATTCAACTACATTATTGAAAAAAGCGCCGTCCTGGAGATGGAAGCCAAAGTGAGCCATCTCACCGCTCAACTGGAACAGACTCGCCAGAATTTAGAAAAACTGGATAAAAGCAAATCTGACTTCATCGCAGTTGCCGCCCACGAGCTAAAAACACCGCTCACCCTGATTGAGGGTTATACCGCCATGCTGCGTGAAATGCTAGAGCAGCAAAACGGTTTGAAGGACTATTGTGCCATGGTGGATGGCATTTCCAATGGTGCGCGCCGCCTGCGGACCATCATTGACGACATGATTGATGTTTCTCTCATTGATAATCGTTTGCTTAGCCTCAACATACAACCGGTTTGGATCAATCGTTTACTCCAGTTACTTCAAGCCGAATTGCAATCTGCGCTTCAGGAACGTCATCAATCGTTAATCATCCATCCATTTGCCGGTTACGAAGAATTAACCTTCGGCGATCCCGAGAGGCTTTTACAGGTTTTCCGAAACGTGGTCGTTAATGCCATTAAGTTCACACCCGACCATGGCAAAATTATCATCCATGGGCGCAAATTACCCGGTTTTATTGAGGTCGCCATCACCGATGAAGGTATCGGCATTGATGCGGAAGATCAATTAATCATCTTCGAGAAATTTTCTCGCATTGGCAATGTCGCTCTCCACTCAAGCGGTAAGACCAAATTCAAAGGCGGCGGCCCGGGTCTGGGATTGCACATTGCCAAAGGCATTATCGAAGCCCATGGGGGCGCTATCTGGGTGGAATCCAACGGCTACGATGAAGAAAAATGCCCGGGTTCCACTTTTCACATCCTTGTGCCACATCACATTGAACCGCCCGACCTGAAAACTGCGCGACTTTTTGCATCTTTGCTAACCCCCACCAACAAAACGGAAGCCTATGAATCACAATAAGTCCATCTTTCGTCCGGCTGACCGAATTGCATCGTTCAAGCCCTACTTCTTTGCCAGTCTGAGCCAAAAAATTGCGGAGCTCAAGGCTCTTGGCATGGATGTGATCCGCATTGACATGGGATCTCCCGACCTGCCGCCAGCGGATTTCATCACCGAAGCGTTAATTTCCACCGCCCGCCGTCCCGATGCCCATGGGTACACCCCTAATGGGGGCACGCTAGCATTTCGCAGAGCCATTGCAGCCTACTACGCCAACCGCTTTCAGGTTGATTTAGATCCGCAAAAAGAAACCATTGCTCTGCTGGGCTCCAAAGAGGGCATCTTCAATCTCACTCAAGTATGCATCAATCCCGGCGATATTGTGTTGGTACCTAACCCCGGTTATCCGGTTTATCAATCCAGCGCCATCATAGCCGGCGGTCAAATTTATCCAATGCCGCTGCTGTGGGAAAATCATTTCCTGCCTGATCTGGATTCTATTCCCGAATGGGTGCTGGAACGAGCCCGATTGATGTGGCTGAACTACCCCAACAACCCCACCGGAGCCGTTGCAAAGGTTGAATTTTTTGAAAAAGCGGTGGCATTCGCCCATAAACATCAAATTTTGATTGCTCATGATGCGCCCTATGTGGACATTTGCTTCGACGGCTATAAAGCCCCCAGCATTTTACAAGTTTCGGGTGCGAAAGAGGTGACCATCGAGTTCAATTCTTTGTCAAAAACTTACAATATGGCAGGCTGGCGCTTAGGAATGGCGGTTGGCAACCCAGAGGTCATCCGCTACCTGCATACCTATAAAAGCCAGATGGATTCCTCTCACTTTGAAGCCATTTTACAGGCCGGCGCTGTTGCCCTTACTGGCGATCAATCCTGGCTGGAAGAACGCAATCAAATTTACCAATACCGAAGAGATATTGCCCTGAGCGGCTTGCGCGAAGCCGGTTTTACGGTAGAAACTCCGCCAGCCGCCATTTACATTTGGGCACACCTGCCGGCTGGTCACTCCGACAGCGCCGCCTTTTGTTCTCAATTGTTAGAAGAAACCGGCGTCAGCGTTACGCCGGGGGTTGTTTATGGCAAATTCGGGGAAGGGTACGTCCGCATATCTCTGGGTGTTCCCACCGACCGCTTGAAGGAAGCCATAGACCGTATCATTAACTGGCTGAAAAAATAAGAGAAAATAACGAACCCAATGGCAAAAAAGATAGCTGAACCTACTCAACCGCCGCGCGAACGCGCCATTCTTGTCGGAGTGGACTTATCCGGCGACCCCGGTTTACTCCCCTTAGAAGATTCATTGGCCGAACTGGCTCTCTTGGCAGATACGGCAGAAGTCGAAATCCTCGGTGAAATAACCCAGCATTTGGACAAGCCCAATCCGGATACCTTTATCGGTTCCGGCAAAGTCGAAGAGATTAAGATGCTGGTCGAGGAAACTCAAGCCGATCTGGTCATTTTTGACACTGAACTGTCGCCCCGTCATCAAAGAGAATTGGAAGAGCGATTTGGTGATCAGGTACGGGTAATTGATCGCACGGCGCTGATACTGGACATTTTCGCTCGTCATGCCAATACCCGTGAGGGCATTTTACAGGTCGAACTGGCTTACTACGAGTACCGCCTGCCCCGGCTCACCAGAGCCTGGACGCACCTCGCCCGCCAAACCGGCGGCGGAGGTGGCCGAACGGGTTCAACCGGCGGGGTCGGCTTACGCGGCCCGGGCGAAACCCAATTGGAAGTTGACCGTCGCGAGATTCGCCGACGCATTGCCCGCTTGAAGGAAGAATTGGAAAAGGTGCGCGCTCACCGCCAGCGTTATCGTGAGCAGCGCCGCCGCTCCAATATTCCGATTGTAGCGCTGGTAGGATATACCAATGCTGGCAAATCCACCCTGTTGAACACCCTTGCCAAAGCGGATGTGTATGTTGCCGATCAATTATTCGCCACATTAGATCCAACCACCCGTCGGGTTGAATTGCCCGGAGGTCATACCGTCCTTTTTACCGATACCGTCGGATTCATTCAAAAATTACCCACTCAATTAATTGCCGCCTTTCGGGCAACCCTTGAAGAGATCACCGAAGCCGACTTGCTGCTTCACGTATTGGATGTGACTCATCCGAATGCCTGGGAACAATGGAAAGCCGTTCAACAGACTCTTCTGGACATTGGCTGTGAAGATATTCCAACGATTACCGCATTGAACAAAGTTGACCGGATATCCGATACTGAAGCGATTCGCAGCGCTTTAGGTCAATTCACCAGTTCGGTCGCAATCTCCGCAAAAACAGGCGAAGGGCTTTCCAATTTACTTCGTGAAGTTGAGAACATTTTGTTCGAGAACTTTGCGCCAATCACGGTTTATATCCCTTACCGCGAAGGACAGTTAATTGCTCAATTCCACGAGTTTGGCAAAGTAGAAGAGAGCCAACCTTTTGGAGAATACATCAAGATCAAAGGCTCGCTGCCAGGACGATTATTAAGCGCCTACCGGCCATACCTCAAGCGCCCAACCCCTGTAAAAAGCGAGGCTTAAGGAGCACATGCTGGAAAAACTCTCGCAATTTCTGGATAAAGTTTCTTCCTTTCTGGCAAATCGTAAGGGGTTGTTGCCGTTGTTGGGGTTAATTTTGATCCTTCTTAATTTCATCATGCAGTTTTTCTTGAACGGCTGGTTGGTTGAAAGCGATTTATTCTTACACCTTGGTCTAATACTGGCAATCATCGGTTTTATGCTCGCCTGGGCGCTTTAATCACTGCAAAAAGGCTGCCCCAAAAGGCAGCCTTTTCTAAGATTTCACCTAACAGACTTTGAGTTATTTCTTTTTCTCAGCCTTTTCCATACTGATAATTTCACGACCCTGATAATAGCCGCAATTGGGGCAAACGGTATGAGGCAGCCGCATCTCTCCACACTGGCTGCATTGTACCAAGTTGGTATTCTGCAGCGCGTCGTGAGCTCGCCGACGGTCGCGCCGTCCTTTCGAAAGTTTCCGCTTTGGAAGTGGTACCATTCCTGTTACTCCTATCTTCGATAGCCGAATTTCGGCAAAATCCCTGCTCAAAAAGCCGCATTATTGTACCTTCACCCATTTAGAACTGTCAAGTAAAAATTCGTAAATCGCTCATGGAAGTGAATAGCGTCCCTACCAAACCTGTGCTAATAGGAGTATAATCTCCTTCATCGCCAGCGGAGCGCTGGCATTTGCATGAATCGGAGGCCTGGCATTAATGAATCGTCGTCTTGTCAACTTGATCATCATTCTTCTAATTTTTGCTCTGGCAATCTGGATCGATCTGCCGAATAATCCGGGAATTAAGATCGGCGCTTTTGAAAAGAAATTTGAAACCGTACTCGGTTTGGATCTGCGGGGAGGGATGCAGGTCATTCTAAGCGTCCCACCCGAAATTACCGTTACCCAACAAAATTTACAGGATGCTGCCACCATTCTGGAAAATCGCTCCAATGCCTTGGGGGTCAGTGAAGTGGTATTCCAAACAGCCGGCGAACGAATCATCGTTGGTGAATTTCCCGGCGCCACAGACGCCGAAGAAGTCATCAATCCGATTCGGCAGGTCGGTCAACTGGAATTTGTTGACACGGGAAACACTCCCCTACCCCCCGGTACCGAAATTTTGACCGATTTTGGATTAGCCGAACCAGTTACTCAGCCAACGGAAGAGGATGGCAAGATTCGCTATCACACCATCCTCACCGGCAAAGATTTGAAATCGGTGGGGGTGGTGCGCGGTCAATTGAACGAATACGAAGTAGCCATTGAATTCAATCCAGATGCCGGTAAAATTTTTGAAGAATGGACCACCCGAAATGTTGGCAAATACTTAACCATCGTTTTGGATAAAAAAGTCATCTCTTCACCGGTAATCGAACAGCCCATCAAGGACGGTCAAGGGGTCATTCGAGGTGGTTTCACGGCCGAGAGCGCCAATTCCCTCGCCGTTCAGTTACGTTACGGTTCGCTGCCGATTCCGCTAAATATTGAGCAGATTCGCGTCATCGGCCCGACCCTTGGTCAGGATTCGCTAGAAAAATCCTTAATGGCTGGTCTGATTGGTTTCTCGATTGTGATGTTATTCATGGCAATTTATTACCGCGTGCCCGGTATCGTTGCCGATTTAGCATTGATTTTCTACGCACTGCTGACTTTTGCAATTTTCAAGGCCATTCCGGTGACCCTCACCCTGCCGGGGATTGCGGGTTTCCTGCTAAGCACGGGAGCGGCATTAGACGCCAATATTCTTATTTTTGAACGATTGAAAGAAGAACTGCGCAACGGTCGAACCATTCGCCAGGCAATTGATCTTGGCTGGCGGCGCGCCTGGCCTTCCATCCGTGATTCGAACATCGCCGCACTAATCACCAGCGGCATCCTCTTCTGGTTCGGTTCGGCATTCGGAGCCAGTTTTGTCAAGGGCTTTGCTCTGACTCTTGCTTTAGGCGTCGCGGTCAGTCTGTTCACGGCTTTGTTTGTCACCCGTACATTGTTAAGTCTGTTCCTTGAGTCGATCAAGGAGCCCGAAAAACGTCCCGAATTGTTCGGAATATAGAGGCAGACACGATGTTAGATATCCTTGGAAAACGCTATTTCTTCTTTGCCCTATCTTTGCTGGTGATTTTACCCGGCTTGATCATCTTAGCCATCAATGGCCTGCCGCTGGCAATTGACTTCAGTGGCGGCACCATTCTTGAACTTCAATTCCCAACCGCCAATTTACCTCCCACTGAGGCAGTGGTTCAAATTTACAACGAATTGGGTTTTCGAGAAGTACAGGTTCAAACTGCCGCCGGCCCTTCCGGCCAGCGGGATATCCTGGTCATTCGGTCTCCCTTCATGGATGAAGAGGCTAAAATTCGAGTGGTCAGCGCCATGGAAGAGAGGTTTGGTGTCGAGCAAATTCTGGTCAACCGCTTCGACAGCGTCGGCCCGGTAATTGCCGCACAGGTAACCAACCGGGCTGCCCTCGCAGTTGCCGTTGCAGCGCTTGCCGTGGTTCTCTACATCACCTACGCCTTCCGCGGCATCCCTCACGCCTTCCGCTACGGCGTATGCGCCATCATCGCGATGATCCATGACATTTTGGTGGTATTCAGCATCACCGGTATTGGATCAGTCCTTTGGGGATGGCAGATGGACTCATTATTCCTGACCGCCTTACTGACCGTCATCGGTTTTTCGACCCAAGACAAGATTGTTGTGTTTGATCGAATTCGCGAAAACAGTGCATTTTTACGCAAATTGCCCTTTGAAAAATTGGCTAATCACTCGATTGTTCAGACCTTACAGCGTTCAATCAACACCCAACTGATGACGGTTGAATTTATGCTGCTTGCGCTGGCCTTGTTCGGCGGGGTAACCCTGCGGGAATTTGCAATCATTTTGCTGGTCGGTTTGTTTAGCGGAACGTATTCCTCAATTTTTGTTGCAGCCCCAATACTGGTCGTTTGGGAAAATAAAGAGTGGCGAACCTGGTTTCGCAAACAAAGCGTCAACGCATGATTTGGAATTGAGAGAGTTTGTTATTCCTCGAATAAATTGAAGCAGGGTTTCGATAAGTTTTCGAAACCCTGCTTCTTTGAAATTCAACTCAATACCGTAAGGGAGTAAATAGATGGTTAACCCAATCATAGAAGAACGAATTCCGTGGAAAAGTCGCATCTGGATCTCGCTGGCGGATTCTTCCGTTGCAATGCTTCAAACCATTGTTGGTGGAGGGGCGCTCACTTACTATTTCACTCGGGTACGCGGACTTGAACCGAATTTAGCCGGTCTGGTCTGGTTACTTTTCGGCATCTGGAACGCAATCAACGACCCTCTCTTCGGTTTCATCAGCGACCGCACCAAATCCAAACTGGGAAGGCGGCGGCCCTATATCCGTTACGGGGCGCCCCTGTTGACCCTTGGCTTCATTTTTCTATGGTTAGATCTGCCTGTTTCTCAGGGAATCATGTTTTCTCAAATGCTGATTGGCTTGTTTGTATATGACATTCTTTACACAGCCATTGCCACCAGCATTTACATCATGCCCTATGAAATGGCAGTCTCTAACAAAGCCCGCAGCAGCATTTTCATTTGGAAAATCATCTTTATGATTTTTCCAAACGTTTTACCGTTTGTCATCGCTGCGATTCAGCCCGGCCCGGGGGATGACCCCTCCGGTTACCGCTTTCTTTTGATTGGGATGGCAATTTTTTTGGGGTTTATTATCTTTTTCAGCACCTTTTTTTACGAGGAAAAAGTATTTGCCCAACAGGACGAGCAATTTCCATTTTTCAAGTCATTGAAAGAAAGTTTTCTAAACTTTGCATTTGTCATCTTTCTGGTGGTCAGTTTCACCGTCATTTACATTCAAACCAGCCTGATGCAGGGTGTAGCCTATTATTTTGATGAAATTATGACCACCCCCCTGCCGCTTTATCTCGGATTGGCCGCCGGTATTGTGTTTGGGATTGTCTTCTGGATTCGTCAACGTGATTCGTGGGGCGTAAAAATCTGCGTTCGCGTTTGGCTGGCAGCCTTTGCGGCTGGCTGTGTGATCATGCTGCTTGGCGGTAAAATGCTGATTCCTGCGGTTGCCGGTTTTTTCTTGATTGGGGTTGGTTTTGCGGGCGGGATGTACCTGATCCCGATTATGAATGGGGATGTGATTGATTATGACGAACAGCGTACCGGCCTGCGTCGCGAAGGAATGTACGCCGGCATTAACAGTCTTGTCACTAAACCGGCCATCAGCCTCGCTCAAGCCGCATTTTTATGGATTTTACAGGCCAATGACTATGATCCTCTTCTACCCAAAGGCTTACAAACCGCTCAGGCCGAAAGCGGAATTTTGCTGGCATGGATGCTGATTCCAGCCATCTTGTTGACCATCAGTTGGTTGACCATGCGCTGGTATCCGCTGGCGGGTCAACAGTGGGATGAAGTCAAAAGACAACTGGCTTTAATTCACGAGGAAAAAGAACGGCTGGCATTGAAAAAACATCCCATCGAATCGGCAGACTAACCCTTGACTGCTGAAAATAATGACTTTTGTAAGATGACAGGTTGGAGTTAACCGATACAATTAAGATGTAATTGAAGAATACTCATTCAATTCTTGAACAGCTCGTTTGTTTCAATCTCACCCTATCCTTTCCTTGGAGAAAGCGAGAGCCCTATGCGCAAAGAAGTGGTTCTGATCACCGGTGCAAACGGTGAAATGGGTCATGGTTTGATCACTCATCTCGGCAAAGAAGGCAAAGTGGATATCGTTGCGCTGGATGTTCAGCCGCTGGATGAATCGCTGCGTTCATACTGCCTGCGCTCCATTCAGGGGGACATTCTGGATGGCATGTTGCTCGGCAGGTTGGTGGCTGAGTTTGAAATCCGCACAATCTATCATCTGGCGTCCATCCTTTCTACCAAAGCGGAATACAACCCCGAAACCGCCCACCGCGTCAATGTCGAAGGCACCCTGAATCTCTTGCGGTTAGCCGTGGAACAATCCGGCTGGCAGGGACGTCCCGTAAAGTTCATCTACCCCTCCTCCATTGCTGCTTACGGTTTGCCGGATTTGGAAACCAAACATACTGCAGGAAAGATAAAAGAATGGATGTGGCTGGAACCCACCACCATGTACGGCTGTAATAAGTTGTATTGCGAACATCTCGGAAGGTATTACACCCGTCATTACCGCCAGCTGGCAGCCGATCATACTCCGAATACCATTGATTTTCGCTGCATTCGTTTCCCCGGCTTAATCAGCGCCGATACAATCCCAACCGGTGGTACGAGCGATTACGGTCCAGAGATGCTCCATCATGCGGCTCAAGGTGTGCCGTATGTCTGCTTCGTCCGCCCTGATACCTGCCTGCCCTTCATGGCAATGCCCGACGCCATTCGTTCCTTGCTCATGCTGGAAAGCGCCCCCAAAGAAAATTTGAAACACCTGGTTTACAATGTGACCAGTTTCAGTTTGACGGCGCAGGAAATTTATGAGATTGTGATGCAGGCATTTCCGAAGGCCGAAGTCATCTTTAAACCCCATCCAAGCCGGCAGGCAATTGTGGATTCCTGGCCAGCCGATGTGGACGACAGCGCCGCCCGCAAAGATTGGGGATGGCAACCGCTTTACGATAAGAATCGCGCGTTTAATGAATATCTCATTCCAGCCATCAAAGACCGTTATTCAGTCAAAGTGTAAAATTGGGGAAAAACAGCATGACTGCGCCAGAAAAAATTGTAATCACACCGGCTGCCGATGAAAAAGTCGTCCCGTTGATGGTTTATCTTACCGGCAGATTAATCTGGGGAGAGGCAGTGGTCAAAGAAGCCATCCGGGTTAGCACCTGGCTGCGAACCAATGTTGCGCCTGAGGTTTTGACGCTTTTCAACGCAAAAATTCTCATTCCAGCTGGCGGAGCGAAACCAAAACCAATTTTCCATCCCGAATTAAGTATCTTCGTCAATCAAATTATTTCCTATCATTTAATGCCTCCCCACCAGGAACCGCCCGATTTTGACCCCACCGAACCCAACCGAATCATGGAGCCGGTCACCCTCTGGGTGGATACTTTTCGATTCGAGGGGCATCTCCGCCTTTCGGCGCTTTCATCGTTAAAGAAATATCTGGATGTCACCCGCGAGATGTTCACCTCTCTGTATGATGTGGAAATATCTAACCCGCTTCTACCGGAAATGGGCGCCTTGAAAGTCCCTTATTTGATCGTAAGACAAAACATGGCGCTTTACGGCAAGAAAGCCGGTTAGCAATATCGGACTTCCTCAAATCCACTCTGAACACGAATTTTGATAGAAATCTAACAAAATTCGGTTAATATAACATCGTCATTTTCAAACCATAAACGGAGGATGGAAGATGTCTCAACCCGTTTCAGAAATCCATGCCCAACCGCTGCCATTCAAGGCCGAAACCCGTCAATTGCTCAATATCCTGATCCACTCTCTTTACACAGAAAGGGAAGTGTTTTTACGGGAACTCATTTCCAATGCTTCTGATGCGCTGACCCGCCTCCATTTTGAAACCCTGATCAACCGAGATATCGTTAACCCTGAAGCCGAATTAGCCATCTGGATTGAAATCAATCCCCAACAACGGATTTTGATCATCCGCGACAGCGGCATTGGCATGAATGCTGATGAATTGGCGCAAAACCTTGGCATCATTGCCCATTCAGGCGCCAAAGCCTTTTTAGAGGCTGCCCAAAAGGGGGATGCAAAACTCAACGACATCATCGGACAATTCGGAGTCGGTTTCTATTCAGCCTTCATGGTTGCAGAAAAAATCGAAGTCGAATCCCGATCCTACCGCCCCAATGATACCCCTGCCCGCTGGATTTCCGCTGGAGAGGATACGTTTATCATCGAACCTGCCGACAAATCGGAACGAGGAACAACCATCAAAATTCATTTAAAAGAAGATGCGGTTGAATTTTGTGATGAAAAGCGACTTCGTCAGATTATCAAGAAACACTCCGATTACATCCCCTATCCAATTTACATTGGCAGCGATAAAGAGCCTGCTAACCGTCGCACCTCCTTGTGGCGTCAGCCGCCTCATCAGGTTGGAGAAGAAGAATATCGGGATTTCTATCGCCAATTTACTCTTGATTTTCAAGACCCCCTCCTCAAACTTCACCTTGCAATTGATGCACCCGTCCAATTGTATGCTCTGCTGTACATACCTGCCAGCCCAGAACGCACTCCCCTCGGATTGAGAAAAGAAGAAGGCCTGAAACTTTACGCCAGAAAAGTGCTGATTCAGGAATACTGTAAAGATCTTTTACCGGCAGCCTTCCTCCACTTCGTAGATGGGGTTGTGGACTCTGAGGACTTACCCCTCAATGTATCCCGCGAGTCAATCCAGTCTAACCGGGTTATGGCTCAAATCAAACGAATTTTGACCAATAAAATAATAGATAGCCTGAAAACCCTTGCGAAGGAGAAGCCGGAGGAATATAACCGGTTTTGGGTTGCTCACGGGCGCAGCATTCGGGAAGCCATCGCCGCCGAAGCCGATCTGGATACCTCCTTGCAGCCTCTCTTGCGCTTTCACTCGCTTAATCATCCGCAAGACTGGATATCGCTGGAGGATTATCTGATGAAGTCCCCCGCAAACCAAACCTGCATTTATTATTTGATTGGGGACAGTCCAAAAAGCCTTGAAAACAGCCCTCACCTGGAAATCTTCCGCAGCCGTGGCATGGATGTCCTTTTTATGACCGACCCCCTCGATCCATTCGTTGTCCTGCGTATTCCGCGTTACAACGGTCATGATCTGGTCAATGCAGCCGGCGAGGATCTCAAATTACCGAAGGAGGGTTCAGCCGAGACCTCTCAAGCGGCATCCTCCAATGAACAAAGCAACGAGCTCATTCAACGCTTCAAACAAGCGCTGGGTGAAGAGGTTAGCGATGTCCGACTTTCAAGCCATCCGCTTCACGCCCCTCTCCGGCTGGTCATGCCGCAGGGAGCGCTTCAGCCGGAAGTGCAAAAGGTGTACCGGCTGCTCAATCAAAATTTTGAACTTCCCAAACCCATTCTCGAACTCAATCCTCAACATCCAATCTGCATGTCCATGCTTCAAATCCCCCCCGACTCGCCGATTCTTCAAAAAACGATCGATCTGCTTTACCAAAACGCCTTGCTGGTGGAAGGATTACACCCCAACCCCTCCGAACTTGCGCCGCATATTCAGGAATTGATTCAACTGGCTTTGGAAAGGACATCTTATGAATAAACCGATCGTCTGGGTAACTCGAACCGTTGATGAACCCGCGGTACGAAAAATTTCCGAGGTTGCGGAAGTCGAAATCTGGCCGGCGGAGAACCCTCCTCCGCCGGAGGTCATCCTGGAAAAAGTTCAACGAGTAGATGGTCTCTTGACCATGTTGACCGATGCCCTCACTGCAGCGATCATTGACAACGCTCCCCGCCTCAAAGTGATCAGCCAGATGGCGGTTGGGTTTGATAACATTGACATTGAAGCCGCTACCCGCCGCGGTATTCCGGTAGGTCACACACCCGGTGTCCTGACAGAAACCACCGCCGATTTTGCATGGGCATTGTTGATGGCGGCTGCCCGCCGGGTTGCCGAAGCCGACCGCGAAGTTCACCAAGGCATCTGGCGGCCATGGGGGCCGGATGTGCTAACCGGTGTGGATGTTCACGGCGCAACCCTCGGTATCATCGGCTTTGGACGAATTGGAAAAGCAGTTGCCCGCCGCGCAATCGGTTTTTCGATGAAAGTTCTTTACAATGACCCTAAACGAGATGAGGCAGCAGAGCAGGAACTTGGAGTCGAGTACCGTGATTTGGATAGGTTACTTCAAGAATCCGATTTTATCAGCCTGCACACCTATTACACCCCTGAATACCATCACCTCATCAACCGCTTTTGCTTTGAACAAATGAAAGACGGCGCTATATTCATCAATACTGCCCGCGGCGGTCTGGTGGATCATCAAGCGCTACAATGGGCATTAGAATCGAAAAAACTGGCTGCAGCCGCGCTGGATGTCTTTGAACCCGAACCAATACCCCGCGATCATCCTTTGTTACAACTTCCCAACCTGATCATCACACCCCACATTGCCAGCGCTAGCGCCCGAACTCGTCAAAAAATGGCCTTGATTGCAGCCGATAACCTGATTGCCGGATTAAGGGGGGAGAAACTGGCGTATTGCGCCAACCCTCAGGTTTATCATGTCTAATTAACGGTGAAATTATGATGAAAATACCTCAAAAAAGGGATTTTTGTTAACTCAAAATTCGTGACAAATGCGGTATCCTTATAACAGTTTGACAGACAACTTCGAACCATTCTGGCCTTTGTAATTCAGCAAAGGGAACAGAAGACAAATCCTATCATTTTTACTTTCAGGAGGCACACCCGTGGATCAAGAGGCTTTGAATGGCCTGCTCAGGCCGAAAAAAATTGCGGTAGTGGGTGCATCTGCTACCCCCGGTAAAATCGGTTACACTGTCGTAAAAAACTTAATTGAAGGTGGGTATCCGGGAGAAATTTATCCTGTTAATCCTTCCGCAACAGAAATCTTAGGCTTGAAAGTTTATCCCACAATCCGTGATATTCCTGAGAATATTGATGCCGCCATTATTACCATACCAGCAAAGGCGGTACTTCCCATCGTGGATGAGTTGGGAGCCAAAGGCACAAAAGGGATGATCGTCATCACTTCCGGATTCAGCGAAGTCGGCCTGAAAGATTTGGAACGGGAATTGGTTGAAAAGGCCAACAGTTATGGCATGCGCGTTTTAGGGCCAAATATTGTTGGTGTGCTTTCAAACTCTGACAAAATGAACGGTTCATTTTGCCCCTTCCTGCCATTGGAAGGTAAGGCCTCTATGGTTTCTCAATCCGGCGCTTTGTTGATCGCCATTGATGCCGCCAGTTATATCCGCCGTGTGGGATTTGATAAACTCATCTCTATCGGCAACATGTCCGATGTAGATTTTGCCGACCTGATCACCTGGCTAAATGATGATCCCAACACATCCTGTATATCGCTCTACATCGAAGGTTTTCGGGATGGACGACGCTTCATTGAAGCCGCCCGCAACGCCAATAAGCCGATTATTGCTCTCAAAGCGGGTGTGTCATCGCATGGCGCTGCCGCTGCCGCTTCGCACACTGGTTCGCTGGCGGGTGCCGCCAAAGTTTATGGGGCTGCCTTCCAGCAAGCCGGCGTGGTTCAGGCAACCGACCTGAACGACCTGTTTAACCGCACTTTGTCCCTTTCTCTCCAACCGCCCATGAAAGGCGATAACCTGCTGGTCATTACCAACGGCGGCGGGGTGGGCGTTCTGGCAACCGATGCCGCCGAAAAATCAGGCGTTCCGCTTAAGTTTGCGCCGGCAGATATGCAGGCGGAGTTGAAGAAACACATGCCCGAATTCGGCTCTTCCAAAAACCCGGTTGACCTGACCGGGATGGCCGGAACAGAGTGGTATCAGGCTTCCATCCGCTTTGCTTTGGCCCACACTTGGGTGGATGGGCTGGTTGTTCTCTATTGCGAAACCGCCATGACCGACCCGCTGGAAATTGCTAAAGGCATTAAGAAAGCCGTCGTCGAAACTGGCGTGACCGATAAACCGCTGACAGTCTCCTTCGTCGGTGGTGAAAGATCGGAAGAAGCCATGCGCTGGCTGGTTGAAAACGGCATTCCGGCTTACGGCGCGCCCGATCTGGCGGTCAACGCCATTGCTGCCTTGCGTGAATACGCCCGCATGAAAGAAATTGTCCGGGAGGAAGCCATGCCCTGTCTGGCTCAGGATCGTGAGCGTGCGTTGAAAATCATTAATAAGGCTCGCAGCGAAGGGCGCGACTCACTGACCGAGATTGAAGCCAAGGAGGTCTTTGAATGTTACGGTTTGCCGGTCACTCCCACTCGTTTGGCGCGCAATGAGGACGAGGCCGTATCGCTGGCTCGTGAAATTGGCTATCCGGTTGTGATGAAAATCGTCTCCCCCGACATTCTGCACAAATCGGACGCAGGCGGTGTGCGGGTCAACATCAAGGACGATGCCGGCGTTCGCGAAGCGTTCAAGACGATTATGAAGAACGCCAAGGAATATAAAGCAACCGCCAACATTCACGGTATCGCTGTGCAGGAGATGGCCCCCTGGGGCACCGAGGTCATCCTGGGTTCGGTCAACGATCCTACCTTTGGTCCAACCATGATGTTCGGTCTGGGTGGTATCTTCGTCGAGGTTCTAAAGGATGTTACTTTCCGGGTCGCGCCGGTGACTTCCAGTCAGGCTTTGCGCATGCTGGATGAGATTCGGGGCGCACCGATTATTGCCGGTGTACGCGGTGAGGCCCCGCGTGACCGACAGGCTCTGGCCGATGTGATTTGCCAGTACTCGACCATGATCCTCGATCTGGCCGATGAAGTCAGCGAATCGGATGCCAACCCCGTGTTGGTTTACGAATCCGGTAAAGGGCTGAAAGTGGTAGATGCCCGCATCATCCTTAAGAAAAAATAAAAGAGATTGATCAACTTCAACAGGCTGGGCAGTCATTACTGTTGCCCAGCCTGATTCTTTATTTCTGAATTTGTAAAAGCCGCTGCCAGGCCCCGACCCAAGGAGTACCGACCCGATTGCGTTCTGCCACTTGAATCTTTTGTAATTTTTGAGCAATTCGCACAGAAAGCAGCGCAACCTGATTCCAATCCTCGGTCTTTAAAGCTTCCAGCATCGCCCGCCCCAGTTGATTGACCCACTCCCACTCCATGCGAAACCGCTCGGCCTTGACCCAATAGCCCCGCTTCTCCCACGCCTGAACCGAAACATCAATCGTTTCGCCAATTTCAATCAAAGCCAGCCCAATAAAGGCTGCCAAATCGCGGGTATTTTCATCTGCCTGATGTTGTTTCATCAATTCCCGGATTGCCAAAACAACCCCTTTGGTCAATTGGGTGCGTTGTTTTCCGGCGCTTTCCGGGTTTATTAAGCGGCCCATAGTGCTCCTCGATGGTTAAAAGTTTGGCGCTATTATACCAGTCAAACTTAAAGGTAGAATATATATTCTTGAAAGTAATGAAAATTTATCTGCCGTTATACTCTTAGACCGCGTTAGGTGGTATAATTGGCGCGCAAACCAGCGGGGAAGTGCTGGAACTGGCAGACAGGCATGACTTAGGATCATGTGCCGAAAGGCGTGCGGGTTCAAGTCCCGCCTTCCCCACTCAACTTAAATATCTTCAGACAAGGATGATTAAATTGAAACTCGAAATCCAACCCCGAGATGACCATCAGGTCAATGTGATTGCTGAATTTGAGAGCGACCTTTTAGAACAATATAAACGCCGTTCAGCCCGCAAGATTGCCGAAAAAACTCGTATCCCGGGTTTTCGTCCCGGTAAAGCGCCTTACGATGTGGTGCGTCGTGTCGTGGGAGATGAGGCTCTGATCGAACAAGCCATTGAAGACCTGATTGATGAATACTATCCAAAAATTTTAGAAGAAGCCCAGCTCAAACCCGGCGCAGCCGGAAATTTAGAAAAAATCCTTAGCCTGGATCCCCCAAAATTTTCCTTCCTTGTTCCCTTAGAGCCGGAAGTGGACTTAGGCGATTACAAAGAAATTCGTTTGGAATATTCACCTGAGGCTGTGGAAGAACAAGAGGTTACCGACTTCCTAAAGCGTTTGCAAACCAATTACTCTACTGCAGAACCGGTGGAGCGCCCCGCTGAAGAGGGCGATCTGGTGTATGTCAAGTTTTCCGGAAGGTTGACCCATCCTGCCGAAGGAGAAGATGAAATTGTTTTCCCGGAACGGCCAGCCCAATTTGTTTTGGGCAGCGATTTGATGGAGAAACGCTCTTTTCCATTTCCCGGCTTTTCCGAAAATCTGCTTGGCAAAAAAGCAGGGGATGCATTCACCCTGACCTACACTTACCCGCAAGAGGACGAGGATGAAGCCTTGCACGGCAAAGAAGTTGAGTTTCAGGTAACCGTGCAGAGCGTCAAGTCTCTCATCCTGCCTGAACTCAATGATGAATTTGCCCAAAACATCGGTCAATTTGAAACATTGGAAGACCTCAAAAAGGCAATCCGTGAGCAGTTGGAAAATGCGAAAAAAGAAAAAGCCGATGAGACCTTCTTCAATCAACTGTTCGAACGACTGCAAGCCCAGGCAACCATCAAATACCCGCCTCAGGTACTCGAACACGAAATTGAACATCTTTTGGAAGACTTTCAACACGATCTCAGCCGACAAGGGATGGAATTGGATGCCTATCTCAAAATGGTCAATAAAGACCGCGAAGCCTTCATTCGAGAAGAACTCGAACCGATTGCCCGCCGTCGGCTGGAACGTTCGCTCATCATGGAAAAATTTGCCGACGTGGAACAAATCAAAATTGACGAGGCCAATTATCAGCAAGCCATTCAAGACTCGCTGCGCGATTTACAATCCATCCCAATGGATAAAAAACCCACAAAGGCTGAACAAAACCAACTGACTCAAGAAGTATTGATTTACAATATCAATCGCAGGCTGAATCAAATGATCCTGAATCGCATGAAAGCCATTGCTACCGGACAGGCAACGGAAGAACAAGCCGTTGAAGAAGTTCTCACGACCGAAACCTCTTCTGAACCTGAAGCCGGCAACGAAATTACTCAGGAAGAAAATCAGAATCCGCCTGCTGAGGAATAATCCTCAATTTGACTCAATCAGCCAAAGGAGAAACCATGACCATTCCGGCATTTCAAAACATCATCCCCATGGTCATCGAAAGTACCGGCCGCGGTGAGCGTGCTTACGACATCTACTCATTGCTTTTGAAAGAGCGCATCGTATTTGTCGGTACCCCAATTGATGACCAGATCGCTAACCTGATCGTTGCCCAACTGCTTTACCTGAGTAAAGAGGATCCCGACAAAGGAATCCAGATGTATATCAATTCCCCAGGCGGAATGATCTACGCAGGCATGGCAATCTACGACACCATGAGGATGATCCCCAACAAAATCAGCACGGTTGCGGTTGGAGTTACCGCCTCATTTGGCACGGTTCTGCTCGCAGCCGGCACCAAGGGCCAGCGTTATGCCTTGCCCCACGCTACCATTCACATGCACCAGCCGCTTGGCGGCGCTTCTGGTCAGGCTTCGGATATTGAAATTCAAGCCAAAGAAATCCTCCGCCTGAAATCCCGCTTGAATGAAATTCTGGCAGAATGCACCGGCCAACCGTTGGAAGTCATCGAACGGGATACCGAACGGGATTTCTACATGGATGCTCAGCAGGCAGTGGAATACGGTTTGGTGGATCAGGTTCTAACTCCGCCAAAAAAGTAAAAATTTTCCGGCAGGGTGGCGATCGTTTAACCCTGCCGGAGAGATTATCCATTTAGATATGTTCCTTGATTGTTTTCCCAAAATAAAAGCCCTCATTCTGGACATGGATGGTGTCCTTTGGCGGGGTAAGCAGCCTATTGGAAACCTGGCGCGGATTTTCGAAAGAATTCAAAGCCTGGGCCTCAAGTATACTTTTGCGACCAACAACGCCACCGGCAGCGTAAGCCAATACGTTGAAAAACTGCGCTTCCTTGGGGTTAACGCTGAGCCTCAGCAAATCATCAACTCGCCGATGGCAGTCGCCCATTACCTCAAACAATCGCATCCGCAAGGAGGCGCTGTTTATCTGATTGGTGAGACCGGGCTGATCGAAGCGCTCCACGAGGCCGGTTTTTACCATTCTGAAGATGGCGTACTGGCTGTAGTAGCGGGATTGGATCGCCAATTTACTTACGAAAAATTGCGCAAAGCATCACAGTTAATTCAAAAAGGCATTCCTTTCATAGGAACCAATCCGGATAAAACCTTCCCCTCGGCCGAAGGTCTAACCCCTGGCGCCGGTTCCATTCTGGCAGCCATTGAAGCAGCCAGCGGAACAGCGCCTAAAATCATGGGAAAACCCTATCCTCATCTGTTTCAGCTGGCCCTCCAGCAAATGGGAACTCAACCGCCCGAAACGCTTGTAATTGGTGACCGTTTGGACACTGATATTTTAGGGGGAATCAACTCCGGCTGCAAAACCGCCTTAGTGCTTACCGGCGTTACCACCCGTGCAGAAGCGGAGCAATTTCATCCCAAACCAGATTGGATTGCTAACTCTCTCGGTGAATTAGTGGGTATCGATTCCTGAATGGTTGAAGTAGAACTGCGCTCTTCCAAACCGCTTATCTACGATCTCGATTACGCCAATCTTGAGAATCTGATCCGGGATTGGCAGCTGCCTGGTTTTCGCGCACGTCAAATTTGGGAAGGTCTGTACCGAAATTATTGGCGCAGTCCAGAAGAATTTTCCACCCTGCCGGCTGCTTTGAGACAACAACTGGCGGAACACTTTAGGTTTATTTCATTAGAACCAATCCAGGTGCTTCACTCCTCTGATCGGGAAACCACCAAAACCCTCTTCAACCTGCCGGACGGAAGAGCCATTGAAACCGTTCTGATGAAGTATGAGAAACGCCGGACGTTATGTATCTCAACTCAATCCGGTTGCGCAATGGGCTGCGTATTCTGCGCTACTGGTCAGATGGGATTTAAGCGGAACCTGACCAGCGGTGAAATTGTTGAGCAGGTCATCTACTATGCCAACTTGCTCCATCAGGAGGGTCAGTCGGTTACCAATATCGTTATAATGGGAATGGGTGAGCCTTTCCACAATTATGACGCAACCATGGCAGCTATTGACCGGCTCAATCATCCTTTGGGCATGAATTTGGGATCTCGCCGATTTACCATCTCAACCGTAGGATTGGTACCTATGATTCGTCGGTTTGCCGCTGAACAAAGACAAATTAACCTGGCCATCAGCCTGCATGCGGCTGATGATGAACTACGCAGCTCAATGCTGCCGGTCAATAAAAAATACCCGCTCAGCGAACTGATGGTAGCCTGTCGGGATTATGTAACCCAAACTCACCGCCGCCTCACCTTTGAATGGGCATTAATCCAGAATGTTAACGACTCCGTAGAAACCGCCCGCAAACTGGCACGGCTTTTAGAGGGTTTGTTGTGTCATGTCAACGTGATTCCGCTCAACCCGACTCAAAAATATGCTGGTATAGGCAGCACTCGCGAACGCGCATTGGCTTTCAAGGCTGAACTGGAACGCCATGGGATTCCTTGCACCATCCGTATCCGACGCGGCATTGATATTCAAGCCGGCTGCGGCCAACTGGCAATTCAACAGACCCAAAATTCAACCTCCAAACCCGTTGTGATATAATCATCCCGCTATGGCAGAATTGTTCTCAAAATGGAAAGAAGCCCTCAATCGAACCAGTAAAGCCGCCTTTGGCAAACTGGCGACCGTTTTTGGAGCCACCGAAATTGATGAATTCACATGGGAAGAACTGGAAGCCCTCCTTCTTCAAGCCGATTTGGGAATCCAGACCACCCAAGAAATACTTAGCGTCCTCCAGAAAAAAGCCGCCCAACAAGGGATTATCCGCGCCGAAGAACTGCGAAACCTGCTGCGGAGCGAGCTGATTCAACGCCTTGATCCCGCCCCGCCGATTGATCTCGATCACCATAAACCGGCGGTAGTGTTGATTGTCGGAGTGAATGGCTCCGGTAAAACCACTACAATAGCCAAATTGGGTAAAAAATATTCCCAACAGGGCAAGAAGGTTCTACTCGGTGCAGCCGACACCTTCCGCGCGGCAGCGGTAGACCAGTTAGAAATCTGGGCTGACCGACTCAGCCTGCCGATCATCAGCGGACAGCCTAACGCCGATCCGGGCGCAGTCGCCTACGACACCATTCAAGCAGCCATTTCACGCAATATGGATATTGTCTTTATTGATACGGCAGGCCGTCTGCACACCCGCTATAACCTGATGGAAGAATTGAAAAAGGTCTATCGAGTCAGCGGCAAGGCCTTACCGGGCGCGCCTCACGCTACCTGGCTTGTGTTAGACGCCACTACCGGACAAAACGCTCTCCAACAGGCAAAAGCATTTAAGGAAGCGGTGCAGATTACCGGAATTATCCTTGCTAAACTGGATTCATCCGCTCGCGGTGGTATGGCCTTTGCCATCCAAAAAGAATTGGGCATACCGATCCTGTTTGCCGGTTTGGGCGAACAACCGGATGACCTACAACCATTCGAACGCGAGGCTTTTGTTGACGGCATTCTTGCCTGAGACCTTCATACGGGAGGAAGTATGCAGGAATTAATTGATCAACTGACGGATTATTCCCGTCAAATCCATGATCTTATGGAGCATCTTTGACTTCTCCAAAAAGAAATCTGACCTGAGCCTGCTGGAAAGACAAGCGGAAGATCCAGCCTTATGGGATGATCCCGCCCGCGCTCAACAGTTAATGAAAAAACTCGCCGCACTGCGGGAAGAAGTCCAAGAGTGGGAAAAACTTCAAAAAAGAATCGCCGATTTGCTCGACCTGGCGCAAATGGAAGATGAAAGTTTGTTGCCAGAGATCGAACAAGAAGCGGAAGATTTGCAAAAAATCCTTGAACAAAAAGAATTAAGCACCCTGCTCTCCGGGCCGTACGATAAGGGAAACGCCTTGCTGGCAATACACGCCGGCGCAGGTGGAACCGATTCGCAGGATTGGGCTGCCATGCTGCAACGCATGTACCTTCGCTGGGCAGAGCGTGCCGGCTACGAAACAGAAATTCTGGATATGACCGAGGGTGAAGAAGCCGGGATCAAAAGCGTTACCATCGCCGTAAATGGGAAATACGCCTACGGCTATCTGAAATCCGAAAAAGGAGTACACCGGCTTGTCCGGCTTTCTCCATTCGACTCAGCCCACCGCCGCCACACCTCCTTTGCTCAGGTGGAAGTCCTGCCGGAAATCGAAGATGATGAGGAAATCGTCATTAATCCGGAGGATGTCCGTATTGATATTTTCAAATCATCGGGGGCTGGCGGTCAAAATGTACAGAAAAACGCTACGGCCGTACGCCTGCTGCACCTGCCCACCGGCATCATCGTCACCTGCCAGAATGAGCGTTCCCAAACTCAGAATCGCGAAAACGCCTTTCGCGTTCTGAGGGCGCGCTTGGCGGCAATCAAACAAGAACAGCAGGAGAAGGAATTGGAAGCCCTGCGGGGTGAGTATCAAAAAGCCGAGTGGGGTAGCCAGATTCGTTCATACGTCCTGCACCCCTATCAACTGGTCAAAGATCACCGTACCGATTACGAAACCGGCAACACACAAGCCGTCCTGGATGGTGAACTGGACGGCTTTATCGAGGCTTATTTACGTTGGAAACGCTAGGCAGTTAATCCAGCATCTTTGCCAGTTCAAACAATTTCAGGTCAATTTGTTTTTTATGGCTGACCACTTCCTCCAGCGGGGTGGTGGCAACCTGGCTTTTAATCATCCCGACCAGCACACCGTATTCACCCCTTTCAAGGGCTTCAACCGCTCCGGCCCCCAGCCGACTTGCCAAAATCCGGTCATAAGCGCCCGGGTCCCCTCCCCGCTGAACATGCCCCAAAATGGTCACCCGTAAATCAAAACCCAACCGATCGCGGTGCTTTTCAAAATAGGAGCCCAGTTTGGTAGCGTTGTATTGAGCGCCTTCAGCCACAACCACAATGGCATGGGCTTTGCCGCGCTCATAGGCTTTCACCAACCGCTGAGCAATTTCTTCCGGGTCAATCTCAACCTCTGGAATGACCACCGCCTCGGCTCCACCGGCAATGGAAGCCATCAAAGCCAGATAACCACAATCACGCCCCATTACTTCCACCAAAAAAGCGCGTTGGTGAGAAGATGCGGTAATTTTCAAGCGATCAATTGCTTCCAGGGCAATATTCAACGCCGTATCCACGCCGATGGTAATATCCGAACCGTAAAGGTCATTATCAATCGTTGAAGCCACCCCCACCACCGGAAAGCCGTGCCTGTGAAGGGCCAGCGAACCGGTTTGGGAGCCGTTTCCACCGATCACCACCAGCCCCTCAATCCCAAACTGATTCAACGAGCGTATCGCCTTTAATTGACCCGCTTCGGTCTTAAACTCTGCGGAGCGGGCGCTTCCAAGAATGGTGCCGCCCCGCTGCAAAATACCCCCCACCTCTCTGGCGCCCAGAGGAAATAATTTACCGTCAATTAATCCTTCATATCCGTTGCGCACGCCGTAAACTTCCCATCCACGAACCGCTGCCGTTCGGACTACGGCCCGAATGGCAGCATTCATGCCGGGTGCGTCCCCCCCGCTGGTTAACACAGCAATTCTACGCATGATGACACCCTCCGAAAATACTACTCTTCTATGATAGCTGTCTGTACGATTTTAACACAGTTTTGTTGTTCTGCCGTTTTTTTTGAATTTTAGCATTCTCAATTCATTCTGGAGTAAAACAGGTGACACTCGTGAGCAAAAAAACGGCAATATTTCAGTAGGAAGGCTATTCCATATTTGCTACAATCGGGACGGTATTGGCAGGCAAATCCTGAACCTCAGAAAAGGATCACCCATGTCATCAAGGAGAATTCAAAAGCACCCGATCCTGCCACCCATAGAAAAACCAACCGTCAATTTTTTCTGGCAGGATAATCCTCTCGTTGCATGTGCGGGAGAAACCATTGCATCAGCCCTGATTGCCAACGACATTCACGTTTTCGGACACCATCCCAGAGACGGCTCTCCTCTGGGAATTTTTTGCGCAAACGGACAATGCGCTCAATGTATGGTCATCGCTGATGGCAAACCGGTCAAATCCTGCATGGAACTGGTCAAAGAAGGGGTACAGGTTTATCCGGCAAACGGTTTACCGGCTTTACCACAGGATGACCTGATTCCCCCCATGAGGGAAATTACTACTTTACAGTATCCTGTGTTGATCATTGGCGGCGGGCCGGCTGGTCTATCGGCCGCCATTGAATTAGGAAACCGTGATATTCCAGTTCTATTGATAGATGATAAACACCGGCTTGGGGGAAAACTGGTGCTGCAGACCCACCGATTTTTTGGTTCAAGCGAGGCAGTTTACGCCGGAACAAGGGGAATTGATATTGCTGCCCGCCTTGAAGAACAGGTTAGATCGTTTTCTTCCGTGGATATATGGTTGAACAGCACTGCGCTGGCTGTTTTTGAAGATCAAAAAGTGGGTATTTTGAAAAATAACCGGGAATATGTACTGGTTCAACCACAAGTCTTGCTGGTTGCTTGCGGCGCCCGCGAGAAATTTCTCGCTTTCGAGGGCAACGCCCTGCCGGGCGTCATCGGAGCGGGCGCCTTTCAAACGCTGGTCAACCGTGATCGGGTCAAACCATGCGATAGATTATTTATTGTCGGCGGCGGCAATGTCGGCCTGATCGCCGGTTATCATGCTTTGCAAGCCGGCATCGAGGTAGTAGGATTGGTAGAAGCTTTGCCGGAATGCGGGGGGTATAAAGTCCATCAAGATAAATTAGCCCGCCTGGGCGTACCCATTTACACTTCCCACACGATATTAAGCGCGAATGGAAAAGAACGGGTTGAATCGATAACCATTGCGGAGATTGACGAAAACTTCAAACCAATCCAAGGAACAGAGAAATCCTTTGAGTGCGACAGCGTTTTGATCGCCGTCGGTCTGGATCCGGTGAACGAATTCTATCAAAAAGCGCTCCAATATAACCTGCCTGCTTTTGTGGCCGGCGATGCTGAAGAGATCGCCGAAGCATCGGCTGCCATCTTTTCCGGCAAAATTAAAGGATTGGAAATTTTTCGTTTCCTGGGTCATTCGGAGATTGAAATCCCACAGGAATGGTACCAAACCGGAGAAATCCTCAAATCCAAACCCGGAAAAATTTACTCGGAGCAATTGCCCGAATTAGATGGCGGCATCCTGCCGGTGATCCATTGCCAGCAGGAAATTCCGTGCAACCCCTGCACTACACTTTGCCCTCTCGAATTGATCGTCATTGAAAGCAATGATATTCGCGGCGTCCCTCACTTTATCGGAGACGATTACAACTGCAAAGGATGCGGTAAGTGCGTGGCAGGCTGTCCTGGGCTCGCCATCACTCTCATTAACAGTCGTAAAGATCCCGAAAATCCTATCGTTTCCATTCCATACGAATTTACCCGAGAAAGTTTAGAAGGCAAACAAACGGTTGCTGTAATTGATACAAATGGGACGGAATTGGGAGACGTGCCGCTGGTCGGTATCAACTCGATCCCAGGCAATGACCGCACCTTGATTGTGCGGGTACAAGCCCCACGCGCAATCGCAACCCGCATAGCCGGAATACGTATCCAACCGCCTGAAATAACCAAACCCCTTGATCGCTACCTTGAAACCATCAAGAATGAAACAATTGTGTGCCGCTGCGAGCATGTGACCGCCGGAGAGATTCGCGATCTGATCCGGCAAGGCTATCGGGATATGAATGAAATCAAGGCTATATCCCGTGCCGGCATGGGAGCATGCGGCTCGAAAACCTGCGGAAATATCATCTTGCGCCTGTTCCGGGAAGAAGGCGTTCCACTGGATCAGGTAACCGCAAATACCCGGCGGCCGCTTTTTGTTGAAGTTCCGCTGGGTGCGTTCGCAGGTATCCCCATTGATGGTGAGGAAGAAAACGATGCCCGAAGCCAACCGCAAGCATTATGACGTCATCATCATAGGGGCAGGATCAATCGGCACACCCGCCGCCTTCTTTTTGGCGCGCAGCGGCATCAAGACTCTGGTGATAGACCGCGCCGCCAGTCCGGGACAGGAATCGAATAAACGTGCCATTGGCGGTATCCGCGCAACCCATTCTGACCCCGCCAAAATCCGTCTCTGCTTACGCAGTATTGATATTTTTTCAACCTGGAAAGAAACCTACGGGGATGACATTGAGTGGTTTCCGGGCGGTTATGTATTTGTGGCTTACCGCGAACGTGAGGAAAAAATCCTCAAAGAACTGCTGATCAAACAGCATTCATTCGGGTTGAACATCCATTGGCTGGATAAAAATCAACTGCTGGAAGTCGTACCCGATCTGAATCCAAATGACCTGATCGGCGGCACCTACTCTCCAGAAGATGGCAGCGCTTCCCCCCTGCTGGCAATTCACGCATTTTATCGTCATGCCTGCCGTCTGGGAGCCGAGTTTCACTTTCGCGAAACTGTCGAAAGTTTCACTCTAAAAAATGGTGAGATTAAGGCGGTTCACACCGATCGGGCAACCTACACTGCCGATATCGTGATCAACGCCGCAGGCGGATTTGCCCGGCAGATTGGCGAGCTTGCCGGTCTTGACCTGCCGGTTTATCCCGACTCCCACGAAGCTGCCATCACCGAACCGGTTGTCCGCTTCCTCAACCCCATGATTGTGGATATCCGCCCGGCGCCGGGTTCTTCCAATTTTTACTTTTACCAGCACCTCACCGGTCAGATTGTTTTTTGCATTACGCCTTCACCCAATATTTGGGGAAGCGATGTCGAGGAAACCAGTCAATTTTTGCCGATGGTATCGCGCCGGATGATTGAAGTGATGCCGCGCTTGAAACACATTCGCGTACGACGAACCTGGCGCGGTCTTTATCCCATGACCCCGGATGGTTTCCCGATTATCGGCTATGCGCAAAATCCGCGCAACTTCCTGCTGGCAGTCGGCATGTGCGGGCAAGGTTTCATGCTCGGTCCGGGAGTGGGGGAACTTCTGGCGCGGTTGGTATTAAACAAACCTGAACCCGAAGATGAGATTATCCTTCAAGTGCTTTCACCGCGGCGTCAGTTTGCCGGGCAGGAATTGCTGAAATAAGCCCCGCCTTATGGTATGATTGGCAGCGAACTCTGCTGACAGTCATGGTGTCCATTATCTTTTTTGTTTCCGGAAACTCATTATGATTTCACCGATTCGCGCTTTGATCTTTGACTTTGATGGCCTGATTATTGATACCGAAAGCCCCGAATTCGAAACTTGGTTGGAAATGTTTCGGGAATTCGGGGCGGGTCTCAAATTTGAGGAATGGGTAGCCTGCCTCGGCACCAGTGCGGATGCCTTTGATGCGGCTTCCATTCTCTACCAACGTACCGGCATCTCTACCGACAATCTCACCCTGTGGACAGAGCAGAAAAAACGCTCTATTCAAAAAGCCAATCAATTATCTCCATTGCCCGGCGTAATAAATTTACTCCAAGAAGCCAAAAATGCTGGCATCGGCCTGGCCGTTGCGTCCAGTTCTCCGCGAGCATGGGTGCAGGGTCATCTCGAACGAATGGGATTGATTTCTTATTATCAATATATCCTTACCAAAGAGGACGTTCAAAATGTAAAACCCGCCCCCGACCTCTACTTGAAAGCAGTTCAAATGCTTAGAGTAGAGCCTGCTCAGGCCGTTGCGCTTGAAGATTCGCCTAATGGGATAAAGGCTGCCCGTCAGGCCGGTCTTTTTTGTGTAGCCATTCCCAATCCCATCAGTAAACGATTAGATCTTTCAGAGGCAAACCTGATTTTCAACAGCCTTACGGAGGTAAATCTCCAAATTCTGGCGGATTTCGTTTCCTCGAACAATAACGGACATTCTCCCGGGAAAATAAAGGTTTAACCTTTTCGATTTGCCATCTTGAAAGTCAGGCGGGAAAAGGTATACTTACTACAATCCATAAACCATTAGAACGGGCTTAGCATGAAAATTGACAGCCTGATGGAAATTCTGCCACAAAATTACTCCGTAGTGGACCGGGAGATGGTGATGCGTGCTTATCGTTTTGCCGAAGCCGCTCATCAGGGGCAAAAGCGCGCCTCCGGTGAACCCTATGTGAGTCATTGCCTGGCAGTTGCCGCCATTCTGGCTGAAATGCAGGTGCCACCCGCAGTAGTGATCGCTGGCTTACTTCATGATACGGTTGAAGATACCATTGTTACCCTTGATGACATCCGAAAAGAATTCGGCGATGAAGTTGCCAAATTAGTGGATGGAGTTACTAAATTAACCAACCTGCCGAGGGTTTCGCGGGGTGACCAGCACCGCGACAGCGTAATTGCCGATGAAGACCTGCTTCCAGAACCGGTTGAAACGACTACGCGCAGCCGGCGCAAGGACATGACCAACGAAACCCTCCGCAAAGTCTTTTTAGCCATGGGGGATGATATCCGGGTGGTCCTGATTAAGTTGGCTGACCGCCTGCACAATATGCGCACGCTGGGTTACATGCCGGAAGAAAAACGTAAACGGATTGCCCAACAAACCCTGGATATCTTTGCGCCTCTTGCCAACCGTCTCGGTATCTGGCAGATCAAATGGGAACTGGAAGATTTGGCATTTCGCTATGTCAACCCGGAAAAATACCGCGAAATCGCCGAAAATCTGGCCGAACGACGCCAGGATCGCGAGCGCCAGATTCAGCAGATTATCCAACGGATGCAAACCATCTTGCGAGAGAATGGGATCAAAGCCGAAATCAGCGGCCGTCCAAAACACATCTATTCCATTTATAAAAAGATGGCTGAAAAGGGCAAGACCTTTGAAATGGTACGCGACTTGCGCGCTGTTCGTTGCATCGTCCAAGATATCCCATCGTGTTATGCGGCGCTGGGGGTCATCCATACCCACTGGCGTCCTATCCCGCAGGAATTTGATGATTATATTGCAGCCCCTAAGGATAACTTTTATCAATCTCTCCACACTGCCGTGATCTATGACGACGGCAAACCCCTGGAGGTGCAAATCCGCACAATGGAGATGCACCAGAACGCTGAGTACGGTATCGCCGCCCACTGGCGCTACAAAGAACGCGGGCCAAAAGATGAACTTTACGAACAACGTATCAACTGGCTGCGCAAATTAATGGAGTGGCGTCAAGAAATTGAAGATGCCCAGGAATTTGTCGAAGGCATTAAGAGCGATGTCTTTCGCGACCGCGTGTATGTCTTTACCCCGCGCGGAGATATCATTGATTTACCCGCCGGTTCTACCCCCATAGATTTCGCCTATCATGTCCACACCGAAATTGGTAACCGCTGCCGCGGGGCAAAGATTAATGGCAAATTAGTCACCTTAGATTACACCCTCAAAACGGGCGATCAAGTCGAAATTCTGACTGCTAAACAAGGCGGACCAAGCCGCGACTGGCTCAACCCATCCCTAGGATTGGTGAAAACCCAGCGGGCAAGATCAAAAATCCGGGCATGGTTTAAGAAGCAAGATCGCGAACAAAACCTGACCCAAGGGAAAGCCATGTTTGAGAAAGAATTGCGCCGCCTCGGAATTACCGATGTGGATATTGAAAAACTGGCGCAGGATTTTGACTTCAAAAATGCCGAGGATTTATATGTCGCCATCGGCTGCGGCGATATTGGACTTGGGCGGGTGATTAACCGCATCAGCGATGAAAATGCCAAAAAAGACCCCTTTATCTTTACCCTGCACCAACCAAAGGAAAGTAAACCTTCCGGGAATGGTGTTACCGTCCTGGGGTTGAAGGGCCTATTGACCACATTTGCTCGCTGCTGCAATCCGGCTCCTGGCGATGAAATCGTCGGCTATATTACCCGCGGACGCGGCGCGACCATTCACCGGCAGGACTGCCCGAATGTGCTGCGCTTGAAAGAAAAGGAACGAATTGTCAAAGTGACCTGGGGAGAACCTCACCAGACCTATCCGGTTCATGTGCTGGTCAAAGCCTACGACCGGCAGGGATTAATGAACGATATTTCTATGATTATCAGTAACGAAGAAGTAAACTTAATTGATATTGATTTGAAAGTCACCCACAACCTGGCTTCCATCCATATGGTTGTAGAAATCAGCGACATTAACCAACTTAGCCGAGTCCTTACCCGCATTGAAAACCTCCCGAATGTTGTGGAAGCTCACCGTACCAATCCGGGTTGATCACACGGAGAGTTAAATGTCAGATTTGATCTCAGTCAATCAAGCATTATTCAGAATCCTGTCCGAATTCGAATCGCTTCCGGCTGAACAGATCGAAATCTCCGAAGCGCTTTTTCGGACGCTTGCCGAAGATATTCACTCCCCCTTTGACCTGCCCTTGTTTGCCAATTCAAGCGTAGATGGTTTCGCAGTTTGCGCCTCAAAAGACCTGCGCGCCGGTTCGAGGGGAAATTTCACCCTGCCGGTTGTGGGTGATATTCCGGCTGGAGTGCAAACTTCACTCCGGCTTAATAAGGATGAAACCGCCCGGATTATGACTGGCGCGCCATTACCCGAAGGAGCAGATGCTGTTTTACCGGTCGAAGACACCAATTATCCGTATCGTGACGGTTCCGCGCCCCTGCCTTCGGAGGTCACATTTTTCCGTTTTCCCACAGCAGGTGAAAATGTCCGACCGCGCGGCCAAGATGTTCAAAAAGGCCAAAAAATCCTTGCAAAAGGCAGAAAACTTCAACCGCAGGATATTGGGATGCTGGCCACGCTGGGGCTTGACCACATCCATGTCGTCCGAAAACCACGAATTGCCCTGTTCTCCAGCGGCGACGAATTGCTAACCCCCGGCATTCCTCCCCAGCCGGGAAAAATTTATGACGCCAACAGTTATTCATTAGGACTGTTAGCCTTACGCGAAGGAGCCGAAATCATCCGGCTGGGAGTTGCCCGAGACGACTATCAGGCCGTTTTGGAATTGTTCGAAAAGGCAAAAAACGCCAATGCCGACCTGATTCTGACCTCCGCTGGGGTCAGTGTAGGAGCATTCGATTTTGTTCGTCAGGTGTTGGAAGAGCACGGCCAGGTCAAGCTCTGGCGGGTGAATATGCGTCCCGGTAAACCCCTCACCTACGGTTCCTACCATGGCATTCCGGTCATCAGTTTGCCGGGGAATCCCGTTTCTGCCTTTGTGGGATTTTTGGTGTTTGTCCGCCCGGTCATTGCCAAACTTTGCGGGCTTGAACCCACTCCCCCCGCCACCCTGCCGGTCATCCTTGAACATCCTGTCCTCTCAGATGGACGAGAAAGTTATTTGCGCGCCATCGTCCAAAAATCTCCAGAGGGGTTTGTCGCCCGCCTTACCGGTCATCAAGGGTCTGGCAATTTATATTCTTTAGTGCAGGCAAACGCTTTACTGATAATCCCCGCAGGTGTAAAATCATTGCCTGCCGGTGAAACTGTTCAGGCATGGCTGTTGGATGACGAGCCCTTACCGGTATCGGAGAAACCTGAATGAGACTTTGGACAAGGGTTGCTTGGCTCACGGCGGTAATTGGTTTACTTGATTCTATCTATCTGACGATTCTTAAGTTGAGTAACAACAAATCACTTTGTATTCAGGGTGTTGGAGATTGCTGGTCGGTCAATACCAGTATTTATTCAGAAATTTTTGGAATTCCAATCGCCATACTGGGTGCAGGCGCTTATGGTTTCATTCTCATCTTGTTGTGGGCTGAACACCGCACCCTCTTGATCCATCCATATGCCGGATTTATCCTTTTCGGTGTCACATTAATCGGTATTATTTACTCAGCCTACTTGACGTACCTTGAAATTGCGGTTATAAAAGCGATTTGTCCGTTCTGTGTGGTTTCAGCAGTCGCAATGTTGATTTTGTTTATTTACTCGGTGAAAAGACTGGTTGAACCGAGCGGCGATGAATCTTAACTCCTCAGGAGGATCGAATGCCAAAAATCCGCTGCCATTATATTGATTGCGCTTTCCTGGATGACGGTTACTGCAGCGCTGCCCTCATCGAAGTTGACCCTGACTCGGGATGCCTGACTTACTCACCCACCGCCGAAAGCGAACATGAGGATGAGTGGGACGAAGAAGAAATTGAGGAATGGGAAGACTTAGAAGAGGATCTGGAAGAAGAAGACGAAGATTGGATTGACGACGAAGAAGAAGAGTTCTAATTTGAATTAACCCCCTTCGGTAATACCCCGGATGAGGCTGGTATTCCGGGGTTTTTTTGTGAAAACTTGGATACCATGGCTCAGGAAAATCTCCTCCAAAAAAGTTTGCGCTTCAACACCATTGTCAACCTGATTGACGGGGGTTTTTTTGGTTTTGCCCTGGGATTAGCCTCATTTAGCACCGTAATTCCTCTCTTCATCGCCAATTTCACCGATTCTGCCGCCTGGATCGGTCTGGTTCCTGCCATCCATGCTGTGGGCTGGCAATTCCCACAACTGTTGACGGCTCGCTGGGTAAGCGGCATGAAGCGTTTCAAACCTTTTGTGCTGTTTATGACGGTGCAAGAGCGCCTTCCATTTTTAGGGCTGGCGCTTCTGGCGTGGTGGTCTTCGGCGATGGATAACCGGCTCACGCTGACCATTGCCTTCGCGCTTCTCATCTGGCAAGGGGTGGGCGGTGGATTGACCGCCAACGCCTGGCAGAACTTCATCGGAAAAATTATCCCCCATCATTTGCGGGCTACTTTTTTTGGCGCTCAATCGGCAGCAGCCAATCTTCTGGGTGGAATTGGAGCAATTCTGGCTGGCTTTTTATTGGAACGCCTGGACTTTCCAACCAATTTTGTGGTTTGTTTTGTACTTGCCAGTGGAATGATGGTTATCTCCTGGGTGTTCCTTTCACTCAGCCGCGAACCGGATCACCCGGTTATACCCGAGCCGGATGACCAAAAGGTTTTTTGGCAGAAGGTTTTGGTCATCGTCCGCCAGGATCGCCCATTCCGCTGGTTCATCATCAGCCGGATATTATTTCAGTTTGCTACCATGGCATCCGCTTTTTATACGGTCTATGCCGTCAAAATCCTTGGCATGGGAGAAGTGGCTGCCGGTATAATGACCAGCATCTTGTTTATTGTCCAGGTGGTCTCCAACATGGCTTTTGGCTGGTTGGCGGATCGAAAGGGGCGGCTGCCCGTACTGATGAGCGGGGCATTATGTTCAGTGGTCGCCGCCGGAGCAGCCTGGCTTGCCCCCAACTACAACTGGTTCTACGCAATTATGATCTTTGCCGGCATGGCCAGCTCGGTCTTCTGGACGATTGGTATCGCTGTCAGCCTTGAATTTGGAACAGAGCACGAACGCCCAACTTATGTTGGTTTAGCCAATACCCTTATCGCCCCCAGCGCAATCCTTGCGCCGCTATTGGGAGGCTGGTTAGCCGATTTGGTCAATTATCGCCTGACTTTTTTTGTTTCTGCTTTATTTGGACTGCTAACATGGATTATCCTCCTTTTATTTGTCCGCATCCCCCAAAAGTCCCCTGCCGCTGTTCCGCTAACTTATTCCCCCGAGACCCCTCTTGATTCACGAAACCAATGATAGGCAAAAAAATAAATCGGCGAAATCAGAATAACAAAAAAGAACAAAAACATCTTGGGTATTCCCAAAGTCCACAAGAATAATATCGAAAAAATTAGGATGATTATTGAACCCGCCTTTTCTTTCTTAAGAGCGAGGATGTATCCGCAAATCATCCCAAACTGGAAAACCAGATTAAGGGGAAAATTGGTCTTAATGATGTCTGGCTGTTGAAAAAGAATTCCGATCTGATTGACAAAGAAAGCCCCCATCAAAAACAACATGACTGCACAGAAAAAACGACCAATCCAAATAACCTTAAACCGATTGAACTTAAAGAGGGGCTCATCATCCATGCAAACACCATTAATTCATTATATAATGTTTACTGTTATAGTAATAAATTCAGGGTTATTTCAAAGAAATTCCTAATACTAAAATAGCGCCCGTGTTTTTGAACCGAGCGCTTTTGTTGAGTTTATCCCCAATTGTCCTACTTCATTTTTTGTTCAATTTTCGCCCAGGTATCCCGCAAGGTGACGGTCAGGTTGAAAACCAGAAGCGAGTCGGTAGTATCGGGGTCAACGCAAAAGAAACCCTTCCGTTCAAACTGGAAGCGGTCCCCGGGCTTCGCCTGAGCAAGGCTGTTTTCCACTTTACATCCTGAAATGATCTTCATGGAATCGGGATTTAAGTAATCCAGAAAAGTTTTGCCCTCTTCCGGTTGGTTAGGATTGGGAATTGTAAACAAGCGGTCATACCAGCGCACTTCGGCATCCAGTGCGTGGGGGGCTGATACCCAATGGATCGTACCTTGAACTTTTCGGCCATCCGGCGCATAACCTCCGCGCGTTTCCGGGTCATAAGTGCAATGGATTTCGTTGACCCGACCGGTTTGCGCATCTTTGACATAATCCACACACTTAATGATGTAACCCCAGCGCAATCGCACTTCACGCCCGGGGGAAAGGCGGTAATATTTAGGTGGAGGCTCTTCCCGGAAGTCATCTCTTTCAATGTAGAGTTCCCGGCTGAAAGGCACCTTACGAGTTCCAGCAGAGGCATCTTCCGGATTGTTGATGGCTTCCAGTTCTTCTACTTGCCCTTCCGGGTAATTAAGGATAATCAACTTGACCGGGTCAATCACGGCCATCACCCGCGGAGCATGTAAGTTTAAGTCATCCCGTACTGCGCTTTCCAACAGAGCCACATCTACCACACTCTCTTTTTTGGAAACCCCGACCATACCAATAAATTTCCGAATGGCTTGGGGGGTGTAACCCCGCCGCCGCATTCCACGCAAGGTCGGCATGCGGGGATCATCCCAACCGCGTACATGTCCCTCTTCAACCAATTGTTTCAGAAACCGCTTGCTTAAGATGGTATAGGTCAGGTTAAGCCGGGCAAATTCAATCTGACGGCTCGGGAAAATGCCCAACTCGCGGATAAACCACTCATACAACGGCCGATGATCCTCATAAGCCAAATCACAAAGGGAGTGGGTGATTCCTTCGATCGCATCACACTGCCCATGGGCAAAATCATACATTGGATAAATACACCATTTGTTCCCGGTACGGTGATGCGGTGCGTGAATAATCCGGTACATGACCGGATCGCGCAGGTTGATATTTCCGGAAGCCATGTCAATTTTGGCGCGCAATACGCACGACCCTTCCGGAAATTCTCCTTTTCGCATCCGCTCAAACAGATCTAAATTCTCTTCAACCGTTCGATTGCGGTAGGGGCTTTCCCGCCCCGGCTCTGTCAACGTCCCGCGGTATTCGCGAATTTCCTCCGGGCTGAGATGGCACACATAGGCTTTCCCCTTCTTGATGAGTTGAACCGCGAAATCATACAATTGCTCAAAATAATCCGAGGCATAAAATTCCCGATTGCCCCAATCAAACCCCAACCAGCGGATATCTTCCTTAATCGCCTCAACATATTCCACATCCTCTTTAACCGGGTTGGTATCGTCAAAGCGCAGGTTTGTCGTTCCGCCAAACGCTTGAGCGGTTTCAAAATCAATACAAATCGCTTTGGCGTGACCGATGTGCAAATAGCCGTTCGGCTCGGGTGGAAAGCGGGTACGTACGTAATTGAACCTTCCCGACTCAAGGTCTTCTCTCACCGCCTCGAGGATGAAGTTGCTGGATTCTTGGGATTGATCGGTCATTTTAGAACCTCCTGCAGATTAGAGAAAAGCACCCTCTCCGAAAGGGTGCTTTCGCCATTAGGCTGGGGGCAGAGGATTCGAACCCCTATCAACAGATCCAGAGTCTGCTGTCCTGCCGTTGGACGAGCCCCCAAATCTAACGTGGCACATTCTATCACTTTTCCATAAGGCTGTCTAGGCTTGCGCAGCGGCTTGTTCTTCCATATGCTTCAAAAGCGCAACCGCCTTCTCCATTCTTTTGATCACAGTTTCTTTTCCGATGATTTCCATGCTCTCGAACAGAGGTGGGCTAACCTTCTGGCCGGTAACGGCAACCCGCACCAACCCAAACACCTGTGCCGGCTTCAAACCGGTGTCTTCCACCAGCTGCCGCATGGGGGGTTCGGCAGTAGAAACCCGCATGTCCGGTAAATCTTTCAAAATTGCCAAGATTCTTTGAGCCAGTTCACAGGATTGTTTGACAGACAAATCCTTTACCACCAATTCCTCTATGTTTGGCTGGACTTCTTCTACAAAAAAGAAGCCGGCAATTTCAGTAACCTCATCCAGCGTATGCAATCGCTCCTGAATCAGGGGCGTGACTTTCAACAGCGTTTCATCGGACACCGAATATCCTTTTTCAATCAGAAACGGCTTGACCCGTTTAGCCAGTTCATCAATCGGCAAATGACGGATGTGCAAGCCGTTGAAATGATCAAATTTGGTGAAATTAATCGCTGCCGGCGCAGGATTTAGCCGTTCCAAACTGAACTTTTCAATCAAATCGGCCATGGTAAAGAATTCGGTATGGTCATCATAACTCCATCCCATCAACGCAATCCAATTAACCACCGCTTCCGGCAGGTACCCCAACCCTTGCAAATCTTTCAGAAAGATTGAATAACCGTCCTTTATCAACTCGGCCGATTCACGCTTACTCATTTTGCCTTTGCCGCTGGGTTTGAGGAACACCGAAAGATGGATCCAAACCGGTTCCTGCCAGCCAAAAGCCCGATGAATCAGCCCATGCAATGGAAAGGTCGGCAGCCACTCCGAACCGCGAATTACATGGGTGATCTTCATCAGGTGATCATCCACTGCCGCTGCCAGATGATACAAAGCCAATCCATCCGATTTAACCAGAATGTAATCGTCCAATACCCGATTCTCAACCGTAATATCCCCCCGCAGCAAGTCGGTTACTGTCGTAGTCCCATCCTGTGGAGTCTTAAAGCGAATCACATGCGGTTCGCCCGCCATTGCCCGCGCTTTTGCCTCAGCCGGATCCAGCTTCCGGCAGGCGCCGTCATAGCGCGGCGATTCTTTGCGGCTCATTTGTTCCTGACGAACGGCCTCCAATCGTTGCGGTGAGCAAAAGCAATAATAGGCTTTCCCATCCTCGATTAACTGTTGGGCATAATGCTGGTAAATTTCTTTTCTTTGGGATTGCCGGTAAGGCTCATAAGGACCGCCCTTGTCCGGGCCTTCATCCCATTCCAGCCCCAGCCAGCGCAGCCCCTGAATGATTTCTTCCTCAGCGCCGGGGACATAACGCTTTCGATCGGTATCCTCAATCCGCAGGATAAATTGGCCGCCAGTTTTTCGGGCTATTAAATAATTATAGAGCGCGGTACGCGCTCCGCCAATATGGAGATGGCCGGTTGGCGATGGGGCAAATCGAACACGCACAGGTGAGAGTGATTCAGCCATAATGCTCCTCATGAACTTCAGAAGTCTAAGGTCTGGCTATGGGCAGCCACACTTTCGACCAGCCCAATTCCCAGCACCAACGAAATCAAAGAGCTGCCGCCATAACTAATAAATGGCAAGGTCAAGCCCGTAACCGGCAATACATTTAAGTTGACTCCTATGTTGACCGCCATTTGAAAGAAAATCAAAATGGCAATGCCGTAGGCAATTAAACTGCCAAAAACATCATTCGCCTTCTGCGCCACCCGCAAACAACGGATGACCACGAAAACCAGCAGGCCAATAACGATAGTAGTCCCTATAAATCCAAATTCTTCAGCCATTGCCGAAAAGATAAAGTCCGTGTGGCGCACCTTAAGAAAGCGCAATTGCACCTGTGTGCCGGCCCCGTACCCCTTACCGAATAATCCTCCATTTCCAATCGTGATGAGGGCTTGTTCAATATTGTAGGTTTCGCCATGACGGGCATTTGGATCCGGGAAGAGGAAATTAACAATGCGATTAACCTGATAAGGTTCAATGAAAGGCACATCAACCCCCGCCGCCAGTAAACCGACCAGCAAAGCGAATATCGCAACGCCGAGGATTCCAAAAATAATGATATAGCGGGTCGGTAATCCGCTGATCCACATCAAAACAAACCAGATGACAATGACCACAATGGAGGTGCTTAGGTTTGGTTGCAACAGAATCCATACCACCATTCCAAAAGTCATCAAAGCGCTTTTCCCAATCCAGATCAAGTTTTTAGGCTGATCGGCTGTGCGGGAAAAATAATCCGCCAGCACAATGATCATGATGATTTTGGCCAGTTCGGATGGCTGAATATTGATAACTCCCGCCCGAAACCAACGGGTAGACCCAAAGGCGGCTTCACCGATGATGTTAATCCCAATCAACATCACCACCCCAAAAACATACATGAGGCGGGAAAGGGAAGACCAGGTTCGGTAATTAATCGAAGCGGTAATGATGATAATTCCCATTCCCAAAGCCACATAAATCGTCTGGCTTTGTACCGAACCGGCCAGTTCATTGTTACCGGCAATGGCCGAGCGGATCATCACAATCCCGAATACACACAGGATTAATACCGCCCCAAATAACCAGTAATCAAAATGCCGCCAAACTTCCCGTCTTAACATTTGCTTTCTTTAAACTATCTCCGCCGGGCATTGACAGGCTTAAGTGGAATATCCGCAATTAAGCGTTGTTCACGCCCATCTTGCGCCATATCAATTTTCACGGCCGAAGGATCAATGGCTACATGCCGTGAGATTACTTCCAGCAATTCGTTTTTCATCATCTCTAATTGATGGGGGGTTAAATCCGTCCGGTCGTGAATCAAAACCAATTTTAGTCGTTCCTTGGCTTGTTCAGCGCTTTTGTCTTTCTTACCCAGCAGTTGCTCCAGCCAGCCAGCCATAATTATGCCCCTCCTGAACGGAACACTTTGCTTAAGCGGGCAAAAAATCCATCCTTTTCATCGAGGCTGAGGAAGGGTACTTGCTCACCATTCAGGCGTCGGGCAATATTCTGAAATGCCAGACCGGCCTTGCTTTTTCCGTCTAGCGCAACCGGCTGCCCGCGATTGGTAGAAACAACTACGGCTTCATCTTCTGGCACAATCCCGATCAGTTCAACTGCCAGCAATTCTAGCACATCATCAGCGTTGAGCATGTCTCCACGTTTGACCAGATTCATATTGACCCGATTCAGAATCAGACGGGCAGGGCCTTTTTCTTCCGCCTCAATCAAGCCGATGATCCGATCGGCATCCCGCACGGCTGAAACTTCAGGGTTGGTGACCACCAACACCATATCCGCAGGGGCCAGCGCGTTGCGAAAACCGCGTTCAATACCGGCGGGTGAGTCAATCAATATCCAATCCACCTCATTTCGCAGTTCATCACACAAACGCACCATGTCGCTTGGCGAAACAGCGTTCTTGTCTCGGGTTTGGGCGGCTGGAATTAAGTACAGTTCTGGCAGGCGTTTATCACGAATCATGGCCTGCCGCAAACGGCAGCGGTTCTCGACTACATCCACCAGGTCGTACACAATTCGGTTTTCAAGTCCGAGGACAACGTCCAAATTGCGTAATCCGATATCTGCGTCAATGCAAACCACCTTATAGGATAGCGCTGCCAGAGCAACGGCAATGTTTGCCGTGGTAGTTGTTTTTCCAACGCCACCTTTCCCTGATGTTACTGTAAGTACTTTGGCTGCCATTCTCCTCCCTATTTCACTTTCGTATTCCAAATTTCTGTAATAATTTCATTTTTGATAATCCGGGCGATTTCAGCGCCTTTATTTTTCTTTTTGGTTGGCGGCGCATAAAACAAATTGGCTATGCGAAGTTGAGTTGGGCTCATCTCCAATGCACACACCACACAGTGTTCGTTTCCTTGTGCGCCGGCATGCACCGTGCCGCGCAGCCTTCCCCAAACAACTACATTTCCATCCGCAATGATTTCCGCACCGGGATTGACATCGCCAATCACCACCACATGCCCGTGGGTAGAAACCCGAAATCCCGATCGTAACGTTCGTTGAATCAAAATGGCATCTTCGCCGGGTAATTGGGTGTCCAGTGGACGAACGGCACGTTCTGGTTTTGGAGTGGACAAACGGGTGGCTAACCCCAAAACCTGTGCGGTCTGTTCGGTCACCGGCGAATGGCTGATCACCGCCCACAGGGAAATTTCACGGTCAGAGAGACGGTCGCGTAATGCTCCCATCTGGGCAGCATGAAGAATCCGGTTACCCACATCCACCGCCATACGAGCGCCGCGGAAGAAAGCCCCTTTTTCCTCGATTTGTTTCAACAAACGTTCCTGCAATAGTTCCCATTCACCTTCGCCAAGGGTTACCAGCAAACCCTCGCGAATACCTTTTATGGTGATGGCGGTATCCCTCTCATTACCGGTTTTGTAGTCGGGTCTTTCTTCGTGATTCGTTGTTTTCGTTATCATAACTATCCATTATAGCAAAGGCTGGTCAGTCGTGTTCCCAAAACAAGTGCTGGCTTTGATTCGTTTCAATCGCCTTCATCAATCTTTTTCAGTTCAAAATAGGCTTCCATCGTTCGCCGGACTACCGGCGCCGCCAGCACAGCGCCTTCTCCCCCGTTATACACAAACGCCACCACCGCAATTTCTGGATTGTTGTACGGCGCAAAACCCACATACCAGGCATGAGACGGCCAATTACCCCGCCGACACAATCCTTTCTCGCGAGCTACATTGTCACAATACTCGGCTGTTCCGGTCTTTCCAGCGGATTCAAAGGTTGCTCCAGCGAAAATCAAAGCCGCCGTGCCATCAACGGTCGTATAACGCATCCCTTTGCGCACCTCTTCTAACACCCACGGCTGCACCGTCTTCTTTTCTCCGGTTTGGAAGAAGTTTTCATCATAGATGTTAATAACCGGGTCTTTGGTGATATCCCAAATCACTTGAGGGACAAACGGACGAATGACCTCTCCCTCGCTGTTGGTAATTTCGTGGATCAAGGTGGGTTTCATCATCCGGCCGTTATTGGCGATTGTCGCTGCAGAAACCAGGACTTGCAGGGGTGTTGCCAGGTCATACCCCTCACCTACCGCCGCCAGATAAGTATCCCCGGTTGCCCAGTTCTCGCCTACCGTTCGCCGTTTCCAGGTCGGGTCAGGCACCAATCCATCTGCCTCGCCGGGCAGTTCAATGCCAAAAGTTCGGCCGTATCCTAACGCCTGGGCGTACTCTTTCAGACGCCAAACCCCCAAGCCGCCGTTCGGCACTTCATCTTGATAACCGCCGCCCAGTTTGTAGAAATATACATTACAGGATACCCCCACCCCCTTGACAAAATTAACATCCCCGTGACCTTCGCCAGTGGTTTTATAGGTGTAACAGACATATTCTTCAAAACGCGGCCGTGGGTCGTTGGGAGCAAACCGCTGTTCCAACTTAATTACACCGGGGTCGAAGATCTCTTGTTCCGGAGTAACCACCCCTTCGTTGAGCGCCCCAATGGCGGTTGATAATTTATACACCGAGCCGGGTGAATGTTCTGCCGAGATGGCATGGTTAAAAAGCGGTCGAGCAGGGTCGCGGGTCAGCTGTTCATAGTAATAGGCAGGAATAAAGCGCGCCATACGATTGTTTTCAAAAGTCGGGTGGGAAACCAGCGCTAATATCTCGCCCGTGCGGACATCTATAACAATCACTACCCCTTGGGTATATCGGTCGGGATCTCCAACGCGGATATTGTAAAATTGCATGTTATTCAACAACGCCGCGCGTGCAGCTGCTTGCAAACGAACATCAATGGTCAGATGAATATTATTTCCCGGCACTGGTTCAAGCGGAGGCTCGACATCGCGAATAATTTTGCCGGCATTATCCACTTCTACTACTCGTCGCCCGTTTTTACCCATCAAAAGATCATTCAGGCTGTTTTCCACACCGGCGTAACCGACTTTATCGCGGTTGGCGACAAAACCAAGGCTTTCCCAGTAATCCTGCTCAATTGCCGGAATGGGCCCCAAAAAGCCGACAATCGTCGAAGTCAGCACGCCGGTAGGATAATCTCGTATTGGTTCGATCTCAATTTCCACGCCCGGTAAATCGGCGCTCTTTTCACGTATGACCATCGCAGTGGTCTCATCAATGTTACATTTGACTCGAACCGGACTATACGGCGCTAACGAGTCGCCAATAAACACAATTTGGGCAATTCCCAGGTCATTGAAACAGGGAGTAAAATTGCGCACCGTTTCTTGATTAATCTCGCCGTTATTGACTGGCACACCGATCAAGGCAGACAAACGGCGGTAAATTTCCTGAACAGCGCCTTCATCCGCCGGCAGATTGGCAGGCGTGATAACCACATTGTACGAAGCTACATTCCGCGCTAAAACAGTGCCATTACGGTCAAAAATCAGCCCGCGTTGAGTAGGCAAACGGACAATGTTGGTGCGGTTATCCTCTGCGCGAATCAGGTAGGCTTCGCTTTGCAGAATTTGAATGGTGAACAATCGAAACAAATAAAATCCAACCACTCCACCAATCACAAGGTAAGTGGTGATTAGCCGCCAACCACTGAGCAATTGAGGGGCTGGAGAAGAAGAATTCTCGTTCATGTTGGGAATTAAATCACCTCAACCGGATAAACCCAATGAGCCAGATCATTGACAATTACAAAAATGGGCAAAGCAAAGATTAAATTCAATAGCGTACTCGGCAATGTTACCAGAGAGATGCTCTCCTGAATAGGGAGCGCTGTTCCATTAAAAAACAACACCACAAATGTAATCCCATGATAAAGGACCGTGCCAATAAATGTCATCAACAGCATAGCCAGGATGGGAGTTTGCCAGACCTGGCGTTGTAAAAGCCTTCCAATTGCAGTTGCAATCAAATAGGCAAACAACGGGGCGAAAAAGGGTGTTGCAGAAACCAGCGAAACCATGATTCCGGCGATTAAGCTCCATTGCCAGGCATGTTTGACTCGCTCATGAAGCGCCCAGCCGATCACAAATAACATCAGCAGGTCTGCTGTGCCCTGAAGCAGCGGCAACCGACTGACAATTGCCAGTTGCAGCATCAGTAGAATGGTAAAAATGGGAATACCTAAGAGAGAAACCAACATCACAGGGTTATGGTGTGTTCGCAGGTATCAGAGGCGAAAAATCTACCGGCCTAAAATTCGTAATCACCAGTACCGCTTGGAGGGTAGAAAAATCAACCACAGGTTGTATTGCAGCGGATTGAAACAACTCGTTGGATTGTTTGCGGACAGAGATCACCTGTCCAATCAACAAGTCGGATGGAAAAGTCCCTCCAAGACCGGAAGTCAGCACCAAATCACCGGGTTGAAGGGGAGCATCTTGCGAAACCATTTCAACCGTCAAATCGCCCGTCACCGAACCGACCAGCTGAGCTTCGCTCCGATGAGGTTCGATCCGCACATTCACCACTGAGGATGGATCGGTGATTAACCTGACTCTGGCAGCCGTGGCAGTGACTGCATCAATTTGCCCTACCAAACCCTGATTGGTGATTACCGGCATTCCACGGCGTAGTCCATCGTCGGAACCGCGGTCTATAAACACATATTTTAGAAAGGGGTTAGGGTCTTTACCGATGACTGCCGCCGCAACATACTGCCCGCCCTGCGGATTGGAACGGGCAAAATCCAACAAGGCATACAACACCTGCGCTTCCCGCAATTGCTGTTGCAACTCAATGATTTGGGCTTGCAGGCTGGTGACTTCTTGCTCCAGTTGTTGATTCCGTGCCCTTAGTGCGGCCACATCCCGCGGGACGGTCACAAATTCATAAACTGCCATGTAGCGGGTTGCCAGCCATTCCTGCACATTTACCAGCGGCGAAAGCACAGTTCCCAAAAGGGGGGTCATAAAACCGCTTAAAGCAAACAGCACAATCCCAACCCCCACCAATAAGAGCGTTGCGGTTTGCCAAAAACCAGAACCGGTTGTTTTCATGATATGCCCAGCATTTTTGAACAAAACAGCCCAAGAGGCAACGGTTGGTTATCGGCTGCCTGTTCGATCCAACCCAACCAGAAAATCGGCATATTTATCCAGATCCTCAAGGATCATCCCTGCACCACGGGCGACACAGGTCATCGGGTCTTCCGCAACCCACACTCGCAGATGCAAATCATCGGATAATCGTTCAACCAGTCCTTGCAACTGCGCCCCGCCGCCCGCCAGACAGACTCCAGTTTCAATCAAATCCGCCACAATTTCCGGCGGCGCTTCGTCAATGGCGTCTTTGATAGTATCTACGATAACCTGAACCGAACCGGCAATGGCTTCTCGAATCTCGACCGAAGAAATTTCCAGTGTTTCGGGCAGCCCGCTGACTAAATTTCTGCCACGCACGCTCATCGTCTTTTCTTCCGGCAACGGGTAAGCCGAACCAATCTGCATTTTTACCAGCTCGGCCATTCGTTCCCCAATAAACAGGTTGTACTTATTTCGGATGTACTGGATAATATCTTGATCCATTTCATCACCCGCAACCCGCAAAGACCGCGAAACGACAATCCCGCCCATCGAGATAATAGCGACTTCGGTTGTGCCACCGCCAATATCCACCACCATACTTCCCTGCACTTCGGCAACGGGCAACCCGGCACCCAAGGCAGCCGCCCGCGGTTCTTCAATCAGGTAGGTTTCCCGCGCTCCCGCAGACATGGCGGCGTCATAGACGGCACGTTTTTCCACTTCGGTTGCACCGGAAGGGATGCCCACCACAACCCGCGGGCGCGGCATCGGCACAACCGATTGTTGGTGGGCTTTTCCAATAAAATAACCCAGCATGGCCTGGGTAATTTCAAATTCCGAGATAACTCCATCCCGGAGCGGACGAACTGCAATCACATTAGCCGGCGTTCGCCCGACCATTTCTTTTGCCTGTAATCCGATCGCAAGCGGTCGGCGGGTTCGTTTTTCAATCGCCACCCAAGATGGTTCATTGATGACAATTCCCTTACCCCGAACATTGACCAGCGTGTTAGCCGTGCCAAGGTCAATGCCAATATCCAGAGAAAACAATCCCATCAGCCAGTTGAAAGGATTGAAAGCCAAATTATGCTCCTTAATCCCTAATGGATCTCGTAATTTTGTTCACAGATCAATCAAAAATTATACCATAGTGCTTCCAATGGCGCTGTCAATGCGCTTGACATTCTCCCCTCAACTGCATATAATCCGAATGATTGTGCGGGTGTAGTTCAGTGGTAGAACGTTTGCTTCCCAAGCAAAATGTCGTGGGTTCGAGTCCCATCACCCGCTCTGAATAATACCCCTTCTGAGACCGACTGGCAAGTTCCTTGCACCAGTCGGTTTGTTTTATTTTTCAATAACTTAACAATAATGCAAGGGATGGTGAGCCAGCCCAAAGAAAATACTATAATTTAACCGGGATTTTTCTAAATAATTTCCACACGCTTTGCTTCCTCGAGTAAGGAGTGCTACATCTCATGACCGCGGAAAAGAGTATCCTCTACATCGAAGACAATTTTGATAATCGAATGCTGGTTCGTCGTTTGTTAGAACACGAGGGCTTTTTGGTAATGGAAGCCGAAAATGCTCATCAAGCCCTGGAGTTGCTTCAAAACCGCGTCCCTGATTTGATTCTGATGGACATCAATATGCCGGAAATTGACGGGTACACCCTTACCCGACAAATCAAAGCCGCACCCCAGACCGGCCACATACCCGTGATTGCCCTAACCGCAAACGTCATGCGCGGCGATAAGGAACGCACCCTGCGTGCCGGTTGTGATGGCTACATCGAAAAGCCCATTGACATTGACAGCTTTATTGAACAGATCAATCAATTTCTGAACGAGAACCGAGTCAAGCCATTATGAACACGACAACAAGCCAAAACCCTCAAAAACCCGCTCCCGCCCCGGGTACAACCGGGAGTTTGCTCAAAGATATTACTGTTCTTGTGGTGGAAGACAATGTTTCCAACTTTGTCCTGATCGCTCGCATGTTGGGTTTTTTAGGCATCCATTGCGAGTGGAAAACTTCCGGCTATGAGGTGGTTGAATTTGCGGATACACTCCCCCGTTTAGACCTCATTTTGATGGATATCCGCCTTCCTTATGAGGATGGTTATTCTGCTTTCAACAAAATTCGTCAATCGGAACGTTTCAAGAATGTTCCTGTCGTTGCCGTAACCGCGGAAGCCAGTCTTGAACAAATGAACAAAGCCCGTAAGGCCGGCTTTGATGGTTTCTTAGGTAAACCGCTTGACCCCGATCGTTTTCCCGATCAAATCCAACGTATTCTGGCAGGTGAACCTGTCTGGGAAATGGAATAAATAAGGACTTTTCTGATGAATCTTCCATCCAACCCATCCCGCAAATCCTCTCCTTCTTTTCCCAAACGACTCAGGCAAAAAGCCCTGCTGTTTTTACTATTGCTAACCGGCTTGCCCTTGATTTTGTCCGTGGTTTCAACCGTTCTTGCGGTATCTCTGTTGCCAGCCGTATTAAACGGTCAAAAGACCTCTACCTTAGTTCTTTCACAACCGGCGCTGTGGGCTGGCTTGGGAATTAGCATCCTGATTGCCGCGGGATTGATTTGGTTATTCGTTCAAGTTTTTATCGTACCACTAGAAAACCTTTCCTCACAAACCGAAAAACTTGCCAACGGAGATTGGAGCCAAAAATTCACCGTTCAAAGCAATGATGAAATTGGGAAATTAGCATACGCCCTAAATCTCGTCCGCAACGAACTGGGACGCATGTACCGAAAAATAGAGCGTCAGGCAATTTCTCAAAAAGCCGATTCGGCATCTGGTTTGGTCGAGTCGGGTTTAGACATTCTCCCAGAAGATGAGGGGGAGGAAAACCTGACCCGTGAATTTACCTTCGAACCATTTGAATTTGACCGTCAAGAGGAAAACCTGTTATACAACGCCGCCCAAAAAATCAATCATGCCAGCGATGAAGCGCAAGTCAATCAGATTCTCGATGAAGCCCTTTCTAAAATTGATTATGTGTCAGCCTTATTTGACATCTTTCCGAATAATCTGCGCCTGAACCATCTCCTTGACCGGCAGGGACGATTTACTGATAAGTCCCTTAAGGGCACTTCCGTCCAGATTCAAAACCCGCAAACTTTATTTTCAGAGAAGGACTGCATCATCCTCGAACAAAAAGAAGATGTCAGTGAACTTGCTGAATTGTTTGCTATTTTCGAAAGCCGAAACTGTAATTCCATTGCGATTTTCCCCATCCTGGTTCATCAAAGGGTAGTCAGACTTCTTGCGATTGGCTCCAGAAGACCAAACCCACTTTCAGCAGTGAACCTGCAACCTTATATTCACTTATCCCAAACCGTCAGCGCTGCATTGGAAAAACTTGGCAATATCCGCAACCTTCGCAGCCAGATGTCCGCTTACGAAACCCTGAACAGCATCAGTCAGGCCATCAGCAACGAGTTTAACCTCCAGCCGCTCTATCAACTGCTCCATCAGAAAATAAGTGAGGAAATTGGCTCAGATTTATCCTTCTCCATCGCGATTTACGATCAAACCAATCAAATCATTCAGTTCCCCTACCATTACGAAGATGGTAAAGTAGTCTCCATTCCACCCCTACCGTTGGGCGAAGGCTTGACTTCCTACATCATCCAAAATCGAAAATCGCTCCTATTGCCCTTGAAGTTTGAACCAAAAGATTTGCCCGCCAGTTGGAACGCTTACAAATACATGTACGCTGTTTCGGATGTTGAACGAGACGCCATGCGCCTGGGTGCAAAAATTATCGGTAAGCCGGCAAAATCCTGGTTGGGCGTGCCGCTGATGCTGGGCGGTCAGGTGATTGGAGCAATCATCGTACAGGACACCCAAAAAGAAGAACGCTTTTCGGAAAAAGACCTCATATTACTGGAGACTATTGCCCCACAAATTGCCATTTCAATCCGTAATGCGCAACTGGTTGAAGATATGACCTCAACCTTACATGCCTTCGATCAGGAACACACCCTGCTTAATGCCCTCTTGGAAAACGTGCCTGAGAAGATTTACTTCAAAGATCAGGACGGACGGTATCTACGTGTTTCTAACTCCTTCATTGCCAGCCTCGGTTACTCTTCAGCCGGTGAGATCACAGGCTACACCGACGAAGAATTAATCCCCGGTGAGGCCGGAAGCCTTCGACATCACAACGACATGCGGGTAATATCCTCCGGCATTCCCATTATTGGAGAAATGGTTGAATACCATGCGGAAAATGGTGAAACGCTTTGGGAGCTGGTTTCCCGCGTTCCGCTCTTTTCAAAGGCTGACCCCGCCAATAAGAATCCATACGCTCTGCTGGTAATTTCTCAGGATATTACCGAATTGAAGAAAACCGAAAATCTGAGCAATCGTCAAGCTCAACAACTGCTCACCGCCGCTGAGATTGCCCGTGATGTTGCTTCATCCCTGCAGGCTGAACAAGTGCTGATTAATGCAACCAACTTGATTCGCGAACGATTTGATTATTACCATGCTTCGGTGTTTCTGGTTGATCCGACCGGCAAATACGCAGTATTACATGAAGCGTCCGGAGAAATTGGGCAAAAGATGAAAGCCGCCGGCCACCGCCTGGCTGTCGGTTCTCGCTCGCTGGTCGGACAGGCAGTCGCCAGAGGCGAAACCGTCGTTTCCAACAACACCCGCCTAAACCCCAATTACTACCCCAATCCCCTTCTACCGGACACCCGTTCGGAACTTGTTGTACCATTAAAAACTGCCAACCGAATAATCGGCGCTCTGGATGTGCAAAGCGACCGGATCAACGCCTTTCAAACGGAGGATATTCACACTCTGGAAATCCTCGCCGATCAACTGTCAATGGCATTGGAAAATGCCAATCTCTACGCCCGCTCACAGGAAAATCTGGTTAAACACCGCTTACTCCACCAGATGACGACCGCCGCTTCTACCAGCGCCAACCTCAGTGAAGCCATCCAGAGAACGGTTTATAACTTGCGAACCGCATTAGGGGAGGAGCGGGCGGCCTTTTATCTTGTTGATTCGGATGGCAACCTGGTCTTGCATACAGCCATTGGCTTCGAGGGACTGGAAATCAATCAATTCAATATTCAAACCAGTCAATACCTGCCGGCAATTGCCGCTAGAAATCGGTATTCGGTGCGTGTTGGAAATCTTATGCCGGACAAATCGCTTTCAACCATCCATCCCGAAACACGTTCGGCGTTGGCAGTCCCGATCCTTTTCTCGGATGAATTACTGGGAGTGCTGTCACTCGAATCGGAGCAGATCGAACGCTTTGATGAAAGCGATCAGGAAATTATCGGCGCGCTGGGGGACTCTCTCGGCGCCATCCTCACCAACGCCCGGCTGGTGGATCAGATCCGCCAACAGGTTGAACGGCAACGAATGCTTTACGAAATCACCAGCAAAATTCGCCGTTCGGTAGATATCGAAACCATTCTTCGCACATCGGTAAATGAAATCAGCCGGGCAGTCGGTGCACGCAAAGCCCACATCCAAATTAATCCGATTCATCAAGGGTTACCCCTTCAAAGCGAGGACACTCCAACATCCATCCCCGACCAACACAACAATGGCCACCACTCTGAGGATAACGGCAAATGAACTTTATCCGCCAAATCAATCCCGCGAATACCCCACCCCACATCTCCCGCCTGGGCGATTTAGCCACCTGGCGTGAGCGTATTTTACAAACCACGCTTCTTTTGTTTGCGCTGGGAGGTACAGTCGTTTACTTCCTTGCCATACAACGGGCAATCCAATATCAAGACCAGACCTCGATTTATCTTTACACAGGGGCATTGCTGGTAGCGCTGGCTCTGCCGTTTCTCAGAAAAATCTCTTTCAACCTGCGCACCTTGATCATCCTGCTCGTTCTGTATGGTTTAGCCATTCAAAATCTGGTGGTTTATGGCGTAACCCGCAATGCGGTTGCCTATGTATTGGCTATCGTTTTCATTTCAGGGTTGTTATGGGGCGTGCGGGCTGGAATTTTTGCCATTTTCCTTACCTTTGTTACGGTAGTCGGGATGGGCTATGGAATGAATTACGGGGGAATGAGCCAGCCTTTGCAGGAAACTCTTTTGAATTCAATGAGTTTTGCCAATTGGGTCAATGTGGCTATTCATTTCAGCATCGTTGGCAGTTTCATTTTATTATCTATCTACACCATCCTTAATGGTTTACAAAGTTCATTACTTCAACAACGAACTTTGACTATGCAGTTGAATGCTGCCCGTTTGAATCTGGAAAAAAATGTTGAAGAACGTACCACAGCCTTGCAGCGCCGTCTGAACCAGATTCGTACCGCAGCAGAAATTGCCAGAGCGGTCAATACCTTTCTTGATCCCGAAACGCTCCTGCAACAGTCGGTTGACTTAATCCAAAAGGAATTTGATCTGTACTACACCGGTATCTTCTTATTGGATGAACGCGGCGAATTTGCCATTCTCAAAGCCGGCACAGGAGAAGCCGGCCGCCAGATGATGGCTGCCGGTCATAAACTTGCCGTTGGCGGCAATTCGATGATCGGCTGGGCAACGGCACGCAAAGAGCCAAGAATCGCCCTGGATACCGGGGTTGAAGCCGTTCGTTTCAATAACCCTTACTTACCCCTCACCCGCTCCGAAATGGCGCTGCCGATTATCAGCCGTGGGGTTTGCTTGGGCGCGTTGACCATTCAATCCACCCAACCGGAAGCCTTTGACCAGGATGATATTCGTATCTTGATGGGGATTGCCGATTCGCTTGCCACCGCTCTGGAGAATGCCCGTCTGTTTCAGGAGACTCAGCAAAATTTAGAAGAGATTCGCGCGCTCAACCGGGCTTACCTGATGCAATCGTGGGAAGATGCGATTGCTTTACACGGCAAACTGGAATATAGCTATCACAATCCTTCCGCCGCTCAAGATGGAAAAGAATCCAATCAAATCCACATCCCCCTCACCCTTCGCGATCAGGTGATCGGCAATCTCACCCTCGATTTGGGCGATAAGAGTCTAGCGCCCGAAGAAATGGAATTTGTAGATGGGGTGATCAATCAAACCGCGATCGCTCTGGAAAACGCTCGTCTCATTCAGGAAACCCAACAACGGGCATTGGAAGAGCAGCGCCTGAGCGAAATGACCGCTCAATTTTCGCGAGCCAATACCGTTGACCAAATTCTCAAAACTGCCCTTTTTGAAATAGGTCACCTTCCCAATGTCGCTGAGGTAAGCGTCCAATTAATACCACCATCCGAAGAGCAATTGGAGGGAATTCAAGGATGAGCGAAAACTCGCGTACCCGCCCGTTACTTACCATCACCTCCAATCTCAATCGGTTGGGGGAAGTAACAGCCCTCAGCGGCGCGCTCCAACCCATTTTGAACCTCACCAGCATTCTCAGTCTGATCGCTTACCTGTGGATTGCCTTTCAGCACGCGCTCAGCCGGCAGCCCCTGATTCCCGTCATACTAACGCCATTTCTCGTTACCATTCTGATCGTTACTTTTCGTCAAAACCTTTCCGCCTCTCTACGGGCCGGCTTTCTGATAGCATTCTATCTGCTGATCGGCCTTGTGGTACTTTTGCTTGGGGGAATGCAAAGCATTGGTCTCCTCCTTTTTCTGACCGCAGTCTTGATTTCCTTTACATTCTGGAACGAAACCGCCGGCAGGATCGCTTTCTTGATTAGTTTGGCGCTCATCATCCTAACGGGTATTTCCCACCATTTCGGACTGCTTCAACCGTTTGGTATAGAACCTCAACCTCTTGCCATCACATCCTTCATTGGGTCACTTGCGACTTTCATGCTTGCCAGTTGGGTTTCGATTGTGGTCACCGGTCACCTTCTCAAAGCATACAGCTCGGCAGCCCTTTCCGAAAAAGAACTTTCCCGAATTCTGGATGAAGAAAGGAAAAATCTTGAAGCTCGTATCGAAGAGCGTACCCGTTTACTAACCCGGCAAACCAGCCTCATGGAAACCGCCGGTGAAATCGCCCATCAAATCTCCATGGAAACCAGTCAGGAAAACCTGTTCCGTAATACCATCCAGCTGATTCGAGACCGCTTGGGATATTATCACGCCGGTATCTTCCTCATGGATGAAGCCAATGAAAACGCAGTGCTGGTTTCTGCACTGGGAGAAGCGGGCGAGAAAATGCTCGCCCAGGGTCACCGCTTGAAAAAGGGCGAGGAAGGTATTGTGGGTAATGTGGTCGCCCGCGGAGAAGCCCGCATCGCGCTGGACGTAGGTAAAGACGCCGTCCACTTCAAAAATCCATTGTTGCCTAACACTCGCTCTGAAATTGCCCTTCCCATCAAAATCGGCGAGCGGATACTCGGCGCTTTGGATATTCAATCCACCGAACCGGAAGCATTTTCACAGGTGGATATTCAATCCTTGCAAATTATTGCCAATCAACTGGCTGTAGCCTTGGAACGCATCCGGTTGATTGACCAGCTTCAACAAACCGTTGCAGATCTTGAAAGCGGTTATCGTACCGAGACCCGCAAATCCTGGCGAATATTTATCCGCAGCAATCGTAAAACACGCGGTTTTCGCTATGATCCCAACCGCAAACAGGTCGAGCCGATTCCCGCTGTAAAGCGCCCCTCACAATTGAATTCCGATCCCCAAACGGTTCAAGTGCCGCTGCGCAGCCGCGGCGAAACGATTGGGGTCCTGAACATTAAGTTCAAGGGCGGGCAGCCCTCTCCCGAAATTCAGCGGCTTCTCAACACAACTGCAGAACGCCTGGGGTCTGCATTAGAAACAGCCCGCCTATTGGAGGAATTACAACTCCGCGCCGAGAGGGAGCATCTGGTAGGCGATCTTGCCACGCAAGTGCGCTCCAGCACTGATTTTGAACAGATTCTAAAGACAACCGCTCAGCAGATCAGACAAAAACTGGGATTACGAGAGGTTGTTGTCCAAATCCTTCCTCCGGAAGAGATTCGGCACGGAGATTATCCAATGGAGGTTTCATGAACATCGGATACCAGAGCAATATCACCAGGATAATCTCGCAAGAAGGCGTCGAGCCGTCTTACCGCCGCGATCGGTTTGCCGCCAGCATTGCTCGGCTTGCCGCAATTATCCTTGGCGTAACGAGTCTCGTCTTTCTGATTACGTCCTTTAATCAACCCTATGTGCAAATTTTTATACTCACCATCTTCAGCGCGGGCGGCTTTTTGGCATCTCTCTTTGCCGCCACTTTTCCGGAGAAGGATGCCGCTGAAAAACGCACCTACTTGCTCTCTCCAACGCTGGCCATTGTGGCGATTGTTTTCAGCGCTCTTATTGTTAATGTCGCTCTACCTCTTGCCATCATCCTGTTTCTAGTTTTGACTCTTTTGGTCACTGGCGCTCTTGAAGGTCATCGAAGAGACACCGGCATCACTCTAGCATTCTTTTCGGCATTGATGGTCGTCATTGCCGGTAACTTTTTTCCTTATCCACAGGTCAGGCTGCCGCAAATCGAATTATACCTGCCGGTGTTGCTGGGTATTTTATTGATGGTTTACATCATCTTGTTAATGCTGGAAGTCCTATCGGCCACATTGCGCATCAAACTGCTGACAATCTCTCTCGCAATTGCGATTATCCCCTTGCTGGTCATCTCAATTATCAATTCACGTTTCTTCCAAGATGCTCTCCGCAACCAGACCAATCAAGTCCTTTTGTTGGCAGCCCAGCAGACTGCTTCCAAAGTCGATTCATTCTTTGAAGAAAACAAACAATCCATTGCCAGTGAAGCCTCTCTGGCAGTCTTTTCGAACTACCTTTCGCTTTCGCCTCTCTATCGTCCTGAAAGTTCCCAGGAAATGGCAGCCAGCCTGACCCTGCGTTCTTTGTCTTCCCGTCAGCAGCGGTATCTACGTTCGTATGGATTGATTGATGCGGAAGGCAAATCCGTCCTGGATATTAACCCACTCCAAATCGGGCAGGACGAATCTCAAAACGATTATTTCATACTGCCGCTGACAACCGGTCAGGTTTATGCCTCACCCGTGTTTTTTGACCCCAAATCTCGCAATGGATATATCTACTTCTCCAGCCCAATTCGCAACCAACGCCAGCAAGTAATTGGCGTTTTACGCGCCAAATTTGATGCCCTGATCCTGCAGGAATTATTGCAGCAAGAGGTTAATTTAGTGGGTATTCGTTCCTATCCCATCTTGCTCGACGAAAACTATTTACGTCTGGCGGATACACTGATTCCCAACAACATTTATAAACTCGTTATGCCGCTGCCTTCGGACGTGATCGGAAAACTGATTCAATCGAATCGAGTTCCCAATCTGCCTCTTTACGAGATGAGCACCAATGACGTTGCCCTTTCGGCTGGTTTGGAAAATTATTTGAACTCACCCTTTTTCACTGCGGAGTTTCATTCGGATGATCCCAGCCATCCGGAAATTGGCGCAATCACCCGCTTGAGGGCTAAACCATGGTATCTCTTGTTTGTCCGTGAACAGACCACCTTTGCCGGTTTGGTTGCTCAACAAGGTCAATTATCCATTTTGATTTCAACACTCATTGCCGGTTTGGTCGGTCTAATCGCCAGTGTAGTATCGGGCTCGTTCAGCCGGCCAATTGTTCGTTTGCAGCAAACCGCCGAGCTGATCTCCTCCGGCGAACTGGATGCTCAGGCTCAGGTAGAAACCGGTGATGAGATTGGAAAACTGGCTCAGGCATTCAATTTTATGACCAACCAGTTGAAGAACCTGATCAATACCTTGGAAGACCGTGTCCGAGAAAGAACCCGGGAACTTGCCCAGCAAAATGAAGCGCTGCTTTACAGAACTCGTCAGTTACAAACCGTTTCAGACGTAGCCCGGGGGATTGTTTCCACCCAAAAAATGGAAAGTCTGCTGAATCAACTGACCATCTTGATCAGCGAGCGGTTTGGATTTTATCACGTGGGCGTTTTCCTGCTGGACGAAGAGAAAGAATATGCGGTTCTGCGAGCAGCCAATTCGGAGGGCGGAAAACGTATGCTCGCCCGGCAGCACCGTCTGAAGGTCGGTCAAGTTGGTATCGTCGGTTATGCAACCGGTACGGGAGAAGCCCGCATCGCGACCGATGTGGGTAAAGACGCCGTTTTCTTCAATAACCCCGACTTGCCACAAACTCGCTCCGAAATGGCATTACCTCTCAAAGCGAATAACGAGGTGATCGGCGCTCTGGATGTGCAAAGCACAATACCCAACGCTTTCACACAAGAAGACATCGAATTATTTAGCATTCTGGCTGACCAGATTGCAATAGCCATCCTCAACAACCGACTATATACTGAAACCCTGCAAGCCCTGGAGGAATCTCAGCGAGTTCATCGGCTTTACCTGCGTCAGGAATGGAGCAAGGAAGCCGGCGAACGACCGGTAATTGGTTACCGGGCAACCCCCCATGGGTTGATCGCGTTAGAAGAAATGCGAGAACAGGAAATATCCGATGCGCTGCTATCCGGTGATGTTATCGTCCATCCGCCAAACGAAAATCAACCGGCGGCATTATCCGTTCCGGTCAGGTTGAGAGGCGAGACGGTTGGTGTCATTCGTATCGAAGATGATCAAATTGCCGATCGGGTATGGAGTGAAGAAGAAATCCGCTCAATTCAAGCGGTTGCCGATCAGGTGGGGCTGGCGTTAGAAAATGCTCGTCTTCTAGAAAAGACCATCCGCCGCGCAGAGCGCGAACGCCGCGTTTTGGAAATTACCAGCAAAATCCGTTCCACAAATGACCCGAACGCTATGATTGAGATCGCCATTGAAGAATTGAAACGCACCTTGAACGCCAGCCACGCTCAGGTCATCTGGAAAGAAAACGATGAAAGCGCATCTCCACAATCAAAGCAAGATGAACCATCATCTCCACAAAAACGGAAGAACGGCTCAAACGGTTCAAGCAGGAAGGGGCAGGTATGACTTATTTTATTTCCATCACGAATGAAAAGGGCGGTGTTGCCAAAACCACCACCGCGCTGTCCTTAGGCGCAGCGCTGGTTGAATCGGGCCGGCAAGTGTTACTGGTTGATCTGGACTCGCAGGCCAATCTTACGCTCGCATTAGGAGCAGATCCGCTCAATGGCCACGATACAATCCTCAACACGGTGACCGAACAATCCCCAATTCATCAACTATGGCGGGAAACCGGTATTCCGGGTCTGTTCTTCGTCCCTTCCAATCATGATCTGGGGTATATTGAACGGGTTTTACCTGCTCGCCCAGAATATGAATTTACCCTTAAAAGAGCCTTTAGCGACAGCCCGCTGCCATTCGATTATGTAATTTTTGACTGTCCGCCGTTCTTAGGATCAATGGTAGTCAACGCCTTGACCGCCTCACAATTGCTTATCATCCCAACTCAGGCCGAGTATTTTTCAATCTACGCTTTAAAAAACATGATGAGTTTAATCCGCCGCATACGCGCTCAAACCAATCCTGCTCTGACCTACCGGCTTTTGCTCACCATGTTTGACCGCCGCAACCGTATCCACCGTACCCTCAGCGAACAGTTGCGCGCCAATTTTGGCAGCGGCGTCCTGGAAACCGTCATTATGATTGACACCCGGCTGCGCGAAAGTCCAATCGCCGGGCTGCCAATTATCTATCATGCCCCCAAAAGCCGTTCTGCCTTGCAATACCGCCAATTAGCCCAGGAGATCCTGCAATATGTCGAAAAAGCAATTGCTCAACCGGCTTGATCATCTCTTTGCCAACATTGCCGAAGATGCTGCCGAGCAGACCGCTCCACCGCCACCCCTGCTGACGGTTCTCTCGCCATGGAAGTGGGAAACTGACGAAAGCGGCTATTACACTTTCTGTGAAGAGTCAATCAGGATCTGCCTTGGTTACTCGCCGGATGAGATTGTCGGTCAACCGTTTGCTTCATTTGGACTTACCAGCGAATCGGTTACCAAATTGCAAAACGCGCTAAAGCAAAATATATTTCCGATTGATCTATCAATTGCGTTCCAATCCAAAAGCGGCAGCCCTGTAACTATCCGCCTGACCATCTTCAAAAAAGCGCCTGCCAACGGTGAGAAAGGCGGTTTTCACGGTTTTGCCCAACCGCTGGTTGAGAGCAAACCTGTAACGCCAGAACCTGCCGAAAAGCAACTCTCAGAAAAGAAAATCCCAGACCCGCAACCGACGACTCGCCCACGAAAAGGGACTTTGAAAGCTCAGGTTCAGCCGAAAGAACGAAAAGCCCCGCTCCCATCCAGCAAACCCCGTCCCCAATCCATTCTGGAAAACCCGGCGATGATTGCCGTTCCTCTGAAAAAGCGGCAACAAGAAATCGGATTATTAAGAATTATTGCCGATGAGGAACAACGCCGCTGGAGTGAAGAAGAATATCTTCTGGTACAGGAAGTTGCCAATCAACTCGGCCTTGCAATCGAAAATGCCGAGTTGTACGCTGCGGTTCAACAGGAACTCAAAGAGAGGGTTCGTGCCGAACAAGAGATTTTACGCCGCAACAAAGATCTGGCAGCCTTGAATGAGATTGGTCAACAAATTTCCCGCCTGACCGATAAAGATCAGATTATTACCACTTTGCAACAAGCCCTCGTTCAACTGTTGAACTGCCGAAATTTAACCATCGCAATGCTCGACACTGATCGGCAAACCCTGACTTTTCCAGTACACACCCTAGACTTAAACCCTCAACCATTACCTCCCAGACCTTTGGGAAACGACCTGATCAGTTATGTTGTTCGCAGCCGGGAGGTCTTGCGCATCAATCAAAATGTGGCAGACGCTTTATCCGCCAAAGGAATTAATTACGAACAACCTGTCCCTGCCGCAGCGCTTGCCGTCCCAATGGTCACTGCCGAAAGGGTTATGGGCGTCATTTATCTGCAAGAATTTGAGGACGGCGTCGCATTTTCTGACATCCAGGCGGACCTGCTTTCAACCATTGCTTCTCAGGTAGCCATTGCTCTGGCAAATGCCAATCTCTTCCAGGAAGTTACCACTGCCTTGCAAGCCATTGAGAAACGCGAACGCTACCAAGCCAACGTTGCCCAGGCAGTTGCCACATTGACCGAAAGCGGCGTCCGCGGCATTCCCACCATGTTGGGTTTCTTAGGTGAGGCAGCCCAATGCGATTACATTTATTTTGCCAGCGCCCGAGAAGATGAACAGGGATTGCACTGGATCGTCACGGACCATTGGATTGCCCCGGAAATCCGCCCCGGTTCAGATTTGGTCGTCCGGCAGCCGCTTTCTGCCGCCCTGTTTCCCAACTGGGCAGCCACTTTGAAAGAAAAAGGCTGGTTTTCTGGAAACCCCGAAGATTTCGAGGGCCGCGAGCGGGAATTTCTGCGTCAGCGCGGTATTCAGTCCATGCTGTTACTGGCTGTGCCGGGCAACCGGGATATTCCCAGTTTTATTGCCTTAGAGCAAAGAACTGCCCGAACATGGAAAAATGATGAAATTGGCGTATTGCAGGTTGCCGCGGATGCTTTGGCAAACACCTTTGTGCGCCAGGACCTGCTGGAACAATTGCGATCCTCCCTGGATGAGACCGAAACGCTTTACAAAATCAGCCATAATCTGGCTCTGGCAGGCGATTACCACGAAATGGTACGCGCAATTGCCGGCGGAATCACCGATGAAAAAGTCAACCGCATCGTGCTGGTTCTCTTTGAACAATCCGATCAATTGAGTACTCCCCTGCTGCGAATTGCCGCGACATGGCATTCAGGAAGAGGCGCTCCTCCGCCAGCGATTGACACTCTATTGGATTACGCCACTTATAATCCACTCATTTCAATTGAAACCCCCGTTTTTCATAACGACATCAACGATTTAAGTATTCTGCCCGCTACCCGTTCGGCTTTGGAAGAATTGAAGGTGCGCTCGATTGCGGTTTTGCCGCTCTGGGCCGCCCGCAAGCAATTAGGCGCGCTGCTTTTCCTATCGGAGGGGTTGCACTTCTTTACGATTCGGGAGATGCGCACCTTCCCGCCGCTGGTTGACCAAATGGCGACCGCCATCGAGAACATGCGCCTGTTTGAACAAACTCAGGCAGCTCTTGCTGAAACCGAACTCTATTACCGGATCAGCAGTGGGATCGCTCAGGCAGGGGATGCCGGCGATCTGGTTGATCTGGTGATGACGGAAGTTCTGCCTGCCCGGGCAGAACGGGTAGCAATCATCCAAATTTACAACGACCAGAATGGCATACCCCTCGAATTTGAAGTAGTTGCCAGCGCCTCGGTCAACGACAATAGCGGACTCACTAACATTCGCCAATCCATCAACCGTTTACCGATTCTCAGAGAATTACGCGAAGAACCGATCATACTGACCAACCTTGAAAATAGCCGGATTGATCCCCTCTCCAAACAAACATTGCTTCAAATGGGCGTCGTTTCCGGTATCTTTGTACCGTTGTTTAGTGCGGGGGAAATCGTTGGTATCCTGGCAGTCACTTCCAGTCAGCCCGCCAGTTATGACCTGGAAGAGGTGCGCGTGCTGAACGTTGCCAGCAGTGGTATTGCCGTAGCGCTGGAAAGACAACGCCTTCTCAAGGAAGCCCAGCGCCGCGCGCTCGAACTTCAGGCTGCCGCTGAAATTGCCCGTGATACCACGAGCGTCCTATCCCAGGATGAGCTCCTCAATCGTATCGTCAATCTCCTTCAAGAGCGGTTTGGTTTTTACCACACCGCCATCTTCTTGGTCAATGACGAAGGCACCCATGCGATTATCCAACAAGCCAGCGGTTACGGCGCCTATGAAGTCCTGCAAAGCCGCCAAAAAATTGCGGTTGGCTCACGCTCAATTATCGGAAAAGTAACCGATACCGGCAGCCCAGTCTTAGTCAACAATGTTGCGGAAAGCCCAATCTACCTGCCCAATCCGCACCTACCAGAAACGCGCTCGGAATTGGGCATTCCCCTGCGCATTGCCGACCGCGTCATTGGCGCCCTGGATATCCAATCTGACCGACCCAATGCTTTTCAGGAAGATGATCTGGGTGTGTTCCAGATTCTTGCCGACCAGATTGCCGTGGCGATTGAGAACGCACGCGCCTACGAACTTGCCCAAAAAGCCTACGAGGAAATGCGCGAAGTGGACCGTTTGAAGTCTCAATTCCTGGCAAACATGAGCCATGAGCTGCGCACCCCCTTAAACTCGATTATTGGCTTTTCGCGGGTAATTCTCAAAGGAATTGATGGACCGATCAATGATCTCCAAAAACAGGATCTGACCTCCATCTATAATTCTGGTCAGCATTTGCTCGGCTTGATCAACGATGTCCTCGACCTCTCTAAGATCGAAGCCGGAAAAATGGAGTTACAGTTCGAGGAAGTCAATATTGCCGATCTGGTCAATTCCGTCATGTCCACGGCTGTGGGATTGGTGAAAGACAAACCCATCAAACTCAGTCATCATGTCGAACCTGATTTACCGCTGGTCATTGCCGATAACACCCGCATCCGGCAGGTTTTGCTCAACTTTATTTCTAATGCCGCTAAATTCACCGATGCCGGATCAATCACCGTCGAAGCGAAAAAGTCCACCAGTCCCGACAACAAGCCCGAAGTTATGGTGATTGTTACCGACACAGGTCAGGGTATTGACGAAAAAGGTCGAGAAAAATTATTCCTGCCGTTTTCTCAAGTGGACGATTCTCCCACTCGGAAAACGGGCGGTACCGGCTTGGGTCTCTCTATTTCTCGTTCCTTCATTGAACTGCACGGCGGGCGGATTGGGCTGTTGTGGAGTGAAGTAGGCAAAGGCAGCGCGTTCTACTTTACCCTGCCGGTTAAGCAGGCAGTCAAACCAACCAGTGAACTGAAATCGGATGAAATTCTCTCGAAAACTGAAAAAGTGATTTTAGCCATTGACGACGATTTACAAGTCATCAAACTGTACGAACGCTTCTTGCAGTCCAGCGGTTATAAAGTCATTCCGTTAACTCAACCAAAACTTGCGGTTGAAAAAGCCAAATCCCTTCAACCTTTTGCCATTACATTGGATATCATGATGCCGGAAGTAGATGGCTGGCAGGTCATTCATGCCTTGAAGAATGATCCCGCAACGAGGGATATTCCGGTAATCATTTGCAGCATTCTGGAAGAAGAAGAGAAAGGGTTTAGTTTAGGCGCAGCCGATTATCTGGTAAAGCCATTCTTGCAAGAAGATCTGGTTAACGCAGTTTACCGACTTAACCGCCAAAACCGAATTCATCGTATCCTGGTTGTGGATGATTCGCTGGAAGATCAAAGGCTAATCCAGAAAACCCTTGCGGAACAGAAGAATTTTGAAATCTTTGCCGCCTTTGATGGTGAAAAAGCCCTGCAGATGATCCACAACATCAAACCGGATGCAGTCATCCTTGACCTCTTCATGCCGGGGTTGGATGGTTTTCAATTGCTGGAAAAAATCCGCACCGACAACGATTTCCGTAACATCCCCATCATTATTCTCACCGGCGCTGATCTGACTCCCGAACAGCATCATCAGCTGGCCAGTTTCGGTCAGAATATGCTTAACAAAAGTTACCTGCGGGAAAAAGACTTACTTAACCACATCGAGCAGGCTCTCCTTCGAATTCAAGTCTAACTTCAATTGAGGATTACCCGTTAATGAATTTATCGTTCGCCATTGAATGTCTGGATTGTGGTCACCAATCCCCTTTTTTGCCTACTCAATCCACCTGTCCGAAGTGTGGCAGTGTCTGGCGCAAGGCTGTTTATGATTATGAAACGATCGGAAAAAATCTGCCGAATGTGATTGCCCGCCGTCCATTTAACATTTGGCGCTACCGCGAATTGCTTCCCGTTGTCAACCCCAATCCCGATCTTTGTTTGAATGAAGGGGGAACCCCCTTAGTACGGGCTTTGAATTTGGGAATGATTCTCAGTCATCCCAATTTATACCTCAAAGATGAGCGGCAAGGGCCTACCGCCTCATTCAAAGACCGTCAGGCAGCCGTAACAATCTCCGCTTTGAAAGAAGCGGGCATTACCGAAGCCGTGATAGCCTCCACCGGCAATGTTGCCATCGCTTATTCCGCTTATGCGGCTCGTGCCGGCATCAAATTATGGGCATTTCTTACCAGTCTTGTCCCGGCCGCAAAAATGCGCGAAGTCGCTTTATACGGCACACAGGTCATCAAAGTAACCGGCTCTTACGATCAGGCAAAGCAGGTTGCGGCAGAATTTGCCCGCCAACGCGGTCTATACCTGGATGCCGGCGCAAAGAGTATCCCCAGCGTTGAATCTATGAAAACGATTGCTTTTGAAATTGCCGAGCAATTCACCACCCAAAAAGGCAATTCGCTACAACCAGCCGATGGGTTGTCCGTTCTCCCATGGAAAACACCCGACTGGTACATCCAATCGGTGAGCGGCGGAATGGGGCCACTGGGCGTCTATAAAGGGTTCCAAGAACTTTATCAGATGGGAATCATTGAACGTATCCCTAAAATTGCGGTTATTCAGGTTGAAGGCTGCGCCCCCATGGTTCATGCCTGGCGGCAAGGGCTTGAGAATGCGGCTGCGGTTCGATCTCCCCATACCCTGATCGCAACCCTGGCAACCGGAGACCCCGGCCGCACGTATACCCTTCTGCGTCGGCAAATCCTACAAACTGGCGGGACTTTTGAAATGGTCAGCGACCAGGAGGCCTTCCGAGCCATGCACTTCTTGGCGAAGATGGAAGGTCTTTCCATTGAACCAGCCGCCGGGGTGGCGGTAGCAGGATTGATCAAACTCGTGCGGGCTGGGCAAATCGCCCCCGAGGAAAGCGTCGTGATTAATGTCAGCGGTCATACCATGCCGATTGAGCGCAATATCCTCGGCGAAGGATGGTCCAAAGATGTAATCTTGCCTTCGGAGCAAATGGAGGAAAGCGCAGAGGAAGGTTTGCTCGCGGCCCTCAGCAAAGTAGCCATTGACCGCTTCCCACGCATTGCCATTGTGGACGACAACCCGGACGTACGGCGGCTGATTCGCAGAATTTTACAATCTCAGGGAGATTACGAACTCTTTGAGGCTGCCAACGGCTTTGAAGCCGTTGAATTGATCCGCTCCCAACGTCCCAATCTGGTCATTCTTGACCTGATGATGCCGGAAATGGATGGTTTTGCGGTCATGGAAGCCCTGAAGGCCGATCCAAACACCGCCGAGATACCCATCATTGTCATTACTGCCAAAGAACTGAGTCCGGGCGAAAAAGAACGTCTGCGAGGTCACATTCAAACACTGATGCAGAAAGGGGATTTTATGAGCGATGACTTGTTGGATGAGGTACGGGCATTTTTGAAGTAATCCCTTGCCACTGAGAGTCGCTGATCATCATGGAACGCAAAAACCGCTCTCAGGGGATTAATGCGGCCTTATCCTCAGCCATTTTGCTGGGATTACTGCCAATCTTTGGAAAGCAAGCCTTGCTTTCCGGTTTTTCCCCGTTAGCGGTGGTGGCAGTGCGTACAACGCTGGCAGTCAGCCTGCTGGCGGTCTTCATGCTTTTTCAGCGTCCCTATTTGTACATTTATCCGGTTGGTCTGATTGGCTGTTTTCTGGCGGGTTTTATCAACGGGATTGGTTCCATTTTTTATTATGTCGCGCTTGCCCGTTTGGAAGCCAGCATCGGTCATCTGCTTTACTCTTTTTACCCGCTCTTTGTTGCCTTCTGGCTGCTGCTCGACCGTCAGACTATATCCCTGCTGACCGTTTTTCGATTGAGTCTTGCACTGCCCGGCGCTTATTTATTACTGAATAGCGGCTCCGATTCGATGGATTGGCTGGGCGCGCTTTTCATGTTGATTTCAGCGGCTTTTTATGCTTTACATCTGATCATCAATCAGCGCATTCTTTACGAGGCTCCGCCGCCCACTGTAACTTTTTATACCTTGTTGGGCATGGCAATCACCGTCTTGACCGGCTACTTACTTTTTGACCGTCAGTTACCGGCGGGCAATCCTTCCTGGCTGCCGTTGATTGGAATGGGAGCGATCACTTTTCTCGCCCGTCTCACCCTGTTTATGGGTGTCAAAAAATTGGGTGGACTGCAGACTGCGCTTTTGGGGTTGGGAGAATTAATGGTTACAGTCGTCCTTGCCCGGTTATGGTTGGGTGAAACTCTGAATGCCTTTCAATGGTTAGGCGCGTTGTGCATCGGCGCTAGTCTGTTTTTGGTCGGTTTTGAAAAACAACCCACCGAGAAGCGGCATCAAACGGGCTGGTTGGCGTGGTTAAATCCGCCGCGTATGCCTACCACCCATCTGCCATGGCAGAAATAAACTCAGCCAAGCGCCCCGCTCTCCCTTTCTTCAATTTCCAGCATATATCCCGAACCCCGCACATTGCGAATCCATTGATCGCCGCCCGGTAAGCCGGCCAGTTTGCGATTCAGGCGCGAAAAAACCGGACGCAGGATTTTGGCAGCCTCTTCGGCCCCAAGGCGGTAACCATAAACTATGCGCACCAATTCTTGGTGACGCATCACCAATGCATGATTTGCCAGCAAGACCCCCAACAACTTTCCTTCGTTTGGTGTCAGATGAATGGTTTCTTCATTCCACGTAATGATGCGCCGCATCAAGTCAATTTGAACCCCATTCGAAAGGCGCAATAGCGTGTTTTCTCCCTTCAATACGCTATTCGTTTGATATTCAACCCGCTGCTCCAACACCAATCCCCTGGATGGGCTGGCTTCATCATCCAGCAAAGCCTTGCGAATGCTATTCAAGATGACCTCCGGCGAAACCGGCTTTAGTAAATAATCGGCCACTTTTAATCGCAAAGCATGAACCGCCGATTCAAAACTGCCATGGGCTGTGAGAATAATCACTTTCAAACGTGGATACTTTACGGCCGTTTCTTCCAGGACTTGAATGCCAGAAAGATCGGGCATACGCAAATCTAACAACATTAAATCATAATTGAGCCGCGCCAGGGCTTGCAGCGCCGCAGCGCCGTTCTCAACTCCATCGGCATCAAAGCCCTCTAGCTGCAAAATTCTCAGCAGGGTGACCCGGGCTGCATCTTCATCATCCACAATCAAAATCCTGGGCATGTCAATCATCCTTGGCGCGGGAGGGTTATTTGGAGTCTCGCCCCGTACCCATGCACGGGTTCAACGAAACGGATATCCCCTTTGTGAATATCCACGACCAGATCATAACTTACCGAAAGCCCTAAACCGGTACCACCCGGCCGGGTTGAGAAAAATGGCTCAAACACCTTTTCTTCTAAATCTTTGGAAATGCCCCGACCGTTGTCTTCAACGCTGAGGATAACCCGGTCTGGATACCGATCCTCCAAATCAAGCCAGATTTTACGCGGCGCCGGTTGGTTTTTCAAGGCCTCCATTGAATTTAACAGCACATTCAGGAGGACCTGCTGAATATGATCCTGAATCATCTCCACTTCAACCGGTGGAGAGGGAAAATTCTGAATCAGTTCGATCCCATTCGCATGCAACTGAGGTTTGATCAATTCCTTGACCAATTCAACCACCGACAACAAGTCGGCACGTTTCCGTTCAAGGTTATCAGGGCGATAAAAGGACAAAGCGTTCTGTGCCAGTGTGGAAAGTCTTTCAATCTCTAGTACGGCGAGGCTCAGGTACTCCTGTCTTTGTGAGTCGGATATATCATCCCGCAAGGAAAGATGCAGGCAATTTCTGACCGCCTGAAGAGGGTTATTCATTTCGTGCGCCAGACTCCCCATCAACCTGCCCAGAGCGCTCATTTTTTCTGCCATTAGAATAGCACGGTGCGATTCTCGGGCTTGCTCAATCATCCTTTCCAGATCCTTGTAAAGGATAGCATTTTCCATCGCAATAACCGCTTGCCGCGCAAAAATCGCCGCTAATTCCAAATCGGCTTCGTGTAATTTACCATGTTCAATTGAACGTAAAAAGTACAAAATAAACTTCGCTTTTTCACGAAATACCGGCACCAACAAAATTTCCAAATCGTTTTGTAATAAATGATTTTTCAGGATGACATCATCCAACTGCTCGGTTTGGATGATTCTTAATCGTTCATCGCTGGCACAATCCAAAATTCGATCCCAATCCACCTGATGAGGATCAACCAACGAATTTAAGTCACAACCGTACACCAAATTCCACTGCGAAGCGGAATATTCATATTTATAAACACCGGTCTCGGCTGCATGTAATAACTCCCCGGCAAGTTCTTGTAAATAATTCTTGAGAGATTCCAGTTCTACCCGACTGTAAATATTTTCCATAAAATCAAATAACGGCCGCAACACTCTCAAGCGGATTGCGTCGGTTTGATAACGACGGTTTTCAAGGACATGATGTACCGTTTCAATCAATTCTTTGGACGATTCAAAAGGCTTGACCAGTAATCCATCCACGCCTTTTCGTAAAGCTTGAATGGAAGTCTCCGCGCTGCCAAAACCCGTAATGAGGATCACCGCTGATTCCGAATGAATTTGCCGGAAGCGAGATGCCAGTTCAAATCCATCCATGATTGGCATGCGAATATCGGTGATTAATAAATCATATTCCTTTCCTTCCGCCTGTCGAAGCGCATCGCGAGCGGTGGTGGCGGTATCCACATCAAAACCATGGCGCTCCAAAATCCGACGACATAAGCGAAGAATTGCCGGATCATCGTCCACAACAAGAATTTTGGTATCCTTCATCGGTATTCCGCCCTCACATTTTCCCTGTTGGCCTTTATTATACCGTTTCCTGTCTGAGAATGAATTAATTTATAGATAAGGCCGAAACTGCTGGTAAAATAGCGCATCGGTTTAACTTCGAGACTTTAATGGATGGAATTATGACCGTACTAACTACACTGACTGCCCTCACCCCCATACTGGCTATTTTTATTCTATTAGTCCTGCTGCGCTTGCCAGCCAGTAAGGCGATGCCTTTAAGCCTCTTCATCACGGGTATTCTGGCGCTGCTCGTCTGGAGAGTCCCATTTTTACATATCGCTGCTTCTATATTAGAAGGGTTGATTATTTCTCTTTCGATTTTGTGGATCTTGTTCGGGGCGATTTTGCTCCTCAACACATTGACAGTTGCAGGCGCTATGGAGCGAATTCGGGCAATGTTTTTCAGCATTTCTCCCGACCGGCGCGTTCAGGCCATTATTGTGGCATGGTTGTTTGGGGCTTTTATCGAAGGGGCAGCCGGCTTTGGTACTCCAGCGGCAATCACCGCCCCTTTAATGGTAGCCCTTGGTTTTCCGCCGCTTGCCGCTGTTGTGCTTGCTCTGACTGCCAACAGCAGCCCGGTAACTTTTGGCGCTTTGGGAACCACTTTTCAAATCGGCATGACGCGCGGATTACAACAAGGTGGGGAAATGGCAAGTTTGGTCGCTCAGGCAACCGGCGGGATTACTCTCCCCGAGGTCATTCATAAGGTTGCCGCCCAAGCCGTCCAAATTGACTTGTTTGTTGGTACACTAATTCCCCTGATTCAGGTATTGCTCCTCACCCGTTTCTTCGGCAGGAACAAATCGTGGCGGGAAGGTTTGGCAATGTGGAAATTTGCCCTTTTTGCAGGAATTAGTTTTCTACTACCCGCTTATCTGGTTGCCTTATTTTTGGGGCCGGAGTTTCCAACCCTGATCGGTGCGCTGGTTGCCATGCTGATTGTGATACCGGCGGCCCGCAAGGGATTCCTCATCCCTAAAGACATCTGGTATTTGGAGGACAGGGAAGAAGAAGGGCAAGCCGTTGAACATTCCATGCCGCTCCAACGAGCCTGGCTTCCTTACATTCTACTCACCATTTTACTGGTGCTAACTCGTCTTCCCTTTTTACCCTTGAAAAACTTCTTGCAGAGCCTATCCATCCGCTTTGATAATCTTTTGGGAACGGGAATCAGCACCTCTTTAGAACCCCTCTACCTGCCCGGTACGATTTTTGTCATCGTCGCGCTCTTTTCTTTCTGGTTTTTTCACATTCAGAGTCAAAATCGCCGGCGGGTCGTTTCTCAATCCATGCAGCGGTTAATCGGCAGTGCAATTGCCCTGGGCGGAGCCCTGCCAATGGTACGAATTTTTATCAATTCGGGCATCAATTCAGCCGGTCTGGAGAGCATGCCGATTGAATTAGCCCGTCAAGCCTCTGATTTGGTGGGGAATTACTGGCCGCTGATAGCCCCTCTAATTGGCAGTTTAGGCTCGTTTTTAGCCGGCAGCGCCACTTTTAGTAACATGATGTTCTCGTTATTTCAGGTGAGTGTAGCCGGTCAGGTCAACCTATCGCCGTTTATTGTCCTTGCTTTGCAAGCGCTGGGGGCAAATGCAGGGAATATGATTTGTGTTTTGAATGTCGTTGCCGCTGCTTCGGTTGTGGGCTTAAGCGGAAAAGAGGGTTCGATTATTCGCTTTACCCTAATGCCAATGTTGTATTACATTCTTTGGGCAGGTGTGGTTGGATTTATTCTAAGTGGGCTTATAAGATAAAATTTTCTTCAAAAAGGTTGCGCTTTTACCAAACTTAACGCATAATTGAATGTTAGTTTCCGTTTTTACGTTCCCCTAAAAGTTTACCAAAGGAGGTGATTTCTGCGAGAGATATCTTACTCTTTAAACTGCCGTATCTGTTTCCGTATTCAAAAAATCAAGGAGGAGTAGCGATGAAAGCCAAAAAATTCTTTGGGGTTTTGGTTGTCTTGATCATTGCAGGCCTGGCGCTTGCAGCCTGTCAACCGGCCGCCACGCCAACCCAGCAGCCGCCTGTCCAACAGCCAACCACCCCGCCGGAAAAACCACCGGCTGAACAACCCACCACCCCGCCGCAGGCAGGTTTTGAACCAATGGTTTATGGCGTAGAGACCTGCGATAACTACAACGGTATCATCAAAGAGATTGCCGCTCTTGATGAACTAACCGTCCGCTTCACGTTGTGCGTGCCGGACCCAGCATTTGAATCCAAAGCCGCTTTTACGGCCTTCGCCATTCAGCCCAAAGAATGGATTGAAGCCGCCATGGAAAACCGCCAGATTTTGGAAAAACCGATCGGCACCGGGCCGTATGTGCTGGATTCCTGGAAACGCGGCGACAGCATTATCTTCAAGCGTTTCAATGATTACTGGGGCGAAAAAGCCAAAACCGAAACCTTGGTCTTCCGCTGGGCATCTGAAGGCGCCGCCCGTTTGTTGGAACTCCAATCCGGCACGGTGGATGGAATTGACAATCCCAGCCCCGATGATTTCCAAGTCATCCGCAACGATCCCAACCTGCGATTGATTGAACGCGAAGCGCTCAACATCTTCTATCTGGGCATGACCAACACCTTTGAGCCTTTTGACAAAGTCGAAGTTCGTCAGGCGGTTGCGATGGGCATTGACCGCCAGCGCATCGTGGATAACTTCTATCCGGCTGGTTCTTCGGTTGCCACCCACTTCACCCCTTGCTCCATTCCCAACGGCTGCGTCGGCGAAGACTGGTATGAGTTCAACCCCGAAAAAGCCCGTGAACTGCTGGCCAAAGCCGGATTCCCCAATGGCTTCCAGACCAAAATTTATTACCGCGATGTATTCCGCGGTTACCTGCCGGAACCCGGTTTGGTTGCAACCGACATTCAGGCTCAATTGAAACAGAATCTTAACATTGATGCCGAAATTGTTGTGATGGAAAGCGGCGCCTTCATTGACGAATCAACCAGCGGCCGCTTAAATGGCTTTTACCTGCTGGGTTGGGGCGCTGACTACCCCCACATTACCAACTTCCTCGACTTCCACTTTGGCCGTGCCAACCCTCAATTTGGTAAGCCATTCCCCGAAATTTATGAACTGCTCGAACAGGGCGCTCGCATTGCAGACCCTGAAGAAGCAACCCCAATCTATGAGCAGGCCAATAACAAGATCAAAGAACTGGTGCCTATGGTGCCGATTGCTCACGGCGGTTCGGGTGTAGCCTATCGTGCCGATGTGGTCGGTGGGCATGCCAGCCCGTTGGGCAACGAGTACTTCGCCGTAATGGATCCGGGCGGCCGCTCAACCTTCGTTTGGATGCAGAATGCCGAGCCCATTTCCCTGTACTGCGGCGATGAAACCGACGGCGAAAGCCTGCGCGCTTGCGAACAGGTCCTCGAATCGCTGCTCGGTTATGAAATTGGCGGTACCGAAGTGAAACCGGCGCTGGCAACCGAATGCACTCCCAATCAAGACCTCACGGTCTACACCTGCAAGCTGCGCCCGAATGTTAAGTTCCATGATGGTTCGCCCTTCGACGCCAATGATGTAGTGATGTCCTGGGTGGTTGCCTGGGATTACAAACACCCGCTCCACATTGGCAACACCGGCGCATTCGAATACTTCAGCTACCTGTGGGGGCTGATGAATGCCCCGGCTGAAGAGTAAATACTTCAACCAACGGTCAAACCTTGTAAAATGAACTGACAAATGCGCGGGATAGACGGTACTCCCAAACGAGCATCGCCTGTCCCGCGCGCCTTATTACTCATTCCAGGATTGATGTTTTCAAAGAATAGTAAGGGACTGCCATGATCGCATATACAATTCGCCGTTTATTACTGGCAATTCCGGTCATGTTTGGGATTCTGGTGGTGACTTTCACCCTTTCCCGGATGATCCCCGGCGATCCATGCAAAGCCATGCTGGGCGAAAAAGCAACCGCTGAGGTTTGCGATCGTTTTCGCGCCCAATATGGATTGGACAAACCCATTCCCGTCCAGTTAGGAATTTACATGGGGAATGTCCTCAAAGGTGACTTCGGTATGTCCATTCGCTTTAGCCGTCCGGTTACCATTATCCTCATCGAACGGCTGCCCACGACCATTGAGCTGGGTTTAACTTCATTGATGATCGCTGTGCTGGTAGGCATACCGGCTGGAATTTTATCCGCCATCAAGCGCAATTCCATCATAGATGTAATCACCATGGTTGGTGCAAACATTGGGGTATCCATGCCGGTTTACTGGCTGGGATTGATTCTGGCGTATGTTTTCGCATTATTGCTCAAGGATACACCTTTCTGGCTGCCACCCACCGGCAGATTATCAGCCGGTCTGGTCAGTGTTCCCTTCTATCAGGTTTTGGGATGGGAGTTTCCAAAGGAATCCTTTCGTTATCATTTAGTTGAATTTATCAGCAACCTCTACATTTTCAATTCTCTGATCACCAGAGATTGGACTATATTGAAAGATGCGATCCAACACTTAATACTCCCTTCGGTTGCCCTCAGTACCATACCGCTGGCTATCATCGCCCGCATGACCCGTTCTTCTATGCTGGAAGTGCTCAAGCAAGATTACATCCGCGCCGCCCGAGCCAAAGGTTTGTTGCGAGGAACGGTGATTTTCAAGCACGCCTTTCGCAATGCACTATTGCCGATTGTCACAATCATCGGTATTCAAGTCGGTACTTTGTTTGCCGGCGCGGTTTTGACCGAAACCATATTTGGGCTGGCTGGGGTCGGTCGGATTCTCTTTGAAGCCATCACGGCCCGTGATTTCCCCATCATTCAGGCTTTTACGGTGGTCATTGCGGCTGGTTATGTCATTGCCAATTTAATTGTGGATTTATCCTATGTATTTATTGATCCCCGCATACGCCTCGATTAACTTGAGAATTGGGTGTAAAAAATGGTAACCGATTTGAAAGTAAACCAAATTAAGCAAAAAGATTACCGATCGAACAGTTTATGGCGGCTGACGCTGCGGCGCATCTTTCGTCAACGCTCGGCTATTTTTGGCATGGCTTTACTCGGCTTCTTGATTTTGATTGCCATATTTGCCGAGGTAATCGCCCCTTATGACCCAATCCAACCCTTGATCGGAATTGAAAACGTCAGCAAACGAGAAGGCCCCTGTATTCACCTGTTCGGCTGCCCAAAAGACCGCCCCCAACATATTATGGGGATTGACGGCAATGTCCGTGATCAATTCAGCCGCGTGCTTTACGGTTCCCGCTACTCGCTCTACGTGGGTTTCACTACGGTTTCCTTTGCAATCCTGGTTGGTACGCTTCTGGGGGCAATTTCCGGTTACTTTGGCGGTTGGTGGGATAACATCATCATGCGCTTGATGGATGTTTTGATGGCATTTCCTTCCCTGCTGTTGGCAATCACGATTGTCTCTGTCCTTGGTCCCGGCTTACAAAATGCGCTGTTGGCCATTGCCATTGTGGCTATACCGGTTTATGCGCGGGTTGTGAGAGCCAGCGTGCTTTCGGTAAAAGAACAGGCCTATGTAGCCGCTTCCCTTGCTTTAGGGGGCAGTCACTTTCACATCTTGCTGCGCCGAATTTTGCCCAATGCCATTCCACCCTTGATCGTACAGGGAACTCTGGGGATTGGCACCGCCATTCTGGATGCCGCTGCGCTTTCCTTCCTTGGCTTAGGCGCTCAGCCGCCCACCCCCGAATGGGGTACCATGCTCGGCACGGAGCGCAATCAGGTGTTTACAGCCCCTCATTTAGTTTTCTTTCCCGGCGCTGCCATCATGATTACGGTACTGGCATTCAACCTTTTAGGTGATGGACTTCGGGACGCTATTGACCCGCGCTTGACCCACCAAAAATAACAGGCAGGAAGAACTGACCATGACTTATAAAAACACATCGCCACTCCTGCAAGTCCAAAATCTAAAAACCTATTATTTCACCGATGACGGGGTCGTCAAAGCCGTTGATGGGGTGGATTTCGAAGTCTATCCCGGCGAAGTGTTGGGGTTGGTAGGCGAATCTGGCTGCGGAAAAAGTGTAACCTCCCTCTCCATCATGGGTTTGATCGAACCGCCCGGAAAAATTATGGATGGAAAGATTATCTTCGAGGGTAAAAATCTGCTGGAAATGCCTGAAAAGGAAATGGCGCAAGTGCGCGGCAAGAATATTTCGATGATCTTTCAGCAACCGCAAACCAGCCTGAACCCCGTTTTTACCATCGGCGAACAAATCAGCGAGATCTTGAAAATCCACAGCACATTAAGCAAACAAGAACTGCAACGACGAACGCTGGAATTGCTGCAAATGGTGGGGATACCGGATGCTCACCGCAAAATCAATGCATATCCTCACGAAATGTCAGGAGGACAAGCCCAGCGGGTGATGATTGCCATGGCGCTTGCGCTTAACCCCCAATTGCTGATCGCCGACGAGCCCACCACAGCCTTAGATGTAACCATTCAAGCCCAAATTCTCGACCTGATGCGGGAACTTCGCAACCGCACTGGAACAGCCGTCATTCTGATTACCCATGATCTGGGCGTGATTGCGGAAATGGCAGACCGGGTTGCGGTCATGTACGCCGGAAGAATCGTCGAACAAGCCGACATAAACACCTTATTCAGCGCCCCCCGTCATCCTTACACTCAGGGATTGATCGAGTCTGTCCCTGTGCTTGGACAAATCAAAGAAGAACTGGCAACCATTCCCGGCAATGTCCCGAATCTGGTGGATTTGCCGCCCGGTTGCCGCTTTGCACCGCGCTGCACCGCCCGTGAAGCATACGGACTGGAGATCTGCAATCATTTTGAACCGGATCTACAATCTGTGGAAAAAGCCGATCATTATGTACGTTGCTGGTTGTATCAGGATGGGGATGGCCATAGCGCTCCGCTCAAACCACAGGGTTAGAAAGGTAAATGGATGAACACTCTGTTTGAAAAATCTCCAGCTTCCTCTGAAGATTTGGTGGTGGTTAAGGATTTAGTCAAATATTACCCGGTTTACGGCGGTATCCTGAAACGTGTGGTGGCGCATGTGAAGGCTGTGGATGGCGTCAGTTTTACCATTCGCAAGGGTGAAACACTTGGTCTGGTAGGTGAATCGGGCTGTGGCAAAACCACAGTGGGGCATACCATGCTCGGCCTGATTAAGGCTACCAGCGGCCACGTCTATTTTGATGGGGTTGACTTGCTTAAACTGAAAGGCAGCGCACTCAAAGAAATGCGCCGTAACATTCAGATTGTCTTTCAGGATCCTTACTCTTCGCTCGATCCTCGCCTCCCAATCGGCGAGTCGATTGCAGAAGGTTTAAAAATTCATAACATCGGCACAGAACAAGAACGATTCGAGAAAGTCCTTGCGGTTTTGAAGAAAGTTGGTCTGGAAGATTATCATGCCATGCGCTACCCGCATGAATTTTCCGGCGGTCAGCGCCAGCGTATTGGTATCGCGCGCGCCCTTATTCTTCAACCAAAATTCATTGTTCTGGACGAACCTGTATCTGCCCTGGATGTTTCCATTCAGGCGCAAGTACTAAACATATTACGGAATTTACAAAGGGAATTTGGTTTGACCTACTTATTTGTAGCCCACAATCTGGCGGTTGTGGAACATATTTCCGACCGGGTCGCGGTCATGTATTTAGGAAAAATTGTCGAACTGGCAGACCGGGAAGCGCTCTTCCGTTTATCCATCCATCCATATACGCAGGCGCTCATGTCGGCCATTCCCATTCCCAACCCACGCATTCGCCGTAAGCGGATGATCCTGCCCGGTGATGTTCCCAGCCCATTGAATCCCCCGCGAGGCTGCCGTTTTCACCCCCGCTGCCCCTTTGCTCGCCCAAACTGCTCACAGGAAGAACCACCCTTGCGCGAAATTCAGCCAGATCACTTCGCCGCTTGTCATTATGCAGAGGAGTTTGTCCAGTAGAATTCTTTTTGCAATGCTTTATGGCGGTCAACCCATATCATCCCCTTCCGGGGACAACCACCTGAATTATCCCCCATTAAAAATTAGGGGTGGCTGATGGGGGTCAACCCATATCATCCCCTTCCGGGGACAACCACCTGAATTATCCCCAATTAAAAATTAGGGGTGGCTGATGGGGGTCAACCCATTTCATCCCCTTCCGGGG
>CALHYE010000008.1 GCA_938040735.1 uncultured Bellilinea sp.
CCGCTTGCCGCTTTCGTGGGCAATGCGGATGATGCCCAGCGCCGTCCCGTAATCTACGGTGGCCAGGCTGCCCGTGTTGCAGTGATGCAAGATCTTAGCGGGATTGGGAATCAGCGGTTGGGCGTTGTAGCCAATTTGCTGGTTAGCGCGGATGTCCTCTTCGGCAATGGCATGGGCTTCCTGCACAATCGCCTGGCGGAGCGCGGCCGCGCTCAGATCGCGGCCGGCGTGGACTTTTTCCATCACGCGTTGAATTGCCCAGAACAGGTTAACCGCCGTAGGGCGGGAAGCCCGCAGCAATTCGGCGGCCGCCTCCACTTCGCCAATCAGGTCAGCCGTCTGGACGGCGGTGGAATTCAAAGCCGCCAGTGCCAGACCGTAAGCCGCCGCCGCGCCGATGGCCGGCGCGCCGCGCACGGTCATCGAGCGAATCGCCTCGGCCACCGCCTGGGCATCGCGCAATTCCAGATAGACCGTCTCGGCCGGCAGGCGGCGCTGGTCGAGTAAGACCAGTGTGTCGTTCTTCCATTCAATACTACGAAATGTGGTCATCGGGGAAAACCTCCCATCAGAAAACCTTTGTTCATTGAGGCGATTAAGAAATAGTCGGGCGCGCAGCCAGCATCATCTCCACCGCCTGTTCAATGCTCTCCACCTTCCGGCGGTTTTTCAGCCAGTCAACGGCAATGTTCAAGCCGATGCTTTCGGCTGTAGCGCGAATTTGCGGGTCTTGAATCGTCCAGAAATCATGGACATGCGCCATACCGATCAAACGACGCATCATTTCGGCAGCCCCAAACCCCAGCGTATCTTGCAGCAGATTGCGCATGTACTTGACGCGGAAAGCGGCTGAAGGCCAATCGCCGTTACCTTGATTTTCCCAAAGATTGAGAAATTCCTCCTCAAAGATGTTCCATGTCCGAATAATCAAGTCCGCCAGCCACCGGCGGTACGCAGATCGTTTAGCCTCTTCTCTGGCATGGTACTCCTGAGCAGCATAAGAAAGCGCCAGATTGCCTAAATACGAGCCCACATCATGCCCGATCGGACCAAAGAAGGCAAATTCTGGATCGACCACCTTGGTTTCTTCGAGATTGAGCATGATTGAACCGGTGTGCAGATCATTGTGAATCAGCGCCTGAGCATGGGTCATATAGCGTTCTTTGAGCAGCAAAACCTCCGAGCGTAAATCGTCGTCGGCATATACAACCCGCACCTGCGGCTCCAATAGATTGGTGTAACGGTTATTGGGATGTTCGATATACGGCTGGGTGAAAACCAGGTCTTCCTGAACTTTGCACAACACTGCATTGATAAAACGCGGCACCCAAGCCTTCTTCTCTCCAGAACTGAGATACAGGTCGGATGTGTAAAACAGCGTACGCGCCATGTACAACCCCATGTGGCGGTCGACATGCGGGTACTCGATCTGCTGCATCAAGCCTTCGCGCATGACCAGATGACGGTTGAGGTCTTCGATCATGATGATGTGGCGTTTCTCATCGTAATAATATATCTTGGGCGTCTGATCGGGGCAGTAGCGCGCCTGATTCATTAAAAAGTCGTACTCGATGCGCGAACGTTCCAACGGCATTTTGAAATCGGGATAGCGCCAGGCATACGGCAGAGCCTGCTTGACAATGACGCTTTTGCGGGAGTCGTTTACCGCCGAAACGCGGAAGATCAGGTTGACATTGCCCTCCGCAATTTGATGGCAGTTGAAATCCATCACACCATCAAACAATTCGCCATAAACCGGCGTTTGTTTAAGGTAATCTAACACACTTTGTTCGGTCAGAGCCACAACTTGATTTTCCATTTTTCGTGAACTCCTTTTTCTCTCCAAAAATTCGTTAGCGCCGGGTGGTGTAGTAACTCAGCCCCAGCGAGACAATCAGCACCAAACCCTTGATCACATCTTGAATGTACCAGGGAATGTTCATCATAGTCAGACCGTTCAGCATTACGCCCACGAAAATAGCGCCTAAAACAGTGCCAAACACATTGGCGCGCCGGGCGTTTAATACCGCAAAGCCAAAGTAGGTGGCGGCCACACCGTCCAGCAAGTAGGGATCGCCAGCTTTGACCGCTCCCGAACCAATCCGCGCCGCCAGCACCAAACCGCCGGTAGTGGCCAGCACACCGCTGATCATATAAGCAATCATACGCACTTTGTTGACATCAATACCCGCCAAACGAGCCGCCTCGATATTTCCCCCAACCGCATAGAAGATGCGCCCAAAACGGGAGAGTTCCAAAAAGACAAAAGCAATCACGGCTACTCCCAGCATGATCAGCACCGGAATAGGAATGCCGCGGAACGTCTCGCTTGAAAAAACAAACCCCTGACCAAAGCGTAAGAAGTCGGGATGAATCACCCCATCAGCGATGGCGCGAGTTGGGCTCCATGGATTGGTCATGCCCTTATAAACCGCATCGCCTTTGGTAATGCTCATTTGCAGCCCCTGCACCAAATAAAGCATGCCTAAAGTGGCTAAAAGGTCAGGAATGCGCAGCCGGATAATCAAAAACGAATTGATAAAGCCGATCACCGCCCCAACCGAAAGACAAATCAACACGGCGAAATACCATGGAATTTTCCAAATTACCATCAGGGCTGAGGAAAGAATCACCGCCAAACCGGTAACCGCGCCAACCGACACATCAAAGCCGTTGACGACTACGGAGAAGGTAACCCCCAGAGCTACAATCGTCAAAATGGAAACAGCCCGCAGGATATCCAGCAAATTGTCAATCGAAGCAAAAGCCTGCGTGCGCGCCGAGAAGAAGACGGAAACCAGAATTAGGGTCAAAATCAACCCGTACCGCAAGAAGAAACCGGAGAGGAAAGAACTAATATTGAAAGAAGCAGGTTTGGATGTAGTCATTTCTGATGTTTTTGCCTGTGAAGAATCGTTTAGCGACATACTGCTTTACTCCTGAGCCGCCATTTGAGCCATTTGCCGGGTTGCGCCGGTAGCCAGTTCCATAACTTGTTGACGGTCAACCCGTTCGGCATCGAACTCGCCGACAATCCGACCATCCCGCATCACCAACACACGATCAGCCAGGCCCAATACCTCATCCACATCCGAGGAAGAAAAGATCACCCCGGCATTTTGGGCTAGTTCGCGGGCAATTGCATAAACCTCGCGTTTCGCCCCCACATCAATCCCTTGGGTAGCCTCATCGAAAAGAATAACCGCCGGTTGACGGAGCAGCCACTTGCCGATGACCACTTTTTGCTGATTGCCGCCGCTCAAATTTTTTGCAGGCATTTCGGGGTTTCGCGGTACCAGCCGCAATCGGTCCATAATTTGGAAGACGCGCTGGCGCTCTTTGTTTATCTGCACAAAACCCAAGCGGCTGAAATCCTGGGTAAAGGGCAGGGTAATATTGGCGCGAATCGGGTTTTCGACCAGCAGCCCCAAATTCCGGCGGTCTTCGGGGATGAGGTAAATCCCCATCCGAATGGCATCCTTTGGCAGCCGAAAACGGATTTTCTTACCGTTGAGGATGATCTCTCCCTGATCGGGCTTTTGACAGCCGGAGAGGACTTGCAGCAATTCGGTTTTGCCCGCTCCTGTCAGTCCGGTGATGCCAAGCACTTCTCCACGAAAGACCTGGAAGGAAATGTCCTTGAGACGCCCACCCTGAGAAATTTGGCGCACGTCCATCACCAAAGCCAGTTCGCCGAAAGGCTGGCGTGGCGGGAACAATTCTCCCGGCGGTGAACCCAGCATGGCTTCCACCGCTTTGGAGAGATCAAACTCGCTGCGGTCAAAGTGGGCAGCCTGACGCCCTGCCCGTAGAATGGTCACTTCATCGGCAATTTCCTGAATTTCCGCCAAACGGTGAGAGACGTACAAAAACCCCACACCCTTTTGTTTCAATTCACGCAAAATCCCAAACAAACGCTCAACATCGCTGAGGCTCAATGAGGCTGTCGGCTCATCTAAGATCAAGAAAGACGCACTACGGGAAATTGCGCGGGCAATCACCAGCAATTGTTTCTGCGGCAGGGACAGGTCGGCCGCCTGCTTGCGAACATCCATCTCCAGTTGAAGACCGCTCAAGATTTGTTGGGCCTGACGATTCAACTCGTTTTTACGGACGAAGAAACCCGACTCGGGGGTGGCGAGTTTTTCGATGAGCAGGTTTTCCGCAACAGTCAGATACGGCACCAGGGTTGTATCCACTTCTTGATGAACCACCTCGATCCCATGATGAAAAGCATCCATCGGTTTGTGAATTGAAACAATCTGCCCGTTGATTTCAATCTGCCCCTCGTAGGAAGGATAATAACCGGTCAAAATCTTGATCAAAGTGCTTTTTCCTGCGCCATTCGCCCCAATGAGCGCGTGGATTTTGCCGCCATGCAATTCAAGATCTACATGGTCAAGCGCCACAACACCGGGAAAGGTTTTTCTTAAGCCAGTCGCCTTCAGGATGGTCATGGTTCAACTCTTGCAAGATCTGTCAGTTGTTTGATGCAGGCAGGCTGTGAGGTGTGGGTAGGGAGAATGCCCCACACCCACAGCCTGATTTTACCCTTTGATGGTCAAGTTTACTTTTTGGTCAGGGTACACATCCACGGGAACCAGTTAAGGGAGGATTCGCCCATCGCCGGCATCGCCTTGACCAGTTCGTCCATACTGCTGATGTTATTTTCCAGCAGAAATTCGCGCGTGATCAACTGCGGCTGAACCAACAGGTACTTGTCCACCTTCTCCCCCGCTACCAGCGCCGCCGCCGTGCGCACCGCCAACCGCCCCACACTGTACGAGTCGGTCGCCACCGTCGCCGCCCACGGGCTGTCCGGCGCTATCATCATCTGAATGTCCTCG
>CALHYE010000009.1 GCA_938040735.1 uncultured Bellilinea sp.
GGCAAAGCCGGGAGACCGAGCCGTTTCGTCAGCAACTCGCCGAACGGCTCGCTCCCATTCCCGATACGATTGACCTGTCCCTCTTCCTCTTCTGGCCTGCTCTGACCAAAGAGCATCTCGAAGATTTCCGCACTCTGCATACCCGCCTCTATGCTAATCTGCGCGTCAACCAGCCCGCACTTGCGGGCGGCTTCCGAAAGCGGTAAAAATACGGGTAAGGTAACCATCGCTCAGTCCTCAGGTATTACAGGAAAGGTCAGCGTATGCGCCAAAATATCGTTCGCGTAGATTTCAACCGTATAATCGCCTGGTTGCGAGAACAAAAGCCCTTCCAACGATTGGGCATGAAGATAAAAGGCGTTAAACAGTCCAACTTCGCCATCGGACGCACTCGCGGCTATAACATGACCGTCTCCATCAGCCGTGTCTGGAAATTTGAGGATATATCGCAAAGTGACCCGTGAACGTGGGTCAACGACCCATTTAGTCAAAAGCCAGGATGGAGGCGCTAAAACAGGGAACGACCTGGCTGCAATAGCGTCAAATTGCCCCAAGATCATCAACTTATGATTGGATGGATCAATTTCGTATCTATCGCACAGCAGCGCCCATAATAACTTCGGTTGGTACACCTTGCCTCCTTCTCCTTCACTTGCGGGCGGCTTCCGAAAGCGGTAGAAATGTGGGGAGTGTCACCATGCCTGACCTTCCTGCTGAAATACACGCAAAGCGCCCAAGGGATCCATCAGGCGCTTTGCGGGGGGACAGGGATGGAATCCCTGTGGAAGTCGGGGCGGGCGGATTTGAACCGCCGACCTCACGGACCCGAACCGTGCACTCTAACCGGGCTGAGCCACGCCCCGAACGACCCACATTATACCCCCTCCTCAGATTATCGGCAAGATTTTTAACCATTTCCTTTTGATTTTAGGGAAAATCCCAATTGGTCTATCTTAAAATCATTTAAGATTTTTTACAAGCCGTAAAATTACTATTGTCACTTTTTGAAATTTTGATATACAATTAAAATACCTTACAAAATCAATAATCAATGTAGAAATTCAAGGAGTGAACCATGTTTCGCATTAGCAGAAGACTGGACTACGGACTACAAGTGATGATTGCTCTTGCCGGCAACAATACTGGCCGTCCCATTCCCAGCGCCCAGCTTTCTGAGTCCCTCAACATCCCGCTACCTTTCTTGCACCAAATCGCCCACACCCTGATGCAGTCCGGCCTGATTAAAGCCACGCCCGGGCCGCGCGGCGGCTTGCGGCTCAACCATCCTGCCAAGAATATTACCGTTCTCAAGATCGCCGAAGTGTTGGAAGGGCCAATTTGCCTGACCCCCTGTTTAGAAGAACCGGAAGACTGCCCGCGTAACGAAATTTGCACTTCCCGGTTGATGTGGGAAGAGTTGCAAAACAACATTATCGCTTATCTCTCCTCCACCACCCTCGAAAAACTGGCCGCCTATTCAGAATTGATGAGCGTTCCATCGGAAAGGCAATCGGTTGAAGAAACTCAAGAAACCCCCGTTCAAAAGGACTGATCGTTAAATCTAAGGCTGATTTTCCTCCCAAACAATAAGACCGGGCAGTTTTTGTTAACTTGCCCGGTCTTGATTTTTTAGGCTCAAATGCCTTAGGCCGTCGCTAAAGCAGCCAGGACTTCTTTCGAGTGACCCTCCGGCTTGACATCCGGAAAAATCCGCAAAATGGTACCATCCGGCCCAATCAGAAAAGTGGTGCGCAGAACGCCGTCATATTCGCGCCCCATAAACTTTTTTCTTCCCCATGCCCCGTATAATTCACACACCCGATGATCCTCATCCGCCAGCAAAGTGAAGGGCAGGTTGTATTTCTCTTTGAACTTGGCATGAGATTTTGGCGAATCCGGACTGACTCCCAAAATAACAACACCCGCCTTCTCGTAGTCTGAATAATCATCGCGAAAACTGCATGCTTCTTTGGTACAGCCGGGAGTATCATCTTTGGGATAAAAATACAAAACAACCGGCTTTCCGCGATAATCGCTCAACCGGCGCGGGCTACCCGTTTCATCCAGTAGTTCGAAATCGGGAGCAGGGTTATTGGCTGAAACTGACATCGAACACCTCCTTTAGTCTAATTTATTGGATCCATTTTCCCATTCGGGAAGTTTCGTAACCCGGTAACCGGGCAACTGCATTGCGAAAATCATCATCCTGAGCCAGATCAAACAGCGGTCTTAATAAATCATCTTCTGCGAAAACCGCCGGAATTATCAGATCATACTCTTCCTCAAACAGAGGAATGAAATCTAAATCCAGCGCTACGGCAGCAGCGGCGATTCCCAACCCACAGTCCGCCCGCCCCGAAGCAACCGCAGCCGCAACCGCCAGATGGGTATATTCTTCCTGATCATACCCGCAAATTTGCGCAGGGGAAATACCCAGTAAGCCAAGGTGGTAATCGAGCAGAATTCGAGTTCCAGCTCCGCGTTGACGATTAACAAAAATCACATCTTCTCGCACCAGGTCCTGTAATCCCTTTATTTTTTTAGGATTTTCTTTGGCAACCAGCAAACCCTGAGTACGGTTAACCCATCCAAGTATACGCACCTTTTGATCGGGGAGGTACTGTCGAACTGCCGCAAGGTTGTACACGCCGGTCTGACCATCCAATAAGTGACAACCAGCCAGATGAGTTTCCCCCCGCCGTAGAGCAACCAGCCCCCCCTGACTACCCACATTGGCGGAGACCAACCGCCGCTCATATTTTGTCAGAAACTGAGCCAGCAAGTCCAGGCTGATGTCGTGCGATCCAATTGCAAAAATCGTCTGATTCAGTTCTTCCGGCGGACGGTAAAGCCGAACCCTGACCCGGCTGCCTGCTTCAACACCCTGTATCCCGCGCGGTAAAATCGCAATTCCGTCGGCGCGTACCAGCGAGGTGATTACCCCCGCCCCCCGCGAAAGCGGCGCTGCCAGCAGATGATCGCCTACCCTGCCTGCCACAACCCGAACATAATCCTCATCCCCAGCCGGCGAGGTTAATTTTCGGGTCATCCTCGCCTCAATTTCCATCGGTTTTTGTGGAAGTCGGCCGAGCCAGCGCGCCATCAGGGGTTCGACAAAGATTTCCCCCGTAAGCGCTGCCGAAACGGCATAGCCCGGCACCCCAATAATCGGACATTGGCTGCCATCCTGTCTTCGAATCATTCCCATTATGACCGGATGACCGGGTCGCACGGCAACCCCATGAACCAGCAGTTCGCCCAATTCCCTCACCACTGCAGCCGAAAAATCCTCCGATCCGGCTGAAGACCCTGCATTCAACAGGACGAGATCGCTTTTTTCAGCCGCTTCCCGTACCCGCTGACGAATGAGGGAATACTCATCCGGGGTGATTGGGTAGCGAACCGCCTCGCCTCCCCATTGATTCACCTGCGCGGCAAGAACCAGCGAGTTGAATTCGATGATCTTTCCGGGCTCAACCGGCTGGCCGATTTCAATCAATTCTGTACCGGTTGGTAAAATTGCTACCTGCGGTTTTCGACTGACCACAATCCGATCATGGCCGGCAGCGGCAACTGCCCCCAGATCCACCGGCCGCAGCACATGCCCGGAGGGTAACACCAGTTGGGTAGCAACAATATCTTCGCCCATCGGGCGGACATGCGACCAGGGCGGCAGGGCAGTTCTCAGTCGGATTGAATGCGGCTGGCGGGCATCCGCTGTGATCTCACCGTCCTCATCCAGCGCTTCCACATTCTCAATCGGTACAACCGCATTTGCCCATAGAGGCAGTGGATCGCCAGTATCCACATACACCGTTTGTTGACCGACGGTCAGAATTACCGGCGAAGTTGGCATCGCCCCGGCAATATCTTCCGCCCGCAGAGCAAACCCATCCATCGCAGCGGCATGATAATGCGGAGATGAAATGCGCGCCCAAACCGGTTGAGCGGTAACCCGCCCAATTAAACTTTCATTCAGTTCAAGCGTCTCCTCCCCAAGAATACCCCAAAGTCCGGCTGTTTTTAGCGCCTTTTCAAAGCGAGCCTGAGCCTCCTCCAAAGGAATATCCTGCAAATAAATGGACATACCAACTCCTCATGGTTCGATTTTCTTGCCGGTCACAATCCTCTCAAAACAATCCAGATCACAATCGGATTTTATTTCCTGGCGGCTGAGAAAATACAGCGTTTCAATCGAATGGATATTGCTTACCCCCAAGCCCATCCCGGCAGAATATCCATAACGCGCTGCCCTTCGGGTGATATTTTCATCCGCTTTACCGTATGGGTAAGCCACCGTCAATTCCCTTACCCCCAGCAAATTCTCCAGGTAAAGTTTTGACCCCACCATCTGGTCATAAGCATGGGAGGGGTTTTTCACTAAATCCTCATGACTGACGGTATGGCTGCCAATTTCCCATCCATTTGCGAACAACACGGTTAATTGCTCCGAGTTCATATAGGTGGGCGCGCCGACATAGCCGGTAATTACATACACAACCCCCTTAAAGCCATTCTGGTTAAGCACCGGCAAAGCAAGGTCAAATACACTCCGATATCCATCATCAAAGGTAATTATGACCGGCTTTAGGGGCAGTTCTCCCCCTTTCAGGATCACTTTTGCCAGTTCCAGGGGAGTGATGGTTTCATACCCATTCTGCCGGAGAAAATCCATTTGGAGACGGAAATCCTCCAGCGAAACCTCATACCGGTTTGCCGCTTTTCCTTCCGCGATCCGATGGTACAACAAAATCGGCACAGAGACTTGTCCGGCAGGATAATAGATCTGCGCCGATGTCGGCGTTGGCGAAACGGTAGGCGTACGGCTGGGCTGTATTGTGGACGTTAGGGAAGGCGTCAGGCTTGGAACAGACGGTGTGGTTGTTATCAACGAGGCAGGCGTCCATGAAGGCGAACGAGTTGGTTGAACCGCCCCCTCCGCCCCTGTGGTGGGTTGCTGGGCGGCCGCCTGAATACGGCCAGCGCAGCCGGCCAACAGCAGGCTGGCAAAACCGGCAATGATACCCCATAGCCGAAGCGAAAAATTCATGGTTTTCATCCTCTGCCCAGCAGGTAAACTTCGGCTTCTTCGCCGGCGCCTAACCCCGTGGCGTTTTCGGGAATATGAATCAACCCATCTGCCCGGCTGAGCGAAAAAATCAGATTGCTTTTGTAAAAAATTGGGTCAGCCTGCCATTGGTTTTCCTTCTGAAACAATTTTGCCGGGTAGTAATCTTCGCGTCCGGCTTGCGAAGGCAAATTAACCGTCAATCTTGCTCGAAGCGTAGGGCGAATCAGACCCGATACACCGCACAAACGATTCAAAGCCGGCTGAACAAAAAGATAGGCAATTACCAGTGCGCTGACCGGGTTACCGGGTAATCCGATTACCGGTTTCCCGTCACAAACCGCCAAAATAGTCGGTTTGCCCGGGCGGATGTTCAAGCCGTGTACCAGCACTCCCGGTTTTCCCATCCGATTGATTGCCTCAGCCGTCAGGTCACGCGTGCTGGCGGATGAACCGGCTGTAATGATCACAGCATCACATTCCATGAGCGCCTTTCTCAGTCCCGCTTCCAGCGCCGCCGCCTGATCCGGAAAAATTCCATAACGCTCGGCGATTCCGCCTGCCTGCTCTACCAGCGCGCTCAGCGAATAACTGTTGATATCCCGCACCTGACCGGGCTGAACGGCAGCCTCTGGCGGCACGATTTCATCTCCGGTGGAAAGGATGCCGACCCGCGGACGGCGCAGCACATCCACTTCCAAAATGCCCAAAGCCATTAAACCGCCAATTTCAGGCGGCCGCAGCCGTACGCCGGCCGGGATCACTTCCTCGCCCTGTTGAACATCCTCGCCGGGCTTGAGGACGTTCTCTCCCTCAGCGACAGCCCGCAACACTTCAATTTCATTTTCTCGCGAAGGTTGGGTGTATTCGAGCATAACCACCGCATTACTGCCCTCCGGCAGCATACCACCGGTGTGGATTAATGCCGTTTCGCCGGGCAGCAAATCGAACGGCGGTGTTTTTCCCATCGGCAGTTCACCCTTAACGGTCAGGTAAGCCGGCAGCGATTCGCTTGCCCCAAAGGTATCCGCCGCCCGCACCGCATAGCCATCCACACTACTACGCGGGAAAGCAGGGAGAGGTTCGGGGCTGAAAACCGCATGAGCCGTCACCCGCCCAGGCGCAGAAACCACGGCTACCCTTTCCACATCCTTCAAGGACTGGGGGATGAAATCCAGCCAGTAAGATAAGGCTCTGGTGGGAGGAAGCAATTCCAAAAATTCAGGCATGATTTACCCCGTCCACAGAGAAAAGACTTGTAAGTAGAGCAGCAAACCAAAACTGGCAACCGCAGTCAATCGCAGCAACCGCCAGTTGGGTTTTGCGCCGTTGGCAATTTGTACCATTTGGAAGATTTGAAAGATGCCCAGCGGCAAAACCAGTAAACGCGGCCAGGTTAACGACCACGCCAGACCTGCCAGAGGACTGATCCCAACCAGCAAAAAAGCCAGTCCAATCAAGAAGTTATGCAGATTCATACCGCGCTGCCACCCCAGCCGAATCATCATGTTTTGGCGGCCGGCTTTGATCTCGCTGAAATAAGTTTCCAGCGAGGTCGCCAGGCTGAAAGCCAGAAAGAGCGCTAGCAGCGGGAAATTGAACAATCCCATGATTGGGATCAACTCACCCCGTTGTAACAAATAGGCAAAGCCCGGCACCAGCGTGGTTAAAAAAATAGCGCTGATCAGTTCACCATAACCGGAATAAACCAATCGCAAGGGCGGTACACCATAAAAGAACGCAATCAGCCATGCAATCCCCAGAAAAATCAAACTAGCCGGTTGAAGAGCCCCGCGTGAATAAAGCACAAAGGTGGTCATTGCGCCGACCGTCAAGGTCGTGGCAGCCGCCAGGAGATATACATTGCGAGAAATTGGCTTCCAATCATCCAGACGTCCGTTATCGCTATTGGAACGGCGCGGAATTTCCGAAACAAGGTCATAATAGGATTTGAGATAAACGCTGCTCAATTGCAGCAAGGTAACCAACGCTTGTCCCAGCCAGTAAACCGTCCAGTCTACTGCTTCCCCTAAGTAAACCAGCACCCCCACACCACAGGCATATAGCAACGCCCCTGCCAGCAGCGCCAGCGGCTGTGAAGTACGGACAAATTCTCCAAGGACTTTCCTGAAGTTTTTTTGCATTCTAATTCCTGTGTGTTTAGATTAATCCATAGCCGCCATCAATAACAAGCACCTCTCCGGTGATGTACATGCTTTCCAGCAGAAACAGGACTGCCTTGCTGATTTCGTCCTCAGTCCCGCTATGCCCCAAAGGCAATCGCTGGGTCAGCCGTTCCCATTCCTCAAGCGGGAAATCTTCGCCCCGCAGAATCAAGCCCGGCGCTATGGCGTTGACGCGGATATGCGGAGCTAGCCGGCGGGCCAGCAATCGGGTCAGAACCTCCAGCCCAGCCTTGCTAATCACATAAGCCGGGTAACCCGTCCACACTTTACGAGCGCCCGTGTCGCTGATATTGATAATCACACTGCCCGGTTGCATAAGCCGGGCCGATTCAACCGCGCACAACCACGCCGCCCGCAGATTGACGTTCATCACCACATCCCAATCCTCCGCCGAAATGGTCAGCAAATCCTGTTTGGGCATCACCGCCGCCGAATTGACCAGAACCGACAGCGGCAGCCCAATTTGGTCGATCTGCTCGAACATCTGCTGGATTTCCGCCTCATTCCGTAAATCAGCGCGCAAGAGATAAACCGGCACACCGAGTTTTCCTATCTCTTCAGCCGTTTGACGGGCAGCCTCTTCGGAGCGGCAGTAATGCAAGCCAATGGCATAACCCTTTTGGGCTAATGCGAGGGCAATCGCTTTGCCCAACCGCACGGCTGCCCCGGTCACCACGGCAAGTTGAGGACGGTCATGATTCATGAAGATTACCGCTGAAAGAAGTTGGAGATGAAGAACCACAGGTTGGCCGGTCTTTCTGCCAGCCGGCGCATGAAATAGGGATACCAGTGGCTGCCAAATGGGACATAAATCCGTACCGGATAGCCCTGTTTCACCAATTCTACCTGTAAATCCCGGCGAATCCCGTATAACATCTGAAATTCCAAACGCTCAACCGGCAAACCGCAGCGTTGGGCAGTTTGGATGGCGTATTCAATCCGTTTCTCGTCATGGGTAGCAAGGGCTGCCAGTGGCGGAAAGCGGCCGCTTGCCGTTGCCGGAGAGTACTCAAAATGTAAAGAGGCTTCAATTAAGTGGTCACTCAGCCGGTCAAAGGCTGCATCCACATCCCGTTTTTTAGGATAAGCCAGATGAGGCGGCTCCTGATAGGCGCCCTTGACCAGCCGGATTTTTATCCCTTGCTCGATCAGGCGAAGGGTATCCTCAACACTGCGGTACAGGTAGGATTGAATCACCGTACCGACGTTGGTCAAGCCTTCCTGATGCAAATCCGAAACAATTTTCAAAGTTGCATCGGTCAGACTGGAATCTTCCATGTCCACTCGAATAAAGTTATTCACCTGACGGGCTTTTTCCACAATTTGGCGGATGTGTTTCTCTGCCAGCGACGGGTCAATCACCAGCCCGAGTTGACTCAATTTGACCGAAACATTCGCCTGTACACCGGAACGCTCGATTTCATCTAAAAGATTCAAAATTCCCTGGGCCGCCTGTTCGGCATCTTGGGCAGTTTGGGTATTTTCACCCAGTTGATCCAGGGTTGCCAGCAGCCCCTGCTGATTAAGCACCTGAACCGCCCGGATGGCTTGTTCCACTGTTTCACCGGCAATAAAGCGGGAAGCCACGCGCCAGGCCAGCGCCCAGCCGGTAATCCAGCGCTGCGCCCAGTAGGCTTTGGAAAGGGTAATAAACAATGAACGCAGCATATCCTCTCCTGTTTCAGCATAATCTGATTTCTGTTTGATTCTATCATACCGAAATTTGGTTTGTGATATAAAATGATTTACAGGCAGGGCTTGTATGCGTTCATTATTCCGTTCCCGCTACCGAGTGATTTTATTTTCCCTAACTCTGACCGGCATCTTAACCATTTTCTACATCAGCCGGGAGCCGGGCGGTTTTACCGCCGGGGTGGGGCAGCTTTTTCTATCCAGTCTCATCTGTCTTCTGGGGCTCTTTTTCTGGCTTTTTTTCTTTTCCCAATTCGTCCTGCCCGTTCGTAAACTGGAAGACCGCTGGCGCATTTACCGGCGGCTGCTTTTGTACATACAGGGAGGTCACGGGCCGGCAATTTTCATTGAAAACGGAAAAATTCGGCAGCGTAAAGGAGAAATCAAGAAAGAAGGACCCGGCGTGGTCATTTTAGACAGCGCGAGTGCGGCAGTTTTGAGAAAAGATGACCGTTTTAACCGTGCCATCGGTCCCGGAATTACCTTTACAGAGTGGAAAGAATATTTGGAAGGCGATAAAGCCGTAGTGGATTTACGCATTCAGAAAGGCAAAATCGGGCCGTTTCTCTCTGCAGGAGCGCCGCCGGGGGTCAGCGAGGATCAACCGGCTCGTTTGGAAGTACAGCAACGCCAGCGCATGGAAACCCGCGCCTTGACTCGCGATAACATTGAACTTGTTCCTAAAATTGTCGTTCACTTCAAAATTGACGCCCAACCGGGCGAAGGCGGCAGTCAGTACGGCTACCGGCCCTCCTCGGTGGAGAAAGCCATCCTGCGTCGGAATGTGGACGCCAATTTGCCGGAAGATACCCCCGACCGACTGAACGACTGGCGCTGGCTGCCACCCCGGCTGGCGGCGGATGTGTGGAAAGAAACCCTCTCTCGTTTCCGGCTGGATGAATTGTTCCACAGCCGCACCGATCAACCTACCGCCTTACAAACCATCCACAACATCATTCACCAGAGGTTGACTCAACCTGTGGTGGACGAACTGGATCTTTTTGGAAAACCAACCGGTCAACAGGTTCCCTCGCTGGAATATCAAATGTTACAGGATCGCGGCATCCGCGTTCTGAAAGTTGAAATCCGCGATCTGGAAATGCCGGAAGAAATCGAAAAAGACCTGATCAAACGCTGGCAGACCACATGGCTCAATCAGGCAAAGAAAGAAAAGGAGATGATCGAAACCCAACGGCAATACATCACCCGCGAAAGTCAAGAACAGGCCGTACGCGACTTTTTCAGTCAGGCAGTATCGCCTCTGTCGGAAACCTGTTCTGGAGAGGTGTCTTCGGTCAATCAAGTTTTCCACATCCTTATGCGCTCTATCCGCACCATCCTTGAACGAAATCCGCAGGCGCAAACCAAATTACAGCAGGAAATTGAGCAAATCTCCCACCTGGTAGAAATGTCCACCCCCGAAAACGGTCAATGACGCCATCCTCTCCCCCTTCTCTCAATCTTTCTTTTGATCAAATTCAGCGCTGGTTTGAATCGCTGATCAGCCGCGCGCTGCAAATTGATCAAACTACCTCAACCTTCCGCGGGCTGGTTGTTGCGGGCACTTTTATCGTCTCCATTTTTCTCTATACTGCCGCGCGTCATCCAATCGGTCAACTTGGAACGGCGTTCTTGGGTCTGGTTGTTCCGGCCGTAGTACCTCGCGAGATGACGCCGATTCAATTCTTGCTTTCGGCATTGGGCAACACCTTCCTTTCATTCGATGTTTTATTGATGGCGGCGGCTCTTGGTCTGCCCTTCTTGTTGGCGCTGGAATTTGCCGCATTGTACCAATCGGATATTTATGAAATTGCCAATAATTCTGTTTCACGCCGTTTCATCTTTCAAGCCGCCTTTGCCATTCCCCCATATCAAACCTTTGAAATCAAAGAAGAAAAATTAACTGCCGAACAGCGCAAATCGCCCTTCATTCAAATTGGCGGTCCTGGGATTGTCAAACCCAATCCGGAATTTGCGGTAATCTTCGAGCGGCTGGATGGTAACCCTCATTTTATCCGCGCCGGGATGAGTAAAAAAGATCGAACCTTACAGGGCTTTGAGCGCTTGCGCCGCATCATTGATGTGCGCGATCACACTTTCCATTACGAAAAAATCATCGGCCGCACAAAAGACGGCATCAAAATCGAAATTCAGGATGTGAACCTTCTGTTCAGCATTTGGCGGCAGAGCGGAAATACACCGCTGAACAATCCTTATCCGGCCCATCTGCGCGATCTTTATTGGCTCACCTATCAACAGGTCGGCGAACATTGGACCAACGCCATGACCGAACTGGTCGAAGATCATCTTTTGCGTTTCATTCAAAACCACACCATTAGCGAAATTCTCTCGGCGGTGGGCGAACCCGAAATTCGCCGGCAGATTGCTTTGGAAAGCACCATCCATCGGCTGGCTTACGGGCAGCCCCTGCGCCGGCCGCTGCGATTCATTTATTCCCCTCAATTGCCTCAACCGCTGATACCCCCAACCTTTGTCCCCCGCCCGCAACTGAGTAACTTTTTCAAAAGTTTTACTCAGGAGTTTCCGCTGGCTGCCCGACAGCGCGGTTTGCGTTTGGAATGGATCAATGTGGGCACCTGGCACACAACCCACCCGATACTGCTGGATCAACACATCGAAGCCTGGCGGCTCACCAGTGAAAACATGACCCGCTCCAGGCCGCGAGTTTTAGATGAAATCCGCAACCAGGCCCGCTTACAAACCTACCAGCGAATCATTCAACAAGATATTTTCCTTTCAATGGCTCAACTCACTCAGCAGGGATATCAGCCAGAACAGATTTACTACGAGATCATACGCTATTTTGAAATTCAGGTCAGTAAAATCATTGCCGAAATGACGGCTCAGGGACAAGCCGCCCCTGCCCGGTTAATCAATGCCAGACAATGTCTTCACGCTGCCTTAGAAAATTATCTCGCCGGCAGCGGAGCGACTTTTCTGTAAGAAGGCGCAGATTGTCTGGTAGAATAAAAAATAATCCAGAACTCCCAGCAGCCAAAAAGGACAAATTCCGTATGGACATGGACAGTTTCCATCCCGATAAACGGGTACTTGTAATTGGAGCCGCCAGTTTGGATGTATTGGGACAGCCCATCGGTGTACCCGAACCCGGCACTTCCAACCCTGCCCACGTCCGCACATCCTTTGGAGGTGTTGCCCGTAACGTAGCCGAGAATCTTGCCCGTTTAGGACAGCCGGTTGCGCTGGTATCTGCCGTCGGCAAAGATGATCTTGGCTCTCAACTCCTCAGTCATACCGCATCCGCCGGGGTGGATGTCAGCCATTGTTTGCAGGTAAGCGATGCCGGCACCGCGGCCTACATTGCCATTCTGGACGAGAAGGGCAACCTCTACTACGGTCTGGATGATATGTCCATACTCCGTCATATTTCCTCGGCTTATCTGCGGTCGCTGGCGGATTTATTTTCCGAATCGGCTCTCGTCTTTGTGGATGCCAATCTTGCCCCGGCTACCCTGAGAACTGTTTTTTCACTGGCAAAGCGCCATAATATCCCTGTCTGTGCAGATGCAACCTCCACACCCCTGGCAAAGCGGATTGGAAATCACCTGCCACGCCTATTCCTGTTGAATGCAAACCGCAGTGAGGCTTCGGCTCTGTTAGACAACAGAATTGAGGTCAACGACATGACCAGCGCTTTGGCCGCCGCACGTGAATTTGTGCGGTTAGGCGTTGAAATTGCGGTCATTCCCATTGGCGAAGGCGGCGTGTGTTATGCCACTTCGCAGACCTCCGGGCACATTCCGGCTGTGCTGACGCGCATTGTGGACAGCATTGGCGCGGGGGATGCCCTAACCGCCACAACCCTATTTGGCATTTTAAATGACATGGATATTGACGAAGCGATCCGGTTGGGGGTCACCGCCGCTTCCCTGACGCTGACTCATACCGGTGCGGTTGTCCCAAACCTGTCGCTGGAACTCCTTTATGACCGATTGATCATCTAAATGAACCCCGCCAACTTTCTCGAAATTGCCAACCCCATCCGCGCTGCGCTCTTTTCCGGCAAGCCGGTGGTTGCGCTTGAATCGGCAGTGATCACGCACGGTTTACCCTATCCTCACAATCAGCAACTGGCCCTCCAAATGGAAGATGTCATCCGTCAGCAAAAGGCTGAACCGGCCACCATCGCCGTTTTGGATGGCAAAATTCGGGTTGGTTTAACCCCGGCTGAAATTGAGCGGCTGGCGCAAATGAAGCAATGTCGAAAAATCAGCCGCCGTGATTTTGGAATCGCCCTTGCCCGCGGTGAAGCCGGTGGAACAACGGTTGCCGGGACGCTTTTTGCCGCTCATCAAGCCGGAATTCGGGTATTTGCCACAGGCGGAATTGGGGGGGTGCATCGCAACGCCCCTTTCGATGTTTCGGCTGACCTTCACGAATTGAGCAGTACGCCGCTGGTTGTGGTTTGTGCTGGCGCCAAAGCCATCCTCGACCTGCCCGCTACGCTGGAAGTGTTGGAAACTTTAGGCGTACCCGTAGTTGGCTACCAGAGTGAGGAATTTCCCGCCTTCTTTTCCCGTCAATCAGGTCTGAAAGTTGACCTTGTTTGTCAGAGCGCGGCAGAAATTGCCCGGGTAGCGCTGGCTCATTGGGCAGCCGGCATCCAATCTGCGATTTTAGTGGCAAATCCTCCACCAGCGGAATATGCCCTGCCTGCCGACCGCATCGAGAAGGTCATCCAACAAGCCGTGCAAGAAGCAGAACAAGCAGGCATTCACGGATCGGCCGTAACCCCCTTTTTGCTGGAAAAGGTCAATCAACTCACCGGCGGGGCAAGTATGCAGGCTAATCTGGCATTATTGTTGAACAACGGCCGTTTGGCGGCAGAAATTGCCCGGTCCATTTCAGAACTGAGCAGCCCCTCGCCGCAAGTTTGAAGCGCCCGGTTTTCAGGGCGTAGATGTCGGCCAGCGCGTGTCGGTGGGGCGGGGTGTGCGGGTAACGGTTGGCGTGCGGGTAATTGTCGGCGTCCATGATGGGGTAGTGGTCAGCGTAACCGTTCGCGTATTGGTTGGTGTGGGCGTTCCGCTCGCCGTAGCGGTAGGCGATGGGGTGCGGGTTGAGGTTGCCGTCGCAGTCGGGGTTGGCGGTTCACCCACCACGGTAAACCTGCCAAACGACTTCCATTGCAACCCGACAAAAATTTGGACTTCATAATCCCCCGGCAGCCATTCGCCGGCGGGTGGTTCGCATTCCGAATAGCCATATCCGCCGGTGCTTCCCGCCCACGGCTCCGTTAAGAAGCACAGTATTTTTTTATCGGCCATCCGCACCCACAGGATTGACCACTGTCCGGCATTGGTCATTTTGTCATAACTGAAAGTGCCATACAATTTTCCAACCGGATTTTGAAATTCGGTTTGGGGATCAATCGGTTGAAAGTCTTTATCTATCCGTTTTGAGATAACCACCCGGCTGAAAACCGCCTCCGGATTGGGGGTGATGGTCGTTTCAATTTGGGCTGCAATCACATCCGGCAACATCGGCGTGGGCGATTCCAGCGGCGTTTCGGTAACGGTCGGGGTTAATGTAATCGTGGGAGTGAGAGAAATGGTCGGTGTGAGGGTAATGGTGGGGGTAAGCGTGATCGTCGGCGAAGGTGGAAAGATCTGGTAAGCAACCGGTTCCGCGTAGCGGTTGACTGCGAAGGCAAATCCGCCCAGCAATACCGCCGTAAAAATAAACCGCCAGCCGCGCGAAACCATCTCGCGACGCTTACGAAAATATAGTAGTCGTTTACCGGATTGAATGGTGCGCACTCCGGTGAAGATGCTAAGGATAACGCCTAGCAGTAAAAGCAAAAAAGCAGTTTGAACGGCTGTGCGAATGTCCAAATTCATTGTATGATCCTGTTCGGCATAGCCACTATCGGTGATTATAGCATGACTGAACCCTTCTACCGAAATCACCTTTCATTTATGAAAACCCGATGCTTATTTCATTGCTGCCGATTTTTAATTTAGGTAGAATAAACATTAATGCCGCTCGCTCCAGGTACTGTACTCAACAACCGTTACCGGATCGTTTCCATCCTCGGTCAGGGTGGGATGGGTTCAGTCTATCAGGCGATGGATGAAAATTTGGGTATTATGGTTGCCGTCAAGGAAAACCTATTCCTGACGGATGAGTATGCCCGCCAATTTCAACGCGAAGCCAACATCCTCGCCAGTTTACGCCACCCGAACCTGCCCCGTGTGGGAGATTATTTCACGATTCCGGGTCAGGGACAGTACCTGATCATGGATTACATTGACGGGGAAGATTTACGCCAGCGCATTGAACGGTTGGGAACCCTGCCTGAAGAAGAGGTCATCTTAATTGGGGTGGCCATTTGCGATGCTTTGCATTACCTTCATACCCGAACGCCCCCCATCATCCATCGCGATATTAAGCCCGGTAATATCAAAATCACTCCTGAAGGACAGATCGCGCTGGTGGATTTTGGACTGGCAAAAGTCATGAGCGGCGGTCAGCAAACCACCACCGGCGCTAGAGCCATGACACCCGGCTACTCTCCGCCGGAACAATACGGCACGGCTCCCACGGATGCCCGCACCGACATCTATTCGCTTGGGGCAACGCTGTACGCCTGTCTGACCGGCACAATTCCAGAAGACGGCTTATCGCGCGCCACCGGTAAAGCAGATTTGACCCCTGTGCGAGAATTTGCGCCAAAAACCTCACGCAAACTGGCAGCCGCTATTGAAAAAGCGCTGGAAATTGACCCCCAGGACCGCTATCAAACCGCCCTGGAATTCAAGCAAGCCCTGCTGAATGCCAGCGAAATTGACCGTCCGCCAATCAGTCAAATCACCGTAACTCCGCCTCCGCTTGAAAATCTTCTCCCCTCCAGCGAGGCGCTCCAACTGGCCGAAAGCGAATCACAACCCATTGCGGTGATGGATCCAATGCTGAAAAGGCGCACCTCTAAACCGGTTGTCCGCCGGAGACAAACCAACGGTTTGTTGCCGGTTTCGCTCTTGTTGGCAAGCGTGCTTACCATCTTTTTTATCATTGAGCCGGGGGTTCCTATGGCATTGCGCAGCGCCCTGTTCCCGGCTTTGCCTTCGCCAACTTTGTTTGTCCTTCCAATCGCCACGACTCAGCCGGTTGCTTTCGTCCCTTCCAGCACAGCAACGGTTACCGAAACGCCCGTCCCCTCTCCAAGCGTTACCCCCACCCCTGAACCGACCGAAACACCCACCCCGACAATTACCCTCACTTCTTCACCAACAGCCTTTGGCGGAAGCGGTCAAATTGCTTTTGCCTCCAACCGTACCGGCTTAATGCAGATTTGGCTGATGAATGCCGATGGCACTCAACAACGCCCAATCACCAACATGCCAGATGGCGCCTGCCAACCCAGCTGGTCACCGGATGGGCAGAAAATAGCCTTCATTTCTCCTTGCGCCGGACGGCGTGATCAGTACGAAAATGCCAAAATCTACTTCCTTGACCTTAGCAGCAGCAGCGATCCTCTGCCCCTGCCTTTGCCCGCCAGTCCGGCTTCCGATTATGACCCGGCCTGGTCGCCGGACGGAAATCGAATCGCCTTCACCTCAACCCGCGCAGGCAACCCTGATATTTATGTGTATAACTTTTTAGATAGCAGCCTAAAACAATTGACCAGTGAACGTTATGTCGAAAAGCAACCGGCCTGGTCGCCAAGCGGTACTCAAATTGCTTATGTTCGAGAACTGGTTTATGGGCAAATCTGGATCATGGCTGATAGCGGTCAGTTTCAAAACCGCTTTTCACTCAGCGGTGAAGTCAACGACCTTTGGCCTCAATGGGTACCGGATGGGACAATTATCCTATTCAGTCAATTGAAATCGGACGGCATTCCCAACCTGTTTGCCTTACGCTACGAAGACCGCTTTACCACCCGGGCAGTGCGTATTCCGCCTCGCGGTCAACCCGATCCCGGTCCGGTTGCCCAGGTAAGCATCTCCCCGGACGGCAACTGGCTCGCCTTTGAAGGCTGGCCGGATGGGCGTAATCACGATATTTACCTGATGACCATCAACGGCGCCAACCTGATTCGCCTTACGACCGATAAAGATTTTGATTTTGGCGCAGCCTGGCGCCCCTCACCGAAGCCATAACTCCGGTTATTCTTTGAACAATGACCGGTAACGCTCCGCAAATAATCCCGGCGTGCCGCCGGTATGCCAGAACAAGATACGCTCGTCTGGTTTGAAAAAGCCCGTGCGAATAAGATCAATGAGTGCGGCTGCTGCACGGCCGGTATAAACCGGGTCCAGCAGCAACCCCTCGTAACGCGCAAACCATCGAATGGCTTCAATTTCTTGGGGTGAAGGGATGCCATAGCCTTTTCCCAAATACTGGTCGTTAACCATGATCTCAGATGGCTGAAGGCGAACCCTTAAGCCAACCCGTTCGGCCGATTCGTTGGCCAGGTCAGCCACGCGTTGCTGCAATTCGGTTGCCGGATGATCAATGCTGATACCCAGAACCTTCCCCTTCCAGCCCGTTTTCTGGGCTCCCAATACCAGGCCGGCCTGCGTGCCTGCTGAAGAGGAAGCCGCCACGATCCAATCCACTTCTAGCCCCTGCCTCAAGAATTCCTCAAATGCGGTCAAATATCCAACCGCCCCGGTGGGAGTTGAAGCGCCCAGCGGTATCAAAAAGGGCCTTTTTCCAGCCGACCAGGCCTCTTCAAAGACCTGTTGAAGAACTTGATTGCGTTCTTCCGCCCGGCAATAAATCAATTCGGCTCCAAACAGCCTATCCAGCAGTAAATTTCCAGAGGGCGGCTCTTCCTTTTCACCCGAAAGGACCAAAATGCACCCCAACCCAAAGCGGGCCGCCAGCGCGGCTGTTTGCCGGCAATGATTGGACTGCACCGCCCCAACTGTGATCAGGGTGCGGGCGCCGTTTGCCTGGGCTTCAGCCAGCACATATTCCAGTTTTCGGGTTTTATTACCGCCGCCAGCCAGACCGGTCAGATCGTCGCGTTTTACCCAAAGTTTGGCCCCGCCCAGAACTGCGCCAAGCCGAGGCAACGGCTCAATCGGTGTCGGTAAATGAGCAATTCGAACACGCGGTATCATACGCCAACCTCCCTGCGGGTTTGCTCCTGCCCGCGCCTGCGCATCCAATTCAGCAAGCGCGGCAAAATTTCCAAGTAAAGCCCATACATCAAGGGGCGGGCTGGGTAATCCCACGCGCCAATTGTGCGAATCACCTCACCGCCCAAACCTTGCTTGAAGCGAAACACGCCCCACAGGCGATCCTGTTCATTGAAGTCGTCCGGAGCGCCCCACAAATCGTAAATTTGACAGCCGTGGGCTTTGGCGCGGCGCATCGCTTCCCATTGGAGCGGATAATTGGGCATTTTGTCCCGATGAAGATTGCGTGACATTCCGTAAAGATACCATGCCCGGCCGGCAAAGAAAAATAAAATCAGCCCGGCCACCACTTCTCCCTCTACTTCGGCGAGCAGCGCTTCGCCCATATCGGCTGCTAAAAATTCCCGCCAAACGGTCAGATAATAAGCCTCATTGCGAATGGCAAAGCCATCCCGCAACGAAGTTTCGGCGTACATCCGGTAAAGCAGCGGTAAATCCTGTTCGCTGCCCAATCGAACTATGACACCTTTCCGCTGAGCCAGCCGCAGGTTATAACGGGTCTTTTGCTTCATGCGTGCCAGCCAGTCTTCTTCAGTACCGGTTAAGTCCAGCCAGACCGTGTTGCGAAATTGAATTTGCTCGCTGGAGAAACGCCATTTACGCCTCTGAAGCCAAGCCGCCACATCTTGTCCGAGCAAGTCTTCTTCCGCTTCGTTGGATTCGGGAACCCCCTTACCAATCACTACCTCCGGATCGATCTTCAGAAAAATGGCGCGGCGCTCACGAGCCATTTTTTCCAGATCTGAGATGACATGGGCGCGCCAGTTTTCATCCGCCCAATCGAGCAACGGACCGCGCGGGACATACAGCACCCTTACCCCCGCCGAAAAACCTCCCAGCCGCAGGCTGCGTTCCAAAACCATAGCAGCCGCTTTAACCTTTCCCGCTTCATCCCGCCAGACCCTTGGATGGGGCGTCCAGCCATAACGAGCCTTCACTTCAGCCCATTGACGGGTTTGTAAAATATGAGCAGCCGGCAGGTCGAAAATCAGATCGTTCCACTGGTCAAGGTTCATTGTAGTATCAATCCCGATCATTCGGAACCATTGCAACCCACTCAGCAACCGCCCGATCATGACCAGCGCTGGTTAAAGGAGCCGGCAGGCGGTGCGCCTCAAAAAAACCTGCCCTGTCGGCTTCGCCATTTAGACTTAAACTTCCGCCGATCAGGACCAAACGATACACCAGCAGTAAACCATTCCCGCGCGGATCATCGTCAAAAAAATACGCGCCAAACAATCCATCCACACGAGCTATCAGTCCGGTTTCTTCCAAAAGTTCTCGTTCGGCAGCGCGGGCAGGGTCTTCGTCAGCTTCCACATAACCGGCCGGCAAATACCAGCAGCCTTTCCACGGCGGAGTTGCCCGCCGCACCAGCAGCAAGCGGTTTTCCTCTACCACCATCGCAGCAGCGCTAACCTTCAATTGAGGGTAGTAAACCCATCCACAGCGCGGACAAACTTCCCGTTGCCGATTCTCCATCCATAGCGAACTCAATATGGAACCGCATTGAAAACAGAAACCCATCTTACGATCCTTCAGGATTCCGCCGGGCAGTTAAGTGTTGATAGAGCTTATAAAGAAGCGGCTGGTAAACCCGGTCCCATGCGCCGGCGCTGCGGCGTATTTGTCCGCCAAATCCGCGTTTGAAACGATAGACCCCCCATAAGCCGTCCTCCCGCTCCGAGAACTGACTCTCCAAAACTTCTTCATCCTCATCCGGAATGCCCCATAAATCATAAACCGTGCAGCCACGCGTAGCCGCCCAGCGCATTGCTTCCCACTGCAACAAATAGGTCGGCATTCGATTCCGCTCCTCGTTGCTGGAAGCCCCGTAAAAATACCACGCCCGCTGTCCAAAGGCGAAGGCCATCAACCCCGCCAGCGGAGTTTGTTGATATTTGGCTATGATCAAGACGCACATCCCTTTTGGCGCAAACAAATCAAAGACCCGTTGATAATATGCCAAGGAGTGAACGCCAAACCCATCCCGCTCGCCCGTCGCGAGCATCATTCGATAAAACAAGTTTACATCGCTGGAATATTCAACCACCACATCTTTCCGTTGAGCAAGCCGGATATTGTAGCGGGTCTTTTGTTTCATTCGGTTAAGCCAGTCCTCTTCATTGCCCGCTAAACTAATCTCTACCGTGCGGCGGGGTTGAACCGGTCTTGACTCAACCCAACCCCGAAAGTAACTCCGCAGGCGGATGGATTCCGGCTCATTTTCCCAGCAGTCTGGTTCAACTTTCAAAAAAACAGCCCGTCGTTGGCGGCAATGTTCGTCCGCCTCCCCCAGTAGATTCGCCCAATCCGCCCCCAGAGGACCCTTGGGTAGATAAGCAACCGTCAAGCCGAGCGGTAGACGGCGAAATAGAATTTGAGCGGCGCTGGATTCATTTGCCAATCGCAGCGGCTGCCAGCCAAAGGCCGCCTTGAATTCACCCCATTCGGCGGTTTGCAGCAGGTGCGCCGTAGGGAATCGTTCAAGCAAAGTACTCCACTGAACCGCATCCAAAATAGCCATCAGATAATTGAAGTAATCTCCGGTGGCGGGGTGCTTTGAATAACCGCGCCGGGAATGAACCGATCAAGCAAGTGGATAATTTCCTCGCTTGACCCCTCACGGGCAAGATTAACCAATTCCTCTACAAACTGAGCCAGTTGTTTACTGCTGAGCGGCTCGGTGTTTTGAGAACGGAAAATATCGGGGTGTTCAGTCGAGAGGAATTGGAAACCCTCGTCCCACAAGTCCTCACTCAACTTTTCACCGGGACGTACGCCGGTGAACACAATCTCAATATCCTTTCCCGGTTCTAGGCCAGAGAGACGGATTAAATCTTCCGCCAGATCGAGAATGCGCACCTGCTGTCCCATATTAAGCACGAAGGTTTCGGCACCTTTGCTCATCCCGGCAGCCTGCAAAACAAGATAAACCGCCTCAGGGATGGTCATAAAGTAGCGCTTCATATCCGGATGAGTGATGGTGATCGGTCCTCCGCGGGCAATTTGCTGCTTGAAAATCGGCACCACGCTGCCGCGACTGCCCAGCACATTGCCAAAACGCACCACCGAGAAGGCCATTCCTGTCCGCAGGGCTGCATCAATCACCAGCATTTCTGCCACCCGCTTGGTAGCGCCCATCACATTTGCCGGGCGGACTGCCTTATCGGATGAAATCATCACCAAACGTTCCACCCGATACTCTACCGCCAAATCCACCAGATTTTTTGTGCCAAGTATATTATTGGTAACAGCCTCTTCCACATTGACTTCCATCAAGGAAACATGTTTATGAGCCGCAGCGTGGAAAACCATCTGGGGATGATACTGGCTGAAGACCTGATTTAGACGCACTCGATCGCGCACATCGGCAATGACCGGGCGAATCGTCAGCGATGGGAAGTGGTCCTTGAGCTCCAAAAGGCCTTCAAAAATACTGTTTTCCCCATGACCAAGCATGATCAATTCAGCCGGGTTGTAGCGCGCAATCTGCCGGCACAATTCCCGGCCAATGGAACCGCCGGCTCCAGTCACCAGAATCGCTTTGTCTGCCAGCACTTCACTAATCCACTCTTCCTTGATTCGAGTGGGCTGGCGGCGCAGCAGGTCGGTAATATCCACTTCTCTTAAGCGGCTGACGCTAACCTTTCCGCCAAGCAATTCATAAATACCCGGCATGGTACGGAAAGGTATGCCCTTCAAACGCGCTACATCGGCAACCATTCTCACCACCCGCCCCGGCGCGCTCGGTATGGCGATGATCACCTCATCCACCCGCAATTTTTCCAGCCAGCGCGTCATCTCGTTGATGGTACCCACCACCGGCACACCGTGAATCTGCTGTTTTTGCTTGGTGGGGTTGTCATCCAAAAACCCTACCGGAATCAAGTTCAACTGCGGGTTTTTCTGCAACTCTTTGACAACCAAAGCTCCGGCATCCCCCGCCCCCACAATTAAGATGCGCTTGACCCGGCCCGCTTGCATTTCACCAAAGCGGCGGCGGGTTTCTGCCAGAAACCGAAACGCGAAACGCAGTCCCCCCACCATTGCCAGAGAAAGCAGCCAGTCAATCACAAAGACCGAGCGCAAATACCCCGGCAGAAAACCCCGCGTAAACAGGATCAGCATGAGCAGCGCTACAAGTATAGAAGCGGTCGTTACGGCGATGACGATTAGTTTCAATTCCTCAACGCTGGCATACATCCACATCCGCCGATACAGACCAAAAAAGTAATAAACAACCGGTTTGATCACCAAGGCAACCGCTATCATCCAGTAAGCAAAAGGCAGATAGGCAAAAAACAGACTGCCCAATTCAAACCGAAGGATCAGCGCGCCGATCACCGAAAGGACGATCAACGCTAAATCGCCAACCAAAACGTAACGATTTCGAATATTGGGTTTGTTTTTCATCGAGCTACTGACCCTTAAAACCAATCACCGTGCCGATGGTGCGGATGAGAATGAGAAAATCCAGTAATAAGTTCCGGCGTTTGATGTAGTATAAATCAAATTCCAACTTGATCGCGTTCATCTCCACATTTTCAGCATAACCATAATTGACCTGCGCCCAGCCGGTCAACCCCGGCTTGACAAACAGGCGCGCGCGATAAAACGGGATGTGCTTTTGAAGCTCTTCAATCAACTCCGGCCTCTCTGAGCGCGGCCCGACTAAACTCATATCGCCGCGCAGCACATTGATAAACTGAGGTAATTCGTCCAAATGGGTTTTCCGTAAAAAGCGGCCAACCCGCGTAGCGCGATCATCATTTTTGCTGGCTGGACGGGCAATTCCATCTTTTTCAGCATCCTGTCTCATCGTGCGGAATTTGATCATATTGTACGGCCGACCGTTTTTTCCTAACCGCACCTGATAATAAAAGATTGGAAAACCGGAATCAACGATAATGAGAAACGCAACGAATGGGAAAAGCATTAGCATCATAATTGTGCCGACCAGGCCGCCAAAGATATCCATCAACCGTTTTGCCAGTTCAAAAAAACCACTGGCATGGACTTGATCTACAAACGAACGCAGCACCCAATCTGTTTGCAGATAATAAATTGGTATGCGTCCCAGAAGCTCTTCGTACATCGTCGGCATGGTGGTAACTTCAATCCCCTGTTCTTCCGCTTCCAGCAAGCGGCTGAACATTTGCGGATTCATCTCGCCGGAGATGGCAAACACCAAATCGGTAACCTGATGCTCCTGTACCAGGTCAAATAATTGCTCATTTCCGCCAAGGATGGGATAGCCCATTACGTTTTCGCCAATTTTCTCCGGGTCATCATCCACCAACCCAACCAGATAAAAAGGCGGCGGCCAAATTTCCCTGATAACCCGCACCAGCTCCGTCCCCGCTCGCCCGGCGCCGACGATTAACACCCGCCGCATGAATAAGGGAGTAGTGAACAAGCGAATATACAAAAATCGCCAGGCCAGCGTCAGCAGATAAGCCGAAACAATGAAAACTCCCACCCCGCGTCTGGGCAAGGAGTTGGGTTCCGAAATAAAAAAGATGAACAAATACAGCACAAGGCTGATACCGGCTGCCAGCGTAATTTCCTGCACCGTTTCGGTGCGAATGCTGGAGCGGCGCGGACTGTACGACTCGGTTAATAATAGCAGCCAGACAACCGGTAGAAAATAAAACCACAACGGCACCCTTTCCTGTAAAAATGCCCAGGAAAAGCGATACCATTCCGCTCCCTGCGCCCACAGGTACAGGGATAACAACAGCGAGAGAATGGCAACCAGGAAATCTCCAAGGAAAAGGGTTGAACGTCTTTCGGTGGGGCGCAGGCGAAGACCTTGACGGGGTGAAAGCGGTTGTGTACCCATGAAATGAATTATCTCACGATTTCAGAGAGCGAATCATACTTACCAAAAAACCTAAACCCCAGCAAAAGTGCATGGTGGCAATTGCCAGCGGAACACCGATGGCTAAAAACCATTGACGCTTTTGGACTGCTGCAAAAATTGCAGAAACGATCAGTGCCAGGGCGTATATTGTCAGAAGCCCAGCCAGAATTATCCGAGCGACCCCGCTGAACATGGAGAGGATCAGCATCAAAACTACCGCAGCGACAAACATCGGCGGCAGCAGTTGCCGCCAGCGGAGCGAGCGGGGGTAGCGGCGCAGCATCCGCCATTTCCAATAACCATAGCGCCAGTACTGGCGGGCAAGAGAGGGCAGGTTGGGTCGGGCATAATAGACGCTCTTAATTTCCGGGTCAAAATAAATCCTGCCGCCGCTTTGTCGAATGCGCGTATTGAATTCATAGTCCTCGTTGGTCAACAATGTTTCGTCATACCCGCCAATTTTTTCGATCAAGGTGCGGCGAAACGCTCCGAAAGGCACTGTATCTACCTCTCCCGGCTCACGGCTGTAGCGATAGCGGGCATCCCCAACCCCAAGCGGATTGGCAGCCGCCGCCGCAATCGAACAACCCACCCAATCCCGGCTGCCGGGTTGGATGATCCACAAACCGCCCACATTATCTCCGGCGCCTTTGTTTAGATTATGAACACTTCGTTCAATATAATCTTCCGCCGGGATGCAATGCGCGTCAAGCCGCAAAATAATCTCGCCGGTAGATTCTGCAATGGCGCGGTTGAGCGCTGCCGGTATGATCCGCTTGGGATTATCAATAACCCGCACATTGAGATCCGGATGGGAGTGTTGAAAAGCCGCAATTCGCTCACGGGTATGATCCGTTGAACCGCCGTCAGCAATAATGACTTCCAGTAAATGGCGCGGGTAGGTCTGACGGCGGATAGCATCCAACAGCAAGGAGATGGTACTTTCCTCGTTGTAGCAGGGGATGATCACTGAAACCGATTGAACCATCTTCTGGTTCACAGCCTGTGAATTCGCCACGCTTTCGTTCAATAGCCGGAGTCATCCTCTGGCAGTAAAGCAATCACTTCGATCTCCACCGCTGCGCCTTTAGGAAGCCCCGCTACCTGAACGGTCGAGCGCGCCGGCGCTTCAGCAGGAAAAAATTCTCCGTAAATGGCATTTACTTTGGCAAAATCATTCATGTCCCGCAGGAAAATCGTGGTCTTGACCACTCGCTCAAAACTGGCGCCGGCTGCTTCCAGCAAGGCGCGAATGTTTTTCATCACCTGGCGGGTCTCCGCTTCTACACCCCCCTCGACAATTTCGCCCGTTCGCGGGTCAATTCCAATTTGTCCCGCCGTAAATAAAAAGCGCCCGCCCTTCACTGCCGCAGAATAGGGGCCAATCGGTTTTGGCGCTTGATCGGTGGCGATAATCTCTTTACGATAATAAGATGAATTACTCATGAACTGCCTCCCGTGAGGATTGTGGTGCTGTGATTTTAAGCCATGTTTGATTTAAGGTAAAGTGCAAATCCAAGCGATTAAAAAAATTCGGACGGCAGGAAATGCCCGCCGTCCTTCTTTTTCAGACTACTCCGGCTAATAATGCAAGTCTTTCGGATCTACCGAAACTCGTTTGCGGAAAACCCAATAACTCCAACCCTGATACAACAAAACCAGCGGGACAAAAATTAAAGCCACGATGGTCATCGTTTGCAGGGTGGTTGGGCCGGATGCACTGTTGTAAATCGTCAGGCTGAAATTGGGACTGAGGCTGGAAACCAGCACCCGCGGGTACAAGATCAAAAAAATGGTTGCCGTGGAAAGGATGATTGCCAGTGTATTACTGGCAAACGCCCAACCATCCCGACCCTGTCGGATAAACCAACCGGCAGCCAGCAAAGCGAGCACCGCCCCAATCGGCACAGGGCCGGGGTTAACCCCCAGCCTTTCCAAAATATCCGTAAATACATAGGTGGCAATTGTGGCCGCTACCAGCGCCGCGGTAGTGACGACCCAAATCCGGCTTGCCGTTCGGCGTGCCAGACTGGCGATCGGTTCTTCCGTTTTCAATGAGAGAAATATAGCCCCCTGAAGTAAAAATCCAGTGAGTGTCACCAGACCACCCAAAATGGAATAGACGTTGATCAAATCCCAAAAACCGCCCACATAATATTTTTGAGCGTCAATGGGTACGCCCCGGATAAAATTGGCAAAAGCCACACCCCACAGAAGGGAAGGGATGAAACTGCCCACACAAGCCGCCCAGTCCCAAAACTTGCGCCACAAGGGATTCTCATCTTTGGAACGGAACTCTAACGCAATCCCCCTCACAATGAGTCCAATCAACATCAAAAACAACGCCAGATAAAAGCCGCTGAATAAAGTGGCATACCAGTTGGGAAATGCCGCAAACATCGCTCCGCCGGCAGTAATCAACCAGACTTCATTGCCGTCCCAGTGCGGGCCAATGGTGTTGAGAATCATCCTGCGCTGGGTATCATTCTTGCCCAAAAAAGGCAGCAGCATCCCAACACCCAGATCAAACCCTTCCAGCACAAAATAACCCACGAACAAAACCGCAATCAGGATGAACCAAAGCGTGTTGAGATCCATCTCCTCCTCCTTATTCCCAATAGGTCTGTTCTTCGATGGTGCGCGGTTTGGGAGTCTCCACTTCAGCCCCGGCGACTGCATATTTGCGCAGCAAATACACATCGGCAACCATCAATAATCCGTACACAATCGTAAAGCCCAGCAAGGTGGTAATGACCATTCCGGGGGTCAGATTTGGAGATACGGCCTCAGCCGTGCGCAATTTTCCATAAACTACCCAGGGCTGCCTGCCCATCTCGGTCAAAAGCCAGCCAAATATGTTAGCAACATAAGGAAGCGCCATGGCGGGTAAGAATAAATTCAGCCAGCGCGTATCGGCGCTCAGTTGATTGCGCAAAACCCGATAGAGCGCATAAACTGCAAAAGCCAGCATTAAAAAGCCGCTGCCTACCATAATTCGAAATGACCAGTAACTGACGCCGATTGGGGGAACATAATTACCAGGCCCGTATTTTTGTTCATACTCTTTTTGCAGGTCAAGCATTCCCTTAACTTCGCCATCCAGCCGGTTATAAGCCAGCAAACTGAGCACGCGGGGAATACGCAGAGAAACCTGCTCATTCATGGTCTCCTGATCCACAATTGAAAAAACCGAGAACGAAGCGGGATTTTCGGTATTCAGCAGGGCTTCCGCAGCGGCGATTTTCATTGGTTGCAGCCGCACCATCTGCTGTGCCTGATTGTGCCCGATCAAAATTACCATCAGAATCGACAAACTGCCAAAGACAGTTGCCAATTGAAACGAGGGTTTGAAAATTTCTTCCTGTTTTCGACGCAGTAAGTGATACGCGCTGATGCCCATTACAAAAAAGGCGGCAGTCGTAAAACCCGAAAACACAGTGTGCGGAAACTGTCCCCAAACATACGGATTGGTCAACAGGGCTGAAAATTGCTGCATCACCAGACGTCCCCCTTCTTCCGCGTAGCCAACTGGCGACTGCATGAATGAGTTAGCCACCAGAATCCAGAATGCCGAAAGGTTAGAGGCAACAGCCACCAGCCAAATAGACGCCGCGTGCAAGGGTTTGGAGAGGCGGTCCCACCCGAAAATCCACACCCCTAAGAAAGTAGACTCGATGAAGAAAGCCAGCAGGGCTTCAATAGCCAGCGGCGCTCCAAAGATATCTCCCACGTAACGGGAATACTCCGACCAGTTCATCCCAAATTGAAATTCCTGCACAATGCCAGTAACCACCCCCATGGCAAAGTTGATGACAAACAATTTCCCCCAAAATTTGGTCATGCGCTTGTAGCGTTCGTTACCGCTGCGCACATACATCGTTTCCATGATGGCGACCAGAACCGAAAGCCCCAGCGTAAGCGGGACAAAAAAGAAATGATACACCGAGGTTACGGCAAACTGCCATTGAGAAAGGATTGTCACAGATGAGTTCATTGCAATCTACCTCTCGATAGGAATTTCAAGCAAAATTCACAAATAAAGTGCGGATTGTCCACTTATTAGTTAGTTTATGACTTCCTCCAAACCCCCGCTACGGTCAATATTCCCAAATTAATAAGTTCAAATGTCACCCCGCCGATCACCCCTTGAGTATCCTTCATCACCCTATATTAAGTTACACCCGATCAGGCCGTTGGAAGTGAGAAGTAAAAAATACTGCCCCGATTCACCTCACTTTCTGCCCAAATGCGCCCAGAGTGGGCTTCAACCGTATGGCGGGCAATCGAAAGCCCCAGCCCGGTACCGCCGCCGGAACGGGACTGGTCTGCTTTATAAAACCGCTCAAAAATGCGAGAAAGGGCAGCCGGCTCAATCCCGACCCCGGTATCCTGCACGGAGAAAATTACCTGCCCGGCTTCTTTCCATGTCCGCGCCACAATTTCTCCCCCGGCCGGAGTGAACTTAATCGCATTGTGCAGCAGGTTGACCAGCACCTGTTCAATCCGTTCGGCATCGGCAAGTACATTGGGAAGATCTTCGGCGCACTCCTGACGCAAAGTCAACCCCGCCCGTTCTGCCTGTAATTGCATGCGCTCTACCGCTCGCGAAACTAACTCATTGGGAGGGACTGGCTTGAGATTGAACGGAACTTTTCCCGACTCAATTCGGGAAAGTTCGAGCAACTCCCGCACCAGTTGAGTCATATTATCAATTTCACTTTCCATCTTTTGCAAAAAACGCCGCGCCGCTGGCGGGTCTTCAAGCGCGCCTTCTTGTAGAGTTTCCGTCAATGCTTTCAAGGACGCCAGAGGAGTTCGTAATTCGTGTGAAACATTACTGATAAAATCTCTGCGCACGACCTCAAGACGGCGTACACGGGTTAAATCCTGGAAGACCAGCAGGGTATTTTCAGGCAGCAAGGGTTCAAGCGGTGTAGCAATCCCTTGAATGAATAAACGCTCCGGAGCCGTTTCGATGGTGGCAATCTGCTGGCGTTTGGTCTTCACGCAGCTGCGCCATAGTTCGACAAATGAATGCTGGCGCACCACCTCAACCAGTGAATGCCCAAGCGCGCGGCTTGAATCCACATTGAAGATACGCTCAGCGGCCGGGTTGATTAAAGTCACCAACCCCTGCCCATCCACAATCAGAATGGCGTCGTTCATGTTCCGCAAAACAGCATCCAGCTTGCTGCGTTCCTCGCGGTATCCTTCAATTTGCTCACTCAGTCTCCTGGCTATACGCACAAAAGCCTGGCTCAAAACACCAATCTCATCCTTCCGGTAGGTGGGTAATTCAATATTGAAATTGCCAATTCCCAGCCTTGAAACTTCGCGGGTCAATTGGCGTAAAGGTGTGATCGTTTGATTGGCAGCCAAAAAAGCCAGTAAAATTGTCAAGGCGATCGTCAGCAAAGCGCTCCCAAGAATGGTATTTCTCAATTCCAGTAAATCGGACTCGATCTTTTCAATCGAACTGGCTAGCCGCACAACTCCAAGCGGTACACCGTTATCCTCAACCCGGATAGCAAGATAATACAACCGCTGATGAACCGTATTGCTGAGACGGATAGCCGCACCCTCACCCTCCGCCAGGGCTTGCTGCACTTCCGGTCGGTTGAGGTGATTTTCAACCTTCGCCGGCTCTCTGCCCGATTCACCGATGACCTGCCCGTCCGGCAAGATAACAGTAACCCGAACGCCGGTAATACCGGCATAATCATTGACCAAATTGCTTAACTGCGGGTTGATTTGACCTGCCCTAAGATGTTCCAGAACATCCCGGGCGACTAAATCGGCCTCAGTGCGCAGTGTGGTGCGTAAATTTTCATAGTAAGTGCGCTCCATGAAGCGGTAAGCATACAGGCTAACTCCCCCTACGGAGAAGATGATCAGCAGGACGAAAGGGATCGCTAACCGCCACAACAAGGAGCGTTTCATTTTCCGTCTTATCCCTCAAAGCGGTATCCTGCTCCACGCACGGTTACAATCCTGATCGGTTGAGCGGGGTGGTCTTCTATTTTTTCTCTCAACCATCGTACGTGGACATCCACCGTGCGGCTGTCGCCGATATAATCCCATCCCCACACCCTTTCAAGAATGAACTCTCGCGAGAGAACCTGTCCACGATGCTGAGCCAGAAAGAGCAGTAATTCATACTCCTTAGGTTTGAGCGGGATTACCTGATCATTCAGGCGCACCTCCCGGCGGGTTATATCAATAACCAGATTACCAAATGTCATTAATTGCGAAGGTATGCTAACCTCACTGGTCGTTTGGCTGAATTCTTCCCGCATTAACCGCACCCGCCGCAGCATGGCTTTCACTCTTGCCAGCAGTTCTCGCATGCTGAACGGTTTTGTCAGGTAGTCATCCGCGCCAACCTCCAGCCCCACCACGCGGTCAATCTCATCATCCCGCGCGGTCAGCATCAAAACCGGGGTGGTCATTTCCTGCCGGAGTATGCGGCAGACCTCAAATCCATCAATGCCCGGCAGCATAATATCCAGAATGATCAGATCGGGATGAACCTTTCGGGCAACATCCAACGCCTTAATCCCATCCCCGACGGCTTCGACTTCGTATCCCTGACGGGTCAGGTTGTATGCAAGGGTTTCCTGCAGAGTTTGTTCATCTTCAACAACCAAAATTTTTTCCGGCATGGCTAAAACCTCATTTCTTCAATTATTTCAGCCAGATGTAGCGAGAATTGCTGCCGATTATAGCAGTTTTGCACCGCTTTTCTGCCCGCCAAACCCATCTCTCTAGCCGTTTGCGGATCAGCAGCCAGTCTCCGCACCGCCTGGGCTAAGGCCTGGGGATTACCCGGTGGAACGGCAATTCCAGCGCCATGCGACTCAACCACCTCGCGAATCACCCCGTCAATCGCCAGCACGACTGGCTTGCCGGCCGCCATATAATCGAACACCTTATTGGGGTAAGTTGTTTTATACCATTCCAGCGGTTTGAGAATCGCTAAACAAGCATCCACTGCCGAGAAAACCTCGCCCATTTCTTTCTTTGCGACCGGCGGCATGAACAGAATATTCTTCAACCCCATCTCATCCGCCCGACGGATAAGTCGGGGTTTCTCTTTACCATCCCCCACCAGCACAAAGCGGATGTGCGGGGCATCGCTCAAAATCCTTGCAGAGTCAAGCACCACTTCCAGATCATTCGAAAGTCCATGAGCCCCGGCATACAAAACCACAAACTCATCCTTCAATCCCCATTGCTGGCGGATATCGGCTCCATCTTCGTGGAGGTCAAACATGGCTGGGTCGGCCCCATTTGGAACCAGTTCCACCCAGTGCGCTCCACGACTGCTGACATGCTCGATGAAACCCGGCGAATTAACCACAACTCGATCGGCATGCCGATAAAGGAACTGTTCCAATCCTTCGGAAAGTCGGATCAGCAACGGGTTGCGCAGCACTCCGGCTGCCACAGCAAAAGCCGGCCATAAATCCCGCACCTCAAACAAAAAACGCGCCCCCTTCAAACGCGCCAGCATCCAGGCGGTTACGCCTTGAAAAATAGGCGGAGAAGTGCCCCATACCAAATCCACTTGTTTTACTGAAAATCCGGCCAGTAATGAAGAAACCATGAAACTAAAAAAACTGATCAAACGGTGAAAAAAACTTCTGTGGAGAGCAGGGTAAGTATAAGCCCTCAAAACGGTCATGCCCGGCTCGGGCTGTTGCCGGGTGAGCCACCGGACTTTTTGCTGTTGAGGTTTACCCGTCAGGTAAGAAACCGGACTGGCGATTATTGTAACCTGATGACCGCGCGAGACCAGAAAACGCGCCATTTCGTAATGTCGTGTCCCGCCAGCCTCGTCCAACGAAGCAAACGCTTGATGAATTAACAAAATATGCATTGCTCTGATTTTATCTTAAAACTTCCAGCCTGAAGGGGTTTCTTAAGAAGGCTTACTTCGGGTGAATTTCAAAATCCGTCTGCAATTCAAGCGGGAGATGGGCATCTACTTCAATCCAGAATGAAACTGCCGGAAGTCGGACGAGATACGTTGGTGAAAACCAGCCCAACAGCGATTCAAGTCCTTCCTCCCCTTCGCCGCTCACAATTCGACCCGCCCGCACGACCCTTAATTTCATTTTTTGCAGCGGTTGAGTGGTCACCCGAACCTGAAAATCAAAATTCGCATACTCCACCATCAACTGATTATCAGCCAATTTCCATTCGCCATCTTGAAGCAGCCAGTTCAAACGGACCGTGCCGGCAGCCTGATCGGAACGAAGGGGTGACAGCCGGTCAATAATCCGCCAACGACCCCTTTTGACCCAGATCACCCGGCGCGCCTGATCAATTCCCCATCTGCGGTAACCAAACCGAACCGCCTCTATGCTATTCTGTTGTTTTTCCGAATGATTCAGAAATTGCGCCTGATCCCATTGCAGCCACAAAAATTTTCCTGCCCGCAACATGGGCTGCTGATGATTGAAGACCGGCGCGTTATGCGCCTCCGCCTGCGCCAGACTATTTTGCCAAGGGGGAGATAAGTTGTAAGCATAGGTTCCGGCATCGCACACCAGCCGATGCCCCTGCCACCACAGTTCTACCTGTAGTTGATCGGCATGCGCCGGTCGGCTGGTAAAATGATGCGCCCGTAAACTGGCCCAATCACCGGCAGCGCCCAATCGCTTTATACCGTTGAGCAGCGGGAAGGATTTAACTTGGGGTAACTCGGCCGGTTGCAGACCCAGCCAGCAAGAGAATTCGTCCCAGGCCCCCGCCGGGAATGCGCGCTGTCCGGCAAAAGCAGCCATCGCTGCCTGAACAATCGGACGGTAGTCCTCGATCCCTCCTCCCAAGGGAATCAAATGCGTCCCGTCATGATGACCCAAATGAAGCGCCTCACCGCTGGTCTCATCCATGACCCCCCTCAGCCAGTTTGCCGCAAGGCGTAATTTTTCGCGCACGCTGCCCGACAAGTTCGCCCCCTGAACCTGAGCGATTCGATAGGCAAGCAAGCCCAGAGTCAGCATTAGCCGGTGATAATTGACGCTGTGCTGAATATATTCCCCATCCGCTTCAATTTGGTTTGTGATAGCCCACTCAAACCATTTCCAACCGGTTTTACGCCAGCGGCTCGCTTCAGGCCAGTCCGGCAAAAGTTGAGCCGCCATCAGCAAACCCACTGCCTCAGAAAGCAGGTGATTGTTGTTCTGGGCCCGCGCGTACGACAGGGTGACTTCAATCCGCCGCGCATGATGAACAATGGCTTCGGCTATGCTTTGCCTGCGGTTTTGGCTGAAATGTGCCGAGGTTTCAAAAACCTGCGCGGCAAACCCCAGCCCGATCAAACGCAAAGCCGCCTCTTGAGCCGAAAGCCAGTTTTCTCCACAGTTGACCGGGTTGTGTTGAACGAACTGCTCCCAATAATTCCAAAAGGATTGGGCATAGCGTTCATCACCGGTCAGGCGGTAAGCCCTGCCCAGCGGGAAAACCCATCCCAAGCGGGCCGGCTCCCAAATTTGCTTGATATCTTCAACTACCCCCTGCTCATTAAGAACGCTCCAATGCAGGTTAGGATGAGGCGGTTTGAGGCATAAAGGTTGGGACAAGCCGCCAAACAACCTGACCCGACCTGCCAAAATTTCTTCCGCTTCGGCAATTCCATCTTCGCCGCGCAGACGATCCCATTCCTTAAGCCGAACCGGATCGGGTATCACAAAAATATTGGATTGCAGCGCAGGGAATCGGGTCAATTTTCTGCCACCAACCGGCGTCCGCCAGCGGTAATAACCAGTCCGAACACCCAGCCGGTAAACTGCCAATGAGAAGAGGGAGCCAAACCCCACTTCCTTAACCAGCCAATACGCTTTCGTCCACCAGTCGGACATGTTGATCCGAAAATTAAGCCGGATTGATCTCCACATCAGCCTGCCGGCGGAGGGACTCCACCGCTGCAAAACCGGTTCGGGTCACGCCCAGCAAGTGATCGTACGGAATCGGCGGCGAGCCGCCCTGCCGGACTGCCCGCACAAATGCCTGCCACAAGGCCTGATGACCCTTATCCTGCCGCAAGTGAGCGGTGAATTTCTGCCGCTTTCCATTCTGAACCAATTCAAGGGAACGAAAATCCTCCAGTACTGCCACCCGCCCGCCGCAGAAAACCTCCACCCGTTCTTTCGGAAAACCCTTATCCCCATTAGCCAGATAGGATACGCTGCCAATTGAGCCGTCTTCAAAGGTCAAGGTCATGCTCACATTATCCTGCCGGTAGCGCGCTCCATCCGGCAAGCCGACCGTCCGCACCCGAATGGGCGGTTTACCCACCAGAAAGGTCAGGTAATCAAGAAAATGACAGCCCTCACCGATGATCCGACCGCCGCCCTGCTGCGGATCATGCAGCCAGTGGGTTAAGGGGAGATAACCGGCATTCACTCGATATTGAATGAACAACGGTTCACGCCGGTCAGATAAAAATTCGGCTAATTTCTGGGAAAACGGTGCAAATCGGCGGTTAAAGCCCACCGTCAGCATTGCCGGCGGCTGATGCATCAGCAATTCTTGAACGGCATCGAGTTCTTCCGGAGTAATTGCCAGCGGCTTTTCACAAAACACATGCTGACCGGACTGTAAAGCCCGTATTACTTGCCGGGCGTGATGTTGATGACGGGTTAGAATGGCAACCAATTGGATCTGCGGATTGCCGAGAATATCGCTTTCTTGCGAACTGGCAAACTCAAAGCCGTACCGTTCGGCGGCATGACGGGCGCTTAATCCGCTGGCAGTGGCAATCCCAACTTTTTGCACCCCGCCGGTTTTTTGCACCACCGGTAAAAACACCGCCGCCGCATAATTGCCGGCGCCCAGCACCCCCAGCCGCGGCAGTCCTTCCAGGGGTGCGGTTTGCGGTCTCAACTCGACACGGCGCGCAGGTTCAGTAAATCCCTCGCCTTCGGGGTAGGTCAAGAGAACGCCCAAAAAGGATTGACGGCTCTTCCCGCTGATCAGGTCATAAGCCGCGGCGGCTTGGTCAATCGGAAAGCGGTGAGTGATCAGCGCTTTTACATCTAACTTTCCGCTGGCAAGCAGGTCAACAACCGCCTGCAAATTCCTGCCCTCCGTCCAGCGCACATACCCAAAGGGGTAATCCACGCCGCTTTCCTCGTACTGCGGGTCATAGCGCCCCGGCCCATACGAGCGCGAGACGACGAATTGCAGTTCTTTTTCATAATAAATCTTGCGCGGCAAGGACAGACCGACGGCTCCGACCGCAATGATCTTACCGCGTTCGCGCGCCAGCACACCGGCCAATTCAGCCGGGTCGCTGCTGGGAGTATCGGCGCAGATCAAGACCGCATCAAAACCGCGCCCCTCCGTCAACGAACGGCCGCTTTCCTCCGCCGCGGAACGCTCCACGGCGACGGCGCCCATTTGCTCCGCCAGTGCAATGCGTTGCGGTTCTAAATCCACACCAAAAACCGAACAACCTGCTGCGCGGGCAATCCCAACGCTGAGCAGTCCCAACAACCCCAACCCAATCACCGCAATCCGCTCGCCGATTTGCGCCTCGGCCAGTCGAAAGCCGTGCAATGCAATCGCCCCCAAAGTAGTGAACGCGGCGCTTTCAAAATCCACCTGCTCCGGCAAGACTGCCAGCAAGCGCTTGGGGACAACAACATACTCCGCATGGACGGCATATCCCCCGCCAGCGCATGCCACCCGGTCACCCGGTTTAATTCCCTCCACGCCTTCCCCCACTGCCACAACCGTGCCGGCCGAGGAATAACCCAATGCCATCGGTTGATCCAACCGGTTGAAAACCGCTTCGAGGGTGGTCAAGACCCCTTCGCGGCGGGCTTTGTCCAACACCTGACGGACCAGATCGGGCCGAGAGCGCGCTTTGCCGAGCAGGCTCTTACCGGCAAAGTCCACCACCATCCGTTCGGTACCGGCAGAGATTAGTGAAACCGCGTTGCGTACCAGCGCCGAGCCGGGTTTTGGCGTTGGCAGCGGCACCTCCACAACGACGGCTTTGCCATCCCGCAGGTTTTGCAGCAACTGCTTCATGGGCGGTTGGCCTAGCGGGCGTAATCTACGGCCCGCGTTTCACGGATCACGGTCACTTTAATCTGACCGGGGTACTGCATGGTTTCTTCGATCTTCTTGGCAATATCCCGCGCCAGGCGGGTGGCGGCCAGGTCGTCAATATCTTCCGGGCGGACGATGATCCGAACTTCCCGCCCGGCCTGTATGGCGTAACTCTGGCTGACACCCTTGAAAGAATTGGCAATTTCTTCCAGCGCCCGCAGGCGTTTGATATATTGCTCCAGATCTTCGCGGCGGGCGCCCGGTCGAGCGCCGGAGATTGCATCCGCTGCCTCAACGATAATCGCCTCTACCGTTTCCTGTTCAACTTCATGATGATGCGAGGCAATGATGTTGACAACCCTTGCAGGGACGCCGTAGCGCTTGGCAAATTCCGCCCCAATCATGGCGTGAGTGCCGTCGGTATTGTGATCCATGGCTTTGCCCAAATCGTGCAGTAAGCCGCCCATCCGGCAAATATCCACATCCGCGCCCAGTTCCGCAGCTAACACCGCCGAGAGTTTTGCCACCTCAACCGCATGGGCTAATTGATTCTGACCGTAAGAGGTGCGGTACTTCAAACGGCCTAAAACTTTGAGGACTTCAGGGTGAAGCCCGGTTACGCCAGCATCGTAGGCGGCCTGCTCGCCGGCTTCGATGATGCTCTTATCCACCTCTTTCTGTTCTTCACCAAGCACTTTTTCAATATGGGCCGGGTGGATGCGTCCATCCACAATCAGGCGTTCCAGCGCCCGCCGGGCAACCTCCCGCCTGACCGGATCAAAACAGGAAATGGTCACCGCTTCGGGGGTGTCATCCACAATCACATCCACGCCGGCGGCCTGCTCAAAAGCGCGGATGTTGCGCCCGTTTCGCCCCACAATGCGCCCCTTCATTTCCTCATTCGGCAGGGAAATAACGGAAGTGGTCACGCTCACCACATGATCGGAAGCCACCCGCTGGATGGACTCGGCGATTAATTCCCGCGCGCGCTTCTCGCCTTCGGCACGGGCTTCAGCCTCAATTTGACGGATGATCCGCGCCATATCTGCCCGGGCTTCTTTTTCAGCCTCCTGAAGCAACACCACGCGAGCCTCTTCCACGGACATTTGAGCGATGCGCTGCAATTCCGCCATTTGCTGCTCATACATTTTTTCAATTTCATTCAGGCGTTTATCCACTGCCGACTGACGCTTGTTGACCGCCTGTTCCCGCTGTTCCAGGCGTTCAAACCGCTGATCGAGTTCGGCCCGTCGTTTTTGCAAGCGGTCTTCTTCGCGGTTGATTTCCATGCGGCGGCGGTTGATTTCCGCCTCGGCTTCCTGCAAGGCTTTCAAGGCTCGATCCTTGGCTTCCAGTTCGATCTCGCGCGCTTTTTCGTTGGCCTGCAACAGAACAGAATCCGCTTTATTTTGCTGATCTTTTTTGAATTTTTCGGCGAGGTAGCGGGTCAACCAATAAGCCACTCCCGCTAAAATCACCACATCCACCAGCAAAATCAACACCAATGTTTCCAGTCCAAATTGTCCCATGTTCCAATTCCTCTTTCCAGAGTCAGGTTTCGGGCTGCTCAGTCTCCCTCTCGGAAGAGATGCGGCGAACAACCGGAGCAATCGTTCCGTAAGAAAAACCGCGGCGTGCTAAAAACGCCGTCAGCCGCTTGCGAAACACATCCGGCGGCAGGCTGATCAATCTTCGCGCATAACGAATTCCAGCCTGATAAGCCAGTTCACTCTCTTCCGCCAAGGGATGGAGCGCCTCTTCAATATGATCTTCTGAAACTCCCTTCTGCCTCAGTTCATAGCGCAGCAAACGGCGGCTGCGGGGTCGAAAGGTAATCCGGTTTTCCGTCCACAATCGCGCAAATTCGGAGTCGCCCAGCCAGCGTTCTGTCTTCAGTCGTTCAATGATTTCCTCAACCAAAGGTGGGTCGAATCCTTTTTCCAGCAGTTTTCGACCAACTTCCGCTTCGGAACGCGGACGGAAACTCAGGTAATGGAGCGCCCGCTGATAGGCAACTTCGCGGGTTTCTTCCTGCTGAAGTGAACAAATCTTCTCTTCACTTAATGTCTGCCCAACCCGCAGCCAGGCTGCCACAATTCTGGAAAGCCCAAAAGCAAATTCCCCATCGAGGTACACATTCACTCGATTTGGATTACGCTTTTGCACCCTTAATGCCGTTATCTTACGCTCCGCCTTCAATCAACACCAGCCTGCCCGGAACAGCCTGAGAAGAACCAGTTTGTGCGGAGAAGGTATACGGATGTTACCGGGAGCGCGATTTAATATAAATTGATCAAAACGTTCTCATCCCTCACGAGGTTTTGGCGAAATCGAAGCCCAATATCTTTTTTTCGACCTTCACCCCATCAAGCCCTCGCTTTAATTACACTGTTCCAGCGCAAACTACCATCTTTGGGTAATTTTCGCCTAAAATTCAAAGCGGTTGTCGCTCTCCGGCTTATCTATTGATCCCAAATCTCTCCCCATTGGAGAGAGAAAATCCAAACACAAACGGTATCTCCCCGCCACTGTCATGGGTATTCCTTGCTTCAATCATACCGGGCTGAGGGAGTTTCAAATTTCTTAACACATTATACATGATTTTTTAATATTGAAAACATTTTTGGTGGCACAAATTCCCCACTCCAGCCAGCAATTGCTCTCGGCAAGTTTTCACAAGACCAGATAAAACCTTTGCCCAATGAATCATCAGTTGCAGCGGTAACTTTGCGGCTAATCAAATTGCAGGAGAAGAAGGATATCCGCAAGCGCGGCATTGAACAATTCCTGCATTACTTCGGGTTGGGCAGAATAAGCCCCGCCAAAACTGCCGTCCCCATACAGCTGTCGCATTTGTTCAGCATTGGGCAAACCCTGATAAGCCGGCGGAATTTTCGAGCCTTGCGGGAGTTCAGCCACCTGAACAAAAGAAAAGGCTTCCAACCAGTTGGCATGGGCTGGTTTCAATTCATACTTTTCTGCCACAGCCTCCACACTGTGCGACTTCCACCACGCATACCAGGCGACTCTTAATTCCGGGAGTTCATTAGCCAATTCCACCAGCACATTCCGCGCCCCATCGTTACCGCCGTGACCGTTCAACACCAGCAAACGTCGAAATCCCTGATGATAAACCGATCTGACGATGTCCTCAACGACTTGAATCAGGGTGCTGGTACGCAAACTAAGGGTGCCGGGATAGTCTAAAAAATAGGGAGAAACCCCAAAGTTGACGGGCGGCGCCACCAGCACACCGGTTCGTTCACTGGCAGCATCCGCAAGCGCAAGCGGGATACGCACATCCGTCAGCAAACTGAGGTAACCATGCTGTTCGCAGGCGCCTAAAACCACAATCAGGCGATCATCCTGCCGCAGGTAATTTTCCACATCCATCCAGTTCAGATCTTCTAGCCGCATGTTACCTCCTTACGCAGGAAATGATTTCCGAGTATATCATTCTTTGAAAGATCCGGCTTAAGCGCGGCAGCGAAGCCGGACGCCTCGCTGCCGCAAAATGAAGAGGGTCTCCTCCTTCGGCCGATAGAATCAAACGACGATGTTCACCAACCTGCCGCGCACAAAGATGACCTGGCGCGGGCTGCGCCCTTCCAGATGGCGCTGAACGCCCTCGGTGGCCAAGGCTTTGGCTTTGGCTTCCTCCTCGGAGATGTTAACCGGCACTTGAATCCGGTCACGCACTTTTCCATTGACCTGCACCACCAGCGTAATTTCTTCCTCGCGGGCGGCATCTTCATCCACCACCGGCCAAGATTGGGTATGAACCGAATAGGGCTTTCCCAATCTCTCCCACAACTCCTCGCTGATGTGGGGGGCAACCGGCGCCAGCATCCGCAGGTAAATATCCACCGCCTCTTCCCAGGCTGGCGTGCCGTACGCGCCGGCCTGCTTGGCTTTGCTCATCTCATTGAGCAGTTCCATCAAAGCCGAAACAATCGTGTTGAATTCAAACTCACGGAAATCACGGGTCACCGACCGCAGGGTCTGATGAACCTTGCGGCGCAAGTTGCGGATTACGGTTTCATCAACCGGTTTAGAGGCGGCCGGTTCCAGCGCCAGCGACCAGAGCCGCCGCAGCCAGCGGCTGGTGCCTTCAATCCCGCCGCTGCTCCACGGGCCGCCCTGATCCCAGCGGGCAAAGAACATCAGGTAGGCGCGCACCGTATCCGCCCCATATGCCGCCACCAAATTATCCGGCGAAACCACATTTCCGCGGCTCTTTGACATTTTTTCGGAATCTTCGCCCAACACCATCCCCTGATTACGCAACTGCAGCATCGGCTCACCACCTTTGGTAATGCCCATATCGCGGCAGGCTTTGTGGAAGAAGCGCGTGTAAATCAAGTGCATTGTGGCATGTTCAATCCCGCCCGTGTAAGTGTCCACCGGCATCCAGTAGTCATATTCCTGCGGATCGAACGGGCCTTCGTGATACCACGGGCTGAGGTAACGCAGGTGATACCAAGATGAACACATGAAGGTATCCATCGTGTCCGTTTCCCGTTCGGCTTCATTGCCGCATTGCGGGCAGGTGGTTTTCCGCCAGGTTGGATGCAGTTTCAGTGGGCTTTCGCCGGTCGGTTTCCATTCCACATCTTCAGGCAGCAACACCGGCAGTTGATCTTCCGGCACCGGTACAATGCCGCAAGTCGGACAAAAGATGATGGGAATCGGAGCGCCCCAGTAGCGTTGACGGGAGATCAACCAATCGCGCAGCCGGTAATTAACCGCATACTTCCCCTTACCGATTTGCTCCAGCCAACGGGTCACTTCCGCTTTGGCGCGGTCGCCGGGCGTACCGCTAAACTCGGCGGAATTGATCATCATGCCATACTCGGCGTGGAACAAAATGTCCCGGTAGAACTCCACCTTCCACAGCATCTCCATCAAGGTGCGCGCCTCACGGACGGACGAGCGCAACTCCTTGCAGCGCGCCAGAATCCGCGTTTCGGCTTCGGGCGATTCCCATTCCCACATTCCATTTTCAAAAATGAACACCCAGCGCGAACCGACAATTTCGTTCCAGTAACCACTGTTCAGGTGTTCCTTGGCAAGGTTCAAGTACGAATCAATCTGCCCGGATTGCAGGGTGACAAAAATGCCTTCGTCATTCTGATCAAAGGCAATTCCCGCATTGCTCAATGCCTCCGCAAAGCCGGATCGCATGGAAGCCGCCGGCGCAAAAGATTTTGCCAGACCATCCGGTCGGGCAATGACCGGCAAAATAGGTAAGCCGTATTTCAATGCAAAGGCAAAATCGCGTTCATCATGCGCCGGCACTGCCATGATGGCGCCCGTGCCGTAGGTCATCAACACATAATCGGCAATCCAGACCGGAATGCGGCGTCCATTGACCGGGTTGATCGCGAACCCGCCGGTGAAGACGCCGGTTTTTTCCTTATCGGCTGCCTCGCGTTGAATATCCGACTGACGCAAGGTTTGCTGAACATACGCCTCAACCGCAGGCCGTTGTTCATCCGAGGTCAGTTTCTCCACCAGGGGATGCTCTGGAGCCAGCACCATGAAGGTTGCCCCCCACAGCGTATCCGGGCGGGTAGTGAAAACTTCCAGCAAGTCGCCATCCTGAGTAGTGAAGTAAACCGCCGCCCCTTCGGACCGCCCAATCCAGTTGGTTTGCAGGGTGCGCACACGCTCCGGCCAGTCAATCCCGTCATAACGCAGCAGTTCCTCGGCATACTGGGTGGTCTTGAAGAACCACTGCTCCAGATTTTTCTTGATGACCGGCGTGCCGCACCGTTCACAGTGACGGTCTTCACCCCACACCTGCTCGCGCGCCAGGGTGGTATTGCAATGCGGGCACCAGTCCACCGGCGACATTTTGCGATAAGCCAGCCCATGCTGATACAGTTTCAAGAAAAACCATTGGGTCCAGCGGTAATATTCGGGGTCTGAGCTGATGGCTTCCCGCCGCCAGTCGAACATGGCGCCCATACTGCGCAGTTGACGGCGCATATTTTCAATATTGCGGTAAGTCCACACTTTCGGGTGAATGTTGCGCTGAATGGCTGCGTTTTCAGCGGGCAAGCCAAAGGCATCAAACCCTATTGGAAAAAGCACATTGTAGCCTTGCATGCGCATGAAGCGCGCCCGCGCATCCGATGGGGTCATCGCATACCAGTGGCCGATGTGCAAATCACCGGAAGGGTAAGGAAGCATGGTGAGGGCATAGTGTTTTGGCCTGGACGGATCAATATTGGAATGATACAAACCGTCCTGTTCCCAACGCTGCTGCCATTTACTTTCAATTTCTCCCGGATTATACGCTGGTATCGGTGATGAATTCATACCTCTCTCCTGTCTATGATTAAGCAAAAATCCCTTCATCCAAACAGGGACGAAGGGTTGCTCCGCGGTACCACCCTGATTGCCCGGGACAAAGCCGCTGGGCCTCTCAGAACGCGCTAACGGGCGAACCCGGCAACGGCTACTAAACGTTCACCGTTGCGGCCTGCTCCAATCGAGCCGACAGGCGAGTTCAGCCTCAGGCGCTCCGCTGACGCCTTGCCGGGCTCACACCTCTTTCTCCCGGCTCGCTGACGGATGGCTTACTACTCCTGCCATAGCCTTTCAAAAAACGAGCCGTGCCCGATTGCAACAACTCGTTTCTTGAGTGGACCCAGGGGGATTCGAACCCCCGGCCTTCTCAATGCCATTGAGACGCGCTCCCAACTGCGCTATGGGCCCATGAAAATATTGCGGTTGTTAAGGAAAACTGACCTGTTTGCTTGGGGAACCCGCCCCAGTGGACCTGAGGGGATTCGAACCCCTGACCTCTTCAGTGCGATTGAAGCGCGCTCCCAACTGCGCTACAGGCCCCTTTATCGAGGGTGGTTGAATTCTACCCGTAAGCCTTCAGTCTGTCAAGTTTAATTTTTGAAACGCTCAGGCGCGCCTCACGGCGCCTCGAAGCCCAATCCTCGCTCTTTTAGCGACACATACCTTTTTCTGCCAATTACCAAATGATCCAGCACCTGAATATCCAGCAATCTCCCGGCTTGAACAACCGCACGGGTCAAGGCGATGTCCTCCGGGCTGGGGGTCGGATCTCCGCTGGGATGGTTATGCACCACGAGAATGGAAGCGGCGTTGCGGATGATGGCTGCGCGGAACAGTTCTGCCACCCGCACCGTAGAGGCATTTAAGGAACCCTGGTACAGTTTTTCGATGCTGATGACGCGGTTACGCGTATCGGTCAGGATGACCCATAAATTTTCCTGTACCAGCCCAACCATATCATACATAACCAGGTCGGCTGCATCGCTGGGGGAGTGAATAATCCGGCCTTCTTCCTCATCATCATCACGCAGCCGTTTCCCCAATTCGATTGCCGCCTTGATTTGAGCCGCCTTCGCCTCACCTACCCCATGTTGAGCGCAAACCTCGCTGAAACTGGCCCGATGAAGCCCTCTTAACCCCCCAAAAGTATGTAAGAGACGCTGCCCCAATTGGACGGCATTTTCACCCGGTAAACCGGTGCGCAGCAGGATGGCCAGCAATTCAGCCGTATTCAAAGCATGTGCGCCAATCTCTGCCAGCCGTTCACGAGGGCGTTCACTGGCCTGCAAATCCGTAATCCGGTAGTAAACCGCTTGCTCACGGGTGTTTTTGCTCTGCTGGCCGGCCATAATTCCTCCGGTAGATTTGTTCTTTCAACTCGAAAAATACTATAGCCGAGACCGCAAAATCCGGCAAGTCGAACCGCTAAGGATTAAACCGCTCCCGTGCTATAATTTTTTCATTGGAGTTCACCGTATGGATACAGCCACCCTTGGGAATCTCGCTCTTGTTGCCGCAGCCTTTGGCGCTGCTTTTTTGGCGGCTCTCTGGCTCAGTTTGATTCTTTGGACCTACCGCGATATTCGCAGCCGCAGCCGTGACCCCTTGCTCCGTATTCTGGCGCTGCTGGTGGTTGCGGTATTGTTCCTGCCCGGCATTCTCATTTACCTGATCCTGCGCCCTGCTCATACCCTTGAAGAAGAATATCAACGAACCCTGGAAGAAGAAGCCCTGCTTCAAAATATTGAAGATACTCCCCTCTGCCCGGGGTGTACTCGCCGTATTCAGCCTGACTGGCAAATCTGCCCCACTTGCCACACCCGCTTAAAGAAAATTTGTCACCACTGCGGCAGGCTGATGGAATTATCCTGGAATTTGTGCCCTTATTGCGGCACACCGGCGCCGGGAATGCGCCGCGAAGTCATCAGCATCGAAGATGCGCTTCAAAATCTGCCTTTGGAGGACACAGAGGAAAACCCCTCTGAAATTCCCGCCCCTACCGGCAGCGCTTCCTTGTCGAAGCCAAATCAAGGGAATGAATAAGCTCAACGATGTACGGGGTTGATGGTCTCGGCATGGAAGTGTTTTATTGGGGTCAAGGTATAATTTGATTATGCAAACTTATCCACTGCAACCCGTTGATTATCTGATAATCGGACATGTGACCCGCGACCTGACCGCCGACGGACCGCGCTTGGGTGGAACGGCCGCCTATTCGGCTCTGACTGCCCGCGCTCTGGGTCTAAGAGTAGGCATTGTAACCGCCTGCGATCCCGATTTACCCCTCTTCGAGCTGAATGATTTAGCGCTGGCAATCCGCTACGGCGATACAACTACCACCTTTGAAAATATTCAAACCCCAGCCGGTAGAATCCAGCGGGTGTTTCACCCCGCAACGAGCCTCGATTTGAGCATGGTGCCTGAGATATGGCGGAAAACCCCTATCGTTCATCTTGGCCCGGTACTGCAGGAAGTCGACCCCAAACTGGCGCGGGCCTTCCCCAATTCCTTTGTAGGGGTTACTCCGCAAGGCTGGTTGCGGGCGGCAACGACGGATAACCGCGTTACCTTCACCGAATGGCCAGAAGCGCGCTATGTTCTTGAAACCGCCAATGCGGCGGTTTTAAGCATCGAAGATGTGCAGGGAAATGAAGACCTGATTGAAGAGATGGTTTCCTCCATCCGCGTCCTTGCTGTAACCGAAGCGGCCAACGGCGCGCGAATTTACTGGAACGGCGATGTGCGTTATTTTCGCGCCCCCGTCACCCAAGAAGTTGACCCAACCGGAGCCGGCGATATTTTTGCTGCGGCTTTCTTTGTCCGCCTCTACCAGACCCGCGATCCGTGGGAAGCCGCTCGTTTTGCCACCCAACTGGCGGCGGTATCCGTTACCCGCCCCGGGCTGGAGGCAGTCCCCACCCCTGAGGAAGTTAAACTTAATTCCGTTGAAATCCTACCCTGAGAAGCGACCATGGCGAAGATTTATACATTTGTCAATCAAAAAGGTGGTGTCGGCAAGACAACTTCGGCAATTTCGCTGGCGGCCTTTCTGGGTTATTTTGGACAGAAAGTCTTACTGATTGACCTTGATCCCCAGGCCAATGCCACCTCTTCTCTGGGGATTGACAAACGCAGCGTCCGCAACGGCACCTATGAAGTGCTGATGGGCAATCAGCCGATTGGGCCGCACATCCTGCATAATCCGCGTTTTCGGCTTTCCATCCTGCCTTCTTCACCCGCTCTGGCCGGCGCAGAAGTTGAACTGATTCAACTTCCGCACCGCGAACGCCGCCTGCTGGAAGCGCTCGGTCCGGCAATCGATCGTTATGACTATGTTTTGATTGATTGTCCTCCCTCGCTGAGCCTTCTGACCATCAATGGTCTGGTTGCCGCCCGACAGGGAGTCATCATTCCGGTTCAGTGCGAATATCTTGCGCTGGAGGGTCTCGGACAACTTACTCAAACCATTCAGCGGGTGCAAACTTCGCTCTTCCCGGAACTGTCCATTCGCGGAGTGATTCTGACCATGTATGACGGACGTACTCGTCTGGCAGTTGATGTGGTGAACGAGGTTCGAAAGTATTTTCCGGATAAAGTCTTTCAAACGGTCATCCCGCGCAGCATTCGGCTGGCAGAAGCGCCTTCCTACGGTTTACCCATCTCGATCTTTGCCCCCGACTCAACCGCCGCCCGTTCTTACGCCCAACTGACGCGGGAATTGCTGGCAGGTGATGGCGTGTTCATTCCAGAATTTGTGAAACAGGATCAGGCATGACGCGCAAAAGTGGTTTGGGTAAAGGTTTGGACGCATTAATCCCCGGCAATCAACCGCCGGCCGATGAGGGAAACATCCACCAAATCCCGATTGAGGCAATCAGCGCCAATCCGTATCAACCCCGCCACGAAGTTGAAAACCAGCACCTCGAAGAATTGGCCGAATCAATCCGTCAGCATGGCATTTTACAACCACTGATTGTCACCCGCGATCCATTCAGCGGCCAATATTCCCTGATCGCCGGAGAACGCCGCCTGCGGGCTGCCCGCCTGGCAGGGTTGGAAAGAGTTCCGGCAATTGTCCGGCTTGCCAGCGAACAGCAACGGTTGGAACTGGCTTTGATTGAAAACCTGCAGCGGACGGATTTGGGGCCGCTGGAAACGGCTCAGGCTTATCAACGTCTGGCGGATGAGTTTGGGCTTTCTCACGAAGAGATCGCCGAACGGGTCGGCAAAAGCCGGGTTGCGGTGACCAATACGCTGCGGCTGTTGAAACTGCCCGAAGTCGTTCAAAAAGCGCTGGCAAACGGCTCAATCAGCGAAGGTCATGCGCGGGCGCTGCTGCAGCTGCCCACCCCTCAGGCTCAAATTGCCGTTTTGCAAATTATCCTGGAGCAGGGATTAAGCGTCCGGCAAACCGAAGAACTGACCCGTAAGTACAGCGGAGAAAGACCCGTTCGACCCGCTCCCCCGCAAGCGCTGCCAGAAATCCGCTCGCTGGAAGAAAAACTGCGCCAGCATCTGGGAACGCGAGTCACCCTGCAGCACGGCAAAAAGGGCGGAAAATTGATCATCCATTACTATTCTAATGAAGAACTGAATACACTCCTTGATCAGCTGTTGAGGGATTGAAGTTGTATTTGCTTTATAATGCGACCTTTTACACCTTGCACCCGGCGCAGCCCACCGTTCAAGCGCTGGCGGTTGGTAACGGTAAAATTTTGGCGGCCGGCGCTGTTGAAGAAGCCGAAGCAGCTTTACCGGTTCACGCAAAGCGGATTGATTTGGGCGGCCTGACCGTCTTACCCGGTTTGACCGATTCCCACCTTCACCTTCAGCATTATTCCCTGGGACTGCAATATGTGGATTGTGAAACCCCCACGCGCGCGGAATGTCTGCAAAGGGTAAAGCGTCAGGCCCAAAAAACGCCCGTCAATACCTGGATTCGCGGTCACGGCTGGAATCAAAATGTCTGGGAAGAAGGTTTTGGAAATGCCGTTTTGCTGGACGAGGCTGCCCCGAATCACCCGGTTTACTTAACCGCTAAATCGCTTCACGCCGCCTGGGTCAACAGCCTTGCCTTGCAGGCTGCCGGCATTGACGAAAACACCCCCGATCCCCCCGATGGACGCATTCAGAGGGACGAAAGCGGCAAACCAACCGGCATTCTTTTTGAATCCGCCATGGGATTGGTCGAAAAAATCATCCCGGAAGCCGCTTTGCCGCAAGTTCGGCAGGCGATTGAAGCCGCTCAACCTCATCTGTGGAGCATGGGTTTGACCGGCGTCCATGATTTTGACCGCCGCCAGTGCTTCCTGGCTTTGCAGGAACTGGAACAAGCCGGTCTCTTGAAATTGAGAGTTGTCAAGAGCATCCCTCTGGAAAACCTTGAAGAAGCCGTCGAACTTGGACTGCGCAGCGGCTTTGGCAGCCCCTGGCTGCGGATTGGATCCGTAAAATGCTTTGCAGATGGGGCGCTAGGGCCGCAAACTGCCGCCATGTTACAGCCTTACGAGGGAAGCGTTGCCGATACGGGCATCCTTTTTCTGGATTCAGAAGAAATTGTGGAAATTGGCCAGCGCGCCGCAGGCAGCGGGTTAAGTCTTGCCATTCATGCGATTGGCGACCGCGCTAATCACGAGGTGATCCAAGCCTACGCTCAATTGCGCCAGTTTGAACGCCAGCAAAATTACCCCCATCTGCGCCACCGAATCGAACATGTGCAGGCGCTGCATCCCGATCATCTTGCCCTGCTGGCGCAGCACGATATTATCGCCTCCATGCAGCCCATCCACGCCACCTCGGATATGGACATTGCCGACCGATACTGGGGTAAACGCGCCCGCTATGCCTATGCCTTTCAAAGCCTCGCTGCCCTTGGCGTCCGCCTGACCTTTGGGTCGGATGCACCCGTAGAATCTCCCAACCCGTTTTGGGGCATGCATGCGGCGGTTACCCGTCAGCGGCATTCCGGTTACCCCTCACCCGAAGGATGGTATCCCCAGGAACGCCTCTCCCTCCAACAAGCCTTGGAAGCCTACACGCTCAACCCGGCTTACACCGCCGGACGCGAAAACGAAAGCGGGAAACTGCAGCCCGGTTTCTACGCTGACTTAATTGTGTTGGAAGAAGACCCCTTTCACATCTCTCCCCAACGCTTGTTTGAAATGCGCCCCCTCAAAACCATGATTGCCGGAGAATGGGTTTGGGAAAGGTGACCCCATGAACCAGACGGCCGCTCACAAAAAACCAGCCCTAACCCCTGAAATTTTAGTTCCCCGACTGGGGGACTATCTGGTTGAGCGGGGTCTGATTTCCACCGAACAGTTACAATCCGCCCTGCAGCAGCAAGCCGTTTTGAGAAAAACTCAAGAAGGAGTACCTCTGCTGGGAGAATTACTGGTCGAGATGGGGATGATTACCCGTGCCGAATTGGAAGAAGCCATCACCGAACACGTTTTGCAGTTACGAAACGCCCTTCAGGAGACCAACCGCCAGCTGGAACAACGCGTCCGCGAACGAACCGTGGAACTGGAAAAAGCGCTGGAAAAACTGGCGGAACTTTCCCAACTCAAAGCCAATTTCATCGCCAATATCTCCCACGAATTACGCACCCCGCTGACCCATGTGCGCGGTTATCAGGATTTATTGCTTTCAGGGGATTTGGGAGAACTAAACCCCGAGCAGGTGAATGCCTTACGAACCATGCAGCGCTCGACTGACCGATTGGAAAGGCTGATAGAGGATTTGATCCTGTTTGCAACTGCCGAACGAACCCAACTGCCCATCCAATGGCTGCCGTTGGATTTACGCAGCCTTTCTAATGAAATTATCACCCAAATCCATTCCAAAGCCAGAGATCATCAGCATCAGGTCGAGTTGATCTCGCCCGCCGAGGTGCCAATCGTTTACGGCGATCAGGAAAAGATTGGCTGGGTGATCTACCAGCTGCTGGATAACGCCATCAAATTTACCCCGCCCGGCGGAAAAATCACCGTGGAACTTATCCCGGATGACCTGCATGTAACCATACGGGTGAGCGATACCGGCATCGGCATTCCTCCTAATCGGATGAGCGAACTTTTTGAACCCTTTCACCAACTCGACAACAGCCCCACCCGAAAGTACGGAGGTACCGGGCTTGGACTTTCGCTGGCGCAAAAAATTATCGAGGCTCACGACTCATCCATTCAAGTCCTTTCAGAATTAGGCAAAGGCAGCCGCTTTTCCTTTGCTCTCAAGCGGAAATTGGCGCCTTTCAAGGAGGCTTAACCGGATGAATAATAAAGAAAATTCCATGAAAGACCTCGATGCCAATATTTTCTACCAAATCGTTCAAACTTTTTGGGAGATGAAATCGTGGCGGGAGTCCGCTAACCAGCTGGTCAAACTGATTCGCCCCTATTTTATTTTTGACAATCTGGTGGTTTATCTGCTGGATCCAATGAACCTGACTCTCGAAGCGGCTTACGCCAAAGCCACCGGCAGAGGAAAATCCGCCGAAGCGGATGTTGCCTGGGGAGAATTGATTGCAACGCGGGTGATTGAATCCCGCCAAATCGTGCTGCAAGAACCGGAAGAAGCCGATCCGCTCAACCGTTTGAAACAACCCTATACGCTGGCGCTTCCGTTGGCTTCGCCATCAGAAGTGTACGGCGCTCTGGTATTCATCCGCTTTGGCAGCCCGCCCTATTCGGCAGAACAAATCAAATTTGCTCACCTGATCGCCCGGCTGCTTTCCCGCCAGATTCAATACGAATACCTGAAACGGGATCGCGACCACCTCGAATTTCAATACCGTGTCTTTCAGGTGCAGGAAGATTTTATCTCGACCGTTTCCCATGAATTACGCACACCGCTGGGATTCATCAAAGGGTACACCACCACCCTGCTTCGCACCGATGCCAATTGGGATGAAAAAACCCAGCGGGAGTTTTTATCCATCATAGACAGCGAAACCGACCGCCTGCAGGATCTGATTGCCAATCTGCTGGATTCGGCGAAATTACAGGCCGGCCAGATTGTGATGAATTTTCAACAGGTGCGCCTCGAATCGCTGGTCAACGACTTGCTAACCCGCCTTACCTTGCATCACCCCGGATTGGTTATCCATACCGATATTGAACAGCCGCTCAAACCCATCCAGGCCGATCCACGCCGATTGATTCAGGTGTTTGAAAATTTACTTACCAATGCTGAAAAATACGCGCCCGCCTCACCGGTCCACATTACCATCAAACCGGTGAAGAACGGCGTGAAAGTTGATATTCGCGATGAAGGGCCGGGTATCCCCGAAAAGTATCAGGAACGCATTTTTGACCGCTTTTTCCGAGTTCCCGATCAACAAACCAACGTGCATGGTTCTGGTTTGGGTCTTTTCATTTGCCGTCAAATCATTCAGGCTCACCATGGCGAAATCACGCTGTCATCCAAAGTTGGGGAAGGCACCACCTTCCATATCTTTTTACCCGAAACAATTGAGTAAGATCCCTCACCCGTTGGCAGCGGGTGAGCGACCGAAGGAGGAGCACAAAAAATGAGCACCCGAATTTTGGTGGTTGATGATGAACAATTGTACCGGCATTTGTTGCGGGTAAACCTCGAAACGGAAGGATACGAAGTGATTGCAGCGCGGGATGGTGAAGAAGCCATCGAACTGGTGACCTCACGCCAGCCAGACCTGATCATCTTGGATGTAGCGATGCCACGCCTGGATGGATTCAGCACCTGTGAGCGCATCCGTCAGTTTTCCGATGTTCCCATTATCATGTTGACCGCTCGTGGAGAAGAACAGGATCGTGTTAGGGGTTTGAACGTCGGCGCTGATGATTATGTGACCAAACCTTTTTCGGCCACCGAGTTGGTTGCGCGCGTCCGAGCCGTCCTGCGGCGGGCAAAAACACCCCAGCACGGCATTCAGAACCGTTACTTCACCCATAAAAATCTGCGGATTGATTTTGCCCGTGCCGAAGTCTGGAAAGACGACCGTCAGATTTACCTTTCGGCTACCGAATACCGCCTTTTGATTCAATTTGCCCAACACGCCGGACGAATCCTGACTGCCGAGGAACTGCTCACCGCCGTGTGGGGCGAATCCTACCGCGAGGATAAAGAAATTTTGTGGGTCAGCATTGCCCGTTTGCGGCAGAAACTGGAAGATGACCCTCACAACCCCCAACACATCGTCACCCGTTCCGGATTGGGTTACTTAATGCCGGCGCCCGATCAGCCAGCCCATTCCTGAAAGAAAGGTCAAGACCAAGATGTTTGCGAACTTTGAAGAAAAAGGAAAGATCTTCACACAGGTTGTCACCAAAGAACCGGTTGATGTAATCATTCAAACTCCCACCACCTGTATTTACGGACGCGTTCATGTCCGCCCCGAGGACCGCCTGAAAGACGAGTTGGACCGAACAACCGCCTTTCTGGCAGTTACTCACGCCAGGATTTTCGACCGTGAGGGTAAAAACCTCTGGTACGAAAGCGCATTCGTAGCCGTTAATATCTCCAACATCGAATGGGTATTGCCCCAAAGCGAACTGAAACAAAACCAGGCAGGTGAGTAAATGAACCCGGCTATTCCTTCACAACACGCTGCTGAAATTGCCAAACTTAAAAATCACCTGATTAACCTGATTTCGCGGGAATTGGAAAACAACCCGCGCCTGACCGAAGATCGCCGGAAAGTGGTATCTCAACTGCTTAATCAGGCTTACAGTGGTCTAAAAATCAGCCTGCCGACCACCCTGCGCGATCAACTTTTCCGCGAAATCATGGACGAACTGCTCGGATTTGGCATCCTTCAACCTCTTTTAGATGATCCTGAAATCAGCGAGGTAATGGTTAACGGCGCAAAAAAGGTTTATATCGAAAAGAAAGGCAAAATCCTCAAAACCAACATCGCTTTTGAGGACGATGCCGCCGTCATGCGGATCATCGAGAAAATCATCCTGCCTTTGGGACGGCGGATTGATCCGGACAGCCCCACGGTAGACGCCCGCTTGCCGGACGGATCACGGGTCAATGCGGTTATCCCGCCGGTAGCCATTGACGGCCCAACCATTACCATCCGCAAGTTTCAAAAGGAGAAACTTTCCGTTGAAGATTTGATCCGCTTTGGCTCGCTAACCCCAACCATGGCGGAGTTTATCCGCGCTTGCGTCATGGCGCGCCTGAACATTATTATCTCCGGCGGCACCGGCTCGGGCAAAACCACGCTTTTGAATGTCCTCTCCGGTTTCATTCCCGAAGAAGAGCGGATCGTGACCATTGAAGATGCCGCCGAATTGAAGCTTCAACAGGAACATGTTGTCCGGCTGGAAACCAAGCCGCCGAATATCGAGGGCAAAGGTGTGGTAACCATCCGCGATCTGGTGCGCAATGCGCTTCGGATGCGCCCCGACCGGATCATCGTTGGCGAGGTGCGCAGCGGAGAAGCCCTGGATATGCTCCAGGCTATGAACACTGGTCATGACGGCTCGTTGACCACTTTACACGCCAATTCGCCGCGGGATGCGATTTCGCGTCTGGAGACGATGTGTCTGATGGCGGGCATGGATTTGCCGGTGCGGGTCATCCGCGAACAAATTGCCTCCGCTATTGACATGATCATCCAGCAATCACGTCTCAAGGATGGCACTCGAAAAGTCACCTCTATCACCGAAATTGCCGGCATGGAAGGCGAAACGGTGGTGATGACCGACATCTTTAAGTTCCAGCAAACCGGGATTGATCCCGACGGCAAAGTCATCGGCGAACTAAAACCAACCGGTATTCGCCCGCTCTTTATGCCGCGTCTGGAAGCCGCCGGTTTTAAACTGGGACCGGAAGTCTTTGGGGCCGATCTGAGCAGTATGCTGGGACGGCGCAGGTAAAAATTTTTTCGGGCAATGCTATAATGAGATGAACCTTTCGTTCATCCCGCATCGGTGAGGTGTTTCATGAAAACCATCCAACAGGCAACCCAACTGAGGACCCGCAAACTGGGGTTACTGGTTTATGACGCCAGAATTTCCCGCAACCGCAGTATAGAACAATGCGCCAGAGTGATGGGAATGACCCCTGAACAATATGAACAGGTTGAAGCCGGGTTGCTTGCACCTTCTCTACCTCAATTGGAAGCCTTCGCGTACTATCTCGATATTCCTTTGGAACATTTCTGGAGCGCTCAATCCCTGCTCGGCCAGGGGATGCAGGAACCTTTTGAACAATCTCCGGCTTATGTATCCTTGCGTCACAAAATCATCGGCGCCCGCATACGCATGGCGCGCCAAACGCTGAACCTCACCTTGCAGCAGATGGAAGAAAAGACCGCCATCCCAAAAGAGCGAATCGAAGCCTACGAATTGGGTGAAAAAGCCATCCCGCTGCCCGAATTGGAAATCCTCACGAATCACCTCCAAATCCGCATGGAAGAGCTCTTTGATCAGCGCGGGCCGATTGGACAGTGGCGGGCAGAAAGAATCGCCATTCAACGCTTCATGGAATTACCCGAAGATGTGCGCCAATTTATCTGCAAACCGGTCAACCTGCCGTACCTCAAACTGGCGATGCGCCTGAGTGAACTTTCCGTCGAAAAATTGCGGGCCGTTGCCGAAGGATTGCTGGAAATCACTTATTAGAACGGTTACGCAAGGGGAAATAGAACATGGACGAGGCTGATATCCAGACCATTACTCAAAAGGCATGGGAAGCCTATCAGAACGAGGATTACGAAACCGCTGCCAACGCCTTTTCTGCTGCCGTTGAAGCCCTGACGGACCAAAACCAAACCCTTCAACAGGCCGAAATGAGGAATAACCTCTCTGTAGCCCTCCTTAAAGCCGGAAAACCGCAGGAAGCCTATCAGGCCGCTTTCGGCAGCGATCAGATTTTCGCCGCGGCGGGGGATCTCAAACGACAGGCGATGGCGCTCGCCAATACAGCCAGCGCCCTGGAAGACTTGAAAAGGCTGGATGAAGCCTTAGAGTTATTCACCCAATCGGCAGCCTTGTTCAAACAGATTTCAGAAAAAGAGATGCGCGCTTATGTACTGCAGCGCATTTCAACTATTCAATTACGGCAGGGAAAACGGATTGAGTCGCTGGTCAGCATGGATGCGGCTCTGGAAGAAAAAAAGAAATTATCCTTCAAAGACCGTTTGTTGCGGAATTTAATGGGCATCATCCGCCGTTTGAGCGGGATGCAATAAGTCCAACCTTTTGAACAACCTCCATGTCCGAGTATTTCCAAATTCGCCGCGCCGCACCACACGATCGTCCACAATTCTCCGCGCAACTCAACCATGCCGATCATGTCTATTACCATCTGGACTGGTCTTCACCATTGGACTGGCTCGGCAAACAACCCTTTTGGGTCGCTGAAGACGGGCTGGGGATTCGCGCAGCGCTTGCCCTGATTGAAGACCCGCCCGGCATTGCATGGCTGCGGATTTACGCCTGCCGGCGGGGCATTTCGCCGGATGAACACTGGAAAACCTTGTTTGCCAAAAGTCTGGCAGATCTTGACCCAAATACCCCCCCAACCATTGCCGCCTTGGGATTGAAAGAGTGGCTGATCCCGCTCCTGCGAGATGCCGGATTTCACTATCATCAGGCCATTGTCACCCTTTACCGGGAATTGGACAAAGATGAAAATGACTTACCCATCCCGCCGCCGGTCTTTATCCGTCTAATGGAAGAAGAAGATCTACCGCAGGTTGCAGCCATTGATCAGCAGGCTTTTGAACCGATCTGGCAGAACTCGCTGCCCCAAATCGAGATTTCTTTTCAGCGCGCCCGTTACGCCACCGTTGCCGAGGTAGATGAACAGATTGTCGGTTTTCAATTCAGCACTTCAAACCTTTTTTCCATCCATCTGGCAAGGCTGGCAGTCCATCCCTTGTATCTGCGTCGGCATATCGGTTACGCACTTGCAGCCGATTTAATCCAACGCTGCAAGCGCGATCAATTTTGGGAATTAACCGTCAACACACAGGATAACAACCACGCTTCGTTGTCCCTTTACCAAAAAATTGGCTTTCACCGGAGTGAGCAAAGTTTCTCGGTGTGGGTTTACGGGCCGGATGCACAACAACTGGACAAATAACACCATTTATGGCAAAATTCGTTCAATATTAAACGAATTTGGTCACAATGGAGGAAAAATGCCCGGTAAAGCCAAAGAAGCCAGCCGTAAAGTCGCCCTTCGGGAGCAACGCCGTAAACAGGAACAGCGCAACCGCCTCATCCTGATCGGTGTGATTTCGGTTGTGGCAGTCGCTATCGCCGTTTTATTGATTATTTCCAATCAACCTGCCAGCGCCGACCGGATTGCCAAACCGGAAACAATCAACCGACCGCAAATTGACGGTCAAGCCGTTGGAGACCCCAACGCTCCCATCAAAGTTGAAGAATACTCGGATTTTAAGTGCATTCACTGCCGTGATTTTTGGGAAAGGTCTGAAAAACGTTTGATCGAGGATTATGTTGCTGCCGGCAAAGTCTATTTCAAATATGTGCCGCTCAGTTTTATCAGCCCGGAGTCGTATCGGGCTGCGGAAGCGGCTTATTGCGCCCTCGATCAGGGCAAATTTTGGGAATACCACGACTACGTATTTGCCAATTTTGGCGCAGAGTTGAATGATGCAATGCTGAAAGGGATTGCCCGCCAGTTGAATCTGGATACGAACACCTTTGACCGCTGCTATAACAGCCGCCAGTACCAGCAGCGGGTACTGGATGATGCCCGATATGCCAGCGGGTTGGGCGTTACCGGTACGCCGACTTTCAATGTCAATGGTCAATTCGTTGGGCAGGCCGAACTTTTTGATACCATCGAACAAGAACTGGCAAAACTTAACCCCTGATTTCAATAAACCCCGAGGGATTGCATCAAAACCACCATCAAGGGAGCGATGACCAGCGCCGGCAGAAAGTTGCCGGCGCGAATCGGCTTAATTTCCAGCAGACTGCCGATCGCAATCGCCAACAAAATTACCCCGCCGGTTGCGTTCAATTCCTGCATCATGGCGGGACTAATCAGCGCCTGCAACTGAGCCGCCATCAGGCTGATGCCGCCCTGGTAACCGAGCAGCACAACCGCTGAAAACAGCACCCCCACCCCCAGCGTTGAAGCGAAGGCGAGCGCTCCGAAGCCATCCAGAATGGCTTTGACAGCCAGGGTTTGAAAATTGCCGGTCAAACCATCCTGGATTGAGCCGAGAATGGCCATCGGGCCAACGCAAAAAACCAGCGAGGCGGTTAAGAATCCGCGTACAAAGCGATTATCCTGCGCCGGTTTGTCGGTTTTGGTAACACGCGCCTCCAGCCAGCGTCCGATACTTCTCAGTCCATCCTCAATCCGCAGCCACTCGCCAATCACCGCCCCCAGCAGTAAACTGATCAGCACAGCCAGAGCATTTTGAGTATCCAGAAACATCTTTAGTCCAAACGCAAAAGTGAAAAGGCCCAGCCCGGCCATCACAGTTTGGCGCAATCGTTCCGGCAGCCGGCTGCCGAGGATTAAACCCAGCAAGCCGCCGATTAAGATGGTCGCCACATTAATCAAAGTTCCGGTCATATTTAGAGTCGTTTTACCAGCGTGGGGGGTGTCTTTCCATGAATTTGAGTCTCATACAATTCCAGCACAAAACACAGCGAGGACAGGCGGTTAAGATAGGGGATGATATGAGGGTTACCAAGACCCTCCCGTTCGTTCAATTCTACCACCCGTCTCTCTGCCCGCCGGCAAATGGCCCGCGCCAGACTGAACGCGCCGGCCGCTGGGGTATCGCCCGGCACAATAAATTCGCGCGGCAACTCGATTGCTTCACTCAGTTCATCGGCCTGCTCTTCCAGCCATTGAACATGTTCAGCCGCTATGAAGCGAAACTGACCGGCATTTTCGGGGGTGGCGGCAATTTCAGCCATCAATTGGTACAATTCGCGTTGAATCTGAAGAACCCGTTGGGCAATCTCACCATCAGCGGTCAGACTTCGCGCAAATCCCAATGCAGCCGTGGTTTCATCCAGTGAACCGAGCGCTTCGATCCGCAGGTGATTTTTAGAAACGCGCCCTTCCCCCAGCAAACCGGTTGTGCCGTTATCGCCTTTTCCCGTAAAAAATCGTTTTTTGCTCATTCGTCTTTTGCCTTTCCCGTTTTCAAATAAAGATACCAGAAAGTCGAAACGGGAAAGCGATCCTGTAGATTCTTTTGCCAGATAAATTCACCGGATTGACTGATCGAGCGCAGGATTTCATCGGCATTTTGCAGTTCCGCTTTCTTCTCGGAGGGCAGGCCGCCCATTTCCACCTCCAAGAGATGCAAAATGACCCGTTGTCTCACATGGAAGGGAAAATCTGCCGGCAGAATGGAACGGGGCTCTTTTTTCAGTTCTTCCAAATAGCGCAGCCAAAGCCTCTCACGCTGATCCCATTCCTTCCTGCATTTACTTAACCAGGCTGACTTCCACTGCTGGCGCACTTTTTCGATCACTTGGTGTGAATCCATCAGGAAGGGGTCGCTTGAGATGGTTTTGCCGAGGCGGGTGAGACTGAGCAATAAATTGCCGGGGGTCAGTTGATCAGAATCCCCTCCCAGTATTGCCCCTCTTTCTCGCTGCAACGGCCAGAATAAAACCTCCGAAAGCAGGTAATCTTCCAACACCTGCGCAGCGGATTGGACAAAGGCGGCATCATGGGAAAGGATATCCATCTGGGCTGAACCTGTATCACGGAGTTGGGGTAACCGCCGCCGGGCGGCTGGAAAGATACCATTCCAGCAGGGTAGCAAAGCGATCGCTGCTTTCCAGCAAAGGCCCCATCCGCACTCCCTGTACCTGACGATCCACCCCGTAATTATAAACCGGATAAAAAAGCGGTAGAGCCGGCAATTCTTCCGAGAAGATCACTTGAAAATTGCGGTAGAGCCGCGCACGCTCATTCAGGTCTATTGTAATTCGGGCTTCTTCCAGATACTCACTGGCAATTTTATGATCCCATTGGGTATAGTTTTGCCCGCCCGTAGCCTGCACGGAATCCCAGAAAGGGTAAGGGTCTGGATCGGGGGAACGGGTAAAGTTCAGGTCCACCAGCGCAGCCTGATAATCCCGCGGCGTTAGATGCTGATCAATTAAGTCCGGGTAAGGCAGGTACTCGAGCGTGATTTGCACATTCACTGCTGCCCAGTCCTGCTGAATTGCCTCAGCCAGGGCGCGGGAACGAGGATTATCCGGTACCAGCATTGTGAATTGAAGCGCATCGCCGTCCTTGCCAATACGCACATCCCCGCCCTCGGCTGGCAAACCGTAACCGGCGTCAATCAGAATCTGGCGAGCCCGTTCGGGGTCGTAGTTAACCCGCGGTAGACCATCGTAGTACGCCCACGTCCCCGGGAAGATCGGGCCGTCCGCCAGAATCGCCTGCCCACCCAGAATTCGATCCACCAGATATTGGCGGTTGATCCCCAGATACAGCGCCCGCCGAACATCGGTCTTTTGCAGAAAGCCCGCTTCAGGGTTTTTGAGATTGAAAAGAATCAAACTAAGTTCCGGTTTTCGACCGGTGTAAATTGCTAAATCCCGTTCAGCCAGCGCTGAAGCAAGCGCCTCCTCGCTGATTGAGCTGATTCCCATCACCCGGTCGCCCTGATAAGCCTGTAAGGCCGATACCGCATCGGGAAAATAGCGGAAGATGAACTGGGGTATGAATGGCTTCTTGCCGTAATAATCCTCGAATGCCAGCAGGGAAACCCCCACAATTTGACCGTCCTCCACAATCAACTGGTCGAAGCGGTAAGGCCCGCAACCTACCGGCTGAATGTTGAATTGCAAGTCTCTGATTTGATCAATGGTGCGGTTGCCCAACAAATGCTGTGGGACGACGCCAAACGTCAAATAATCCAGAAATGGAGCGAACGGTTCAGGGAGTTTAAACTGGATCAGCGTATCGCTCAATTGGACAACATCCACATCACGCCAAAAACGCTGAAGGTCCTCCGGCACAATTTCGCCGCCGTTGCGAAGCATTTCGATCGTAAAAACAATGTCCGCCGCGGTAAGCGGTTGACCGTCATGCCACTTGACATTCGGGCGAATCTCAAAGTTATAAATCGTACCATCCTGAGAAACGCCCCAGGAAGCGGCCAAATCCGGCACGGGAATACCGCGTTCATCAAAGGATAACAGACGGCAGTACAGGAGGCGGTCAATGTCACGGTCGGCCGGATTGTAAAAGTCCAGCAGCGGGTTCAAGCGCTGCAACGAACCGATCAAGGCTTCGGTATAAAAACCCCCCGTTACGGGTTCCGGCACGATTTGGGTAACCCCTTCGGGCTGCTCGCTGAGCAGCAAAATTCCAACCACCAAACCGGTCAGAAGAATGATGAGAATTTGCCAGCGGAATTTTTTCATTTTCGGTTAAACCTAAAAGGGCGATCTTCCCCAGAAAGGTGCCAATCGCCCTCTATGATATACAAAGTATCCTAATCTTGAATCCCTGCGGTTTAATTCAGGAACCAATGGCTACGGAAAGGAGTGTGAGGATGACGAACAGAATCGCCAATCCAATGGTGATCAGGAAAATGGTTTTTTCCAAACCGCGCCGAGCCGTGAACACCTGACTGCTGTCTGCACCGGTCAAACCACCCAGACCCACGCCTTTGTTTTGAAAGATCACGCTCGCAATCAACGCGATTGAGATTATAATCAAAGCAATGTCAATGTAATTTACCACGCTCGTTCCTCCTTATCTTGAACGACCCGATTATACCGTTTTAGGGCGGAAATCGTCAACCATCATGCACGAACTGGTCACCAATCTGCACATGCACACCCGCTATTCCGATGGCAGCGGCCTTCATGCGGATATTGCCCGGGCTGCCCTTGAAGCAGGTTTAGATGTGGTCATCGTAACCGATCACAATGTGCTGGTCAATGGTTTTGAGGGTTATCACCGAAAGAACGGTAAAACCTTGTTAATGCTGATCGGCGAAGAAGTCCACGACCAAGCCCGCCTGCCGCAAAAATCGCACCTGCTGGCGCTGGGCTGCAACCGTGAAATGGCTCGCTTTGCGGATGACCCACAGCGTCTGATTGACCGCGTTCGCGAAGGCGGCGGGCTTTCCTTCATCGCTCACCCCCGTGACCCGGCTTTGCCGCTCTTCCATGAGGATGACATCTCGTGGGAGGATTGGCAGGTAACCGGTTATACCGGCATTGAATTATGGAATGGGTTGAGCGAGCTCAAGACTCAGATCAAAAATTGGGCGGATGCGATCTTCTATGGCTTTTTTCCCCAATACCTTGCGCATGGGCCGCACCCGGAGGTGCTGGCGCGGTGGGATGATCTGCTTGCCCAAGACCGCAGAGTGGTTGCCATTGGTGGCTCGGATGCGCACGCGCTGGAGATTCGGGTTGGTCCGATTCGCAAAACGATCTATCCGTATGAATTTCACTTCCGCGCCATCAACACTCACCTCCTGACCCCTCAACCGCTTAGCGGCGATTTAACCGCCGACCGCAAAATGATCTATCAGGCATTTCAACAAGGCCATTGTTTCGTGGGATACGACTTACCGGCTTCGACACGCGGTTTTCGATTTACCGCTCAGGGGAAAAATGGCAAGGCCATCATGGGGGATGAATTAATGATGGACAGCGCCATCACCCTGCAAATCAAATTACCGCTCAAGAGTGAGTGCAACTTATTGAAAGACGGAAAGGTGATTAAGACCTGGATAAATCACGAGGTTTGTACCCACATCACCCGCGAGCCGGGGGTTTACCGAGTTGAGTGTTATCTGAACTTTTTGGGCAAACGGCGTGGCTGGATTTTCAGCAACCCGATTTACCTGCGACCGCCACGCTGGCGGACCAACCCATTCAAGGGGTCACAATGGTCACAAACAATGTTACCCGGCTCTTGACCGCCAAAAAAATCCCATTTGAAGCTTTTGAACTGCCCAACCAAAAAATCAGCGGGATGGAAACTGCCCGCCGGCTGGGCGTTGACCCCCAATTGATTTACAAGACGATGGTCGTCACCCGAGAGAGAGGCGGCAAGCCCATCCTGGCGGTCATCCCGGCCCCTAATCAAGTGGATTTAAAGGCTTTGGCAGCCTTTATTGGGGAGAAAAAATTGAAACTTCCCACTCAGCGCGAAGCCGAGCAGATAACCGGCTTGCAGGCCGGCGGGATTTCACCGCTGGCTTTGTTGCAGCGCGGCTTTCAAGTGATCCTGGATGAGGCGGCGTTGCAGCACGAAAAAATTCACATCTCCGGCGGGCAGCGCGGGTTGAACATCCGCCTGCCGGTAAACGCATTGATCGAATTGACCCACGCCCGCACCGCCCCCATCAGCGCGCCCGGCACGGAAGACACTGACCAGGATTAACCCTTGATGACAATCACCGGACGCAGGCGGGCAACTTTGCGGGCAATCCCCGCCCCGTTGACCGTTTCAACCACTTCATCCACATCTTTGTAAGCCATTGGCGCTTCTTCCGCCAAACCCGACATCGAACCGGCCCGCACATGGATACCCGACTGTTCCAACTCATTGCGTAAACGTTCGCCGCGAAAGTCCTTTTTCGCCTTGTTGCGGCTGAGCACTCGTCCCGCCCCATGACAGGTAGAACCCCAAGAACGGGTCATACTGTCTTCAGTGCCAATCAGCACCCAGGAGGCCGTCCCCATACTGCCCGGCACCAATACCGGCTGTCCTATCGGTTTGTAAACCTCCGGCAATTCCGGGTGACCCGGGCCAAAGGCGCGGGTGGCTCCTTTTCGATGGACACAAACCTTCAATTTCCTGCCGTTGACCTCGTGACTTTCCACTTTGCCCATGTTGTGGGCAATGTCGTACACCTGATGTAACTGCCAGCGCAGACCGCTGCCGGCAAACACTTCCTCAAAGGCGCGCCGGGCATGGTAAGCCAGAATCTGACGGTTACAAAATGCGTAATTTGCCGCCGAGCGCATGGCAGCCAGATAATTTTGACCTTCCGGGCTATCCAGTGGAGCGCAAACCAGCTCGCGGTCGGGCAGCTGAATGCCATACCGTTTCACGGCGGATTGTAAGTCCTGCACATAATCGGTGCAGATCTGATGACCAAATCCACGCGATCCGCAGTGAATCATCAGCGTTAACATTCCCTCTTGTAAGCCCATTGCCGCCGCAGCCTCACGGTCAAAAATCTGATCAACCACATCCACTTCAATGAAGTGATTACCCGCCCCCAGCGTTCCCAGCTGCGCCATGCCGCGCTGCTTTGCGCGCTGACTGACTTTGCCCGGGTCAGCCCCTTCCAGACAACCGTTCTCTTCGGTACGGCGTAAGTCTTCCTCACTGGCCATTCCTTTTTTCAACGCCCAGCGTGCTCCCTGACGACAGACCGCATCCAGTTCAGCGGTGGTCAAGTGGATGGATCCTTCACTGCCCACCCCGCTGGGGCAATAATGATTGAGCGCGTTTGCCAGATTATCCAGCCGTTCTTCGGCTGCCTCCAACGGAATAGTAGAAGCCAGCAAACGCACCCCGCAGTTGATATCGTAACCGATTGCGCCGGGTGAAATCACTCCATTGGGATAACGTGTCGCTGCAACACCGCCAATTGGAAATCCATATCCTTGATGCATGTCCGGCATCACCACTACCGGTTCAACCACTCCCGGCAAGGTTGCGGCATTGACCGCCTGCTCGATAGAAAGATCTTGTAATGCGGCTTCCAGCAACCGCCGGGTGACAAACAATCGCACGGCTACGCGCATATCCTGCCGATAGGACTTGGGAATCTCCCACTCGTAATCGCTAATTTTGTGCAGGTCTTGTATTCGAATCATGGCACACCTCGCTAAACATCAAACACCAACCGGGCTTCCAATCCATCTGCGCCGCGTTCTACGACGAGATTGTGAAAGGTAACTGCCTTGATCGGTTTTTCGATGCTGCGGATTGGTTTACCCCACAATTCGGCATCCAACCTGTTGCCATTTAATTTTAAGGGAAAATCCTCAAAACCGATTCGGTCAATTTCCAGATAAAACAGAATCTCGTTCAAAAAAGAAACCAGCAAACTTTCATCGTCCTCGGCAGTCAGGTGAAGATCAACCCGCCCCCCCGCTTCCTCTTCAAAATTTAAGCCCATCAGGGTATTCATCCCAAGGGCAGCCTGCCGGAACAATTCGGCACGGTCAGGCGCCCAAACCCTCAGCGCCCAATCTGCGGTATGTTGGAGTTCCTCAAATCCTGCTTTGTTCATCTTCTTCCCTCGACTGGTCTTATAATTATAAAGTATGAAATCACGCCTTGATGAAATCGAATCCCGTCTGAAAGACTTAATCGAAAACCGGCTTGCGGCGTTGGCCTGGCGCAGGGATCATCCCAATCTCGCGGTTCAAATCGTCGAAGCCTTGCGCGAGCATCTGCTGGCGGAAAATCCAGACAATCAGCCCTTGCCAAATGTGCTGGTGTTTGCCATGCATCCGCAGGAAGCGGCCGCCTGGCAGAATAACGCCGAGTGGCTGACCTGGCTGAACCAAACCCTGCTCGAAAGCGTGCGTGAATCGGGCGCTTCCTTCGCTGCCCCGCCCGTGATTCAAGTGGTTAGCGACCCCCGCCAGCCGCCGGGCAAGCCCCGCATTACCGCCGCCTATCAGGATACCCTGCCGGGTTCAACCGCCGTACTCCACCTCCCCACGGAAACCGAATTGAGTCCGTCCTCAACTACCAGCCGCGCTTACTTGATTCTCTATGGCAGTCAGTTCTTCCCGCTAGATCAACCGGTCACCAACATCGGCAGGCGCAGCGATAACCATCTGGTCATTGAGGACCTGAGGGTTTCTCGCGCTCACGCCCAAATTCGCCGCATCAAAAATCAGACCATTCTGTTTGATCTCAATTCGTCCGGCGGCACCTTTGTCAATGGTAAGCGGATTACCCAGGTCACCCTCTTCCCGGGCGATGTAATTTCACTGGCCGGTTTCACTTTGATTTACGGCGAAGATGTCAGCGAGTCGGCTTCAATCGGCGGCACATCCCCTGCCCAACCTCCGGTATAATCCCAGCATGAGCGGTATCCTCGTTCTTATTTTACGCATTCTTTTTGTCCTTCTACTATATGTCTTCTTGTACTGGGCGTTCAGCGTCATTTGGCGGGATTTGCGCGGAAAAACCCAAGCGCTCACTCACGATGCCATCCCCGCCTTGCTGATCACACCGCTGGATGCCCCCTCGGAGGAAGTGTTGCAATTTCAAACCAGCGAGGTCATTTTGGGACGCGATCCGGTTTGCAATCTGTGTGTACCCCACGAAACGGTTTCAGCCCGTCACGCTCGGTTTACCTTTCAGCAAAATCAATGGTGGGTGGAAGACCTAAACTCAACCAACGGCAGTTTCCTGAACGGTGAGCGGTTGACCACCCGCGCTGTGATCGTCCCCGGCGACGAATTGCGCTGCGGGCAGATTGCCTTCCGAATTGAGATAGAACCCAAAAAATCATTTTGAGCCAATGGGAGATTAACATGAGTCAACAAGCCATTTTAGGAATTATCGGCGGTTCAGGCCTGTATCATTTTGAGGGGTTGGAAGATACCCAATCCATCGAAGTCAATACACCCTTTGGGAAGCCCAGCGCGCCAATCCTGATTGGCAGCCTGGAAGGCAAACGGGTTGCTTTTCTCGCGCGGCATGGGATTGGTCACCACATCCTGCCTTCGGAAGTAAACTATCGCGCCAACATCTACGCCCTGAAGCAATTGGGGGTACGCTTTGTCATCGGCGTCAGCGCCTGCGGTTCACTGCGCCACGATTACAAACCCGGAAATTTTGTTATTCCCGATCAGGTGATTGATTTCACCCGTGACCGCAAACGCTCTTTTTTTGGGGATGGGCTGGTTGCTCACATCAGCACCGCCGACCCGTACTGCGCCAATCTTTCCCGTCAGTTGTATGAGGCAGCCCTCAGCACCGGCGTTGAAACTCATCAGGGTGGCACCTTTATCACTATCGAAGGACCGCGATTTTCAACCCGGGCGGAATCGCATCTCTTTCGAGCGTGGGGCATTTCCATCATCGGTATGACTACCTGCCCGGAGATCTTTTTGGCGCGCGAGGCGGAAATGTGCTATGCCAGTCTGGCGCACATCACCGATTACGATGTCTGGCACCTGGCTGAGGAACCGGTCAATGTTGAGATGGTCATCCGCACCCTCTCTCAAAATACTGCGGCAGCCCAGCAGGCCATTCGCAGGCTGGCAAGCCAATTGCAAGAAAACACCGATTGTGAATGCAGCGCCGCCCTGGAAAAAGCGCTGATCACCGATCCAGCCCGCATCCCACCCGAAACCCGTCAAAAACTCGCCTTGCTGGTGGATAAATACCTCCCATCGTGAACCTTTTATTTCCTCCGGCTGCCGCAGCTCAAAATCTGTTAGAACGCCGGCTGATGGGGTTGTCCATTCTGGCAATCGGCTGTTATAGCCTGATTTTAACCCTTTCGCCGGCAGTCAGGCTGCACACCTTTCAGGTCGGATACCGTTGGCAGCACTGGATTGGCTGGATGGCGTGGGCAGTTCTCTTCACCCTGGCTTATCGCCATCTCAATCGTCAATTTGAAGACCACGATCCGTACCTCTTACCCATTACCAGTCTGTTGAGCGGTTGGGGGTTAATTACCATTTACCGGTTGGACAATTCTCTGGGCTATCGTCAAACCCTTTGGCTGAGTATCGGGGTCATCGTTCTGATCCTGATCAGCCGCTACCCGCGGGTATTTATCGGGTTACGCCGTTACAAATATCTCTGGTTGACGATTGGGCTGCTGCTGACCGGCTTAACTTTCTTACTGGGCACCTACCCAGCGGGTGAAGGTCCTCGCCTGTGGTTGGGCTGTTGTGGTTTGTATTTTCAACCCTCCGAGCCGTTGAAGCTGCTTCTGGTGGCTTATCTGGCAGCCTATCTGGCAGACCGGATTCCCTTGCGCTTTCGGCTGCCGGAACTCCTGGCCCCAACCTTGATCATGACCGCCTCCGCAGCCCTGATGCTGGCGCTTCAACGCGATTTAGGCGCTGCTACCCTGATCATCGGCATTTATACATTTGTAATTTTTCTGGCGTCCGGGCGGAGAAGGATTCTGCTCATCAGTGGTTTGTTCCTTTTGGCGGCTGCCATTACCGGGACACTTGTCTTTGATATTATCCGCCTGCGCATCGAAATATGGCTGAACCCCTGGGCAGACCCGGCCAACCGTTCTTTCCAAATCGTGCAGTCCTTGATATCGGTGGCAGCCGGCCGCTTATTGGGAACGGGGGTGGGACTCGGCAGCCCGGGGTTAGTCCCGGTCGCTCACTCTGATTTCATCGCCACTGCCATTGCCGAGGAAAGCGGCTTGGCGGGAATTCTGGCATTGATTGCCCTCTTTACCCTCTTAACCTACCGCTGCTTTGTCATTTCGCTTACGGCACGCACCACCTTTCAGCGTTTCTTATCTGCCGGAATCGGGGTTTATTTCGCTATCCAAGCCATTTTGATTATGGGCGGCAACCTGCGCCTTTTACCCCTCACTGGAGTAACCCTGCCGTTTGTTTCTTATGGCGGCTCATCGCTGGTCACCAGTTTCATTGCGATTGGAATGCTGCTGTGGGTCAGCCTGCCGCACACCGACCCGCCCTTGCCGGTACAACAACCACGCGCAACTACCTGGGTTGCGGCTCTCTTTTTGGCTGGCTTTGCCGTCCTCGCAGCCTTCGCCGGTTGGTGGAGTATCGTCCGTGCGGACGCCTTACTGTCGCGCCCCGAAAACATCCGCTGGATGGTCAATTTACGCTTTGTCCCGCGAGGCGACCTGCTCGATCGGAGTAACGAGACAATTGTCACCACAACCGGCGAACGCGGCAGCCTGAATCGTGTGCTGCTTTATCCCCCTCTGGGAAATACGGTGGGGTACATCAATCCCCGTTTTGGAAAAGCCGGACTGGAAGCCTCCCTCGATGGTTATTTGAGCGGGTTGCAGGGTAATCCCGCTTCGCGAATCTGGCTGGCGGAACTGATTTACTCCCAGCCGCCGGATGGACTGGACGTGCGCCTGAGCCTCGATTTAGAATTACAACGGATTGCCGACGAACTGCTGGAAAATCACCGCGGGGCAATTGTCCTTTTGAATGCTCGCAGCGGCGAGATACTTTTAATTGCCTCTCACCCTTATTATGATCCCAATCAACTTAATGACCGCTACCCCGAATGGCGGAACGATCCTGCTGCGCCATTTGTCAACCGCGCCACTCAGGGGCAATACCCCACCGCAACCATTTTAGGGCCGTTCCTCTACGCTTACCTGAGCGAAACCGGCAGCCTGCCGGTCTTGCCGCTCAACCTTTCTTACATCTACCAGAATCAGACGCTCACATGCGCCACCCCGCCCCGAGCGCCCATCAGCCTTGAAACCGCCATCGAAGTCGGCTGCCCGGCCGCCTTGGTGGAAATGAGCCGCTCTATCACCACCGCCCAATTGCGTGAACTATTTACCGGTTTAGGTTTCTTCACTGCGCCGGAAATCCGCCTGGATGTCGCTCTGCCTTCTCAACCAGATCAATTAACCGGCAGCCGTTTAGCGGTAATTGGAAAAAGCGAGGTAAAAGTAACGCCTTTGCAAATGGCTCAGGCTGCCGCAGCATTGAGTAATGGCGGCTTACGTCCCAGTCCACGCCTGGCCGTATCGGTGGAAACGCCCCATCAAGGGTGGGTTATTTTACCGGCTGACTCCCCTGTGGCAGTTTTTGGCAATCCGCAAGCAGTATCGGCTGCTGTGAATCGTCTTGCATCTCAGAATCTTCCCATCTGGCAATCGGTTTCGGCGCAGCGGTACAACTCAACTGCCTATACATGGTTTATCGGGGGAACGCTCCCCCAGTGGAGCGGGACACCCCTGGCGATTGCCGTCCTGCTGGAGGAAAACAACCCCCAACTGGCGCAAACCATCGGTGAAACGCTTCTGCAAAACGCTCTCCAACCCCTCAGCCCTTAACCAACAAATCCCGCAGGGCTGCTTCATGCTCCGAAAAATGAAAGGCATAACCGTATTCCAGCAACCGCTTTGGAATGGCGCGTTGGCCTTCCAGCACCAGCTTGCTCATTTCGCCCAAAACCAATTTTAGAGCGAAAGCCGGCACCGGCAGCCAATAGGGACGGCGTAAAATTCGCGCCAGGGTTTTGCCAAATGTGGCATTTTGAACCGGTTGGGGTGCGCTCAAATTGAAGGCACCGGAAAGATTGGGGTTTTCGACCAAAAAATCCACCGCTCCCACCACATCCGCCATGTGAATCCAGGGCAGCCACTGACGTCCGCTGCCCAACGGCCCTCCAACAAAAAAGCGGAAGGGTAAAATCAAGCGGTTCAACACCTCTGCCCCCTCTGCCAGCACAACCCCGGTGCGCAGGATAATCCGCCGCACGCCCATAAACTCGGCTTCGCGGGTAGATTCCTCCCAATCCACACATAAACGAGCCAGAAAATCTTTGCCCGGCGGATTGGATTCATCCAACACTTGATCGCCGCCGTCTCCGTAATAACCGACCGCCGAAGACTGTACCATCGTCGTCGGTTTTCGGGAAGATTGACGCATCGCTTCGATCAGCGCACGGCCAGACTGGATGCGGCTTGAATAAAAACGCTCCTTACGCTGCTCTGTCCAGCGTCCTGCGCCCAGGTTTTCTCCGGTCAGGTTGATGACCACATCAACCGCTTCCATCAACTCCCCCCATCCTTCAGCCGATCTGGCGTCCCATTCCACGCCTTGAGCCTTGGGCGGCAAAGCGGCTGTCGAACCGCGCCGGCTTAGAATGTACACTTCCTGTCCTTTTTGAATGTAATGGCGAGCCAAAGCAGAGCCGATTAAACCCGAACCGCCCGCGATAAGGATTTTCACAATTCACCTCCTCGATTCATCTCCTTCTAATATTAACACTTCTTAACCCATTTCTCATAGCGATTGTAGAAAGGTGGTGCTATAATTTTGCAGGTGAGGTCGCAATGGCGGATAATGTGCTTGTACTCAACGCCAATTTCGAGCCAATCAATGTCTGCGACTTGCGCCGTGCGGTTGGTTTGATTTTGACACACAAGGCATCCATGGTGATGAATGGACGGGGAGAGATTCACACCGCTGGATCGTCCTTTCCGCGCCCCTCGATCATTCGGCTGCAACACATGGTTCACCGCCCGCGTCTCAAGGTCAAACTGACCCGCCGGGAGGTTTTCCGGCGTGATAATTACACCTGCCAGTACTGTGGTAAACGGACGGGAGACCTGACCGTTGATCACGTCATCCCTCGGCATTTAGGCGGTCAGCATATCTGGACGAATGTAGTTACGGCCTGTCCCCAGTGCAACCACCGTAAAGGCGGCCGCACCCTGGCAGAAGCTGGTATGCAGCTGCTGCGCCCCCCTTGCGAACCGCCGGCTTCAGCCCTGTATATTTTCGGGCGCCACCTGACGGAATACACTGAATGGGAACCTTTTCTACTCGGCTGGTGACTTAATCGCCTTTGGTCAGGTCAATCCCCATAAAATCTTCGCAAACATAAACCGCGCCGTCAAAGGCAGACTGTGCCTCGCGAATGAGTTCCTCTTTTGTGACATGCGCCGGATAGTGAATCAGGTACAACTTCTTCGCACCGGCTTTCTGAGCTACTTCTCCGGCTTGCCGGGCAGAAGAATGTCCAATTGAATTCCCGGCCGATTCATGAATCAGCGCATCGGCATTTTCCGCCAGACGCACAACCTCATCGCAGGGTTCGCTATCGCTGGAATAAGCGGCAACTTTTTGAATAGGGTTAAAGGCAATCCGCAGCCCTATGGTCGGCAGCAGATGCTTGACCGGCGAGGATACAATCTCCAAACCGTCCAACTCGAGCAGGGCCGCCCCCTCCTTTTCGGGTATTACACGGTATTCGAGCGGGAAAAAGCCCGGCCAACTGCGCCAGTCATACAATTCCATCATGGCTTGTAAGCGGGTGAGGGTATGTTCCAGTCCATAAATGAACAAGGGTTTTTTACGCCCCAACAGCCACAAATCCATCAAAAACAATGGGGCGCCTGAAACATGATCCGGGTGAAAATGCGTCAAGATCAAATGATTAATCTGTTCAAGGTTGATCCCCCCGCGCTGCAAGTGAACAATTGGATTTGCTGCGCAATCCACCAGAATGGCTTCTTGCTCATGGCGGATTAATAAATGGGTATTTTCCCGGCCAATAGCGGGAATGGCGTTTGCGGTGCCTAGAAAAACAATTTGATCCATGCCGTTCCCTTTCTAGAAAAATTGATGCTTACTCCAATCAGCCAAAGAAGCGCAAAATGATCAACGGCGTAATCCACGATTCGATCATCGCTGCCAACAGCAGCAACGGCAATACCAGCCCAATCATCACCTGCATCCAGCCTGCTATAGCGATTATGAAAACCTCGCCAACTGTTTTATCCTTCATCGGTGTTGCCAGCAAGAAGCCGATTCTCAACACCGCCGCCGTGGAGAGCAAAATAGCCGGAACCTCCACAATCCCGTGAGGCACGACCCCAGAAAGGATAATTTGAGCGGCCGGCAATTGATTGACTTCCATAATCCGGGTGAAATAACCCAGCAGGCCGAGGGTCGCTACCAACGGCAGGGTACCCAATACTCCGAAAGAAAACAATCCCAGCAGCAAACCAACAATCAGCGCGCGGACATTCTGTAAAAAGATTTGCTGGACGCTCCCAACTCCGCCCACCGGAAGGTTGAAACCGAATTCGCGAACGCGTTCCTGAAATTCACCCTCCGGTAAGATGAGCAGAAAGCGGTCGGCCTGCTGAGCGCCAAGAATGATGACGATGACGGCCAGTACAACGGCTGCCAGCATACTGCCACGCAGTTCAAACAAAGTTTTACCCAGCACACTGCGGTACCAATCCAGCAGATTGCGAGCCCCGCCACGGAAATGATCCCAGAAGATCCGCCAGATCCAGCGGATATTGAGCACATCAATTTCTCTGCCCAGCAGTTCTTCCCGTTGGAAATGCGCCAGCCCTATCCGAATCAGAAGCACCGCCAGAACCAACAGCCCAAACACGATCCACCACAAAGAAAGCGTATCCCGCCCCCAAAACATCACCACCGCCTCAGCCTGAATCAATAATGCCATGGGAATGATGATAAAACTGGCCAGCAGATTGGCTGCCCGCACGGAAGTTGCCTGGGTAGAAACCACCACCGCCCCACTGACCATCACCACCGCCTGTGTAATGGTCAGGACAATGATTTGCAGCATGGTTTCCGCATCCGGCAATGGGATGCGGTTGATGACCAGTCCGCCAATGTACACCGACATTCCCAAAAAACTGCCCACCAGCGGCGGCACGGTGGAGGAGAGCAACTTGCCCAAATACAGTTGCCAGTCAGCCAATGGCGAGGTTAACAGGGGTTCAATGCTGCCGCGTTCTTTTTCGCCGACAAAACTTTCCAGCGCGATCACCAGAGAAACACTGATGGGGAAAAAACCTGTGATCAGTAATAAAAAGGGAATCAAACGCTCCCCCACCAGACCTGCGCCGTACTGGTTGACGAAATTGAGCAATTGCCGGGCAGTAAAATTCATCAGGAAAGGAAAAAACAGCGTGAGAAACACAATCGGAAAGATGATCCGCCAGTCGCGGAACTGATCGCGGACTTCCCGCTGAGCGATAATTAATGCCGGACGAATGTCAAGCGCTTCCATTGCCATTCTCCTCATGCAGGCTGACAGCCCTCAAGTAAGCCTCCTCCAAACTGCGCGGCACAGGCGCGCAGGAAAGCACCGGTAATTGTTGATCCAGCAACCGCTTCAACAATAACGGAATTTTCTCTTCCGGCTGATCAATCCGAAAAACATAGCGGCCGTTTTCTTGCCTGCTCAACGCAACCCCCAACGGCAGGATTTCAACCGGAATACCCGCCCCGTCGCGGAGAGTAATCTCATACTCCTCCGGTCCGAGCAGGAACTGTTTGAGCCGCTCCGGCACATCATTCAAAAAAATCCGTCCCCGGCGGATAATAGCAATCTGATCGGCAAGCATCTCCGCTTCGGCAAGGTTATGGGTGCACAAGATGACTGCCCGCTGATCCGAGCGCAGCGCGCGGATAGCATCCCGCACAATCCTGGCGCTCTCCGGATCCATCGCAGAGGTCGGTTCATCCAGCAACAATACCGGCGGGTTGTGGAGTAAAGCCCGTACCAACGCCAGTTTTTGGCGCATTCCCTTGGAGTATTCGCCCAGCTTCTTTTTACGCGCTTCCCCCAATCCAAATTGCTCCAGTAATTCCCGTTTGCGCTGCTCGATCAGCCCCTCCGGCATCCGGTAAAGGCGTCCGTAAAAAGTCAGATATTCATCGGCGTTCATCCGACTGTACAGGCCGTGATGCTCCGTCAAGACGCCCACCGATGAACGAACCTTTTCCGCCTCGGCAACCACATCATAACCGGCAATTCTGGCCGTCCCGCTGGTCGGGCGCAATACGGAGGTTAACATCCGAACAGTGGTGGTTTTACCCGCGCCATTTGGCCCTAACAACGCCAATACCTGACCGGCCCGCACGTCAAGATGAATGCCTTGTACCGCAACAAAGTCGGCAAAGTGCTTGGTTAAATTTTCTGCGTAAATCATTCTCATCCCCTCAAACCTGCTCAACCGCTCAAAAACCTCTATCCGCCGACGGTTTGAGGCGGCTTATGGTCTGTGCGGTGCCGCCATAACAGCCCAAGCGCCGAGCCGACGGCAATCACCGCCATCACTGTCTGATTGACATTCAAACCGGCCAACGGAGAAGGGTCTAAACGTAAAAATTCTAAGAAAAAACGCCCAACCGGGTAAATAATCAGGTAGAGCAAAAAGACATCGCCTTTCTTCAAACGATCGCTGAATTTTCGTCCTACCCACAGCAAAAACGCCATGTTAAGCAGGTTATAAATCGACTCGTATAAGAAAAGCGGGTGGTAATAGGCCACATCCCTGAACTCCGGCAAGCGGTGAATCGGGTCAATGAAAATTGCCCATGGCAAGTTGGTCGGCGCGCCATATAATTCCTGATTGACAAAATTACCCCACCGCCCAATCGCCTGAGCCAGCGCCAAGCCGGGTGCAATGATATCCGTCCATTCGGCAAAACTTTGGCCCTTCTTGCGACAGTAAAGATACAACGCCAGCGCACCGCCCATCACCGCGCCGGGAATGCCAAGTCCGCCGTTCCAGATGGCAATGGCATCCAGCGGGTGGGTCAGATAATACCCTGTTGTAATTCCGCGTTCGACCATCGAAGCCGGCGGGGTCAATATATGCCAGATACGTGCGCCGACTACGCCAGCAATCAACAACCACGGCAGCATATCCCAGACCAGATCGGGGTTCAAGTTTCGCTGCTTTACCCGTCGGGCAGACAACCAGGCCGCCATGATTGCCCCAAACATGATGATGACGCCATAAAAGTGAATGGTAATTGGGCCTATACTAAAACTATTTGGCATCCTTTTTTCACCTCGTTATAAACTCACGCCTTTGGCAAGTCTTCCTCTTTGCGGCTTTGCTGGTACACCAGCCACAACCGCTGCAAAGCAGTGAAGTTAGCCAACACTGCCAAAATCCACAACGCAATCAGCGGCTGACGGAGCAGAAGGAACGGGATGAGAACCACAAACCGCTCCACGCGGGTCAACAACCCGCCTTTGACCACGAATTGAGCCGCCTCGGCACGCGCTTTAACGTATGAAACCATCAGCGAACCGCCGGCTGCCGCATACCCCAGAAAAACAGGCAGCCATTCATTTTGCTGTAAGTAATAGAACACCAATCCGCCGATTAAAATCATCTCCGCAAAGCGGTCAACGACCGAGTCGAGCACGCCCCCAAAACGGGTGGGTTTTCCGCTGAGACGCGCCATCGTGCCGTCCAGCGCATCCAACGGCGCCATGACCAGCACCACTACCCCACCCCAAAAAAAATGTCCATACGCCAGTAATAATGCCGCGGCGAAAATACCTGCCAGCCCTAACCATGTAACGCTATTCGGCGTCAACCCCAATCGAATGAAGAAAACCCCGATAGGGTCAAGCACTCCTTTGAATCGAGCGCGTAAAAAGTCGGTAAAAGTCCCTTTTGGGGGTTGTTTCTCTGTCCGAACCACACTACACCATCATTAAGAAATGGATGCTGTTGCGGAACATCCCGCAACTTTTATGGTTTGTATCCTATCTTACCTGATGCAAACTGTCAAGCAATCCCCCGTCCAAAGATTACTCATTATCTTCAGAGGGGTCGTCATCCAACGGGTCAATCAATACTTCGCGGTCTTTACCGCCGCCTTGCGCCGGCCCTACAATCCCCCTCTCCTCCAATTCATCCAGCAAGCGGGCAGCGCGGGGAAAACCAATCCGCAAACGGCGCTGCAACAAACTGGCGCTGGCACGCTGGGTACGGCGCACCAGTTCGATGGCTTTCTCAATCAGGTCATCCCCGCCATCATCCTGATTGACCAGTTCCTCCCACGGGGCAGTCTGATCTGTTTGATCGGTCAACTTTTGCTGCCAGAAAGCGATCACCCGTTCAATTTCCTGATCTTGCAGCAGAACTCCCTGCGCTCGTAACGGCGATCCGGACTCCGGGTTCAAGAAAAGCATATCTCCCCTGCCCAACAGCGACTCGGCGCCGTTGACATCCAGAATGACCCGTGAGTCAATGGAAGAAGCCACACTAAAGGCAATCCTTGCCGGAAAATTGGCTTTAATCAGACCGGTGACCACGTCCGTACTGGGGCGCTGAGTGGCAATGACCAGATGAATGCCCGTCGCGCGCGCCATTTGCGCCAGCCTGACCAGGCTGTGTTCGGTTTGATCGGGCGCCGACATCATCAGGTCAGCCAGTTCGTCAATCAGCACCACAATGCGCGGCAGGGGCATCATACCGCGACGTTCCGCCTTACGGTTGTAGGCATTCAAATCGCGTGCTGCGGTGGTCTCAAACAAACGGTAGCGCTGTTCCATTTCAACCAGCGTCCAGCGCAGCACGGCCAGCATCCGCTCAATTTCCGTCTCCACCTTGCCCAGTATATGCGGTAAGCCGGAAAACCGGGCTAACTCAACCATTTTTGGATCGAGCACCACCAGCCGCAAGGTGGCCGGTGAATTATTCATCACCAGGCAGGTAATAATCGAAGCCAGACAAACCGACTTACCCGAACCAGTCGTACCGGCTACTAACAAATGCGGCATCCGCGCCAAATCCGCCACCACCGGCTGACCAGAGACATCCCTCCCCAGCCCAATTGCCAGAGGCGATTGCAACTTCAAAAATTCAGCGGACTCAAGAATCGGGCGCAGCCTGACCAATGTGGTGCTGCTGTTGGGCACCTCTACACCCACATAAGAATGACCCGGTACGGGCGCTTCGATGCGTAAACGCTCTGCAGCCAGCGCCAGCGCCAGATCCCGCGCAAGCGCGGAAATCTGGGCAACCCGCACTTTTTGACGGATCATCTTGCCGTCCGGAGCCGGTTTTTCGACATAACCGGGTTCCACGGCAAACTGAGTAACGGTCGGTCCCTTGCGGTAACCGACAACCCGGCTGGGCACCCCAAATTCTGCCAGGGTTTTCTCGATCTGGCGGGCAATTGCCAGAATACGCTCCTCATCCAGACCATTGCTTTCCTCATTGGCCAACAGGGAAAGCGGCGGCAGGTTCTCCTCGCGCTGATAGGCAACTACCGGAATAGGAATTCCCTCCTCACGGGGAGCGGCGGAATTGCTCGGGGTTTGATCCTCCGGCTGCCATTGAGAGGCAGCGGGCAGTTCTACCGGCAGGGATTCGATCCAGGTCTGAATCCGCCGGCCTGCCCAGCGGTGGAAACCGGTAGCGCTGGATAAAAACCACAATCCCATGAAGAGCAGCAATAGGCTGCTCCAGGGCAGCGGTAAAAACCGGGTGATCAGATAAGCCAAACCCCAGCCGATTACCCCCCCATCCAGACCGGCCTCGGCCCTCTCCACCGAAACCCCGCCAAGCAGCGCCAGAAATGCCATTGCGCTAAAAATCAACCCTTCCCAGGCGAGAATGCGGCCCAAAGGGAAACGGCGGTTTTCAGCGGGGTTGCTGCGTAACAAAGAAGCCCCGGCCACCGCGGTGAGCGCCGCCAAAGGGAAACTGGCAATTCCCAGCCACCGTTTCAGCCAGTCTCCATAGGGGGAAATAAACGAACCGCTCGTCCATCCTACCAGCGCCATGAGGGTAAGCAAACCCAAGGCAATCAGTAAAACGCCTGCAATATCGCGTCCATAGCGTTCCAGACGCACCATAACCCGCCCGACCCCTTCCAACAGGGAGGATGCCTTGAGCTGGTTTTCTAAAAAAGTTTTTTGGACGGATTTGCCCGCCTTGTTTCTGGAAGGACTCATTCGGTTTGCACTAATCCCAGTCCCAGGCGACGGCGTTCCGTATCCAAATGCAAAATGCGGACATTCACTTCCTGACCAACACTCAGATAGTGATGGATATTTTTACACTGAGGAGGCAGCCGGATCGAGGAAACATGAATCAACCCCTCCACCCCTTCTTCTAAACGCGCGAAAGCCCCAAACCTCGTCAACGAAGTGATCCAACCCCGGACGACATCTCCGGGTTTGTAACGCACCGCCATGGTTTCCCACGGGTTAGGTTGCAGTCGCTTAAGACTGAGAGCAATCCGCGAGGTGTCTTCATTCACTTGCAAGACCTGCACCTGAACTTCCTGATTGATGCTCAACAAATCGGCCGGGTCTTGCACACGCCCCCAGGAAATCTCGGAAACGTGAATCAACCCCTCTACCCCGCCCAAATCCACAAACACGCCAAAATCGGTGATATTGGTGATGCGCCCACTGACCACTGCGCCTTCTTTCAAGGTTGAAAATAATGCCCGGCGCTGGCCTTCACCGGCCAGAGCAGCCCGCTCTGAAAGCACCACCCGTTCACAGCGCGGTTCGCATTCAATAACCTTCAGGTGGATCACGCGGTTGACATAACCCGCCAGAATATTGCGCCGTTCCTCTTCGCTTGCATCGGTCGGCATTTCGACCAGATGAGAAACCGGTACAAATCCCTGAATGTTTTTGCCCTGAACCAGCACTCCCCCGCGATTAAAGCCATGCACCTTCAGAGAAACAATTTCATCCTGTTCAAATATTCGTTGGACATATCCCCAATCGGTCGGAGTAATTACCCCTTGGTTTACTCCACTGCTTGAATTTGCTCCTTTTTTTGGGGGCGCGTAAACTTCCTCATCCGCAAGGACCGCCGCCCACCACCCCTCATCAATCGGATCCGCCTGCTGTTCCCCCAGATCCAGTTCAGTTTTTTTGGCAACCATCCTTTTACCTCCCTGCGATAAACACAAATAAGGTTGATTTATTGTATATCAATCACTCCGATTTTGGCAATTCGTTCGCGTGCCCATTTTGGGATTCCATTTCCAGAATTGCCTTGGCAACTGCCTCAATCGCCACGCGCTGTTTGCGGTACAGATCCGCTTCGGACATCGCCAGCCGCATGGCAATTTCTCTCACCTTCTTTCCCTCCAAAAATTTCATTTCCAATATATTATACAATACCCACTCACCTGTAAAGCGCCTTTCTCCCTCCGGCCGGACGCGTTCAATCGCTTCTCTCAAAATTGCCCGCAAAGCATTCGAAGTATTCCCATCATAACGACTCAACATGGCCTGCACAATTTTCAATTTGGTCAACGGGCTCTCGGTTAATTTCGGGCCGCCCCAGTAATGTGAAAGGGCGTCCTTTACCCATTGTGAAAAATCAGCCGCTGCCAGTGGAATTTCATCGTTCAACAATCCCGATTGATCATAACGACCGGCGGCTTGTAATTGGCGAATGTAAGCCGTTTTGGCGGTCAATTCATCAATGGATCGGAAAACCCCTTCCTGCAGGCGGCGATCCTTGAGCGCCAGCAAGACCCGTTCACTAAAACTGTTGATCACTTGGATTTGATCCTCATCCAAAATCATTCCGGCTGCGCCGCTGATGCCGAGTAACCCGATCAAGTCGGGAGCGCCCTCCTCGTTTTGATCTACCAGCGGAATCAGAATATCCTCACCCCAGTTGAAGATGTCCAGCGAAAGATGGTTGGCGCGGATCACGCTCTCCAGTTCGGCTGGATTCTGATCCTCATCAAAAAAGGTTTTGCCAACCCGAACGATAATCTCAAGTCCTTCGGATTTAAGCGCAGCCACATAAGCGCCCCTCACCTGCAACCGGTCGCACACCGCCGCAAGGATCATCTCCAAAAACTGGCGCAAATCGTTGCGGGTAATCAGACGTTGTTCAAGGTTGCGCAAAACTTCGATCTCATCCTTGTCATTCCCGTAAAACAGCCAGCGCTCCAGCATCGGGAAGGTCAACGTGACCAGATACTGTCCGGTTAATATTGAGGAAACCATCACAATCGGCACGAGCGCATTGTAGGGAAGGCCGTACAATTCCCCCGCCCGCCGGATAATTGTAGTCAAAGCCAGCGTAATTGAGGCTGTAACCGGGCCGCGTAAAATCCACTTGAAAAGCCGGCTTTTGACGGTTCGGTCGGGTAGAGCAACCCCAAAGAAAGCCACCGAGTAAGCCATCAGCACCACCAACCCGCCAACCAGAAAGTTGGTCAAAACAGAAATAATCCAAAAGGTCAGGCGGTGTTGAGCGGCGAAATTGGATGAAAAGAGTAAAAAGGGGAATGACCCCAGCACCGGCGCAATGGAACCGACCAGCAGGTATCCAATCCGGCGTTTGCTGGTTTTGGTAGCAGAACGGCGAAAAGCCCGCACAAAGTTATACCACGCCATCCCAATCGAAACAAAGTACACCAGCATGAACAAATCCGTACCCAAGACCGGTTGGAGATACGGCGCAGGCTGGGAGTCCACCGCCAATTCTCCGACCAGTAAACCCAAAGGCAGCATGGCTAAAAATAAAACCGCCAGAGCGTACGAGAGGCGAATAGCCCAACGGCGTTTACCGCGGCTGGGTTTTCCGGTGGTAGCCAGTAGAGCATCCGAAAAATGCAGGTAGGCTGAAGGCAGAAATACAATCCCCACCCATTGCAGTTGCAGCCATAATCCCAGTTCATCGGGACGGGGCGCCACACTGGCAAGCGACTCAGCCGAATAAATGACCACCAGACAAAATAAAATCATCGCAAATGAACGGGCTACCCGTTCCCGCAGGTTGAAGGTCAGCGAATACAGCAACAGCGAAAAGGCTGTAATCGCCACCCCTGCCATGAGAATCTGGTTAATCGTGATCAAGATTCCCATTGAGTACCCTCTGGACTTATCATCTCAACATACTGCTAAAAAACAAGGCAATATCCTGATTGGCATAATATTGATCATTGTAACCGCTAAATTCAAAACCCAACTTAAGCGCCATGCGAATAGCCGGAGCATTTTTTGAGTGTGTTTCCAGAATCATACGTCGTAATCCGCGTCGGCTTGCCCATCCCTGAGCCGCCAGAAGCAAGGCGCTGGCAATTCCCTCCCGCCGGCAGCGAGCCGCCACCGCCAGATGCGCCACCCAGGCAGTTCGCGTCCCGATTCGTTCTTCCACTCCAATATAACCAATGATTTCACCCTTCAAAACTGCCGCCAGTAAAATCGTCTGTTGGCGCAGGCGGTCGGGCAGGCTTTCCATACTATAAGGATACTCCACCTTCACCGAGCGCGGCAAACGCACCTCGCGGAAATTAACCGACAGTTGAGTTTCTTCCACAAGTCGTTCCATTTGCCAGACATAATCGCTCTTCCCATAATGCTCAAGGGACATCAGGACCGGAATTTCACTGAGTTGAGCGGGTCTCACTTCTATTTCAGGCATAATCCTCCAATCAGGGTGCGGAAATTCTCACAGGAATGACACAAGCAGGGAACACATTATTTACATTATCCGTCACAACCAAGCGCAAGCGGTAATCACCGGGGGTCAGCATGGAAGTATCCCATTGTCCGCTGCCCTCTCCGCCCAGGGGTTGATCAACAATCACCCGATCTCCTGCGGCGATGGTCACCCACAGGCCGGATGCCGGTTCACTGTATTCATATTTGTAAAAACCGAGATTGGGAACGCTGACCGTTCCCCGAAGCGTGACCACTCCCTTTAATGTTTCGCCCGCCTTTGGAAAAGTCCACTCAATGACTCCCGGTATGCAGCCATCTTGATTGGTTACATCCAGAGTTGGAATGCCAATTTGCTCAACCTGGGGCGTTTCCACCGCAACAGGCAGCAGAGTGGCGGTTGGGGTTGATAACAAGTCAGCAGTAGGAGTTGCCATCGCCTGAACATTTGGAAAATCGGGGAAGACAATTGCAGTCACCACAAACTCCGCAGCCCCCAATAGCAAGACAAATATAAAAACCGAAAGAGAGGAGCGGAAACGACGCTGCGCGCTTTCCTTTTCTAAACCGAACACCGCTGTTCGTAATTCTTGCGAGGCTGCCAGCATTCGGCGCATTGCAAACAGGCCTGTCCCTGCCAGCAGCAGATAAATCCAGGGTTCGTATGTTTTTAAAAAGCGGAGAACTTCCTCCATATTCCGCCTTTATCCACCCGCAAGGTTCAAGACTTCATCCGCCGCAGAACACCCCGAATCAGCGCAGTTAGTTTGGGAACCAGAATTTTACCGGCTTCTAACACCTCTTCGTGGGTGGTGACTGTGCTGCCATCTAAATTAGCTTTATTGGAAATACCCGAAATTCCAAGGACACGCATTTTTCCGTGGCGGGCGACAATCACCTCCGGAACCGTGGACATTCCAACGGCGTCCGCCCCAATCGTCCGCAAGAAGCGTAATTCGGCCGGCGACTCAAAGGAAGGACCGGCCAGCCAGGCATAGACACCCTCACGGAGTGAAACGCCGGCTTCACTGGCTGCCTGCCGGCAAAACTCCATTAAGTTGCGGTCGTATGGTTGACTCATGTCCGGAAAACGTTCGCCAAATTCATCCAGATTCGGACCGCGCAGAGGATTCATGCCCGCCATGCCCACCAGATTGATGTGATCCACAATCAACATCACGTCCCCCGGGAGATACTCCGGATGGATGGCGCCGGCAGCATTGGTGACAATCAGCGCGTCCAGACCCAAACGCTGCATGACCCGGATGGGAAAACCAATCCGGCTGATTGGATAGCCTTCGTAAAAATGGGCGCGGCCCTGCATGACCATCACCGGCTGGTTTTCGAGCCGCCCCACAATCAGCCGTCCGGCATGGCCATGAATGGTTGAAACCGGCCAATGGGGAATTTCCGCATAGGGGATGACCGCCGCATCCTCAATCGCTTCGGCCAGTGCCCCTAATCCCGAACCCAGAATAATTCCCGTTTTAGGTTGAACCTGGATATTTTTTGCAATGAAGCCGGAGGCTTCATTGATTTCAGCCAGCGTGATCCATTCAGACAACTGAGCACCTCCATTGAAGCGTTAATGATTTCCATGTGAATTATAACCGCAGTTTGCCCGGCCGGCTTTCCCATTTCGAACCGCATCCCTCGGTTTTGAGCGGCATAACCCCGTCTCTGTTTCAAACCTGCCATTCATCCACCCTGTTTGCGCCTTAATCTAAACTGTAAACGAATTGTAGAGCAACAAATCTCAAGAAATTTTTATAATAAACGAAAATAAAAAAGACCGATGAGATCTTTGCTTTCAATTCCCGCCAAGCAACAACAAGCGCTGATATTTCCAGCCGTCCTGATTGCTTTGATTCTCAATCTGTTTTTACTGGTTTATTCCCTGATTGCGGGACTCAATTTGATCGAAAATCAAATCAGCCTGGCAACCGCCTTACTGAAATTAGCCTATCTGCTCATTTTTTACATCCACCTCGTCCCTTTAATTGACCGTTACCCTGAACGAAGTTGGGTAATTCTGGCAGTCAACACGATCGTCGTCGTATTGATCGAATTTATCGGTCACCATTTACCCCTGGGGTATTCGTTCATCTGCATCATGCTTATGACGGCTGTTTCTTCCCTGATTTTTAACCGTTGGTACACTTATATTTTTCTTGCCTGTGCCTCGGTCGCCCACATCGTCACGTTGGGACTCAACAGCCAAAATGTGACCGACTCAATTTTCCTTGACCTGTTCTTTTTGCCGCTACTGGGCATTGCCACTGCCGAAACCTTGCTCAAGCTGCAAAGTTCCCTCCAATTTGAGATCAACCGTCAGCAAATCATTAATAAAGTATCGCGCAGTCTGTCTTCCTCCCTGGAAATTCATCAGGTCATTACGATGGTGACCACCGCCGTCCAAAGCGCTCTGGATGCGGACACCTACTATTTTGGATTAATCGAAGAGGATACCATCCATTTAGAATTGTTCTATGATGATGGGGAGTTCTTCCCCTCCATGAACGTGCCAATTGAAGGCACATTAGCCGGGCGAGTCATTCAAACCCGTCAACCTTTGCTCATTGGTGACCTGCCGGAAGAACGCAAAAAACTGAACATTGACTATAAACTGGTGGGTAAAAACAAGGTCAGTCTTTCCTGGCTGGGAGTTCCGCTCATTACCGGCAAGGAAGTTCTGGGAATTATTGCAGTTGCATCCTACCAAAAATCGGCATTTGATCAGCGCGATCAGGAATTGCTCGAAAACATTGCCCAACGAGCGGCTATGGCTCTGGATAACGCTTACCATCATCTTGAGGTAGAAACCCGTTCGCAGTTAGACAGTCTCACCGGTGTTCTCAATCACAATACCTTCCTTGTCCGTCTGGAACAGGCGGTGCAAATCGCTCAGACCTGCGGTCAGCCCATCTCTCTGATCATGCTGGATATTGACCACTTCAAGAAATACAACGACACCTACGGTCACCTGACCGGCGATAAGGTTTTAATCGAACTGACCCGAACTATCCGTCACAACATCAAAAAGGATGATTTGGTGGGACGCTGGGGCGGCGAGGAATTCATCATTGCCCTGCCGGACACTCAACCCGACCAAGCCTTTCTGGTGGCGGAACGTATCCGGGCTGCCTGTCAAAAGATTATCATTTTAGACCGCGACAAGAAGGCCGTTCCTGCCCCCACTATCAGTCAAGGGATTGCCTGTCTTCCCAAGGATACCGCGGCGCTGGAAAAACTGATTGATATTGCCGATCAGCGTCTTTATCTTGCAAAAGAACGCGGCCGTAACCAGATTCAAGCCCAATCACCGGTGAATGATTCCCTGTTATCCAAAAATTAACTGAGCGCCGCAGCAAAGCCTGCAACGGTCTTTTCAACATCCTCATCGTCGATCCAATAATGTAAAACCAATCGAAAAGTTTTTAGAGCCGTAACCCCAACCAGGATACCGCGCCGCGATAATTCTTCGGCTACTTGTCCGGCAGTTTTTGAAACCTCATCTCGCAGTGAAACAAAGACCATATTCGTCTGCGGCATCCCAAACGCAGGCTGCAAAGCCGGAATTTGAAACAGACCTTCGGCCAACCGGCGCGCGCGGCGGTGATCTTCCGCCAATCGTTCGGTCATTTGCTCCAAAGCTACAATGCCGGCAGCCGCCAGCACGCCCGCCTGTCGCATCCCTCCGCCCAGCATTTTGCGAACCCGGCGCGCCCTGGCAATAAATTCCTTTGACCCGCATAACACCGACCCAACCGGCGCGCATAAGCCCTTGCTCAAACAAAAAGTGACCGAATCGGCCGCTTCGCTCAATTCGGTGACCGGTGCCTGGAGGGCAGCCGCAGCGTTGAAAATGCGCGCCCCATCCAGGTGCAGTTTCAACCCATGGCGGTGGGCTAACTCCCCCACCTGCCGCGTATATCTCCCATCCAGTACTGTACCACCGCAACGGTTGTGGGTATTTTCAAGAATAATCAAGCGGCTGATCGGCTGGTGAATGTCCGAACCGCGGATGGCCTTTTCCAAATCACCCAGGGCAATGCTGCCATCCGCTTGATTTGGCAGAGTGTTCACAAAAACACCCCCCAGCGCCGAAACGCCGCCTGCCTCAAAGAGAAAAGTGTGTCCCAAATGCCCCATAATGGCTTCTTCGCCGCGCTGGCAGTGCGCCAGGACCGCAATCAAATTGCCCATCGTCCCCGATGCCACGAACAAACCGGCTTCTTTGCCCATCCGCTCGGCTGCCATCTCTTCCAGCCGATTGACCGTCGGGTCTTCGCCATATACATCATCCCCAACTTCGGCGTGCGCCATTGCCTCGCGCATCGCAGGGGTAGGATGGGTTACGGTGTCGGAGCGCAAATCTATGATTTTTTCCATCATGTCCGCCTTTTTTACAAATTTCAGGATTTACGCAATTGCTGCAGAATTTGTTCCAATTCGGGAGGAAGGGGGGATTCAAAGGTTCGCGGCTGCTTTTCTCCCGGCAGCCTGATGATCAGACGAGCCGCATGTAAAAAATGACGTCTCAACGGCAGGCTGACCTTCCGCCTGCCATAGACGCTATCGCCCGCAATTGGACATCCAATGAAAGCCAGATGCAAACGGATTTGGTGCGTTCTGCCGGTCAACGGATGAGCTTCAATGAGGGTATGCTCTGGGAACGACTCGCGGGTGAAGTATTCCGTGACGGCTTCCCGACCTTTACCGGCTGGCACGACCGCCATTTGTTTGCGGTGAGCCGGATCCCGGGCAATTGGCGCTTCGATACGACCGTTGGGTGTTGGCGGCTTACCATCCACCAGCGCCAGATAAACCTTTTTCACCTGGCGCAGCCGGAATTGATCCTGCAAAAAGCGATGAGCGCGTTCGTTTTTGGCAATCAGAATCAAACCTGAAGTGTCTTTATCCAAACGGTGAACGATCCCCGGTCGAAGTTCTCCACCGATTCCTTCAAGGTCGGGCATCAACCCCATTACTGCATTGACCAGCGTGCCGCTTTCATGCCCGGCTGCCGGATGAACCACCAGCCCGGCCGGTTTATCAATCACCAGAACTTCCGGATGATCAAAAATCACCTTCAAAGGAATCGGCTCTGGTTGCAGCTCAACCGGTTGGACGGCCGGTAAATGCACTTCAATCGTCATACCGCTTTCCACCGTAAAACCGGTTTTGGCGACCACTGTTTGATTCACCTGCACAAAGCCATCCCGAATCAATCCCTGCATCCGTGAGCGGGAATATTCAGGAAAGCGGGCTGCCAGAATCTTATCGAGGCGCTCGCTGCTCTCGCCTTGATATTCAAAGCGAACAATCTGTTCACTCATTGGCTTCGCTAAAATCCACTCGTTCTGAGGGATGGTTTTCGGCAGCGGTTGGCCGCCTACCGATTTGTTTTTCCCGGCGTTCCTGAAGCCACACACCCAAGATTAAAACCAACACCCCGATGGTGATGCTCGAATCGGCAATATTAAAAACCGGAAAAGAGCCCACCGAGATAAAATCGGTTACATGCCCCACGGTTAACCGGTCAATCAGATTCCCCACCGCCCCGCCTAATTGCAATCCCATGGCGGCGCGCAGGGTCCAATCCTCCTTGGGAACACGGGGATAATAGTAAATGATTCCCAGGGCAATCACAATCGCCAGAATCGCAAACCATTCGCCGCCGTTTTGAAACAAACCAAACGCAACCCCGCGGTTGTACCAATGGACAATCCGGGCATACGGTGCCAGCCATTCCCATGGCATCCATGACTCGCCCAGAGCCAGATTCTGGCGGATAATGGACTTTGTCCACTGATCGAGGACAATGATCGTCCCCGAAACCAGCGCGAGAATGAAATAATCCCGAAGAAACTTTTTCAAAATCCGAACCTCCCGGCAATCAACCTGCCCCCATTTTACCTTATTTCCCGGCAATCCAACTTGACATGCTGATACCCTCTCGGTATACTGACCGGTAAGAGATGTTAATTCGTGCTTTTATCGCCGTCGAGTTGCCCTCCCATATTCAGAAGGAACTGGAAATTATCCTCATCAACCTGCAAAAAAGCGGTGTGCGCAGCGTACGCTGGGTAAAACCCAATGCCATTCATCTCACCCTAAAGTTTTTAGGCGAATCATCCCCGCAAGAGCTCAGCCGAATCTCCGATGAAATCCGCGCAATCGCAGCCACAACCGCTCCGCTGGAACTACAGATACAGGGGATCGGGGTTTTTCCCAATCTCAAGCGTCCGCGGGTGGTTTGGGTAGGCGTCAAATCACCGCCGGCCTTGTTCCGCTTGCAAAAAGCGCTTGAAGATGCGGCTGAGCAGATAGGCTACCCCAAAGAAGACCGAGAATTTTCACCACACCTGACCTTGGGGCGAGTCAAGCGGGAAGCCTCCCCTGCCGAACTGACCCTTTTGGGGCAAACAATCGCCCAAAAACCGGTTGGCGTTCTGGGAAACATGACCGTTAATCAGCTCGTCTTGTTCCGAAGCGATCTCAAACCCGAAGGCGCCGTTTATACGCCACTGGCACACTTTCCATTGAATGGATAAAATAGACTTAAAAATCCAAGGAGAGGTGAATTCTGAAACCCATTGAACTTGCCCGAAGCATCATCAATACCCTTGAAGATAAAAAGGGTGAAAACATTTTATTAATGGACATTCAGGACATTGCCACATTTACCGACTACTTTATCCTTTGCTCAGGCAGCAGTGAACGAATGATCGAAAGCCTTGCCGATGCCGTGCTGGAAAATGTCAAAAAAGAATTTCAAATGATTGGCAAAAAAGAAGGCTATGCACAGGGCGGCTGGGTGCTGGTGGATTTAGGAGATGTGATTGTTCATCTGTTTTCGCCTGAGCAGCGGGAATATTATCGTCTGGAAGAGCTGTGGAGTCAGGGTAAAATTTTACTCCGCTTGCAATAAAGTCCCTTTCCATGACTCCGGGGGGAGGCAGGAAGGCGACTCCACGAATTCCACCTTTGGGGAGGAGCGATGAAAGCCTGTAATCCAACTTTGCTTACTTTTGTGGGGCTGGTCCTGCTGGGGCTGGTGGCTGCTTGTACCGCAGCCGTACCTCCACAATCCACACCCACCGCGCCGCCGGCTGTGGTCGAAACCGGTCAACTGCCCCGAATGCGCGGAGAGTTTTTCTCCGCCTCTGGCGAATGCGGATTTTGTCATACGGCTTTAAAAGACAGCAGCGGAAAGGATGTTTCCATTGAAACGGCGTGGCGCGCTTCGATCATGGCGAACGGCGCCCGCGATCCGTACTATCGCGCTTCGGTACGCTCGGAGACGCTTCAAAAACCGGATTATGCCGAAGCGATTCAGGAAAAATGCGCCGTCTGCCACCTCCCCATGGGATTTCAGACCGCCATTCTGAAAGGCGAATCGCCAGCCTTCCTCCCCGATGCGGGATATTTCAACCCCGCTCATCCGCTTTACCCGCTGGCGCTGGATGGCGTCTCCTGTACGGTTTGCCATCAGATTAAGTCAGACAATTTAGGGACAATCGAAAGTTACAGCGGAGGATATTTGTTTGAAAAAGAGCCAAAACCGGGCGAACGCCCGGCTTATGGGCGTTTTGCGGTGGACGACAACATGGCTGCCGTGATGCGTAACGCCTCCGGCTACCAGCCGGTGCAGTCCGACCATGTAACCCAATCCGAACTGTGCGCCGTTTGCCACAATTTATACACCCCCTATTTCACCAATGAAGGCGAACTGAGCGCGGAACTGTTCCCGGAACAGACGCCCCATCTCGAATGGCTGGCTTCGGAATTTTCCGGTATCTCCTCCTGTCAAGCCTGCCACATGCCGGCTGCCGCTGGGGAAGCGCCAATTGCCAACACCGGCAGCCCCAAGCGCAGTCCGTTCATGCAGCACACCTTCATCGGCGGAAACCGTTATCTGCTTGAATTGCTGGCGGCCAACCTGGAGGGTTTGAAGGTCTCCGCGACAGCCGAACAATTGGAACAAGCCCGCCTGCTGACCGTGGAGCAACTCCAACAAAACACCGCCCAATTGAGCGGCAGCGTCCGCCAGGAAGGCGACGAGTTAATCGTCGAAGTTCTGGTTGAAGTCCTGACCGGACACAAATTTCCCACCAGTTTTCCTTCACGCCGAGCCTGGCTTCACCTGACGGTGTTGGATGCCAACGGCAAGACCGTGTTTGAGTCCGGCGGCTGGCAGGCGGATGGTTCGATTACCGGCAACGACAATGACCTTGATGAACTCCTGTTTGAGCCGCATTATCAAGTCATCACCCAGCCCGATCAGGTGCAGATTTACGAACCGATTATCGGCGACCCGGACGGAAAAGTCACCACCACCCTGCTGCGCGCTCAACGCTATCTGAAAGACAACCGTTTACTCCCCCGCGGGTTTGAGAAAACTCAGGTCAACCCGGATATTGCTGTTTATGGCGAAGCCGCCAATGACCCGGATTTTTTGGGAGGTGGAGACACGGTTCAGTACCGTATCGCAACCGCCGGTTTTACCGCCCCGTTCAGGATTGAAGTGGAGTTGTTGTATCAATCCTTTGGGTATCGTTGGGCGGAAAAATTCCGCGGCCAAACCGATAACCCCGAAGCGCTGGAATTCTACCGTTACACCGATCAACTTCCGAATGCGCCTTCCATAATCGGCTCACTCTTGTTGACGGCTAGCAAGCCCTGAGCAGGTCTGTCTTTCGGCAAGCTCTTTCAATAAGGTGCACCGATAACAAAGTCAGCGAAGCCGCCCCCAGCACAATGATTCCATCTACAAAACCATAGGTGGGTATAGCTTTTGTTCGCAGAAGAATTACCACAACCTCTCCCGCCAGAATTGAGAGAATGGGCGCTATTTTATGGATTTGAGGAAAGTACAAAGCTGCCAGTGTGGCAGGGGTAAGGGCGATCAAACCCGCAAAAGTGGTTTGGGTTAACAAGGTGAAAATTGGAATTTGCGGGTTCAAGCCGCTCGACAAAAAAAGCGCAATCAAAACACATAAACCAAGCGCTAACCACCGTCCTGCCTGAATTGAATTTCGAGCAATCCCCAAATCATGCGAGAACATGGTTGCCAAGGCCAGCAATTGCGAATCGGCAGTGGACATCAGAGCCGCCATCGCCCCCACCATTACAAATACATACACCCAATCCGGTGCAAAATTCAAAACCATCGCCGGCAAGACCATATCCGGGTTGGATATGGTCAGCGATGTTCCGCGTGCCCACACGCCGATAGTAACCGGTGCCAAAAACAGAAAACTGACCAGTAAAGGATACAACCAGGTAACTTTCTTGAGAGAATCGGGCGTTTTTGCCGTGTAAAAACGTGAAAATACCTGGGGAAACAACGGATTGACAAATGTCCACAGGAGCAAGTAAGAAAACCAGGTCGTCACCTGAAAAAAATTATCCGGTCCAGGCCGGGAAAAATGTTCCGGAGAAGCCCGAAAGGCTGCTTCGCCGGCACTTTGCCAGCCTCCCAACCCCATACTCACAAAGATCACTGCCAGTACCATCGCCAGGATCATCAAAAAACCCTGCAGAACATCTGTCCAGGCCGATGCTTTCATGCCCCCGAATACAACGGTTATCCCGACAGTCATAATGGTGACCGCTCCGCCTATTCTTAACAAATCAATGTTGAATAAAGACGAAAGCAGGATACCCGCGCCGACAGCCTGAGTAAGCAGGTATGGAAGGGTGAAAACCACCATTACGATCATCACCAACCCGCGCAGAAAGCGGCTCTTAAACTCACCGCCGATCAATTCAGGCGCGGTGAGATAACCTTTTTGTCTCCCAAGTTTCCAAACCGGCCATCCAATCCCATAAAATGCCAAAGGGACAAGCGCCGTACCTACACCCATAATCCCATACTGCCCAAAGCCGGTTTTCCACGCTGCTCCGGCAAAACCGAGAAAAAAGAATGCCGAGAAATTAGTGGCAACCAGACTGAAAAACAAGACCACCAAACCTAAAGAACGGTTGGCAAGGAAGTATCCCTCCGGAGTTTGAGGAATTTTGCGCCTTGCTAAAACTGAAAGGGCAATCAACACAATTAGATAAGAGAAGAGAATAATCACCTTGACGGTCATTTATCCTCCCATTGATGCCGACTGAGTAAACCAAATATCAAACTGGTCAGCAGGATTAATCCTACGTCAAACCAGACCCAATCCGGCATTCCGAAAATCAGGCGTGGAACTTTACCCCAATTATAAAAATCAACCCCTAAAAAAATTATGGCTAGCCACCCGCTCAGCCACAGTTGAATTTTTGGCTTTGTGTTTTTATGGCCCATAATGTTGGAAAATTATAGCAGCACATCCACCACCAATGCCAGAAAGATGAACGCCAAATACATGGAGGAATACCGGTACATGCGCCAGGCAACTTTATTACCCGGTTTGCGCAGCACATTCCAGGCGGTGTGAATAAGCCACAAACCCAATACCGCCGCGGAGATCAGGAAGACGCTGCCGCCTACCTTGAAAACCGGCATTAATAAAGTAAGGGCAACCAGTTCAAGCGTGTAAATAAATATTTGGGTGCGGGTTTCTTTCTCGCCGCGCACCACCGGCAGCATCGGCACGCCAGCGCGGGCGTAATCATTGGCGCGCACCAGCGCCAGCGCCCAAAAATGAGGCGGAGTCCACATGAACACCAACGCAAACAGGAACAGCGAGGGGATGTTCAAACTACCGGTGGCGGCTGCCCATCCAACCAGCGGGGGTATTGCCCCAGCCCCTCCGCCAATCACAATGTTCTGCACCGTTAAGTGTTTAAGCCAGATGCTGTACACCAACACGTAGTAAACCATCCCGGCGACCGAAAGCAGCGCCGCCAACAGATTAACCGTCCCTGCCAAAATAAAAAACGCCGCCAAACAGGCGCTGATTCCATAAGCTAACCCTTCCGCGGGCGTCAATATTCCGGATGGAATCGGGCGTTTAGCCGTGCGCTGCATGGCTCCATCAATCTGGCGGTCAATGTACTGGTTGAGGGCGCTCGAACCACCTGCCGCCAAAGCCCCTCCCAGCAAAGTCCAGAGGGTTAACTCCAGCGTGGGAATCGCCTTAGCGCCGACCACCATACCGGCGTAGGTCGTCACCAAAAGCAGCGTTACAATGATGGGTTTATTCAGCGCAAGATAGGCTTTCAGACGCTGTTTCCCGCTTACTCGCTGCATTTGTGCGGCTTGGCGCTCCTCAGCCTCGCTTTTTCCCAGCCGGATGGCTGCAATCAACAGCGTGACCACACTGACCCAAACCGCAGCCGTGATAGCCGCGTGAACCGCCACCAGATCCAGCGGAAAACTTCGCTGGACTTTAATCGCGCCAATCCAGGCCTGACCGGCAAACAATACCATCAGGGCGCTGGCAGAACTCAACACCAACGGCTGGTCAAAATAGGAGCGGCGTGCCTTGAAAAATACTCCAATTACTGCCAGACCTGCCAGCAAAGTCAACAGACGGTGACCGAATGCCAGCCAACCCAAAGCGGTTGCAGGCAGACCGCCATTACACAGGGGGAAACCGGCGCAAGCGCTGCCAGCATCCAACCGGGCAGCCAATACACCAGAAATCATCAATCCAAAAATCAGCAAAAAGGCGGCTGCCGAGTTACGCCCCAGCGACGAACGCAAAGATACCGAACTCTTTGGCAGATTTCCGGTTGAAAGAAACAAATGGGTTACCGCCCCAACCAGTAAAGCCATCGTGAGGAGGGCCGCCGCTAAATGCGCGGCTGCCAGCCAAATTGTCCCCACCTGCCTCTGCTCTGCCAACCCGCTCCCCAGCCCCGCCTGAACGAGAAACAAAACCGAGGCAAGGGTCAGGCTGATCTTTGCCCATCCGCCCATTCGGCTTGCCCACATCCAGCCGGTCAAAAACAGGGTTATCAATCCGCCGGCTGCCGCGATCAAGCGATGGGCAATTTCCACCCGGGCAGCCGATTCAGCCGGAATGCTCCACTGGCCGAAACAGGTTGGAAAATCCGGGCAGCCCTCTCCGGCGGGATTGAAGCGCATCCCGTAGCCAATCATTAAAGAAATAAAGGTTAGAACAGCCGCCGTCAGCAGCCAGTATCGCAATCGTTGACTTTCAATGTTCATAAATTTCCTCACCAGAATGAATGGCGCTTTCATCAGCCTGATCGTTTGAAGTTTCGTTTTTGTTTTCCAATTGCTTGCGCACAAAGAAGGGATAGCCGAAAGCCAGAATTGCCGCAAACGAAAACCATTGCAAAGCATACCCAAAGTGAGGCCCTTCGGTCATTTCAATTTCGGGCAGGGAGGGGTACGGCAGTTGCAGGGTTGCCCCTTGGGGAGCTTCTTGAACCCAAATGGGCAGCAAGTTCAACCCGGTTTCAGCGCGCCAGCGCTCCAAATCAATCCAGTTCCAGGCTTGCGGGCCGGGTTGGTTCGGGTTGAACGGCGGGTCGGCCACTCCGCCAATCGCCGGCTTGGGCATCGGCCGGCGAATCATCCCGCTCACCGAAACCAAACCATCCCGGCGGTATTGCAGCCGGCTTTCGGCGTCTGCCGCTCCCAGCGGTATCCAGCCGCGGTTGACAAACACGACCCAGTCCGTACCATCAATCAACAGGGGGGTGAACAGATGATAGCCCGGCTGGTTATCCCAGACCTGATTGCGCCAGAGAAATTCATGTTCATCATCGTATCTGCCGCTGACCTGAACCATTCGATATTCCATATCGAACAACTCATTCAGCGGCAGTTTGTCGTTCAAATCCAAGGCAGGGGAGTTAACTTGACTCAAGATGCGTTGGTTGAGACTGCGCCGCCATTCCAGGCGATCCAACTGCCAAAACCCCAAACGAATCATCACCGCCACAGCGGCAACCACCAGCAAGGTAGTCAAAATCCATCGCGGAGTGAGCAATTTACCGCTCATCAAAAGTTAACCAACCTCGCTCACCGCGTTTTCGGTTTCGCTGCCCGGCAGCGGTTTAACCACCAGCGTATAAAGCCAGAGCAAAATCCAGGTTGGGAAACCGATTGAGATGATCCCGAAGACTCGATCGGAGGCTTTGGCGCGCGGCAGTACATCAATCCCCAATGAGCGGGACTGCTGGAAGCTGCACTCCATCGTGTACTGGCTGGGACGGTCAAGCGTCATGCGGCTGGTGGAACCCGGCAGCACCCACAACGGACCTAATTGATGAGAAACCTCGTCCAGATTGCGGACAAGCAGGATATCCCCCTCGACAAACCGCATCTCCGGCAGCGAAGGGCCATTCTCTCCGTTGGCGATGCGCGCCGCCGTTCCGGCCGGTACCAGAATTTCCACCGTCTGCGGCGGCCGCTCACTCCGATCCTTGACCATCTGATACGAAACTTCGCTGACCGCAAAGGCAAAAATGGAGCTGATCAGCAAACTCCACCACAAACGCCGTAAGGCCGCCTGAACTGCCGGAGACATCTTAATTTTCCTTCAAAATCTGACGAATATCCGCGGCTATGTCCTTGGGGGAAGTTCCGTAGGAAAAAGTCAGCCGCAGATTACCCTTTGGGTCAATCAAATAAAGCCGGGTCGAATGATCCACCAGATATCCCAGAGCGGTTTGTCCCTCTTGAATCTGACGGTAGACCCCGTAAGCCTTCCAGATGGGGGATAACTCCTCTTCGCTGCCGGAAAGACCGATGAATTGCGGGTCAAAGCCGGCCGCGTAAGATTGAATGCGTTCGGGCGTATCCCGTTGAGGGTCAACCGTGATAAAAACCACCTCCAGACGATCCGTATAAGCCGCCAGATCAGCCTTAACGCGTTTCATCTCGGCCATCGTTGCGGGGCAAAAGTCCGGACAGGTGGTGTAACCGAAGAAAATCAGGGTAACCTTTCCCTGCTGATCGCTCAAACGATAGAGCGATCCGTCAGCCCGGGTAAGTTCAATTGGCGGAGCGGTAACCGGCGGCTCAATCAGCGATCCGTGAAAGGAATACGGCTGAGCAAAGGCCACCAGCCATACGGCTACTAAGCCTGCCAAAACAGCCGCCACAATCAACCAGATCGTCCGATTCATTCCGGCCTCGTTTCTTTTATAGTGAACCGATCAGGTACAGGGCTGGGTAGAAGAAGATCCACACCACATCCACAAAGTGCCAGTAGTTGGCTGCCGCCTCAACCGCCCAGTGTTTTTCAGGACTGTAATGTCCCTTCAATCCATTGCGAAAGACAATGAACAGGAAGATGACGCCGGTCAACACGTGAAAGGCATGCATGCCGGTCATCATGAAGAAAACCGCACCTTCCGGGCCGTCCGCCGGACCAAACGGCGCCAGCCGCCATTCAAACCCGACTACGCCGACCAAAAAGCCAATTCCCAGCAGCATTGTGATCAGGATGCTGGTCAGAAAGCCTTTGCGGTTGCCTTTGGAAATTTGCACCTCTGCGCGGTTGGCAAAAAACGAACTGATCAACAACACTGAGGTCACAATTAACCCCAATTCCTGTTCCAAATGCGGGCGTTTGTCTCCCAGCAGGTAAAAGCGGGTGACCAGCAAAGCCGCAAAGACAAACGAATCCGACAGGATAAACAACCAGAGACCCAGCCGATTGTTGGCCAGTTTTTGCTTGTAAGTCGTCAGGGCTGCTTCCGGTGTGGTCATTTAGTGTTCTCCCTCCGAGCGAAAGACCCGCCCAATATGCATGAAGTAAATCAGCACCAAACCGGCTTTCAAGAGCGCAACCACCCAAAGAAAAATTGCAGGCGCTTCATGAGTGCCAAGGTAGTATTCGACCACGGTAAGGACGGCCAGCCCTAAAAAGACCAGCGCCCCGCGTCTGAGTTCATCCATTTTTGTTGATTGCATCATTCTCCTCCTTAATCGCCCGCTTGCTGGGGCAAGACTTCAACATAACGGGCGCCTTTCAAGCCGTAATCGTACGGATCACCCACCACCCGAATCGGCTGTGGATAATTGTGCATCGGCGCCGGCGTGGGCAGCACCGTCCACTCCGGTGAGCGGGACTGCCATACATTCTCTGTTACCACTTCACCGCGTTTGGCGCTGACAAATAAATTGATCAGGAAAATCAGCACCGAGAACGCGACCATGAAACCGGCAATGGTGATGATCAGATGAGCCGTTTCAAAACCCTGTGCCGGGTCATAATCCGCAATCCGGCGGCGCATCCCCAACAACCCAACTTGCATTTGCCCAAACGACATGATCAGGAACCCCGGCGTCAGCAGGTAAAAATGAATCTTTCCCAGTAAATCGTTCATCTTTCTGCCGGTAACTTTTGGATACCAGTAGTAAATTGCGGCAAACAACGGAAAGATGAAACCGCCAAACATGGTTGCGTGGAAATGCCCCACGACAAAATAGCTATCGTGCATGTGCAGGTTGGTCGAAACCGTGCCAAGCGGCGGGCCGCTCAAGCCGCCCATCAAGAACACGATAATCGCCCCGATGAGAAACAACATTGGAACCTGAAAACGAATTCGCCCCATCCACATGGTGGCTACCCACGAGAAGAATTTAATACCGGTTGGGACGGCCACCAGCAGCGTTGAGTACATGAACGGCACGCGCAGGTATTCCTCCATACCGGAAGTGAACATGTGGTGCGCCCATACCAGAAAGCCCACTAAGGCGATCCCCAGCGAGGACATGGCTACCCACTTGTAACCAAACAAGGGTTTTCGCACAAATACCGGCAGCAGTTCACTGATGATTCCCAAACCGGGCAGAACGAAGATATACACAGCAGGATGGGAATAGAACCAGAACAGGTGCTGGAACAGAATTGGATTGCCGCCCTGTGCGGCGTTGAAAAATCCCATCCCGAACAAGCGTTCAAAACTGACCATTTGAAATGAAGTGCCAATTAACTGGGTGGCCGTTAGAGCAATGATCGAAGTTGCCAGCGTCGCCCACGCAAAAATCGGCATGCGGAACATCTTCATGCCGGCGGCGCGCATCCGCAAAATGGTGACAATCAAATTCAGCGCGCCTAAAATGGACGACCATCCCGCAAAGAAAACGGCCACAAAGAACATCTGCATTCCCATCGGAGCGCGGATGCTGAGCGGCGGGTATCCCGTCCAACCGGTATCAAACCCGCCGGTAAAAATTGCCGAAACCAGCACCAGCGAGGCTGGCACCGCCAGCCAGAAGGAAAAGGCATTCAGGCGCGGGAATGCCATGTCCCTGGCGCCAATCAACAGCGGCACGGCGTAATTGGACATGGCCGAGATGCCCATCAAGATCGAAACAATCAGGGTCATGCCGTGCATGCCAATTAAGGTATTGAAGAAATTCAGGGTCACCCACTGCATTCCCGTCTGCACCAGTTCCACGCGGAAGATCAGCGCAAAGGAACCGCCAACCACCAACAAAAAGAGCGAAAGAAACGCGTACTGAACCCCAATGACTTTGTGATCCAAGCTATAGCCAAAGTAGCGTTTCACCCCCGGTTCTTCGTGAATTTCCTCCGGGTCGGGGGTTTCTTCGCCCTTCGCCCAGGCAAACCAGTCACGGAATGCGCCAATCCCGATCAAAAAGCCGATAATTCCAAGCGCTGCGCCAACCACCCAGGCCGGTTCGGCTTTGTAAGCCAACCCCATCAAAGCGCGAATGCCGGTTACCAAACCTATACCGGCTGCCCAGCCAATTGCCTGGCCGATCAAACCCCGAAGAATTCCGTATGAAAAGATACCTTTCATAAGTCTGCCTCTCCTCTGCGATTATTTGAGCGACTTGATATATTCAATGATTTCCAGAATCTGCTGTTCCGGGATCGTATCCTTGTAAATCTGCGGCATTACCCCGGGTACAAATCCTTTGGGAACCTGAGCGTTCGGATTGATAATCGCCGTCAATAAATACTCATCATCTACGGTGACCACCGAGCCGTCGGTGAGTTCATGGCTTAGTCCATACAAGCCTTTCCAGGTGGGACCCACGTTAGGCGAGCCGTCCACAGAATGGCAGGAAAGACAACCGTTATTCCGCGCCCAGACCTCCCCGCGTGTAACCGGATCGGTGCCAAGGGCAGCCAGTTGATCCTGCACCCATTGATCAAATTCGGACTGAGTGACCACCTTAACCGGAGATTCCATATAGGCGTGGGATGTGCCGCACATCTCCGCGCAGCGCACTTTGAATTCGCCCAATTCGGTAGGGGTTACCCGTAGTTCACGCACCAAATTTTCCCCCGGCAGAGTATCTTGCTTGACCCGAAACTCCGGCACCCAAAACGAATGAATGACATCCAGCGAAGTCAGTTTTAATAAAGCCTGCTTGTTGACCGGCATAACCATTGTGTTGGAAACAATCCCGTAATCGGGATATTCAAACCGCCAGAACCACTGCCCGGCAACGACCTTGATCTCCAATGCCTGCGGGTCAGCCCGGCGCGTTTCAGCCAGCGAAACCGAACCCAAATAAGCAAAATAAATCACGATTCCCAGTGGGATGACCGTCCAGATGATCTCAAGCGGATTGTTACCCTTGATGTAAGCGCCGTCCTCCTCCTCCCCCGGTTTATGACGAAAAACAACCATACTGTAGCCGAGAAAGACGACAATCAAAGAAAACAACAACGAGATCATGAAAAAATGCAGGTTGAACAACCGATCAATCGGTTGCGCCTGCAAACTGGCCGCAATCGGCAGCAAGGGGATATTGCTCAACAGGTAATAAATTAAGGCGGTAAAGGCAGCGATGAGAACACCAACAATCACAAAATGCTTCATAGATGATCTCCTCTGTACAGGGGGTTGCTCACGGGTGGTTTGCGAAAACTTCGGTAAATTCAACCAATCCTCGGCTTGGGCAGGCGTTAGGGTGCGCCGGTCATACACAACCACCGCCCCGCTGGATTTCAAAGAAACCAGCATGACCTGCATGGGTTGATCGCCAGCGACAAATTCTTGTAAAAATTCAGCGCGGGAAATGGCTTTATCGTCATAATCCAGGATGATTAAGTCCGGCAGCCAGTTTTGCATCTCAGTCAGAACAGCCTCATTGGTAGCCACGCGGCGGATTTCCAATTGCGGATTTTTCCACTGACGCTGAATCATTTTTTCCAATCCCTGTCCAAACAGTGGATTGGCCGAGGCAATTAACACCCGCTGATAAGGCGCACTTGTTTTCGGACTCATAACAATTCCCTGAAATTCAACTCCCAAAAATACCCACCTATAATTTACACAAAAATTGTCCGATTTTCTACTCTCGGACAATTTTTTACAGGTTAAATTCAATTTTCCCTTGGGGTGATTTTCAGCTCACCCGCTCATCATTCTCTTTTGTGAATCAGCCCTAATTGCAATCCCTTACTGACGGCTTCGGTACGGTTGGACGCCTCCAATTTTTCGAGGATGTGGCGTACGTGGGTCTTTACGGTGTTTTCCGAGATGAATAAATGCGCCGCAATCTGACTGGTGGTTTGACCGGCTGCCAGACAATCCAATACTTCTAATTCCCGGTCGCTCAACAAGGGTTGAGGTTTAATATCCCCCTGTTGCGCCAGAGCGCGCAGTACAACGCCGGTCACCTCCGGCGAAAGCGCCCCATCCCCTTGGGCAACCCGTAAAATGGCTTTTCGCAGATCCTCCGGCTCGATATTCTTCAGCAGATAACCATCGGCGCCCAGCCGGATAGCCGAAAGCAAATCGTCTTCATCTTCTGAAATGGTCAGCATCAGTACGCGCACCGGCAGATTCAACCGGCGAATTTGATCCACCGTCTGAATGCCGTCCATTTCCGGCATATTCACATCCAGCAACACAACATCCGGTTTCTCTTGCTGAATGACTTGCAACGCTTCTCGCCCGTTACCGGCTTCGCCGACCACCTTAAAACCGTGTAAATCGTTAATCAAGCCAATCAGGCCGCGCCGAAAGAGAGCATGATCATCCACCACAACCAATCGTATGGGAAAAGCGGTCATACTGGAGATTCCTCTTGCTTCAGGGGTAAATGAACTCGGATTGTCGTCCCTGCCTGAGGTTTACTGATCACCTGAAAGTCAGCGCCGATCAATTCAGCCCGTTCGCGCATGCCGCGCAATCCATGCCGCGAGAATTCGGGGACATCCTCGGCGCTGAACCCCACCCCATTATCGCTGATTTCCAAAATCAGCATGCCTTTCCAATTCCGCACTTCTATGCGAACCCGGCTTGCCTGTGAATGTTTGCGCACATTACTGAGCGCTTCCTGAATAATTCTTAGCAATTGCGCCTGAACTTCGGGCTCAATTTTCGGCAGTTCAGATGGGAAATTGCGTTCAACCCGCATACCGCTGTTTTTTTCAAATTCGCGGGAAAGCGGTTCCAGCCAAAGAATCATATCCTCACCCGGACTTAATCTCAAACTATCAATCACCTGGCGGGTTTCCAGATAAGCATCCGCCAAAGCCTGATGAGACTGGAGAATCATTTGTTCGAGACGTTGTAACTCTCCATGCGCCAGTTGAGTTTGCATTTGAGCAACCGTCAATTTCAGGTACGCCAGGGTTTGAGCCAGACTATCGTGAATCTCCCGCGCCAGCCGGATGCGTTCTTGCAGCACAACCCGGTATTCGCGCTCCATCTGAGCCCGCTCACTCTCCACCAGCATCGCCAGTTGATTGGCAATGATCGTTAATAGTGGACGGCTCTCGGCCGGGATTGATTGACCACCGCGACTGACCAAAAGGATGGCCCCAATCAACAAGTCGCCCGGCAGACAGCAAGGCAATGCCAGAACCACCATTTCCTCGGTGATAGATGATACATCCTGAAGACCACAATTCGCCGGGCGCAGATTATTCAGCAACTCCTTCATCAATTGATCAGCCGCTTGAGACTGGATCCAGCCATTACTGCCCGCCATTAGTTGCATTCCGCGGAAGTGCGGCGGAGATGGTTTAATTTCCAGACGGGCTGCGCTAAAACCCAAAACAGCGCAAAGATGCTCCAGCAAGTTTTGGGCATAATGTTCAGTGGAGGATTGCAAATCTTGCGGAGATTGCAACTGCCGTAAGGCAGCCTGTTCCTGCGTTTTCAAGCGAATCACTTCCAGCGCCGAAAGCATTTCGCGCAGCAAGGTCGCGAGAAATTCGTGCGTTTCACTCTCTAATTGCTGGCTAGGCGCAAAGTAAATATTTAACATTGCCAACGTTTGCTGTTCGCGCTGTAAGGGCAGGCAGTAAATCCGCACCGATTGATCAAAAGGGGCTTCGAGCAGCGGACACGATTCGCCGACGGTGGTCTCCAACTTCTGGCAGACGCGGCAACGGCTGCGCACGCGCGGCTCACTCAAATGTTCTGCCCAGGCTTTCAAAACCGGCGCCGGATAAGCCCCGTGCGTCAGAGCATTCAGCGGTTGCCCCCATTCATCAAACGGCATAAAGGAAATGCCCACTGCCCCGGTCATTTCGCTGATGATGGCAAGAGACCGTTCAATCAATTCCTTTTCATTTTGCGCCTCTAACCAGACTTGATTCAGCCGCAGCATTCCGTGCAGACGGCGTTCTAAAGCGCTGCCCGTCTCACGAGTGTCTTGTAGAGAATGTTCCAGAATCTGCTGCTGTTTCCGGCGTTTCCACCAATCCGCCAACAGCCAGGAAATTGCCCCTGCCAGCAGCGCCGCCGGGATCCAAAATCCCCCATCATCTGGCTGGTTTTTCAGCATCCATTCCAACCCCAGCACAGTAATGAAACCAGCGAACAGAATGATTAAAACTACCGGGTCAACCGATTTGAAACGCCTTTTCATCGAAACAAATTTTACCCCGAAAGCGCCAAAGCGGCATATTTCGTATAACTTTATCGAATAATCTTATCTGCTTACAAAGTTTATTAAACAAAAAAGATGGGCAATTTTTGACCTTGCCCATCTCTCATGCTCAGACAGAGTAGTCTATTTGAAAGTTTTGATATAGGAAACTACCTGCCAAATTTGCTCATCGGTAAGAATGCCCTTTTGAGCAGGCATGGAGGAATTGAACGGGGCCATCGAACCGCCTTCAGCAATCCGCCAGAAGAGATAATCATCGCCAGCCGTGCCAACCACCTCATTGAGGTGAGCGGGTTTGGGGTCTAAGCCAGCGGCTGCCGGACCATCGCCTGCGCCGCTGGGTCCGTGGCAGGACGCACAGCGTTCTTCATAAATGGTTTTTCCAGCCGCAACGGCATCGCTTCCAAGCGGGTTGGTCTTGCCGGCATATTCAGCCGGGACAGCGGGTCTATCGGAAGTGGCTTGTCCGCCGCCTCCGCCGCAGGCTGCAAGAATGAGTGCGCTCAGCACAAAAACCATCAGAATCGTTGGGAATACTTTTTTCATATAATCCTCCTTTGGTGTAGTGAACCTCTTCACAATCCTTATTATAATACGCCTGTATCGAAAATAAAGCCCCTGTACAGCGCCCGCAGGGTGATTTTTATAATGAAAAAGAGATTAATTTACGATAGCCCCTGAACCTAATTCGTCAATCTCAAAAGTTAGGTTTTGTCCTATAATTACCCCATGTCAATTCTCAAGTTCAGAAAAATCCTTATCTTGATTTTGATATTAGCGCTTGCAGGTTTACAACCGCCCACCTTTGTCCGAGCTGAGGACTTATCCAAAAATCTCCGGGATGGCGAGGTGTCTGCCTATGACCTCATCCTTGCCATGAATACCCTGCGAGTATCAAATGGCTTACCTCCCTTAGTAGAAGACCCGATCATCAATGCCGTCGCTCAAGCAACCGCCGAAATCATGGCAGTCAATCAAATGTCCTGGCACATTGGGAATGTATCCGGCCGTCTGCAGGCAGCCGGTTACGGCGGAGGCGCTAAGGTTTGGGCAACGGAAAATTTTGCGGTTGGCACAAGCTTTACAATTGATCAGATCATGTTAGCCTGGGCAGATCCGGATCACATGATCCCGGCGGTAAATCCGGCTTACTGTCACGTTGGGGCAGGTGTTGCCAAATCGGCCAATGGGATGACCTACTACGTCCTACAAGCGGCCTACATTTCGGGCAAGTCCTGTGGAGAGTACCGCTCATCCCCAAACCCGCAACCCGGCGGCAGCAACCCTAACCCTGTTGTTCCTCAAATCATTGTCCCTGTCAAAGTTGCCACTCCCGATGAGGACGGGAAGGTTTTCCACGTCGTTCAAACCGGACAATCGCTCTGGGCAATCGCGGTAGCTTATAAGACCACCATCCGGGATTTGGAAGTATGGAATAATATCTCCCGCACTAAACCTCTACAGGTTGGACAAAAATTGTTCATCCCCAGCAGCAACACCGAAGGATATGCCACCCCTACGCCGGTGGGCATGGTCAAAGTTGCTACCCCCGATGCAGACGGCAGAATCATCCATATTGTTGAACCATACAATACGCTCATCACCATCGCCAGCGCCTACGGCGTAACTGTAGATACGATTCTGAAATACAATGGTATCCAGGCGGATTGGCCTTTGCAAATTGGGCAAAAACTGATCATCTATCCCGGCAATATCACCCCCAGCCCTACCCCCCGTCCGCTCACGCCGCTTGAAAAACTCACCCCTGCCAGCGATGGAAAATACTATCACACCGTTCAAAGCGGTGAAACGCTGGTGTGGATTGCAAAATTGTACGAGATAAGCCTGAACGACCTGCTGGCATGGAACGGTTTGAACTGGACTTCAATCATTCATCCGGGCGACCAAATCCTCTTGCAGGTTACCCCGCCCATGCCGCCGACTTCTACCCCCACCCGTACCCTTTCACCTACAAACACCCCAATTCCGCTTACGGCTACCCCCAGCCCGATATCCATCGCGGTAACGGCCACACCGACTCCAATCCCCATCAACGGCTCATCCCAAAATCCTCCGACTATTTTATTCGTGTTGATCGGGGCAGCTTCAACCGGAACCATTCTGGCATTCCTTTACTTTCGGAAGAAGAGGTAAGCCCATTTTCAAAAGGCGATCATGACTTCGCCAAGCATCCTGCAGGTACGCTTGAGTTAGGCCAACTGGTTATAAAAAAATTACCCCTTCCAACGGGTTTATTTAACCGTTTTGCTTCGGGTGGACGGTCTCGAAAAAATTTTCCATACCGAAAGAATGATCAATAAAGCCCCACTCAGACTGGTGTATGAATTAAAGCCATACAAAACCCCACCAAAACTCAACCGCGGTGGTAATAACGGATACAACCACGCATATAATCCCAAAGCCAGAAGGAATAGCAAAGCCATTACACCTGCTTTTTGTCCAGCAAAGTAGAGAAATATTCCAAAACTTATCCCCATAAAAATCAAGCTGCTCATGGCTACGATAACAAGGTGAGGAAAGAGAGCAAACTCCGTTGCCATCGAGAGTCGCACTACTCTGATCAGATGATCCAGTCCAAAGCAAACAACAGGATATAAAAACCGAAACCAAAAGGCCTTTGTTTTCACATACCTCCTATTCATCATCCAACACTGCTTGAAAAACCATTAGTCACACACTAGAGCGCTTTGTCCTAAACCAATACAGAATTGTAATGTCCAGGAACTACCTCCCCGGACTAATTGGCTATACAAATGGACACCATGGTTACCTACTTCATCCTGCACATTTATAAAAACACCTTGCCAGGGAGTAGAAGTACCTTAACTCGTTCTCCCGCTGGGCCTCTTAAATACCTGCTGGCCTGTACATCTATTTGGGGAATAGATATTTTGAATCAGCAGAATTATCATCAATATGACATATATTACCGGTTTCCTGTCAAATTTACACTGATGGATTAAAAACTCTTGTTGGGTTGATTTTTCTCTGATTTATCACTCCGATTTTATGAATCAACACCATAGAATTTACTTCATTATAGGAATAGCAACTTATCCACACAAGCACCCCTGGTCATAGAGGGTGGAATGACTTTCGGCATCAAGTAGATAACTGCAAAAAAATCATGACCGCCTGCTCATCTCTCTCAGGCGGTCTGTTCGGCTGGTTATGGCACGCATACGGCGGTCACTTGACCCATTGGTCGAGCCGTCTGTCCAGCGCAAACTGCCCGCTGCCGATGTACATTGCCGTCCACACCAGACGGACAACGAACGCGGCAGATAACAGCAATAGCGAGGCATACCAATGACAAGGAACCTGCAGTGTCCCTTTTATTATCAAACCAGAATGACTATACGAAGCATCTCATGCGCACCACTTGGAAAGAGGAGGTTGACCTATCCGAGTATGTGGATTTTGTCGATGCACGCAATCAGATTTGCCGATTTATCGAGGATGTGTATAATTACAAGCACATTCACTCATCGTTGGGTTACTTGACTCCCGCTGAGTTCAAGACTGACTGGTTGGCTGCTCAAACAGAGCCAGATACCCCCTAAACCTTTCTTACTCCCAAATCAGCATCAGTTGTCCTCTTATTTTAGTCAATAAAACTATCTCCAGTCAGAGCATGCAAATGAGTAATCCAATGCTCGTGATCTCGCGGTAGTTCAACGACTAAAAGAGAATCATCCTTATCCTAATTGAGAATAATGACTTAACTTATTTATATTCTATTAATATAACCGCGAAACGCCTTTTCAAGTCTTATCATTGCATCCACCATCTTTTCTTGTAATTCATTCCACCGATCTTCATCTTTCAATCCATAATCCGAAATTACAAACCGAATTCGGCTTGCGCGTTTATCGGGAAGCAATTGCCAATCAAGGGATCCACCGAAAATCTGCTCTATCTCGGTTTTGTGTTGAAAGAAGTAGTTGTAAACATTTTTATTCCATGCAGCTTCACGATTATCAATATATAATTCTACTTGAGCATCTTCTATACGGACCACATAACTATAAAATAGACCCGCTTTACCAGCACCAGCATTGATCCAATTTTCTTTGCTAGGTTTCACTTTTGCGTAAAGATTCGTCCTCATCTTCGCTTTCTCCAACAATTGTTGCCAGAAGTTCAATCGCAACATATGTCGTTTTGCTAAATCATTATCCCTTATTCCCATTCTATTTTGGACATCAGTCTTCTTACCCTTTTGTTGCTTAACATAGGAAAACAATTTGTAAATAGAGAAAAACGAGTCGATTTGCTCGTTAGAAATCACTTGATCTATATCTTGCCAGTAGAGCGGCTCTATCATTTCCCCCTCTTCATAATTCAGAACTCTCAATTCAATACCATTGGTAATTATCCCCCATTTCACCTGATAATACTTCGCTGCCAGAAAACAATAGGATTCCCATGGCAACTCGGGAACTATCTCTGCAAAATTTTCTCCAGGGTTCACGACAACCAATACCGCTTCGGGCGTGTGATTGGACCCCATGACATCCAGCGTGTACAAGCGTGGGTTGACCTCTTCCATGGTAAAACCAAGAACCTGGAAAAATTCCTTGATGTACTCCTTCCAGGTCGTTGAACTTGGGCTCTGGTAGTCCCGGTATTGTTTGATGGTTTGCAGGGTATTGGTGATTTCTTCCAGTGATTCGGTTGGGAGGAAGTTCTGGAAGGAAACCCGGCGTCGCGTAGGGATGGGTGTTCTCGTCACAGGAATTGCTGAGGCGTCATACTCTCGCAGCGCCCACACACCCTTGCCTACTCTCGTGAATAAATCTTTTCCTCCTCGATACAGAATTGAATCGGAAGAATGTTCTCCCATCACATGAATCACAATTCCAGTCCAACTTTTTGGAAAAGGTCCATCCTTGATCCGCCTTACCTCTTCACATATTTGTGCATTAGTGGCTTGCCCGCCAAGATTTTTCAAGGCTTGCACGATAGCCTCAACCCAAGTTGTCATTTGATCATCCTCCCTCTCACTAAAAGGAATGGTTGTTTGGGTGCTTTTCGCAACCGAAAGACCAGGCTGGTAGGGGCTTCCCTCCAACTCACGCAACGCCCATACCCCTTTGGCAACCTTTCGGAACAAGTCCTTCCCTTTGAAGTTTGCCGAATCTGATGAATGGGCTTCAATTCTCTCGCGGATACTGGCTTGATAGTTGGCAGGCAAAGGTTCTGTTCGGATCCTTTTCACTTCGTCATAAATCTGGTTGAGGGTTGCCTGCCCGCCTAGGTTCTTCAACGCCTGAACAATGTCTTCGACCCAGGTCGCCATCTTTATCCCTCATCTCGCTGGAACACAATATCCGTTTCCCGGCATTTTCGCTTGGTTTGGTCAATTTCGCTCAATTCGTACTTTGATTCGGGCTTTTGGAAAATATCCAAGCCGCGCCCGGGATAGATACACCAGCCGTTATCTGCCCATATCTTCCGGTCGTGGATGACAGGGTCAAATTCAAAAGCAAAGTGTATGCCATGCAGGGTCAGGCTGGCTTTGATCTCTGCGAACTTTTGTTCCTGAACCTTTTCTTGATAGGCATCCTCGGATGAAGTGATCAGTCTCAGTTCTATTTGTCCGGCTGAGGTTTCTAAAATCCCCGCAAAAGCGACGAAGTTCCGAATCTGGTATTCCAATCGAACGTAAGGATCAACCACCACGATCTTTTTCGCGCCCTTGAGATAGGGTCCAAAGAGATTCTGGTAGCTGTATCCGGTTTCTCCCTCGCGGATGTGGACCGTCTTCGCCGTCAACGTCGTGGGTTGATCAGCGTTCGTTAACGGCTTTCCCACCTCTTCGCCTAAGAACTGGAATACTTTGGCTTCTTCCTCATCGGTTGGAACGACAGGCTCCGCGGAAACTGGGGGCGTTGCTTCTGCCAGGACGCTTTCTTCAATATAAAACACCAAACGGTGACAGCGTTGAAATTCATCGGGGATCTTGGACTTGAAGGTGGTGGGAATATACTCGCGGTCGAGTTTGCACAGCTCATCGCGCACACGCTGACGCAGCTCCAGTGCCGGGTTCACGCAGAGGGCGTAAAACTCGTCTTCCGCGGGGTCTTTATCAGGGAAGATAATTTTTAACAGACCCGTGGCACCCGCCTCGATGGCTTTGTTGTCGCGCATATCGTCGCAATTTTCCAGTTCCATCGTAGTTTTGACATAATCGCGGTAGCTGATGTCACTGCGCAGGGAGTGCAGGATTTCGCCAAAAATATCGCCTTTTAAACCGATTGCCCGCGAAGGGGTTTCTTTGCTGACGCGCGGCAAATCCCACCCGGGCAGCAATCCTGAAAAGCGGTCGATGAAAGCGGTCTCGCGTAAGAAGTTCGGGAAGACGCGGAACAGCCCGATTTGCTCATTGATCGGGCGTTTGTTCGCATCCAGTTCGATGTTTGCCAGCATGACCAACCCTGCTTCGGCGGTGATCGAGCTGGCGCTGCCGCGCCCGAACCGCCCGGCTTCCAGGTAAGACTTCAAGAGAGCGGTCAGCTCGCCCGAGGTGTCGGCTTTGACTTTTTGGGCTTCGTCAACCACCACGCAATCGTAGCGGGTGATCAGTCCAGGCGTTTTGCGGGAATCGTTGAAGAACAGCACCGCGGGCGTGATCGCCCCTGAACGGACAGCCACATAGCGGGACATATTTTCAAATACAAAGCTCTTACCTGTGCCTTTCGGCGCCAGTTCGACCAGGTTGTAGCGCGGTTCCACCATGGGGATCAGGCGCGAGATGAGCAAGATCTTCTGCCGTTCGGTGTAGAGCCGGTGATTGAACCCCATCGAAGACACCAGGAAATCAATCCATTCCTGGGTGGTGAAATGCTTGCGGCTCTCGCGGAAATACTCCAGGTCCATGTTCGCCAGTTGAAACGGGCGAAACTCGCGCATCCATACCTGCCCGCGCGGGTTGTCCTCGCTTTTAGGCACATAATAGAGCGTGCCTACCCCCCACAGCCCGCTACTCAATAGCATCTCATTGTCCTGCACGATTTGAGGTATCACGAATGCTGTGTCTTCGTCCAGGAATGGGATATGCAAGTAACGATCGCCCATTGCCAGATTGACATAGACAGAATAGTTGTCCAGCAATTGGACTTCCAATTGCTCGTAAAGCTGATTCTTGATCGTTTCTTTCTGGCTCTTATCCGGCAGGTATTTTTGCACAAAGCGCGCAATCTTTTCCCGGGCAGCATCGGTCAATTCATTGCTGTCCTCGATGTAATGCGAAATAATCCATTCACGCACATAGGTGGGTATGGCGCGGCTGCCAAAGCCAGCTTGGTGGACAAATGATTTGTTGATCACAATTTCGCTGAAAACGTCCAGAGCCTTTTGTTCGAAACTTTCCATCGCACACTCCTACGCCAGTATCTTGATATTACACGTCAAAGAGGTCGCTGTTCTTTTCTTCGACCATCTTCTTCATGGTGATCTTCGCCTGGAAATCGAAGATGTGCTGCTCGCCGCGGGCTTGAAAACGAACGCGCAGCCGCAGGCTGGTTTGATCTTCCGGGACTTTGGTCTGCCGGAAGCGAGATTGGATTTGCAGCGAGGTCTTTGTCTTTCCATTCAGCAAAGATACCTTGACGGGTTCGCTTTCCACGTTGCCATTGAGCACCATCACCGAGATGTTTTCAACCGCCAGGTCGTTGGGATTACCCAGCTCCAGTTCGATGCTTTCCATGCGGTAGCGATACTCGGTTTTGCGCAGCAATACGGTCAGGTCTTGCAGCGGCACCGCTGCCGGCTCAAACACCAAGTAAGGGACGATCATTTCTTCTGGCAGCAAGCCGCCATGCACATAGAAGTCTTTCGCCGTGGGAATGAAACGGTTGCCGCGCCGTGCGCAGAGCACGTTTTCAGGATTTAAAAAATCATTGGCGTGCAGGAAAAAACAGTCCAGCCTCAAATTATCGGCTAAACCCGCAAATCGCTCCGGGCTGACGGTGATGTAGCGGTGCGAGCGGGTGTCAAAACCCGCGGTTTTGAAAAAGGAGGGATCCAGGTCATTGGGGATTTCTGCCGGAATGCGCGTGGATCCATGGTCGGAAACCACGTGAATGCGGATGTTTTCCCGCAAGCCGTGCTTCTCGATAAACCGGACGCAGTTCTCCACCAGACTCTCCAGTAGGTGTTGAATGTGGACGCGGTGCGGCATGCCGATCTCATCGGCGGAGCGGTGCATGGCTTTATCCACTGCCAGGTAGTTGACCACATAGGCTGCGGCGTCGACCGTCTGCACGGCAGAAAGCCCGCCGATATCGCTGAGGTAGCGGAAGGCGCGGTCGTTGAAATACGGCACCCAGCCTTTCTCGATAATCCCCTTGTAAGTCTTGTCATCCATCGCCTGGTAGCCGACCGCGCCGGAGAGCAGGCACTTCTTGGAGATCTCGGTCTCGCTGGGCGCCATGGCGATGTAGGGCTCGGCGGCAGCCAGGTAGTAGCCGCGCTCCTGGAACAGATCACGCAGCATTTCGGAAAAGGACCAATCCAGGTTGTCGATCACCAAAACCAGGTTCACCACTCCAGCGCGTTTTAAATCCAGTGCTTTATTGGGGAGAATGTTGAAGACCATACGTTTCGAATTGGCGTGGAGGTTATCCCAGCTTTTCATCAGCCACTCCGAAAAAAGGTCGCCGATTGAATACAGATCAGGGTCAAACTGTTCTTGACGATCACACCAGGATTGGTAGGGTAGGTAGGACTCGGTCGCCCATACAAGCATGGTATCCACATCCCAGTGAAGATCTGGGGGTTCGGGCTTGGGTGGACGGACAAGATCGCGCAAGGCAGCGATTTTCCGAGCGAGCCGGCGAGACTGAGCGCTGAACTTTTCCTCAATTTGATCCATCAGCTCCGCTGTGATCCAATCGGGATGGTCTCGCAGGTGCTTTTCGACCGCCTCAAACTCCACCGCCAGCAGACCGCTGATGGTTTCGAGCAGCGCCGCCAGTTCGTCTGGGTTATTCGGCTGCTGGCTGTTCATTAAGTAAGTGACCTGGGTCACCGTTTCAGGGATCTCGTCTTCCTTGACCTCCAGCTCCTCCAGCGGCAGTTTGAGCGCTCGGAACAGGTCGAAAGTTTCGCCCAACAATGCATCCCCCAGGGCGGGATAGCCGCGCAAGGCGCGAAACTGCATCAGGCTGCGCTTCAAAGCGGGTGGGTCGGCTGCGAACAGATCCACCAGCCGGCGCTGTTCACCGGAGCGAGCGTTGCTCTTCCACTCCTCTACGCGGCTGTGCAGGGCGCGCGCCAGCAGCGATATAGACTTCAACTTGCGCCAGCGTTGAGGCTCGACCGCATTGAGCAGGGCGGCGATCTGGGTGAAAGGAAAGGATTTGGCGTTGAAAATGGGCGCGTAAAAGTGCGCCAGCAGAGTATCCTCAAAAGAAAAGCCCGGCTTCGGCTGCAGGTCGAGCGCCAGCAGCCCGGCTTGGATGATTTCTTCATTGCTAACGCTGACGGGAATCGCCATCCCCCAGCGCTGAGCCAGGGCGGCGCGGGCGTCGAGCGTCTCAAAGACGAACGCCCCTTGCGGGTAGCGGGCGGACATATTCTTGAACCATTGTATAACCACCGGCTGCGTTATGACCAGGGCATACTCTTGATGATTTCCGTAGGCGTGTTGGATATCTTTCACCCGTTGGGGATATTCCCCAATGGAGACCATTCGTTCTGCTGGAATGCCAAACCCCAAATTATTCGGATCTGCAATAATCTTAATCATGATTCCTTTGCCCTGGATTCGGCTGTGGGAGCTGCCGGGTATCCACATGAACTTGCATACAGGCTCTAACAGTTTCAACAAATTCTTCCCTGGTTCGCTGTGAGGCGAGATTATATAGTTGCCTTCCTGTGCTATCCCACTGACTGTGGTGCGCCTTTTGATGCTGGTATGTAGTAAAACGCTTGTAGATAAAATCCAGGATTTCATCCCATATCAGCTGCACCGCAGCGGGAAGAATTGCGTCATTTTTTCTCTCGCCCAGAGCGAATAATCTCACCCGATAGGCATCATCCTGGAAAAAGCCCTGGTGATAGAGCGCCTGGGCGACCTCAACGACCCGTTGCGAATCAAACGCGCCAACGGCATACAAGACGCGCTGCATGTTTTCATCCAATGGATTGGTCCAGGGTCCGTTCAGGCGGCATAAACCGTGCTTGACTTCCGCAAAAATAATATCAATTCTGCCGTCGGAATTGAAAACGGGATGGTCTGGCATTGGTTCGCCGGAGGTCAACAATTCCGCGCGGTGCGGGAACCTTACTGCCAGCACATCCACATCTGTGCGCTGCGAACCGCGCCGGTCGGGGTGTACCACAAAGTTCGTGATGGTAGCGCACCCGTTCAGGCGAAAGAACCAGTAGGCAATCCTCTCAGGATTCATTTCATACCTCCTTCTCCTCATCGGCGCGCCAGACCAGGTCATATTCTTTCAGGAAGCGGTTCTGCTCTTCAGTAAGACCGTAGATCGGGGCAATGAAATCATCCATGCGGTTGATGATATGCCGGCTTTTGCGCGGGTAAAACTCTTGATAATAGGCGGTCGAACCGCCCAAGGCAGTACTTTTGATAATTGAATTCTTCTGATAGTCGTCCATTAACTCTTTGACCAACAAAGCCACTTTTTCCTGATTTTGACGGAAGGTTTCATAGCCGTGAATACCGAACTCGCCAATCTCGGAGATCAAGACATGAAATTCGTCACTTTGTGTAATCCACCAATAATAAAAAGGGAGGAGTTGACAAGTAAGACGAATAAATCTCTATCGAATGTATTGTTAAAATGAAATTCTCTCAATCCTGTAGATATTGATGGGATTGCATCCTTTCCCCGCTTAAAATACGGAACAAAGTCGTAGGCTTTGATCCAGTAGCGGGCAATATTATGAATATAGCAGGAATTATTGCTATCTGTATCGGTGGAAATTAAACTGCCTATTCTCAGAGGTGCGTTTTTGATCTTCCGATAGATTTCTGCACCTGTTTCAGAACCCACTTTTGGAATCACGCTCTGATCTATACAATCCACATAAGCGAGTCCGGGTTCACGAACAACCTGCTCTTGATCTTCTTTTCGCCAGCGCCACAATTTTGAAGAATACAATTGACACGCCGAAGTAAATCCTTTCGTATGGGCAACAAATATGGTGATTCGTTGTGAAACACCCTCAAACAAAGTATTTGGCCTTATAGAATAGTGGCTTGCATATAGTCGGTGGTAATTATGGTAAACCCCTTGGCGAACGTTTTCATAACTGGAACCGCAGGCAAACGATAACGGCACGATAAACCCAATCGATCCTCGAGGCTGATTCAAGTCGACTGCCCGGGTGATAAAGTGACCAAACAGGTTTCCACATCCGGCAGCGGGTTCTTTCTTGAAATAGCCGTTTTCCTTGAAGGTGTCATAGGGCGGGTTGCAGGTGATGCAGGTGAAGCCGCGGCGCGATAAACAAACATCCGGGAACTCCAATTCCCAATGAAAGTGTTTTTGGAGCGCTAATGACCCGGCGAGGGGGAAGTCTTTGCTTTGAACCAGGGCAGCGTACTGCATTTCTTCCACTTGATTGCCAAAATACAGGCTGGTGTGCAGGTCGCAAATCGCCTTGTAGCCCTCCAAAATGCGCTCCATTTCCTCTAACCAGGCTTTCTTGGCGCGCACATCCTCCAGGCTGGCGGTGGCTTTGGCGGCGATCAGGCGGCTCTTGGCGATCACCTCTTCCACCGCTGCCTTGAAATCCGGGTCGCGTTCGAAGAGATTGAGCTGGCGCGGCTCCTTTTTGGTGGTGGAGAAGGGATAATTGCCGATCTCATCCAGGCGCGCCCCCACCAGGCTGTTGCCACATTTGAGATGGTGATTTAAGAAAGAGAGTGGTTGGTTTTTCGCCATGGAGAGGATCCACAGCGAGAGCTTTGCCAGTTCCACCGCCAGCGGGTTGAGGTCCACGCCGTAGATACAGTTCTCCACCACCCAGCGCCGCCAGTAACCTGTGCCGCTTTCCAGGCTGGTCTCGATGCCGGTTTCGTTCAAAATTTCCGTGATAAAGTTAGCAATTAAATTGGCGGCATTGACCAGAAAATGCCCGCTGCCCATGGCGGGGTCTAGCACTGAAAGTTCCAGCACCTTTTCGCGTACAAATGCCAGCGCATTTTCTTCCAAAAGCGCACCCAGCGCAGCACGCTCGTCGGCGTCAATCGCTCGCTGATAGGCTTCCAGGGTGGGTCGCTGTTCTGCCATAAAAGCGTCTTTGAGTTCCTTCAGCTTCTCGCCCACCGTGTTGCGCACAATGTAATCCACGATGTACTCCGGGGTGTAATACGAGCCGGTGGATTTGCGCTCGCTGGGATCACCAGCAAAATAGACCTCACCGGCTTTGATAAAATGTCCCTTCACCAGCCTGCCGCCCTGCGAAGCGGGGATGAACTGGATCTTCCCTTTGGCAACCTTGACTTCAGTATTCTCCTGGGCAATATACAGCTTGTGCTCCAGCAACCCTTCGTAGAGCGTGCCCAGGTGGCGCACACTCATGTCGCGGTAGCTGATCGGTTTCTCTTCACCGTTCTTCTCACGGTAACTGGTCAGGTTGAAAACGACATTTGCCAGATAGGAGTCGCTGATGCGGGTGTCGGACAGAAAACGGGTGAACTCGCTCTCCTGCGGGCTGAACAGACCGCCGTTGTAAGTTTGATCAATATCCACGAAGATCGTTTCCAGGTCTTCCCACAACCCGGCAGCGCCCGGGGAGCCGCCCCCTGCCTCCCTGAGGCGCTGGCTGGTCTCGATCACCTTCTTCAGCAGGGCGTGGTTCTCGTCGCTGAGCAAAAGGCGGGCGTCGGCGTACAAGAGGAACAGCAGACGGAACATGTATAGCATGGCGGAGTGGTAGATTTTGCGGCGCTGGGCTTCGTCATCCAAGCCCTCACCCCCAACCCCTCTCCCACCTGCAGGAGAGGGGAGAACAGATGAGGTTCGTAAAGACTCCACATACCCCATGCACAGGTCCGAAAGCACGCCCTTGCCGCCCTCTTCGCGCTGCTTGAGGGCGTTCGCCAGCTCTTTTTCGATGTAGTCAATCTTCTGCAGCGATTCCTGCTTGAAGCGGTCAAACTGGCATTTGCCGTCTGCGCCGATGACGAAATTTTCCGCCTTCAGGAATTTGTGGAAGATCTGGTATGCATCCCTGGCTTTCGCCTTCAAAATAGCTTCGAGGTCAATCTCCAGATAGGTCTCATAAGGCGTGGGTTCATCCAGATGATAAATGCGCCAAAGATTGCCGTTGGTCAGCAGTCCCCATTGTAATTGGCGCTCGCGCACGGCGCGGATGGACTTTTCCGCCCAATTACGCCCCATGCGGGTGCTGTCCAAATCTTCCTCAGGCAGCAAGATAAAACAGACCGAAAGCGGCGCCTCATTGCCAGCGCTGCCCATGGGGAACAGGGATGTCAACGACTCGGAAAAGGGTTTGGCGAAAAACCCCAGCGCCGAGAGCACCTCGTGGACGTAGCTATCTTTCCACGCCTGCAGGCTGCGTGTATCGGCGTACTCGCGGTATTCCGCCAGCACATTGAGCGAAGCCCACACTTCGGCGTTTTCCACCTGGCGGGTGATTTCCTCCAGGTAAATCTCAGAAAAGAGCATTTCATTTCGGTAATAGATCGTCATGGTGTCACGTTCTCGGAACTGTCTCTATCCAGCGCATGGAACCTGTTACTTGAGGTTATCCAAAGCCCGGCGGACTTCATTTTCCAATTCGTTTACCTTAAATAGATCCGCTTTGGATAGCTCATTGAGCAAGGAGCGCAAGGTGATGCGGGCGGCGTCTTTGCTGGGGGGGAATACAAAGGTGACCGTCTCCTCGAAGGCGCTTTGTGCCGGGCGAACGATCTTGTATTTTTCAAGCTCGTCAATCGCCTCGATGGTCTTGACCGCGCTGTAGTTGCCCTTTTCATCCGCCACCACCAGCTTGACTTTACGGTTGCCCTGGATGGTCAGCGTATCGCCGGGCGATAGTTTACCCCGCTGCTGGCTGGAGGAAGGATCTGAGCCATCCACGGTGTAGTAGATGACCCCCTGACCATCTTCAGTATTCGCATGCAGAATCAACTCGCCTTGGTAGGTGACCTGGTTCCCATGTTGGGAAAGATCATTTTCGAATTCCAACTCGAGCTGGCTGATCTGCGGCGCGTTGTTCTCGATGTGCGCCTTCCCGTTGAGGATTCTCCCCACGTACATATCCACGTAATTGCTCATCCAGGTATCCACGCTGCCCAACCTATAGGCTTCCGGCAGGGTCTTGAAGAGCAGCTCGCGAATATTGACATACGAGGTGAACTTGACCAACGGTTTGCTGTCATTGTTATGATAGGACACCGTGAGGTCTTTTTGGATGCTACTCAGCCCGTTGTACCAGTTCCTGAACGCCTCCTGGATGTCCAGGTCCAGATGAGAAGGGCTTCCGAACACTTCGGCTATCTTCTTCAGGATTTGCTCTTCAACGTTGGCTTGAATCGCCTCCGCTGCAGCTTTGAAGGATTTCAAATGGACTTCGATATGGAGAAGTTTAGCGGGGGTCAGCGCCTCTCCCGGCACCTGACCGAGTAACTCCAACAAGTCGTGCTTGATGAAGCGGAAGGGATCTTTTGTCTTCGCCTGACTTAAGGCTTCTGCCAGCGGCTTTTCTGCCTCCAAGTAGAAGTCCAGCGAACGGGCGATGATCGGCAGGTTATCCCACCAGGCAGTCACCGCCTGATACGCCTCGCTGATAGTGTATGTTTTGCCCGCCGGGGCCGGTAGGTTGGTGAAAATTTGCGTGACTTTGGCAAAGTACGCCTGGTCCTCGGCGCTGACCGGCTCAAACAGGATCACGGCGGAGGGATATTGCCCTTGAACCAGGGCAAGCATGTCCTCTGTACTGGCGAACTGGACATCGGTCAGATTGTTAGGCTCGCGCTTGAAGCGCAACCCATCGCCGTAGAAGCGCCTTGCCAGCAGCAGCATTAGCGTGACCGCGATTTCTCCCTGACCAAATTCCTCGAAGTACGGCTTAATGAACTTGAGCAGATTCACCTGCCCCATACCCTCCAACGAAGCCAGGCTTTCGAGCAGATGGGCGTAAGCCGGCAGAGCAGCGCGGAATTTTTGGATATCCTTTTCAGTTTCCAGGTAACGGACATCGCCTTCCACACTTAAGATGCGCAAAGCCTGGTGATCCACAAAACATTTGCGCAGGTACTTGGTTCCGCCGCGGTTATCGGGCCAGGACCAGTTGACACGAATCGGCTGCGAGAGGTCGCAGAGAATATCGCCGGCTTCTTTGAAAATGGCCCGCACCTGACCGGTCAAATTAATGTGGCACTTGTTGAATTCATTGTGCCCGAAGGTGTTGCGCCGCGCTCCGTAGAACGCCTGGACCATCCGGTTGGCAACGTCATGGCGTTTGTTCTCCTGAACAGGGACTTCCGCGCCGCCTTGGGCAAACCAGTACACTTTTGAGTTGGTAAAGTACGCAGTTTTCGCCTCCGCCAGGACTCTGAGCGCCTCATCGCGGATTTTCTTCTCTTCAGATTTTTCGTATGGGCTGAAGTTCTGTGATTGCTTCCTAAACCAGTCGCTGTCGAGGGATTTTAGGGTAAAGATCGCGTCATAGACCGCGATCGGGCTGCGAGGAATGGCGACCATGACCCGCGGCTGGTCGTTGTGAGCAACAGCTTTTTTAGCTGTGTCAATGTCCTGGTCGCTCTCGCAAAAGACATACACCACCGTGCCCTCGTAAGCGCCGGAGCGGCTGGCAACCGACTGCCTTTCCTGCTCTTGCGCGGCGAAGAATGACAGCGAAACGCCGTCGACCAGTTGCTTTTGGGTTAACTGGGCTGGAGTGGCAAAGACGACTTTGAGACGCTTGTCTTCACTATACGCGGCGTTGTAATCTTTCGCTTCCAGGTATATTTCATCCCCTTTCAGTGGATTAAACTCCAGGAATGATCCCAGCAAGTTGGTTGGGCGGTTTGCCGGGTTGGCTTTATATTGCTCGACCAGACGCTGCACGTCTTTACGGTCCCCGCGCACGAGTTCATAAATGCCATGGTTATTAAAGAGCACGCCAGCATCGCAAAGCAGTTTGAGACGGGCTTCGATTTGGGTTTTTTCCTCGTTTGAGACGTAATCCAACGCAAACTCGATATTTTGGCCTGTGTTCGCAATGGTCACATCTGGCGTGCTGGCAATCTCGTTCACCAGCATGACTTTGATGATCCGCAACATGAGGTCATCAGCCGTGTCGAACAATTGCTGCTGACTTTGTCGCGCTACATATGCATTCAATTCGCGAAGCGTGGCTTCGTAGTTGATCACCGCGTTTTTCACGCGGTCCACCAGCCGGCTGTTGGTTGCTTTAAGACTATCTTTGAAATAGTCCACCAGAAGGTCAGCCGTGTAGAGCGCCAGCTTTCCTTGTTCAACAACCTCATGATTCTCTATGAACCATGGGTAAGAATACGGTTGAACGTTTACCCACCCATCTTCGCCGGTTTCAAACTCCGGGGCGAAGAACTTAAACACCGAGCGGTTATCCGAGCCAGCTTCCCCGGCTAACCGCAGCAACGCAAAGGTCGCAAGTGGGTGCATCGGATATATGTTTTGGATAACGTTGTTCTTGATTTTTGGGGCGGGGAGCCAGTTGAAGAGTCGCAAGCGGTTGCATTCTCCAGAGAACCAGGTGAACTTACCTGACTGCGACTGAACGGATTGCCATGCCAGCGAGTCTTTCTTGGGTTGGACAATGGCGGCAATGATGTCTTCCATCCCCTGGGTCTGGAGGCCGATTTCAGTGACACGCGCTTCCAGGGTTTCGGCGTTTAGGTCGCCAATTTGCCCGTGATTGCGAAAAGCTTTGTGCCCGGTTCCAATGAAGACAACCGTGCCGCCCTTTTCTAAAGTGGAATTAGCGCAGTATTGAGCAAAATCTAGCAAAGTTGTGTAATTCACCAAGTTTGCATCAATGGCTGCCCCAAATTCGTCATACAGAAATACAATCCCCTTGTATCGCTCCTTAAACTGGGGGGTTTGGAGGAGATCGGAGATGATATCGCGCAGGTTGTCTTTCTCATAGGCGAATTCGGTATCTGTCACTTGCTTGAAACAACTCTTGAAGGCGCTCAATGCCTGGTCGTCAAATTTCTCCAATCCGTCTATCAGATCGTTAATCGTCCAATCGGGATATAACCTACCGATGGCGGCTTCCAGGTCTGAATAAAACCGGCTTTCGATTCTGCGGGCTTCCCAATTCTTGATCCGGCGCAACGCTTCACGATAATGACTATCCACCAGGATATTCGCTTCATCGCCTTTGAGAGCATCCTGCAACGCTCTTAGCAGCGCTCCTTCAAAGTCCAGGTTTAAACTGTACCGGCATAAAGCCACAAGATAGCGGCCCGATTTCCTGGCATCCTTAAGCGAAGCAGATTTTCGTTCTCTGAGCGTTTCACCCGGTTTAAGTAGCACCTCACCCTGCGCGGTTTCGTAATTCTTGAAGAACGTCTCAATTTCAGGCACATCACTGGGGTTAGCAAAGTAATTCGCCAGCATTAATAAAAGATGGGACTTACCCGTGCCATAACTCCCGGATAGAAAGTAAAAGCGGCGATCCTTTGGATTGAGCGCGTTTGCGATTTTCTCAAAAGCCTGACGATGGGCGGCGATGGGCTTGTAGCGTTCCATTCGCCCGCGGTTTTTCACAATGTCGTAGTATTCTTCGTACAGGTCAACATAACTGGTATAACCGCTATTGATCTGTATGATGTCGCGAATTTTTATCATGACTGTAAACTCCCCTAGGTGATGTCGTTAAAGTCGGTCAGATTCAGGATTCTACTTTTGCCTTGAGAATCATAAATTCTCAGGGCTTCAATTTCATGCGAAGTCTGCAGGCAAAGGATCAGTTTGGCTTTCATACCCTCTCTGTAGCCATCCCATTGGTTGTTCACCAGCCGATAGAAACCCTGTCGCTCTGATCTTCTCCACGTGTCGATCAGGAAATCCACTCGATCAACGATCATTAAAGACTGAGATTGACTTTGTTGAATCAATAAGTTTCTGAATTTTTCAGGGTCGAAACAGTCAATATTTTCGCTCAGCTCCGGGAATTGAATGAATAAATCTAGTAGATCCAGATATTTTCCACCCAGATGGTTACAGATTTTTTGGCTGAAAGTGGTTAGGGCTGGAGCCATCATTGGAGCAGTATGAATAATAATGGCGCGATAGCGTTCTTGCTCCAACCCTCTTAAGTAATCAAAAACATCAATGGGCATCCTATCCCTCGTAGATTTTATGAAGAACAAATTCTGGCGTCAGGTCATCGGTGAACCGTACCTGGTCCAAGTTGGCTAATTGCTCCAAACGCACCAGGCCGGCATTATGTAAACCCCCTAATTGCGATCTGACCTGGTATTCGGATAGAAGCAACACCCTCCCTGGGCTATTTTCAGCATGGCAAACCTCCTCAATACTCAGCGCTGAAGAGCCAGGAAAATGTTGTTCTCTGAAATGCGCCAGGCAAAACAAAAAAGCCAGAGCAGGAACGTCCACCGGTTTGGATTTAATAAAATTACCTGTTCCTTTTGCAGCAAAGATCTCTAAATGAGACAGCTCGCTGCGTGTGTAAGCAGCAAAAACCGCTCCGACCTCTTTGGGTAATTTTTCGGAAATCGTTCTTTCTGAAAAATGGATAGCCAGATCGGGAAAATAGTGATCGGCAACTTGGTTAATTGAAAATTGATCTTGAGAAAATAATACGGTATTGATGATTCGATGCCAAACGACATATTCAGGATTACTGGATACCAGATAGTGAATCATCCATAACGTATCAAGCCGATCAAAATAGGGGTCGAATTGGATGACAGCCTTTCCAAATGGCGTCAGCAGAGTTGCTCGTGGTAACACAAGTCCAAAACCAGTCATCATGCTAGTCAAATTTTCAACCTGTTTATAGGGGATACCCAAGCCAGCAACAATTTCCTGTCGAGGGATTTTCCTCCGACTTTCTTGGGAATGCAGGAATTGTAAAATCCTTGTTATTTGATCAAAACGTGGGCGATAACCGTTGGTAAATTGTAGTTTCATATATTTATTCCCAAAGATCAGGGCTTGGGTTGGAATTTATTCTCTTAATCTTTTACCCAATTCTGTATTTTTTTCTTTCCGAAACCGCCAAGGCTTACCTTACTTAGATCCCAGCAATTGTGAATCTTGAACCAACTTATACACCGTCGATAACGGGATCCGTAAATACTCAGCCGCTTCCTAAGCGGTTAGGAATTCGGACTGCATGAATCCCTCCTCAGTGTTTGTTTAAGCGCAATTTCTGGAATTGATTATATCATCCAAGGAAAAAGGGGATTAAAAGAACACCCACGAACCATTAATGCATTAATAAATCTCTTTAGACCCTGCTTTCAACAGAGGAGATTGACAAAAGAGAGGTCTTCTTCGGTACACTTTGTTCACCAACACTCTAATAACTGGAGAAGACCAAAATGGATTATATCAATCTTGCGGTGCAGGAAGAGGTGAATGAGCATGGATTGATCTTTTATGTGGATAGTCTGTATACCTATTTCGAATAGGCGAGCAATACGCACAAGGCAAAGGGAAAGGACTACCTGTTGATGATAATGTTGGTGATGCTGCTGGCGAAGTTGGGAGGCGAAGATCAACCGAGTGGAATAGCGGAGTGGGTGAATCATCGGGTATAACAATTTTATGAGATGAAGGTCATATCCAAGAAGAACTCCAAGTTCATCACCTCATCGAACAGAGATTTGATTCCGCGCTGGGTCAGTCTCCATCACAGGCTCGCCAATGGTTGAGTGTCGCGGTCACTCCGGAAGAACATCAGGTGTTTACTAATGCATGGAGAAATGCTATTGGATACATTAATTCCAGTAATCCAATAAATACCACAACTGTTACTAAAGAGTATGTCTGGTTGGTGACTCAAGATATATACTCCAGATATCCATCGTTATTAGAAGCAGCCAGGCAAACTATCTTCGGACAATAGGAGGCCAGAAATGGAAATCTGGCACAGGGTTACTTTCAACGCAACCTTAAAGCCAATTTTCTTAGAAACCATTAAGGATATGAAATTAAGCTATAAAACCTTACAGCTGCCTGGCGATGGAGGATCATTGGTTTTCCTCGATATCTCCGAGACTAATTCGAATTGGCCAGCAGTATCCAGATTAATTTCCTCTTTAGGAGCAGCCGATTTACAAGAAACCTTTTCCTCAGAGGAAGAAATCCGCTCCGCCGCATGGCTTCGCATGATCTGTGTCTTTGAGCAAGGGATATCCGCAGCCCAAAATGACCTGGCCCTTCAATCAACCGGATCGGGAACTGCTCTGCCCCAAGTGTGCCATCTATCGCCAAATTGCCCCCATGCACATCGCCAAAGAGCCTCATCTTGGAAGAAAAGCCTTCATGACCACCATTTGGACCCATGAGATTTTTTGTATCCCAGCAGTCCTTCAAGGTCTGCAAGAAATTCAGGCCACGGGATACGAAGATTGGGACGTGATCCTTCACAAGACCGGACAGGTTTCTCAGCGGGTACGCCAGTTGTTCATCCCAACCGTAGCCCGCCCGGGAGCCTTGTTGGATAAAGAACATCCAAGGACGGTCTGTCCCCAATGTGGTACGGTAAAACATGAAGCGCACATGCAGGGCGTGCTGCCAATCAAAAGAGATGCCCTGCTTCCAAACACCGATTTCATGCTGACCCATGAATGGTTCGGCTCAGGCTATTTTGCCTGGCGGGAGATTATCGTCTCCAATCGGATTGCACAACTGGTTCTTGACAAAGGCTGGCAAGGCATCCGCTTCAAAGTAGTGGCAGTGGTATAAGACCGGAGGTGTTCAGAAAAGTGGCCCGTTCCTCCAATCGCATGATCCGTTGAGCGATCTATCAAAAACCGCCAGCGGCAGCACCTTAACAAGTTACGGCTTCACCGGCGAGTGGCACGACCCCGTGGGTTGATCTACCTGCGTCCATCATGGCTGCAATCAGGGTTTCTTGGTAAGGGCGAATTGCGCTATACTACAGGTGAGTATTCCGTGCGCTACAAATTCACCGCCCAACGTGAGGAAGCCGCCTTGAGCCTGTACGACTACCGCGCCCGTTTCTACGACCCCCTGCTGGGACGCTTC
>CALHYE010000010.1 GCA_938040735.1 uncultured Bellilinea sp.
GTGGAGATGGCGGGAATCGAACCCGCGTCCGAAAGATTAGACCCACGAACCTCTACGAGCGTAGTTGGTCTTTGTTTTCGCGGGGGATGCGCTGACCAACAGAACACATCCACCGCCAGCCGCTCGGACCCGAAAGTCCTCTTTCGCATTCTGCACGGCGGAGAATGCGGCAGCCTGACTTTGTCACGCCTGTTCTGCTACCGGTCAGGCAGCGGAGCAGACAGACGTGGTCTCACGTGGAGACCAATTGCGCTCAACTCGGCTTAGGCAGCCAGAGGAAGAGCAGCGTAGTTTGTGCGATTGGCACTTGTTTTTTGTGCTGATTTTACGAGGTCGGCACCTCTCGGCTCGCAGTCCGGAATCAGCCTCTCCCGTCGAGACCGTTCATCCCCGGTGCTTTTTGATTATAGCACGGAAAGTTAAGTTTTTCATAAAAATCTCTGAAATTCTATGCCGGTAGTAAAATTGATTTGAATAAATCCACCTTTGACGAGGGGTTATGATCAAAATTTATAAAAGCACCGAAAACGGATTAATCCAACTGGATGATTTTATCCCGAATTGCTGGATCAACGTCGTAGATCCGACCCCGGATGAAATTGAACGCTTGACGGTTGAGGGTATTCCTATGGATTTCATCACTTATCCGCTGGACCTGGATGAGCGGGCGCGTACCGAACGCGAAGATGATGGAAAAATGCTGATCTTAATCCGCATTCCCTATTACCAGGGGCCAAAAGCGGATGCTCCTTATATCACCATTCCCCTCGGGATTATCCTGACCGACCAATACATTATTACAGTCTGCCGGTGGCAGACGGATATTATCCGCGAATTTGAAAGCGGACGGATGAGAGGACTATCAACAGCCAAACGCATTCGTTTTGTGCTGAGAATTTTGTTGAATAACGCCTCCAAATTTCTGGCGTATTTGCGGGAAATCAACCGGAATGTGGAGCAAACCGAAGACCGCTTGCAACAATCGCAGCAGAATAAGGAAGTGCTGGAATTGCTGCAATATCAGAAAAGTTTGGTTTATTTTACAACGGCTCTGAAGGCTAATGAACTTCTGCTCGAAAGATTGCAGCGAACCCAATTATTTCGAATGTATCCCGATGATGAGGATTTGTTGGAAGATGTCATCACAGAAAATCAGCAGGCGATTGAAATGGTGAATATCTCTTCGAACATCTTAAGCAGCATGATGGATGCTTTTGCTTCAATTATTTCAAACAATTTGAACGTGGTGATGAAGATTCTGGCTTCCGTGACGATTCTGGTCAGCCTTCCGAATATGATTACCAGTTTCTATGGGATGAATGTGGAACTCCCATTGCAAGAGAATCCAATCGCTTGGGAATTAATCTTGAGTATATGTTTATTTATGATTGGAGTTGCCTTATTCATATTCGCAAGAAAACGCTGGTTTTAGACAACCGACCATAAGATGATTCAAACGGGCGAAAGCCCGTTTTTAATTTGAGCGGCTTTGTACAGTTTTTTTACAATTCGGTTGATTATCATTACAATCAAAAAAGCGTGATTACGAAAGGAAATTCACAAAGATGAACCGCATCGTTGAAAAATCGAAAAGCTGGCAAATTGTTCCAAATGATCATCAGTCCGCAAATTTTATTGAGTTAATCAACTTAAAAAAAACTTATCAAGAAGGCGGACAACGCCGGGTTATTTTGGATGGTGTAAATTTAAGTCTGGCTAAAGGTGAAATGCTGGCAGTAGTTGGTAAAAGCGGAAGTGGTAAAACTACTTTGTTGAATGTGTTAAGCGGGATTGACCGCCTGGATGAGGGTCAAGTGACGATTGATGGAATTCACCTGCATGAACTAAACGAGAATCAGCGCACGCTATTTCGCCGTCAAAAGATCGGTTTTGTGTTTCAGTTTTTTAATCTCATTCCCACTTTGACCGTTTGGCAGAATATTATCCTGCCGTTGGATTTGAATCATCAGGCAGGCCGGGCGGGTCTTGAACGGGCTGAATCGCTGCTGGATGAGGTGGGTTTGCTTTCGCGCAAGAATACCTACCCGGATCGTCTCTCCGGAGGTGAACAACAACGGATTGCGATTGCCAGGGCGCTGGTGCATGACCCGCTGCTGGTTTTAGCCGATGAACCAACCGGAAACCTGGACGAGGTAAACAGCGCAAAACTCCTCGATTTAATTGACCGACTGACCCGCCGGATGAATAAAAACCTGATTATGGTAACTCACAGCCGCGAAGCGGCGGCGATTGCCGATCGTATCGCGGATTTGCGGGACGGCCAACTGGTTGAGCGTTATGAATAGACCAAAAAGTTTTGGGCTGCCCAAGAGTCTGCTTCAAATTGCTTTTCAAACTCTTCTGCGGCGGCCGTGGCAGAGTGTTTTGATCTTGTTGGGAGTTGCGTTGGGGGTAGCCGTAATGGTTTCGATAGACCTCGCCAATGCCAGCGCCGGCAGGGCTTTTGAATTAAGTACCGAGGTCGTCACTGGAAAAGCCACCCATCAGATTATTCCATCCGGCAGCGGAATCCGTGAAGAAGTGTATGCGCAACTAAGAAGATCAGGAACGCTCAATCTGGCCGCGCCGATTGTGTCCACCTATATTTCAATCCCATCTCTGAAGGGGCAGGCCTTTGATCTATTGGGAATTGATCCTTTCGTGGATCGGGCTTTTCGGGACTATTGGATGCCGGATTCGCTTAGCGGTCGAGCCTTTTTCGACCTGCTGACTCGGCCGGGGTCGGTCATGGTATCGGAAAATTTGGCTGAACGGTTAGGGCTGGAGATAGGGGATGGTTTTGTGATTGAAGCCGGCGGGCGGGAGCAGTTGGTTTGGATTGCAGGGATATTGCAGCCAACCGACCGATTGGCGGAGCGCAGTCTGGACGGCATTTTATTGGCGGATATTGCCACGGCACAGGAGATCAGCGGTAGGGTGGGGTATTTAGATCGGATTGACCTGATCTTACCCCAAGAGTTTCCGGCAATTGCTGAAACAATCCAATCTCAACTGCCGCCTGACTTGAGACTGGAAACCGTGGCGGCAAGGCAGGGAAGTGTCCGTCAAATGACCGAAGCATTCCAACTGAACCTTTCGGCATTGTCTTTGCTGGCGCTGGTAGTTGGTTTATTCCTGATTTACAATACCATGACCTTTTCGGTGGTTCAGCGCCGGGATTTGTTTGGCGCGATGCGCTGTCTTGGAGTAACACGCCGAGAGCTTTTTTTCCTCGTCAGCGGGGAGGCTTTGATAATTGGTTTGATCGGCTCCGGTTTGGGAATCCTGCTGGGGGTTTTGTTAGGCAGGAACACCGTGGGGATGGTTTCGCAAACGATCAATGATCTTTACTTCACGACTACCGTTCAAGCCGTGGGGATTCCGGTGGTGAGTTTGATCAAAGGCGGTGTTGCGGGTGTGTTGGCTACCCTGGGGGCTGCCATCCCACCCGCCCTGGAAGCGGCCTCGATTGAGCCGCGATTGGCGTTGTCTCGTTCCGGATTGGAGAGAAAAGCCGAATCGGTGGTATGGCTGCTGGCTGCCGGCGGAATTTTGTTGAGTGGGGCTGGCTACCTGATATTTCAAGTTCCGAGTAATCATCTTTTGTTTGGATTTGGGGGAACTTTGCTGGTTGTTGTGGGCGTTGCGATGTTTTCGCCTATGCTGATGAAGCTGCTCCTGACCGGTTTCAAACCCGTTCTTGAAAAGCTATTTGGATTTTTAGGAAGGATGGCGCCGGGAAATTTGTTGAATTCCATAAGCCGAACAGCGGTGGCGGTGTCAGCTTTGATGGTAGCGGTTGCAGTGACGATTGGCGTCAGTTTGATGATTGATAGTTTCCGTTTTACGGTTACTCAATGGCTTGAACAAACCTTGCAGAGCGATGTATATATTTCTGTGCCGGGATTCAATGCTAATTCCTCATTCCTTCCCATAGACCCCATCGTGATTGACCAACTAAATAAGCGGGATGACATTGAAAGGATTGATACGCTGAGGGCAACCCGGGCAATCAGCCAGTTGGGAGAGATCAATCTTTCGGCTACTTACAACCCTCAAATTGGGGCAGAGCGGATTTTCAAAGAGTCCATTGGGGGCGCTGATCAGATCACATCAGCCATGCGGCAAGGACAGGTGATCATATCCGAACCCCTGGCAAATCGAGCAAACTTGTATCTCGGCGATTGGATTGAGTTTCAGACTCCCAAAGGGGCACAATCCTTTCAGATTGCGGGAATTTTTTACGATTATGCCTCAAGTGAGGGCAGCGTTTTAATGTGGCAAGATGTCTATTTTCAATGGTGGGAGGATGATGTGGTTACTGCGATTGGGCTGCGTTTGAAGGACGGTATTAACCCTGATGTTGCAGCCAGACAAATTCAGGAGAATTTACAAACCAATCAAAATTTGCTGGTGCGCGCGAATGCCTCTTTACGGGAAGACGTGATGGAAGTGTTTGACCGAACCTTTGCCATCACGGCTGCTTTACGGATCCTGGCAACGCTGGTGGCTGTAATTGGTATCCTCAGCACACTTTCTTTGATCCAGATCGAAAAGCAGCGTGAAACCGGAATTTTGAAGGCGTTGGGAGTAACCGGAAAAGAATTATGGCGTTTGGTGATGTTGGAAACCGGTTTAATGGGATTAATTGCCGGGCTGCTGGCTGCGCCAACCGGTTTTATTTTGGCGATTATTCTGATTGAGGTGATTAATTTGCGATCCTTTGGTTGGACAATATTGCTTTCTGTTAATCCGCTGGCATTTTTGTTGGCAATCCTGATTGCGCTGGGTGCTGCGCTGGCGGCGGGAGTTCTTCCAGCCATCAAGATGAATCGTCTTTCGGCAGCGGAGGCAATTCGTTATGAATAGAAATAAATCTTTGTTGCTTTTAGTTTTGGCGTTGTTCGCTGGGATGTTGGGGTGGAGGGGTTGGAGCGCCTCTCAGGTACAACCTGTTTCTGGGCAGACCAGTCTCATTGGTGACCTGGAATTGCCCGATGAGGGAGAATTTGCCCGCGCTGAAGGCCCGATGGCCTTTGAATTTCCCAAAGATCAGGGCGCGCATAATGATTTTCAAACCGAGTGGTGGTACTACACCGGCAATCTGGCTACCGAATCGGGAAGACGGTTTGGTTACCAGTTAACCTTCTTTCGCCGAGCGATTATATCCCCGTCCGTGCGTACAGACCGCCTTTCTGAGTGGGGAGTTGAACAGGTTTATTTGGCTCACTTTGCCATGACCGATGTTCAGAACAACCGGTTTTATGCCAGCGAAAAAGTTGGACGCGGGGCAGCCGGTCTCGCGGGAGCGTTAGGAGAACCGGCGTATGAAGTGTGGTTGGATGACTGGAGGGTTGTTCAAGTTGCGGAAAATGAATATCTAATGCAGGCCAAAACTGAACAGGGTGCGATTGAATTGCGTTTGCAAAATCTTAAGGGTGAGATTCTACAGGGCGATCGCGGTTACAGTCGTAAAGGCGAGGAAGTCGGTAATGCCTCTTATTACATCAGTCAGACCAGACTGAAGAGCTCTGGTGAAATCCGGCTTTCTGGTGAGCGATTTGAGGTGAATGGTTTGAGCTGGATGGATCACGAATTCAGCACGAGCGCTTTGGGTGAAGATCAGGTTGGGTGGGATTGGTTTGCACTGCAATTGAATAACGATATGGAGATTATGCTGTTCACATTGAGGAAGGACGATGGGAGTATAGACCGTTTTTCAAGCGCAACGCTTATTTTACCGGATGGCCAAACCCAATTATTTTTGTCGGATGAATTCACGGTTGAGGTTCGGGACCGATGGAAAAGTACCAAGACCGGCGCAGTTTACCCTTCAGAGTGGGTCATTCGAATTCCGGCGGTTGGCCTGATACTCAATGTTCAGCCGTTAATTTCTGAGCAGGAATTGACGCTTTCGTATGTTTACTGGGAAGGGGCAGTATTTACTGAGGGGAGTATCGGCAATCAGGTTGTCGGTGGATACGGCTATGTAGAATTAACCGGCTATGGACAATCCATGCGCGGCCGGTTCTAATGAATTGTGGGCGGAACAGGACTCGAACCTGCGACCCCATCCTTGTAAGGGATGTGCTCTAACCTACTGAGCTATCCGCCCTCTGAAGCGATTGGCAATATTATACCTTGTTTCTTTTTTATGTGTTAAACTCTAAATAGATTACTTCATCGTGAGGCTGGAATGAAGTTTGTTCGCTATCAATTCGACCGGGAAGAACCCCGTTGGGGATGGATTTATGAAGATCGCGTTGGCCCTATTGACGGCAATGTCTTTGGAGATTATCGCCGTTTGCCTGCAGAGATGCCGCTTGAATCGGTAAAATTGCTGACACCAGTACAACCAACCAAAATCATTTGCATTGGCAGAAATTATGTGGATCATGCCCGCGAACATGGGGTTGAGGTGCCGGAAATCCCATTAATTTTCCTGAAACCCCCTTCCAGCTTGATCGGGCCTGAGCAGGCGGTTGTTCTTCCCCCTCAATCGAAACAGGTAGAACATGAGGCTGAGTTAGGTGTTGTAATAGGTAAAAGAGGAAGATGGATAACGGCGGACCAAGCTAACCAGTTTGTTTTCGGCTATACGATCGCAAACGATGTAACAGCCCGTGATCTTCAACGGAAAGACGGGCAATGGACGCGGGGTAAAGGTTTTGATACGTTCTGTCCGGTTGGTCCGTGGGTGGAAACCGAGATTGATCCGTATGATCTTTTGATTACCTGCCGGGTGAATGACGACGTTCGCCAAATGGCTTCAACCCGAGATATGGTCTTTTCCATCCCCCAATTGATTGCCTTTATTTCATCGGTTATGACACTTGAGCCGGGTGATTTGATATTAACAGGAACTCCGGCGGGGGTTGGAAAACTTCAAGCGGGTGATAAAATCCAAATCAGTATTGAAGGTATTGGTGAACTGATAAATCCGGTTGTTAGTGAAGTAAATCCATGAGTTAAACGGTATTTTGTAGTTTAATGATGGTTAGTATTGACAAACCATTTTTTTTTACTATAATGAATTTAACATAATTTGAGCAATCAAGTCTCATTTTAATAAATGACCATACTCTTTCGAAGAGGCGGCGTTGATCTGAATGCTAAAACTGGTCGCTTGGCCCGTTTTTCAAGGCGGGCAGGTATTCAGGGAGCCAATAGCGAAACCGGCCTGGCGCCGGTTTTTGTGTTTGAAAATCAGCCAAGGAGGAAAAAAATGGAAACACCAATTGAAGAAGTTGGGGCGGACCTGGATGAATTTTATGCAAGCGAGCGCCCACGCATTCTGGTTGTGGAGGACGATCAGGATACTGCATTTTTGTTAAAGCAAATTCTTCGTCATGCCGGCTTTGATGTCCTCAGCGCTTCAAATGGGAAAGAGGCTATGAATAAAGTCAGTCTCAGTTTCCCTGATTTGATTGTGTTGGATTTGATGATGCCGGAAATGGATGGATGGGAAACTGTCGAGCGTCTGCGAGAAGTCACTAATACCCCCATTATTGTGGTGACGGCCCTGACCAATAAAGATAATATAGTCACCTGCTTGCAAAAAGGGGTGGATGACTATATGACAAAGCCGTTTTACAAAGCCGAGGTGGTAGCCCGGGTCAATGCAGTTTTGCGCCGCTCCAAATCGAACCGCGAGGGTAACCGCTATGTCTTTCCTCAAATTGGATTGGCAATTGATACCCAAACCCGTGAGGTTCGGCTGCGAAATACTCGCATACAACTGACCGGAAAAGAATTCGGTGTGCTTTTGATGCTCGCCAAACATGCTCCAGAAATAGTCCACTACCAAAAAATTGCCCAAGGGGTGTGGGGAAGGGACTTTCCACAGGCGCGCCAGCGGATCAAATATCTGGTATATCTACTCCGGCAAAAGTTTGAAGAGGTTGATCCGACATTTGCCGAGCGCATTATCAATATTGACCGGTTGGGTTACAAACTGAACACGGGTGAGGAGTAACCGGGTTCATTGCCGATGCCTTTCAAAAGATAAACCAGCATTGCAGAGCGTCAAGTAAGTGATCAACCTGAAATCGAGACCATTAATCCTTGTCGGTATGATATTGGTCTTAATTGGGATTGCCGGTTTGGCGCTATCCACGGCCGAACTGGTGGGTGTCCAGTTTGCCAGTTTTGAGGATTGGGAGAAAAATCAGGGCGATACAGGTTTCATCCCATTATCGCTACCTTTGAATTTGGAAACCGAGTCGCCACAAGCAGGTTCACCATCTCTACCGCCCCTTCCAACCATGCCCGCAATCACAGCCGACCTGAAAAATGAGGGTGAGCCGAACGCGAGTACGGCCGCCCCTGAGAGTGCGATTACGCCGGAGGCTACCCGGCCTGCGGTAATTCCAACTCGTCTGGTCATCCCCTCTATTCAATTGGATGCCCCGATTGTCCCAACCCGATCAAAACAAGCCCGGATTGGCGGCGAAATTTATGAGCAGTGGCAGGCTCCAGATAAGTTTGCAGTGGGGTGGTACACCGGCTCGGCGGTTTTGGGGCAGGTAGGGAACACCGTGCTGGTTGGACATCATAATGTGGATGGCAAGGTCTTTGAAAATTTACACAAAGTTCAACCCGGCGATGAGATTGTTTTGGTGGGGGGAACAGTGGCTCTTCGATACCAGGTTGTCAATGTCATGATTCTGCCGGAGCGGAATGTTGATGTACAAACCCGCCTGGAAAATGCCCGTTGGATTTTACCATCCGAAGATGAGCGGGTGACTCTGGTGACTTGCTGGCCGGCATGGACAAACACTCACCGCCTGATTGTAGTTGCTCAACCGGTGGGCGAACCCTTTGTTGTCCCCGAAGATTTTTTAGTGGAGTGAATAGACAGTTTCTGGTTCCAGTGGGACAGCAATGATAAAAAGCCGCCCCCAGGAAAATTCACCGTCTTTTTCAATACAGGTTTGCAGAACAAGCGTGCCTTTCTGGGTGTAAACATCGTAAAACAAATCGGTTGCGGTGATGACCGTTTTTTCCGGGTCGGCCAGATTGATAAATTTTGAGTAGGGGCTGTTGGGGGTCAGGGCTTGATAACGACGGATTTCTTCGACGCGATACTCCTGATAGGTTTTATCTCCGTAAACGACGGTCAGAACATCACCTGTCTTAATTTTGAAGAAAGATTCTCCCATCAGGTAGTTATGGGCTAGTAAAGCAGTCACGCCATACTGGCTTGCCATACTGAATTGGGTCAGTTTTTTGGCATCCGTACTGACAAAACCGGGGTTGTTTTTTGGCTGCTGGATGATTTCTGACTGCAGAAGTACGGGATGAAACAAGCCGACCGGATATGCGCTCGTTGGTGGTTCGGCGACCTGAGCGATAAATGACTCCAACGGGTCTTGAGTCAGTTGAACAATAAAAGGCGGACGCCCGTCTAGATAAATTGGCAAACCGGTGATTGGAATGGTTTTTTGCATCGGCAGGAAGACGGTGTTGAGGAAGAATGCCAGCATCAAAATAAAGTTGGTTAATTTCTTCATGATTTGTTGTTGTTGTGATGGATGAAAGTGAATCAACATGGTTATAATTTAGTAGTATTTTGGTGATAAATCAATACGGTGTTCGGATTTGTAAACATCCTGTAAGTTCAAAGTAGGGGGTGCGGCTTTATTGAAAAAAGGTGATTTACCGGCAAACGGCATGGTATAATTTAGAAAATTTTGACTGTCTGGCACTTGTTCAGGGTTAAGGAGAACATCATATGTCTGGTCATTCCAAATGGGCAACCATTAAACGCAAGAAAGGCGCGATGGACGCCAAGCGCGGGCAATTATTTACCCGCCTGACGCGGGAAATTGTCCTTGCGGCACGGGAAGGTGGAGGAGACCCGGCAACCAATTTCCGTCTTCGACTGGCAGTTGATAAAGCGCGCAGTCAAAACATGCCTAAAGAAAACATCGAGCGGGCGATTAAGCGCGGCACGGGCGAGTCAAAAGAAGGCGCAGCATTTGAAGAGGTTTTCTACGAAGGCTATGCTCCACACGGTGTTGCGCTGATGATCGAGTGTGTCACTGAAAACCGCAATCGTACAGTTGCTGAGGTGCGTCACGTACTCACACGCGCGGGCGGCAGTCTGGGTGAGGCCGGTTCGGTTGCCTGGCAGTTCAAACGAGCAGCTTACTTTGCCGTGCCCGGGGATGAATCAACCATGGAAAAATTGTTTGATGTGGCTGTTGTAGCCGGCGCGGAAGATGTCAATTACGATGACGGTACCATTGAAATTATCGGTCCGGTTGAAACCTTCAAGACTCTTTCGGATGCTCTGCGTCAGGCTGGATTTCAACCTGAAGATGCCGGTTTAAGGATGATTCCAACCTCCGAGATGGAACTTGGGACGGAGGAAACTTTACAGGTCTTGCGGGCGATAGAAAGTCTGGAAGATTTGGACGATGTGCAAAATGTGTATCACAATTTGCGCATCTCCGAGGAGGCGATGGCAACTCTGGCACAGGAATAAACCTCGTGTTAGTGGTGGGTATTGATCCGGGGTTAGCAACGACCGGTTACGGCGTTGTGCGTGATACCAGAGATGGTGTTGTGTTAGTTGATTATGGAACAATAACCACCCCGCCACACCTACCGCTGGCTCAGCGTTTGTTGGTGTTGCACCGGGAACTGGAAAAGATTGTTCAACTCCACCGTCCTGAAAGTTCGGCGGTGGAGAAATTGTTTTTTCAAAAAAATGTGACAACAGCCATTGCGGTTGGTCAGGCTAGAGGGGTAGCCCTGTTAACGATGGCTGAGAATTCAATTGAAGTGAGTGAATACACCCCCTTGGAAGTTAAACAGGCGGTTGCGGGTTATGGTTCGGCAGATAAAAAGCAGGTTCAGTACATGGTCAGGGCTTTACTGAACATGGAAGAGATCCCATCTCCAGATGATGCAGCGGATGCCCTGGCAATTGCGATTTGTCATTTACACAGTGTCCGCTTTAGAAATTTAGAGAAATGATTACCAGCACCTCTAATCCAACTATTAAGCAAATCCGGAAATTGCGGGAACGAAAAGAACGACAGCAAAGCGGTTTATTTTTTGTGGAGGGGCTGCGGATTGTTGGGGAGGCGATTGCTTCGAACTGGCAGGTCGAGTTTTTGATTTATTGCCCGTCTTTGTTGAACAGCCTCTTCGGCCTTCAACTGATTGAAAAGTTTCAAACAATGGGAGGAAAAGTACTCCCGGTTAGTGAGGAAGTATTTGAGTCCATTTCCTCAAAAGATGGTCCGCAGGGAATTGCGGCGGTAATTCATCAGCAGTGGGTCGAACTGGAGAATGTTACACCTACAGAGGATGAAATCTGGGTGGCGTTGGATTCGGTAGCTGATCCGGGGAATCTGGGAACAATTTTGCGTACCAACGATGCAGCCGGGGTTAAGGGGGTAATCCTGTTGGACCAGTGCACTGATCCCTACGACCCTGCGAGTATCCGTGCCAGTATGGGGGCAATCTTTAATCAAGTCCTTATCAAGGCGGCTTTTCAACAATTTGCTTTTTGGAAAAAGGTTCATTCAATTCCTGTAATTGGCACGTCAGATAAGGCTGAAAAAGATTACCATTTATTCCAATATCCCAAACGGCTGGTCATTCTGATGGGCAGCGAGCGGCATGGTCTGCAAGAAAAACATTTTGCGATTTGCGATGAGACGGTTGCAATTCCAATGCGCGGCAAAAGCGATTCGCTCAACCTGGCTGTGGCTACGGCATTATGTGTTTATGAAATTTTCAACCAGAGGCGGGGGGAATTTGTTCAAACAGGAGGGTCTTAAAAATCCATGATTGTGTATATTCAGGGCGAAGTTGTTCGAAGCGAGCGAGACAGCCTGGTGGTTCAAATTGGAAGCCTGGGTGTGAAGGTGTTTGTGCCAGTGATCACTGCCAGACAATCCCGCGCGGGAGATGTCATTTTTCTGCATACTCATCTGGTGGTACGGGAAGACGGCTGGTCAATTTATGGATTTGAATCGGAAACCGAAAGGGACTTTTTCATCTTGCTTTTAGGTGTGAACGGAGTTGGCCCGCGGATGGCACTCTCCATACTCTCGACCCTCTCGGTGGAAAATATTCGTCAGGCTGTATTCAGCGAACAAGCCGATTTGTTTGCGCGGGTACCCGGTGTTGGGAAGCGAACAGCCCAAAAAATTTTACTGCACTTGCAAGGTAAGGTGGGTGAAGGGGGTCCTTTGCAGCAAGCGATTGGTCTGGTGGATGTGGACTTGCAGGTTTTAGAAGCGTTGACTGCTTTGGGTTACAGCGTGGTGGAGGCGCAAAGCGCCATCCAATCCTTGCCGCGGGATGCCTCGGAGGATGTTGAAGAAAGACTACGGCTTGCGCTTCAGTATTTTTCAAAATAAAATTGAATGAATTTTGTCCATATCTGCAACTGGACAAAGGTCTTTCTTTCTAGTATGATTTAACCCGTTAAGTTGGAATAATGAACTAATAGATTAATTTAGCCCGTCAAACCTTACTTCCTTTCGGAGGCTCAATGACCGACCTGATCAGACAGTTAACCAGCGACCTTCAAGAGAAAATTGAATCTTATCAGCCGCAGCTTGAAATTCGTAATGTCGGCACCGTGATCGAAGCCGGGGATGGTATCGCTCAAGTTGAAGGATTGGCTGGCGTGCAATCTCAGGAATTGGTGGAGTTTGAAAACGGCGTGATGGGAATCGCCTTCAACCTCGAAAAAGACCGGGTTGGCGTTACGATATTGGGAGATTACCTGACGGTTTCTGAAGGGATGCAGGTTCGCTCCACCGGACGAATTGCCTCGGTTCCGGTTGGCGATGGTCTGATTGGGCGCGTGGTCAATGCCTTGGGTGAGCCGATAGATGGGAAAGGGCCAATTGTTTTTAACCGTTATCGGCCTCTGGAAAGAATTGCTCCGGGTGTGGTTGAACGGCAGGACGTGGATACACCCGTCCAAACCGGTATCAAGGCAATTGATGCCATGATACCGATTGGAAGAGGTCAGCGTGAGTTAATTATTGGCGATCGTCAGACAGGCAAGACCGCCATTGCGATTGACACTATCATCAATCAAAAGGGTAAAGACCTGATTTGTATTTATGTTGCCATCGGGCAGAAAAAGGCTGCCATTGCCCGCACCATTGCCTTGCTGGAGCGTTATGGTGCCATGGGGCATACCATTGTGGTGATGGCAGCCGCAGATGAGCCGGCAGCAATGCAGTACATTGCACCGTATGCGGGCTGCGCCATTGGCGAAGAATTTATGGAAACCGGACGCGATGCCCTCGTGATTTATGATGACCTTTCCAAACATGCCTGGGCATACCGCCAGATTTCCCTGCTATTACGGCGTCCACCGGGACGGGAAGCCTACCCCGGCGACGTTTTTTATCTGCATTCCCGCCTTCTGGAGCGAGCGGCGCGTCTTGCAACCCACTTTGTGATTGTGCCAAAAAAGTACGAAGGTTCAAAAGCCAAAGCCAGTGATGGTGTGGACGGAAAAGAATATCGAGGGCCGCTGGCAAAGCATGAAGCCGAACAAGCCTTGCAAGCCATGCCAGATGCCGATCAATATAAGGTACTTCCCGTTGAAGGTACCGGCGGTTCGCTGACAGCCTTACCCATCATCGAAACCCTGTTGGGTGATGTTTCGGCTTACATTCCCACCAACGTTATCTCCATTACCGATGGGCAGATTTACCTAGAGTCAAACCTGTTCAATGCGGGTATTCGACCGGGAATTAATGTAGGTATTTCGGTTTCGCGGGTTGGCGGTGATGCCCAAACCAAAGCCATGAAACAGGTTGCCGGCCGGCTGCGGTTGGATATGGCTGCTTTTCGCGATTTGGCCGCATTTGCTCAGTTTGGTTCGGATCTGGATAAAGCCACCCAAGCTCAATTGAACCGCGGTTTGCGGTTGCAAGAAATTCTCAAACAGCCCCAATATGAACCGATGTCATTGGAAAATCAGGTAATGGCTCTTTTCGCCGGCGTCAACGGCTTTGTGGATCATGTACCAGTGGATCGGGTCAAGGCTTGGGAAAGCGCTTTCCTGCGTTATATGGAGTCCTCTCACCCGGATATTGGAAAGGACATTCAGGAAAAAAAGATGATCACTCCTGAAATAGAAGCCCGCTTGAGAGAAGCTATTCACGGTTTTAATGCAAGTTGGGTATAAAAGTCCCAGCAATTTGAGGGAGAGGGATGCCATCTATACGTGAAATGCGGCTGCGAATTCGCAGCATCAAAAATCTGGCACAGGTAACGCGGGCGCTGGAAACGGTAAGCGCCAGCAAAGTAAGAAAGGCGATTCAAGCCAACGAACAAACTCGCCCGTACGCTAAAAAAGCCTGGGAGGTGCTGGTACATCTTTCACGCCAGCCGGGGCGAAAAAGCCTTCATCCACTTCTGGCGGACAGGGAAGAAGCCAAAAAAGATTTAGTGGTGCTGGTTACTTCTGATCGTGGTTTGGCTGGAGCTTACAATGTCAATATTGTCCGTCACACCTTGATTGCCATGCGCGAACATGACGTGCCGGCGGAATTTGTTACGGTGGGAAGAAAAGGCCGAGACATGCTGATACGACGGCGCAGACCGGTGATCGCAGAATTTAGTGGATTACCGGTTAACCCATCGTTTAATATCTGCGCACCGATTGGCAAATTGGTCGTGGACGAATACTTGAAAGGCAATGTTGATGAGGTTTTCATTGCTTACACCGAGTTTATCAGCATGTTGAAGCAAGAGCCGGTTATCCGCCGCTTATTACCATTAAAACCGGAAGAGAATACAACCATCCAGCAAATTCGTTCTGCCACAGTTTCTACCCGTGTGTTTTCTTACGAGCCGGGCGCAGAAGAGCTGCTGGATGAGATTATTCCCCGCTTCACTGCTTTACAGATTTATCAAGCCATTTTATCCGCACAGGCAAGCGAACACGCCGCTCGCATGGTTGCCATGCGGAATGCAACCGACAGCGCGAAAGAATTGGTCGGCGCATTGCAAATTGAATACAACAAAGCCAGACAGGCTTCGATTACGAATGACATTCTGGACATTACCGGAGGCGCTGAAGCGCTTGCCCAGGCAATGACGGAAAGAGCATAAGCCAACTTTGAGAGATTGACGGAGGAATTGTTCAAATTATGGAAAAAGCAACCGGTCGTGTGGTTCAAATTCTGGGTGGTGTGGTGGATGTTGAGTTTCCGGCAGATGATCTGCCCGATCTGTATGAAGCGGTTGAAGTTGATCGGGACGGCAAAGATCCGCTGGTTTTAGAGGTTGAAAAACAACTGCCTGATAACTGGGTACGCTGCATTGCCATGGATTCCACCGACGGGTTGGTGCGTAATCTGCCGGCACGCCGAACGTATGCGCCGATCAAAGTCCCGGTTGGCGAGACCACTCTTGGCCGTATCTTCAATGTGCTAGGGAGGCCGGTGGATAACCTCGGGCCGGTTGTGTCCGACATCCATTACCCCATCCATCGCCCGGCGCCGACTTTTGCCGAACAATCCACACGGGTTGAAGTTTTCGAGACCGGACTCAAGGTGATTGACCTCATAGCGCCTTTTACCAAGGGCGGTAAAACGGGTATTTTTGGCGGGGCCGGCACCGGCAAAACCGTAATCATCATGGAATTAATTCGCTCGATTGCCACCGTTCATCAGGGTAATTCTGTGTTTGCGGGGGTGGGCGAACGCACCCGTGAGGGGACGCAACTTTACCGCGAAATGCTCGAATCGGGCGTGATGAAAGATACCGTCATGGTCTTTGGGCAAATGAACGAACCGGCTGGAGTACGCCTGCGGGTAGCGCTGACGGCGCTTTCCATGGCGGAATACTTCCGCGATCAGGGTCGGGATGTGTTGTTGTTTATTGACAACATTTTCCGTTTCACCATGTCCGGTTCGGAAGTTTCGGCCCTTTTGGGGCGTATGCCCTCTGCCGTGGGTTACCAGCCAACTCTGGCAACCGAAATGGGCGAACTGCAGGAGCGAATTACCTCAACTCGCAATGGATCCATCACCTCGATGCAAGCGGTGTATGTGCCGGCAGACGACTACTCCGACCCCGCGCCGGTGGCTACTTTTACTCATCTGGATGCTACCATTGCACTGGAACGTTCGATTGTGGAAAAAGGCATCTTTCCCGCGGTGGATCCGCTGGCTTCCACTTCGCGCATTTTGGATCCAAATGTGGTTGGACAGGAACATTACTCCACCGCTCGCGAGGTTCAACGGGTATTGCAACGCTATAAGGATTTGCAAGACATCATCGCCATTTTGGGTATTGATGAACTGAGCGAGGATGATAAATTGATTGTTTCACGCGCCCGCAAAATTGAGCGGTTTTTCTCACAGCCAATGTTTGTGGCTGAAAAATTCACCGGACGTCCGGGACGGTATGTGCCGCTCAAAGAAACCGTACGCGGTTTCCGAGAAATTCTGGACGGCAATTGTGATGATTTGCCAGAGCAAGCCTTCTACATGGTTGGCACCATTGATGAAGCCCACGAAAGAGCCAAAGAACTGGCGTAAGAGAGACCACCCATGCCAATTCACTGTGAAATAATTTCTCAGGATCGGATAGTCTATCAGGACGATGTGGACATCGTTGTGTTGCCGGGGGTAGAGGGTGTGATGGGTATTTTGCCGAATCATGCTCCTCTATTGACGACTTTAAAGTACGGTATTATTACCGTCCGCAAAAAGAGCGAAGAGCAATACTTCACAGTGGCTGGCGGTGTGGCGGAGGTGCTTCCGGAAGAAGTGATCATTCTAGCCGATGCGGCTGAAAATGTGATGGAAATCAATCTTGCGCGTGCCGAAGAGGCTCGTCGTCGGGCGGAAGAATTGCTCAGTAAAATCAGCGATGTAGATACGGACGAGTATCTGGCGGCACAGGCGGCTTTGCGTCGAAGCACCTTGCGAATCAGCGCTGCACAACGTTATCGCAGCGGGCAGCCCCGAATAGGCGGCGGTTAAGACATTCGGGGTATAATCAAATTTGGGTGCTTTTAGTGGGCATCTCATCTTTATGAACGGAAGGAAATAGAGCGACATGCCTGCATTTTCAAGGGAATTGGGCATTGATTTGGGCACGCTCAATACGGTCATCGCGGAAGGCAGCCAGGTTTTATTGCAAGAGCCAACCGTGGTTGCGATTGTGGTTGAAGAACAAAAGATGGTCGAGTGGGGGCAGGCCGCCAGGGACATGATGGGACGGGTTTCTGAGAGCATCGAAGTGGTGCGGCCTTTGCGGCATGGCGTAATTGCCGAATTTGAAATAACCGAGAATTTATTGCAATATCTCGTCAAGAAAATTTGCGGGCCGATGCTGATTTTTCGTCCCAGAATTATCATCACCGTCCCGTACGGGATTACCAGCGTAGAAACCCGGGCTGTGCATGAGGCAGGTTTGGGTACAGGTAGCCGTGAAGTTTTACTGATCAAGCAGCCGCTGGCCGCGGCATTGGGAATCGACTTACCCATCAATACACCATCCGGGAATATGATTATTTCGTTAGGGGGTGGGACAAATCAGGTCGCTATCCTGGCAATGAATGACATTGTCACCGCAGAGACCTCACGCACCGGCGGTTTGCGGATGGATGAAGCGATTATTGATTACGTCCGAAAGAAATTTGGGGTGATCATCGGACAAACTACCGCCGAACTGCTTAAAATTCGGATTGGAGCAGCTCTTCCATTGGAACAACAGCTGACGATGGAAGTGCAAGGTCAGGATCAGGTTAGCGGTTTGCCCAGACCGGTCAGTCTAACCACTGATGATATTGTGGATGCTCTCCAAGAACCTTTGGATGAAATTGTCGGGCTGGTCAGGCGGGTTTTGGAAAAAACTCCACCCGAATTGATCTCCGATATTATTGATCGTGGTGTGGCGCTGTGTGGCGGAGGGGCATTACTGCGGGGTATGGATAAATTCCTGACCAAATCATTGGGTATTCCTGCCTATCTGGTAGATAATCCGCTCACCTGCACCGCCGAAGGCGCTTGCCGGGCATTGGCAATGAGGGATACGCTGCGGCGGAGTTTGATTAATTTCTAAGGGTTTCTGCACCTTATATTAATCTAAGTAATAAGTCATATGCTGCAGCTTGATGATCGGGTCAATATTCTCCACGTGAATTTCGTTCGGTAAATTGAGGCTGATGGGGGCGTAGTTAAGGATGGCGCGAATGCCAGCATCCACCAATTCCTCCGCCACGCTTTGTGCGACGGATGCTGGAACGGTCAACATGGCTATTTTGATTCCCAATTGGGGGATAATCCTTTTCATTTCCCGGCTGTCTTGAATGATCAGGCCGGCGACCTCTTTGCCAATTTTCTCGGGGTCATTATCGAAAGCAGCCGTGATACGAAAACCGTGTTCGGCAAATCCTTGATAGCGGGCAAGCGCATTGCCCAAATCCCCCATCCCGACTAAGGCAAGATCCCATATCGTGGTTAATTTCAAGATGGCTTGCAACTGTTCAACCAGATAGGCCACTGAGTAACCCGTGCCTTGCTTGCCAAACTCGCCAAACTGAGAAAGATCCTTGCGAATCTGGGCAGCAGAAATGCCAATCGCTTCCCCCAGCTCCTGCGAAGATGTGGTTTTGATCCCTTCGCGGTGCATATGCTCCAGGGCTTGTAGATAGCGGGGCAGCCTCCCTACAACAATATCGGGGACGGTTCTGGTGATCATTTGACCTCGCGGTTAACCATGATTAGACTTGACTTATTTTGTTTTAATTTTACATTAACTATCCGTTTTTTGTGTGCATTTTCACAGAAAAAACGCTTGGCTGCATGCCAAGCGTTCAAAGAGGTTATCCAGAAAGTTAGCTTAATCTCGATTGCGTCCAGTCAGGAGAAATACGTAATAAAGGATTGTGGAAATTGCCTGAACCGCGGCAGCCACGTAAGTCAATGCGGCGGCATCCAACACACTATTCACACCGCGGATCTCTTCGTTGTAAATAGCCCCAGAGGTGGATAACCAGGCTTTGGCGCGGCGCGAGGCGTCAAATTCCACGGGGAGCGTTACCAGAGCAAATACGGCTGCCAGGGCAAATAATCCAATACCCAACCAGGCAATGGATGTGCCAATCGTCGGCGAGAGGAAGAAGCCAATGATAAAGATAATCGGACCGAGCCAGCTTCCAAGTTGAACTCCGGGTACCAATGCGGAGCGGAGTTGGAGCATAGTATACCCGCTGGCATCCTGAATGGCGTGACCGGCTTCATGGGCGGCTACACCAGCGGCAGCAACGCTGTTGCTTTGGTAAACTTGCGGGCTGAGGCGTAAGACTTTTGCGCGCGGGTCGTAGTGATCGCTCAAAAACCCGCGAGATTGCTCTACCCGAACATGCGATAAACCGACCGAATCGAGCATGCGGCGGGCAATTTGAGCGCCGCTCAAACCTGCATAAGTTCGTACCCGCGAAAACTTATTAAACGCGCTTTGCACCCGGATTTGAGCCCAAAAACCTAAAATCAAGGCCGGTAGTGAAAAGAGGATGTATAAACCGTATCCTCCAAACATCAGTTCCATCTTTTAATCCTCCGTGTTGACATTTTGATTTCGCTTTGACCAGATTATCGAAATCATTTATACCAGACAAGTATTAGTAGAATGTTAACAAAGGATAGATTAAAAATTAGTGCGCCCGCCGAGACTCGAACTCGGGCTCTTACCTCCGGAGGGTAATGTGATGTCCACTTCACTACGGGCGCAAAATCATCTTATTTTGTTGTGCCTAGATTTTACCACGCTTTCGGTTGAGAACAAGATTTTTGAAATTAACGGATCATTTGGCTTAATTCCGCCAATTCGCTGCGCAGTTGAGCAATTATTTTCAGATTGCCCCCCTCATCACCCATGCGCTGGAATTGATGTTTCTTATGGGCGAGTTCAGCGCAAAGTTGATAAAAATGAGAAATTGTACGGAAAGAAGGCTTTCCCAGATGCTTCACTAATGCTTTCAGCCGGGCAATTATGGAGAAGGACTTAAGGTATTGCTCCAAGGTAATGATGCCCAATTGCACTTCCTCCATCAGTTCCGATTGAATCAACTTTTTTTCATGGTAAATTACATATAGGATGAAAATGCTCAGGCCGATCCAGCCAGTCCAATCAAATACCGTTCCAACCACAATGCCGGCTACGCCAGGGATTAGCGCAGGTATGGTGTTGTGGATGCTGTGCAACAGGATTGAAGCGATAAGCCCTGTAATCGGAAAGAAAAGTCTCTTTAACCAATCCGAACTTAAGCGGGCAAGAGCCAACCCAATTCCAAAAAAAGCGGTATAGAACGGATGCTGCCAGCCCACCAGTATCACCCGAATGAAGACCAGTGTAAATAAACCGGGATATCCGCTTTCCAAAAACCCATAATTGTAGATATAGTAGGTGTTTTCGGTAGCCGCAAAGCCCAGCGCGGTGATACCGGCATAGACAATTCCATCCAGAACGGAGTCGAACTCTTTACGGTAAAAGTAAAAGACAATTAAGACCGCCATGCCCTTCAAAATCTCTTCAATGAGGGGTGCGATGACTGAGCCGGTTGTTTGTTGAGCGATGAGTTCTGAACCGGTAAGGATAAATATGCCTGTTCCAAGCAGTGTGTTTATGAAGAAAGCAAAACCGGCAGCAACCACCGCTCCCCAAACAAACGCGCCTCCTAATAGATGACGGGGTTCTTTTTCAAAGCGGTCGAGCCAGTATACCAAAAGGGCAAACACCAACATGGGTGCAAAACCAAAAATTACGGAAAGGATAAAGCCCATGTTTTCTAAACTCCGCTATTATTTAGATCGTTTCAAAAAGGCGGGCAATTTCATCCCGGTTAAATTTGGTCAGTAACTGCTTGCCGCTGGGAGTAATTAGGTGAACAGCCGGTTGCCCTTGTTCTACTTTACCAATAATGGTTGCAGAAATTCCATTTTCCTGTAAAGCGTTGACAATTGTTTGCCCCGAAGAGGAAGAAGCGGCAATCACGAGCGCTCCGGAAGCGAGCGTACCCATCGGGTCCAGTCCAAACACGGAACAAACTTTTTGCGAAATGGGTGGAATATAGACCCGAGAAGGTTCGATGACCAAAGTATTCTGACTGGCGTAAGCCAGCTCCCAGAGAGCAGTAGCCAGACCGCCCTCGGTTGGGTCGTGCATGGCATGGACTTCACCGGCGTTGACTGCAATTTCTGCGTCCCGGCTGACGGAAATGCCAGGGTCTTTCAGGAAGTTTTGGGCTTGAGAAATTTCCGCTTCACTCATGAGATGCGATAAGTTTTGCGGGAATTCTTTTGCCAAGAGCGCTGTGGCTTCGATGGGAATACCTTTGGTTAAAATCAAGACATCCCCGGGCTTTGTCCCGCGCGGAGTGATTAATTTTTCGCGATTCATTTCGGCAATCAGGGTGGTTACCAAAATTGGCCGCTCCAACCCACTGGTAATTTCCGTGTGCCCGCCGATCAGAACGATACCCATCTGCCGACAGGTTTGGCTGACCTCCTGAGCGATTTCATTCACCAGAGAAGGGGTGGTCTTTTTTTCTGGCAGCAACATCGTGAGCAACATCCATTGGGGTTTTGCGCCGGTTGTGGCAATGTCATTGGCGGCTATCTGGACGGCGTACCAGCCAATTTGACGGGTTGCGAATGTGATCGGTTCGCTTTTGAATACCAAGCAGCGATCGCCAAAATCGACAACGGCACAGTCCAAACCAATACCCGGCCCTAGAATTACCCGTTCTGAGTCTGTGGGAAGGGTGTTAATGAGTTGTTGTAAGTATTCATGGGGAAGTTTTCCGAGCGGGAAGGTAAAGTTCATGGTTCCTCGTCTTGGATGGTGGCAAAGCGTTGAATGACAGGCTTAATCCGGTCATAATGGGAGCCTTTCCAGTAAATTTGACCGCAATGAGAGCAACGACTGAAATCCTGGTAGTATAAACGGGTTAGTGGCAATAATTGATCGAGGATGGTTTGTTTATCCACCTTTTCTAACAAACCATTGCAGCGCGGGCAGCGGCTAAAAGGTTTGAGATGCGGGGCAAGTTGAAAATGATGGATGACCTCGGTTACCTGAGAAAGGGGATCGTCTTGACGCACGCAGTAACCATGCTGGATGACTTTTCTTTTCAACAATCCACGGTCACGGGTCAGTACAATTCGATTTTGTTGAGCGGAAATTTGAGCAATCTGATCATCGTCATATTGATGGTTGTACAAAGTATCAATACCTAACAGGCGTAAATAGGCGGCCAATTTCCCCAAATGGTTGTCCAAAATAAACCTGGGGCAATCCTTATTCTCAATGGCTTGTTCAATTTGCCTTGGGTAAATATGAATGTGATCACCGCGAATGGGATGATACGATAGATTAACCTCTTTCTGGTTGACAAGAGTTTTGCCAATTTCGGGATGAGGGACACCCAGCGCTTCGACGATGTGTTTTAAGCTGGTCTTTTCACGCATCTGAAAATGAGTGACAAAACTATCCGATGGGGACTTGAAGAAATCGGTCAAATTTCCATGGAATACAACCGTAATCTCACCACGGTACAGGGAATCAGTAGACAAATTCGCGGATGTCATAGCGGCTGATATGGGGAGTGCCACCTTCCAGGCCGAAAACCAGTTGGTTTTCGATGGCTTCGCCTTGTTTAATACGTTCCTCAGCGCTCAATGGCTGAAGCGAGGTTTGGTAAGCGTTTTGGACATAGGGCAGATTTTCGTTTTCGACCAGCTCCGAAAAGTAAATCAGGTCTTCGGAATCTAATGGCATGGCATTAATCACGTTGATCGTGTCCTGGATGTGAGGTTCTGCATAAGTTTTACCGCCTGCGCCAAGTAACACAATGATTCCAACGGCTACTCCACCGGCCTTGATATTCCGGACGGCTTGAAGAACATCTTGTGGAGCGCCAGGCTTGCGTAAAAATTTGAGCAATGGTTCGTGTCCCGATTCCATCCCGATATAGACTCGTTTTAAGCCCAATTCAGCCAGGTGGGCAAAATCCTTAGGGGTTTTACGCTCCCCGCTGAAGCCGTCCAGGAAGGCAAATATACCCCCCAACCTTTCAACATCGAGTTCCTCGTGAATAATCTCAAAATGGCGAATCAGGCGAGGCATAGGAATAACCAGCGCATTTGCATCGCCGAGGAAAATTGTACGCCGCAGGCTGAGGCCGTCTCCTAAAAATTCCTTTACGGATCGGATATGCTCGCGGAACTCGTCCTCGCGCTTAATCCGGAAAGGGCGGTCGCGGTAAAAGTCGCAAAATGTACAGGTATTGAAGGAACAGCCTTCGGCAGCCTGTAAAACCACGGAAATATATTGGTCCGGAGGCAGGATTCCGACGGGTTTATAAACCTGATGATACTTCAAGGCATCCGCTTTAGAAAGCGAATTGTCGAACGAGGCTGCGGTTTGTAAGTCCCGCCATCCTTTTTCGTCCAAAGGCGGGTTGAGATCGATCTGGTTTTTGCGTAAATTTAGTAACAGATTGTTTAAGAGGTCATGGCCGCGCTGAATCAAATCGGCAGATTCTTCCTGCGAAAGCCATCGGCGATGGCGGGTTTTATCGGGGGTTTGCCATTTGGCTACCACCTTACCGTCTAATCCGCGTCGGTAGGATATTTCTTCTACCAGCGCTGTCCACAACCGCCCGGCCAGGTCGTAACTGAAAACTTCTTTGCTGCCAATACTAATGGTTAGGCAATTGGTCTTTACGCTGATGGTAACCGATTGGTTTTTCCAGTAACCTTGATGAACCATAGATTAAGAAAATTTGAACGGTATAATATGCAGGCGCTCGAAAAGGTATTGTGAATTATATACTAAATACCAACCTGCCTCGCCAATCGTGAAAGGAAATTGGTTATATGCGTATTTTGTTCATCCGACATGCTCAATCAACCAATAACTTGCTCTGGGATCAGACGGGCAGTAATGACGGCCGTTCCAGCGACCCGACCTTGTCCGAATTGGGGATCAAGCAATCTCTGGCTTTACGGGATCATTTCGGACGGTATTTGTCAATGAAGGCTGCCGTTCAATTTCCCGATTTGAAAAATATTTACCTTTATAGCAGTTTAATGTGGCGCTCCCTTCAAACGGCTCAACCCATTGCGGATCGGTACAATTTGCCGATTTTAGGACTGCGGGATTTACACGAGGTTGGCGGTGTATATCTCAAAGATCCCGAAACTGAACTCAATGTTGGCTTACCCGGCAAGAAACCGAGTGAACTGAAAATGGCGTATCCGCGTTTGCAGTTCGTTGAAGAACTGGATGGGCAGGGTTGGTATAACGCTTCTTATGAGTTGGATGAGCAGGCTCACCAAAGGGCGAAACGTGTGGTAAATTGGCTGATGGAGCAGCATCGAAATACCGATCATGTGGTTGTGTTGATCAGCCATGGGGCTTTTTTTAATTACTTTATGAACGAACTCTTAGGGATAACTCCCCCCTATCAGGGCTGGTTTGTCATGAATAATACGGGGGTAACTCAAATTGAGGTAGAGAAAGAAGAACTGTATATTCTCTTTATCAATCGGATTGACCACTTGCCGGTTGATTGGATAAGTTAGGATGCCCAGGAGGGGCTCAATGGGCTTGAAGGGGCTGGTTGTGGATAAAAGATAATTGACGGTTTCGCCAGAACATAAAGAAACCGATTAATTGCAATACCCCCCCAACGATTAGAGCGGCGCTGATTCCCGCAAGGTCGGCAATGAATGTGCCGATGAGCGGAGAGAGGATGGAAGAGACATATTGCAGACCCTGGGCAATCGAAACAAAGGTGGCGCTAAATTCAGAGGGAACGGTTTTCATGAGTTCATCGAAGAAGACCAGATTCAAACCGGCTTGAAAAATTCCGTTGATTCCTGCAAACAGGGTGATTAAAACAACATTGTGTGTGGTGGCAACCAGGATTGGATAAATGGCTGCCCCTAAGGTCGTCCAGAGTAATACGCTGCGCGAACCGCGCCGGCGCGACTGCTGAGTCCAAAAAAAGTAGCCTACAATTACGATGGCGGTTTGAGCGGTGTTAATGGTTGCAATCCAACTGTTGCTGGCCTGAACCTCGCGGACAAAATAAAGCGGGAAAAGGGGTAGAGTCAAAGCAGCGCCAGAGAGAAAAACGAAACGCTTGATGACAAACGACTGAAAGGGTTTTTGAATGCTTAGAAGGGTCAGATATTCATGGAACGTTTGACGGAGGGGTTTTTTCCCACCGTGGTTTTGTTTTTGAAAATCGGGTAGTTGAATGTGGGAAGAAAAATAATAACTGATCAATCCTCCGATCGAAAGGAAGATAAAAATTGCCTGAAAGTTAGTGGGGAAGGTGATGCGATCCAAAAATTGACCAATGATAAAGACTGACACCGCGGTGGTTACTCCCAAAATAGACCAGCGACGGGTCATCAATTCATAGCGGAGATTTGGGCCGGCCACAGCATTCATGACCACCGAAAAGGAGATGTTCAACAGGGTTTGGGGGATGGTGGCCAATGCCCAAACAACCAAAATGCCCGTAATTAATGGCTGACCTTGCAGCAAGAAAGCCAGAACCCCGGTCAGGGCATAACTCATGATGACACCCAAACGGGCAAGGCTGAACCACGGGATGATCTTCTTTTGATTTTGTAAAAACTGCCCCATCGGAATTGCCAGAATCAAACCGGCTAAAGCGGGCATGGAGGTTAATAGACCAATTTCATACGAGGTTGCCCCCAGTCGGGTGAGAAAAACCGGTAAAAACGGGGCAGCGGCATTGGCAAGCCCGACACCAATGGCATCAATTTGTACATTGGTGAAATTTTTGGATTGAACTTTATCCAACTCCGAAGGATTTGAAAATAATCTTTTGAGGTTCACGATGGAGCATCCAAAGAGATCAATTCAAAACAAGTTATGATTATACTCTCCCCAATTAAATTTTTTTAGAACAGAATGTCGAAATCACCGATTTGAATCGGCACGGCATCTTCTATCTGGATATCAAAACGCGCCCGCCATTCAAGTAATCGTTGAGCAAATTCCAACCAGGCGCGGCTGGAAGGAGAAAGTTCCGTTTTTAACCACAAAGCAAGTTTTTCAATCCAGGCATGAAGGTCGCTGTGGACGGGTTGGAAGAACAGTAGAAAAGGCTGCAAATCCCAAATCAGAACCTTGCCATCTGCGCTGGAACTGATGAGGATATTTCCATCCGGGGTAATTCCCAGTCCACTGGCAGGTTGGTTGTGTTGCTCGATGGTAAGGATGAGCCTTAAGTCGGCTTCGTGCCAGACGTGAATTTTCCCATCAACTCCCATGCCGAAAAGCAGCGGTAGAGAGGGATGATAGATCAAGCGGTTAATCGGAGAAGGGATTGAGCGCGGCGTGGTAAGAGGTTTGAATGTTGAGAGGCTGAATTGCTGAATTTTATTGTTGCGGAAAGCGACGGCAAATTTTTGGCGGTAATTTAGCGCCAAGGTCAGCGGCACATCATCTAAACCGGAAACGGAATGAACGGGCTGATTTTCCTGTACCGAGATGACTTGGCAGGTACGGTCTGCGCTGGCATATAAGAGCAGCTGATTATCAGAAGAAATCAAGAGGGAGAAAATCTCGTTTCCGACTCGAATGGGGGAACGGGCTGCCAAACCGCTGGGAAAGTGCCAGGAATGGATGGTTCCATCAAAGCCGGCTGAGTAAAATATTCTGCCATCGGATTGAAAAGCAATCGCTCGAACCAGACCTTTATGTCCTTCCAACGTTTTGAGCAAGACATCATCCTGCCTTCGGAAAATGCGGAGGCGATGATCGCCGCCAGCGCAGACCAGATAACCTGCCTGTGGATCGTAGGCAATCAAGCGTGTCGGAGAAGCCGGGCTGAGGATGGGCTTTTGCCATTCGATCGAGGTCAAATTTAGAAACTGAATTGAGGCGTCGAGGCTGCCAAAACCAACTTCCATCCCGAAGGGTGAAACAGCCATGCAGGTGATGCTGCCGGCAGGGGAACGAAGAACGGCCTGAGGGGCATAAGGGAGGGGTTGGGAGATGGATGTGGCCGCAAGTTGGGCGACCCGATTAAGTTCAGGCGCACCTTCGAACCCGTAGGCATTTTCCTCGAGATAATTCAGCAAATACGCAGACCAATACAAAGGAGCGTGACTTAAGAGACGCAGCCATGAGGGGTCTGGTGGATTGGAAAGGATGGCTTGAGCAATCTTTTCCCAATCGGCCGGGCTTAATTCCCACAAAACTACGGCGGGGCGGCTGCCGGAAAGATTGGAAAGCCATTCAATGTAGCCGCTGTTACGTGCTTGAGACAATATTTTCTGCCTTAAGGTTGGACTGGCAGTTGAATATGCTTCCACCAACCACTGATGGGTGAAATCAAAGGTTTCGTATTGATCCCATTGGTTGGACAGAAAATAATAGAGGGCTTTATCGGACGGGGAGGATGGGGTTAGGTTGAACCGTTTGGTCATTTCACCAGCAGCAGAATCGTCAAAATGGATTACCAGTTGACATAGAAGATCTCCGGCGCTGATGCTGCCCATTTCAACCAGTGAGGATAATCGTTGTAAGATAATTTGTTTTTCAACCTCGGAAGATTGTGGATAAAGCGCGAGCAGGCGGCTTGATTTTTCGGGTGTATCTAATAAAAGCGTGTCCAGCAGATGAGAAAAGCGCTTTCTGCCTGGTGTGTCGGTGGATTGAACCATTTTTGTTCGGGTTGAAGGCTGAGCGTGGTAAAAAAAATACTCCGCGAGAAGGGATAAACTATCGCTAAATTGCGTGTAGTCTGCTTCGGGGAGGTGTAAGAAGGAAAAAACGGCTTGAAGGTGGGGATTTGGGCAGATTATGGAATTGTTTCTTAAGTAGGAAATGGCTGGGAGATAATCTCTTTCAACGGCAAGCCGGTATAAACCCAGGATTGCCTCCGAATAGTTTTGATGACTTAATTGGATCAGAGCTTCCAGAGCATCCTCCCTGATCACGGGGAGGGGGGCAAAAGCGCAAACTTCTTCAAGGGCGGCAATACTTTCTTGGGTTGGGTTGTTCAGCAATTCGCGAATTATCCCTCTTTGAATCAAAGGCACGAATATCTCTCTGGGGAGAGAAGGGATTTCGCTTATTGAAAGGAGAGCGCGGCGGAATTCTTCCAGAAGGTGCCGTTCAATCATGTTCAATCTAAAATAAGCGGCGCAATTCCGCTGGAAAGAATATCGCCATCTTGTTGAATGATGATTTCCCCGGGTGGAACACGGAGCAGGTCCTCCCTTGAATATCGGGAGGAAAAAAAGTGAATGGTTTTATTCCTGGAGCCGATCCATAGATTTTCGGAAGGATCGGAATGAACATAGCGACCGGCAATCAGCACATCCATCAGGGAAAGCAGCTGGCTTGCGGCTGGGAAAGTGTGAATTTCTCCAAGCGTAAAGCCGCTGAAAGTGATTACGGAAAGCCGGGTTTTTTTGCGGACTTCTATTAAGAATTTCAAAAGGGGTCTTAATTGCTGCAAGGGTTCTCCGCCGCTGATGGTAATCCCTTCGATGAATGGGCTAATCCGAAGAATTTTAGCGAGCAGATCATCCACTTGAACCGCTTTACCGCCCGTCGGGGAATGGGTGTGAGGATTGAAGCACCCCAGACAGTTCAAGGTACAACCCTGCAACCAAAGGACGGCGCGTTTGCCGGGGCCATTCGAGTAACTGGACGGCTCAAAATGATGAATCCGCAGGGACTCTTCCACTATGGTTTATCCTCTGATTTCCAAAGGTGGAAGCAGGTTGGGATCCCTGGAAGATGATTCCTGGCTTTCGGCGGTCATCTTGCGCTCAAGAATGCGATTCCCCAGCGCTTGTTCCAGAGCCTGAGTGACTTCCACACAGGCGACTCCCTTCATGCCGCGAACGCTGATTTCAACCTGTCCATTGGGGTGGATCGTCAATTCAACCTCTTGAATTTCCATCACGAAGTCCTATGCCATTCGGCGTAACAGTAAGTGAATTTTACCAGCCTCATCTTTTTCTTCAACAAGATAAAAGCCTTGTTCTTCGAGTTTTTGACGGGCGGCATGATAGGCGTACCGTTGGTTGATCTGACGGATAAGGTTTTGGCGTTTTACTCCCAAAACGCTAAACCAATCGGCAATGATTTCGAATTTGCCATTGCGTCGTCGGAATCCAATTTCGCCACTCAGCGGGGGGCGGATTTTGATTTCCACGTCGGTTTGTTCCCCTTTAAGGGATGTAATTTTCAATTCTCCCCGTTCAACCGGATAGCCCAGATCATGCAAAGCGAGGATTAAGATTTCAGCGTCCACCCATTCGGTTTTGAGTTTTGAAATGTGAGACATTTTTTACCTTACTAAGATAAACGAATCACCGGTTGATTTTCCAATATGATAATCCCGGTTTGTAAATCGCGGGCAGTAATGGTCAATCTTTTTTGAGAGTCAATGAAAAAAGACACCTCAAAGCGGGGAATTCCGGGTTGAGCAGGTGGATCTGCGGTCAGGAAGGTTGGGCAGTGTTCATTGACGAAAAAATACGTTCTTTCGTTGATTTGTTGGGAAGGAAGTTGAACGATTCTTGCAAAACCCTGTGGATCAAAAACTAATTCGATATGCTCTTGAGAAAAACTGCTTTCCTGCGGATTGCGGACTTCAAATATGGCCAGCCCCAGTTTTTGTTGACCCTCATAGGAGGCTTTTACAGTCAAACGGGAGACCGGCTGGGGTGTAGGATAGGATGTTCCGCGGGAAACGATTCTTTGGAACGCGTATTGCCGGGTGGCGGGGTCAAGGTATCGAATGGCGTAATCATGCCGGATATGATCGAGGATGCCCAAGCCAGCCGCGTAGAGGGCTGCTCCTCTAGCCACGGCATCCAGCGGACGCTGAATCCGAACGGGAGTTGCCCCAAAAAATTCCTGCAAATGCTGCTGAACAGACGGTATCATGCTGCTGCCGCCGATCATTAATACAGAATCAATCTGATCTTGAGAATATCCTCTTTCATAAGCCTGATGGATGACATGGCGAGACAATTGAATCATTTCCGCGAACAGGTGGTTTCGTTCGAGAATATTTTCAAATTCCTTCCGGTAAAGGGTCAGGTTGATGAGCAGGTCATCATCGAGGCGGATATCCCCCGTTGAGGCTTGTTCGTTCTCTGAAAGGGCTTCTTTGACTGTTTGACAGGCGGAAAGGATTTGATTGCTGGACTTCATAACGGCAGGGTGATCTTCGGGAAGTTTGAACCGCGAAAGTGCCTCCTGATAAAGCCACTGATCAATCCGCATACCACCGATGTTCTTGCCGGCTTTTCCTAACACGCGACAGCGAGGTTTGTTTTTGGAGGGTGATTCTTCTCCAACGATGACCATAGCGGCGTTCATCGTTCCGCCTCCAAAATCAAAAATGAAAAAGATTGTGCCGGGCTTGACTTGAAGTCCATAGCCAATGGCCGCGGCGATTGGCTCGTCAATCAAAGACACTTCCGGCAGGCGGTTGCTTTCAGCCAGCGCGTTCAGCCAGTTGGTATAAAACTCAAAAGACTCAACCGGCGCGCTGAACACAACTTTACGAGGGGCAATGCGGTATTCTTCGCGGAGAAAGGTGAAAATGGTAGTCAAAAAGTCCTGGGCTGCCAGGAATGGGGTCATTTCACGGTCATCCAGCCGGATGCGAATAGGGCTGCGATTAAGGATGTACTGTTTCATCCAGCGTAAAGTACGATGTGAGTTAACTGAGGCGCGATCGGACACTTGATGTCCGATCCAGACTCGGCCATCCGGTGAGTAATGAATCAGGGATGGGATGAGCGGAATGCTCTCGCCATTTTGTGAAATCAGGCGGCTGTACTCCGGTATTTTGATCGGCGAAACTTGCCGAGAATCATCATCCCAGCCAGCGATCACGGTATTAGAGACGCCAAAGTCAATTCCTAAACCCGAAAATCCCATCTCGTTTGAGCCTAATCGGTTCTAATCCGCCGATCGGATATCCAGTTGAATGGGAACAAATTGATGTTCGGCTTCTTCGGTCTTTTGAAAAGAGGCCGATTGAGCGCGGCCTTCTCGCAGCCAATTGCGCAGGATGGTGATATTTTCCCGCTGAGAAACTGATAGGGGCACCTGACGCTTTAGCGCGTAAAGAATATCCTCGGTTGTAAACTCGCGTTGACCGTCATTGAAACCGATGTACATGGCGTCAATGACTGCCTGCTCAATCTCTGCTCCAACATAACCGCTAGAGGCTTCTGCCAGTTGGTCAAGACGATAATCTTCCGGCAAACGGCCGCGTTTACGCAGGTGAACGATGAAGATTTCGCGCCGTTCTTCAAAGGTGGGAAGGTCAAGGAAGAATACTTCATCGAAGCGGCCGCGCCGCAGCAATTCCGGCGGGAGGCTGGAAATATCATTGGCGGTGGCAACTACAAAACAGGGGGCAGTTTTTTCTTGCATCCAGGTCAAAATCGTGCCAAAAACTCGGGTACTGGTGCCGCTATCTAAACCGCCATGAGCCAGCGCTTTCTCCATTTCGTCAATCCAAACCACGCAGGGGGAGACCGTTTCAGCCAGTTTGAGGGCGCGGCGTGTCCGTTCTTCCGATTCGCCCACCAGACTACCGAACAGGGAGCCAACATCCAGACGCAGCAAAGGTAAACGCCACAATCCACCGATCATCTTTGCGGTCAGGCTCTTGCCCGTCCCGGGAATGCCAATCAAACCGATACCCTTGGGGGCAGGTAAACCATAGGCGCGGGCTTCCTGTGAGAAGGCGCGCTCACGCAGGCGCAGCCAATTTTTGAGGATGCCCAAACCGCCAACATCATCCGGCGTTTCGGTTACGGCAAAAAATTCGAGCGCTTCGCTTTCGCGGATAATTTGTTTCTTTTCTTCGGTGACCAGATCAATATCTCGGTCGTCTAACAAACCGTCTTTGACGATGGATTTGGCAAATACCCGCTGAGCTTGAGAGGCGGTCAGCCCAATGGCTGCCTGAATCAGTTTTTCTCTTCCCAATCGAGTGAGGTTGACTTTCACACCCGGTGTTTGAGTGAGGCGGTTGAGCACTTCTTCTAATTCAGTAAAGGTAGGCAGGGGAAAATCCACCAAAACCGCATCGTCTTTCAATTCGTCCGGGATTTTTGAAGAAAGCGATGTGATCAAAATGGACTTTTTTGAAAACTTCAGCCGCTGGCTGACATTTCTCAGCTTACGTTTGACTTGCGGGTTGTTCCAGATTTCGTGAAAATCTTTGAGAACGAACAAAGCCGGCACAGCCGGATCTGCCGCTTCAATTTGTTCCAAAGCCGTGAGAGGGTCACGGGCGGAAGTTGGGCTACCGCTGCCGGCCAGCAGTTGAAATCCATCAGCGGCATCCCAAGTAAGAAGCCGACGCTGGGTTTGTTCGCATACCCGCTGGATTGTGGTCACCAAACGTTCTTCTTCTGGGGTTACAAATACCAGTAAAGTGAAACGCGCTCTCAAGTATAAATCGAGTTGATCTTCAACCTTCATAGGATTTTTTGCATCTTGATGTTCTTTTCGATTGATTATAACCCATCCTTGCCTTTGGATTGGATTGTGACATTTATCATCCAGAGCAGTGACACAGGGACGCTGAAAGTAAACCGGCATTCAATATAATTGAATGGAGGGGAAAATCGTAAAATCCGCTTCTTCCTATAACCGACTCCAAGGAGAAACCGATGATTAAGACCGATGTGGAAAAGTTACGGAGCGCGCATAAATTGCTGGCTGAGTTTCGTTATGATCTTCGCCCGGTAGTAAAGGGGTATGCTAATCGAACTCTGTATGTCAATATCAGTGAAAATAGCATTCGAAGTAAGCCGGTTGACGAGAGAATGAAACGAACCTTTACCGGCGGCAGGGGTTTCTGCTTGTGGCTATTATGGAATGCCATCCGTGACAATACCCGATGGAACGACGCGGAAAACGAACTGGTCATTGCCGGCGGGCCAATTGGCGGGATTACGGCTTATCCGGGCAGCGGTAAGTGTACCGTTGTGACGATTTCGCCGTTGACCAATACGGTGATTGACAGCAACAGCGGCGGATACTTTGGGCCGTATCTCAAGTTTGCCGGTTGGGATGCGCTCGAAATTCAAGGAAAAGCACAAAAGGATGTCATCATTTACATTGACGGAGATGAGGGGGTCGTTCGAATTGAGGAAGCCCCGCTTGAACCCGAAGATACTCATCTAATTAACCGCCTGTTGACCGAAATGTACGCCGATGATCCGCGCGGATTGCGGGGAATCTCGGTTATTTCGGCTGGTCAGGCAGCCAATTACAACTCGATCTGCGGTTTGAACGTCAGTTATTATGATCCGCGCCGGGATGAAGTGCGAATAAAGCAGGCTGCGCGTGGGGGTTGTGGACGGGTACTGCGGGACAAAAAGATTAAGGCGATTGTGGTGCGTTACAGCCAGGTTGGGGGCGATAGCAACGGGGTAGCCAATATGGATCTCATCCGAAAGGCTGGTCAGCGGATCAACCGAGAAATCAGCCTGTTTGATGCTTCACAGAACGATATGCGAGGCACGGGGACTCCCTATCTGATTGAGATCATGAACAAGTTTCATCTACTGCCGGTTAAGAACTTCCGCTATGGACATCATGATGACGCTTATCGGGTTGCGGGGGATGTCTGGAAGCAGAAGTTTGACATGCGCGGGCCGGATGGCTGCTGGTATGGCTGTACAATGTCCTGTGCGCATGGGGTTTCGCACTACCAATTGCAGACCGGTCCTTACAAGGGCGAAGAGGTCTTCGTGGATGGACCGGAATATGAGACATTAGGCGGTCTGGCTTCCAACCTGTGTATATTTGACCCGGCACAGGTGTTGGAGATGAATTTTTATGCGGATACTTATGGGATTGATTCCATTTCGTTGGGTAATTCCCTGGCATTTGCCATGGAATGTTACGAACTTGGGATCATCAACAAGGAAGTTACCGGCGGGTTAGAATTGACATGGGGAAATTTTGAAGCGGTTATGGAGCTGATTCACCAGATGGCGCGCGGTGAGGGTTTCGGGATTATTATTGGGCAAGGCGTGCGGGCGATGAAGCGGCTGTTTATCGAAAAGTTTGGGGCTGAACCCTCCTTACTTAAGGATATCGGGATGGAGATCAAGGGGTTGGAGATTTCGGAGTACATGTCCAAGGAATCTCTTGCCCAGCAGGGCGGTTATGCTTTGGCAACCAAAGGCCCTCAGCATGACGAAGCCTGGCTGATTTTCATGGATATGGTGCATAAACAATTGCCTACTTTTGAAGCGAAAGCGGAAGCCCTGCATTACTTCCCAATCTGGCGGACATGGTTCAGCCTGCATGGATTATGTAAATTGCCGTGGAACGACATCATTCCCGAAAGCAACAAGACGGCTAAAGAACCGGCAAAAGTACCGGAACATGTTGAAAATTACTGCTGGCTGTACGAAGGGGTTACCGGCGAGAAAATTGACATTGATGGGATTATTGAGCAATCGGAAAAGGTTTACAACTTTCAAAGGATTTTCAACCTGCGAATGGGATTTGGAACCCGAGAACATGACTATCCGCCATACCGGGCGATGGGACCGGTAACTCCAACAGAATATGATGACCGCCGGGATTATTACGACGAAGTACTGACGAATGAGATTGGGCTGGACATTCGCGGAATGAGTACCGAGCAGAAAATTACCGAATTGAGAAAATACCGCGAGAAGCGTTACGACCAGCTGGTTGATGCGGTCTATCAGCGGCGCGGCTGGACAAAAAACGGGGTTCCTACGCTAGAAACTATCCGGCGTTTGGGAATTGATTTTCCGGATGTGGTTGCCTTGGTTCAGAAACACGCCGGATAATCATCGGTTTTCTGTCAAGGCAAGATTTCCACGGATATGACCAGCAGGGTGTTGCAGCCGGCGTCAGCCCAACTGCCTCGAAACTCACCTTGCTGGTCGTAACGGGCAATATCCAGGATTTCAATTCCTTTGACCCGGACGGTATCCCCCTGACGAATTTGAGTTAACTGATTGTAAATCTCTTCTGTTGAAGGAACCGTATGTAATAAATTGATCGTCCCTGATGGACGGTTGGACTGCTGAGCGTACCAGTAAAAACGGTGGTTTGAAACAGAGGTGCGTACAATGCTTGGATTGGCAAATTCGCCGCTGGTTACGAGAATATCGTGGGAAAGCAGAGGAAACGCCCGTTCATGGATGGGGGAGGCGTGACGGACCAGACCTTCAAACAAAGTGGGATTTTTTGATTCGTAACGAATTTTCCAGATTTCACCGTCGTTATTTTCAACCGATGTAAAGGCCGAGTCTATTTTCCATGAATCAAATTCCGGTACAGTCGCCCAAAACAGGTTGATTTCACCCCTGGAGAACCCCCACAGTAGATAACCAACCAGAAAAATACCAATGAACAAAAGGGGAGAACGGATCAGACACCCTAAGGGGATCAGGAATAACTGTCTTGTTGAAGGTTTATTAGCCTTCCCGGTTGAAGAATCGGCGGAAGATTTGCGTTCCATTGCGGTTGAATTATAGCAAAAGGCGGGTATAATCAGGCGATGGAGGTGATGCTCATTACGATTCTGTAAACGATTGGCGGAAAAGACCAGCGCACGGCTTCACATCTCTGGCGACTCGTGAGGTGTTGAAGTGACGAGGAGGAAGGTTCCCTGCTGCGAAGCAGGGTTAACTGGTGAGAACAGAGTGATGCATCTGGTCACCGGGAAAATCGAGAGATCAGCGGAAGCCTTCCGGGCAATTTGATTGCCCATCTTTTCCCAAGTAGACTTTTTCGAAAATTTTGGTCAAATCTCTTATCCATGGGATAAAGAGAACTCTTGAAGTATTGAAAGGAGATCCTATGTGCGGCATTGTTGGCTACATTGGGGAACGCAATGCTACTCCCATTGTTCTCAACGGGTTAAAACGTTTGGAGTATCGGGGTTATGATTCGGCAGGGATTGCTGTTTTACAGAATGGCAACATCGAAATTCGCCGCGATGCAGGGAAATTAAGTAAACTTGCCAGCCTGGTTGAAAACCAGCCGGTAGAAGGTCATATTGGGATTGGTCATACGCGCTGGGCAACCCACGGAGAGCCCAGCGCGCGTAATGCTCATCCTCACATGGGGAATAGCCGGCAAGTGGTGGTGGTGCATAATGGGATTGTTGAAAACTTCCTTGAGCTGAGAGAAGAACTCATGGCAGAGGGAGTGAATTTCAATTCTGACACCGACACTGAGGTGATTGTTCACCTGATCGAGCGTTTTCTAAGCAGCGGTACCTCGCTTGAAGAGGCTACCCGTCAGGCATTGCGCCACTTGAAAGGTGCGCATGGGGTGGTGGTGATGTCCTCTCTGGAACCGGATAAGATCATTGCGGCTCGGATTGGAAACGCTGGCGGGGTGGTTGTCGGAATCGGCGAAAACGAGATGTATGTTGCCTCGGATATCCCGGCCATACTGGATCATACCCGTCGAATGGTTTTCCTCGATTCGCATCAGATGGCGGTTATTACCCGCGAGGGTGTCCGGGTGATGACTTTAGATGGCAAGCCGGTGCAACCCCAAGAACACCTGATCAGCTGGGATCCGGTGGCAGCCGAAAAGGGGGAATACCGCCATTTTATGCAAAAAGAGATCCATGAGCAAGTGCGTTCGTTGACCGATACGCTGGCGGGACGGGTGGATTTTGACGAGGGGGTCATCCGCCTGGCGCAGTTGAACCTCACGCCTGAACTGGCAAAGCGGATTCAGAAAATCATCATCACAGCCTGCGGCACAGCGGCTCATGCCGGCATGGTGGGTAAGGTATTGATCGAACGGATCGCGCGTATACCGGTGGAGGTAGATATCGCTTCGGAGTTTCGCTATCGCGATCCCATTGTGGATAAAAACACGGTTGTCCTGGCAATCAGTCAATCGGGAGAAACAGCCGATACCCTAGCAGCCATGGACGAGGGGCGCAAGCGCGGGGCGGTATTATGGTCTATTGTCAATGCAATTGGTTCACAGGCAATGCGCATCGCGGATGGGTATATTTCCATGCAAACCGGTCCGGAGATTGGGGTGGCTTCTACCAAAGCCTTTACGGCGCCGCTGGTGGATTTGTATATGCTGGCAGTCTTGTTGGCAGACCAGCGGGGGATGCTGAATCCTGAAAAAAGAAAGCAGTTGGTCAGCGATTTGCGTTTAATCCCGGATCTGGTTGGGCGTTGTCTTGACCGGGAGAGCGAAATCATCCCGGTGGCCAGAGAAATGAAATACATTCGGAATATGCTGTATTTAGGACGGGGAATTAACATGCCGATTGCTTATGAGGGGGCATTAAAACTTAAGGAGATTTCGTACATTCATGCCGAAGCATACCCCGCAGGGGAAATGAAACATGGCCCAATTGCCTTAGTGGATCGGGATATGCCGGTGCTGGCGATTGCTCCACAGGATCCCTGGTATGACAAGATGATCAGTCAAATTGAGCAAGCCAAGGCACGCGGAGGCAGTGTGATTGTGGTGGCGACCGAAGGAGATAGCCGTGTGCCGGAATTGGCAGACCATGTCTTTTGGGTGCCGCCAACCCCTTGGCTACTTTCACCAGTGGTGACGGTCATTCCACTCCAATTGTTTGCCTATCATATCGCCTCTTTGCGGGGATTGGATGTGGACCAGCCACGCAATCTGGCAAAAAGCGTAACGGTTGAATAGTTATTCCAGCAAAAATAGACTGAAAACGGTCTCCTGCTCCGAGCAGTGGGAGACCGTTTTGTTTTGTGCGCATCCAGATTTCTTCATGAATTTTAAAAACTGGCAGGGCGCTTGACCCAATTTTCCAAATCTTCGGGAAAGCGATGGTTTTGAAGAGTGTGTAATAATTGTTGGGGGTTATCCTCCATCGTGAATAAATGGCGGTGATTGGCATAAATAAATCCTTCTTTTTGGGCATGTTCAATCAAGCCCATTAACGGAACAAAATAGTTATTGATATTCAACAGTCCCACCGGTTTGCGGTGGATGCCAATTTGAGTCCAGGTGAGGGTTTCGAATAATTCATCGAATGTGCCAAAACCGCCCGGCAAAGCAATAAAAGCATCGGCCAACCGGCTCATCAAGGCTTTGCGCTGGTGCATGTCTTCTACAAGCTTTAATTCACTGAGTTGATTGTGAATTAATTGGGGTTGAAAAAGGGAGTGGGGTACCACACCAATGACAGTGGCGCCAGCGTTGAGAGCCGCATCGGCTAAAGCGCCCATCAATCCAGTTTTTCCACCCCCATATATGATTTGAAGGTTGTTTTTTGCCAGTAAAACCCCTAATTCTGCCGCGCCGTCAAGGTAAGACTGGGCAAGGTGATCGGCAGAACCGGCGAAGACACAAATGGATCGGATCGAATGGGTATTCATAAACCAATTTTATCGGATTTTTGGATAAGACATGGGGATTGTTTGTATCACCCCAAAGCACATGACATTCGTCCTAATTTGACTGTAATATCAGAATTCAGACCAATTTAATATTGTATTAATAATGCAGAGTCGGTATAATTTTTTCTAATGAGGCTTTAATCTAACCCAAAGGAGGTGGTTTTCGGTAAGAATTCTAATGAGGCATTTTGAGCAAGAATTTTCACCCAATTTCCCAAAATTTTTAAGAAAGGATGGAGAGACAATATGACACGAAGACTACTCAAAGGCTTCCTCATGGTCGTCCTGATTGTAGTAGTTGGGGTTGTTGTGACGGCCTGTCAACAAGCAACTCCAGAGCCTACACAGCCACCTGCTCCACCACAACCTACTGCGGTACCGTGTCCAACAGCCGCACCCTGCCCGGCAGCGCCGGATTTATCCAGTGAAGTGCCGTATTATGTTTTGTGGATGAATTCAGGTCACGCTGATGCAAGCTCTCTTGCCTTCCGCTTCTGGGATAAGGAAAATCCGGCAGAGGTGCCCACTTACTGTGCCAAATGTCACAGCAGCGCTGGTTTTCTGGACTATATCGGGGCTGATGGCAGCCAGGCATTCGTAGTGGACAAAGCCGCGCCAACCGATACGGTCATTAACTGCAATACCTGTCATAACCCAACGACCGAAGCCCTCACCACGGTGAAGTTCCCGTCTGGTGCGGAATTGACCGGTTTGGGACGGGAAGCCGTATGTATGACTTGCCATCAGGGCAATGCTTCCATGGTTCAGGTGGATGAGGCCATTGCAAAAGCCGGCGCGACAGATGAAGATGCTGTTGTCGGAGAACTTGGCTTTATCAATATCCACTATTACGCCGCCGCAGTCAGCCGATACGGCGCACAGGTAAAAGGTGGTTACCAGTATCCCGGAAAATCGTATGATGTCCTGTTTGAACACGTTTCCGGCGTGCAGACATGCCAGGATTGCCACAACTCTCACTCACTAGAATTAAAGACGGAAAGTTGTGTAACCTGCCACCCGGGTGCTAATACGGTTGAAGGAGTGCGGGCGATCCGCATGGCTTCTTCCCTGACCGATTACGATGGCGATGGGGATATCCAAGAAGGATTGGCAGATGAAATCGCCGGTTTGCGGGAGATGTTGTTCACTGCGATTCAGGCGTATGCCAAAGAAGTGGCCGGTACGGCAATTGTCTATGACAAGAATGCTTATCCGTACTTCTTCATTGATACCAATGAAAACGGCAGCGTTGATGAAGGCGAAGCCATCTTCCCCAACAAATATGCCTCTTGGACACCGCGGTTAGAGAAGGCTGCCTTTAACTTCCAGGTGGCTATGAAAGACCCCGGCGGTTATGCTCATGGTGGAAAATACATCATCCAACTGCTGTACGATTCGATTGAAAGCCTGAACGAAAAATTATCCACTCCGGTGGATTTAACGATGGCAAACCGCGTGGATGCCGGGCATTTTGACGGTTCAGCCGAATCCTTCCGTCACTGGGATGCAGAGGGCAAAATCCCGGGTGTGTGCGTCAAGTGCCATACCGCCGATGGATTGCCGCAATTCCTGGCAGAAGGTGTCAATATTTCAATGGCGCCTTCCAATGGGCTGCGCTGCGAGACCTGCCACAACGATCTGTCAACTTTCTCGTTGTATCAGGTCGAAACCGTCACCTTCCCCAGCGGCGCAAAATTGGGGTTTGCAAACAGCCCCGATGATAATTTGTGTCTCAATTGCCATCAAGGCCGTGAATCGACGGTGAGCGTCAATCGCGCCATCGCTGGTTTGGAACCGGATACCCCGTCCGATAAACTGACCTTCCGGAATATCCACTACTTTGCAGCCGGAGCAACGCTGTTCGGTTCGGAGGCGCAAGGTGTTTATCAATACGCTGGCAAAGAATATGTTGGCAAGTTCGAGCATATTCCCAACTATCAAGCCTGCTCCGATTGTCACGATGCTCACAAACTCACGGTTGAGGTAGGCGCTTGCCGGGCTTGCCATCAGGTGGAGGATGTAACCCAGATACGTCTGGAAGATCCGAAAGTGGATTACGATGGCGATGGTGATGTTAATGAAGGGATCAAGGGCGAAATTGACACCCTGGCTGAGATCCTTTATCAAGCCATTCGCGCCTACGGCAAAGATGTAGCGGGTTCGCCGATTGCTTATTCGCCAACCGCTTATCCATACTTCTTTGTGGATAAAAATGAGGATGGAGTTGCCTCTCCAGATGAGGCGATCTTCCCCAATCGGTATACATCCTGGACACCCAGATTGCTGCAGGCAGCATACAATTATCAGTATGTCAAGAAAGATCCGGGCGGGTATGTGCATAATGGCAAATACATCTTGCAGGTGCTGTATGACTCGATTGTGGATCTGAGCGGCAAAGTGCAGGTCAATACGGCTAATTTAAAGCGGCCGTAAGCGCATCGAGTCTAATCGAGTGTGAATGTAAATCAACCCCTGCACCAGCAGGGGTTGATTTTTTGTGTCAAGTATCATTGGATAAATAGGACGAATTTCATGGTTTTTCGTGAGTGACGATTAAGGATATTTTAGAGTTTAATGTATAATTAATTTTGTTTGTAAGTCCCCTCTTTCATTATTGGTAAAGTTTCCCGTATATTTAAGAGCCTTAAGGCAAGGAGCGTTCATACTCATGGCGAACAGTCACAGATTACCTCCAATACTGCGTGTTGTAACAATTGCCTTTGCGCTTATCGCAATTATCCTGCTAGGAGTTGCGTTCCTAAACCAGCCTCAGTCAGCGCTGGCTGAGGCAAGCTTGAGCGAAAAATTTCAATTACCGAATAATGCGGCCTGTCTTTCGTGTCACATGGTTGAAGGTCAGATCAAAGAATTTCCGAATGGTGATTTGATTTCGGTCGTCATTGCCCCTGAAACCTATGGTCTCTCTGCTCATGCCACTTTAAGTTGTCAGGTTTGCCATACCAATATCAGCGGTTACCCCCACCCTGAAAATCTGGCTCAATCCAGCCGCGAATACACCCTGCAGTATCAGAATACCTGTAATCAGTGTCATCCTTCTCAGGCGACAGAATTAATGGATAGCGTACATTCAAGGGTAATGGCTGAGGGTAATCCGAATGCACCAATCTGTGCGGATTGCCACAATCCTCACCAACAACCTAACATTGAAAAAGACGAGCAAGGCCGCCTGACTACGGTGGAACATGCGCAATCGGCGATGGTGTGCGGGCAATGTCATAGTACGATTTACGATGAATATGCCAAAAGCGTTCACGGCACAGGTGTGCTGGTGAATAAAAATCCGGATGTGCCGTCCTGCATTGATTGTCATGGCGTTCATAATGTAAGCGGCCCAAGCGGCGGAGCGGTATTTCGGTTATCCTCTCCTCAAATTTGCGCTGACTGCCATACCAACGAACAGATCATGTCCAAATATGGACTTTCAACTCAGGTGCTGCAGACCTACATTGCAGATTTTCACGGCACGACCGTAACCCTGTTTGAAAAACTCGACCCGGATCAGCAAATCAACATGCCGGTTTGTTACGATTGCCACGGCGTGCATGATATTCGCCGGTCTGACGATCCCGAGAAAGGGCTGCATGTAAAACAAAACTTGCTGGCTACATGCCAGAAATGCCACCCCGATGCTACAGAAAATTTCCCTGACGCATGGTTGAGTCATTATATCCCCGACCGAAACCGCTATCCGCTGGTGTATTGGGTAAATGAATTTTACAAGTACTTTATTCCGACTGTGCTGGGAGGAATGGGACTGTTTGTGGTCAGCGATATTTATCGAAGATGGGTGGTTGATCGAAGAAGGAAACGCACCTTCCCTGCCGAAACGGATGAAGGTCAAGAGGGTAAACTGGAAAGCACCAATACCGAAGATCAATCCGAAGAAAAACCAGCTGAGGAGCAAAACCAATCCATGGATGACAACCGGCAGGATGAGGAGAATTCCCAATGAGCAAAGATCAGAAAACCTACACGAGATTTGAAGTCGCCCAGCGGATTGAACACATCGTTCTGATTGTAACCTTTACGACTCTGGCGGTTACCGGTCTGGTGCAAAAATTTGCTCAGAGTTCCATTTCTATTTCCATTATTGCGGCATTGGGTGGGATTGAAATGACTCGCATCATTCACCGGGCCGCATCGGTGGTGTTTTTAGTGCAGGCAATTTACCATTTGGTTGCCATTGGATACAAACTGTATGTTGAACGCAAACAAGCCAGCATGCTGCCGGGATTCAAGGATTTACAGGATGCCTTTCAGCATTTTCTGTATAACCTTGGATTGCGGAACGAACGCCCGAAGATGGATCGGTATAATTTTGTTGAGAAGGCAGAATATTGGGCAATGGTCTGGGGGTTGGTATTGATGGCCTTAACCGGTTTCATGATGTGGAACCCGATTGCCACTGCTCGACTTCTGCCGGGGCAGGCGATTCCGGCGGCAAAGGTTGCCCACGGCGCTGAGGCCATTCTGGCTGTTTTGGCAATTTTTATCTGGCATTTTTATCACGTCCATCTAAAAACCTTTAATAAAAGCATGTTCACTGGCAAGTTGAGTCGGCATGAAATGGAAGAGGAGCATGCGCTCGAACTGGAAAAAATTGAAAAGGGACTGATTCCACCTCCTCCCCCGCCGGAAGTATTGCAAAGGAGAAAGCGGATTTACTACCCAGTTGCGGCGGTACTGAGTCTCATCCTCCTGTTTTTCGTCTATCGCTTTGTGACATTCGAGGAAACGGCCATTACGACGGTTTCCCCGGTTTCAGCCCGGGCGGAGGATGTGTTTGTCCCGCAAACGCCTACACCGCTGCCAACCCGGCCGCCCACACCCACTCCTTTCCCGACACAGGAGGGACAAATTTTAGACGGGCCTCTAAGTTGGAATAGTGGGATTGGACAGATCATTAATCAACGCTGCGGCAGTTGCCACGGGGCGATGGGCGGTTTAGCCCTGAACAGTTATGAGGCAGCCATGAGAGGCGGAAGGTCTGGCGCGGCGATTGTGGCTGGAGATGTGGAAGCAAGTCCGTTGGTCACGCTTGTTCGAGACGGAAAACACCCCGGCAAATTTGAGCCGCAGGAACTTGACCTGATTGTGCGCTGGATTCAAGAGGGAGCCCCGGAGTAAGAAATTTCCGAGGTTATAAAAAAATACAGCCGCAATCAGGATGATTGCGGCTGTATGCTTACCTGGGCTGAGAACCGACAGGTGAGCGGGGATGATTGATCGGGGTGAATATGTTGCTCCAGTGTGATTTTTGCGCCGATATGATTTTGCAGGATCATTCGATCCACTTCGCACAACTCTGGAAATTGAGACAATAGCTGGCGGTAGGGACAGTTCGCAAAGATAATACAAGGGCCGTTTGGACGGGCCTCCCAACGGGCTGCATAGCCAGAATGGTTCAGGCGATTGACAAGTTGAATGATCTTTGGGGTGAAGGAGCCGCCCGTATTGGTTTTGGGCGGAAATAGCAGGGCGGCCAGACTCCGCAATGTGTTTTCTTTATTGTCCGCAGTATCCTTGAGGAGAATTGAAAGGGCTGCCCGTGCCAGAGAAAGCGTATTACTCGGTTGGGCTTCTTGAGAAAGAGAATAGGATCGCGCCGGCCGCCCGCGTTGACCATTTGAGGTTTTGGAAGAGAGCCTCACCAGATTTTGTTTGAGTAAGGCGGAAAGATGGTAACGGATATCGGCTGGCGTTACCCGAAGGGCGCGGCTGAGTTGACGAACGGTAGAGTTCGGATTTTGGGATAAAAATTCGAGAATGAGTTGAGCCGTGTTCTTTTCCATCTTCAATTACGCAAAAATATTTTATCTTAATTATTGGTTGACAGTCAAGCAGGATGCGGTAGAATAGTGAGTAACCACACACCTGCTCTACTTTCTCCAACAGTATTGAAACGAAGAAAGGTCTTCTGCAATGGGTGATGAGAACTTAAATTCTGCGGGATATGAGATTCCTCCTGAAATGCAAAGTCAGGTGGCGATCACGACTTTGGATAAAATTTATAACTGGAGTCGGAAAAATTCGCTTTGGCCGATGATGTTCGGGCTGGCCTGTTGCGCAATTGAAATGATTGGTACGGCTGCCAGCCGTTTTGATTTTTCCCGCTTTGGAATGGAAGTGATGCGCCCCAGTCCGCGGCAGGCGGATTTGATGATCGTCTCCGGTACGGTGACCAAGAAAATGATTCCACAGATTGTGCGGTTGTACAATCAGATGCCAGAACCGCGCTATGTGATCGCCATGGGGGCTTGCGCTTCGGGCGGAGGGCCTTTTAAGGAAGGTTATACGGTTGTTGCCGGAGTGGATAAATTCATCCCGGTAGATGTGTATATTCCCGGCTGTCCGCCCACCCCTCAAGCATTGCTGCACGGTTTTATCACCTTGATGAAAAAGATTGAAAAACAATCGCTCCGCAGCGTGCCATGGTATCAAAAAACCCCTGGCGAACCAATTCCCATCCCAATCCTCGGGCCGGATTTGATGGATCCGCGGAAATTTGATCAGATCAAACAGGTCTGCGGCAAACTGGCAGAACAAGGAAATGAACCAGCGGAGGGAGAAGCCGCCCATGAATGAACAAGTCGAAGTCCAATCATCCAGTCTGAGCGATCGGTTTCCGGAAATCGTTCTGCCGGATACCAGAACGGGTTACAGTGGATTTCTGGTGAAGCCGGAAAACCTGATTGCCGTTGTCCGGACTTTGCGAGAGGAGATGGGTTATGATTATCTCTCCTCAGTGACCGGCGTGGATTACCTGCCGGAAAATAAGATGGAGGTTGTCTATCATTTTTACCGAACAACTGGCGGGGGAGCGCTGGTCCTGAAAACCCAGGTTGAGCGTGAAAATCCGGTTGTGCCATCGCTCACACCGTTGTTTCCGGGAGCGGAGTTTCAGGAACGCGAGGCATGGGATCTGCTGGGTATTCGTTTTGCGGATCATCCAGACCTGCGGCGGATTCTTACCTGGGAAGGTTTTCATGGTCACCCCTTGCGCAAAGATTGGAAAGAACCTTTCTTTGAAGAAGAAGCCAAACCCTTCAAAAGCCGCTGGCCGGAGGGCCATGTTTATCGAGCCGAGGACAAAAATCCATTCCATGATAATGTCCAATTCCCCGCCGGATTTGATCCTGAACTGTGGTCTCCCGAAACGGATGAATTGCTCTATGCTGGCTTAAAACGGGTTGACAAAACCGGAGACTTCCTTACCGAGCAGGTGGTGGTCAACCTTGGACCTCAGCACCCCTCAACCCATGGGGTTTTCCGCATGGTGGTGGTGCTGGATGGGGAAACGGTAGTTGATTTAAAACCCATCATGGGTTATCTGCACCGCAACCACGAGAAGATCGGCGAACGAAACACTTTTTTGCAAAATATGCCTTTTACCGACCGGCTGGATTACGTTTGCTCGATGAGCAATAATTTTGGATATGCCTTGGCGGTTGAAAAGTTGATGGGCATTCATCCTCCTGAACGAGCGGAGTATATCCGGGTCATGATGGCGGAGCTCACCCGCTATTTGAATCACATCTTTTCAATTGGCTTTTTGTTGAACGATTTGGGCGCCTTTTTTACGCCGATGTTGTATGCACTCGAAGAGCGGGAGTTGATTTTGGATGTGTTTGAGGCTGTTTCCGGTTCGCGGATGATGTGCAATTATTTCCGCTTTGGGGGTGTGGCGCGGGATATTCCCGATGAGGTGATGCAAAAAATCCGCAAACTTGTATTGGACCGCCTGCCGCGCAAATTGGATGAGATGGATTACTTCATCACCCATAACGAAATTGTGCGCGGCCGCTGCGAGGGGGTGGGTGTATTAACTGCCGAGCGCGCGATTGCGCTTTCGGCTTCCGGTCCGGTTTTACGGGCTTCGGGTGTGCCTTACGACGTCCGTCGGGCTGACCCCTATAGTATTTATGAACGTTTTGAGTTTAATATTCCCGTGCGTTATAACGGGGATATTTACGACCGCTACTTGCTGCGACTGGATGAGATGCGCCAGAGTTTACGCATCCTACAGCAGGTTTTGAGGGATATTCCAGAAGGACCGATTATGAGCGGTAAACCGCAATACCAGGTGCGAGTGCCGGCGGGGGAGGCGTACGGGCGGGTAGAAGGACCGAAAGGCGAGCTGGGTTTTTATGTGGTGTCCAACGGCAAACCCAACCCGTGGCGGTATCATGTGCGCGCCCCAACTTTTATCAATCTGACCAGTCTGGCTGAAATGTGCCGCGGTCAAAAAATTGCGGATGTGGTGACCGTTCTTGGCTCAATTGATATTGTGCTGGGCGAAGTGGATCGTTAAGCGGAAGGAGGAGGAATGATTACAGGAAGCGGTATCTTACGAGGATTATGGACAACCTTCCGGCACTTTATCAAGACTTATCTGGAAGACCTGCGAATCGGAAAAAAACGTTATTTTACAAAAGAGGGAATCGAACTCAGGCGCAGTCCTGATGTAGAGGGCATCTTTACAATCCAATATCCAGAAGAAAAACTACCCGTACCAGAAGAGTTCCGCTACATCCCTTTTTTGGTGTATGATGAGGGGGAAAGCGGCGAGAAAGAAATTCGTTGTACCTCTTGCGGAATTTGTGCAAAGGTATGTCCGCCCCAATGTATCTGGATTGTACGGACGAATGATCCAGTTACGGGTAAGCCGATTCCACAACCCAAAGAATTTTACATAGATGTCGATATCTGTATGAACTGCGGTTTTTGTGCTGAATACTGTCCATTTGATGCGATCAAAATGGATCACGACTATGAAATAGCCTCTTATGACCGGTTTAGGGAACATATTTTTGACTTAAACCGGTTGATCAAGCCGGCATCGTATTATGCTCAAATTCGGCCGACGAATTTTGCTCGGGAAGAAGCGGCCCGGGCGGAAAAGGAAGCCCAAAAAGCGGCTGCTAGAAAGGTCAACCCTTGATCTCAACTTTCGAGGAATCCCAACGGCATGTATAATAGCGATACGGAAGTGATGTTTCCTCCGCGCGTGATCAGTCATTTGCGCAATTTGCGCGGATCTGACTGGCAAAAATTGGTTGATCAGGTTTGTTCTGCTGACGCCGATCTGGTTGATCGAGCGGCTTTTACCCTCATGATGGTGCGTTTAGGCGGCTGTCAGACCTGTACAATTGATTCGTACCGAGGGATGCGAGGGTGTACGATGTGCGCCAGGCAAACCGTACGACGGTTTCGTGGCTCTGACTACGATCTGGTCAAGCAGTTTGAGCATTGTAAAAGCGAAGTACAACAATTTTTTGATAAATTGTGAAAATTCAAAGAAAAGCGAGGTAGAGGATTAATGAATTTGCCCTTGATTACGAAGGATGCGGTACTTGCCGCTTTGAGCAAGGTTGAGGAACCCGAGCTGCATCAAGATCTGGTTTCTCTGAATATGGTACAAAACCTTCAGATTGAGGATGGGAAGGTTAATTTCGATATTGTATTAACCACCCCAGCCTGCCCCTTGAAGGGAAAAATCGAAGCCGAAGCGCGTCAGGCGGTTCTTGCCATACCGGGAGTAGAAGAAGTCAACATCCGCTTTGATTCTTATGTTCGTAACGATGGTCATGCGCGCGGGTTGATGGAAATTCCGGTCAAGAATGCGGTGGCGGTTGCGTCCGGCAAGGGCGGGGTGGGAAAGACCACCGTAGCGGTCAATCTGGCTGTGGCGCTGGCTCAAAGCGGCGCGCGGGTTGGCTTATTAGATGCAGATATTTACGGCCCGAATGTACCCCGCATGATGGGAGTTGACCGACTCCCGCCGATACAGGGAGAGAAAATCAAGCCGGCGGAAGCCTATGGGGTCAAAGTCATGTCTATCGGTTTTTTGGTGCCGCCCGGCAAAGCCTTGATTTGGCGCGGCCCAATGCTCCATTCCGCCATCCGGCAATTTTTGGGAGATGTGGATTGGGGATTGCTGGATTACTTGATCATTGACCTTCCTCCCGGAACCGGTGATGCCCAGCTCAGTTTGGCGCAATCCATGCCGCTCAGCGGAGGGGTGATTGTTACCCTGCCTCAGGCGGTTTCGCTGGAAGATGCCAGCCGTGGGATTCAAATGTTTGAGCAGTTGAATGTCCCGATTCTCGGTGTAATTGAAAACATGAGCTACCTGCAAATGCCGGATGGAACGGTGGTGGATGTGTTTGGGCGAGGCGGTGGTGAAACTCTGGCTGCTCAGCATCAAGCGCCTTTCCTTGGCGTGATTCCTTTAGAACCGGCAGTTAGAGTGGGTGGCGATGAGGGTAAACCGATCGTCCTTTCTCAGCCCGAATCGGCAGCGGGTAAAGCATTGCGACAAATTGCAGAACATCTGGCTGCTCAATTAAGCATTGCTGCCTTCAAGAGGCAAGGCGGCGTAAAAATTGAGATGGTGGAGTAATTTGAATGGAAACAACTGCTGTTCAGCAGATTGTTGGAGTTCGATTTTCCAAAGTCGGTAAGATTTATCACTTTCAAGCGACGAATCTGGCTGCATTGAGGGTGGGTGATTCGGTTGTAGTGGAAACTGCCCGAGGCTGGCAAATTGGGGAAGTTGCTCAGGTCATTAATGAACCGATGCAGCCGCCTGAAGGCGGCTGGAAGCCGGTTGAACGGCTGGCCACCCCGCGGGATTTATTGCTGCGTCAATTGTGGCAGCTGCGGGAGCTGGACGTAGTTGAGGTCTGCCGAAAACGCGCAGCTGAATTGCGTCTTCAGAACCTTAAGGTAGTCGCCGCCGAATATAGCTTTGACGGTTCGCGATTAACCATTTTATATTCCACTGAAGGGGAAGAACGGGTGGATTTAAAATCTCTTCGGCAGGACATGCAGCGACATTACGCACCAGCCGCGGTTGAACTGCGTCAGATTGGACCGCGGGATGTAGCCAAGCTACTTGGGGGGATGGGCGCTTGCGGACTGGAAACACGTTGTTGTTCGCGTTTCTTGACCGAATTCAGTTCGATCTCCATTCGAATGGCAAAGGAACAGGGTATTTCTCTCACGCCGACCGAAATTACCGGGATGTGCGGACGTCTGCGTTGTTGCCTGATTTATGAGTATGATACCTATGTAGAGGCGCGAAAAGGTTTGCCCAAGCGGAACAAACGAATTGCCACCCCTCTGGGTGAGGGAAAAGTCATTGATGTATCACCGTTGGCAGGAAAAGTGCGCGTGGATATCCCGGAAGTCGGGGTGAGGGAATTTACCCGAGAGGAGATTTTGGCGTTCAGTGAACCGCCGGTTGAAAGCGGGGTTGTGGAGACCTTTCAGGAAGAAACGGGAGAAGAACTCTATTTGGAAGAAGAATTGAGAAAAGAGGATGAACACGGCCAGCCTGAACAACCGGCAGTTCAACCCAATTTATCATCTAGCAGACCCAAAAAACGTTCCGGAGGGAGAGGTGGCCGAAGAAAACGAGGTCCAAAGAAATCCTGAAAACTGGTCAAGTCCACAGAAAATTTTGGTAATTCTGGCTCATCCGGATGATCCAGAATTTTTTTGCGGCGCGACGATTGCCCGTTGGACGCGCATGGGCCACACCGTTGAATATTGTTTGCTCACCCGGGGAGATAAAGGGGTGCGAGGTCAATTGGCTGAGCGGGAAACCTTATCGCGCCTCCGCGAGGAGGAACAAACTCGAGCGGCAGGTGTTTTGGGAGTTAGCCGCATCAGGTTTCTGGACTTTGAAGATGGATATCTCCAACCGGATTTGGCTGCCCGCCGCGAAGTTGTGGCAGCGCTCAGGGAGGTGAAACCGGACGTGGTGGTAACCAGCGATCCCACCAATTTTTTTCATCGAGAAGACCGCATCAACCACCCCGACCATCGAATCGCCGGCCAGATAGTCTGCGAGGCGGTGTATCCGGCAAGCGGTAATCCATTGTTCTTCCCGGAATTGTTGGAAAAAGGATTGGATCCCCATGAAATCAAAGAGTTATGGTTGACGCTCACCGCGCAACCGAATATGATGATAGAGGTAACCGAAACCTGGGAATTGAAAATTGCGGCTTTGAAACAGCATCGCAGCCAAATTGAAAATATGGAAGAGATGGAACGGATGCAGCGTCAGCGTCGAGTTGCTGAGAGCAGTGAAGAAAACCCGCGTTATGTTGAAACATTTCGGAGAATTAAATTTCGATGAATAATGTGCCCCGATTGTTAGAAAAAGCAGAAACGTTGTTTTCGTATAGCCAAATTATACGACGAGATTTTCACCGATTTCCGGAATTGGGGTTCCGGGAGTACCGCACTGCAGAAGTCATTGCGCGCGAGTTGCGCTCGTTAGGGCTGGAAGTAACCACCGGAGTTGCGGAAACCGGAGTAACCGCCATTATCGAAGGCGCTCACCCCGGCCGGGTGGTCATGCTGCGCTTTGATATGGACGCATTGCCAATTGAAGAACAAACCGACGCTGAATATGCCTCCCAAAACTCCGGTGTGATGCACGCCTGCGGGCACGACGGCCACATGGCAATCGGCTTAACCGTTGCCCGCCTGTTACAGGGAAATCGGGAAGGGATTCACGGGACGTTCAAACTGGTCTTTCAACCGGCAGAGGAAGGACTTGGCGGCGCTGAGCGAATGGTTGCAGAGCAGGTGTTGGAAACCCCCAAAGTGGATTTTTGTTTGGGGTTACATTTATGGAATGAAAAACCGCTCGGTTGGGCAGCGGTAGTCCCCGGAGCGTTTATGGCTGGAGCGGATTTCTTCACGGTGCGTATTTTGGGAAAAGGTGGACACGGCGGTTTACCGGAAACAACCATTGATCCGATTGTGGCAGCCGCCCAAATTGTGATGGCATTGCAGACCATTGTTTCGCGCAATATTGCTCCACTTGAGTCGGCGGTCGTCAGCGTGACTCAGGTTGCTGCGGGCAGCGCTTATAATGTCATTCCCAATCAGGCCGAACTGCGAGGTACGATTCGCACCTTTTTGCCAGAAGTTCGGGATGTCGTCTTAGCGCGGTTAGAGCAGATTGTTCGCTCGATTGCGCAGGGAATGAATTGTGAAGCCGAAATTGAATTGCAACGTCTGACCTGGCCGGTCGTGAATCACCCTCGCGTTGCGGAGGTTGTTCAGGGAGTGATCCAGAACCTTCTGCCGGAATTCCGAAACGAGAGCAATTACCGCAGTATGGTTTCGGAGGATATGGCGGTTTTTTTGAATCGCGTACCTGGCTGCTTCTTCTTTGTTGGCAGCGGCAACCCTGAAAAAGGTTTGAATGCCACTCATCATCACCCAAAATTTGATTTTGATGAGCAGGTACTGCCGAAGGCAGCGGCAATTCTGGCGGCGGCGGCAGTCGAATTAGGAAAAACGGAGTTGTAAATTCCAAACCATGCCAATCGTAAGGAACTTAGACAACTTTTCGTCCTTTCCACAGCGAGTGGTGTCTCTCGTGCCTTCCATGACGGAAAGCCTGTTTGATTTAGGAATGGGCGACTCTGTTGTTGGGGTGACGGATTATTGTATCTTTCCACCCGAAGTCAAGAATTTGCCCAAAGTGGGCGGTACGAAAAATGTCCGAGTTGATCAGGTTGTCCAATTGTCACCGGAGTTGATCATCGCCAATCAAGAAGAGAATTCCCGTGGGATTGTTGAAGAGTTAGGGGAACAATTCAATGTATGGCTGACTTTTCCGAAAACTGTTCGTCAAGCGCTGGATGATCTCTGGCAGTTGGTGCACTTATTTCGTCGTGAAAGAGCGTTTGTTTCCCTGAGAACGCTGGAAACAGCCGTAGAATATGCTGAACACCGGGCTTTTGATACGCAACCGACCCGACTGTTTATACCGATCTGGCAGGATGTGACTCCGACCGGGGTTCGTTGGTGGATGACCTTCAATCAGGATACCTACTGTCATGATCTGATTCGATTGCTGGGCGGGATGAATGTTTTTGGAGAGCGCCAGCGAAGATACCCGCTGAATGCTGATGTGGCAAAAGCGCAAGCGACTGCCGCTGAAGAGCAGGATACCCGTTATCCGCGCGTTACGGTGGAAGAAATTATCCAGGCCAAACCAGAACTCATCCTCATCCCCGATGAACCCTATCGTTTTCAAGATGAGGATGTTATGGAATTGCGGGGATTATTGGCCTCAACACCGGCGGTTGAACAAAATAGAGTGTATCGGATTGACGGTAGTTTATTGACCTGGCATGGTACACGGTTGGGAAAAGCCCTGGCAGTATTAAGTCAGTACTTTGATTGAGCTGGCTGTATTCTTTTTATCCCCTTTTTTAATTACAAAAATCATGCTTGTTGGAGCAAGGGGGAAGTGGTATACTGTACTTGATTAAATCATCTGATTAATCAGTTTTATTGAATTAACACCCCATGCAAAACCATTCATTTCAACTTTCGGAATTCATGCGCTACCTGACTTGTGGTAAGGTGAAAGTTGGTGAGCGCATTCCTTCTCTATCTCAGTTAAGCCGTGAATTAGGCATCAGTATTGCCGCCTTGCGCGAACAGTTAGAAGTTGCGCGTGCGATGGGGCTGGTAGAGGTCCGTCCCAGAACGGGAATTCGTTTGCTGCCTTATCAGTTTAAACCGGCGGTTATTCAAAGCCTGTATTTTTCTCTCTCTCAGAATGCAGATACCTTTTTAGAATTTGCCGATTTGCGCACTCATGTTGAAACTTCCTATTGGTATGAGGCGGTTGGGCTGCTAAACAGCGAGGATCATCACCAGTTGCAGTTGTTGGTTCAGCGCGCGAAGGATAAGTTGACCTCCAATCCTCCTCAGATTCCTCATCAGGAACACCGCTTACTCCATCTGACCATTTTTAAGAGGTTGGAAAATCCCTTTGTACAGGGAATCCTTGAGGCTTATTGGGAGGTTTACGAGGCGGTTGGATTGGATGTCTATACCGATTTTGCATACCTCGAACGAGTTTGGCAGTATCACGAAAAGATGGTTGATTCCATTTGTAAGCAAAACTTCAATGAGGGATATGATGCGCTGGTTGAACACATGGACTTAATTTACCAGCGTTCCAAAAGACCCTCTTTTCAAGCCTTTGAGTAAGCTGAAAGACAAAAAACCTTCACATTCCCAAAAGGAGTTCTTATGTCTCAATTACAGCCTGCTTCAGTTAGAGATAACGGTACGGTGGGCAATCGAATTGTAAATGACTTTTGTATTACCTTTAGCACGGTCAACGGCTCAGGTTCGGCGACTGCGAATACAATCCTCTTGAAATCTTTGTTCCGTATGGGAATTCCGGTTAACGGGAAAAATATATTCCCATCTAACATTCAAGGGCTGCCGACCTGGTATTCCATTCGATTGAGCAAGAAAGGCTATCTCGCAAGGGTTGAAATGGATCATCTGGTTGTGGCGATGAATCCGGCTACGCTGGCTACCGAGATGAAGTACCTAGTACCTGGAGGAGCGCTTTTCTACCCGGATGATTTTAAGTTGGATCTTGAGCGGGACGATCTTGTGCTTTATCCAATGCCGGTTAAGCGTTTGATTAAGGAGGCCGATGCGCCCCAAAACTTACGCGATTATATGGCAAATATGGTGTATGTTGGGGTTGTGGCGCAAATGTTGGGGATTGACTTTGATGTAATTTATCAGGTTTTGGACGCGCATTTTAAGGGAAAGAAAAAGGCAGTTGACTCCAACTGGCAGGTGATTAAAAGTGCAGCCGACTGGGCAAAGGAAAATTTAGTCAAGCGTGATCCCTATTATGTAGAACCGATGTCCCCGCTTGATGGTTACATTATCACTGAGGGTAACGTTGCTTCTGCATTGGGCGCGCTCTATGGTGGAGTTCAACTGACAGCCTGGTATCCGATTACGCCCGCCTCCAGTCTGGCGGAGGCGGTGATGGAGTACTTGCCTTCCCTAAGAACCGACCCGGAAACGGGCAAAACCACCTCAGTGGTGATTCAGGCCGAGGATGAGATCGCCGCAATTGGGATGGCGATTGGGGCCGGTTGGGCGGGTTTGCGCGCCATGACTTCAACCTCCGGGCCAGGAATTTCGCTGATGGCGGAGTATTTAGGTCTGGCTTATTTTGCCGAGGTGCCAATTGTTGTCTGGGACGTTCAGCGGGTTGGCCCATCAACCGGTTTGCCCACCCGAACCGCCCAAGGGGATTTGACTTTTGTGAACTTCATCGGTCATGGAGATACCGAATACATAATTCTTTTGCCGGGCAATGTTAAGGAATGTTTTGAATTTGGCTGGAAGTCCTTTGATATTGCGGAGCGCTTACAAACTCCCGTGCTGATTCTGACTGACCTCGATCTTGGAATGAATTATCATATCTCCCCGCGCTTCGAGTATCCCGATCAACCGCTGGATCGCGGTAAGGTGTTGTGGGAAGAGGATTTGCAAAACATTCTGGAAAAACTGGATGGAAAGTGGGGGCGTTATCTGGATGTAGATGGAGATGGGATTCCCTACAGAACTGTGCCGGGTAATCGTCACCCCGCTAGCGCCTACTTTGCACGCGGCACCGGTCATGACGAGATGACCCGTTATAGTGAAGATCCGGATGTTTGGGAACGAGGCTTGAACCGGCTGAAAAGAAAAATTCAGGACAATCGTCATCTATTACCTGAACCGGTGATTGAACGGATGGAAGGCGCAAAATTTGCGATAGTTGGTTTTGGCTCGACCGATCCGGCCATTCAAGAGGCACGAGACCTGCTGGCTGAGGCCGGCTTCCCGACAGATTATATGCGCATTCGTTCGCTGCCTTTCCGGGATGAGGTGTGCGGTTTCTTGCACGAGTATGATCGTACCTATGTGGTTGAGTTAAATCGGGATGGTCAATTAAAGCAATTATTGACCATGAATTTTTCGGAGTGCGGCTCCAGATTGCGCCAGGTTTCTCATATTGACGGCATGCCGATTACCGCAAACTGGATTAAGGAACGTATCTTATCAATGGAGGGCAAATAACCCATGGCTACTCAGGCTACTCCAAGAACTCAGGTGAATCTTGTTGGTTTGAGCCGGGCAGATTACAAGGGCCATAACAGTACATTATGCGCGGGATGTGGGCATAATTCCATCTCGAATCAGATTATTGCGGCTTTGTATGAGCTGAATGTTGTGCCGGAAAATGTTGTCAAGTTTAGCGGAATTGGCTGCTCCAGTAAAAGTCCAACCTATTTCCTCAACCGCTCATTTGGTTTCAATGGTTTGCATGGGCGGATGCCTTCGTTGGCGTTAGGCGCCTTGTTTGCCGACCACACCCTTAAGGGAATTGGAATCAGCGGCGACGGAGATACTGCCAGTATCGGTATGGGGCAGTTCAAACACGTGATGCGCCGCAATTTACCCATGGTTTATGTGGTCGAAAATAACGGCGTCTACGGGTTGACCAAAGGCCAGTTTTCCGCAACTGCCGAGGTGGGACTGGAATTGAAACGGCAGGGAGTAAATAAATACTTTCCGGTGGATATCTGCATGGAAGCGCTGGTCAGCCGGGCTTCTTTTGTCGCCCGATCATTTGCAGGTGATCCAAAGCAAGTTAAGGAAATATTCAAGGCCGCCTTTAGTCATAGGGGAATAGCGGTGGTGGATATCATCAGTCCGTGCGTCACCTTTCATAATAAAGAAGATTCTTTCCACTCCTACACGTGGGGAAAGGAACACGAGATTGCCTTGCATGATATTACCTACGTCCCGGCGCGTGAAGAAATTACCGTCGAAGACTTTGAGGAAGGCAGTACTCGAGAAGTTACTCTCCATGATGGGGCGACCATTGTTCTGAAGAAGCTGGAGCGGGACTATGATCCGACCAATATCTTTGAGGCTTTGCGAGTTCTTTATGAGGCGGAGCAAAATAACTGGTTGTTAACCGGTATTCTTTACGTAAACCCCAACGCCCCGACCATTTTTGATATGTACAACTTACCGGAAACACCACTCAACCGCTTGCCGGCTGATAAATTGCGCCCCAGCCGCGAGTCGCTTGATCGGATCAATGAGCAAATGAGGCTCTAACGGTTAGCCCTTAACCCACCTCTATAGGCCGGCTGGGGTCGCGAATCCATTCACTCCAGGAGCCGGCATACAGTTTTGCGCCAGGTATGCCGGCGTATTCCATTGCTAAAAGATGATGGCAGGATGTCACCCCCGAACCGCAGTAGACAATCACCTGAGCAGGGGGTGTCTCCCCAAGGAGTTCCTCAAACTCTTTTCTTAAGACATCCGCCGGTTTTAGTTTGCCTGCGCGGGCCAGGTTCCTCTCGTGGAAGCGGTTGATGCTGCCGGGAATATGACCGGCAACCGGGTCAAGCGGTTCAATTTCTCCCCGGTAGCGTTCCGGTGCGCGGGCGTCAATGATTTTGAAAGAGGAATTTCCAAGTAAACCGAGCATTTCGGCGGTTGTTAGGTATCTTCCGGTTTGAGGATTGGGAATAAACTTGCCGCGGGGTTTGGTCTCAATCCCCTGTGCAATCAAATGACCGCTTGATTTCCACGCATTCCATCCGCCGTTGAGAACGGCAACCGAGTTGTGTCCCATCCATCTTAGCATCCACCACAAGCGGGCGGCAAATGAACCCCCGCTGGTGTCCAGAGCGACCACCTGGGTATGATTGCCAATCCCAAGTCGCTCCAGTGTTCTTGCAAATTCCGAGGGTAACGGCAGCGGATGCCGGCCGGTGTGAGGGGTTATTGGAGCAGAAAGATCATGATCCAGATGAGCATAGACGGAGCCGGGAATATGCCCCCGTTGATAATCCATAAACCCCCAGTCTGGATTCATCAGATCGAAACGGCAATCCACAATGACCCAAGAAGGGTCATTAAGATGGGAAACTAGATCTTCGACTTCAATCAGGGTGGTGTATGCGGTCATCTTTTTCTCTTAAGTCCATTCCCCAACGGTATAAAGCAGCGCAAAATTGGGCGGGCGCATTGCCCCAACCGGGAATCCACTGATCACAACCACTTGATCACCCGTTTGGATGGAGGTTGAAGAGACCAAGGCAGCCTCGACGCTGGCGATCATGGCTTCGACTGTTGATGCAAATGGAACCAAAAATGGCACTACCCCCCAGTAAAGTCCCATTCGGTTGTAAGTTTGCTCTTCCGGGGTAAATGCGAAAATGGGGACATTGGGCCGGGATTTTGACATCAACAGGGCGGTTTTGCCGGTTTGGGTAAAGACGGCGATAGCGGCCACATTACGGTCATGCGCCAGTTCTTTAGCGGCCCGGGTGATTGCCAACGCATCATCTTGAGGAGCTTCAGCCGGGCGAGTCGAATAATGAGCGTATTCAGCGGCATTGGCTTCGGCTTCGCAGATGATGTTTGCCATGACTTTGACCGCTTCAATTGGGTAAGCGCCGCTGGCAGTTTCACCGGAAAGCATGACCGCATCGGTGCCGTCAAAGATCGCGTTGGCAACATCCGAAGCTTCGGCGCGAGTTGGGCGTGGGTTGCGAATCATCGAATCGAGCATTTGGGTGGCGGTAATAACCGGTTTGGCATGACGATTAGCCATGTCAATGATTCTTTTCTGGATGATGGGAACGGTGGAAGGGGATGTTTCTACTCCTAAATCGCCACGAGCAACCATAACACCATCAGCGGCGTGGATAATTTCGTGGAGATTGGCAATGGCCTCAGGTCGTTCCAGCTTGGCAATGATGGGTATGGTTGATCGGGTGGGGAGGATTTCCCGCATCGCATTGCGAACTTCCTCAATATCCGAAGCGCGGTGGACAAAACTGATGGCGACCCAATCCACCCCATTTTTCAAGCCGAATTCAAGATCTATACGGTCTTTTTCGGTAAAGGGAGGAATACCAAGAGCGGCGCCGGGTAGATTAACCCCCTTGTTGGAATACAGCGTTCCGCCGAGAATGACTTTTGCAAAGACCGCATCGCCTTTGACTTCGGTTACCTCAAATTCCAGGTTGCCGTCATCGAGAAGGATACGATTGCCGGGAATAACGCCGCGCGCCAGATTTGGGACATCCAAAGGAATGAGAATGGTGGATGCCGGCAAATCTACGAGTGAATCCACATTGGAAACCTGGGTCAACACAACCATATCCCCTGCTTGAAGCGGGATTCCTTCTGCAGGCAGTTTGCCAACCCTCAATTTTGGACCTTGTAAATCTTGTAATATGGAGACCGGTTTATTTAATTCTTCGGAAAGTTTCCTGATCAGACGAATCTTTTCGAGATGTTCCTCGTGAGTACCGTGCGAAAAATTCAAGCGGGCTACATCAATGCCGGCCTCAATTAATTGACGGAGTGTTTCTTCTTTTTCACTTGCCGGCCCTATGGTAGCGACGATTTTTGACCTGCGAAAATTCATTCTTCACCTCGCAGAGGTTATTTGGGTTTAGATATCTTGATTGTACCAAATCATAGGTGAAAGCAGGTGTTGGGGCATGACAAAAAATAAGCGCCGGGCTTAAGCGCCGGCGCCGATAGCCTGATTTGGAAAATCTTTAACTAAGGCATGGTCAGCACATCATAAATGTGCGGAATTGCCCAGTCAATCTCCTTACGGGTGATAATTAAGGGGGGTGCGAAGCGGATAATGTGCTGATGGGTTTCTTTGGCAAGAATGCCTTTTTTCTGTAAGACTTCACAAAATCGGCGAGCTCCACCAGCCTCTTTTTTGAGTTCAACGCCGATGAGTAATCCGCGTCCGCGCACTTCTCGAATGTGGGGTGAAGGAATTTCCTCAAGCCTTTCAAGGAAGTACTCTCCCATTTGGCGAGCATTTTCGATGAGATTTTCATCCACGATCACTTTCAAAGCCTCGCGGGCTACAGCGCAGGCAAGCGGATTGCCGCCAAAGGTCGAACCGTGTTCACCCGGTTGATACAACCCCAAGATTGGCTGATCTGCCAAGACTGCTGATATGGGATAAAATCCGCCGGAAAGGGCTTTGCCAATGATGACAATATCCGGACGAACATCTTCATGCTCGCAGGCAAATAATTTTCCAGTGCGACCAAGCCCGGTTTGAATTTCATCGGCAATGAACAAGACCTGATTTTCGCGGCAAATTTTGGCCACCTCTTTAAGGTAACCGGCTGGCGGGATAATAACACCCCCTTCACCCTGAATAGGTTCCAACATGACGGCAGCAGTATTGGGTGTAATCGCTTTGGCTAATGCTTGCGCATCGCCGTAGGGTACAGTCACAAACCCGGGTGTGAACGGGCCAAAGTCGTTTTTATAGAGGGGTTCGGTGGAACAAGAGATGATGGAAATTGTACGACCGTGGAAATTACCCTCTGCCACAATGATTTCTGCCTGATAGCGAGGCACACCTTTGACCTGATACGCCCATTTGCGGGCAAGTTTGAGGGCGGTTTCAACGGCTTCAGCGCCGCTATTCATCGGCAAAGACATATCATAGCCGGTCAATTCTGAAAGTTCTTTGTAAAAAAGCGGCAGCTGATCATTGCGGAAAGCGCGGGAAGTAAGTGTCACCTTTTGGGCTTGTTCAGTGAGGGCGCGTAAGATGCGCGGATGGACATGCCCTTGATTGAGAGCGGAGTATGCGCTCAGGCAGTCGAGATAGCGGTTGCCCTCGACATCCCAGACCCAAACTCCTTCCGCGCGGCTGATGACGACATCCAGCGGATGATAGTTGTGGGCTCCGTATTTTTCTTCCAGTTCGATTAGATCTTTGGTCAGGTTTTCTCTGGTTACCATAGGTTCACCCAATTATTTTTCCGCCAGCAATTCAACCAAGATGGCTTTTTGGGCATGCAGGCGGTTATGCGCCTGAGGGAACAAGCGCGAATGAGGGCCATCAGCCACTTCGTCGGTAATTTCCTGCCCGCGATGCGCCGGAAGACAGTGCATCACTATGACATCCGGGCGAGCTTCCGATACCAGTGTTTGATTGACCTGATAGGGAGGAAAGACAACTTCGCGTTTTTTGGCTTCAGCTTCCTGTCCCATGCTCGTCCAGGTATCCGTATAAATAACATGAGCATCTTTTACTGCCTGATGCGGATCGCGCAGAAAAGTCAGTCGGCTTCCACTTTCAGCCGAAAACTGCCTGGCTAATTCAACAGCTTGGGGGATAATATCGTACCCTTCGGGGCTGGCGATGGTAAAATTCGCACCCAGTTTGGCGCAGATGTGCATCAAAGAAACGGCCACATTATTTCCATCCCCGATGAAGGTTACATTCAAACCTTTGAGGGAGCCAAATTCTTCCTGAATGGTGAGCGCATCTGCCATCGCCTGACAGGGGTGGTTATAATCGCTCAGGCCGTTGATCACCGGTATGCTTGCCCACTTTGCAAGCTCCAGGACATGTTCGTGAGCAAAAACTCTTGCCATGATGGCATCCACATAACCTGACATGACCCGTGCGACATCTGCGATGGCTTCACGCTGACCCAGCCCAATTTCATTGGGGGAAAGGTATAAAGCATCTCCGCCGAGATGACGCATAGCCATATCGAAGCTGACGCGCGTTCGTAAACTTGGTTTTTGGAAGATCATTCCAAGCACTTTGTTCTTGAGCAAAGGCTGATTCCCGCCTGCCTGCCATTCTTTCTTCAGGCGGATGGCCAGATCAAGCATTCCTTGTAGTTCTGCTGGTGAGTAATCAGAAACCGCCAGAAAATCTTTTTTCATAGACGCTCCTTGTTATGAGTGAAAAAATTTTGGGGCAAATAGAGTATAACATACCCTTTTTGTTCTACCAGTGGTCTTTAGCACCTTCGCATCGGCTTTTTGTCTTAAGTTTTGTACCTTGATCAGGCTATACAAGGCTGAAGCAGCCGGATAAAATACAGAAGAAAAAGGAAATAGAAAATGAGACTCAATCTATTCAAATCTGCTCAATCCTTTCGAAAATTTGTTTGGGGAGTTCTCTTTTATAACATTGTAGTAATTCTGTGGGGGGCATTTGTGCGGGCAACCGGTTCCGGGGCGGGCTGCGGAGCGCATTGGCCTTTATGCAATGGGGAAGTCATACCCCGCGCCCCAGCGGTTGAAACAATAATCGAATTTACCCATCGAATTTCCAGCGGGTTGGTTGTGATAATCATGGCAGCGCTGATTATCTCGGCCTTTCGCTTATTCCCAAAAGGTCATTTGGCGCGAAAATCCGCCATTGCTGCTGGAATTTTTACAATAATCGAATCGCTGATTGGGGCTGTGTTGGTGCTGAATGAGCTGACCGGTCAAAACGACTCAATTCATCGGGCTGTGGTGATGATGGCGCACCTGATCAATACCTTCCTGTTAGTGGGTTCTATTTTCCTGACTGCCCGCTGGAGCGGCGAAGACTCACCTGTGAGGATAAATTTCAATCGGGGGGGCTGGGGTATTTTGATTGGAATTGGGCTGGCGGGAATGATCGTTCTTGGGGCTAGCGGGGCGGTTACCGCCTTGGGAGATACGCTATATCCTTCCGCTTCTTTGGTGGAAGGTTTTCGGCAAGATTTTGACCCCACTGCAAATCTCCTGATTCGTTTGCGTGTTTTTCATCCGGCGATTGCGGCTTTGGTGGGCGTTTACACCATCGGGGCGGCACTGGCCTTCCGCCGAAGGTTTCCATCCTCAACTATGCAACAGGCAACTTATGCCCTAAGTGCGATTTACGCCATACAACTTTTGCTTGGCGTTATCAATGTCGTTTTGCTGGCGCCGGTATGGATGCAAATTTTACACTTGCTGGTTACAAATTTAATTTGGCTGGCATGGCTCTGGCTGGCAGAGTTATTCTTTAGCGGGCGCTTTGCGCTGCAAAGCAGACATGACCATGCTGTCCATCAAAGCGTAAGCCAAACCCTTACCCAATAACCGAACCGCCAGATAGATTAATTTGTTTTCTAAACCGGGCAGGATGAGATATTTCCGGCGGGCAACCCCGGTCAAAATTTCGCCAGCGACGCGGTCTGGCTGGAGAACTCCCCCGCTGCTTGCCAGAACTTTGGTCACTGCCGGTTTATACCGGTTCTCATAGGCTAATTGTGGTGTATCCGTGTCAGGCGGATACACAAGGGATACTTGTATTCCGTGCGGTTTTAATTCCATTCGCAACGCATCCGACAAACCTGTCACGGCGTGTTTTGAAGCTCCATAAGCAGTGTAGCCGTAAATGTTCAAATAACCCACCACAGAAGAGATATTGACGATAATACCCTTCTTTTCGGCTAACATTCTCGGCAGGACGGCGCGAATGGCATTAATTGTCCCAAAATAATTGATATCCATCATCTGATGGAATATCTTTTCTTCCAAATTCCAAAATTCACCGGGGTGAGCGACACCGGCTGAATTGATCAGGATATCCACTTTTTTCCAGCGAGATAATAGCGGCTCAAGAACATTATTCAAACTAAGCGAGTCGGAAACATCGGCAGACAGGCTGGAAATTTCAACATTCGGTGAAGGACGGTGATGTTCCAATTCGGACACGGCTTTATGGAGGTTTTCGGGATTTCGAGAAAGGATACAAACACTGGCTTGGTTTTGAATCAAGAGTCTAGCCAGCGCCAATCCGATTCCGCTTGAACCGCCAGTGATCAGAACCTTTTTATTTTGAAAAAAGTCCGATTGGTTTGCCGGCATCCGTTAAATCCCACTGCAAGAACAAGAACCGCCACTGCAAGATGAACATCCCGAAGATGCGCTGCCAGCGACCGGTTTGCCTTCGGAGGCGGCAAAGAAGAGCGATAAGGCTCGGCGGGTGTTTAGGCTGAAACATTTTTTGCATTGGATTGGTTCGTCTGCGTCTTTGATCGAGCGAAAGGCATCAAATCGAAAACCACAATCCTGACAGGTGTACTCGTAAAGCGGCATCATTCACCTCCACGTAGATTATTGTGGCTGGATTTTACCCCCCATTGGCGGGACAGTCAAACGGACTGGCAGAGCAAAGGCGAGGTGATAGACCGCAATTCCAAAAGCAACTGCAACGTTCAAAGAATGTTTATAACCGCTCATGGGAATGAAAATTGTTTGATCGCACAATTCTAAAATTGCCGGATCAACACCGTTCACTTCATTACCAACCACCAAAACCAACGGTTGATTTTGCGGGAGGGATTGGACTTCAAATAAGGAAATTGCCGTAGGAGTCGTTTCTAAAGCCCATAGGAGTTTGCCATCGGCTTTAAGCGATTGAGCTAAACGCAAACCGTTTGGAGCATATTCCCAGGAAACGGCAAATTCCGCCCCTAAGGCAGTTTTGGAAATGCGCGGATTTCCGGGCAGAGGGGTGAGTCCACTCAGGTACAGATGAGTTATTCCTGCGCCATCGGCCGTCCGAAACATGGCCCCAACATTGAAAGATGAGCGGATATTATCCAGCAAGGCTTCCAATTGGAAGGCGGGTTTTGTTTTTTCGGGGGAACGGCTGAGGGTTGAGAGGACATCTTCCGGGGTTGGAACGGGTAAGAGTGGCGATTTGCAGCGAGGACATCTCAATTGGTCGGTTTGGGCGGCTCGACCGACAGGAATTCGTAGTGCGCATTTAGGGTTGCTGCACTGGAAAAATTTATGAGATAGTTCCGCCGACTTCATTCTTTCATTATAAAACCGGTTCGAATATAGCGGGCTGCATACGGGTCAATTCCCAACTCGCTTAAAATTTCTTCGGGGCGGCCAGTTGCTCCTTCCCTCGCAGAAAGCTGCATCTGGAACGCTGCACAACCCTCTTGGAGGGGGATCAACTGAATGTTTTCAATTAATGGACGTAAATCGTAGGTTTTATTTCTTCGTGTGCGGATGATAGAACTCCGCTCGAGCAATTCGCTCAGGCGATGCTGAAGTTCGGTCAAATTCACGGCATCCAGTAGGATCACGCGGTACAAAGAAGATTGAATCAGGGTTGGCAGACTGGGCGAATGAAGTGGAACAGCGGAAACCGAGAGGATTTGGAGACCGGGTTGTTGAGTGGCTTGCAAATGGGTTGTAAAATCATGCTCAGTCCATTGGTCTGCCTCAATCCACACATCAATTAAATCGTTTTGGCTGAGAAACCCCAACGGCAAGGGAGCAGCCTGTTGAATTTTGGGTTGAGGATGGAATCCCTGAGTATAGGCAACCGGAATGCGCGCCCGACGCAGGTAGCGTTCCCAAACCTTGTGAAGATCTAAGTTCCCAATGTATTGCAGCGGGGTGTCTTTATTGTATTGGATGCGAAAGCGCAACATGAATTATCAATCTCAGGCTGGTTGTTTGAGGGGGACTTTGACCGGACGGCGAGGAACTTCCGGACATTTCCAATGGCTGCCGGGATTGTTGCGGCGCAGGTCGGCATACTTCGGCAGAATGCCGCAAGCAAAACAACCCTGCCGGCAGTCATTTTGAGTTTTTTCTACCAGAGAGGCGTGATATTCACTCAATAAGTAGGCTTTACGCACCCCGCTGAAAATGTGATCCCATGGGAAGGTCTCATCTTCTGTTCTTTGGCGGTGGGTATAAAAAGCGGGGTCAAGGCTGTGAATAGCAAAGGCTTGCTGCCAAAGCGCAAATTGAAATTGATCCTGCCAGGCATCAAATTTTGCGCCCAATCGCCAAGCAGTTTCGATGACCCCCGCCAAACGCCGATCCCCCCGTGAGAGCCAAGCTTCCATCAAGGTTTCGTGAGGGTTGTTCCAGGTTAATTTGAATCCCGGCCCGCGCAGTTCACGTTTGAGGAGAGACTGCTTGGTTTCGATCTGTTCCAGCGTATCGCAGGCAACCCACTGGAAGGGGGTATGCGGTTTGGGAACAAAGGTGCTGACCCCGGCGTGAAGAGTAGCGCGTTTGCCAATCGCTTTACGGCCTTCCGCCAGGACTGCTTTGCAAACATCGGCGATTGCCTGAACGTCCTCAATTGTTTCGGAAGGATGTCCAATCATGAAGTAAAGTTTGATGGTTGTCCATCCGCGCGAGTAGATTTCTTTTGCCGTATCCAGCAGTTGCTGGGTGGAAATTGGCTTATTGATGATATTACGCATCCGCTCGGTGGCGGCTTCCGGCGCAAGAGTAAAGCCGCCCTGACGTGAGCCACGCAATTTTTCCATTAAATTCACTGAGAAGGACTCAATTCGCAGGGATGGAAGCGAGATGGTTAGGTAATAATCGCTGGTTTCGGCAGCAACCCGGCTGACCAGATCAAGGATATGCGTGTAGTCAGAGGAAGAAAGGGATAGAAGAGCAACTTCCTCAAAACCGGTTGCATCGAGGGCTTCCCGCACAGCCGAAACAATTTCATCCACACCTCGTTCGCGCACTGGCCGCGTGACCATGCCGGCGTGACAAAACCGACAGCCGCGCGTGCAGCCCCGCATAATTTCAACCGAAACGCGGTTATGCACCACGCTGATCGAAGGTACGATAAAACGTGTTGGCGGTTTGGGTAGTTGAGCAACCAATCGCTTTGTAATCTGGGGAGGGGCATTGGGATGCAAACGACGGATGGAACGGATGGTGCCATCCTGGTTGTATTCAGGCTCATAGAAAGAGGGGACGTAAATGCCCTCAATTTTGGCTAGCTCAGACAGTAAATCCAATCGTGAGGAAGGATTTTGTTTCCATGTTTGATAAGTGTTGACGATCTCATGGATGATTTCTTCCCCTTCTCCGATTACAAAAGCATCAAAGAATGGCGCAATAGGTTCAGGATTGTATACAGCGTGACCCCCGGCGATTACCAACGGGTCGCGGATGGTGCGATTCTTACTATGGAGCGGAATTTCTGCCAGGTCAAGCAGATTGAGGACATTTGTATACAGGGTTTCGTACGGTAATGTAATTCCAAGGATATCAAAATAACGGACGGGAGTTTTGGATTCGAGCGCGTAAAGCGGGATGCCGTGTTGACGCATGGCGGCTTCCATATCCACCCATGGCAGGTAGACTCGCTCAGCGAGGACATCCGGTCGCTCGTTGAGAATGTGATAGAGGATGGTCAGGCCAAGATTAGGGACGCCAATATCATAAATGTCCGGGAATGCAAGAGCCACACGGGTCTTGACTAAATTCCAATCTTTGAGAACCTGATTCAGTTCCCCGCCGACATAACGGCCGGGTTTTTCAACGGTTAGCAGGATGCGTTCAAGACGCTCCATGACGGTGTTTTGTTTCATGTTATTGAATTACCTTTTTTTATAACCAATAAATACCGGCTATTTTTCTATTTTACCCTATTTTATCCAATTTATAGGGTGGCGCGGTAAAAACCGCCATCCACTGCAATCATGCTACCGGTGATGTAGCTGGCCGCCGGTGAAACCAGAAAAACGGCAACGCGGGCAAATTCTTGCGGGTCGGCCAGGCGGCCAAGGGCAATTTGAGAGGCAATTTTCTGCCTTTCCTCTTCAATCGTTGAATGATTGGTCTGAGCGCGGTGTTGTAACAAATGCTCAACCCTCTCCGTGGCTGTCCAGCCGGGTAAAATGGAATTAAAGCGAATGCCATCTTTGCCTAATTCAAGTGCGAGGCTTTTGGTCAGACCGATAGTAGCCGCCCGGACGCTATTGGAAAGAACCAGACCTTCAATGGGTTGTTTGACCGAGATGGAGGTGACTGTTAGAACCGCCGGCGCTGCCGATTTGCGCAGGTGTGGCAAAGCCGCCCGAATCAAGGCGACCGCTGATATAAAGTTGAGATTAACCGCATTGTACCAATCCTCAAGGTCGAAGGTCTCAAATTTGCCGGCTGGCGGCCCACCGGCATTGGTGATGAGAATGTCTATTCCTCCCCATTCCTGAACCACCCTTTCAACCATTTGATTGGCCGTTTCGGGTTGACTCACATCTCCGGCGATGGTTAAAACGGGAGAGCCGGTCAGGCTTTTAATTTTTTGGGACGCCGTTTCGAGGTTTTGTGGATTTCGGCTATTCAGAGCAACACGCGATCCTTCCTGTGCCAGTAGCAGGGCTGTGGTAAATCCCAAGCCGCGGCTTGCTCCGGTTACGATTGCGATTTTGTCGCGTAGATTTAGATCCATAACTTTGCCCTTTCAGTTAAAAGCATTCAATTCGGTGATCAACAATCGGCAGGTTGGGAAATTGATTCTCTACAAAGGTGTGAACTTTTTGTAACGAATGAGTTGCAAAAGCGCAATCATTACACACCAGAGCGCAGGCAATCAAACTTTCCTGCCAGTGGTCGTTCAAACCAATTTCGGCGACTGAGATGTTGAACTCTTTATGCAAGCGGCTCAGTAGAGATTTTAACAAACTGCGCTTTTGTTTAAGCGACAGAGAATGCGGCAGATGAATGTGAAGGACTAATAGACCGATGGTGGGCATTTTGAAAACCTTGTTATTATTGTAGTCAGGCAAGCGCTGGCGTCAAGCAAGTTGCTCATTATCTTGTGAAAAAGGTTGGGCTTAGGTACAATACATAGCAATTCAAGGAATACTGGAAAACCGATGAACTTTGATCCACAAGAATACCAAAATGTTTTAGATTATTTGTACAGTTTTGTAGATTATAGCCTTACTCGTAATTTGCAATTTTCAGCCGAAAAATTTGACCTCAGCCGGATGTCTGAGTTATTAAATTACCTGGGAGATCCTCACAGGAAATATCCGGTTATTCATGTTGCCGGAACAAAGGGGAAAGGTTCGACGGCGGCAATGATCGCAGCGGTTTTACAGGCCGCAGGGTACAAAACGGGTTTTTATATTTCGCCGCATCTGGAAGATTTTTGTGAGAGGATTCAAATTAATCGCCATAATATCCCTCCATCCCGGCTGGTGGAAGTGGTGAATCAAATCAAGTCGGCTGTAAACAAAATTGAACGCCTGACCACCTTTGAATTAACAACTGCGGCCGGATTTTTGTATTTTGCAGAAGAAAAGGTGGATGTTGCTGTTGTTGAAGTGGGTCTGGGGGGAAGATTGGATGCAACAAACCTCGTTGACCCGTTGGTATCGGTGATTACCTCGATCTCGTTGGATCATACCAAAGTGCTCGGAGATACCCTTGAGAAGATAGCGAAAGAAAAAGCCGGAATCATCAAAGCCGGAAGGCCGGTAGTGAGTTCACCTCAAAAACCGGAAGCCATGCGAGCGATTGAGCAAATTGCTGCGGCGAGAAACTCTCAGTTGATTGTATCTGATCGGGAATATCAGGTTGAAGTGCTGGAACGCAGCCTGGCTTACCAGAGATTACACATACAGCCGCGCAAAACATCCGGTCAAGATGCGTTGGAAGTTCAATTGCCATTGCTGGGCGATCATCAAATCGAAAACGCCTTGACGGCTTTGTGCGCATTAGATCAAGCAAACCAACAGGGGCTGACGATTTCTCGCCCCTCAATTCAGAGCGGCTTATCACGAGTTTATTGGGAGGGCAGGTTTGAACTTCTCAACCTTCATCCCTCCATTGTGGTGGATGCAGCCCACAACCGCTATTCAGCGTTAAAATTGATTCAGACAGTTGATCAATACTTTCCAAATCAACCTCTGATTCTGGTGTTTGGCGCCTCGGATGATAAAGATATTGCCGGTATGCTGGCAGAGTTGCTTCCCCGTGCGGATGAAGTCATCTTCACTCAGTCCATCCATCCACGCTCATACCGCGCCGATCAACTTTTCGAACTGGCATCGGAATACTCTCTCCCCAAATGGGTGATTGTGCCTCTTGAAGAAGCCATGGAGCAAGCAATTCACCGAATTCACTCCGAGGATACCCTTCTATTGATTACCGGCAGTATATTTGTGGCGGCCGGAGCGCGCAAATTTCTCAGAGAAATCTTGGCACGCTCTGAAATAAAAACTCGGCTAAGCCGAATGCCAATATCATGAGTGCAGGGTTATGAAAAAAGATAATTGGTTACCCAAAGATAGCGATTTTGAAGAATTCTCTTCGTCTTTACATCAGCGGACAGAGGAACTTTATCAGGTGCCGGACGCTGAACCGGACGAAAACGGTTTGATTGAGTGTGCGGCGTTGATTATGCGGGATATGGTGATCTATCCCCGGATGGTTTCCCCGATATTCATCATTCCGGGGTCAAACTTACAGGCAATTGAAGAGGCTCAATTCAATTTTGAAACAATGATTGCTTTGGTATTGAAAGATGCCGATATTGAAGACCCACAACCGGAAGACTTTTTACCGATTGGGGTAGAAATTGCCGTGGGGCGATTGTTGAATATCCCGGATGGCAACAATTCGGCATTAATTCAGGGCCGCCGCCGGGTGGAAATCGTCGAATTCGTGCAGACCGAGCCGTATTATCGAGTGCGCGCCCGACCGATTGTAGAGCCTTCAAAAATTGGCAGACAGACTGAGGCGTTAATGCGCACCACCCGCGATTTGTTTGAACGGTGCGTTCAATTGGACCGTAGCCTGCCGGAAGAAGCGCATTTATTTTCTTTGAATATCCATGAGCCGGGCTGGCTGGCGGATATGGTCGCTACGGCGATTTCGCTGCCGAACAGCGAGCGGCAGGCATTGCTTTTACTGGTTGATCCGGTTGATCGGTTGAAGCGAGTTAACTGGCTGCTGGCGCAAGAATTGGATGTTTTGCAATTAGAGGACGAAATTCAAAATCGAGTTCAGAGCGAGGTGGATCGCAGTCAGCGGGAGTTCTATCTGCGCGAGCAAATGAAAGCGATTCAGACCGAATTGGGGGAAGGCGATATATTTAGCCGCGAAGTAACCGAATTACGGGAAAAGATTCTCTCTACACCCATGCCGGATGAAGTGCGTAGCGCAGCCCTCAAAGAAGTGGATCGCCTTTCGCAAATGCCTTCAATGGCTCCGGAGGTGGGAATCATCCGTACCTATCTGGATTGGATATTAGAACTGCCGTGGGTACAGGAAACTGAGGATAACCTGGATGTGGCTAATGCCGCCAAGGTATTGGAAAAATATCATTACGGCCTTGGCAAAGCCAAAGACCGGATTCTGGAATATATCGCTGTCCGCAGTCTTAAGCCCAAAAGGTTAAGACAGCCCATTTTATGCTTTGTAGGTGCGCCTGGCACAGGGAAAACCTCCCTGGGACGCTCGATTGCAGAAGCGCTGGGGCGAAAATTTGTGAGAGTTTCGCTGGGTGGAGTAAGAGATGAGGCTGAAATTCGCGGCCACCGGCGAACTTACATTGGAGCAATGCCAGGCCGGATCTTACAAACCATGCGCCGGGCAGGCACGATCAATCCCCTTTTTATGCTGGATGAGATAGATAAACTGGGATCGGATTTTCGGGGTGATCCATCTGCTGCGCTGTTAGAGGTGCTTGACCCGGAGCAGAACCATGCCTTTTCGGATCATTATCTTGAACTGCCCTATGATCTTTCTAAAGTTATGTTTATCACAACGGCCAATACGCTGGCCACCATCCCGCCGGCATTGATGGACCGAATGGAAATCATTGAATTTCCCGGTTACATTGAGGAAGAAAAGCTGGAAATTGCCTATCGCTTTCTGATTCCGCGCCAGTTGGAGGAAAGCGGTTTAGAGGGGGAGGAAATCAGTTTTCAAGAAAAGACGTTGCGAAAAATCATCCGCGAGTACACCTACGAGGCTGGGGTTCGAAATTTAGAGCGGGAAATTGGCAGAATGTGCCGTAAACTGGCAAGGCTGAAGTCGGAAGGGAAATTCTACCCCCACCGTTTGCAACCCGAACTGGTTGAAAAGTTTTTAGGTCCGCCCCAATTTTTTATGACCGAAGCGGAGAAAAAAGATGAGGTGGGAGTGGCCACTGCCATTGCCTGGACCGAAAATGGCGGAGAAATTATGCCGGTGGAAGTGGCGATCCTCGAAGGCAAAGGCAACCTGCAAATCACTGGTCAGGTCGGAGAAGTGATGCAAGAATCAGCCCAGGCGGCTTTGTCCTATCTCAAATCACGCGCCAGAGAATTGGAAATTGACCCAGAGGTATTTGAAAGACTGGATATTCACATTCATATCCCGGAAGGGGCGATTCCCAAAGATGGACCGAGCGCGGGTATCACGATTGCTACGGCATTGATATCGGCATTGACCGAGCGGGGTGTTTCAAAAGATGTGGGGATGACCGGAGAAATTACCCTGCGAGGACGCGTACTTCCTGTGGGAGGGGTGCGGGAAAAGGTACTGGCCGCCCACCGGGCTGGTTTGAAGATTGTCATTCTGCCCCAGAGGAATTTGAAAGACCTGATTGATCTGCCAAAGAAGGTCCGGCAGGATTTGCAAATCAAACCGGTAACTCACATGGATGAGGTGCTGGAGATTGCCCTTGGACCTAAGCCCCAAAAAGAACCCGGGCGTGGACGAAAGCACGCTTCAAGGAAATCTGAAAAAAGCGAAGAAGGGGAAGTGAAAGAAACCTCTGAGGCTTAAATGAAAAGGCAGCCGTGCGGCTGCCTTTTTGTTATTCTCCTTAAACCTTGTCCTGTTGAATCGGGTTTGGCGTTATCGCCTGTTGACGTTCGCTTTGCAGGGCTCTGACGCCGTTGCGTACCTGATTGAGCATTTTTTCCAATTCAACTTCCAGCCGAGAGAGCGATTCGAGAACGTACTCATCCGCATCGCGCTTGGTTGATTCGGTTTCCATACGGGCTTGCTGAATGATTTGTTCGGCGCGGGCGTGGGCAGCTTGAATAATCGCATCCCGCTCAATCATCTGTTCGGCCTTTTCTCGAGCCAGCTGGATGGTTCGATTAGCCTCTTCTTGAGCCTGAGCAAGAATTCGATCCCTCTGAGCAAGGATTTGTTGGGCTTTCTTAATTTCTTCCGGAATGGATACCCGCATCTGGTCAATCAGGTCCAACATACGATCCTCATCCACCATCACCGAATGGGTGAACCAGATTGGACGGCTTTCATTGAATAATTCTTCTAAACGATCTACCAAATGCAGTATGTCCATTTTCTCCTCCGCTTTCCAAGCCTGAGAAAGGGTGGTGCAATTTTCAAGCCAGTTAATTAATTATACGCATTTCAATCTCTTAATGCTGTAATTGGCACCACCGATTGTCCATCCCCGAGTTCACTGAATTTTTTCTTCAGAGCTTCCGCCACATGAAAAGGTACCATGCTGCTGATATCTCCACCCAGTGAAGCAATTTCCCGCACGGTTGTCGAGGAAAGAAAGGTGTGTTGTTCGCTGGTAATCAAGGCGATCATTTCAATGTCGGGGTAGAGGCGATGATTAGCGAGGGCCATTCGGAATTCGTGTTCAAAATCGGAGAATACCCGTAATCCGCGGATAATCACTTGCGCTCCAACGTTTTTACAAAACTCGACTGTTAAGCCGCTGTAACCGACCACGGTAAATTTAGGCTCAGCATAGAAGGTTTGTTGAACGAGTTTCAATCTTTCTTCAGGCGTGAAGAGCAAATTTTTCAGTGGTTTGTTATAGACGGCGATGATGACTTCGTCGAAAAGACGTGCTGCCCGACGAGCAATGTCCATGTGTCCGTAGTGAATAGGGTCGAAAGTTCCGGGAAAGACAGCTCTGACCATTGGATTTTTCCTTAACTGATGTCTCCTCGTCCTTCTCCCCAAAATGCGTTTAGTTTTTGGAGAAGAGGCTGATAACGAGGGTCACTTAACTGTGGGTCTTTTTCAAATAGTTGTTGGGCGAGGTTGCGGGCTTTTTCAATGGTATGCACATCGGTCAGATTGGCGATTTTTAAGTCGGCAAAACCGGCCTGTCGGGTGCCTAAGAATTCGCCGGGGCCGCGTTGTTGTAAATCCCGCTCGGCGAGAATAAAACCGTCATTAGTTTCAACCATAGCGGATAATCGTTCGTTTTCGGCGGCATCTTCATCGTCGGGGATGAGGATGCAGTAGGACTTTGCATTTCCACGCCCAACTCTGCCGCGAAACTGGTGCAATTGGGCGAGACCAAAGCGGTTTGCGCCTTCGATTAACATCACCGTCGCATTGGGTACGTCTACGCCTACCTCTATGACCGATGTGGAAACCAGAATATGGAATTGCTTATCACGGAATTTTCGCATAACCTGTTCTTTTTCTTCCGGCCGCATTCGGCCGTGTAGAAGGCCAATTTTCAAATCGGGGAAGACTTCCGTTTGAAGGCGTTGTTGTTGCTGTACTGCAGCAAGGGCATCTTCAGTTTGGGATTGTTCCTGATCCACGAGGGGGTAAATGATAAAAGCCTGATAACCTTGACGGATTTGGGAACGAATGAAAGAGTAAGCGCGTTCCCGCTCTAGAGGAGTAAAAATGTGGGTTTCAATCGGTTGGCGCCCGGCTGGCATCTCATCCATCACTGAGAGATCGAGGTCTCCATAAATGGTCAGAGCCAGCGATCTGGGAATGGGGGTAGCCGTCATAACCAGCAAGTGGGGATTATCGCCTTTTTCGCGCAAGGCAGATCGTTGAGCAACCCCGAAGCGATGTTGTTCATCAATCACTGCCAGCTGAAGTTGTTTGAACTCAATCGGGTCTTCAATAAGTGCATGTGTGCCGATTAATAATTTGATTTCACCAGCAAGAAGGGCTTGACGAATTTCCTGTTTTTCTTTTTCGGGGGTGTCTCCAACCAGTAAGCGCACTTCTCCTGGGGCGAACGGAGCCGCGTTGTCCGTATCACTGCGAACAAACAATTTCTGGAAACTGCGATAATGCTGTTCAGCAAGAATGCTGGTTGGTGCCATTAACGCTGCCTGCGAACCTGCCGCCGTCACCATGGCAATCGCCAGGGCTGCCACAACAGTTTTTCCAGAACCAACATCGCCTTGGAGTAAGCGGTTCATCGGACGGCCAGAGGATAAGTCGGTTCGTATTTCATGCACAGCCCTTTGTTGAGCATTGGTCAATGGGAAGGGAAGCCGGTTGATTTGGGTCGTCAGCCACTCGTCAGAAACCTGGAAAATATGAGCGGTTCGGTTCTGCCAATTCTGTTTTTGTCTTAACACTCCCAATTGAATGAGAAAAATTTCATCAAAAGCCAGTCTCTCACGAGCTGCATGGAGGTTTGCGTCATTGTCGGGAAAGTGAATTTGTCGGAGAGCATGAGAAATGGGGATCAGGTTTCCGGCAGTGCGAATTTCATCCGGTAGAAAATCGGCAACTCTTGCTGCCCAAAAAGTAACGGTCTGATACATGATCCGGCGGAGTACCTTTTGACTAAGCCCTGCGGTCAATGGGTAAACCGGAACAATCCGATTGGTGTGCAGATGTTCTTGATCGAGCAATTCCCAATCGGGATTATTCATGCACAATCTGCCCAGATACATGTCCACTTTGCCGGAAAGAACAACTTGAACGCCGGGGTGAATATTTTTTTCCATCCAGGGTTGATTAAACCAAGAAACGCGCAGCGAACCGGTGCCATCCGAGATGACTGCCTCAAATAAAGTCCGGTTGCCCTTAATCTCTCGAAGCTGGGATTTTTGCACTGTGCCGGCAACCGATAACTCCTCTCCGAAGCGCAATTGATTGATCGGCTTCATTTTTGAGAAATCATCATAGCGGCGGGGAAAGAAGTACAACAGGTCTTCCAGTTTTTGAAGTCCTAATTTTTCGAGGTTTTGGGCATTTTTAGCGCCGACCCCGGGCAAAACCTTCAGACTGGCATCCAAACCCGCAGGCCGACTGTTTTCTACTTTTGGCGAACGGCGGGGTGGGTCGGTTGGCGGGGAAGTTTTTATTGTGCTTATTTGCGGGTATTCTATTTTCTCAACATCTGAGGAATTGAGGGAGAAGTCCGGCGTGAAATTTGAGGCATTCTCAACAATTTGAAGTATATCCTGAACAATTTGCTCACGCTGTTCAAAAGAGAGGGCGGGGTATTGGGTTAATCGGTTAAGAATCTGCTGAATAACGGAAGGTTGAATTCCTTCTCGGTTGGCTTCCTGCTCCCAAGCGGGAATAATTTTATCCAATCCTCCAACGACGGCCCGATTATCAAACCCCCGTTCTATTTCAAGTTTGAGAAACTTTTTAATTTTTTCTAATGCAGATGACATGAGATAATTTTACCCTATTCTACAATGCAGGTTTTTGATTGGGCATGGTGATATTCATTTATTCATATTCGGCTACATTTTCTACGGCAATCAACCCCACCATTTTTGGGCTGAAGAGAAGTGCGGTTGCCAAATTGAGATTATGTTCGCTATACGAGGCTTGCGGATAATTTTCGAGGAATACCTGACGCATACCACGTGTTTCGGGTAATAAAGATGGAACACTCTGGACGACCGCAATGTGATAGAGGTTATCAAACTCTTCAACGAATTCGATGAAAAATTCGGTTATATTTCGGATATTGCGCATTTTTTCAATGGGCGTCAGACGTTCATCCTCAAACGAAAATACAGGCAGCATTGAAAGCAATTCACCCGCAATAGCCTGTGCTGGGTCTATAATGCCGTTTTGAGCGAGGTAAGAGAGTCCCGGACAACAAACGATAGAATAAATATGAGCTGCCTGTTGTCTGACGATGTGTTCTACTTCCGCTAAATTTGCCCCTTCGTGAATGAGCTGGGCAGCCAGTTGTGCCAGCATTCCTAACCCGGCCGAAAAAGTGTTGGTGTCAACTACAACCACCGGCATCCTGCCCTGAAGGCTTGAAGCGGCGAGACTGGCGTTTTGAAATGCGGAGCTCAGGTGCGAGGAATGTACCAAAACCAGCACTTCGTCAAACTCGCTGCCCATCCCGGCCAAGATCTGGTGGAATTTTTCGGCGGTGGGTGGGTGTAATTTTGGGGCGCCTTGACCTCGGACAAAATGGGGAAGTTGTGAAACTTTTAATCCATCTCCTTCCGGGTAAATTTTGCCATTAAAGGCAACATTGTGGGTAGCGATCCGAATTGAATTTTGTCCCGGGAAAGAGTGACGAGGAAATTGAGCAGTATTGTCAACCAGAACGCCAATCTTTCTCATTTGGTTTATTCAATCGAAATGATCAATTGATAGTGAGGTTGCCCGCCTTCGTGAATTTCCATTTCGTGGTCGGGATACTTTTCCTGAATTTTTTCTGCAAGTTGATTGACTTCATCCAAACTGATATTTTGACCATAAAACAGAGTGATGCGTTCTCTCTCTTCGCTCTTTGCAGCTTTGAGCAATTCAAAACAGGCTTCTTCAAGATGGCTGGCGGATGCGACCAATTGTCCGTTGAGAAGCGCAATGACCTGCCCTTCTTCGACCTTTACACCATTTATCTCAACCGAGCGGGTTGCCGTGGTGATTTCCCCGCTTTCTACTTCATTTATGGCTTCTTCCATGTCCGAGGCGATTTCATCAAGGTCTCCATCGGGATCATAACGCAACATGACATTCAGGCCTTGAGGAATGGTTTTGGTTGGGATAACCTTGACTTTTTTGACTGAAAGGGAAGCCGCGTTCTGAGCCGCCAAAATAATGTTTTTGTTGTTTGGCAATATAATCACCTCATCGGTTGGGAGATTTTCAAATGATTTTAGGATCTCCTCGGTGCTGGGGTTCATGGTCTGCCCGCCTTCAACAATTGCACTAACCCCCAGACTTGCGAAAATTCTCGAAAGTCCTAAACCGGGGGAAACGGCTACAACTGCGATTTTACCGGGTTCACAGGGTGGAAATTCAATGGAGGGCTGGGAATTCTTTTTCTCCTCCATTTGAGCCATTAAATTTTCGATGGCAACTTTAGTAATTGTGCCAAGGCTCATGGTGTATTCGATGGGCTCATACCGTTTTTCTGTGGGAACATGAATATGCATTCGATACATGCCATCACCTTCCCCAACTTGAATGGAAGTGCCCATCTGAGTAAGACGCTCGTAGAAGCGGTCTAAATCCAGCGGTTGATGAGGGCGAAAATCAACTACAACCTCAAAGTCCTGCCCCGGCTCAATTTCTTCCATAGTTTCCTCTAAATTCATTGCGGTAATTGGCTGGACGCTGGTGGTAGGTGTTTCCAGAGATTGTCCCTTGAGGAAGCGCAGCATTCCTTCCAGGATGATCAACAAACCTTTGCCGCCGGAATCGACCACGCCAGCTTGTTTGAGAATAGGCAGCAGTTCGGGAGTTTTTTGTACAGAAAGATCTGCTTCAAATACTATTTTTTCTAACCATTCCAGTGAAAGGGGCTTTCCTTTGAAGGATTCAATCGCAGCGGCAATATCTTTCGCAACCGTTAGAATTGTGCCTTCAACCGGGCGGACAACCCCTTTGTAAGCGGTGTTTTTGGCTTCCACCAGCGCTTTGATGAGGATTTCGCCATCAATTTCCTCATAATTGTCTAAAGCACGAGCGAAGCCTCGCCACAATTGAGATAAGATCACGCCGGAGTTACCTCTTGCTCCCATTAAAGCTCCCTGCGCAATGGCGTGAGCGACTTTTCCTACATTACTTTCATTGGAATGCAGGATTTCATTATAAGCGGCCTGCATTGTCAATAACATATTGGTGCCGGTGTCGCCATCCGGCACGGGAAAGACATTTAGGGAATTAACCAGTTGCTGATTGGTTTTTAACCAAAGCATGCCGGCTTCCAATAATTTTTTTAATGCTATTCCATCCAGTTTCCCTGCCTGCGCAATTTCCTTTGCCTGAGGCAGGGTAGTTTGATCTACATCATCATTCATAGTACTCCAAACCAATTCTTATAGATTTTCTAATCCGTGTCGCTGATTCGCAGTCCGCGCACATGAACATTGACTTCTTTCACCGGTAACTCAAGCCATTTTTCGATCTGATAGCGCACATTTTCAGCGACGCTGGAAGTTACCATTTTAATCCGAGTTCCATATTCGACAATGATATAAAGATCAATAAGGATGCCATCGTCTCTGAATTCGACCTCCACCCCTTTGGAAGGGTCTTTGACAATTTTATTGGCAAGGTCTTCTGCCAGATTTTTTGCAGCCAATCCCACAACGCCGTACGATTCAATTGCGGCCATGTGGGCAATGGATGCGATCGCTCGGTGTGAGATAAAAATATTACCCAGTGGATTCGGTTCGCTCATTTTCACAATCCCTCTTTTATAAAACAGTTCGAGTTGAAAAAAGATACGCAGTGTGGTAGAATGTGTTCTTGCGTCCGGTCATTGTGAGGCTGGAAGAGAGTTTTGTTGTTGGAAAGGATTTGATGATCATGGCTAAGTGCGAACGGTGCGGTAAAACAACGACTTTTGGTCATAACCGAAGTTTCTCCATGCGTGCTACTAACCGCTCCTATAAACCCAACCTGCAGCGGGTGACGGTAATGGAAGGTGGGCGGAAAGTTCGGCGTGTGCTGTGCGCAAAGTGTATTCGGACATTGGTTAAGACCAAGTAGTTCAATCCTTTCGAGAAAAGCGGTATCAACCGCGTTCTTGAGCTTGCGGCGAAAGCCGCATTTTTTTTTGAATTTGGGTTCGGAGTGAGTTCACACCTTCAGCGATTCCCTGCGGATGCTTAAAGATCGCAGTGGCTGCAACAAAACAATTGGCGCCGGCTTCTGCAACGGCGGAGATGTTTTGGGGGTTGATTCCTCCGTCCACTTGAAGAATGGCTTCTGGATTATGTTTTTCCAGCATGTTTTTGATGGTGCTGATTTTACCCAATATTTGGGGTATAAAGGATTGACCTGAAAATCCGGGGTTTACAGTCATGACCAGAACGAGGTCAACGAAAGGGATCACGGCTTCAACAGATTGGGCTGGCGTTCCGGGATTCAGAACAATGCCGGCTTTTGAACCCAAGGAGTGAATTAATTGAAGGGTTCGGTGGACATTGGGATTGTCTTCGATATGAATGCTGACCCAATTTGCCCCAGCGCTGATGAAGGATTGGATGTGATTCTCCGGTTTTTCGATCATCAAGTGAACGTCGAGCGGTAGGGAGGTAATTCTTCGGCAGGTTTCCACGATAAATGGCCCCATCGTAATGTTGGGGACAAAATGGCCGTCCATCACATCAATATGAATCCAATTGACACCGGCATCCTCTGCCTTACGAATTTGGTCCGAAAGGTTAGAGAAATCTGCAGAAAGGATGGAGGCCGAGAGATAATACAACCGAATAATTCCTTTCAGATAGGCGGATTGAAAGAAAACCAGATATATAACCAGAAGGGTATCAGACCACCCACCGCAAGAATTGCCAGCAAGGCAAGGAGTATCGTTAACCAATCAATGTTCAAAGGGGCATCATCACTTGCTTGAGCAGGCTGTGAAAGTGGTGCGGAGGGCGCTGGTTGCAATGGAATTAATTGAGGCTGCGTCTCTGCCTCGTTGGGGTTTGCAGACACAGAAGCGGGAGCAGAGGGATTGTTTTGTGAAAAAGTGGATAACACCCTGGCAAATTGGTCTGCGGTGCGATAGCGTGCTGCCGGTTCTTTAGATAACACTTTCAGGATGATTTGCTCAAGGGTGGGAGGAATTTCGGGGTTGAAGCGGCGGGGAGGTGGCGGTAAAACTTCCCGGTGCATCCGGGCCAATTCAACGGGGTCGCTACTTTGAAACGGCAATCTGCCGGTTAGCATTTCATACAAGACAACCCCCAGGGAATACACATCGGAGGCGGGAGAGGGCGGTTCACCTGCAGCCTGTTCCGGTGAAAAATACAGCGGAGATCCCCAAACCACATCTGACTTTTCGTCGGGATGGATACTTGCCATGGCACGGGCAATTCCAAAATCGGTTACCTTGATGCGTTGATCGGGGGTAACCAGAATGTTGTGAGGCTTGACGTCGCAATGGATCAACCCGGCCCGATGGGCGTAGCCAATGCCGGCTGCGGCTTGAACAATGATATTGACCGCTTCTTCAATTGGCAGCCGATTTCTTTCACGCAGGATCGTTTTTAGATCGGTACCCGGTAAGTATTCCATGACGAGGTAAAGTCGATCTGAATCGAACCCAAAGTCATGGACGGTCACGATATTCGGATGAGAGAGGTTTGCAGCGGCTTTGGCTTCTAAGCGAAATCGTTCGCGGAAGGCTTCGTTTTTGGAATAGTCTTCTCGCAAGATTTTGATGGCGACAGGCCGTTCTAACATGGTATCGCGGCCTAAGTAGACGACTGCCATACCCCCCGTTCCGATGGTTTGGAGGAGCTGGTAGCGATTGCCTAAAATGGGTACAACGGTTTTCGAATCTTCCATATACAAGTGATTGGCTGAATTATATCACACCCTCCGAAGTCGAATTTCTCCCTTGGCATCGGAGTTATAATCAAGGTAGTCTAATCATGGGGAATTCGTTCATGAAACCCATAATCTCTTACCTTCAAAAACGTCCTATTCACCTATTATTGCTGGCTATACCGCTAAGCCTTCTTGCTGAGGTTTTTCAGTGGCAACCGATCTGGATTTTTGGTTTTTCAGCAATTGCTGTTATCCCTTTGGCGGCTTTAATAGGGGATTCAACCGAGGCATTGGCTGCTTACACGGGACCAAAAATTGGCGGATTGCTTAACGCTACCTTGGGGAATTCTGCCGAATTAATCATTACAATTATGGCCATCCGCCAGGGGCTATTGGAATTGGTAAAAGCCTCCATAACGGGTTCAATCATTGGGAATTTATTGTTGGTGATGGGTCTTTCTATGCTTTTGGGTGGACTAAAAAACGGTGTTCAAAAATTTGATCGTCAGCAATCTGCGAACCATGCCGTTATGCTGGTAGTGGTTATCGTCGCATTAATTATTCCGTCCTTTTTCAGTCATTCAATTGGCAAGGAGGGGAGTTGGGGAGTCGAATCGTTAAGTCTGGGGGTGGCAGGAGTAATGATTGCTCTATATATTGTTGGTTTAATATACACCTTGAAAGTGGCCAAGAGTCCGATTGCGGTCGCTGCTTTTGAATTGGACAATGAAGGTCACCACCGATGGAAACCTTCACGTGCCGTTGTCATACTGGCCCTCTCAACATTTGGGGTGGTTATCATGAGCGAGTTTTTGGTTGGTTCAGTTGAAGAGGTGGTGGTGTCTCTAGGTGTATCGGAATTCTTTTTGGGCGTGATTCTCATCCCCTTAATTGGTAATATTGCAGAACATTTGGTATCGGTAACGGTAGCGCTTCGGAACAATATGGATCTTTCTTTGGAAATTGCCGTTTCATCCAGCCTACAAATTGCGTTATTTGTCGCTCCCTTGCTGGTTTTTATCAGTTTATTGATAGGTAATCCACTGACATTAATTTTCAACCGATTTGAATTGCTTGCTTTAGGAGGCGGAGTTGTAATAGCGGCGATGGTCGCTTTTGATGGAGAGTCGAATTGGTTGGAAGGGGCAGCATTATTAGGGGTCTACTTAATTCTCGGAATAGGTTTTTTCTTGCTGCCGACCGGAGGGTAACCGATGAAAACTTTCCTAAGGTCTGGCTGCGGGATGATCATTTTATCGGGTTTTATTGCCCTCTTGATCGTTACCATCGGTATTGCCGGGATTCTATTTTTAAGACCTGTTGAAGTTGAATCCGCACGAGAAGCGACGGCCGTCTTAACCATTGTGCCAGCGCCAAGTTCAACTCCGCCCGGTCAAATGGCTCTTTTTTCAACCCCAACATCAACACCACCAGCTCTATCCATTACAATAGATGGAATTGCAGTGGGTAATTTCGTGCAGATTTCGGGCACCGGCGGAGATGGGTTGCGACTACGTCGAGAGCCCGGGGTCAACGCCGATATCTTGTTTCTCGGTTATGAATCGGAGGTTTTCAAAGTCGTAGATGGCCCTAAGCAAGCCGATGGTTTTGTCTGGTGGTACTTGACAGCGCCGTATGATGAAAAACGCAGCGGCTGGGCTGCCTCTCGTTTTTTGAGAGTGATTAACTTAGATCAGGAATCTCAACCTTGAGGGTAAAAATTTTATGGACTTTTCACCAGTAAAAATTACTGCAAATCGCAGCATGCGCATCCTAACCATTGAATGGGGAGATGGACATGTTTCCCAGTATCCGTTTGGGCTGTTAAGAGCCGCCTGTCCATGCGCTTCCTGTCGTGGCGGACATGAAAACATGCGTTCGGAACCGGATGAAGAAGTTTTCAAGATTGATCTTCCCGATTCTCCCGCCACAAGGATGAAGAAATTGGATGCGGTTGGAAGTTACGCTATCAGCATCGAATGGGAAGATGGCCATCATTTTGGAATTTTCAACTGGCATTACCTGCGCAAATTATGCCCTTGTGAAATTTGTCGGCCTTCAAAAGGATTGTCATAAGTCAAAGTACAGTTCGATTTCATAAGGGTGAGGGCGGGTGCGAATTTGAGTTTCTTCACAGCGCTTTACTCGAATCCATTCCGTCAGCATCTCCTCGCTGAACACATTACCTTCCAGTAGAAAGTCGTGATCTTCTTCTAAGGCGTCCAATGCCATTTCAAGTGAGGTTGGCAGGCTGATTATAGCAGCCCTCTTTTCCGGCGGCCAGGAGAAAATATCCTCATTGATGGGTCCAAAACCGGCAGCTGTCGGGTCAATTTGTTTCTTAATGCCGTCAATTCCCGCCATCAGCATGGTTGCCATTGCCAGATAGGGGTTGCAGGTGGCGTCGGGGGGGCGAAATTCAAAACGGACTTTATCTGGTTCGGTAGCATATTTGGGTACCCGAATTGCTGCGCTGCGGTTACCGCTGGAGAAAAAGCAGTTGATGGGGGCTTCAAATCCGGGAACTAATCTTCGGTAAGAATTGGTGCTGGGATTGGTAATTCCCAATATAGCAGGAGCGTGGGTGAGTAAGCCCCCAATGTAATAAAGTGCGGTTTTGCTGAGAAGATGCGGTCCGGCCGGGTCATAAAAGATGTTAACACCGTTTTTCTGAAGGAGTTGATGAAAGTGCATGCCATTGCCCGCTTCTCCAAATAGAGGTTTGGGCAAGAAAGTGGCTGTTTGGCCGTGTTTCAAAGCGACCATTTTCGTTACGTATTTGATTATCATCGAGGCATCGCCGGCCGGCATGATCTCTAATAATGGCGTTTCAATTTCGCATTGACCGGGACCACCTACTTCGTGATGATGGTACTTGATTCGTAACCCGATATCTTCAAGTGTGCTCACAATTTCCGAACGAAGGTTATACAATTGGTCGCGCGGGGGGATAGCATGATAACCGCCGTGAAGAGGAATAAAATGGCCGTGGCCGCCCTGAGCGCTGTTCCAGTTTGACTCGATCGAGTCGACACGGTAAGCGGCAACGTTCACCCCGTTTTCAAAGATTACTTTATTGAAAACATAAAACTCAAATTCCGGTCCCCAAATGGATTGATCGGCTATCCCCGATTCGATTAAGAATCTTTCTGCCCTTCGGGCAGTCTCGCGCGGGTCAGACGAGAAAAGTTCTTTAGTATCCGCTTCCATGGTATTGCAGATAAAACTGAGGGTGGGTGTTTCCCAAAAAGGATCCATGAAACCTGTTGACAAGTCTGGTACGAGGACCATGTCGCCGGCTCGAACGGACTTAAAACCTACGCTTGAACCATCAAACCCCACCCCATTTTCCATTAGTGAAGGGGCAAATTCTGAGACCGAAATGGTTACATGATGCCAGCGTCCCCACAAATCACTGAATTTCAAATCCACCATCCGAATGCCGTTTTGTTTTACAAAAGCCTGAGCCTGATCAAAGTTTGTGAACATTTCCCTCTCCCGGTTTTGTTGGGTTTTGTTGAAAATAAATACGACTTTTCCCCAAGGAGCAATCCCTGAGTAAAAGTCGCTTATTTAAGCAGATAGAAATCATAATTTAGTTTAATTTTAGTCAAAAATTGAGGAGAAGTCCAGTTACGATGAAAGAGAAAATTTAACTTGTTTGGAGAATGCAAGGATTAATTTGGTTGCAAAATGAGGTTTTGTAGATATAATTTTAATAATCCGAAAACCCCATTCCTACTCCATTTGCGGTTGATTATCTAAAGGTTTTTTTAATTGTACTTTGTCAAGAAATCTCATATTTTCGGGGGAAAGGTGATTCTGGTCCCGGGAGGTAAAACTGGATACTCATCGTATCACTCAAAGTTTTAGCGGCGGACAAGGACCTGTCAAACAGTTGCAGACAGGTTTTGTTCTGGTTGACCGGTATTTGATTCAGGACGTCATTGGTGTTGGAGGGATGGGCTCGGTTTATCGGGCGCGTGATTTGCATTTCCCCAATGTGATAAAACTTGTGGCAGTCAAGGAGATGATCAATCAGGCACGAGATCCGCTGGTGCGTCAGACGGTGGTGCAGAACTTTGAACGCGAAGCCAATATTCTGGTTACGCTGAATCATCCCTCCATTCCAAAAATTTTTGATTACTTTTCTCACGAAGAACGATCTTATCTGGTTTTGGAATATATTAACGGTAAAGATTTAGAAGCTATCCTTAACGAAAGCGAAGGTCCTCTTTCCGAAGATAAGGTTATCGCTTGGGCAATTGAGATTTGTGATGTGCTGGAATATTTACATAATCATAAGCCAGAACCGATCATTTTTCGGGATATGAAACCTTCGAATGTCATGATCAACCAGCAGGGACATGTTGTGCTGGTTGATTTTGGGATTGCAAAAATGTTTCGTGAAGGCCAAAAAGGAACCATGATTGGGACGGAGGGGTATTCACCCCCCGAGCAGTATCGGGGTGAGGCTTCACCATTGGCAGACATTTATGCTCTTGGAGCTACCCTGCATCATTTGCTCACCAAGCGGGATCCACGCATGGAGCCGCCTTTCTCCTTTGCTGAACGTCCGATTCGACAAATCAATCCGATTGTCAGTATTGAATTGGAAACCGTTATCCAAACCGCGTTGAAGTATTCCCCGCAGGAGCGATTCCAATCTGCCGCTGCGATGAAAGAAGCCCTGTTAAATGCGGCTAAGAAAACCGGGGCATTGTCTCGAATCAGCCTGCCGGCAGTGGTTTCCGAACAGGTTGTCAAACCGATTTGGATTTTCCGCTGCGAGGATGAAATCCGAGGTTCGGCTTCTTACGACAATGGCATTATTTATGTTGGATCTTATGATCATAATTTATACGCCTTGGATGCAACCAGTGGCGAATTCAAGTGGAAATTTCCTACCAATGGAGGGATCGTTACCCGTCCGGCTCTTACGAATGATTTGATTTTCGTTGGTTCGGAAGATGGCAATTTGTATGCTATCCTCCCAAAGACCGGTAAAATGGCATGGACACTTCCATTAGAAAGCCCAATCCGTAGTTCTCCTAAAGTTGTTGAGGGTCATGTATTTTTTGGTTGCGATGATGGATTCTTCTACGGTGTCAATATTGTGTCCATGCGGCGGGTGATGAAAGTAGATGCCGGTATGGCGATTCGCTCTTCGCCTGCGGTTGTAAATGACCTGATTTATTTTGGGAATGAGGGTGGGGATTTTTTGTGTGTTGACTTTCGAGGCCAGCTAAAGTGGCGGTTTCGCGCCAAGAGGGCGATCACTTCTTCGCCGCTGGTTACACAGGGAATTGTCTATTTCACTTCACTCGATGGGTCGGTTTATGCCCTGGATGCAAAAAGCGGCTGGGTGATTTGGCGCTATCGAATGATGAAAGGTTCGGTGTCTTCTCCTTACCGGCTGGATCAGTATTTGTTATTTGGATCAGCCGATGGCAATATTTATTGTATTGATGCCAATAATTCCCGAGAAATCTGGAAATACCAGACCAATCATCAAGTGAGCGGTTCGCCGATTGTGCATAAAGATATGGTTTTTTGCGGTTCGGCGGATGGAAATCTCTACTGCTTGGAGTTGAAAACGGGCCGCTTGCGGTGGAAATTTGCAACGGAAGGTCCAATTACAAGCACTCCATTAATTTACAACGATACGGTCTATTTTGGTTCGGCTGATCATATTTTCTACGCCATTTTGGTGTAAATGGCGAGAATTTTTTGGAGGAATAGTGCTAAAGTTCTTTAAGAACCTTTTTGGTCGTGAAAAAAATCAAAGCATTCAAACCCGTCCTTTAGCGGAAAATATACAAACTGCCCCCTTGACAGAGGAGCAATTACAGGTTGTTTCTATCCCCACCGTTTCCATGTCTCCCCCGCACTTTCTGGTGGGTTGCGGTCAATCGGTAGGCAGGCAGCGAGAACATAATGAGGACGCTTTATTTTCTCTTTCCGCCATTCTTGCTGATGGAAACAATGAGATCCCGTTTGGTTTATTTATTGTTGCGGATGGAATGGGGGGGTATGAATACGGTGAAGTTGCCAGCAGCGTTGCTGCAAAATCCGTAGTGGAAACTATCCTGAGCAAAATTTATCTCCCTCACATCAGTGTGGAAGGAGAATCGAGTGGGGAAAGTTTGCAGGAGATTATGGAGATTGCGGTTGCAAAAGCCCAGCAAGCTGTAACTCGCCGGGCTCCTGGAGGAGGGACGACCCTCACTGCTGCACTGGTGATTGGTGAACAGGTAACGATCACTCATGTAGGAGACAGCAGGGCGTATTTCATATTTCCAGATGGAAGGATGCAATTAATTACCCAGGATCATTCCCTCGTACGACGTTTGGTAGAATTAGGTCAAATCACCGAACAGGAAGCTTCTGTCCATCCTAATCGAAATGTGCTTTATCGCGCACTTGGTCAGGCTGAGCCATTCCGTCCGGATATTCAATCCTTGCCAATGCCTCATCCAGGATATTTGATGATTTGCAGCGATGGCTTGTGGGGCGTAGTTCCGGAGTCTGAAATCTTCCAAATTATTGCCAGTGCGCGCAATCCGTCCGTAGCTTGTAAAAATCTTGTGGATGCGGCGAATCTCGGTGGAGGTCCGGACAACATCAGTGTGGTGTTAGTTCAGTATTTCTAAAAGTTCAAGGATGAAGACGAGTTTTTATCAGGTTCTCGAATTGCCATTTAACGCCAGTGCGGAAGAAATCCGCACGGCATATTTCGAGGCTGCCCGGCGTTATCATCCTGATGTCAACCCCGACCCGTTTGCCAAGCAAAGGTTTTTACAGATCCAGGAAGCCTACGAGGTACTTTCTAACCCCAAAAAACGCACTGCCTACGACGAACAACTCCCGGCGGAGTTAAAAGAGCTGCCGGCGGTCAACATTTCTATCACTTACGGGCGATCACAAATTCCGTTATTGGACGAACCCCAACTCTTTTATGTCCTGATGGAATTAGACACCCCTAAACAACCGGATCCAAAAGACTTGCCGCCCATTCATGTTTGTTTGGTTGTGGATCGCTCCAATTCGATGCGAGGAGACCGTATCGAAATGGTGCGACAAAATATTAACTCTCTAGCAAGGAAATTAAGGACAAAAGACCGGTTGTCCATCGTGGTGTTTAGTGATCGGGCAGAGGTGGTCTTGCCGCCGAAAGAGCTCGAAGATCCGGCTGCGGTGGATAGCGTGATGAGTAAGATACAGGTTGGAGGGGCAACAGAAATCTTTCAGGGACTTTCTACCGGCTATGACTTAATTCAACGGTTTAGCCGGGAAGGAATGATCAAGCAGTTGATTTTGATCACCGATGGGCATACATACGGGGATGAACAGAATTGCATTGAACTAGCAGCCCTGGCGAGGGAAGAGGGTGTTGCCATCAATGCCTTGGGAATTGGAGATGAGTGGAACGATATTTTTTTGGACCGTATTGCGGCCCTAAGTGGTGGAAATGCGGTTTATGTAAACCGCAACGAGGACTTAACCCAATTTATTGAAAATAAAATCAAGTCAATTTCAGTCAGTTACGCGAGAAAAATCGAGTGGTTCTTTAATTTGGCTGAAAGCATCGAGCTTCGCTATGTGTTTCGTATTCATCCGGATATTACTCCGCTTGGTAATGATTCGCCCATACCTTTAGGTACAATTGAGTATGGAAAAAAAACCAGTATCATATTAGAATTCAAACTACCCCCCCTCTCCACAAATCAGGCTGAAGTTGAATTACTGAAAGGTCATATTCAAATGCAGGTTCCATCACTGGCAAATCCGTTTGGCCGGTATCCGATTCACCTGAACCGGCAAACCAGAGAAAATTGGCAGACGGAAAAACCTCCCACCTCTATCCTTCAGGCAATGTCAAAGATTACACTATATCGGCTACAAGAAAAGGCCAGGCTGGAAGTACAGGCGGGAGAAATTGGAAAGGCAACGCGTCATTTACAACATTTGGCGACCCATTTGCTTGCCCAGGGTGATCGTGAACTGGCGAAAACGGTTCTTGTTGAGGCGGATCATATTCAAAGGACTCATTCATTTAGTAAAGAAGGGGATAAGAAAATAAAATATGGCACACGTGCGTTGTTTTTGTTGCCCAGTCCGGCAAGGAGGGAGCCATGATTCGTTGCCCTAATTGTCAGCACCAGGAATTGCCAGGCGCTTTGTTCTGTAGTGAATGCGGAGCCCAGCTGACTTCTGTTGATACGCTCACCACTCAAAATTTAGAAAAAGTCAATTCTGATATCCTCAACGGGAATGCAGTATTTTCAAGCACACCCATGCCGGAAGTAAAAGTCGAAACAGCAGTAGCCGAAGGCGCAGAACCGGTTGTTTCGTTGCACATGATTGATTCTGGGAGAACCATTCACCTCAGCGGAAGAACGGAGTTTTCGTTAGGACGAATCGCCGAGGGGCAGCCCATTCTACCGGATGTTGATTTATCTGAATTTGAAGCTTACACCCAAGGGGTTTCACGGCTTCATGCGGCCATCAAAATCGGATCTCAGCGGGTTTCTATCATGGATTTGGGGTCGGCCAACGGAACGCGGGTCAATGGACAAAAAATTGTGCCGCATGTGGATTATCCCGTAAAGCACGGGGATGTGATTGCGTTAGGGAAACTAAAATTTCAATTGATAATTCACAAATAAACGGAACGGTACAATGCCAACCTTAATCCTCCACATTTCAAATGAAGACCCAGTAGTTGGTGAGGTTGACACTTTACCATCACCTGCCGATAATCTGGTTATCCTCAAGAACCCCAGAAAGAAGGATGGAAAGGATTTGCACTATCTTGAACCAAATGTCACGATGGTGATTTGGCCAATGAGCCGGATTACGTTCATCGAAATTCTACCGACCAGCGAAGAAGAAGAAATCATTACCTTCGTAAGGGAATAACAGCATGTCGCAAGATGAGGATTTTAAGAATCGGGTAATCCTCGTTGTTGATGACGAGGAACGCATGGCTCGTTTCATCCGCTTGAATCTGGAACATGATGGTTTCAGGGTGGTGGAAGCGCACCGTGGTCTTGAAGCAATCCACCAACTTAGAGATGCCATGCCGGATGTTGTCATATTAGATGTAATGATGCCGGATCTGGACGGCTTTGAAGTTCTGAAAATGATCCGCGAGATCAGCAATGTCCCGGTGATAATGTTGACGGCAAAAGGGGAAGAAGATGACCGGGTGCGTGGATTGGAATTGGGAGCGGATGATTATGTAACAAAACCATTTAGCCCGAGGGAATTGGTCAGCCGGGTGCGGGCTGTTTTGCGCCGAACGGAAGCCAGCGGATTTGCTTCTAAGGATGTTTATGAGATTGACGACCGATTGAAAATTGATTTTGGCAGACGAGAAGTTTGGGTGGATGGCAAATTGGTAAAATTACGCCCGACGGAATACCGACTGCTTTACCATCTGGTACAAAATGCCGGCTGGGTGATGACCTATGACCAGTTACTTTCAAAGGTGTGGGGATATGAATATCGTGATGAACCACACTACGTGCGGTTGTATATTAATTACCTCCGGCAAAAATTGGAAAAAGATCCAGCCAATCCCAAATATATCCTTACCGAAAGAGGAGTGGGTTATCGCTTTGTAGATTTCTCGCGTGACGGATTAAAACAATCTTCTGATTAATTCAATTTCTTCAATAAACTTTTAATATTTTGTATGCACTATTCTTATGTTTTTGTTTTATACAAGAACATAAGAATATTTTTTTCAGAAGGAGGTAGATTATGGCGAACTTGACTGTTTTCGATCCCTTCCGAGAGATGGCTACTTTGCGTTCGATGGTAGATCAAGTGTTTGACAACATGTTGACTCGCCAATTGGAAGGTTGGCGCGGGTATGATTGGTTGGCTTTGGACATGTACCAGACCCGAGATGAAGTGGTAGTCAAAGCCGTATTACCGGGTGTGAAACCGGAAGATATCCACGTTACGGTCGCAAATGGGGTACTGACCATAAGGGGTGAGGTGAAAGAAGAGAAAGTCAATGAAGATGCCACTTATCATATCCGCGAACGCCGCTCCGGGTTGATCACTCGTTCCATCCAATTACCGGTTGCGGTCAATGTAGATCACGCCAAAGCCGAGTATGAAAATGGCATACTGACGCTGATATTGCCCAAAGCAGAGGAAGTTCGCCCCAAGACGATCTCGGTGAAGGTAAAGTGATCTTACTGAAAAAGCGATGCAAATCTTATCCTAAGACCTCTCACAAGAATGAGAGGTCTGATTGTTTGTGCAACTTTTGAGTTTTATGAGCATCATAATTTACATGAAATTTAATCAAATGGTATACTATACCCAAATCATTGAGAGGAGAGAGGAATGATTAAAGAGCCAGTGCATGTTACCGATGCGGCGTTTGAAAAGACGGTTCTTCAGTCCAGTTTGCCAGTGATTGTTGATTTTTGGGCGCCTTGGTGCGGACCTTGCCGAATGGTTGCTCCAATACTCGATAAAATCGCTGCAGAGTATGCTGGGAAATTGATTGTGGCAAAAGTAAATACGGACGAAAACCCCGAATGGGCGACGCGTTACGGTGTGCAAGGCATTCCTACGATGTTGTTCATTGCCAATGGAAAGGTGGTACATCGTCAGGTAGGCGCATTACCAGAGGGAATGCTGCGTGAAATTCTGGATCAATTTTTAGAAGTTGTGCAAAGCGCTTCTACCAAAAACAATTGAATCAAAATACAAGTTATCAAAAAATCCCGGATTTGCCGGGATTTTTTGATAACTATTCGCTTACTCTTTGAATTTTTGCCCCTAAGGCAGCAAGTTTCTGGTCAACTTTTTCATAACCACGGTCAATTTGACCAATGTTCCGGATCACCGAGGTGCCTTTTGCGGAAAGAGCAGCCAGCACCAGCGCCATGCCGGCTCGGATATCCGGGCTTTCCATTTTTTCGCCATACAATTCCGTCGGTCCTTGCACGATGCAGCGATGTGGATCACAAAGCACAATTTGAGCGCCCATTCCAACCAGTTTATCGGTAAAAAACATGCGGCTGGGGTACATCCAATCATGGAAAAGAATAGTGCCTTTTGATTGAGTGGCAACTACGAGGGCAATGCTCATCAAATCGGTTGGGAAAGAAGGCCAAGGCATCACGCTGATTTCTGGAATTGCGTTTCCTAAATCCGGTTCAATCACCAATTTTTGATTTGAGGGGACGAAGATGTCATCGCCGCTGGTTTCCCAGTGAACTCCCAAGCGGCCAAAAACCAGACGAATCATATCCAGATATTGATTGCCCGCATTGCGAATCCAAATTTCACCCCGTGTGACCGCAGCTGCCCCAATAAAACTGACCACTTCTAAATAATCCGGTCCAATCGTAAATTCACCTCCATGAAGTTTTTCGACCCCCGTGATGTGCAGGGTATTCGAGCCAATATTTTCAATTTTTGCGCCCAGGGCATTTAAGAAATGGCATAATTCCTGGATATGGGGTTCGGAGGCAGCGTTGCGGATAACGCTTTGTCCCTTAGCGGTTACACAGGCCATAATGGCATTTTCGGTAGCAGTGACACTGGCTTCGTCCAGGAGAATATCTGCGCCGGTTAAACCGCTGGCAGAAAAGTAAAAATAACGGTCATAAGTTACCTTCGCGCCAAGTTTGGTTAGAGCAAGGATGTGAGTATCCACCCTTCGACGACCGATAACATCGCCTCCCGGTGGTGGCAGCCGTAACTCGCCCATGCGAGCAGTCATCGGTCCGGCCAGTAAAATAGATGCGCGAATCTTCCGCGTCAGGTCGGGATCCAGATCGGCTGGTCGAATCACTTTGGCATGAACCTGCCAGGTGTGGGTATCCTTTTGTTTGATTTCAACGCCAAGGCTTTCCAGTAAAGCGCGCATGGTACGCACGTCCAGAATGTCCGGAATATTGTGCAGGATTACTGGTTCATCGGTTAATAAGCAGGCTGCCAGTAGCGGAAGGGCTGCATTTTTGTTCCCGGCAGGGGTTACCTCACCGTGTAACGGGTGTCCGCCTTCGATTATGAATTTTTCCATTTGTTCCTCCAAGGGTGTTGATAGTATTATAAACTTGTTAGAAAAATTCACGAACGAAAAATTATGAAAACTATTCAAAGGGAGCAACTTTATGAATTTGATAGATGAAGGTCAGCGGAATGGATTTCCAATTCTCTTGCTTCATGGTTTAGGGGCCAACGCTGAGTCTTGGTATCTTCAAATCCCTGTACTGGTCGAGGCTGGTTATCGGGTTTTAGCGCCAGATTTGCCGGGGTTTGGAAAATCCACCTTTGATGGAGACCAGTGGAATTTTGATTGGATTGGCAAAGAATTGATCGGCTTTCTACGTTCCGCTCGGATCAACCAATTTGGGTTGCTCGGGATTTCGATGGGCGGAGTCATCGGGTTGAAATTGGCGGCAGAGTATCCTGAAATGGTGCAAATGTCGGTGCTGGTCAATACCTTCGCTGTGTTGCGGCCTCGCAGATGGGGTGAGTTGGGTTATTTTTTGCGCCGAGGGGTACGGGCTTTTTTCCTTTCTCCGCAGGCTCAGGCTGAACTGGTTGCCCATCGGATTTTTCCCAATGATGACAAAAGTCTTTTTCGGGTAATGCTCGCCGAGAGCATTAAGCAGGCAAACCCGCGGGTATATCGCCGGGCAATGCTGGCTTTAGCCCGTTTTGATGGCCGCGAACTGGCCAGGCGGATTACCAATCCGGTTTTGGTTGTGAGCGGAGAAAAGGACACAACCGTACCAATATACTTGCAGAAGCGTTTAGTTGAATTGCTGCCGAACAGTGGTCATGTCATTATTCAAGGCGTCGGTCATGCTTTACCTGTTGAACAGCCCCAACTCTTTAATCAAGTCATGCTCAGTTTTTATGCAAACCCTTCAGAAATGGTACGAGCATATTCTTCAAAATCCACCAGTGGCTGTTTGCAGGAGAAGTTCTGACAGATATAGGCTGTTGGTTGATTTTGCACCACAGGTTTTCCTTCAAAGATTTTAGGGGTGTTTTCAGGGAGGGGGTAAGCAGTTTGCGCCAGAATACGGCGAGGGTGATAGGGAGTAACTGCCGGATTGAACCATTTCAAGTGTGGCTGGTCTGACTCAGAGGGGTATACCAGCGCCACTTGTTGAATCGGGCCGGCTGCAAAATCTTGCACCTGCAGCCAGTATGCAAAGGCGGTGGGATACTCCGCGGCGGTTTGCTGTAAGGTCGCCAGTAGTTCAATCGCCTTATCCAGATGGGAATCGCTTTCTTCAAACGCCCAGAGAAGCATCAAGGCATGAGCCGCTAAAGCATTCCCGGAAGGGATGGGGTTATCCTGCGGATATTTTGGCAAGACCGGGGTGTTTGAAGATTGTTGAGCAGCATCAAAAAAACCGCCATGAGGATCTTGAAAACGCGCCATCATCCAATTGTTCAGCCTTTGCGATTCGGCGTACCAACGGGGGTTGCCATCCAACTGATACAGGGTGAGCAGGGCTACCGCCAAGCCGGCATAGTCCTCCAAAAATGCCGGCGTTCGGGAAATACCCTCCCGCCAGGTTCGATAAAGAGTATCTCCTTTGATGAGATTATCAACGAGAAACGCAGCATTATTCTGGGCTGCTTGCAGGAAATCGTGACGTTGTAAATAATGACCGGCCTCGGCAAAGGCACGCAAAGCGAGCGCGTTCCACGACACAATGATTTTATCATCCGTTCTAGGACGAACCCGTTCGCTGCGAAGTCGAAAAAGTTGCTGAAGGGGAACATCCAATTTTTCCAGATATGCTTGAGTAGACATATTGTGCCGGCTTGCAAGGATATTGAGAGGAGCCCGACTCTGTAAAATAATTTTGCCTTCAAAATTTCCCTCATCCGGTAGCGGGTAGGTTTCCATGAAAATCTCTCTTTCCAGAAGAGATCGAATGGCGCTAAGGATCTCGGTTTTGCTCCAAAGATAAAACTTTCCCTCTTCGCCATCCGAGTCGGCATCGAGACTGGAGTAAAAACCGCCAGAAGGATGGGTCATTTCTCGTAAAATGAAGTCCAAAGTGCGTTCGCATGTGTGACGATAAGTGAAGTCTCCAGTCAGCAGGTAAGCGTGAAGATATGCCTGGGCTAGAAGGGCGTTGTCATAGAGCATTTTTTCGAAGTGAGGTACAAGCCAGCGGCTGTCGGTACTGTAGCGATGAAAGCCGCCGCCCACAACATCCCAAAGACCGCCTCTTTGCATCACATCCAGGGCGTGCCGCGCGATTTCTAGGGAGTCGGGCTGGTTTCTCAAGTGACGGTGGAGGAGAAATTCAATAACCATCGGTTGGGGGAATTTAGGCGCACGCCCCCAGCCGCCGTTTTGCTGGTCATAGTACTGAATCAAGTTTTTTGCGGCTTGGTCTAAAAGATCTAGATTAATTTGAGGGGCTGCAAAGGTGCGCCACTGATTGGTTTCGTGAAGGTATTCGGAAATTTTTTCAGCAACCGAATCAATATTCTGACGTTCGGTTTGCCATATTCGCTGAATGCCTTCCAATACCTCTAAAAAGGACGGCATTCCATAACGGGGAATCGGCGGGAAGTAGGTTCCTCCATAAAAAGGTTTGAGGTCGGGGGTTAAGAATATACTCATCGGCCAGCCGCCTTGTCCCGTCATGGAAACCACCGCGCTCATGTAGAGGTTATCTAAATCGGGTCGTTCTTCCCGGTCAACCTTAATGGATATAAAGTGTTGATTGAGAAAACTGGCAGTTTGCGGGTCCTTAAACGACTCCTCTTCCATGACATGGCACCAATGACAGGCGGCGTAGCCGATGGAAAGAAAGATGGGTTTGTTTTCCAGTTTTGCTTTTTGCAGGGCTTCTTCACCCCATGGGTACCAGTCCACGGGATTATGTGCGTGCTGTAAAAGGTAAGGGGAGGTTTCGTGGATTAAACGATTTGGCATAATTGCACCTTTATATTGCTTATCTTACCTTATTTATCAACAAAATTACAGGCTGTTCTTATCAAAATATAGCCAGAAATTTTTCTTGTGATAAGGAAAATGGGGGTATACTCAATCATTAGTTTGCAATTTTCATCATTTATCCCTTGTGAGGTGGAAGATGATCACTGTTGAAAAGGTTGACTTATCGAACAAAAAAGCGGTCAATGAATTTGTTGAATTTCCCTTCAAGATTTACCGAAATATTCCTCAGTGGGTTCCACCTATTTTGAGTGATATTAAATTGATGTTGAATCCCAAAAAACACCCCTTTTACGAGCATTCTGAAGGGGAGTTTTTTATTGCTCGAATGAATGGTGAAATGGTTGGGCGGATAGGGGCATTGGAGAATAAACCTTTTAACGAATATCACGATACCCATCAGGCTCAGTTTTATTTGTTTGAATGCGTTGAAGATCAGGATGTGGCTAACGCTTTATTCCATCGAGTTTTTGAATGGGCGCATGCACGCGGTTTGAATGAAGTGGTGGGTCCAAAAGGATTGAGCCCGTTTGATGGTTATGGCATTCAAATTGAGGGATTTGAGCACCGTCAAATGATGGTCATGATGAATTACAATCCTCCTTATTACGTAAACCTGGTAGAAAACCTTGGATTTCAAAAAGAAGTTGACTTTGTTTCGTGTTATCTTCATCGGGATAAGTTTCAGATGCCCGAAAAGGTTCACCTAGTTGCCCAGCGGGTTAAGGAAAAGGGCACTTTTCGGGTAGTGACTTTTAATACAAAGCGTGAGTTGAGGGCTTATGCACCACAAATTGGGGAAGCCTATAATAAAACTTTTGTGAACAATTGGGAGTATTACCCACTAACCCAGCGTGAGATTGATTTTGTAGTTCAAAACCTGTTGACGATTGCCGATCCTCGTTTGATAAAGGTAATCCTTTATGGAGATAAAATCGTTGGATTCCTGTTCGGTTTTCCGGATGTATCGGCAGCCTTGCAGCGAGCCAAAGGTCGGTTAACCCCGTGGTCAATCATTGATTTGCTGGCAGAAATGAAAAGGACGAAGTGGGTTTCCTTAAATGGGGCGGGTATTTTACCGGAGTACCAGGGGCGGGGTGGAAATGCCTTGCTTTACTCAGAAATGGATAAAACCATCAAAGAGTATGGTTTTGAGCATTTTGAATTGACCCAGGTTGCAGAAACGGCTGTGCAAATGCGCAAGGATCTAATTAATGTGGGGGGAGTACCTTATAAAAATCATCGGGTCTATTACAAGCATATCTAGCCTCAGGGCTAGGTTAAAAAGATTGCATTCGGATGGCTTCGGATGTCGAAAAGCCATACGAATGCTTTTTAAGTTTGCACTGAAGGTTTGACGGTGTTTTTGCTCAAATCAATGCCCCGGCTGACGGCATACGCAATGAGAAAGGTGATGTAGGGCAATAGCGGAAGATAGTAACGCTGAAAAGCCAGCGGGATTCCCGCAATAATTCCGGCAAATTGTAATATGAAAGCGATCAGAAACAAGGTGGATGAATTTGAAAAGTCCAATAATAAACGCCAATTGCGACGAATCATCCAGAAGAAACCGATGATTGTAAGTGAAAGAAAGAACCCCCCTTTGAAAAATCCATTGGTCAGGTTGTGCCATGGGCGGGAGAAGTAAATTTGGGCGGATAGTTCGGTAGCCTTGAGATAGTTTCCAACATCAGCCACAGCCGGCGGGGCAATATAGAGTTGGGCAATCAGCGCCAGCAGCCTCTCTGCAATGGTTTGCGGCGTTTGGGAAGGATTAAAGCCGCCAATGGCTGCAGTCTGAGCAGCCATTAAATTTTGTCTTTCGATGGCGGCAGCCCTTACGGCGTCCAGCGGTGATGACCATAAAACTGGGTTGAGTAAAAATGTAGTCAGGACAAAAATAGTTGAATAAAGCATTATGGTTTTCAAACGCTGACGGAGGGGGAACGTTTTATTTAAAGGGTTCATCAGGCAATAGATAAAGCCAACCAAAACCAAAGGGGCAGCCGAGTATTTGGCATTGAAGGCTAGCGTGATTGGAATTGCGATAAGCCAGACGGGTCTTTTCTTCTTAACGAATAGATAGAGAGAAAGGGTTAAGAAAAAGACCAATAGGCTTTCTGCCATTGCGCGGCGGGTATGGAGCAGAATCAAGCCATTTATAGCCGTAAGAATGAGGTTTAACCAACCGGTTGTCCGGTCGGCTAATAATTCGCCTATTTTGTAAGAAAAATAAAGTAATAAGGGAAAAACAAAACAAACCGCTAATCGAGAGATCAAAAGAGCGTATGGGGAGGGCAAGGCTCCCAGCCGAGTGTTTTCTTCCCACGTTTTACCCCAATCCCAATCGGCAGGGAGTGAAGAAATGCCAAAAATTAGATTAGCCGAACCAATAAACCAGCGGCTCAGAGGTGGATCGAGCAGCCGGTATCTCTGGCGTATCTCATCCGGATTGTCGCGATCGTAGGGAAGCAGGGAAGGCCGGGTAAAAAGAAGTTTGACATCCCGGCTCATAAAAATTTGGGTGCTTTCATCCGGATGAAACGGGACTTCATTAACTCCCATGAAATAAACCAGGCTGCAAAGAACAACAACCAGAAACAAAGGGCTTTTTTGCTTGAGGTTTTGTGCCATTTGACAATGCCTTGCTAAAATAAACTGGTAGAGAAAATCAATCCTGAATACAATAATATTACCGTTTTTTCAAATAAATTCGTCCCTTGGTTGACTATCCAAATGAAGCGATACCTCCTTTTGGGTTTGGTTGTTTTATCCGGATTACTGCTAAAGGCGTTCTTGCTTGCGTTGAATGTTTTCCCATTTAACGCTGATGAAGCAATTGTGGGTCTGATGGCTCGTCATATTTTGATGGGGGAAAAACCCATCTTTTTTTACGGACAGGCCTATATGGGCAGTTTGGATGCCTTACTTGTGGCGGGTTTTTTCAAGGTGTTTGGCCAATCCGTATTGGGAATCAGGCTTGTTCAGGTAATTTTATATCTTTTCACCATATTGACGGGTTTTTGGATTGGCTACCGATTTTTTGAATCGTTTCGAGCGGGTTTGATTGCAGCCTTGCTGCTGGCAATTCCTCCGGTAAATACAACCCTGTATACTACCGTCAGTTTGGGCGGATACGGAGAAGCTTTATTGATCGGCAATTTGATCCTGATTATTACGCATTATTTCTTGAAAAATTTCGAAACAAGTTCGGAGATTCATTCATCCGAATCGGAAGGAGAAAATGATGAACATCATGGTGAATTCAAACGATCCTCATCCGTTAATCTGCTGATAGAGAAAAACAATTCGATTTATTTATTGTCTCTCTGGGGGTTCTTATGCGGGTTCGGGCTATGGGTAAATGGATTAACCTTGATTTATAGTCTGCCGGCAGGTATGGCGCTTTTGATTCAAATTCTTCGAAGAAAAAATATACCCATCCTCCTTCGAAGTTCCACCCTGTTATTGGCCGGATTACTGGCAGGATCGTTACCCTGGTGGATTTTTGCTTTTCAAAATGGGTTGAATAATCTAGTCCACGAATTGTTTGGCGCAGCTGTGGCCGTTGAGAGCGAACCATTTTTCTTGCGAACTGTCAACCACATTGTCTACTTTGTAATATTAGGTTTGCCTGCCGCGATCGGTTTGCGTCCGCCTTGGGATGTTTTCTGGTTGGGATTGCCTTTGATCCCGTTTATATTATTGGCATGGGGAAAAATTTTATGGGATTGGACGAGACTGCCTCCCTCAATTGAATATCGAGTAATTGAGGGTGTCATCTTAACTTTTGTAGTCGGATTTGTTTTTACTTCCTTTGGAGTTGACCCAAGCGGAAGATATTTTTTACCCGTTTGGGTAATGTTAAGTCTTATCGGTGGTAAGGTTCTGGCCAAACAGAGTAACCAGAAGCCCGTTTATTGGGGGTTCGTGGGTCTTATCATTATCTTCAACCTTTGGGGAAATATTCAGTGCGCCATGGCAAATCCGCCGGGATTGACAACCCAATTTTATGCCCCTGCTCGGCTGGATATGAAGGATATGCCGGAGGTCATTCAGCATTTGCGCGATCACGGTGAAGTACGGGGATATTCGAACTACTGGGTTGCTTATCCTATGGCGTTTCTTACAGACGAAGAGATTATTTTCAGCCCTCGATTTCCTTATCACCCTGACTTGAGATATACTCAGCGCGATGATCGTTACCTGCTTTATACAAAACAAGTTGAGGAATCAAATCAGGTAGCTTTAATTACTACTCGTAATCCTCTACTGGATGAGAAGTTGCGTGATTTGCTTCATGAGAAAAAAATTTCATGGAACGAGAAAAAAATCGGCGACTTTGTTCTCTATACCAACCTCTCTCAACCCATTCGGATTGTTGACTTCGAAAAATTGTTTATTCAAACCAACGCCTCGCGATGATCCATTCTTCGGAAGATAATCAGGCCAATCTGGATAATTTGTTGTTTTGTGTCACCTTGCTGCTCGTGTTCATCATGTCAGTACGTGTGCCGCTCGACAGCGACATGTGGTGGCATCTCAAGGCGGGAGAATGGACGGTTGAGCATGGCAGTCCACTCCTCATGGATGTTTTTTCCTTTACTCGGTCAGGAGCGGTTTGGATTAATCATTCGTGGCTTGGGGAGGTGATTCTGTATTGGTTTTTTAAGAATGCCGAGTTTTGGGGGTTGGGATTGTGTGTGGCGCTAGTTGCATCAGCCAGCATGGGGATTTTATACAAAACCATGCAAGGTGGAGCTTTTTTCAAGGCGTGGTTTATTGTATTGGCTGCGATCATCTGTTCTTTCGTCTGGTCGCCGCGCCCGCAGATTTTTTCGCTTTTGATCTTCACGATTTTACTAAGGTTGATCTTGAAAACTTGGGAACAAAACGGACTTAAGGGGGTTGGATGGTTATTGATCCTCTTTATTCTCTGGTCAAATTTACATGGGGGTTATGGGCTAGGAATTTTTCTTCTGATTTTTTTGTTCGCCGGTCAGGTTTTGGAGTTTCTGTTGAGACCTTCTGAAAGTGAGATTCAAGTTGGAAGACTTAAGCGTTCGATTATCTGGATCGCGGTTGCTTTGGCGGGGGTCTTGATCAATCCAAATGGTATAAACACTCTGATCATTCCATTCAAAACGGTAGGGGTACAAACCCTGCAATCCTTAATTGATGAATGGGCTTCTCCTGATTTTCATCAACTGGCAATGCAGCCCTTCCTTGTTTTGCTTTTGACGGTCATTCTTTCCCTTGCGTTTACCAGAAATCCGGTCAGCGGATTTGAAGTTGTTGGGTTTATAGGATTTGCCTATTTAGCATTGGTTGCAAAACGTAATTTTGCGCCCTTTGCGATTTTTGCTACTTTTGTGGCCGGCAATCATTTGCCGGCGATTTTAGCGGATTTCGGTAAAAATTTCAAATTGAGACTGCCGCACGCCTTGGCCAGGAAAAGCGAAAATCAGGTTACTATCCCGGCAAGTCTTCGACGAGCGGTGAACTTGTTGATCGTTGGATTATTGGGAATTGCTGCGGTTGTCAAGTGGTTTTATGTGACACATCCAGTGGTGGTGAGTGAATTTGAGTCCCGGTTTTATCCACGTCAAGCGGTTTTGTATATGAAAGATTCGGGTATTCCAACCGGAAAAATGTTGAACAGCTACGGCTGGGGAGGTTACTTAATCTGGAATATGCCTGAGACAGCAGTCTTTGTGGATGGAAGAACCGACTTATTTGGTGATGATATTTTAAGGGATTGGTTAAATATCGTTGATGCTGGCAATGGATGGGAACGGACTGTTGAAAAATGGAACATTAGCTGGTTCTTGATCGAACCTCAACGACCTGTAGCAGACCGATTGATTGAGAAGGGTTGGCAGGTGCTTTATCGGGATGATATCAGCGTTGTAATCGTGCGGGAAGACGATACGCCTGATTAGGAAAACTGGTTAAACCACGCTTTGTACAAATCATCCCGCCGATCCTGGCCCGAATTTAGGTGTTGTTTGACTTCGTCCATTAAGTCGAAGTCTATTTCGGTAGTGAGTAATTCTTCTTTGTCAGAAGAGCCTTCCGCCAGCACATCTCCCCACGGAGAAACCACGGCGCTGTAACCTGCCAAAGGAGTGTTTCCTACCATTCCAATCGCATTGACTCCGGCAACAAACAATTGATTTTCGATGGCTCTGGCCTTTAGAAATGTGCGCCAATGTTCAGCCCTTTTGGCGCCCCATTGGGCTACAATAAGTACACAGGATGCTCCGCTTCTTGAATAGAATCGAAACAATTCAGGAAAACGAAGATCATAGCAGATCGCCAGTCCGGCTTTACCCCACTCCAAATTGATGATGAGATACTGGTCGCCCGGCTGAAAATATTGATGTTCATCCAAAAGCCGGAATAAATGGACTTTGTGGTACGGAGAAGTGACAGTTTTATTTGGCAGCGTTATCAAAAAAGTGTTTCGGCAGAAAAATTGATCGCAAGTAATATAAGAGCCTCCGATAGCAATTTGATGCTTTTCGGAAAGCAACATCAACTCATGAATAATTTCTTGATTGATGCCGATATAAGATCTCCCATTTTGGAGGTCGTAACCACTGCTCCATAATTCAGGCAATAGAATGATTGAGGAACCTAATCGAGCAGCCTGTTCGATATGGCGTAACGCGGTTTGAAAGTTTTGCTCCGGCTTTCCGATTTGGATTTCAAACTGGGCTAGTGAAATTTTTGTCTTCATCTTGGCCTGAATTATAATTGGTTAGGGGTCGTTAAGCGCTTTTAGGAGAATTTTTCCCAATGTCACGAAACTCATCATTTGTAATTATAGTGCTTCTTGTGCTCGGAGTTGGTTTATTTGGCTTGCTGGTATGGGGGAATTATCGTTATACCACTCAAAACCCAGGCGGGAACGATTTTTTAGTTCATTGGATGGGAACAAAATCCTTTTTTGAAGATGGCCTAAGCCCGTATTCCGATGAGGTAGCGCTTCGCATCCAAAATATGGTGTATGGACGACCAGCCCGAGCTGGCGAACATGAATTACGAGTTGCTTATCCGCTTTATTCGGTCTTAATTTTTTTGCCTTTTGCATTCATTTCGGATTACAACCTTGCGCGTGCAATTTGGATGGCGGTTCTCGAGTCGGGCTTAATCCTCATGGCATTTTTATCGCTGAGATTGGTGCGTTGGCGGCCTAAGCCGCTAGTTCTGGCTTTGTTTTTATTGTTTTCGGTCTTTTGGTACCACGCTTTAAGACCCGTGATTTTAGGAAATGTGGTTATCTTAATCGCACTGGCTATTGTGGGGATATTTCTTGCCATCCGAGCCGGAAATGACGAGCTGGCAGGGATTCTGATGGGATTAATCACCATCAAACCACAGGTGGTTCTATTGTTAATTGTTTTTATTTGCATTTGGGCAGCCAGCCAACGCCGCTGGAAAGTTATTGTCTGGTTTTTGATTAGCATGGGCTTTTTGATCAGTCTGGCAATGATTTTAATACCGGATTGGATCGTTCAGAATTTACGTGAAGTGCTTCGTTATCCTTCTTACAATCCTCCCGGCACTCTGCCAACCGCATTGGAAGCAATTATTCCTCAGGGCGGCGGACGGCTGGGAAGAGTAGTCGCTGGGATTATAGCGCTGATTTTGCTTGTGGAATGGTTCGTCAATCGAAAAAGCGAATTTCGCGCTTTTGTCTGGACTGCTTGTCTGACCATCACGGCCAGTTTTTGGGTCGGATTACAAACCGACCCCGGTAATTTTATTGTGGCTTTTCCAGCGCTCGTCTTGACCTTTGCTGTTTGGGTTGAACGATGGCAGAATCGGGGAGTGGTATTATCCGTAGCCGCCATGTTTTTGCTTTTTATTGGAATCTGGGAGATTTTCCTCACTACGGTGGAAATGGATTATCAACCTATTCAAAGCCCAGTGATGTTTTTGCCCTTACCTCTCTTTTTGATCATCGTCCTTTATTGGAACCGCTGGTGGGCGGTCAGACCGCCGCGCTTATGGTTTGAGACGCTTCAAGACAAGACATCTTCATAGATCAGATGGACAAACACGAGCGGTATTTCTTAGTTCTTGCTTTTGTACTCGCTATTGGATTGCGCTTGATTGGAATACATACCCGCGAAATCCAGTACGATGATGCTTTCAGCATTTTCCTTGCCCGCCAGGATTTGGTTAACATCATCAAAGGAACAGCGGCAGATACCATGCCGCCTCTATACTATTTTTTGCTTCATTTTTGGCAGGGGATGAGCGATCATCTGGCATTTTTACGGCTGCTTAGTGTGGGGTTATCCTTAATCGGCTGGTTAATTGCCGTTGACCTTACCCGCCGAATGTTTGGAATGCGTACCGCTATTCTCGCTGGTGTTTTACTGGCAATTTCACCGCTGCAAATTTATCATAGCCAGGATTTGCGAATGTATGCCTTGTTGTTGACAGGTCATCTGGCTTATTACTGGTTTTTTTACCGAATATTTGAAGAAAAAAAAGGCGGGGCGGGCCCTTGGATTGGATTGATTGTCAGCGGCGCTATTGCAATGTACAGCCATGCCTTGGGAGGTTTTGGGTTAATTTGGGCGAACCTCTATCTTCTTTGGAAAAGAAGATGGAACGACCAGATACGATTAATCAAAGCACAAGCAATAATCGGGTTTGTTTATTTACCATGGGCTTTCTTGCTGCCGGGTCAAATTGCTAAAGTACAGACAGCTTTTTGGACTCCCAGACCGGGGATTGTGGAAATTTTCCAATCAATCATCCTGTTCCATGCAAACCTGCCCTTGAAAGGGTTTTTATTACCATTGGCGGCCGTTCTGAGCGCGCAAATCTTTTTTGTAGTTCTATGGGAATTATGGAAAGATCGTAAGAAACAAGCAACAATTGCGCTGATCATCCTGATCTTTCTTGGTTTTCCATTTGTGTTGTTTGTGTTTTCTTACTTGATGCAGCCCGTCTTTGTCACGAGGGTGTTTATTCTTTCCAGTGTCATGTATTGTATTGCTGCGTCTAGGATGATTGTGTTGAGATGGAAACGAGGGATTGGAGCATTTCTTTTGGGTGGATTTCTCTTAACAGCTGCTGTGTCTCTGCCATCTTTTTATTCATACAATGAGTTTCCCCGGTCGCCATTTCGTAAAGCGGTGGAATTTCTGAATCTGCCACAAAACAGGGACGTGATTGTTTTGCATGATAACAAACTCAGTTATTTCCCCATGCGTTATTATGATGAAAATCACGAGGCTGCATTCCTGGCAGACGTGCCCGGATCGCCGAATGACACATTAGCTTTGGCTTCCCAACAGGCGATGGGAATATACCCGACAAAAGATTACTTATCGGTGATTTCCGGAAGGGGGCGATTCTTTTTTGTCGTATTTCGACAAGCCCTCCATGAATTTAGAGAGAACGGTCTGAACCATCCAGTTCTTGAGGTTCTATCGAGTCAATATACCCAGATCGGTCACACACAGATTGGCGATCTGGAAATTTATGAATTCAGGGACACGCCATGAAAGTATGGGAGATGGTAAGAAAAACCCTCGGCTCATATTGGTTTTGGTACTTTTGCGGAATAACTTTTGCCCTGATTGGTTCACAATTTCAAAACGGTCCGGGTTACATGGATTCGGCATACTATACAGTAGGAGGGCTACAACTTTTTGAGGGGCATGGTTTTGTAGAACCGTATATTTGGAATTATTTTGCCAATCCGGAGGGACTTCCTGCCCCCGCATTTGTTTATTGGATGCCGCTGCCATCCCTGCTTACTTTTATAGGGATGTGGCTCGGCCGTTCCTCAGATTTTTTTTGGGCGAAATTGCCATTTCTCTTGCTGGCCGGTTTATTGCCGGTATTAACCGTCTATCTGGCAAGAATGATGTTGAGGAATCGTGCATACGCCTGGATAGCTGGCGGTCTGGCGGTTTTTCCGGGGGTTTATGTTGTTTACCTGACAATCCCTGAAACCTTTGTGCCGTACATGGTTGGGGGAGGGTTATTCATCATCGTTGCATTTTTTGCGGAGAATAAACTCATTGGGCGACTGGACAGTTTCAGAAGAATTTTCTTACTTGGCTTAATTAGCGGATGGATGCACTTAACCAGAGCGGATGGTTTGGTTTGGTTAATTCTCGCCATTGGGGTTGTGATTTGGAGAACTCGACCATGGCAATCGGTTGAAAAATTTCGCGTAGCCATTAACAGCGTTATTGTTTTATGGATTGGCTATTTGATTCTAATGGGAGGATGGTATTACCGTAATTGGATGATTTTTGGGGGGGTATTTCCGCCTGGAAACAGTAAAAGTCTCTGGCTGTCGAGTTACAATCAATTGTTTTCGTACCCAAATGATCATTTGAACTTTGCAAACTGGCTAGAATCGGGGTGGTCGGCGATATTTGAAGCAAGACTGGCCGCTTTGAGTTTGAATGTTCAAAACTTTCTTGTCGTTCAGGGATCGGTTGTCCTTCTACCGTTGATTTTAATTGGAACCTGGATCAGAAGAGAGTTACCGGCGGTAAAATTTGGAATCCTGATGTGGGTGTTGATATTAGTAATTATGACGATTATTTTTCCGTTTGCAGGTTCGCGAGGGGGGTTTTTACATTCAGGTGCAGCCGTCCAGATATTCTTTTGGAGTATAGCGGTGGTGGGTCTTGAACGAGTCATCCTGTGGATGAAAAAGATACGCGGTTGGGAATTGTCTTCTGCGATGATGCTGTTTGGCTGGTTTTTAGTTTTCGTCAACCTGTTTATTGCAGGATGGTTTCTGAACGACAGAGTATTTGGAAGGAGCAACATGATCATTTGGAACAAAAGTATCGAGCAGTATCAAAAAGTTGGAGAAAGGTTAGAAGACCTCAAGATTTCACCAGAAGCCATCGGAATGGTCAACAATCCACCGGGTTTTTATTGGGCAACAAGAAGACCCAGCATTGTGATACCCGATGGGGATATCCGTTATGCGCTTGCAGCGGCAAAGAGATATGGGGCAACTTACTTGTTGCTGGAAGCAAATCAGGAAAATTTATCGGACTTGTATTCGAACCCCCAAGATCTGAATGAGATTCAATACATCAATACTTATGACGGTATTCATTACTTCGTGATTATTTCGGATAGTGAGTAGTTATTGATGAAAGATTCCCGATTTAAAAATTGATAACAGCCTTAGCAGGTTATGCTATACTTGGCATGATTTTCAAGTTGTTCAGAAAAGAGGGTCTCTATGAGTGATCATTTGAACAGTGAAGATGTTCGAGTAAAATTTTACGAATTGTTACAAACAAAAAAGAAGACCTGTTTGGAAGGTCTTAAAGAAACCGATACGTTGATTTCTCAACTCAACTCAGAAATTAATAAGCTGAACGAGCTAAATCGGCAGAAAATCACCCAATTAAACACCGTAAAAGCTAAAATTGACAGCCTGCCAAAGCAGGATATTGTTAGAACTTATGACGAAGCAATTGACTCACAAAGGAAAATGATTCAAAAAAGTGAGCAATTGAAGAAATTACAAGACGAAAAGAAAATTCTGGAAGACTTTTTAGGACTAATTGAAAAAACCGACCAGTTTTTGGAAGAGGGGTTGGGCGTTCTTGGAGAACACCGGGGGACTGCGCTGTTGGAAAAATTAATTGATGCCCAAGAGGCGGAACGGCAACGTCTTTCAAGGCAAATGCACGACGGGCCAGCTCAGGCGTTGTCGAATTTTGTGGTTCAAATGGAAATCGTCAGTCGTTTATTTGATATTGACCCGGCCCGCGCCAAACAGGAACTGGAGAACTTAAAAGCGGCTGCCTTGAGTACTTTTCAGAAAGTGCGTTTATTTATTACCGATCTCAGACCGATGATGCTGGATGATTTGGGCCTGTTTCCAACTCTTAAGCGTTACGTGGAAAATTTTCAAAACGAAAGCGGCGTCGAAATAAAACTCGATGTCAGAAGCGCCGAGATTAGGTTGGAATCTTATATTGAGGTTTTGATATTTCGTTCCTTACAGGAAATTATAGGCAATGCCGCCCGACATAACGCTGATCTATCCCACAAATTAAGTATCGAAATCTCAATTATTACGGATTCACAATTAATCAAGGTGGAAGTGAAAGATAACGGAAGAGGCTTTGATCCTTCGAAAGCAATGACCGGCAAGGGGCTGGGTTTGAAGTTAATCAAAGAGCGAGTTGAGATGCTGGGCGGGTATTTCAACATTGATTCTCGCATCGGTAGTGGCACGGTTGTCGCATTTCAAATTCCTTATTCCCGACAAGAAACAACATAAGACATCATAACCTTTATTTAATCTGGAGGTAAACATGACAAAAACTATCGGTATCCTAACCGGCGGAGGAGATGTGCCGGGATTAAACCCCTGTATTAAGGCGGTCGTGATGAATGCCTTAGAACATGGGTATCGCGTCATAGGTATTCGGCGGGGGTGGGCAGGTTTGTTGCATTACAATCAGAACGAGCCATCCACGCGCGATTATTATGTCCGGGAATTGCACGAAGAGGATGTTCGTACCATTGACCGCACAGGGGGGACTTTTTTACACACCTCGAGGACAAATCCTCAACGAGTTTCGCCTAAAGATGCCCCGGATTTTCTCAAAAATTCCAATTACGGGAAAAAAGTGTCGGGGGAAGAAAAGATTGATTACACCGACTATGTTCTCGAAGTATTAGGAAATTTGGGTATCGATGTGTTGGTACCAATTGGCGGAGATGATACCCTGTCTTTTGCCGTGAGACTGCACAAAGAGGGATTCCCAATAGTAGCCTGTCCGAAAACCATGGACAATGATATTTTCGGTACGGATTACTGTATCGGTTTTTCGACAGCCGTAACTCGAAGTGTCGAGTTTATCACCAATATGCGCACATCTGTTGGTTCTCACGAACGGATTGGAGTAGTTGAGTTATTTGGAAGAAATTCCGGCGAAACCAGCCTGATTACGGCTTATCTGGCGTATGTTGATCGGGCAATCATTTCCGAGGTGCCGTTCAACATGCAAAAATTGGCCGACTTTTTGATGTCCGACAAACGCCGCAACCCTTCAAACTATGCAATTATGACCATATCCGAAGGGGCGATCATGGAAGGGGGGGAAGTTGTCGAAAGTGGAGAGGCAGATCCCTTCGGTCACCGAAAATTGGGTGGAATTGGACAGATCGTATGTGAGGAGATCAAACGTCTAACCGGCCAGCATACCATGTATCAACAATTGGCGTACTTGATGCGATCCGGCGCCCCGGATTCTTTGGATCGAATGGTAGCGATGTCATTCGGTACAATGGCAGTGCAACTGATTCGGCGCAACGAAACCGGTAAAATGGTCGCTTTACATGGCGGAAAATACACTACAGTGCCGGTTGAAATGGTTTTGGCGGGTAGAAAACGGGTGGATGTGCCGGCATACTATGATATTGAGAATTACAAACCCAAGATCCGCGATTTCATGGGTGTTCCCATGTTCTTGAGCTGAGTTTTTTCATGCCCAAAAAAGATCAGGGCGTCAGCAACAATCGGTTTCGGATTATCCCGCGGACTTTGATCTTTGTCACGCGGGGAAACCGGTTGTTGCTGATTAGGGGGCATCCCCAAAAAAGAATATGGGCAAACTTATACAACGGCATTGGGGGTCATATTGAACGAGGAGAGGATGTACTCTCTGCAGCCCGGCGTGAACTCAAAGAAGAAGCCGGCCTGGAGGTTACCGACCTCTGGTTATGCGGCATTGTGATGATTGATGCTGGTGAAGAAACTGGAATTGGTTTATTTGTTTTTCGCGGGGAAACCGATCAGGAATCTGTGGACAATTCGATTGAAGGAACGCTGGAATGGATTCCCTTTGAGCGCTTGCAGGAATTTCCCCTTGTAGAAGATTTGCCGGTTTTATTACAAAAAGCGCTCAACGCTAAAAGAAATGATGAGATTTTCTTTGCGCGATACTGGTATGATGAGAATGACCAACTCAGAATTGCTTTTTCGAGTTAAGGGTTATTTTTGCTTTTTTTCAAAAAACAAAAGCAGCGTACTGCCATAACGACGTTTTTCAAATTCGGTCAGGCATTCAAGGTTTATCGGATCGTATTCGACGGGATCAATTTGAACAATTACCCAGCCATCATCCGCCAGCCAGTCGATATTCTGATCCAGCTTGAGCAAAATTTCCTTCCAAAGGTTTTTATATTGCGGCGGGGCAATGAAGATATAATCAAACGGACGATCCGGCTCGGCGGTTAACAAGATAAAAGCATCCTGCTGGGTGATTTTGGCGTTTTCTTTCAATCGGGTGTGTTCTAAATTGGCGCGAATGGCCGCGATTGCTAAACGATGAATATCATTAAGGTGAACAAAGGATGCTCCTCTGCTCAGCGCTTCAATTCCAACGCTGCCAGTGCCGGCAAATAAATCCAGTAGGGATGCGTCTTCAATATCCGACCCAATGATATTGAACAAAGCTTCTTTTACGCGATCCGTGATAGGGCGGGTAATGTTGCCGGGCACACCCTGTAAGCGCATGCCTTTGGCTTTACCGGATATGATACGAGGGTTGCTCATTATATAGGGGTCTCTACTGCGCGACGGGCAGCAAGAATGTTGCCGTAAGGGGCTGTAATAGGAATTACGCAGCCTGTACCCAAGATGAAACGTTTTCCGGCGGTTTGGTCAATGGCATTTCGCGATTCTTGATATACCGTTTCAGGTGTTCCTAGAACCATGGTCTCCCATTGTTTTAAACCCCCGCAGACAACTCCCTTAATTTGTTTTTGGGCTTCACTCAATGAGGGAGAAGTTTGTTGATCGTGCCAATTCATTACCTGAACCGGATAATCGCAGATCTGATCAAACAGGATATGGTCCCCGTGTATGTGTCCCACATTCAACCAGAATGATCTGGCTGCTTCAAGAATTTGTAGATCGTAAAATCGTCCGAATGTCTGAAATTCTGCGATGGAAAGAGCGCTGTATTGAGCGTGTTGAACAGCGTAAAAAATTCCATCAATGCCGGTCTTCTTGAGTTCTTCTATAAAACTCAAAGTGGATTGGGTGATGATTTCCAGCCCGCCTTTCAATGCTTCCGGACAGGCTCGCATGTGGTAAAGTAAGTTTTCTTTTCCAACCAAATTTTTAGCCTGAGAGAGAGGACTAAAAATAGTCTGGATTACGGGGGTTGTCTTTGAAAATTCTTTCACAATTAGATTGAGACATTCCAACATTTGTCCCAAACCGCCTTTGCGGGGGTTTAGAACTTCTAATTTTTCCCAATCTGAAAAGTCTCTAATGACCGGTTCCTCATAATCGCGAGTGCCTTCCGGGTTGCCTCGCCAAAAGTCTTTCACTCCCCAATCTTTGATACAGTAAGATGATGCCGGCGTGACTTTGATAAAATCAAAGTCAAAGGTTCTCTGGAAATTAGCTACCGCTGCTGCCAGACCATCTGGGGATTGGTCATCTACCGGAAAGTGCCGCCATAAGGCAACCGGTGGGCGATCTGCAATTTCTCCAGCAAGACAAATTTCCATCCTCTCGCGGTGAGATAATTCACTCATTTGAACCTTCCTTCAACTCACTTTATTTCAATACTTCATCAATCTTATTTTGAATTTCTTGTTCTTCTTCTTTTCTTCCCAAAAAATATTCGGTCATAAATCGGGAGCGGCGTAATCGAAGCGCCATTGGGGCAACCTGACGCAGGTCTTCCAGTGTCACGACGGTGCGATTATCGGCGGCTGCATAGGCGCGGGCTGCTTCAAAAAAGGTGATTTCAGCGCGGAGGGAGTCGATATGCATCCTCTGAATGAGTTGAATGCCTTGTTGGGCAACATCTTCCGGCAATACCACATTCGGCAGGATGTGTTTGGCATGGGCAATTTCTTCTGCGGCAAAATTTGATTCGGTTTGGTAGAGGGCAATCATTTTGCGTGGATTTTGGCGGTAAAGGTGAGCGCGGTGGTAGGCTTCCAGCCTTTCTTGCGGTTCATCCAAACCTTTGACAATGACCCGCAGGCCAAAGCGATCCATAATTTGCGGACGCAAATTGCCTTCCTCCGGATTCATGGAACCAATCAGCGTGAATCTTGCCCGGTAGGTCGCGGTCAGGGGGCCGCGTCTGACCGTGTAATTACCGCTTGCAGAGGCGTCCAGAATGGCGTCAATAATTTCGTCAGGAAGCAGATTTACCTCATCAACATAGAGGATATTCAAATCCGCATGAGCAAGAATGCCGCGTTTTAATCGCAACCGGTCATGAACTACAGCTCGTTCATCAATGCCGCCAATTACATCTTCGAGTTTGGCATTGAGTGGTAGTTCTACCAGTTTCACCCGATCTTTATAGGTTAGGGGCTTTCCTTCAGCAAATTTTTTGGCACAATCAGGGCAGACTCCATCCATGCCAAAAGTTTCAATATCTTCCGGCAGGCAGCCATAAAAACAAGCGCTTCGTTCTACGGGTGGGAGCAAGTCAATTAAGGAGCGCACAGCGGTTGTTTTTCCGGTTCCGCGCGGTCCAATGAGGAGAACTCCGCCAACTTCCGGATTGATTAGCGCCAGGCATAGGGCGATCTTCATTTCCTTTTGACCAACCAAAGCCAGAAAAGGAAAGGGCAATACTTCGGCGTAGCCAGCGTCTTCCTGAGGGATTTGATCTTTTATACTCCTCCCGGAGACCAGATCAATTAATTCCCGCAGAGACCGAATATGAGATGAGGTAAAGGAAGAATCGTCAGGCGGCGTTTCGTTCATCTCGGTTTATTTACGTGTTGACATCGTTGTAAGTCCAATAGCGATTGGCGATGAAGTTCCAGATCATTACGGTTCCGATAACGATTGCCAGGGCAGCATTATGAGCGATGACAATTGGAGTTACAGCGCCTTTGGGAAACCAACCTGAGAAAGCGCGAATCAATAACCCCTCCAGCCATAGGAAAATAGGCGTACGAATGGCTAACCCAATGACACTGACCACAACAAATTGAACCCACTGTCGCATAAGGGGTTTGCTGCGCGAATCGGGATACGTCCACAGACGGTTCCAGGTGAAATTGCTAAAAACGGCAAGGGTAAAGGAAATTGCCTGAGCAAACACCGCATTTTCCCGAAAATAGGGTACGAAATGGGTGAGAAAGTTAAAAACACTAAAGTCAATAACTGCTCCGACTGCTCCAACAATCGCAAAACGGATAAAGCGGGTTCGTTCACGAGTGTTTGTCAATATCATTCCAATCCCATTTTCTTTTTGAAATACGGTATGGTCTTTGTGATGCCTTCTTCTAATGAGATCGTTGGCTCCCATTTCAAAATTTCCTTTGCGCGGGTGATATCTGGACGGCGTCGTTGAGGATCATCGCCTAACCGTAAATGTTCTTTCATGATGATGCCGGCTTTGTTGCCGACCAAGCGGTTGATGGTCTCAGCAAACTCTAAGATTGTGATCTCGGCGGGATTGCCAATGTTGACCGGTAAATGTTCATCGGACAGCAATAAGCGATAAATCCCTTCAATCAGGTCATCTACATAACAAAAACTACGGGTTTGTGAACCGTCTCCATAAACTGTGAGCGGTTCACCACGCAAAGCCTGCTGGATGAAGTTGGGTACAACCCGGCCGTCGTCCAAACGCATTCTCGGCCCGTAGGTATTGAAGATGCGCACGATCCTTGTATCAATTCCATGATAGCGGTGATAAGCCATTGTCAGCGCTTCGGCGAAACGCTTGGCTTCATCGTAGACCGATCGGATGCCAATCGGATCCACATGTCCCCAGTAGGTTTCTTTTTGGGGATGTTCTAATGGATCACCGTAAATTTCGCTAGTGGACGCGAGCAGATAGCGGGCATTTTGAGCGCGGGCAACCCCAAGGGTGTTGTGAGTGCCCAAAGCGCCAGCCTTCATGGTTTGAATGGGTAAGTTGGTATATCCATAAGGGGAAGATGGATTTGGACTGGCTGGCGATGCAAAATGTAAAACTGCATCAATTTTGCCCGGCACGAAGATAAAATTGGCCACATCGTGACGGATGAACTCAAATCGTGGGTTGTTGGCAAGATGAGCAAGATTCTCCGGACTGCCCGTGATGAAATTGTCCATACCAACGACTGAATGGCCTTCATTCAACAAGCGTTCGCAAAGATGTGAACCTAAAAATCCTGCAGCGCCAGTTACTAAAATTCTCATGAGATATAAGCCTTTCTGAATTAGATTATTTCCAGTCAATCCGTGTAATCAAGCCGTCACCAGTGACCTGTCTGGGCTGCCAATCTTCGCTTGAAATCAGCCAGACGTTGCCCTGGTAAATAAAGCCAAGAAAACTTTGGGTAGTATCGTTTTGTGCAGGTGACCAAACAACTTTTTGTGGGTCGAGTCCAGCGCCCCCTTCTGTCGGAAAAATTACTTTACGGTTGGAACCATCTGGCTGCATAACAACCAGTCGGTATCGGCTGTTTTCACTTTGCTCCGGGAAGATGGCTTCCAGATAGGCAAGCCACGCTTGTTTTTTTGTTTTTTCTTTGGAAATGCTTGGATATGCAAACATGCCGGTTTGTGAAACTAATTTTACCAGCGGACCTGAAGGCAAGATATAAGCGCTTAAGTCAAAAAGCGGGGATGATTCGGGGTCATTTATTCCGGACATTGGGGCGTGGTTAACTAAATAAAGCGCTTTGCCGTCAGCGCTCCACTCAATGCCCGAAACCCATGCCCAGTCTGAGCGGGTTTGGAAAGGAAAGAGGTTAATGAGGGGAGTCAAAGTGCCGTTTTCTTCGTTGACTAACCCGACTGCATCTGGCCGGGAAAAAGCAATTGAATTCGTCGAAGGCGAAATGTGGTAAGTGGTACCCCACCAACCATAAATGCCGCCTGCATTGGTTTCAATGATGCTTTCGTCACGAATAACTCTTCCGGCGGCATTAAATACAATCCGCTTTAGATCATTGTTTGCCTGCCAACCGGGAGCGGTAGGGCGAGGTTCTACCGTGGAATACAGGATGGTTGCGGTTCGATTAGGCAACCACTCTGCAAAGTGAATGACATTTTTGACGTTGAGGTTGATCGGCTGGGCATTTTCTTGATTTAGGTTAACCACCCACAGGCCATTGATTTCGTTTTCAATGTTGGCTTTGCGTGTAAATAGCAACCAATCTCCACTTGGAGAAAGGCTAAATACTCGTCCGTCTAAATCTCCGGTCGTTACAATGGGTTTCCGCTGTCGAGTATCTCTTTCAATAAGCCAGGCATTACCAGCTGTCAGATAGGCGAGTCTGCCGGGGATTTCCAGCGGAACAAAGGGGGATTGAATTCCGATCATCAAGATTTCTGGTCGGGCTTCTTTGATCACCTCAATTTTGAAGATTGATCGGGAGGTTTCAACTCCGTTTTCAATTAAACGACGATAAGTAATTTGCTGAATTCCATTTTCACCGGGTTGAACTAATAAGGACTCGCCCTCTGTCAGGTTTTCGTTCTTTACAGTTTGTCTTTCAAAAGGAATGATAACTTCTTCCTGTTCAAATTCTTCGTTAACACGCGTAATTTTGATTGTGGTTGGTTCGGTGATGAAAGTAAATGATGGCGGTTCGGTGCGATCAAGCGAACCCAATTCAATATTAGCCAGTTGAAGGGCTTCTATAACTGAGGAGCCAAAGGGGACAAGCACCTCAACTTGATTTTTGCCGTCCACAACGTTAATGGTCAGACTTGAAGTCGTATTCGGTTGAGGAGAATTACAAGCCGCTAAACCAAAAAGAAAAATTACCACGCCAAAGAGGTGGAAAATAAAATAATATAGCCCTTTGTTATCTTCAGTATTGATCACAAGACCGACAATCTTATTCGTTTTTATCTGATTCAAGTATAATCAGCCAAGATTTATTGAACAGGCATATTATAGCATGAGTGAAACGAACCTACCTGACGATCAATTTGGGTTGGAATCAAAATTGGAAGCCTTGTTGTTTGTGGCTCCATCGCCCGTAAGCGCTAATCAACTTGCGGAGGCGCTTGGAGTTAAAACCGAGGATGTCGAACAGGGCTTGAAAAGGTTATCTTTGATCTTTCAGCAAGGACGAGGTCTGAGGCTCCAATTTTTTCAAGGGAAGTATCAACTGACAACCCCCGCAGAATTTGCTTTGTTAATCGAGCATTTTTTAGGGTTAGAAGCAACCAGCCGTCTCAGCCGAGCGGCTCTAGAGACACTGGCTATAATTGCCTATCGCCAGCCAATAACCCGTCCGGCAATTGATGCAGTACGAGGGGTAAACAGTGATGGGGTGTTGAAAAGTCTGCTTTCAAAGGGCTTGGTTCAGGAAATTGGCAGAGCAGAGGGTCCTGGGCGTCCAATTCTCTACGGGACAACCATGGATTTCTTGCAGCATTTCGGATTGGATTCGCTGGATGATTTACCGCCCTTTGAGTTGCTTGAGCAAGAAGGGGTCAGCCCAGAAGAACAAAAATTATTAAAGGATTGATCAATGGGAGAGGAACGAGTACAAAAAATCTTATCCAGGGCGGGTTTTGGATCGAGGCGAGCCTGTGAGTTATTAATCGCTGATGGGCGAGTTAGAGTTAATGGGAACCTGATTTCACTTGGCGCAAAGGCAAATGTTGAAACCGATCAGATCACAGTGGATGGACAACCCATTCCAAAACCTAGCGGAAAGAAAATCTATATTGCATTTCACAAACCACGCGGTGTGCTCTCGGATGACGTGAAGGGGATTGAACGTAAAACCGTATTTGACATGGTCCCACTACCGGAACACTTATTTGTAGTTGGAAGACTGGATTATGACAGTGAAGGATTAATTCTTCTAACGAATGATGGTGAGTTGGCCAATCGGCTCACCCACCCGCGTTACGGACATGAAAAAGAATACCGTGTCTTACTGTTTACTAAACCGGATGAAGAACAATTGGAAATCTGGCGGCGGGGCGTAGTCCTTCCAGATGGGTCACGCACAGCGCCAGCGGATGTTAGCATTGAGGGGAGCGCCGGTAAAGGCGTGTGGCTTCGTGTGATCATGCGCGAAGGTAAGAAAAGGCAAATTCGAGAGATTGGTAAAACAATTGGCCTACCGGTCAATCGTATCGTCAGGGTGCGGATTGGAAACTTGAAATTAGGCAACCTGAAACCGGGCGAGTGGAGATATCTAACTCCTTCAGAGGTAAAAGATCTTACAGAGGCGGTGCAGCAAAAAAATAGAACCCCTCGCAAAGAGGGGTCTCGGAAAGATACATATCCCAAAAAAGAAAAGACGAATCAGGTTAAATCTTCTTCTGGTAAGCCTTTTTGAATTTCTTGAATAAATGATAATGGAACCGGTTTCTCTTTTCCTCGTTTGCGGATGAAATCTTTTAATTTTTCTAGCGGCAAGGCAGAAATTGGTGAGCCATTCGTTTCTAAGCGGGCTTTTGGATTAGTGAAAACCAAAATGGCTTGAATGTCAGGTATTTCCAGATTGGGAAATTTTTTCTTGAGGAATTTTTCAAAATCGCTGATGGTGTACTGGGCATCCATTTCAGGTCTCCCTAGACCTTCCTGCCCAAAAATTTTCAAGTAAAGATTGCCGCCTTTTTGACGAAATCGGTTTTTATTCTCATCGTAAATAATCGTCCCACCAACGGAAATTGGGATCAGGGCAATAATACCAGCGGGTCCGATAAGCGCATGCGGAATGTCGGTTACATAATGATAAAGGGTATATTTATCTTCAAGTCCCTTTAATCCGGAAGTGAGCAATTCATCTGGCCGGGGAGACCTTCCCCACCGGTTACCAAAATAAATACCGATTTGGGTCATTAAGAAACCAAATAGCAATGCGCCAAAAGTGATGGTGATTTGCTCCGGCTGGGTAAAGGAATAATATAGACCGATGGCAAGAACAATCAGGGCGCCGATGGTGAGAGTTTGACCAATTTTTTTATTGCGCTTAATCAGTTTGGTGTTGGAAACAATCTTCATGGAATAACCTCAAATTAGGATTGGCTTATAGCGTTTTTTGTAATATTTTCGACCATTTCAAGCCGCTCTTCGATTGCCGAACGTAGAGCGGGCAGCAAGTCGGCTTTGACGGCTTGCCGGGCAATCCGAATCGCGTTATACATAGCGCGACTGTCGGAACGCCCGTGACCGACAAAAACCAGACCGTCAATTCCCAGCAACGGCGCGGCGCCTACCTCCCCGGGGTCCATCATGGCTTTCAGCTTCTTAAAGGCAGGTTTGGCAAGCAGAGCGCCAAACTTGGTGATTGTAGATGCTGTTAATTCCTGTTTCAGAGTATCCGTTAATAACTTGGCAACTGCTTCGCTGGATTTTAGAAGAATGTTGCCAGTAAATCCATCGGTTACTACGACATCCGCCGCTCCACCAAAAAGCTCCTTGCCTTCAACATTGCCAATAAAATTCAAACCGGACTTTTCCAAAAGAGGGTACGTGTCTTTGATTAATTGATTCCCCTTGCCGGATTCTTCTCCATTCGATAACAGCCCTACCCGCGGATTTTGCTTATTCAGGACTTTTTCAGCATAAATGCTGCCTAAAACCGCGAATTGGAGAAGAAATTCGGGACGACAATCGGCGTTAGCGCCAATGTCCAGGACAACACAATGTCCGCCTTTGACCGGGAAGAGTGCGGTTAGGGCAGGCCGGGCAACCCCTTTGATGCGCCCAAGTGTACGCAATGCATTAAACATGGCTGCACCGGTGTTGCCAGCGGTAACAAAGGCATCCCCTTTACCTTCCTTGACGAGGCTGAGCCCAACGGCCATAGAATTACGTGGTTTGCGTTTTGCGGCTTCAACCGGTTTCTCTCCCATTTCTACCAGATCAGGGGCATGCTCAACTTTGATTGGAAGGTTTTGGGCATTTTGAGCCTTCAATTGAGGGGCGATTAGGTTTTCATCGCCAACCAGGATGATTTCTTCTGAAAATTCTCTTGCGGCTATGATGGCTGCTTGAATTTCAGGGTCTGGATATTGATCTGAGCCCATAGCGTCTAAAATAATGGTCATGGCATCCTCCAACTAATTAGGTCTCACTGCGGATTTCTTGACATACCACCAGAGCAGATTATAATATCGAAGCCGCTTGCGCTGGTGCTGGAATTGGCAGACAGGCATGGTTGAGGGCCATGTGCCGAAAGGCGTGTGGGTTCAACTCCCACCCAGCGCACAAGCCACCTCTTGGCGAGGTGGCTCTTTTATAACAGCTTAAATTTCTCTTCGGGTGATGTAAAGGGTCAATTCTTCCAGGTGGGTTCTTTCAGGACAAGGCGGAAGTTTTTGTAAACCATTAAAGGCTTCGTTAACATAACGTTCTGCTTCTGTAATGGATTGTTCAATTGCATGACTGTCCCGGATACAATCTACCAGCCGTTGGATATCTTCCTCATAATGGGGACAGCGACCTTCTATAATCTGTTGAACCAAATCGTCATCTGGATGATCTTCAATGTAATACAGTGTTGGGAGGGTAATTAATCCTTGACGTAAATCACTGCCAACCGGTTTACCTAGCTTAGAAGAATCACTAACAAAGTCAAGAACGTCATCCATGATTTGGAATGCCATGCCGATGTTGAAGCCATAGGATCGAATGATCTGGATGGTCTCTTCTGAAACCACACTGATTAACGCAGCGCAGGTAGCTGAAGTTTCAAACAGAGAAGCAGTTTTGGCGTAAATTCGTTGATAATAGCCTTCCCGGTCTGCCTGACAGCGACTAGAGAAAAGTTGAGAAATTTCTCCATTAACGATAACACTGAGTGTATTGGAGAAAAGGCTCATTACCGGTATAGATTCGGTGTCAGCTGCAAGCTTGGCGGCCCGAGCAAATAGAAAATCACCCGTTAGGACGGTTGCTCCGGGTGACCATTGAGAATTGAGTGTCGGGATACCGCGCCGCAAAAGCGCTCCATCAATTAAGTCATCGTGGACAAGGGTGGCAGTATGCAATAATTCAATGGCTGCGGCTAATGTGATTAACTTTTCCTGAGGTGCACCCAACATTCTGCCGACTAATAAAGTTACGGTGGGGCGAATGCGTTTTCCTCCGGATGCCAGTAAATGCCGGAGGGCGGCTTGCAAGTCGGGGTGATGCCCTTCGGCTTGAAATTGCATCAAGTTTTCAACTTGATGAATCTGTTCCTGCACAGGGATTAAGAATGATGTTGTGGTGCTCAATCAGCCGATCTCCATTCAAATAAATGATTACCATTATTCGTTAACGTAGTAATTGTTCTCTCCAATGGGAGTTCTTTTAGCATCGCTATCTTTTGAACTACCAGGCTTACCCAAGCTGGCTCATTTCGTTTTCCGCGAAAAGGGTGGGGCGCCAGATAAGGGGCGTCGGTTTCAGCGATCATTGAGGTCAAAGGTATTGCTTGCGTGGTGGTGTGGCGGTCTTTGGCATTCGAAAAGGTAACCGGGCCGGCTACGCCGACGTAGAAACCCAACTCGATGGCTTTATAGGCAGTTTCTAAATCGCCGTCAAAAGCATGTAGAACACCCGGCTTTTCCGCCAAAATGTTGCCCGACACTCGCAAGGTTTTGACCCATTTCGCAAGAATTGGCATCAGGTCATGCAAGGCATTCCGGTTATGAACTATCAGGGGCTTGGAAATTTCCTTCGCTAATTCCATTTGAGCAGCCAGGATTTTCTTTTGAAGCGCCGGCTCTGCATAGTTCCGGTAGTAATCTAAACCGATTTCGCCAATCGCAACAACTTTGGGGTGGCGGCAAAGGACACGGAGTTTTTCGATGCTGCCGGCATCCCACAAAGAAGCGTTATTGGGATGGACGCCGACAGCCGCAAATGCGATGTCATATTTTTCGCAAATTGCTACAGCCCGCCGGCTGGTTTCCAAATCAATTCCGGGAACTAGAATCCGGTCAACACCTTGCTGTTGAGCGCGTTGGATGACCTGTTCGAGATCATGATCAAATTGGTTAAGGTTCAGATGACAATGTGTATCTTGATAAGCAATCACTTTTTTAACCCAGCAAGTTTTAAGCCGTCCTCCAAAATCGGTTTTACGCGATCTTGATGGGTCGTTTCACAATATACACGGATGATGGGTTCGGTTCCGGAAAAGCGGATCAGCATCCAACCTCCGTCTTCCAGTGTGAACTTGAAACCATCGTTGGTGTTTAAGCCGGTAACTCTTAAGCCGCCAATTGTCTCTGGTTTAGCGGCGAGAATCATTTTCTCTTTTTCGGATCGGTCACCAGTAAAGCGCGAGTCAACCCGGTCATAATAATGCGGACCAACTTTTGAAAAGAGCAAGTCAATTAATTCGGATGGTTTTTTGTTCAAGCGCACCATCATGTCCAGAATATATAAACCGGCGAGTATTCCATCTCTTTCGGGAACATTACCACGGAAGGCATAACCGCCTGATTCCTCACCGCCAATTAATGCATTGGTTTCCAGGAATTTGGGGGCAACATATTTAAAGCCTACACCTGTTTCATAAACAGGAATATCATAAATCTTTCCGAGTTTTTCGAGCATACTGGTGGTAGAAAGCGTTTTGACAATTGGCCCGCGCTCTTTTCTAACTTCGAGTAAATACAAAGCAAGAAGCGCATACACCTGTAACTGATTTATAAAACGGCCTTTTTCGTCGCCAACGCCAACCCGGTCTGCATCTCCATCGGTAATGAGCAGAACATCAGCGCCTTGTTTAACGGTTTCTTTCAAGCCGGCATCAATGTTCGGTGGAATTGGTTCCGGACGGGACATTTCCGGGAAAATAGGATTGCGGTGGTTGTGAATTTCGATCACTTGGGTTTTGCCCCCGGCCAACAATTCAGGAAACCAGCCAGCCCCATTTCCCCACATGGGATCAATCAGGATTTTTAAGCCAGCATCGCGTATGGGCTGCAAATCAATCAGGGATTTTAGATGTTCAATGTATGCTGGTGCAGGGTCAAAGCGAACGAGCGCCCCAATTTTCTCGGCTTCTTCAGCTGAAACCAGTTTCACCTCGTTTTCTGAATCGGGAATCAGGGATTCGATTTGCTTCAGGCCTTCCGGATTAACCGCGCCGCCGCGTTCATCTCGCACTTTGAAACCGTTATCCGTGGGGGGGTTGTGAGAAGCGGTAATATTAATAGCGCCGGCAGCGCCTTTGTTGACCACCGAAAACGCAATAACGGGAGTAGGGGTAGCGTCCTGGGTTAAGTAAACTTTAAATCCATTTCCACACAACACTTCTGCAGTTGCAAGCGCAAAATTTTCTGAGAGAAAACGCTTATCGTAACCGATTACAACCCACTGCCCCTGTTTGCCTTTTTCAAGCAGGTAACTGGCAAAACCTTGTGCGCAACGGCGTACATTGGCAAAGGTATAATCTTCAGCAATGAAACCTCTCCAGCCATCGGTTCCGAACTTGATTTTTGTCGTCATGGAGTGCTCCTCCTCTGAGATGCATGTGAGATTAGTAACAATCTTATCCAATTATAACAGGTGATTAACCAGACACAAAATAATTGTCCAAGAATAAGCGTGCTATAATCTACACGGATTGTCTGAATTAGGATGATGTGGATGAATAATTCTTTGGATAAGATTTATCTTGATTATGCTGCAACGACCCCGGTGGATGAGCGGGTGATTGAGGCAATGCTCCCTTACTTCAACCGCCAATTCGGTAACCCCTCATCAGTTCATATTTTTGGTCAAGAGGCAGAAGCAGCCCTTGAGGGAGGGCGCGAGACGATTGCGAGGATATTGGATGTTTCAGCCGGTGAAATTGTGTTTACCGGCTGCGGTACCGAAAGTGATAATTTGGCTTTACGAGGTATTGCGCTTGAGCGAAAATTAAGATACGGTGCAGATCGTATTCTCATTTCGCCGGTTGAGCATCATGCCGTTTCTCGTACTGCTCGACAACTGGCTGATCACTTTGGTTTTCGAGTAGAGTTTTTGAAGGTTGACTCCTTTGGGATAGTTGACCCTGATTACCTTCGTAGAATCATAGACCGGGATGTAGCGATTGTTTCGGTGATCTATGGAAACAACGAAATTGGGAGTATCAATCCGGTAGAAGAACTGGGCAAAATTTGCAGGAATTATGATGTGCCTTTCCATGTCGATGCCGTCCAGGCGGCAGCCCATCTACCCATGAGAGGAATTGGTAATTGGTGTGACGCGGCTTCCTTTGGCGCCCACAAGTTTTATGGCCCAAAAGGTGTTGGCGCTTTGTTCATACGAAAAGGGACACCTATCCTTCCTATACAGACTGGTGGAGGACAAGAGAACGGAATTCGTTCAGGGACTCAAAATGTTCCTTATATCGTTGGAATGGCAAAAGCCTTTGAACTGGCTCAAACCGAAGGTTTGAAAAACCAGGCATCCTTAATCCAACACCGGGATAGGATTATCTCATCGGCGCTAGAGAATATCAAAGGGATCTATTTGACAGGGCATCCGATTAAGCGGTTAGCCAATCACGCCAGTTTTGTTTTCGAGGGGGTTGATGGAAATCAATTGTTGATCCTGCTGGATGCTGCTGGTTTTGCCTGTTCGTCTGGGTCGGCTTGTAAAACCGGCGATCCGAAGCCATCGGAAGTGTTGCTGGCTCTGGGTATTTCTCCGCAAGTAGCTCTTGGATCTTTGCGGGTTACGGTTGGAAAATATACCACTCTAAATGAGGTTGAGAAATTTGTCACCGCGCTTCCTTTACTGGTTAATAAAATTAGGAAACTGTTGATGGAGTTAAAGGGCGGGTAAAATGAAGAGTGAGAAGGTTGCCATTGCGATGAGCGGGGGAGTGGACAGCTCGGTTGCCGCAGCTTTGCTGGTGGAGCAGGGATATCAGGTCTTCGGTGTGATGTTGAGGTTGTGGAGTGAACCGGGTCGAGAGGGGAGCAACCGGTGTTGCACACCCGACTCGATGGCTCAAGCCCGACGGGTTGCTGCACAATTGAAAATTCCCTTTTATGCAATCAATGCGCAGGACATCTTCAGGCAAGTGGTTGTAGAATATTTTTTGGATGGGTATCGTTCGGGTATAACTCCTAATCCCTGTCTGCTATGCAACCGGTTCATTCGGTGGGATTTTTTGTTAAGGCACGTTCAAACCATGGGCGCGGAGAAGATGGCAACCGGTCATTATGCGAGATTGCGTGTAGCCACAAACGGAAACGTTAAATTACTTAAGGGACACGATGAAAACAAAGATCAATCGTATGTTCTAAGCGTTCTAAGTCAGGAGCAATTACAACATACATTGCTGCCAATTGGAGAATATACAAAACCGCAAGTCCGTCAATTGGCCAGAGATTTCGGTTTGCCTGTTGCAGAACGGCAGGACAGCCAGGACCTGTGTTTTCTTGCCGGTCAGGATTACCGGGAATTTCTTAAGCGAAACGCGCCAGACGTGATCAAACCGGGAAAGATTATTACTAGATCGGGTCAAGTCGTGGGGGAGCATGAAGGTTTAGGTTTTTACACCATTGGTCAGCGGAGAGGGTTAGGTATTCAATCAACCGATCCGTATTATGTGGTTGATAAGAATGTTGAAGAGAATCTCTTAATTGTGGGCGAGGAATCGGATTTACGGTTTGTTGGATTGATTGCTGAAGATGTAAACTGGATAGAAAATACTCCACCTGCTCTTTGTTTTGACGCTGAAATAAAAATTCGCTACAAGGCTCGTTTAGTCCCTGGTATTGTGGAAGTCAAAGACCGTCAAATCGTTCAGGTTCAATTCGATCAACCCGTGAGAGATGTGACCCCGGGGCAAAGGGCAGTCTTTTACCAAGGAGAGGAAGTCATTGGTGGAGGAATGATCCGCAAGGCAATTCCGATTTCTACCCAAGAAGAGGCATCATCATGATTCTTCAGTCGGTTTTGTTGGGAATGATTATCGCTACCCTTTATGGGGCCATGTTTCATGTCTGGCGTGGCGGAAGTCTGGTCAGGCTTGGACTCTACCTTGTCTTAGCTTGGGTTGGATTTTGGGGCGGCCATTGGCTGGGAGGTTTGATTGGGTGGGAATTCATCAAGGTTGGTCAATTGAACCTCGGCTTGGCAACGATTGGAAGTATCCTTATTCTAGCGGTTGGGTACTGGTTAAGTCTTGTTCAAGTTGAGCCAGAACCTAAAACAAATAAAAAACTGTGAGGGGACTTTGACCTGGAATTTGCATGGAACAATGGTGAAAGATGGTGATTTAGCCCAATTGGTTGGGCTGCGTCACAAAAGTTTTATTGTGAGAATCAAACAAGGTGGTGAGCTGCAAACTCATCGAGGTATTGTTCGATTTGATGACATTATCGGTAAACCATGGGGGAGCCGAGTTAAAAGTCATTTGGGCAACCCGTTTTATGTATTGCAGCCGGCGTTGGGAGATTTGCTCAAAGAATTGCCCCGAAACACTCAAATCCTCTATCCAAAAGATATTGGTTTTATTCTTGTCCAGATGGGGATTGGAGAAGGGCAGGTCGTTCTAGAAGCCGGCACTGGTTCAGGTTCGTTGACTTCTGCAATGGCGTTTGCGGTGGGAAAAAGCGGCAGAGTGATCACCTATGAAGCCAGAGAAGAAATGCAAAAACTGGCTCGCAAGAATATCGGGCGATTGGGGCTTGAAGAGCGAGTTGAATTTAAGTTAAAAGAACTGACGGCAGAGCAAGGCTTTGATGAAGAGGGGGTAGATGCACTTTTTCTGGATTTGCCTAATCCGTATGATTATGTTCATCATGCCCGAAAAGCCTTGAAATTGGGCGGTTTTTTCGGCAGTATTCTGCCTACGGCCAATCAGGTTTCTCGGTTGCTGCTGGCTTTGCGCCAATTTGATTTTGCTTTTGTGGATGTCTGTGAAATCTTACTTCGTTATTACAAACCTGAACCGGAACGTCTCCGACCCGTTGATCGCATGGTTGCCCACACTGGCTTTTTGATTTTTGCACGCCCAGTTTTAATCGAAAACGAGTATGATCAAATTGATGATTTAGAAGAAGGTGACGAAGAAGACCTAAATGAAGAATGATTAACAGGTGGTTGGATGCAATGGATGTTTCTTTGACAACCGAACAGATTAAAAATCTACTCAAATCGAGAACGAAATATCCCATTAGGTCTTTCTCTGGCAAAGGAAAAAATGCTGCGGTTTTAATCCCTTTGATCTTTGATCAGGATAAATGGAGTATTCTTTTTACCCGCAGGTCTGATGCGGTCAATGATCACAAGGGGCAGGTTTCGTTTCCCGGGGGAGCAATTGAACCATCAGACAAAAACCCAGTTAGTGCTGCCTTGCGAGAAGCAGAAGAAGAAATTGGCTTGAAATCAGAAGTCGTTCAGGTTTTGGGTGAGCTTCCACCCCATGAATCGGTCACCGGCTATACCATTTTTCCGGTGGTTGCCCAGATACCATGGCCAATCATATTACAAATAAATCCCATTGAAGTTAGCCGGGTATTCACTATTCCTCTAAACTGGCTTATTCAAAGAGAGAATTTTGTGATTCGGGACTGGCTTTCACCATTTGGTCTTCGTCAAGGGGTAATATTTTACAGGCCATACGATGGTGAACAGTTGTGGGGAATTTCTGCTCAAATACTGTTGGATTTTCTGGAGATGCTCGGTTTGGTTTCTACCCGTTATTAAGAGTCGATGGGTTTAAAGTAACGTTCTATCTCGTTTGCTTTGACGGGTTTACTAAAGTGGAATCCTTGTATCATGTCGCAATGGAGTCTTCTTAAGACGGTCAATTGTTCTTCGGTTTCTACACCTTCGGCGATAACGCTCAAACCAAGCCGATGTGCCATTTCAATGATGGATTGAATGATCAAGTCGTTTTCTTTTTGAATGCCAATCTGAGAGATAAAGTTTTGACCAATCTTGAGGGTGTGAACGGGCAGTCGCTGAATGGTGCTTAGGGATGAATAGCCAGTACCAAAATCATCAATGGATATTTTTACACCCAAGCCGCGTAGCTCCCACAGCATCGTTTCGAATTTTTCGAATTGGGAAAAGTTACGGCTTTCGGTTATTTCGATAACCAACGAGGCAGGGTCAAGTTGAGTTCGGAGAAGCGCATCTCGAACCATTGAGGGTAAATCGGTCTGTTGAAATTGGCGAGCAGAAAAATTAACCGATACTTTAATGTTTTTCATACCGGCAGCTTGCCAGTTCTTGACTTGGGTACAGGCTTCCCGAAGCACCCATTCGCCGATGGGAAGAATTAGACCGGTATCCTCTGCCAGATCAATGAACTGATTGGGTAGTACAATTCCATGTTTTGGATGATTCCAGCGGAGTAAAGCCTCAACATATACTACTCTCTGGGTGAATGCATCAAATATGGGTTGATAATAAACCGCTAATTCACCTTTGGAGAGAGCCTGTCGCAGGTTTATTTCCATGTCCAATAAGGTTACAGCTTTGGCGTGCATTACTTTGTCAAAAATCATGTATGCATTACCGCCTTGTGCTTTGGCTTCGTACATGGCTGTATCAGCATCGCGCATCATGGCTTCTGTAGAGTCCGTGTCAGGATTGGCGATTGCTACTCCGATACTACAGGTCGTGAATACTTTATTGCCTTCAATATCTATTGGACGGCTAATCTCCCTTTGGATGCGATTAATAATTTGGATGATTTCGTATGGATCATGCAGGTCATTTAGTAAAATGGCGAACTCATCGCCACCCAGTCGGGCAATGGTATCCTCGGCCCGCAGGCAATCATCCAATCTGCGGGCAATTTCGATAATCATTTGATCTCCAAGCCGGTGGCCCAGGCTGTCATTAACAATCTTAAAGCGATCTAAATCCAATAGAAGGATTGCAAAGGTGGGTTCTTCATGCCGTTTCGAGCGTTTAATGGCTTGATCGAGTCTTTCGGTAAATAAAATCCGGTTAGGCAGCCCCGTAAGCCGGTCGTATAATGCTTGGTGGACAAGTTGATCCTCATTTGCTTTTTGGCGGGTAACGTCGGTCAATGAGCCGGCGATACGGTGCGGGTTGCCGTACTCGCCCTTCACGGCCATTCCCCGTGCTAATACCCATCGGTATTCACCATCGCGGTGGCGAATGCGATGTTCAGACTCGAAATGGGGTATCAATCCAGATATATGAGCTTCTAAGTTTGATTTCACACCTGGCAGATCGTCTTCATGGATGCGGCTAAACCACTCATCGGGCGAATCGGAGATTTCATTCGGAGAGAACCCGAGTAGTTTTTTCCAGCGGGGGGAGTAATATATGCGATTGGCAAGCAAATCCCAATCCCAAATCCCATCATTAGCGCCTTCTGCAGCAAGCTTGTACCTTTCCTCGCTGATTTTGAGGGCTGTTTCAGAATTTCGTTGCCGGGTTACATCATTGAAAATCCCCACAATATATTGAGGTCGTTGATTTTCATTTTTAACCGGTGAGGCTGAAATTCTTAGGATCAACTTCTGCCCTTGAGAGGTTATTGCTGTAAATTCTTCTTCAAGCGGTTTGGATAAAGCAATTATTTCGTCAAAATAATGAACAGCTCGTTCATGTTCTTCGGTCACAATGAATTCCAGCGCATTTTTGCCAATTATTTCTTTTTTCGATTGAAGATGGAGCAATGAAATTAATGCTGGATTGCAATCAATAAAATTCCCGTTCAAATCCGTCAGAACAATTGCATTCGGTGAACTATCAAAAATGCTTTTTATCAAATCATGTTGCTTTCTCTGCTCAGTCTCTGCTTGTTTGATAAGGATAGCATTGGCAAGAGTAGGAGCAACATAGGTCAGGAATTGAAGGTCTTCTTGGGTGTAGCGGATATCGTGTTGATAACTTTGGACAGCCATTGCGCCGATGATTACCTGCCGGCTCACGAGTGGTACGCCTAACCAATCAATTGAAGGAGCGCCGATCGATTCGACTTCGCCGGTTTTTATTAATGCTTCAAATATTTCTGGGGTTACCAGTAAAGGGTTTTTTCGTCGAATGACATAATCGGTTAGTCCTTTACCCAATGGTTGGGGCGGTGGTGGAGAATCAAATTCATCAACATAGTAGGGAAACGAGATCTGATTTTGATCTGGATTGTAGAGCGCCACATAAAAATTACTGGCGGGCATAATCTGGTTAATTATGTGATGGAATTGAACGAGTAATTCGGATAAATCCTTACTGGTGGCGACGCTTTCGGAAATTTTTACAAGGGCTTCCTGAGTTTTTTGCCATTTATATTGTTGGGTGAGGTCTTTGATGATGGCGATGGTCAAATTCCCAAAGTGTTTATCCTCGAAATTTTTTAAGCGGATTTCCAAATAACGGTTCTCTTTACCGATTTTAAAATTTCTAAGCCGAATGATGCTGCCGTTTCGAGCGGTAATCACATCTCGGCTGGCAGGATTGGAGAAAAACAGCCGCTCAAGGAAAAGATGGTCAACAGATTCCCCATAAAACAATTCGACAACCTTGTGGTTAAAGTTGATTACTTTTTTCGTTGCAGGAGAAAAGATGAGAACAGCGTCTTCGCTTAGCTTAAGGAGGAGATCAATGGAGACCGGATAATGGCTTTGATGTGACATTTGTGAATACCTCAGTTTAAGTTAAGTTCTGGTTGTTAAGGTGCAAGGAGTATGCCGTTGTGATCGCTGCCTTTTTTCTCAGAAATTAAAGAGCAGCACAAAATTGATTTGTGCTGCCCGGAGTTTCAGACCTGGAGTAGACTCAGTCTTCGATTTCCTCTTCTTCTTTCTTCCCGCGTTCAATTACTTCCGGCTCGGAAATCTCTTCCGCCAATTCTTCTTCGCTAATTTCTGGTGCAGCGCCGGTGACAATGACAATCACATCATTTGGATCGTTGAGAATTTCAACGCTGGCGGGGACACTTAAGTCCCGAACATAAATGGCATCACCGATTTTCAATAAACCAGAAATATCCACTACAAACTTGTCCGGCAACTCCTGCGGAAGGGCCTCGACCTCAACCACATCTAATTCCTGAACGATGACACCGTTGTAATCCTTGACAGCCGGAGAGACGCCACTGAGTTCAATCCCAACATTGGTTCGAATTTTTTCAGTCAAGGAAACGACTTGAAAGTCAACGTGCAATAGAGTGCCTTTGATGAAATCACGTTGTTTTTCGCGGACCAGCGTGGCAAATTCTTTACCATCCAAATTGATTGTGATCAGTTGAGAGGATGATGCGTGGGCAAGTACCCGACTGGCATCACGCAATTCCATTAGAATTGGAGTGGATTCAGTTTGATAACCGTAAATTATACCAGGCAGTTTTCCATCTCTTCGGAGCGCCCCGACTTTTTTTCCGGTTACCGTTCGACGAGTTGCTTGAATTACGAGCTTTTCCATTTTTTTTCCATCCTTGAGCGCCTCTCACCTTCTCAGGTTACCCTCGCTCTATAAAATAAAATTTTCTGACTACATCAGCCGAGGGGTTATTTTAGTCGTATGTTGGATAACCGTCAAGGAAAACGCTTGAGTGTCAATGCAAAATAGAAATGTTCCCAAAATTGCAAAAAGGGGATATTTTAACTTTGCACAAAGGGGACTCTACTACTTTGCACTAACAGTCAGAAAATTGTTCTTGACATATCCCATCAATGGTG
>CALHYE010000011.1 GCA_938040735.1 uncultured Bellilinea sp.
TTGTTAGCCTGCTTTTCATTTTTATCTCTTATAATGTAACGCAACAACGCCCGAACGAAACGTTTTTGACCCAGCAAGATTTAATTTAAGGTTCTCAACCGATTCGAACAAGCGGGGACCTTTTCCTGCAATAATCGGGTGAACGACAAAGTGATACTCGTCGATGAGATTCCATTCTGCAACTTGCGATGCGATGTTCAGCCCACCAATAAAAATACTTTTTCCTGGCTGGTGCTTTAACTTCATAATCTCTTCTCGCAGATTGGAGTGGAGGAGCGTTGTGTTGTTCCATTCCACGCTCTTCAATGTGGTTGAAAAGACAATCTTTGGCATGGAATCGAATGTACGTGCGAATTCGTTGATCGTTTTCGTTTCCGATTGATTCACTGCGACATCGTGCCAATATGGATACATCAAGTGATACGTATTCCGTCCGAAGATGTCAACGCCTGAATCCTGCAATAGCCTAGTGAAGTACTCATACAATTCATCATCGGCGATTCCTGTTTCATGACCACAGTAGCCATCTATCGTGATGTTGATTGCAAAAATAACCTTTCTCATTTGTTGTTCTTATGGCATTATTTTAGTCCATCAGTATACATTCCACTCATATCTGACAAGAATGATAAAGTCTGTTCTTTGCCCACTAATGATGTCTGCGGGCTAACTAATAATGATACGGATTCCTGTTACACAGCATTCTTACCGTATAACTGACCGAAAAAAGCATGTTATACTGCGATTGTGCTTGATTAACTCAAATACTCTGCTGGGGACAAATTCTTATCCTTATTATATTCCAAATTCGTAAGGCTAAGTTGTTTTTATGACTGATCCATCCTCCCCAAAGCCCAAAAAACTTCTCGACCGGCTTCGCGATGCGCTCCGCTTGAAGCATTATTCCTACAGCACTGAGAAAACCTATGTTCACTGGGTCAGGCGCTATATTCTCTATCACAACAAACGCCATCCGGCTGAAATGGGTGTCGCTTAGATCGAGGCCTTCCTCACCCATTTGGCAAAAGAGGAGCAGGTATCCGCCTCTACTCAGAATCAGGCATTCAATGCCTTGCTGTTTCTATACCGAAACGTCCTGCAAATTGTTCTTCTTGTTCCAATCCATATCCTGCGCGCCAAACGCTCAGAACATCTGCCGACAGTCTTATCGAAAGATGAAGTGGCAGATGAGTTTGAAATGATTGCCACTCATTTTGAACTTATCGAGGTGATTTTGCAACGATCGGATGGAGGAGCAAGCAATCCATGCAGTTAATTCAGGCAAGCCTTGACCACCTCGACGAGATCAGCGGCTTGATTCGGCGGGTCATCATTTCACTCATCAGGCAGGGCATCTTTCAATGGGATGAAACTTATCCCAATCGCGCCTTCTTCCAGGAAGCCATCTCGGATGGCAACCTGTTTATTTTTGTGGATAGCGGAAACATCATCGGCTGTGTTGTGTTGGATGAATGGCAGGCACGCGAGTGGAGCGGGGTAGAATGGCTGTCCTCAGACTCCCCCGTGTTGGTCATCCACGCGCTGGCAATCGAGCCGGATTTGCAGGGGCGAGGCTATGGGGCAGCTTTGTTGCGGGCTTGCGAACAATTGGCCGTAGAAAATGGATATCGAAGTATTCGTTTGGATACCTTCGAAAGCAACCCGGCAGCAAAGCAGCTCTATGAACGGCATGGCTATGAGTATCGCGGTGCAATTCATTATTCCTTAAAGCCCTCTGGTCATCAAACTTATCGCTGCTATGAGAAAATTATCCGGTAAGGTTGTATGGTATTGTCCACTTTAACCGGCGGGTCAATCGAAATCACAATGGTCTGCAAGGACGAACCGGCATCGCTGGGGCGGCGCTTTCAAGGGTGGTGAAAGAGTCCGCTACGGCATATTTAGGACCGCAGGTTGAGGATCATGTCTATTTTTGAAGGGTTCGAAAAAAAAAACGCCCTTCCCCCAGAGGGAGGGCGTTTACAAGTTATAAATGGGAATTTTTTAATGCTGCACGACCGGCCTAAATTTACACCCGTAAATCCAATCTTGACCAAAAAGGGATAATTAGGGTTTCTATCCAGTGTTCAAGTTCATTTTTTGTTCACATCTTCAGGTACCAGAATAGCAGATGCAAGTGATGAGTTCGCCGTCAAAACAGGTTCTGCCTTAACAATCAAGTTCGAGATACGTTCCATGCTGCTTGTCACCAATGGCAGTTGTGGATCGTCCATTTCACTCACAGTTTCTCTCAAATGCGCCAGGCGTTCCTTGAGATCCGAAATCTGAGCCGAAGCACCTGCAGCAGCCCGGTGGGCGACCAGACGGCTCCACAAAATTTGAATGACAACAGAAATGGGCTGCGCGATGAGGATACCGACAATCCCAAACGCATCTGCAAGCCCAATAAGCAAAATTATCGTCAGGATCGGATTATTCCATCTCCGGTTTACTAGACGTGGTTTAACCCAAATGAGCATCGCAATCAAGACAATGAACGTATAAAGCACCATGAACAGGCTGAGCGAAGCGTTGGTCAACAAACCCACCAGGAGCGGAAAAATGAGCGCCAAGACTGGCCCAACTACAGGTACCAGGTATGCCAAAGCACCGACCAATGCCAACAGAACCGGGTATGGGGATCCCAGCAACCAATAACCGACACCAAACAGCACGCCGGCCAGCAGGCTTTGGAAAAGTTGATTATGAATATAACGACCGATTTCAGGTTCAATTATTCGCCATATACCCCGGGCGCGTGAGCGCTGGTCAGACGGTAATAACGATAACCACAGTCGCTCAAAATGAATTTGATTGATTCCCCAATAAACACTCAGAATTACAATGAATGCGACTGCAGCGATAACGCCTCCGATTCCCTGGGCGATTCCGAGCAGAGCAGGTATAACAAGTTCCCCATTACTTCCAATGATTGCTTGGAAAAGCACGCCCGGGGAAGGCAGGCGGGCTATTATGATTTGTTGGATGGGACTGTCTGCCCATGAGGGAAAGTTCCACTTATCCTTAGCGGTAACACTTTGAGCTAAATACTGTAGTTCTGAACCCGACTCCTTGAAGATCAAGAATAGTAAGAACCCCAAACTGACCCCAATGAGAACATAAGAGAAAATCCAAATAAATTTCACGATTAATCGTTTCCCTGCCAGGCGACTGACAATGGGTCGGATTGAAGCAGCCAGCATTAACGAAATCAAAACATAAGCGACAACCGTTCTAAATTGCCATAGCACTAACAATATCAAAATCGTGGTTAGTACCGCTATACCGATCCTTGCCATGTTTTTACTCATGGGAGCCTTTTGGTGGAATTTGAGCTAACAGGTCATTCAGGTCAGATGCTATTCCCTCAATTTCATCCATTACCTTATCGATCGTCTTTACTTGTAAATATGTGCCGCCTTTTTTTAACCGAGCCTGTTTCTGTAAATCCTGTACCAGGTCTCTTGCTTCATAACGAAGGCGGCTGGAAAAATCACGGCCGGTTGAGTCCTCTGGTTCAGTCAATGCAGGGTGAAAAATAAAATGGTCGAGCAAAAGCTGAATGATAGCAGCAATTGGAATCGCCATCAGCGCACCGGCGATTCCAAATATCGAAGAAAAGGCAAAAATTGCCAAAAGAGAAACGAACGGATTAACCCCAACCGCTTTACGCATGATGCGCGGAACCAAGAAATTATTTTCCAATAACTGGATAATGACCGTGGCTACAATAACCCAAATCAATTTCGTAGGGGAGATGGAGAGGGCGATCATTCCAGCCGGAATGGCACCCAATGCTGGCCCTACCATCGGCACTGCTTCAAGCATTCCAGCCACAAGCGCCAGCACCAGGGCATTGGGCAAACCCATGATCAGGTAAGAAATAAAAGCCATAATACCAATAACCAGGCATAAAACCCCTTGCCCAGCGATAAAGTAACCGACTTTTGTTTCCATCGCTTTTATCAATTCGGTAATATCCTCCCGCTGTGTTTTAGGGAGCATACTGATCAACGATTGAATGGTTTTTGGTCCATCAAGAGTCCAATAGAACGCGAGTAGCAGGATTACGATGGCATTAAATACGCTCTTTGAGACTGTTACAACATAAACCAGGGCTTGTTCAGCAGAAGCCAGTTCCTCGGGTGCGGTCTGGGTTATCATTTCTAAACCCGGGATCACAGCCGGGAGGAATTGGCTGAAGCTGGCAATTAGATGGTTGGGTGAATCACCGATCCAGGAGCGTAAATTCTGATAGTAATCCGGGATCAATTGGATAATCGTTGCCCCTTGATCAAATACTAGAGGAAATAACAAAACAAGAAAACCAATTAACAAGGCCAGCAGCAGAATGTAAACGAGGATAACGCCCGCCACTTTAGGAAGCCCTCTTCCATTCAACCAATCAACCATCGGCCTGATGACCGTTCCCAGGATGATAGCGACAAATAGAATAAAAATTACCTGGTAAAAACGATACAAAAGCCAAAAACCCAACCCAACACATACGAGGATAAAGGTTGCCATCATCACTCGCCGGAACGTCCAGGCGCTCAATTGTGGAGGGGATGGGTCTACCACAATTTACTCCTGACATCCAATTGATCCAGACAAGAATATTGTTTCATTCGTCGTTTATTTTTTCTTCTTGGCAACTACAAATATAGATTCCCGACGTTTGGCTTGCTTTAACCGGCGAATATGCCTGCGTACCCCTTTTGATTGTCGTTTTATTTTTTCTTTGGTTTCAGAAGTTGTCAGGTTTGCCAATTTTTATACCTCTTCACTGGGTTGGGATATTTTCATCAACATTTCTGCAGTCTTTTCTGGTTGATCGACGCGGGTCGCCACATCTGCCAGAGATATGATCCCAAGAACCTTATTCGTCCTATCTACGACAACGATACGACGTAATTGATGTTTTGACATTGCATCCATGGCTCTCTGTAATTCATCATCAGCCCTGCAGGTTACGACTTTCCGCGTCATTACAGATTCTACCTGGGTGGACTTGGCGTCACGTGCTTCGCCTACGATCTTCAAGGCTAAATCACGATCGGTTATGATGCCGATCAACTTTTTTGTCTCATTGTTAGCGATTACTGGAACCGAGCCGATGTTTTCGCTTTTCATCAATTTTGCGACCAATGCCACGTTGTCGGTGGGCAAGCAACAAACCGGGTTGGGGGTCATTACGTCTTCACATGTTTTCATCAAATTATCCTTTTTCTCAAATCTATAGATCAGAAATGTGCAACAATGAATTCCAGTCAAAAGGGCGGTGGAACATCCACGTTGATCCTGTCTTTTTGATGGTCGGCAATCTTTTAAACCTAGACCTGGCCGGTTTTTACGACGGGTGTCGGGCTGCAAGGGAAAACTTGCCGGACAAAACCCCTGTCAAATTCTTTGACCTTATTTGGTCTGATTGTTGAAGTGCTTATTAAGTGAAAGGTCAAAGAATATTGAGCAGCTTCAAAATGACAAGAATGACAGCGATAACGATCAAGGCATGAATCCAATTGCCAGTTTTTGGGAGTCCCCTGAACAATCTCCCGCCAAAAGCGCCGAGCAACCACAAGATGAATATTATTACGATGATAATCCACATAATTTTCTCCTTTTGAATTATCTGTTGTCTACCATGGGCAATCGTATTAATTGAATAAAAAGTGATTTGTGTTTCTCTACCAAATTGTCCATCCAGTCTCCCTTCTTCGGTAAGAGCGGCTGTTAGCGTTGGGCTGGCAGGAGATCAGCAAGGGAGATATCCCCCCTGCAAATCTCCGTGCCGTGCTGTAGTAATTTGATAATCTCTAACGCCCGCGTCTAAATAGGCGGACGATTGCAATCAGGATGATCGCGCCCAACAGTGTCATCAACATAGTTGGCAGGGTTATCGCATCGTTGATCGTTCCAATACCCAGTAATGGACTGATGAACCAACCTGCCAGGAATGCACCTACGATAGCCACAATGATATTGATCAGTAAACTTCCCCGATCCCTCATAATGAGTGATGCCACCCAACCTATTACTGCAGCTGCGATTAGATAAATGATGATGTTCATGTTTTCTCCTTTGAAAATTCAGGTTTCACGGAGTACCGTGAGTTTTCTTGATCCTCACCCCTTTTTCTACTGTGAAGGGTTAAGGTATTAATCAAGTTGATAATAATAGGTCTTCTTCCGCAGCCTACGCAGAGACAGGAATAATGACCCGACTACGTTCTGATTCGATCATCCGTCTGACAAACCAACCAACAAGTGCACTGGCAGTCAACCACGCGACAAAATTGAATAAGCTCATATTTACTCCTTTGAATTGATCCGTGTTTGTGGGCGCATGATTGCACCCACAATTGGTTTAATTAGTCTTGGCTCAACTCATATGCTGAGGTTTCGTCAGCCAATTTTTTTTGGTAACGCCGATGGTCCAATTCGTACAGCCGGCTGACAAACCAACCAATCACAACACCCAGAGAGAGCCACACAATGAAATTTGTTCGCATTTCGTTACTCCTTTACCCTTGCGGCTTCGGTAGCAGTAGTGTGGTTTGGCTGGTGGCTGAAGTTCCAGCAGGAATACCTTGGTCAACGGTTGTCTGTTTGATACCAACGGGTCCACTCGGGCGATAGAAATTTACATAAATCAACGAAATCTGCTTGTGAATTTATTTAACGCCGCGAGGATTTCAATAAGCTACCCAAAAGCATACCGACACCCAATCCGATCGAAATTGCCACCCAGGGGTATTTGGCAGCTTTCTCAGCCAGCCCGCCGGGCATCTTTTCCACAAATTCCTGAGCTTTGTCGTTGTATTGGTTCAAGCCATGTGTTACGTCCTTCTTCACAGTTGCAGTTGTTTTATCGTAGGTTTCCTTCACATCATCGGCAATTTCTTCAACTTTTGACTCAACCTGATCGACAGTGTTATTGAAGATATTGCTTAAATTTTTCTTAACTTTGGCAGCATCCTGTTCAACTTTTCTTTCGTACTGAGTGTCTTTCATCTCTTAAATTCCTTTTCTGGCTTTCGCCGTATATGGGTTCTTGTTCAATATAGGCTCTTAGCATCCAAGCCATTTTTTCATGCAGACTCATCACACTGACAAGCAACTCAATGGTGACTTCGTCCTCAAATTCCTCCGTGCATTTCCGGATACTCTCACGCAAGAACCGGACGAGTGTCTCATGGTCGGCCAAGAGGTGTAAAGTATCCGGGACAAATGTGGAGTGTTCCTCAATGCGGGAATGTACAAGAAATTCTTCGAAACTCCCCAAAGCATTTCCACCCAGCATCCTGGTTCGTTCTGCAATCTTGTCAATAATTTCATCGATCTGCTTGTATTGAGTCTCGAAGAGGATGTGCAACTCGAAGAACCTCTTTCCAGTGGCATTCCAATGTGCGCTGCGTGTTTTCTGGGATAACACTGCTTCGTTGGCAAGATTGTTGTTTAGGATCTCAACAACCGGATTACGGACATCACTTTCCAATCCTATATTTGGCTGGATAAGCACATGAGGTGAAAATTTGTGCCTCTGATTATCCAATTCAATTCTGTTTGGGATTATGATTTTTGGAGCGTTGGTACCAACGTCTTTGTTCTTTAGTTCCATATAGCCTCCTTTCGCCAGATAGTTTTTCATACATTAATAGGCTATCCGATTCCATCTATAAATGTCCTGAATAAAGCCTGTATTAACTCTATCAAGATTCCAGGCTGATCAGGAGACACACATTTATAGGTCTTGCAAGGAATCGAAAAGCTGCCGGATGCCTGATTAGATTTGTTATGACGATGCACAGTCCACACCACGGCATCGGCCGCAAAAAATCCTGCCCAACTTTCTATCGGAAAATCTGATCCGTGTTAATTTATTTTCTTCGAGTGCAGGTTGTATCCCATTCCAGGCACGGTTTCAAGGAGGCAGCCATATTCTCCCAGTTTTTTTCGCAGGCGGCCGAGATAGGTGTGCAAATAGTGGTTTGAGCCGCGGTATTCCGGTCCCCAAACCCGGGCGATCAATTCATCATGGGTGATAATTGCATCCAGGTGTTGCGCAAATTCAGCCAAAAGAGCGTATTCGGTGCGGGTAAGGTGTATGTCAACCTCACCGATGAACACACGACGGTTCGATAGATCAATCTGGAGTTCACCAATTTGAACTATAGAACCATCAGTTCTTGCTGAGACATATGAGCGGCGTAGAAAGGCGCGAACCCGAGCCAGTAATTCTTCTGACCCGAAGGGTTTGGTCACATAGTCATCCGCACCAGCATCCAGAGCAGCAACTTTAAGTTCTTCTTCCATCCTGGCGCTTAATATGATGATGGGCACATCCGAGCGCGCTCTGATCCACGCGCACACATCCACCCCCGATAAGCCAGGAATGACCAGATCCAGAAGCACCAAGTCGACAGGTTGTTCCTGAAATATTGCCATAGCTTGGTGGCTGTCTTCTGCTTCACTGACCGTATAGCCGCGCTTTACCAGATTTACCCGCACCAGCTTGCGGGTACTTGGATCATCTTCGACAATTAGAATATTACCCAAAAGTCATCCCTCTTGAGCAGTTCTAATAAGCGGTTGAGTTGTATCCCGCGGGATAGTAAATGATATTGTTGTCCCTGGCGTGGAATTCTTTTTGATCCAAATATGACCACCATGAGCTTCGACCAATCCTTTGCATATTGCTAACCCCAGGCCTGCTCCATTTGAAAACCCATTCTCTTCGTTCTTACCCCGCGTGAAAGCCTTAAAAACCTTTTTATGATCAGATTTCGGAATTCCAGGTCCAGAATCTGTAACATTTACTTGTACGTAATCACCTCGTGAATTGGCCGTGATTTTTATCTCAGTTCCCTTGGGTGCATACGTGGATGCATTACGAACCAGGTTGACCAGTACCTGTGCAATTCGTTTTGCGTCTACGATTACTGGGTAATCTTTCAGCGGCTGAATGGTTAATTGATGCGCACGGGTTAAACTATTCAATTGCGGCATGGCATCAGCAATAATTTCGAGGAGCAGATGGGGTTTCATCGATATCGGTAATTTACCCGCTTCTAAACGGGAGAGGTCCAACAGATAATCAATAAGCTCCTGCAAGCGGTCAGCTTCGTATTGTATCGTCTGGATGAAATCCTGTTGTTCATCCGCTTCCCAGGAGACGTCTTTCGCAAGCAACGTGGTTGTAAAGCCGATGATTGAAGTCAGGGGAGTACGCAGCTCATGTGAGATCATGGCAAGAAATTCGGTCTTAATCTCGTTTGCCCGGTCAGCTTCACGACGGGCTTCTTCCTCAGCCTGGAGCAACCTTAGATTGAATAGTGTGATCGTTGCTTGATCGATGAGTACTTTTAATTGTTGAAGTTCAAGATGATCAAATTGTACCGTGTGATCATAATAGACAAGCAGGCATCCAAGCCAATCTCCTAACGCGACCAGGGGGAAAATCACCACGGATTGGATTTGAGCCTCGAGGAGAATATCCCGTACTGAGGGTGTTATCCGGGAAGAACTAGTAATTTCTTTTATCACGATTGTGCGCTTCGGATGGGGCAAAGTCAAGAAGGAGGGGTCATCGTAAAGGCTGGCTTCATGCTGCCAGGAGGGCAAGTTTTGGTTGGATGACCAGGATGCGATTATTTCTACGCCATAGATCAGGTCTGGTTTGGGAGCATCGAACAAAATGAAAGATGCGCGCTTGGCCGCACGTAATTTATGTGCAGACATCAGTATTTTAAGCACTAATTCAGGTTTCCGGGCAAGACTCATCCGATGACTGAGGTCAAATTGTTCCCGGATTTGGTTGAGCGTTTTTTGCTGCTTTATCTCAAGCAATTTTTGATCTGTAATATCCGAGGCACAACAAAATTGGACGTATGACTTTCGAGTTTGATCTTCGATAAGGAAAGTACGCGCATGGATCCAGCGCACATTGCCGTCCTGGCGCATAATCCGGTAAATCTGATCGAGCGGTTTGTGTTCACCTTGAGAGCTGGAAACCATTACCTGAACACGATCTTCTGGATGTACGCTTTCGATCAGGATTGTGGCATCTGCATAAAGACTTTCACACGAACGTTCCCAGATGGTTTCAAAAGATGGACTGACATACAGAAATTGCCCGGAATTAAGGTCACGCAGCCAAACAACCTGGTGAATATTTTCTGCAATTTGCTTCAGATAAGTTTCATTTGAAATCAGGTTTTGCAAATTCTGTGAAGTGAATTGCTTGGTGTGCATGACCTTTCTTAAATTTGGCGGGGGTTGATCGAGATTCTTCATTACTTAAAAAGCCACTATCCGAAATGCTGCACGGTTTTTATCAGACTGTTTCATTACATTCATTATAAGACACAATAGAGAGGATTTGACAATATTCAAATCGAAACCTCTACCCCATTAGGTACTGAATGAGGTGAAGCGGTATGCACTTTTGGTCCACAAAACCTGCTGATTTCTACAAGGATGATGCGTAAAAACGCCTTTCAAAAAGGGTGGTGAAAGAGTCCGCTACGGCATTTTAGGACCGCAGGTTGAGGATCAAGTCTATTTTTGAAGGGTTCGAAAAAAAAACGCCCTTCCCCCAGAGGGAGGGCGTTTACAAGTTATAAATAGGAATTTTTTAATGCTGCATGACCGGCCGGAACTTATACCCATAAATGATGATGCCGCGTTCGTCGCCGTCCGAGCGGATTTTGCGGGTGACCATCTCCACCGGCATGCCAATTTCCACCTCGTCCGCCTGCACATCGGTCAGCTGAGCGGTGACCACCGGGCCTTCTTCTAACTGCACCAAAGCCACCGTATAGGGAGCGGTTTCTTCAAAGCCGGCCGGCGCTTCGGTCACATGGGTGAACGAATAAATCTTGCCCCGCCCGCTAAACGTAAAGGTGGTGCGGGCATCATTACCGCAGTGCGGGCAGACATCCCGCGGCGGGAAAATTTTACCTTCGCAGTGCGGACAAATTTCACCCTGCAGCGAGTAGCGTTGTTTCTTCAATCGCCAATGTCGCGGAATTTCCATTTTTATCTCTCCTTCTTGCAAATCAATTAAACCAGCCTACAGTTTAGAGGGCATATCCTGTCAATTTCTATCAAGGTTACCCTAAAAGCCTATCAAAACCTATCAACCTCACACCCGTTCTAACAGATGCGCAAAAGCGGAGGAAGCCGGCCCGCCCAGGTTGAGCGTCAGGGCCATTTTTGCATCTGCAACCTGATTAGCCCCGGCCTCGCCGCGCAATTGCTGAACGGCTTCGACAATCTGATAGACGCCGGCGGCGCCCAGCGGGTTGCCGCGCCCCTTGCTGCCGCCCATGGTCAGGATCGGCAGGCGTCCGTTCAAGCGCAAATCGCCGTTTTGACCCAGTCGCCAGCCCTCGCCGCTCTCGGCGAAACCGGCCGCTTCCAATCCCAGCACGGCGTAAATCGAGAAAGCGTCATCCGGTTCGAATAAATCCACCTCGCCGGGCGCAACGCCGCCCATCTCGCAGGCGCGCTGAACGGCATAACGGGCCGCGTCGAAAGCCAGCGGGTCTGGGCGGTCGTGTAAGGCGAGCGTGTCAATCACCCCCGCCGAACCGCGCACCCGTACCAGCGGATGACTGATCCCGGCCTGAAGCGCCCTTTCAGGAGTGGTCAGCAGCACGGCCGCCGCGCCATCGGCGTAGGAAGCCTGATCGTATAAATTGAGCGGTTCGGCCACCGGTGTGGCTTTTTCATAAGTTTGCTGATCAATGGCGCGGCGGTACATGGCAAACGGATTATTGACCGCGTTGGCGTGCGCCAGAACTGGGAACGCCCCAAACGCCGAACGCGGCGCCCCATGCTGGTGCAGGTAGCGCTGCATCAGCAAACCGGCCTGCGCCGCCAGCGTCAGCCCGACCATCGCCTCATAATCGGCATCCATCGAAATCGCCAGTGCGGCTTCCTGCTGGCTGCCGATGGCGTCGGTGTATTTTTCCACACCGACGACCAACGCCGCCTCCACATAACCGGAAGCCACCGCCATAAAACCCATCTGAAAGGCAGCCCCGCCGGAAGCCTGCCCCGCCTCGCAGGTGAAAGCTTCCACCCCGGTCAGACCGGCGTTATCCGCCAGCAGCGTACCGAGATTGGACTGGTGGGAAGTGACAATGGCCAGATAGTTGCCCACGTACAACGCATCGGGAGTCAGGCCGTTTGCATCCTGGCGGGCGGCCTTCATCGCCTGATAAGCCAGCGAACGCAGCGAAATATCCCACAATTCACCCACGCGGGTCTGACCGATGCCAGCAATCACAACATCACGCATCCTCAGCCTCCTCAATCTGCCAGTTTGCCGCGCAGGCGGACGTACATACCGTAGTCAATTTCGGTGCGGCGGGCGATGTAATCCTGAGTTTGCAGCGCCAAACGCTGACGCTCCACCAACGCTTCGGTGGTGCGGAACAAAAAGGCATCCGAACCCGCGCCGGAGCCGAACGAGACCACCAGAATGCGGTCGCCGGGTTTGGCGCAATCCAGCACAGCCGAAAGCCCGATCATCGCCGCGCCGGCATACGTGTTGCCGATCACCGGCGAGAGCAGGCCGGGCTGAATCTGCTCCGGCGTAAAACCGAGCATCTTCCCTACCCGCTGCGGGAATTTGGTGTTGGGCTGGTGAAAAACGGCGTATTGAATATCAGCGGCGGTTACGCCCAAATCTTTCATTAGTTGCTTACCGGCTTCGGTTATGTGCTTGAAGTAGGCCGGATCGCCGGTGAAGCGCTGCCCGTGTTCGGGGTAGCGTTCATGCGCCCGCCGCCAGAAGTCGGGGGTGTCGGTCACATAGGAATAAGTACCCTCCACCACCGCCAGCGATTCTTCCGCCGGCCCGATCAGGTAAGCCGCCCCGCCTGCGGCGGCGGTATATTCCAACGCATCGCCGGGACGGCCCTGCGCCGTATCCATGCCAATTGCCAGCGCGTAACGCCCCATGCCGGCGGAGACCATCGCAATCGCCGCCACCATGGCTTCGGTGCCGGCCTTGCAGGCGAACTCCCAATCGCCGGCCTGAATGCTGACCGGCGCGCCGATGGCTTCGGCTACCACCGTAGAGCTGGGCTTAACCGCATAAGGGTGCGATTCCGAGCCAACCCACACGGCGCGGATTTCGTGAGCATGAATGCGGGCGCGCGCCAAGGCGTTGCGGGCGGCTTCGATGGACATGGTGATGACATCCTCATCGGCGCCGGGGACTGCTTTTTCACGCACCGGGGCTTCGTCTTTACCCCCCTTCCAGATGCGGGCCACCTCCCGCGCCGGCAGACGGTAGCGCGGAACATAGGCGCCGTAGCCCACAATACCGACCGGTTTGGCAGGTTTATGTGCCAGAATTTGCGTTTGGGGTTGTTCCATTTATTTAACTCCTTCACTCATTTGTTTCTAAAGGGAATTTGGGGATGCTTCTCCCTGGATTTCTTTCAAAATTTGCTGGGCGCGGTCAATCCGCACCACTTTTTCGCGCACCATTCGCTCAGCGACGCGGTTGACCAGCTCGCCGCTGGCGCCGGCGGCAATCGCTACCTGACGGGCGTGCAGGCTCATGTGGCCGCGCTGGATACCTTCGGTGGCCAGGGCGCGCAGGGCGGCTAAATTCTGCGCCAGCCCCACCGAGACGATGATCTCGGCCAGTTCGCCGGCAGTTTTCACGCCCATCAACCGGATCGCCGCCTGGGCGGCCGGGTGCACGCGGGTTGCCCCGCCGACAATTCCCACCGCCATCGGCATTTCCAGCGTCCCGACCAGATTGCCCTGCTCATCCTTGCCCCAGGTGCTCAGGCTGGTGTAACGCCCGCTGCGGGCGGCGTAGGCATGCGCGCCGGCCTCAATCGCCCGCCAGTCATTGGCGGTGGCAATCACCACCGCATCCACCCCGTTCATAATCCCCTTGTTGTGAGTAGCGGCGCGGTAGGGATCGGCGGCGGCGAAGGCCCACGCGGCAAGAATGCCATCCCGCACCTGCTCGGCGCTGAAGTTTTCAAAAGCCAGTTCCTCCAGCCGGATGGTGACGCGGACACGCGCCAACCGCCGTTCGGCAAGATTGGTGAGGATGCGTAAATGCGCCCGCCCGCCGGTAATCTGCTCGACGCGCGGCGCCAGCCGTTCCAGCGCGGTATTGACGGCGTTGGCGCCCATCGCATCGCGCACATCGTAAATCAGGTGCAGCACCAGAAAAGGGCCAATCGGCGATTGCTCAATCATGCGGACTTCCAGCCCGCGCGGCCCGCCGCCCAGGCTTGCCAGCACCGGGTCAATTTTGGCGGCTTCAGCCAGCAGTTCTTCGCGCGCTTCCAGCAGGCGCAGGCGGGCAGTTGGAGCATCCGCCACTCCCAGAATTTGAATCTGCCCGATCATCTCCGGCGGATCGGCTTTGGCAAAAAAGCCGCCGCTGGAGCGCGCCAGTTTTGCCATGAAGGAAGCGCTTGCCACTACGGAGGGTTCTTCCAGCGCCATGGGCACCAACACCTCGCGCCCGTTGACGATGAAATAACGGGCAACCCCAAGCGGCAGTCCATACACACCGATCACATTTTCAATCATGTGGTCGGCTTGTTCGAGGGTCAAGCCCGCCGCGCCGCTTAATGCTGCCAAAGCGGCATCATCCAGTTGCGCCTGCTGCCCGACCCATTTCAGCCGTTCGGCTGGGGGTAAGTCGTAAAATTTTGCCCCGCTTTTTTCAGGCATATTGACCAAATTCCTCCGGCAAGTCGAATTGAGCAGGTCTTTTCATCAAAACCTAGCGTATACTACCCTCAAAGGACACTCAAAATCTATCAAATTTGAACGGAAAGATTGTACAATTTCGAGACAAAGAAGATACGCCTCGGACAAAGGGGGTGAACAATCGCCGCGCCGCCTGCGGCGGCTTGCGGTGACGTAAACCGTTAATGTCACCCCGAGCGCAGCGACACTTGCACCGTATTACACACATTAATGTCACCCCGAACGGAGTGAGGGGTCTCCCAGCCGGCCTCCGTGATGGTTTAGCGGGAGACCGCCACGCTCGCTCCGCTCGCTCGCGGTGACGTATACCATTAATGTCACCCCGAACGGAGTGAGGGCTCTCCCAGCCGGCCTCCGTGATAGTTTGGCGG
>CALHYE010000012.1 GCA_938040735.1 uncultured Bellilinea sp.
GATGGGGGTCGAACCCATATCATCCCCTTCCGGGGACAACCACCTGAATTATCCCCAATTAAAAATTAGGGGTGGCTGATGGGGGTCGAACCCACAACCACCTGATCCACAGTCAGGTGCTCTGCCATTGAGCTACAGCCACCGTAAAGCAACCGAATTCTATCACAGCCTGTTGGCTTTATGCAAGCAATTTCTTGATTGTCTCAACGGCTTCTACAATGGTTGTAGTAAACTGATCGCCTTTGGCTAAATCTTTTACAGTAACCTGACCGGCGGAAGCCTCATCCGGTCCAACGATAACAACAAAACGGATGTTCATCCGGTCGGCGAACTTCAACTGACGTGGTAATCGGACGATCTCAGTATAACCAATCGTCCTCAATCCCAATTCGCGAAATTGCCGGGCCGCTTTTTGAGATTCAACCAGCAAAGTTTCATCAAAGACCGTCACCAACACATCGGCGGGGGCTGTTCCCAAGGGCGGCAAGCAGCCGTATTTCTGCAAAACGAGGCCGATCATCACATCCCCCATGGCAAAGCCCACCCCGGGCAGCGGCTCTCCTCCCACATCCGCAACCAGATTATCGTAGTGGCCGCCGCCCAGAATGGCGCGTCCATCCCGCCCCAGATCATAGGCTTCAAAGACCGTACCCGTGTAATATTCCAATCCGCGGATCACCTGAGGATTGTAATGGACATATTCATCTGCCCCAAACGCCCGTAGAGATTCAAAAAATCGCTGCATCTCAGGGGAGTTTTTCCATAACTCGCGATTGTCAAGGATCGTTTTCAGCCCTTCAAACTGGTCAACGCTCAATCCAACCTCAATAGAATAAGCCGCCCAATCCTCTGGGTGCATTTTGTCCCGCCGGTCAATCAAGCGGAACACCCGCTTTTTCATTTCTGCATCGGAAATCCCCAGCTTTTCTAATTCGGCATCCATCAAGCGTCGGTCGTTGACAAAAACCCCGACCTGATCGGGTTTCAATCCGGTTTTTTTGAAAAAGGCCACACAAATGGCAACCAGTTCGGCATCCGATTCGGGTGAATTTGCCCCAATCAAATCTATATTCCATTGGAAAAATTCGCGCGTCCGCCCTTTTTGGGGGCGTTCATACCGCCAAAACGGCCCGAACGACCACCACCGCAAGGGGAAGGTCAGTTGACGCTGGCGTTGAGCAACCATACGCGCAAGAGATGGAGTCAACTCCGGCCGTAAGGTGATTAGATCGCCGCCCCTGTCTGGAAATACAAATGCCTGTTCTTTAACCAGCTCCTCTCCTGATTTGGCAGCGTAAAGATCAATCTTTTCCAAAAAAGGCCCATCATATTCCTGATATCCAAAAGATTCCGAGACTTCCCGAAGGGTTCGATACAGCCACGAACGAATGGCCATTTCCTCAGGATAAAAATCACGGGTTCCCTTTACCGAAGGAATGATTTTTTCCATACTCGCCTACATCCTCTTTCTTGAATTATGGTCTATCATTTTAACATGTCCCGTACTTTTTGTCTGATGTTTTGGAACAATTTTTCAGCGTGACAAATGGGTTTTAAGGATAGGAAATTTAACACTTATCAAAACACCCAAATTATGCTAATGTTGACTAGATTAAATCACAACCTTTCGGGAAACCCCCGTTAGAACATCCCCTCAAATAGGCCATGCCATGAAACTGAGTGAAATCGTCCAAAAACTGAACGGCAAAGTTCTTAATTCCAAAATCAATCTGGAAATCGAAGTCAACGGGGCTGGCGCAGCCGACCTGATGAGCGATGTGCTGGCTTCCATTCAACCTCAGGCCGTATTACTAACCGGTTTGTGTAACCCGCAGGTGGTGCGCACAGCGATGATGGCGGATGTGCTCGCAATCGTCCTTGTACGCAGTAAAATGCCGCCGGTAGAAACCGTTCAACTGGCAGAAAACGAGTCCATTCCGCTCATCAGTACGCCGTACGGCATGTTTGAGGCTTGCGGCATCCTTTATGAGGCCGGCTTGAACTGCCTTGAACGCCCAGTCAGCGATCAGGATTGCTTTGCCAGTTAATTGTTTCTAAGATTTGCCAATGACCGAACAAACCCCGCTTCGCAAATCCAGCCTCATCAGTGATCAGGAAGCCGAAAACATCACCCGTGTCGAAGAACTGGCTTACGAGATCAAAGTTCAAGAGGTGATGACCCCCAACCCGATCACCATGACCGCCAGCGTGAAAATGCAAGAAGTGCTGGAACAATTCCGTGTGGCGCGCATTTCCGGTGCACCTATTGTCGAAGAAGGGCGATTAATTGGCATTATCAGCATTGAAGACCTGATTCGCTGTCTGATCCAATCCGATCTTCAGGCAGAAATCCAAAAGTACATGACCCACAATCCCTTCACCGTCAAGGGAGATGACCCGGTAGTAGAAGCCTTAAAAATGTTTGTCAGCACCAAAGTCGGGCGGCTGCCGGTGGTTAACAAAGAGGGTCAGTTGATTGGCATTCTGACGAAGGGCGACATAACCCGCGGATTACTCAAAGCCCTCCAACAGGATTACCAGACCGAAGAAGTTCGCCGTTACCGCGCCTCTCATCTCTTTGAAGACATTGAGTCAGAACGAACCAGCCTGATCCTGCGTTACAACATTAAAGCCGGCGACTTCACCCATGGTGGAGAAGCCTCCTCAAAAATCAAACGCGCGCTCAGCCGCATGGGCGCCAGTCCGCAAATTGCCCGCCGCTGTGGAATCGCCACATACGAAGCCGAAATGAACCTCATTATCCATACCACAGAAGGCGGGGTGATTCGGGTTGAAATTGAACCGCACCAGATCTCGATAGATGTCTATGACAGCGGACCGGGCATTAAGGATGTAGAACTGGCGATGAAACCGGGTTACTCAACCGCCAGCGAGAAAGTTCGCGAATTAGGATTTGGAGCAGGAATGGGGCTGGTCAATATCTCCCGCTGTGTGGACATTATGAAGCTCGAATCGGTATGGGGTAAAGGCACCCGATTGAGAATGAAAATTTTCCTCAAAAAAGAAGATACAGTCGGGGAAGGACACGCTGCTAAATCCTAGGAGAAAAAACCAATGAACCTGGAACAAATCATCCAGTCGCTTGAACTGAAAGTGTTAACCGAGCAAAAACCATTTCATGAAATCCAGCCAACCACGGGTTACGCTGCGGATCTTTTATCCTGTGTGATGACCGGAGCCTCACGAGGCGGGTTGTGGGTGACCCTTCAAGCCCACAGCAATATCGTCGCTGTAGCCGCCTTGCTGGAATTGAGCGCCATTATCATCACCGAAGGAGCGCAACCCGACGAGACGACCATCCAAAAGGCGAATGAAGAAGGGGTAGTGCTCTTATCCAGTCAGCAGGACACCTATCGAGTGGTGGGCAGGTTATGGGAATTGGGCATCCGCTAACCTGATTCTATACGAAAGCGAGATCCCGTTCAGGGAGTTTTTCTTTGAAGACTTATCGGGCAGAGTTACATATTCACACCGTTCTCTCCCCTTGTGCAGAGATCGAAATGCTGCCCCCCCTAATTGTGATGGAATGCCTCGAAAAAGGCATTTCCCTGATCGCCATAACCGATCATAATGCCACTGCAAATATTGCCGCTGTGCAGCAGGCTGCCGAGGGGGTGGATTTATCCGTGCTGCCCGGTATGGAAGTACAAACCCGCGAAGAAGTTCACTCGTTATGTCTGTTCGATACCCTCGAACAGGCGCTTGCCTGGCAAGCGATCGTTGACCGTCACCTGCCGGCTATCCCCAACCGCCCGGATTATTTTGGCGACCAACTGATTGTGGACGCCAATGGCGATTTTCTCCGCCGGGAAGAACGTCTGCTGCTCAATTCGGTCAATTTGAGTTTGGCTGAAGCGTATCAGAAAGTAACTGAATTGGGCGGTTTGTTCATTCCCGCCCATGTTAATCGCACGGCAAATGGTCTTTTGCCCATACTGGGTATCCCGCCCGTTGACGTTCCACTCGAATTTATGGAAATTTCCCATCACCTAAAACCGTCGGAAGCGGTTAAAATATACCCAACCCTGAAAGGATTTTCTTTAATTCAAAGCGGCGATGCTCATCGGCTGAATGAGATTTTAGGGCTAAACCAGTTCACCTTACAATCCCCCACCCTTCAAGAAATCCGACTGGCGCTGCACGGAGAACAAGGCCGCTCCCACCGCATCCTCTCCAACACGATTCTCAGCGGAGTGTAAACTGTGAATTTTGCTTGTTACAACTTTCACAAGGAATGATGACATTTGGTAATTACTTAAAAACAAGCAAATGAGTACACTTTGGAGTGATTAGCCGCGATTAATTCTACCAATTTCGTCCAATTTGTTATCGGAGTAAAGTATGCTAAACATTAAACCTTCCATACCAGCCAACGATCCTCTGGCCAACCCCGAACAGAAGAAACTGATTGATGAGATTTTGGAGAAAAATAAGAACCTCCCCGGCGCAACCATGGTTGTATTGAATGAACTTCAAAGCCGGATTGGTTTTATTTCCGAAGCCATGCAGCAATATGTTGCTGATAAACTGCATGTGCCAGTCAGTTCGGTCCATGGGGTAGTATCGTTTTACTCGTTTTTTACCACCACGCCGCGCGGCAAGCACACCATCAAGTTCTGCATGGGGACTGCCTGTTACGTTGGCGGAATGCCCCAGCTCATTGATAAAGCCAAATCCTTACTGGGCGTTGAACCGGGCCAAACCACACCCGATGGTGAAATCACCCTGGAAGTGTGCCGTTGCGTTGGGGCGTGCAGTCAGGCCCCGGTTGTGGTTGTGGATGACAAAATTGTTGGGCGTCTACGCCCCAACAAGTTTCCTCAGGTATTACGCTCCATTCAGGATAACAAGTAGTGCGAGAAATTTCCCTTCACCTGCTGGATATTGCTGAAAACAGCATTGCCGCTGGCGCGAAAAACATCACCATTACCATCCGTGAGGATACTACCGCCGACCGATTGTACCTCAGCGTTCAGGACGATGGTAAAGGAATGGATGAGGAAATGATCAAGAAAGTAACCGATCCCTTTGTAACCACCCGCACAACCCGCAAGGTTGGGTTGGGTATTCCTCTATTGAAAGCCGCCGCCGAAGCGTGCAATGGTTGGCTGAAAATCCATTCCAAAGTCGGTGAAGGAACATTGGTTGAAGTTGAATTTCAACGCAGCCATATTGACCGAATGCCCTTGGGCGATATTGCCGGAACTTTCCTCGCCTTGTTGGTAGGAAATCCGCAAATTCATTGGGTCTTCCGTTACAGCGTGGATCAAGACGGCTTCGAGCTCGACGATCAACCCATAAAACAGGAATTGCAAGATATCCCCCTTTCCGACCCGCTGGTGCTTTCATACTTGCGGGAAATGCTGGAAAACAATGTTCGTTCCCTGCAAACCACATCAGTCTATTAACCGGATGAATTCATTCATCAATCCGTAGAGAGGAGATTTACCATGCCGACCATTAAAAGTCTAGACGATTTGAAAAGAATTCGCGAGGAAGCTCTGGAGAAACGCAAAGTAAAGACCGCTTCGGGACAGGTTCAGGTAATCGTAGGAATGGGCACTTGCGGGATCGCTGCCGGCGCACGCGATGCCATGAAAGCCATCCTCGAAACCATCCAGAACGAGAATCTCGAAGGCGTGATTGTCACCCAGACCGGTTGCATCGGTTTATGCGAAAAAGAACCGATCGTTCAGGTTGTCGTTGGCGACCAACCCAAAGTGACTTATGGCAAGGTCTCTCCAGAGGTTGCCCGGCAGATCATGCAAGAACATGTCAAGAATGGCAATGTAGTTAAAGAATACATGATTCAGGTGTAAATCCTCTTATTGGTAAACTATTGACGTAAGGCTAAAGGTTGACGGCTATGAAATACTATCGCTCCCATGTCTTGGTTTGTGTAGATCCAGAATGTCTCCAAAAAGGCGCGCATGAGTTGGTGGATGCCTTACAAGATGAACTGGTCGCCACCGGTTTGATTGATGAAGTTCAGGTGCTGGAAACATCCCGCATCGGCGGGTGTAGTTTAGGCCCTGAAATGATGGTGTATCCAGAAGGCGTCCATTATGTTGGAGTCACCCCCGATGATGTCCCCTATTTGGTCGAAGAACACTTCCTCAAGGGCCGTTTAGTCAATAAATTCCAGATGCCCACCACCAAAGTGGTGGATGAAGAACTAGGCGCCCCCACCCAAAAAGAAGTCCGCATTGTTTTGCGCAACTGCGGAAAAATTGACCCGGAAAATATCGAAGATTACATAGCAGAAGATGGCTACCAGGCGCTCGCAAAAGTCCTGACCGAAATGACCCCGGAAGAAGTGATTGACACCGTCCTCAGGTCCGGTCTGCGCGGCCGCGGCGGCGCCGGTTTTCCGACCGGTAAAAAATGGCAATTTACCCGCCAGGCGCCGGGTGAAATCAAATACGTAGTGTGCAACGCTGATGAAGGCGACCCGGGGGCTTTTATGAACCGCCGGGTTCTTGAGGGCGACCCTCATTCGGTCATTGAAGGAATGATCATCGCTGCCTACGCCATCGGCGCCCATCAGGGATACATCTACTGCCGTGCGGAATACCCGGTAGCGGTATCTACCCTCAACATCGCCATTCAGCAAGCCCGTAATTTGGGTTTGTTAGGCAAGGATATCCTTGGCAGCGGCTTCGATTTTGACCTTGAAGTTCGTATGGGCGCTGGCGCGTTTGTATGCGGTGAGGAAACCGCTCTGATCGCCTCCATTGAAGGCCGCCGCGGTGAACCCCGCCCCCGTCCACCTTTCCCGGCTGTGCAGGGCTTGTGGAACAAACCCACTAATGTGAACAATGTGGAAACCTACGCAAACATTCCACAGATCATTCTCAAAGGTGCGGAATGGTACGCCGGTTACGGCACCGAAAAAAGCAAAGGCACCAAAACTTTTGCGCTGGCTGGCGATTTGAATCACACCGGTTTAATTGAAGTTCCTCTCGGAATCACCCTTCGAGAAATCATTTATGATGTTGGCGGCGGGATTAAAGACGGCAAAGCCTTCAAGGCTGTTCAGATTGGCGGGCCGATGGGCGGCTGCGTCCCGGCCGAGTACCTTGACCTGCCGTTGGATTACGAATCGCTTGCGCAGGCTGGCACCATCATGGGCTCCGGCGGCATGATCGTCCTGGATGAAGATACCTGCATGGTGGATGTTGCCCGTTACTTTATGGACTTCACCCAGGATGAAAGCTGCGGCAAATGCACCCCCTGCCGGGTTGGTACGCGCCGTATTCTGGAAATCCTCACGCGGATTTGCGACGGCAAAGGACAGGACGGCGACATTGAATTGCTCGAAAATCTCTGCCAGGAAATTCGCACCAACAGCCTGTGTGGACTGGGGCAAGGCGCGCCAAACCCAGTGGTCAGTACGCTGCGCTACTTCCGCGATGAGTACGAAGCCCACATTTATGAAAAACGCTGCCCGGCAAAAGTCTGCCGCTCTTTGATCCGTTACGAAATTCTGCCGGATGCCTGCACGGGCTGTACGGTTTGCGCCCGAAACTGCCCGGTTAACGCCATCAGCGGTGAACGCCGCCAGACGCACGTCATTGACCCGGACACCTGCATCCGGTGCGGAATTTGTATGCAAGTTTGTAACTTCAACGCAGTTGTGATCGAATAATCCCGACGGTTCCGGCAACCGTCCGAATCAGACCAAAGGAGGCTCAGCATGAGCGTTGAAACCAAAAGCCGCGAAAAAATACTGGAAGTCGTCAACGCCGCCATTGAAAAATTCGGCGCAAAACAGGAGGAATTGATTCCCATCCTGAACGAGGTCAACCGCCAATTGGGCTATATTCCCACCGAGGCTATGGAAGAAATCAGCCGCCGACTGAAAGAACCAAAGAGCAGTCTATTCGGTGTTGCCAGTTTTTATCACATGCTCTCCACCAAACCCCGCGGACGCCATGTCATTCAATTTTGCGAAAGCGCACCTTGCCATGTAGTCGGCGGGCGAGAGGTGTTTGAATCCCTCAAAGAAGAACTCGGACTGGAGCCGAATGAAACCTCTCCGGACGGTAAGTGGACGTTGATCACCACCAGCTGTCTCGGAGTGTGTTCGGTAGGCCCGGTCATTGTAATAGATGAAGACATCTACGGCAATGTGGATGCCCGAAAGGTTCCTGAAATCTTAGCGCGGTATGAGTGAAGGAGGTGTCCGATGAAAATGACTCGCTCAATGGTACTGGTCTCTAGCGATCCCATCAGCATTCAGCTGGGAGCGCAGGAAGTCTTTCAGGCGCTGCAGGAACAAATTAAAGCCTTTGGTCTGGAGGAAGAAATCTCCTTAACCATGGTCGGTGATGTTGGCCGGCATGATGCCCTTCCACTGGTTATCGTTTATCCGGAAGCGGTCATCTACGGACCGGTCACACCGGAAAAAGTCCCTTATCTGGTCGAAGAACACCTCTACAAAGGTCGGATTGCGGAGGAACTGGTTGCTTCAGTCCGCGAATTAAGCGGTAGAATTGCGTGGTTACATGCCCGCAAAGGCACCTTGCCCGCCGAACAGAGAATTGTCCTGCGCCGGGCCGGCATCATTGACCCAACTAGCATCGAAGACTATATCCTCAATGATGGTTACACGGCGCTTGGAAAAGTTCTCACCAGCATGACACCGCAAGAAGTCATTGAAGAGATCAAAAAATCCGGTTTACGCGGTCGGGGCGGCGCCGGTTTTCCAACCGGCACCAAATGGGGGTTTGTTGCCCGAGAAAAATCCGAGAAAAAATACATCATCTGCAACGCCGATGAATCCGAACCCGGCACGTTTAAGGATCGCCTGATTTTGGAAGGGGATCCGCACAGCATGATTGAAGCGATGGCTATTGCCGGTTACGCGGTTGGCGCAGACGAAGGTTACATCTATGTCCGCGGCGAATACTTGCTGGCTCAGGAACGCCTCAAAAAAGCTATTCAGGATGCCCGCGAGATGGGCTTTCTGGGCAAAAATATTTTTGGCACCGATTTCAACTTTGAAATTCACATTCACGCTGGCGCCGGCGCCTACATCTGCGGCGAAGAAACCGCACTGATCGAGTCCATCGAGGGCAAACGCGGACAGCCCCGCTCCCGCCCTCCCTATCCTACTACTCATGGTCTTTGGGGCAAACCGACCGTGGTCAATAACGTTGAAACGCTCGCCAATATTCCGCCAATTATCAACAACGGCGCGGATTGGTATCGCAGTTTCGGGACACCCAGCAGCCCCGGCACCAAAGTTTATACCGTCCTTGGGAATGTGAACGTAACCGGTTTGATCGAAGTCCCTATGGGCATCACGCTTCGAGAGGTGATTGCCATTTATGCCAAAGGCATGAAAAATGGCTCAAACTTCAAACTAGCCCAGACCGGCGGATCAAGCGGCTCCATCATTCCGGCTTCCCTGCAAGATACTCCCATGGACTTCGACTCCTACACCAAAGCGGGGGTTTCGCTGGGTTCAGGCGCGTTGTTGATTTGCGATGAAGACACCTGCGTGGTGGATCTGGCAAAGGTGCTTTTGAACTTCTTCCGAGTCGAATCCTGCGGCAAATGCAATCCCTGCCGAATCGGGACTCAGCGTGCCTGGGAAATGCTGGACAAGATCTCAAAAGGTCAGGCGTCCTTGAGCGACCTCGATAAATTGGCGGAACTTTCTGAAAACCTGTATATGTTATCCAACTGCGGCTTGGGACAAACAGCCGGTACACCCCTGCGCGACATTCTAAATTATTTCCGCGCTGAGGTAGAAGCCCACATTCGCCTCAAGGTTTGCCCGGCCGGAGTCTGCAAAATGGAGGAGTTGATCCCTCTATCTTGAAGCAAAACCCCTACACTACTCTTTGGAGACTTAGATCATGGCTGTCGAAAACAACGTAATTTCCATTGATGCGCTAATGCCTGCCGAAATGGCCCAAAAGGCGGAAGCAATTGGCGTGAAAAAAGCCAACCTTGCCTTTTGGCCGCTTTTTGCCCTATCCATTCTAGCCGGCGCTTTTATTGCATTAGGAGCCATTTTTGCCACAACGGTTAGCGCCGGGTCTTCGGCTTTACCCTACGGGGTTGCCCGCCTGTTGACCGGACTGGTGTTTACTGTCGGCCTTATATTGGTCATTGTCGGTGGAGCGGAGTTGTTCACCGGCAACAACCTGATTATTATGGCGTTCACCAACGGCAAAGTCACCTTGCAGGCGCTCTTACGCAACTGGATCATTGTCTATCTCGGCAACTTTGTCGGCTCGGTGGCTACCGCTGTGATTATGTTCCTGACCCGACAATACACCTTTGGTAATGGTTCGATCGGTTTAGCCGCGCTTAACATTGCCAACGGTAAAGTTAACCTCGAATTTGTACAAGCCATTGCGCTCGGTATCATGTGTAATGCCATGGTGTGTATGGCAGTCTGGTTGTGCTATTCAGCCCGTTCCACAACCGATAAAATTCTCGCCATCATTCCGCCCATCAGCGGTTTTGTGGCTTGCGGTTTTGAACACTCGATCGCCAACATGTACTTTATCCCGTTGGGATTATTCATCAAACAATTTGCCCCCGCTTCTTTTTGGGAGTCGAAAGCGCTGCTTGATGCCGGCGTAACCATGGAAAAGTTCACCAACCTCACCTGGCAGGGTTTCTTCATCAATAATTTGCTGCCGGTGACGATTGGAAACATCATCGGCGGTGCAGTGCTGGTAGGACTTGTATACTGGTTCATTTTCCTCAAAAAATGGAGCAAGTAAGCCTTTTGGTGATGAAAGGATTATAGATTATGGTTCAGATCAAAATTAATGGCATTGAACTGGATGTACCCAAAGGGACAACGGTTTTAGAAGCCGCCGAAAAAGCGGGGATCACCATTCCTACCCTTTGCTACCATAAAGACCTCTCTCCTTATGGGGGTTGTCGTCTGTGCATCGTTGAAGTTAAAGGCGGTCGGATACCGATGACTTCTTGCACGCTGCCGGCAGAAAACGGCATGGAGGTACAAACCGAAACCGAAAATTTGCGCAAATCCCGCCGAACAATTTTGGAATTGCTGCTATCAACCTACTATGAATCTGGCTATGCGCAAAAAGACGAACACCCCAACGAATTGGAGTACTGGGCAAACGCTTACGGCCTGGAACTCAACGCCCACATGGCTGAAAAACCCCGCTATGAGGTCAACAGCGATCCCAATCCTTTCGTTTGGGTTGATTTGAACAAGTGCATTCTGTGCGGCCGTTGTGTGCGTGCCTGCGCCGAAGTTCAAGGGCGTTTTGTTTGGGGACTTTCGGAGCGCGGTTATGAGGCTCGCATTGTAGCCGGTTTAGATGAACCGATGCTGGAAGCGCGCTGCGAATCGTGCGGCGCGTGTGTCGCCTACTGCCCCACCGGTGCATTGGACAATAAAATGTCGGTCGGTTTAGGCGCACCCGATAAAGTCGTCCGCACCACCTGTTCTTACTGCGGGGTTGGTTGTCAGTTTGATTTACACGTTAAGGACGGCAAAATTATCCGCGTGACTTCGACACCGGAAGCCCCGGTTAACGGAATGCGTCTGTGCGTCAAGGGACGCTATGGTTACGACTATGTCCATCATCCGGATCGCTTAACTCAACCCCTGGTGCGTGACTATCTGCTGAAAGGCGAAACCCGCAAAGACAAGAAAAACCGCGGTGAGTGGGTTGCCGTAGATTGGGAAACAGCTCTGAACATTGTCGCCAATAAACTCAATCAAATCCGCACTGAAAGCGGAGCCGACAGCATTGGGGTGCTGAGTTCAGCAAAATGCACCAATGAAGAAAACTACTTAATGAACAAGTTTACCCGACAAGTGTTGGGCACCAACAATATTGACCACTGCGCCCGCCTGTGTCACGCCAGCACCGTAGCCGGCCTGGCAATCTCCTACGGCTCGGGAGCAATGTCCAACACCATGCAAGATATTGTCGAAAATGCTCAGGCCATTTTTGTAACCGGCTCGAACACCACCGAACAACACCCCGTTTTCGGCACGATGATCCGCCAGGCGGTACTTAAGCGCGGCGTTAAGTTGATCATTGCCGATCCTCGCCGCATTGATCTGGTGGACTTTGCCACTCTGCACTTGCAGCAAAAATCCGGTACCGACATCGCCTTGCTCAATGGCATCATGAATATCATCCTTGAAAAAGGCTGGGCAGATGAGCAATTCATTAGCGAGCGCACCGAAGGTTTTGAAGAATTCAAGGCCAACCTCCAAAACTACCCGCCGGAAAAAGTAGCGGAAATAACCGGCGTGCCCCTTGAAAAAATTTATCAGGCTGCCGAAATCATGGGCGCTTGCAAACCAATGGCCGTTTTCTGGGCAATGGGCATTACTCAGCATATTGTCGGGGTTCAAAATGTCTTAACCTTAGCCAATTTACAGATGCTGCTGGGTAATATGGGAGTGCCGGGCGGCGGAGTCAACCCGCTGCGCGGTCAGAATAATGTGCAAGGCGCCTGCGATATGGGCGGTTTACCCAACGTTTATCCCGGCTATCAAGCCGTTGCTTCGGATGCTGCCCGGGAAAAGTTTGAAGCCGCCTGGGGCGTACCTCTTTCACCCAAACCCGGCATGACCGTTACCGAAATGATTCCGGCGGCCGGTGAAGGCAAAATCCGCGCGCTTTACATCCTTGGCGAAAACCCGGTCATGACCGATCCGGACGTCAACCATGTCCGTCACTGTTTGGAGGAACTGGAATTCCTGGTTTTGCAGGAAATCTTCCCCTCCGAAACCTCAGCCTATGCCGATGTGCTCTTGCCCGGCGTGACCTTTGCCGAAAAAGAAGGCACTTTCACAAACACCGAACGCCGCATTCAACGCGTCCGCAAAGCCGTTGAGCCGATTGGTCAATCCCGCCCTGATTGGGAGATCATCAGCGATTTAGCTCGGCATGTGATCGCCTTGAGTGAGCGGAAACCTTCTGATGCGCCTCAGGCTGGCTGGAATTATTCATCAGCCGCCGAGATTATGGACGAGGTGGCCCAGGTTACCCCGTCCTACGCGGGTGTAAGTTTTGAACGCCTCGATCGCGGCGAAAATCTCCACTGGCCGGTCAAAGGATACGATCACCCCGGCACGCCAATTTTGCATATTGGTCAATTCACCCGCGGCAAGGGTTTGTTCTCACCTACTACCGATGTACCGCCCGCTGAAAAGCCGGATGCCGAGTTCCCGATGCTGATGAATACCGGCCGTGTCCTGTATCACTGGCATGGCGGCGAAATGACCCGCCGCGCTAAAGGTTTGATGGAGGTTTATCCCATGCCGCTAATCGAGCTGAACCCAGAAGATGCCCTGCGGATTGGGATCAATGGCAATCGAAGGGTCAAAATTACCTCGCGGCGCGGCAGCATTATCTCCGAAGCCTGGGTCACCGATCGAGTCCCAGAAGGGATGGTATATGCCAATTTCCACTTCCCCGAAGCCAATGCCAATGAGTTGACCATCGCAGCCCTCGATCCAATCGCCAAAATCCCGGAGTTCAAAATTACGGCTGTAAAGGTCGAATTAGCGGATGAGTGAGTTTGAAACTGTCTGTTTTACTGGTATGGGCATATTCTCGAGTGTCGAATCATTCAATAATCATTGAGAAGGAGAGTGTCTGGAATGATTAACCTGACAATTGACGGCCAACAAATTGAGGTACCAGAAGGCACCACGGTACTCAACGCCGCCCGCAAAGCCGGAATCCACATTCCGACCCTGTGTGATCATCCCCACCTGAAGCCTTACGGTGGATGCCGGTTGTGCATGGTTGAGATAGAGGGTTTTCGCACCTTACAGGCTTCTTGCACCATACCGGCAACCAACAATATGGTGGTCCGGACCACATCCGAGCAAATTCACAAAGCCAGAAAGTTTATCCTCACCTTAATTTTCAGTGAGCGCAATCACTTCTGCCCCTATTGTCAGGTGAGCGGCAGCGATTGCGAGTTGCAAAACGCCGCCTACGGGGAAGGGATGACCCACTGGCCCTTGCAGCCGAACTGGCAGCCTTACCCGATGGATGCTTCCCACCCTTATTTCATTCTGGAACACAACCGTTGTATCCTTTGCCGGCGCTGCATCCGCGCCTGTTCGGAATTGGTAGGGGCAAACACCTTAGGGGTTGAAGAACGCGGCGCAAAGACCTTTGTCATCGCCGATTTGAATGTCCCCTTGGGAGAAAGTTCGTGCGTTTCTTGTGGAATGTGTGTTCAGGTCTGTCCTACCGGCGCACTGATTGACCGGCGCAGCGCTTATCGCGGCCAAAATACCACCGTAGATCATCATCAGACCCTTTGTGTGGGTTGTTCGGTCGGCTGCGGCGTGGATATCCTCACCCGCGACCAACAGTTGATCCGCATTGATGGCGATTGGGATGCTCCGATCAATCAGGGCGTAACCTGCAAAGTTGGTCGCTTCTACCCGGCATTTGATGACCGCGAACGGCTGAAAGCCCCTCTGCTTCGAAAAAATGGCAGTCTCCAACCGGTTTCTTGGGAAGAAGCGCTGGCAGCAGCCGCCGAAAAGATTAAGACAGCCGCCGGGGACGGTATCGCTGCAATCGTATCTACCCGCCTGCCGCTCGAAAGTCTGGTTCTCTTCCGCCAGCTGTTTGCCGATCGCCTGGGTAGTGAGATGGTCACATCCACCGAAGAAGGAAGCCGCACGGCGATTCTATCCAGATGGGCTGAAAAGCTGGGCAAAGCATTTGAGAGCAAAATTGATCAGATTCACGAGGCTGACGCATTCTTTGTCATGGGCGCCGATCTCATCAATGAACATGAAGTTTTGGGCTTTTTCATCCGCAGGCGCTTCCCTGAAGGGATAAAATTGATTTTGGTAGACGAAGATCAAAATCGCTTAGGTGATCTTGCCCATTGTGCCTTGATCCCCCAAAAGAAGACGGGAGCTGCCCTGCTGAAAGGGTTAATTGCTGCAGTGGCAAAACTCGGCCAAAATCGAGTTGCATTCAACGGTCAACCCGATGAAGAAGTGCAAAAAGCCAGTGAAGCTTGCGGTGTGGCTTCAGACCTTCTCTTAGAAGCAGCCTTCCAGTTAACCAACAATGAGAAATCAATCATCATCTACGATCCGGCCGTTACCGATGATGAAGTGATGGATTTGATCATCAAACTGAGCCAGACAAGCGGGGCGGCGATGATCAGCATCAAAGGCGGAGCCAATGCGTTGGGCGCTGCTCAACTGGGTCTGGATAAATCCTTGAAACTGAATGGCCATCGGTTGGCCTACATTGCCCTCGGCGATGAAGAGCCAAAGGAAAGGCTCATTCAGCAGATCGAGAAGTGTTCTAACATTATCGTTCAAGCCAGTTATCATTCTCGTCTGACAGCAATGGCGGATGTTGTCTTTCCTGTCGTCAACTGGTTGGAACAGGATGGGCATTTTATCAACCTTGATGGCCGGTTGCAGATCGCTGCAAGGGTTCTCAAACCGGCTGAAAGCATTTGGACAAATGAGGCCGTTCTTTCAGCGCTCGCAGACAAACTTGGTACGGCATTAGAAAGTGAGTGGGAGAAGGTTATTTCTCAACGACCTTCTCCCGTGAGCATTGCCGCCTGAGGCTGCTTACAGGAATGAGGAGGATAAATGATGAGTAAACCAAAAGTCGCTTCGGATTGGATGGCCGGTTGTGCTGGCTGTCACATGTCCTTGCTGGATATGGACGAACGCATCGTCAAGATTGTCGAGCTGGTGGACTTGCGTTCCACGCCAATTACCGACTTGAAACACCCGGATGAAACCGGCGTTGACGTGGGCATCCTCGAGGGCGGCATCAACAATACCAGCAACGAAGAAGTTGCCAAAATGATGCGCAAACGCTGCAAGATACTGGTCGCTTTGGGTGATTGCGCCGTGTTTGGAGGTGTTCCCGCAATGCGCAACTTCTTCACCATCGAAGAAACCTTGCGGCGCGCTTATGTAGAAACAGAAAGCACCGATGCGGAGGGAAAAATCCCGGATGATCCCGAACTGGCTCGTCCAACCCGCGTACGAGCCGTCCACGAGGTTGTACCGGTGGATATTTTTGTGCCGGGTTGCCCGCCAGATGCAGATACCATTTTCTATGTTCTATCAGAACTGGCTCAGGGCCGCAGGCCGGATTTGAAAGACGACAAGTTGCACTGGCACTAGAAGGAGGTCCTCAAAATGACCACTCAGAAAATTACCATTGAACCGGTAACCCGTATCGAAGGTCATGCCAAAGTGACCATCCATCTCAACCCGGATGGAAATGTTGAGCGTGCTTACCTTCATGTCAATGAATTTCGCGGTTTTGAAAAATTCTGCGAAGGCCGCATGGTCTTTGAAATGCCGACTATCACCCCTCGTATTTGTGGGATTTGCCCGGTTTCTCACCATCTGGCTGCCGCTAAGGCTGGGGATGAGGTCTACGGCTCTCCCCCTCCCCGCCCGGCTCAATTACTGCGAGAATTAATGCACATGGGGCAGATCATTCAGAGCCATGGCATGCACTTCTTTGAATTGGCCGGCCCCGATTTACTACTCGGCTTTGACGCCGATCCGGCTATACGAAATGTAGTCGGTTTAATTCAGGCTAACCCTGAACTGGCGTTAAAAGCCGTCAATTTGCGCAAATACGGTCAGGAAATCATCCATATTCTCGGCGGACGGAGGATTCACCCCATCTTTGCCGTCCCCGGCGGGGTCAACAAAGCCTTGAAAACCGCCGAAAGGGACACCATTTTGGCAGGGTTGGACGAGATCATCTCCACCATCCAACTGGGGATTCAAATTTTCAAGGGCTGGGCTGAGAAGAACCGCGAGGACATTGATAAATTTGCTGTTTTTCCAACCGGTTACCTGGGTTTAGTCAAAGACGGCAACACCCTCGAATTGTATGATGGGAATGTGCGGCTGATTGATGCGAACGGAAAACAGTTAGAACTTTTCGACGGCCGCAAGTACCTGGATTACATTGCTGAACACGTCGAATCGTGGTCTTACCTGAAATTCCCCTATTACAAAAAGATGGGTTACCCGGCGGGGGTCTACCGCGTTGGCCCATTAGGGCGTTTAAATGCCAGCGAGCGCATTGCAACCCCGCTGGCAGATGCCGAACTGCGTGAGTTTAAAGCGCTCAACAACGGCAACCCCGTTGAAAATACCCTTTATTACCACTATGCCCGCCTGGTTGAAGCGCTATATGCCGCCGAGAATGTCCGCATCCTGTGTGAGGACCCGGATATTACCAGCACCGATATCCTCAACACCCGCCAGAACTTTAAAGGCGAAGGAGTCGGCGTCATCGAAGCCCCACGTGGAACGTTGTGGCATCATTATTGGGCAAAACCCAACGGTCAACTTGAGAGGGTTAACATGATTGTTGCTACCGGCAACAATAACTGGGCAATGAGCCATGCCGTGGATAGCGTAGCCAAGACCTATATCAACGGTCAGCAAATTCGCGAAGGCTTACTCAACCGGGTGGAAGCCGCTGTGCGGGCTTATGACCCTTGCCTTTCCTGCTCGACTCATGCGGTAGGCCAGATGCCCATCCTGATCGAGATGCTGGATCATCAGGGCAACCTTGTGCAAACCATATCAAGATAGAATGCAATCCGATTTAGAGCGCCAACTTCGGCAGGTTCCGGCCAACACTCCGCAGCCGGAATCTGCCGATCAAAGAATCCTGTTACTGGGCTACGGCAACCTCGACCGGCAGGATGATGGGGTAGCCTGGCATATCCTTAGAAGGGTGGCTGAGAAACTGGGCGCTCAACTGCCAGCCGTTCCTGAACAATATTTGTATCAAGTTACATCTGCCATCACCATAGGCTTTGCGCTTCACCTGATTCCGGAACATGCCGAATGGTTAAGTCAGGTAGATCGGGTAATCTTTATAGATGCGCATACAGGCAGCATCCCACAGGAAATATCCTTTTCTCTGCTGGAAGCCCGGTTTGAACCCTCCCCCTTTACTCATCATTTGACCCCCGCAACCTGTCTGGCATTATGCGCTGCTCTCTTCCAAAAAGTTCCGCAAGCAGCCTTATTGTCCGTGCGGGGCTATGATTTCAATTTTAGTCAATCCCTCTCTCCCGCCGCCACTCAATTGCTTGAACCCGCAGTGGAACGGGTCATAGAATGGCTTGATTAAACGTCAGGTCAAATTTGGTGACATGTTACCCGCCGGAATGATGACGCAGGTCACTTTAACTGTGGGAGCGTTCAGTGTTACAAAAGTAGATAATTACAAGACCGATCTGAACCCAATGCACACATCCAACCTGATTGAAACATTACGGACTATTCCCTGGTTTTTGGATTTGAAACCCCAGCAAATCGAAGCGCTGGCGGGAATTTCCTCAATCATACAATACAAAGAAGGCACCGCCATCTTTTGTGAAGGCGATCGGGTGGATAATATCTACATCATCCTTTCCGGTGAAATTGGGGTTGATATCGCTGTACCTTCCCGCGGAATTGTGCGCATCACCACCGCTGAACCGTTGGATATTATTGGCTGGTCCAAATTGACCCCAATCGTTCGACAACGGACGGCTTCCACGATTGCCCTGAAGGATTCAACCCTGCTCGTTCTTAATGGGGACGAATTAAACCGGCTTTGCGAAGAAGACCCTCGCCTTGGGTATGTCATCATGCGGCGAGTTGCCAATGTGGTAGCCAGCAATCTCCTCACCATTAAACTTCAATTAATGGACTTGATTCTACAATCATCCAACGAGACGGACGTCAAGACACGCTAAGGCATCCTTTTCAGGGTTTTTTTGCTCCGATTTCTCTTAATGGTAAAATTGAAATCATGCACGAACTTGCTGTAACCGAATCCGTGTTGGAGATTGCCCTGCGCTACGCCAAACAGGCCAACGCCACACAAGTAACCGATATTTTTCTGGTTATTGGTAAATTATCCAGTATTGTGGATGATTCGGTAGAATTTTACTGGAACATGATCGCCGAGGACACAATTTGTCAGAATGCAAATCTGCATTTCAAACGTATTCCGGCTCGATTGAGATGCCTTGATTGTCAACTTGAATTCGAAGTAGAAGACACCCTCTCTCCCTGCCCTCGGTGCAGCAGTTTCCACCTAAATGTCATTGGGGGGGAAGAGTTTTATGTTGAATCAATCATCGTTGAAAAAGAAGGAGCAACAGCATGACCCCTACCCGTGTTCCGGTTGTTGAAAAAATTCTGGATGCCAATGATCAGGTTGCCCATCAAAACCGAGCGCTGTTTGACCATCACCAAACCTTTGCCATCAATATTATGGCCTCTCCGGGCGCTGGCAAAACCACCTTCATCCTTCAAACCCTGGAAGGATTGTCTTCCAAATACCGCATGGCGGTTATCGAAGGAGACACCGCCCCGGTCACGATTGACGCCGACAAAGTGTCCGCTCTAGGCTTGCCGGTTGTTCAGATAAACACCGGCGGAGACTGCCATCTGGATGCGGTCATGCTCCATGCGGGTTTGCAATCCCTGCCTTTAGAAAACGTTGATGTTGTCTTGATCGAAAATGTGGGCAATCTGATCTGTCCGGCAGCCTTTAAGTTGGGGTCTCACCTCAACTTGCTGGTTGCAAGCACCCCCGAAGGGGACGATAAGCCTTACAAGTACCCTAATATGTACCGTGGAATTGATGTGCTGATCATCAATAAAATGGACTTACTGCCCTATGTTGATTTCAACATGGCCTATTTCCAACAGGGCGTAGAAATTCTCAACCCCGGCCTGCGCACTTTTCCGGTTTCGGCAAAAACTGGCGAAGGAATGCCGGCATGGATCAACTGGCTGGACGAGGTCGTTCAAAAACACCTTCAAAAATGAGCGTGGAAGCCGTTGCGGTTCGAGTTTTAGTTCGTGGAATTGTGCAAGGGGTTGGCTTCCGGCCGTTTATTTACAGCCTTGCCCAAAAAAACAACTTGAAAGGATGGGTGCGTAACACTTCCGGCAATGTAGAGATCCACCTGGAGGGCGCTTCAAACCATTTGGATTGTTTTCTAATCGAATTGGAGAATCGCCTACCGCCCCTTGCGCGGATCGACTCCTTGCAGACTGTCACCACAACGCCCCAAAATTTGGAGGATTTTCGCATTCTTTCCAGCCAGAGCGACCCGTCCCAATTTCAACCCATCTCGCCGGATACCGCAATTTGTGCCGATTGCCGCCAGGAAATGTTTGATCCGGCAAACCGCCGCTATCGCTACCCCTTCATCAATTGTACCAATTGTGGCCCGCGCTTTACAATCATCCAGAGCCTGCCTTATGACCGGCCGAATACCACCATGGCTGGTTTTGAAATGTGTCCTGCCTGCGAGGAGGAATACCACAACCCTCATGATCGTCGTTTTCACGCCCAACCGATTGCCTGTCCGAAATGCGGCCCCCAGGTATGGTTTGAGGTGGAGGGTCAGCCAATTGCCCACAAGGAAGCTGCCATTCAAACTGCTCGGGAATGGTTGAAACAAGGAAAAATCCTTGCCGTCAAAGGGCTGGGAGGATTTCATCTTGCCTGCGATGCCGCCAACGAAAAAGCCGTTCAAACACTGCGGAAACGAAAGCAGCGCAGCGATAAGCCCTTTGCGCTGATGGCATTTGACCTTAAAACAGTCGAACAGTTTTGCCTGGTAAGCCCGCAAGAGAGGGAATGGCTTGAATCGCGATATGCGCCAATTGTTCTCCTGCAAACCCGTCAGCCTGATAGTTTACCCGCCATTATCGCCCCGCGCCAGAAACGGTTGGGGTTTATGCTGGCTTACACGCCGCTGCATCTGTTGCTGACCGAACCGGAAGAAGGTTATCCATCGGTTTTCGTAATGACCAGCGGCAACCTCAGCGATGAACCTATTGCCTATCGGGATGATCAAGCCCGCCAGCAATTAGCCTCACTCGCTGATGCCTTTTTGCTTCACAACCGCGAAATTCACATGCGGCTGGATGATTCGGTCGTTCAGTCACAACGGTCGCAGAGGATTTTTATCCGTCGCTCGCGCGGATTTGCCCCAGACGGGATCATCATCAACCAGGAATTGCCTCCCCTGCTGGCAACCGGCGCAGAATTGAAAAACGCTTTTTGCCTCACCCGCGGTCAATATGCCTTCCTCAGTCACTATATCGGCGATATGCAAAACTACGAAACTTTTCAGTCCTTTGAAGAAGGCATTGCCCATTACGAGCGCGTTTTTCAAATCAAGCCTCAAGCAATTGCCTGCGACCAGCATCCAGACTATCTGGCAACCCGATATGCCATTCAACGCGCCAAAGACCAAAATCTGCCGCTCATTCAGGTTCAACACCATCATGCTCATTTGGTAGCCTGTTTGGCAGATAATCAGTATTCCCCAGACAAGCCAGTCATTGGCGTCATTCTGGACGGCACCGGTTACGGCAGCGACGGCGCGATCTGGGGTGGGGAATTTTTACTGGGTAACCCCTATGGTTATCAGCGGATGCTTCACCTGAAATACGTACCTCTCCCCGGAGGCGACGCAGCCGTCCGCCGGGTCAGCCGTATTGCCCTGGCACACCTCTGGTCAGCGGGCTTCGACTGGGAAGCGCATCTTCCCCCCGTGAAATCGCTCTGTGAGGAAGAAAGAACCCTGTTGCGTACTCAGCTGGAACGCCGCATAAACACCCCGCTCACTTCCAGTATGGGCCGGCTGTTTGATGCCGTTTCCGGATTGTTGGGCATCCGGGATCGAATTACTTATGAAGGACAGGCAGCAATCGAATTGGAGAACCTGGCAGATGAAAATGAAAAAGGGAGTTATCCTTTTTCAATCCACAGGAACGAAATTGACCCGGCAGTCCTTTGGGAGGCAATCCTCTCGGATTGGCGGAAGGGGCTTTCAATACCGGTCATTGCCGGACGGTTTCACAACGCTATTGCCCAACTTATCCTGAACGCAGCTCTTTCTATCCGAGAGGCCAGCGGCGTAAGTGTGGTGGCATTATCCGGCGGGGTGTGGCAAAACTCTCTGCTCCTCAAGAAAACCGTGCCTCTCCTTGAAAATTATTCGTTTGAAGTCCTCACCCATCAGCGCGTGCCTGCCAATGATGGCGGAATTGCGCTTGGACAGGCGTTAATCGCCGCTTGTCGCTTCCAATCCTCTTATTTTACTCAAGAAGGATCTTGAAATGTGTCTTGGAATTCCGGGAAAAATCGTTGAACTGTATCAGCAGGCCGGCTTACGCATGGCAAAAATTGATTTTGGCGGTGTTTTGCGGGAAGCCTGTGTGGAAACGCTGCCCGAAGCTAAAGTCGGCGACTACGCCATCATCCATGCCGGTTTTGCTCTCAACCTGTTAGATGAACAGGAAGCCCTCGAAACCCTCCAACTCCTCCGCGAAGCCGGCGTACTCGATGAAGAGTTGACTTCACCTTCTTCACCGCAGGAGTAAATCCAATGGACTTAAGTCTACTCAACCAGACACTGCGGGACGAGCGTCAGGTCAAAGCGGAAATTGAAAAAATCCGCCGTATTTTGACCCGCCGCTGGGTGCTGATGGAAATTTGCGGCGGACAAACCCACGCCATCATGCAGTCCGGGCTGGATCAACTTCTCCCGCCAGAAATTGAATTGGTTCACGGCCCAGGCTGTCCGGTTTGCGTCACACCACTGGAACTGATTGACAAAGCGCTGGCAATTGCTTCTCGTCCGGAAGTGATTTTTTGTTCATTTGGCGATATGCTGCGCGTGCCGGGTTCAAACCGTGATCTTTTCTCTCTGCGCGCGGGCGGATCAGATGTGCGGGTGGTTTACTCCCCATTAGACGCTGTAAAGATTGCTCAGAAAAATCCAGACCGCCAAGTGGTCTTTTTCGCCATTGGGTTTGAAACAACCGCCCCGCCTAACGCCATGAGCGTATTACAAGCAAAAGCGCTCGGCCTCAAAAATTATTCCATCCTGGTTTCTCATGTGTTAGTACCCCCAGCCATGCATGCCATTCTCTCTTCCCCGCACAACCGGGTGCAGGGTTTTCTTCTCGCGGGGCATGTTTGCACCGTTATGGGCTACCGTGATTATCTGCCCATTGCGGAACAGTATCGTGTGCCAATGGCGGTAACCGGATTTGAGCCGCTGGATTTGGTTCGGGGTATTTATGCGGTGGTCAAAATGCTGGAAAATAATGAAGTACAGGTTGAAAACGCTTACGCTCGAGTGGTTAAACCCGAGGGAAATCTCGCCGCTCAGGCCATTATTCAAAAGGTATTTCAGACGGTTGATCGAAACTGGCGTGGGATTGGCCGCATTCCGCTCAGTGGATGGGGGTTGCGCCCCGAATTTACCGAATTTGACGCAGAATGGCGTTTTGAGGTCGGAGACATTCAAACCCGCGAATCGCCGCTGTGTATTGCCGGACAAATCTTACAGGGTCTTAAAAAACCATTTGACTGTTCCGCCTTTGGCGATCCATGTACCCCTCAAAATCCACTGGGAGCGCCTATGGTATCCGCAGAGGGGGCATGCGCGGCTTATTACCGCTTTGCCCGCAATCCATCTACGGTGAAAGGATAAAGCCTATGCCAGACTCTTCCTTTCCTGCAATGGAAGGGCCGGTCTGTCCCCTTCCCCTTAAACACGATGACCAGATCATCCTGGGACACGGCAGCGGTGGACGCCTGACTCACGACTTAATTCAAAATATATTCCTGCCCTATCTCGGCAGCCCGCCGCTTCTAAGCGGTGATGACTTCGCCCGCCTGAATCGATCCAACGGCGAATTGATTGTTTCAACCGACTGCCACATCGTCACTCCACTTTTCTTCCCGGGAGGGGACATTGGCAGGTTAGCGGTATGCGGCACGGTCAACGATATTGCCGTATCCGGCGCCCAACCCCTTTACCTGACCGCCGGTTTTATTCTGGAAGAGGGTTTACCCATTCGCACTCTCGTGCGAATTTTAGAATCGATGCGCCTTGCCGCTCAAGAGGCCGGCATTCAGATAGTTGCTGGCGACACCAAAGTGGTTGAAAAAGGCAAAGCTGACGGCATTTTCATTACCACAACTGGCATCGGATTTTTGCCCGAAGAGAGAATCATCAACGGCCATCAGGCTCAACCGGGCGATGTGATTCTGGTCTCCGGCAGCCTGGGCGATCACGGCATCGCCGTGCTGGCTGAACGCGGTGAACTGGGATTCTCTGCCGAAATCCAGTCCGATGTCGCTCCCCTGAACGGATTAATTCAGGCGCTTTTGATTGCCGCACCCCATACCCACGTCCTGCGCGACCCCACCCGCGGCGGACTGGCGACAACCCTGAATGAAATTGCGGTACAGAGCCGGGTTGGAATGCTGCTTTATGAAAACCGCATTCCGATTCAACCCGCCGTTCAGGCAGCCTGCGAGATGCTGGGCTTCGACCCATTGTACATTGCTAACGAAGGGAAGATCATCGCCATCGTTCCTCCACAGGAAGCCGAGGCTGCTTTGCAGGCCATGCACAGCCACCCTTATGGGAAATCGGCATCTCAAATTGGGGAAGTAACCCGCGAGGATACCGGACGCGTTTTGCTCAAAACCAGCATTGGCGCCACACGCATTTTGGATATGCTGGCAGGTGAAATTTTGCCCCGCATTTGCTAATCTATTCAACTTGATAATCCGGATTCCAGGCGTTGAAAATGCTCGGGTTTAGGCGCGCCATCAAGACATTGGCGGATTCAAATAACAACTTCAGCGGGTCGTAAAGGAAAATGACCAATCCATAATTCATCTGTGGGGCTAAAAACGATGCCGGCATCGCTCTTTTCGCTCCAGCCATGCTTGTGAGCATCAGGAACACCTTCCGGTAAGCCGGAGAATAAGTCTCGCTCTGTTTTAACGATAACAATCAATCGAAACAGCCATAATGGGATCAATCACCGCCGGACCTTCAACCACTTTGATTTCGAGGATCGGGGTCATGTAGGTGTATCGCGCTGAAAGTCCTTCCGGTACATATACCCGTATCCCCTTGATGTCGGTGTAAATCCAATTTTTACCGTCAAAGTGCCAGTGATCGGCCTTTCCTCCAAACAAGGCTGCCGCCCCATGTTGAGTAGGCGGGCAACTAAAGGCGCGCCCCTGCCGTGTATACTGAGTGACCGTTGGTGGAGGTGGGATCAATTCGACTTTCTCCCCGCCGATCAGCCCATTTACAGCCAGAAACGCTCGCTCAAATGCGCCGGTGGGATAGATGAGCAACGCAACAATAACCAACCCCAGCAACACCAAAATCAGCACGAGAAATCGTTGGAGAGACTGAGTTCGTGCTGGTTCCTCAACAATTTCCATAATCCGCTCAATTTGAATTGGATTCAAGCGCGGGTCCTTTTCCAAAATTGATCGCACTTCTTCTCTCGAATTTCCCAATTCGAGTAGTTTTCTAGCCTGCTGAACCGCCCGGTCCGGTGGTTCAACTGCCCCTTCATGTTCTCGCCAATCATCTTTCATGAGATTGGTGCGGCTGACCGGCTTGCCCGCCCCGGTGATTGGGATTATCGCCGAAATGGTTTGGCCGTTGTTTTCAAGTTTTGTTTTGATTTTCTCGCGTACCGTTCCAAAGGGCATCCATACCCCATACAATTCCACCCCCAGCGCTGGTGGGTACTGAATCAGTCGAATGAAATCCCCGGTTTCAGAAACCTCAAATTCTGTGCTGCAAACATTGCAGTGAAGCAAATCGGGAACACCCGCTTCACGAAGAACTTCCAGCCCCAGCTGATTGCACACCGGACAATTCAAACTCTTTGCCCAAAAACCAAGGACTGATTGCATCGGGCGGACTTGTTCCATGCTCATATTATAATGAGATTTTGTTGTCCTTGACAATCTATTTATCTCATTTATACTTACCTCATAATAAACGGGAGAAAATAAATAATGAAATACGATTATCAGGAAACTACCAAAGATTTACTCAAAAGGATTGATATTCACTCAAAATTTGGCAGCCGCAACATTGATCAATGGATGCTGGATATCTTACCCCTACAAAAGGGACAGAAAATTCTGGATGTTGGCTGCGGCGCCGGAAAACAGTGCTTTTCTTACTACGATCATCTGAATGGAGAGGCCGAGATTCTTGGGGTTGATGTGAACCGGGAATTGTTGGATGAGGCTAAAACCGAAAATCAACGCCGCAAAGCTACGGTTCAATTCAAAGAACTGGATTTCAATAAGCCATTTGATCTTCCTGAAAACACCTTCGACCTGGTTTCATGCTGTTTTGCCATTTATTACGCGGAGGATATCCCCTTCACCATTCGGGAAATGCACCGCGTCTTGAAACCCGGCGGGGCGCTTTTCACTTCCGGGCCTATGCCGGAAAACAAACAACTGTTTTATGACATCATCCGAGAAGCCACCCAAAAACCCATTCCTCCCATGCCGGGTAGCTCCCGCTATGCCAGCGAGATCTACTCCACCATCAAGAACACCTTTGCCAAAACCGAATTGCATATCTTCGAAAATCCCCTAACCTTCGAAACGGTCGAACCCTTCATCGAATACACTCGCGCCTCCCTTTCTGAAGACCGCCGTCTGTGGAAATCTTTCTTCCAGGATAAGGAAGACTTTAACCGGATTATGACCCAAATTGAAGAAACCGCCACCCGCCGTTTGGAACAGGACGGGAAACTGGTCATGACCAAAGTGGTCGGCGGTATTCTGGCAACCAAGTAGCCTATGGGACAGGATTTGATCTTTTACGGACGGCGGGTGCTGTTCCTGGGAGCGCACCCGGACGACATTGAGATTGGTTGTGGGGCTTTGCTGGCCCAAATTGTGGACAAGACCGATATCCTCTGCGTCACCCTTTCGGATAATCAGAAAAATCCGGAACTTAAGAATCTAGTTGAGGAGCATTATCAATCCATGGCAGTTTTGGGTATACCGGCGGAAAAAGCCATCCTTGGACAGTTTGAAACCCGCCGTTTCCCCCATTACCGCCAGGAGATTCTGGAATACCTGATCCAGATCAACCGCTCATTCAAACCAGATTTGATTTTTGTCCATTCCAAAGCGGATATCCATCAAGACCATTCCACCCTAACGGAAGAAGCCTTGCGGGCCTTTCGAGGAACAACAGTGCTGGGCTTTGATGTCATTCGCAGCAGTTACGGCTTTTTTCCGAGTTTTCTGGTGGAAGTGAGCGAATCGGCGGTCGAAAAGAAAATTGCAGCCCTTCAACAGTACAAAACTTATCAAAACCGATACTATTTCGATCCGGATATCACTCGTTCCACTCTCATCCGTAATGGCGCGATTTGTGAACGCCCCTACGCCGAAGGGTTCGATATTCTCCGCGTTGTCGGGACATTCGCCAGCCCGATTAATAACGGCGAATAAGCGCAGAATTCTTACGATAAAGCCCCGCTTAGCGGCGGGGCTTTGTTTTAACCGGCTTTACGTAGCGGATTCAATCGGGTACGCCGACTTCAATGTCATCCTCCGTCACCCGCACGGGATATGTGGGGATGTCAACTACCGCTGGCAGCGACAGCACCTTGCCGTTCCGCACATCAAAACGCGCTCCATGACGCGGACAGATGATCTGATGATCGTCTAATTCACCATCGCCTAACGGCCCTTCATCGTGGGTGCATACATCTCCAATCGCAAAAAACTTTCCGGCGATGTTGAAGACCACAATCGGAACATTTCCAATTTCGATGAAAAGACGTTCCCCCGGCGGCAAGTCATCTACTTTTGCAACGGCATAAAAGGAATAATCGGTCAAATCAATCGGCTCGGACATACTCGTTCACTCCTCGACCAAACTATCGCTGGCTTCTCCCAGTCCGTAAACTCCGGCTTTAACCACTTTGAGCGGCAGCAAGGCACATTTCAAGCGGACCGGCCCCAGTTCTATTCCCAATAAATCCAGCACATCCTGTTTATTTAATTGTTTGACCTCGTCCAGTGTTTTGCCGATGATACTTTCCAGAAGTAAGTCGGCTGATGCCTGAGAAATGGCGCAGCCGTGCCCGCTGAAGGCAGCCTCAATGACCCGCGCATTTTCATCTACGCGCAAATCAATACGGATATGATCGCCGCAAAGTGGATTTTCATCCTCAAAAGAAATATCATTCGGTTCAAGTACACCCCGGTAGAGAGGGTCTTTATACCGCTCAATGATAATTTCGCGATAAAGATCATCCATTACGATTTGCCTTTCAGCCAAAAATTTTCTTTACCTTCGCAAGTCCGCGTACCAGTTGATCCACTTCCTGGTGGGTATTGTAAAGGTAAAAACTTGCCCGCGTCGTCGCAGGCAGACCGAATTTTTCATGGAGCGGCATGGCACAATGGTGACCCGCCCGCACCGCTATTCCCTGACTATCCAAAATTTGCGAGACATCGTGGGGATGCACCCCTCGCATCGTAAATGACGCCACCGCCCCTTTCTGATCTGCGGGTGGACCGAAAACGGTTAAACCGTCAATTTCGCTCAACGCTTCAAGCGCGTAGTGAATGATCTCGCGCTCGTGAGCCGCCACCCGTTCCATACCGATCCTGCTCAGGTAATCTATGGCAGCGCCGAAGCCAATCGCTTCCGCAATAGCTGGCGTGCCGGCTTCGAATTTGTGAGGCAACTCATTAGCGCTAAAACTGCGCAAATGAACTTTTTTGATCATATCCCCGCCGCCCAAAAATGGGGGCATGGCTTCCAGTAATTCCTCTTTTCCAAAAAGCGCCCCAATACCGGTTGGACCGAGCATTTTGTGTGCCGAAAATGCCAGAAAATCCGCCTCTAAATCCTCTACATTGACCGGCAGGTGCGGCACCGACTGCGCGCCGTCCACCAGCACCACTGCCCCGGCTTGATGCGCCAGTTGTGCAATTTGTTTCACCGGATTGATCGTCCCCAGCACATTCGACATTTGGGTCACAGCCACAATTTTCGGTTTTTGACCCAAAAGCCGCTGAAATTCATCCAGGTCGAGCAGTCCATTTTCTGTAACCGGAATGAAATCCAATTCCAACCCTTTTTCCTGCGCCAGTATTTGCCAGGGTACGAGATTTGAATGATGCTCCATTTCGGTCAGTAAAACCCGATCGCCGCGTTGAAGGAATTTACGGCCCCAGCTGAACGCCACCAGGTTGATCGCCTCCGTGGTGTTGCGTACAAATACCACCTCGCAGGATTTGCGAGCGCCGATAAAACGAGCAATTTTTTCCCGAGCAGCCTCATACTGAGCGGTGGCTTCCTCCGCGAGGGTATGAACGCCGCGGTGAATGTTGGCGTTGCTTCTCTCATAATAATCATTCATTGCCCGAATAACCGCCAGCGGTTTTTGGGAAGTGGCCGTCGAGTCCAGATAAACCAGCGGAATGCCGGGTGCAATCTCGCGTTTGAGAATGGGAAAATCCTCGCGTATTTGAATTAAGTCTAGCCGCTCAGCCGTGGTAGTGTTCATTCTCATCCTCATTCAGACCAATAAGTAATTTGCTTAATCCTGATTTGTCATCTCCGCCCGAGACCCCTTCTTTACTGGGAAACGGATATGAGGAGAGTTTTGGGGATACCAGAGGATATGGTCCGGCACCATCCATCCATCTGTCAAAAAGACATTGGTGCGAAACTGGACAGCAACCATTTTAGGATCAACCTGCACCACAATCCCCTTTAACCAACCGCGTACGCGCTGTCCCCCCTTTTCGTGGTCACAATAGACCTCAACCGTATCTCCCACTTCAAAAGTCGTTTCCGGTTCCGGCGGGTTGATGAAAGGAACTCCAGCCATAAACTTGCTCCCTCTCAAGATTTTTTCAATCAGTTAATTTTATCACAAACCGTTGGAGCTTATCCGAAGCCCCTCAGACATGGCACACCCTTTCCGGCGATAAACCGGAAAGGGCAGCCACTTTTTTGTCAAAAATCAAAGGTTCAGCCGTGATACACTTCCATTTTCCGGGTAATCGCTTCCTGGAAACGTTCCCGCACTCCCTCAAAAGGAATGCGCTGCATGATTGGGTCAAAAAATCCTTCCACAATCAGACGCTCGGCCTCGACTTTGGGAATACCCCTCGCCCGCAGGTAGAACACCTGATCGGGATCAATTTTGCCAACGGTTGCGCCGTGGGTGCAGCGTACATCATCCGCCAGAATCTCCAAACCCGGGATCGAGTCCGCCCGGGCATCCCGGCTAAGCACCAGATTACGGTTGGCCTGATAACCATCCGTCTTCATCGCGCCCGGGGCGACATAAATCATACCTTGCCAAACCACCCGGCTGCGGTCAATCAACGCCCCTTTGAAGAGTAAATCGCTGGTGGTATTGGGAGCCAGATGATTTTGCTGAGAGTCATAATCCAGATGCTGCTGGCCATCGGTGAAATAAAAACCGGACATGCGGCCGCTTGCGCCGCGTCCAATCAGGTCTAAATCGGCGAAGTTCTTGGTCAATTGACCGCCCATCGCGCCGAAAATCCAGTCCAGGTTACCATCCGCATCCACTTGTGAACGCTCGTGGGTAAAATTCCACACATTCTCACCCCATGATTGAAGTTCGACAAAACGCAAGTTAGCCCCAGCGCCGACATGCACTTCCACCAATCCCACATGTAAGGTTTGTCCCGCTTCGGTGGGTGAGGCATACTCATGCACATAAGTGGCGCGCGCGCCCTCTTCCAGCCAAACAATAATGTGAGAGACGTGCGCCAGATGGACACCCGGCCCCCATAACAAACTGTGAAGCGGTTGATCAATTTCCACGTTGCGCGGAATGTAAAGCAGCACACCGGTATCCGCCAGAGCGGCAGCAAGCGCAGCAAACTTCCCTTCGGTGGGTTTTACTACCTTGCTAAGCGCTTTTTCCAGCAGATGCGGGTAGTTTTCTTCGGCTGTGCGCAAATCGGTAAAAACCACCCCTTTTTGCGCCAGTTCTTCGGAGAGGTTGACCTGCGAACCGCCGGGCATTAAGATGATCTGCCCGCCGTGTTCTCCATCCGCAATGGGTCGCATCAACTCTTCCGGCAGTGGGGCTAAGTCCAAGTAGGCTTCACTTTGCGGCAACCGGAAGCGGTCGGATTCCAAACCGCGCAAGTCGGTCCGCCGCCATGCCTCCTCCTTAACTGTGGGCATGGGCAGCGATTGGTAAGTTTGCCAGGCCTGCAAGCGGTAATTACGGATAAATTCGCTCATGCCCGTCGAGCGTACCATCTCCTGGGTAAAGGCAAAGTCCTTTAAAGCGGCTTCATCGCGCCGTCGGGTACGGGTGACGATTTTGGGAGTTTCTTTGGTCATAGGTGTAATCAGTCCTCTTTTCGTGGATGTTTCATTCCGGCGATAAACCAATCACCCAATTGAACCTTCCATTTGCAACTGTATCAATCGGTTCATCTCAACCGCATATTCCATCGGCAATTCCTTAACCAAAGGCTCAATGAAGCCCGAAACAACCATTGTGGTTGCTTCTTCTTCGCTCAAACCACGGCTCATCAGGTAAAACAACTGTTCCTCCCCCACTTTGGAAACCGAGGCTTCGTGACCAATGGTCACATCCTGCTCGTCAATTTCGATGTAGGGGTAGGTATCCGAACGGGATTGCGGATCAAGCAGCAACGCATCACACACCACATTGGAACGAACATCTTCCGCCCCTTTATAGACCTTCAGCAGGCCACGGTAGGAAGCCCGCCCCCCGCCTTTGCTGATGGATTTGGAGGTAATTTTACTGCTGGTATGCGGCGCAAAATGAACCACTTTGCCGCCCGCATCCTGCCACTGACCCGGGCCGGCAAACGCCATGGATAAAATCTCGCCATGCGCGCCAGGTCCCATCAGGTAGCACGAAGGATACTTCATCGTCACTTTTGAACCAAGGTTACAGTCCACCCACTCCATAGTGCCTTCTTCTTCTACCATGGCTCGCTGCGTGACCAGATTATAGACATTGGTAGACCAGTTTTGAATGGTGGTATAACGAACGCGCGCGCCTTTCTTGACAACGATTTCGATAACACCGCTATGGAAGGAGTCGGTCGTGTACTGTGGGGCGGTACACCCCTCAACATAATGCACTTGAGCGCCCTCATCGGCAATGATCAAAGTTCGTTCAAATTGGCCAATATTGGCAACATTCAGGCGGAAATAAGCCTGCAGCGGCAAGTCCACCTTTACCCCTTTGGGCACATAAACAAATGAACCGCCGGACCAAACCGCACTGTTGAGCGCAGCGAATTTGTTATCTTCAATCGGGATGACCGTACCGAAATACTGTTTGAAGAGGTCGGGGTGTTGACGCAAGCCATCCTCAATGCTCAGGAAGATCACCCCTTGTTTTTCAAGATGTTCCTGAATACTATGATAGACCATCTCCGATTCATACTGAGCGCCAACGCCGGCCAGGAACTTTTGTTCGGCTTCGGGTATTCCCAGGCGCTCAAAGGTTTGTTTGATCGTCTGCGGCACGTCATCCCAGGTACGCCCGGCCATCTCTGCCGGCTTGACGTAATAGACGATTTCATCCAGATTGAGGCTGGAAAGGTCTGCACCCCACGTCGGTATTGGACGCTGCAAATAATGGGTGAGCGCTTTTAGCCGGAATTGAAGCATCCAATCCGGTTCACCTTTCATGGCCGAAATCTGACGGACAACCTCCTCATCCAGCCCTTTACGCGTCTTAAAAACGGACACATCCGGGTCTTGAAACCCGTAACGATATTCTCCTAACTGTTCCAAAAAATCCGTTTGCGGATCCACACTCATGTCAGCCTCCTAAGTTGCCAATAAAGAAATTTGTTTCCCAATCAGGCTGGTGTGCCGTTATCTACTTTTTCACGCACCCAATCGTAACCATGTTCTTCAAGGTGCAAAGCAAGATCAGCATCGCCAGTTTCAACAATTCGGCCATCCATCATCACATGCACTACATCCGGGCGGATGTAATTCAAGATGCGCTGATAGTGGGTAATCACCAACACACCCAGATTTTCACCGCGCAGGGCATTTACCCCTTCCGCCACAATTCGCAGCGCATCAATATCCAAACCGGAGTCGGTTTCATCTAAAATAGCGATTTCCGGCTGCAGCACAGCCATTTGCAAAATTTCTGCCCGCTTCTTTTCGCCGCCGGAGAAGCCGTCGTTCAAATAGCGGCCGGCAAAAGATGGATCAACCTTCAATAATTCCATTTTAGCTTTGAGCAGCTTGCGGAATTCCGGGATGGGGATGCCCTTATCTTCCGGATTTTGTGCGCGCCGGCGGGCATTTACCGCCGTGCGTAAAAAATTCGCGACTGTAACACCGGGGATGGCAACCGGATATTGAAAAGCCAGAAAAATACCCAGACGCGAGCGTTCATCCGGTTCAAGTTCCAGGATGTTTTGTCCCTTGAAGATGACTTCTCCCTCCGTGACTTCATAAGCAGGATGACCCATCAGCGTATAAGCCAGCGTGGATTTGCCGGTGCCGTTCGGCCCCATAATCGCATGCACTTCACCCTTCGGCAGGGTCAGGTTAACCCCTTTGAGAATTTCTTTACCATCAATACTGACTCTCAGGTTGCGAATGATTAATTCATCGGACATTGCAGGGTTGCTCCTTCAATTTTTTGTTTAAGTTTAAGGATTATCGAATATTTTTCAATAACCTTATAAAAATCTTGTATAATCCAAATCTCAGCAGGATTATAGCATAAAGCCAGATTAGGGTCAATATTTATCATAAATTTCTTATATATTGACAATTTTATCCAGCCTTGATATACTTTCAAAAGGTAAAAAAGTAAGGCTTTCATCCGGGCAAATTACGGGTAAGGAATGGAAATCAAAAGCACACGCGATAAAATCATGCATACCCTGCTGAACAATCCGCGCTCGACGATCAACGAGTTGGCGGAAGCGGTTGGGATTAATGCAATCTCCGTTCGCCATCACTTGAACAGTATGCTTGCGGACGGATTGGTGGTTTCCGAAGAAGAACGCCATGGGGTTGGCCGCCCGCGTCTGGTGTATTATCTGACCGAGCGCGGTCTTGAAAAGTTTCCTACCCGATATTTCAGGCTGGCTAACCGCCTGCTGGGAAGGTTAAAAGAAACCTTGCCGGCCTCGGCTGTGGAAACGATATTTGCGGAAATGGCGCGTGATTTGGCTGAAGACCACCTCCGCGCCACCCAGAACATGAGCCTGGAAGAGAAACTGGACTTCTTAAAGAAACTCCTCAGCGAAGAGGGCTTTATCATCGAATGGGAGAAAATCGGCGATTCCTACCACATCCACGAAATCACCTGCCCTTACTTCCATGTTACCCAAGCCCATCCTGAAGTTTGCATGGTTGACCAAACGCTGATCTCCACCGTACTTTCGCTACAGGCCCAAAAAATTCAGTGTGTGCTAAGCGGCGACCATCACTGTACCTACATAATCCCTTTGGAAAAGGCTGGAACTCAAAATCATGAATGAAGAATTTGGAACCCCCGGAACCAATCGGCCGGTATGGGACGCCGAAGCGACCCATCCAGAAGTGTGTCAAAAATTGCGGGATGCCCTGAATCAAGTTATGGATCCCGAAATTGGTTTGAGCGTTATTCAATTAGGTTTGATTCGCAACTTTCAAGTGCAGGAAGATCAGGCCCGAATTAAGATGATTCTGACGACCCCCTTCTGCCCGTATGGTCCTGCTCTAATTGATATGACCCGCGTTAAAGCCGAAGAAAGCATCGGCATGCCTGTTTCCATCGAATTGGGCATGGAAGTTTGGGACTTCTCGATGATGGAAGAAGGGGTAGACCTCGGCTGGGGATTGTATTAATCCACCTTGCCGCCCAAAGCCCTTAATTCATCCTTGTTGGGTTTGAATAAACCGGTCAATTGCATTGCCAGACTCATATTACCGATCATCTTGACCTTACCCATCAGGTAAGCCCGCATGGCATCCAGGCGGCCGCTGAAAATATCCAAGACAACCCCCGCTTCTCCCATAAGAGTGAGATCAAGAGGGTCTTTTTTTTCTTTTACCACTCGGCAAGTTTGATTTTCAATCACCACCGTCCAAAAACCGCCGCCCTCTCCCTCAAGGTCAAACCCGATCCGCGCAGTAATTCCTTTCGCCTGATCGGGTATAAAATAATTCGGCAGTAAATCCATCAAGTCCTGAATAGAAGCGGTCGCCATTCCTTACATTCTCCATTTTTCACCCATTGTATCACCATTGAAGCCTGAGGTATTACCTTCTGGATAAACCGGTGTCTCTTAATCAGTCTAAACATTAAAAGGATTGGCTGCTCATCTCGTGTTTGTACAATCTCTGTAAAATGGGCTGATGACAGATTGGGGTTATTTGGTATACTCAAATTACTTTAAGCGCTTGATCACGAGAAAAATGGATAGCAATACTTCACCTCTCACTCATCGCAAAGCTGATCACATCCGGATTAATTTAGAAGAAGATGTCGCTTCAAGCCGCACCACCGGCTTGGAACGTTTTTCTTTTATCAACGAAGCCTTGCCCGATTTCAACCTTTCCGATGTGGACACCAGCCTGTATCTGTTTGGAAAGCGGCTTCGCGCCCCGATTTTAATCTCTTCGATGACCGGCGGAACTTCTCACGCCGGTCAAATCAACCTGCGACTGGCTGAAGCGGCGCAGGAAAAAGGGATCGCGCTTGGACTGGGTTCGCAGCGCGCCGCACTTGAACACCCTGAGCAGCGAAGCACCTTTCAGGTACGTTCCGTTGCGCCCGATATCCTCCTGTTCGCCAATCTTGGCGCAGTTCAATTAAATTACGGCTATACTGCCGAACATTGTCTACGCGCCGTTGAAATGGCTCAAGCGGATGCGCTCTTTCTTCACTTAAATCCGCTTCAGGAAGCCCTTCAACCGGAGGGGGATACCCATTTTTCCGGTTTACTGAAAAAAATTGAAGCCGTCTGCAAAACCCTGCCGGTACCGGTGATTGCCAAAGAGGTCGGCTGGGGGATTTCCGCAGAGACAGCCCGCCGGTTGGTTTCAGCCGGGGTAGCCGCCATTGATGTTGCCGGAGCGGGAGGCACGTCATGGTCGCAAGTTGAAATGTACCGTATGAACGACCCCGCCTTAGCCCGCATCGCTGCCGTTTTCCGCAATTGGGGCATCCCCACCGCTGAGGCAGTCCGTCAGGTACATCAGGCCCTGCCGGATATCCCCGTATTTGCCTCCGGCGGATTACGCAACGGACTGGATATTGCCAAATGTCTGGCGCTTGGCGCAACCCTTGGAGGAATGGCCGGCCCATTTCTTAAAGCCGCCGTTGTTTCCACTGAAGAAGTGGCAGCCACAATTGACGAAGTGGTCACGACCTTGCGGATTGCCATGTTCGCTTGCGGCGCAAGGAATCTCGCCGCTCTGCACCTCATTCCCTTGCAGGAGGTATCCTCTTGACCAGCTTTCATCAATTCCATCAACAAATGCAGCCCGCCATTGACCTGACCATGCAGCGGGTTGTTCTTTCCCATCCCCTAATTGGACAGTATCAAGGATTGAAAGAAATGCTGTCCTATCACCTTGGCTGGGATGTGGAACTAAATCGCAGTGAGGTGCAGGGAAAACGCATCCGCCCTCTCATTGTCCTGCTAACCAGCGCTGCTTGCAATGATGACCGCTGGGAAGCCGCCCTGCCGGCTGCCGCTGCAGTTGAACTGCTCCACAACTTTTCATTGATCCACGATGACATCGAGGATCGCAGTCCATCGCGGCGCGGCAGAGAAACGGTTTGGAAAAAATGGGGGGACGCGCTGGCGATTAATGCCGGCGATACGCTTTTCACGTTGGCCTATGAAGCGCTCTACCTGCTCCAAGAGACCTGCCCGGAAAACATTGTTCTTCAATCTCTAAAAATTTTTAATTCCACCTGCGTTCGATTGACCGGCGGTCAGCATTTGGATATTTCTTACGAAAATGAACGGTGGATTGAGTTGGAAGATTACTGGAAAATGATTGAAGGCAAAACCGCCGCTCTCATCAGCGCCAGCGCCCAGCTCGGCGCTTTGATCGGCGGCGCTTCCAACCGCCTGCAGCAAGACCTGGCTGAATTTGGCCGATCGCTGGGCATCGCCTTTCAGATTCAGGATGACTGGCTGGGTATTTGGGGCAATGCCGCTCAAACCGGCAAATCCACCGAAAGCGACTTACTGGCGGGGAAGAAATCCCTTCCCATCGTGTTTGCGCTGCAAAAAAAGGGGGAATTTGCCGAACGCTGGCTGGCCGGCCCAATTCAACCCGAGGAAGTCGGCTATCTGGCCAATTTATTGATCGAAGAAGGCGCCCAACGCTTCGCGGAAGAACAGGCCGAAGGATACACCCGCCGGGCGTTGCAATCTCTGGCGAACGCAAATTTGACCAACAACGCCGGTCAAGCCCTCCAAGAGTTGACCCTGATGCTGCTCAAACGGAATTCATAAAAATCAAATAAACCTCCGCAAGGAAGAAATCGCAACTTTTAAGTTCTCAAGAAAGAAGGAAGAAGAAAAATGGAGAAACAACTGATCATCACGGGCGAAGAGATTTATCAAGCCGCTGAGCTTTTGGACGATGGCGGCATTGACTTTGAAACCATCCGCCTAAATGTAGAAAATATTCTGAAAGCCGTTGGCGAAAACCCGGAACGGGATGGATTGAAACGGACCCCCGAACGAGTTGCCCGGATGTATGAGGAACTGCTGGCCGGTTATCGTACCGATCCGGTAGCCTTAGTCAACGACGCTCTCTTTGAGGTGGATTATGACGAGATGGTTGTAGTTCGCGACATCGAGTTCTACTCCCTTTGCGAGCACCACATGCTGCCCTTTTTGGGGCGCGCGCATGTTGCCTACATCCCGCGCGGGCGGGTCATCGGCCTCTCCAAAATCCCCCGGATTGTGGATATGTTTGCCCGCCGTTTGCAGGTTCAGGAAAGAATGACCCGCCAGATTGCCGATTTTTTGCAGGAAGTCCTCCACCCGCGCGGAGTGGCGGTGGTTGTCGAAGCCATCCACATGTGTTCAATGATTCGCGGGGTTAAAAAGCACGATTCGCGCATGACCACCTCCAGCATGTTAGGGGCTTTTCGCAATAATATGGCTACGCGAATGGAGTTTTTGGATAATATCTCCCGCAGTTCTGAACCGCTCCACTTTTAAGCCGTATTCAAATCCAGGTCCGGCACAACGACTGCCGAAGAATGGATTCTTAAGTTTTGCGCCACCTCGCCGAGATTACGCCCGGTATGCTCATCCAGCAAGTCCGGGCGTAATTCACCGGTTGGCAGCGCCAGAAAATCCTGTTTCCACAATCCATCGTCCAGCACTTTTTCATCAAATACCAGAATGTCCAGATCGATTGTGCGCGGTGCATATTTATCTTCGCTCCGCACCCTTCCCAATTGTTCTTCAATCGGACGCAGTACACGATCCTTCAAGGATACAGCGTCCAAATCCGTTGAAATCCACGCGGTTGCGTTCATAAATCGAGGTCCGCTTGAGCCAACGGCCTCGGTTTCCCAGACGGCAGAAATGGCATTGACCGTAACCGCCTCCCGCAATAACTGAACGGCCCGAACTAAGTTCTGGCGCGGGGCTATGTTCGACCCTAAACTGATGTAGGCTTGATGACGGCGGCTTTTACCCGCAGGATGAAATCGCTCAATCTCCACCCCAACCGAATGGGCAAAACGCACTGCACCCGGTTTTTCCACCCGAATACGAACGCCCTCCACGCCCGCTTCTTCTAAACATAACCGCGCAAGATCGCTGGCTAAAGCCTCCACCGTGTAGCGCGCAGCCCGCTCAACGTAGGCAATCGTCTTTTTCGCCACTGTGCGGTAGTTAATGCAGTCATGAATCGCATCGCTTTGTCCGGCTTTGGAGATGTCCCCGTATAAGACAATATTGATCAGAATATCCTGTTTTTGAGAACGTTCTCGTTCGCTGATTCCGATGATGCCGCGAACCAGCAAATCTTTGATGAATGTTTGATCCATTTTCCCCTCCCTAAATAAGATGTCTGCCGCCATCCACGTGCAGAATTTCACCCGTTGTGTAGGTTGCGCCTCCCACCAAGTAAATTAAAGCCCGACCGACTTCCTCGGCCTGAGCCCATCGGCCGGCCGGCACGCTTTGAATAGCCGCTTCTAAATCTCCGCCATCCGATGGCGGAAGAATCGCACCCAGCGCAAGACCATTGACGGTAATAGTCGGCGCAAGCGCAACAGCCAAAGAACGCGTCAGGGCAGCCAGCGCCGCTTTACTGATGGTATACGGCAAGTGATCATCTACCGGACGTAATGCCCGCCAGTCAAGGATGTTGACGATCCGGCCTTCTTGACCGTTTAATTTTCGGGCAAATGCCTGACTGATCAGAAACGGAGCGGTCAAGTTTATGCTGAGATGCCTTTGCCAATCTTCTAATCGGACCTGATTCCAGGAAAGCGCTTCGAAAATAGCGGCATTGTTGACCAAAATCTGAAACGGGTTTAACTGCCAAGCCTGCTCTACCAAACCCTCCAATCCTTTCAGATCAGCCAGATCCGCCTGAATCAGCCAGGCACGGACGCCCTTTTGCTGAATTTCTGCCTCAGTTTGGCGGGCAGCAGATTGGGAAGACCCGTAATGTATGATGACATTCACTCCCGCTTCTGCCAGCGCCAGCGAAAGAATTTTACCGACTCGGTGAGCGCCGCCCGTAACCAGCGCCGTTTTACCTTTCAGGTTCATTTGATAACCTCCCGTTTAGATGATTCTCTTCTGCGCATCACTGCCACAACCGCCACCAGGATCAGCCAGGCGGCTACCTGGGTGATGCGCACACCGCCCAAGCCGCTTAACACGTTTTCCGCTCGAAAAGCATCCACCCCAATGCGCGCCGCAGCGGATAGGGCCGCAAAGGTCAAGAATCGCGCCCCGTCAGGCAGGGTCACATCGCGTGGGTTCGATTCGATCACCCGCCAAATCCCAAAAGCCAGGATAAGATCGTAAACTTGGGTCGGGTGACGCCAATCTTCGAATAAATAAATACTCCACGGCAAGCGCGCCGGCACACCCAAACCATTGCCGGAAGAAAGGTTCATCAACGCAAAAGCCATCAGAATAACAGCCAATCCCGGCGCTAGCGCATCCAGAGTTTGCCACCCATTCAGGCGTTTGCGCTGCCCATAAATTAATCCGGTCAAGATCATGGCAGCCAAACCACTGGCAGCATCCAGCATTTGGGGAGAAAGCGCAAAGGCATCCAGAGGGCGCTGAATAAAGACAGGAAGGTTTTGGGCCACATAACCTAACCTTGCTCCTAAAATTCCTGCCAGCAAAGCGTAAAAAACCAGCGAATTAATCCGATCTGCGTTCATACTCCGCCGGCGGGCAAAGGCTTCAATCCTGCTTAGTCCAATCCATATTCCCACCAGTAGAATTAAGCCCGGCAGTTGAATAGCCAAAGGTCCGACATTCAACACCGGCATCATCGGCGCGCCTCCTCAAGCAATCTCTCGACCTCCGCTTTCAGCAACGCCTCATTGAGCGGTCCTCCATAAATCACCTTGCGGATTGTCCCGCGGCGGTCTATGAAAAAAGTCGTTGGCAGCGCCTGAATTTGATAATCCCGCGAAGCGGAATTGTCGAAATCGTATAATACCGGAAATTTCACTCCGCGCTCAAAGACAAACTGACGAGCCGTCTCCGCATCATCTTGATACGTAGTATTGATTCCAACAATAATCAGGCCTTCGCCTTTATGAGAATCATACACCTCTTGAAAAGCAGGCATCTCCGCCCGACAGGGAGGACACCAGGACGCCCAAAAATTGAGGATAAGGATTGAACCCTCAAAATCCCCCAATGAAATGGGTTGATTTTCACCATCCGGCAGAGTGAAACTCGGCGCCGAAAACCCAACTCGCGGCAAAGCCCGCCCTGAATTGGATTCAGGAGGTGAAAAAAAGCCGGTCAATAGGATGATCACCAGCGAAAATGCCGTCAAAAATGGGAAAAATCGTTGATTCTGATGGATTTTCGTCAGCATGAAGCAATAGTAAGAGCGAGTACCCTGGCTGTCAAGGAGGTTTTAGGACCTCTTTGCGTAAAATCTTGACAAATTGGACACTATTAGATAATATAAAGGCGTAACCCCTACCCCCATGGGGAGGGATAGGAGAATGCGATCCGATGAAACATGAAAACGTCCTCAATCGTCTAAAAACCGCCGAAGGACATTTACGCGGCATTCAACGGATGGTGGAAGAAGATGCCTACTGCATTGACATCATCCGCCAGATTCAGGCAGTCCAATCGGCATTGAACAAAGTCAGTTCAATGCTGCTGGAAAACCACCTCAACTCATGCCTGATTACCGCTGTCCGCGGGGAAGACCCTCAGGAAAGAGAGCGCGTTCTGCGCGAGATTGTGGATGTTTACGAAGCCATGTCCAAAGTCTAAACTCAGTTTTACATGGAGGAATTTCATGAATACCGTCACTTACTCAGTACCGAGTATGCACTGCCATCATTGCGTTCATACCATTGAAATGGAAGTCGGCGAACTAGAGGGTGTGCAGTCGGTTCAAGCTGATCTGAACTCAAAACAAGTTGTCGTCACATTTGACCCTCCCGCCAGCCCGGAAAAGATTGAAACCTTGCTGGCGGAAATCAACTACCCCGTGCAAAAATAACATGAGCGAAACCAGGCAAGTTGTCCTGCCGGTTACCGGTATGACCTGCGCAAATTGTGTGGCTACCATTGAACGCAATCTCAAGAAGCAAACCGGCGTTCAATCGGTAGCCGTTAATCTCTCTTCTGAGCGCGCGATAGTAGAATTTGACCCGCAACTGGTCGGACTGGACGACCTGATCAAACGCGTCCAGCGGGCCGGCTATGGGGTGGCTGCGGGTCAGGCCAGTTTTTTGGTGCGAGGGATGAGCGACGACAACGACGCCCGGCGGCTGGAAAAAGCCCTGACCCGCGCGGAGGGAGTTCTTAAAGTTCAGGTCAACTACCCTGCCGAAAGTTTACGGGTGGAGTACCTCCCCACTCTGCTCAACCCAACCGAAATCCGTAAAATCATCCAATCCGCAGGGTTTAGCGCCTTTGAAAAAGATGTCTCACTCCACGATGCCGAAGGCGAGGCGCGTGCTGCTGAAATTCGTCATCAGCGCAGACTGTTGATTACCGGCATTCTTTTCACCCTGCCCCTCTTTCTACTTTCGATGGGCCGTGATTTTGGTGTACTGCCGATGGAATGGAGGCACGCACCCTGGCTCAACTGGGTATTGTTCGCTTTAGCCACGCCGGTACAGTTCTATGTTGGCGGTCAGTATTATCGAAACGCATACCACGCTCTTCGAAACGGTTCGGCCAACATGGATGTTCTGATTGCCATGGGGACATCCGCCGCCTATTTTTATTCAATCGCCATTCTATTGGGATTGGTGAATGACCATGTCTATTTTGAGACAGCGGCGGTCATCATCACCCTGGTCCGCCTGGGCAAGTTTTTAGAAGCCCGCGCCAAAGGCCGCACCAGCGAAGCCATCAAAAAATTAATGGGGCTGCAGGCACGTACCGCCCGGGTTTCCCGAAATCATCAAGAAATGGAAATTCCGGTGGATGAAGTAACGATTGGCGATATTGTTCTGGTACGCCCCGGCGAAAAAATCCCCGTGGATGGGATCATCCTCGAAGGCCATACCAGCGTGGATGAAGCCATGCTGACCGGCGAGTCCATGCCGGTGGAAAAACGCCCCGGTGATCCAGTGATTGGGGCGACCCTCAATTTGAACGGCTTCATCCGTTTTGAGGCTAGCCGGGTTGGCAAAGAAACGGTGCTGGCCCAAATTATCCGGCTGGTGGAGGATGCCCAGGGCAGCAAGGCCCCTATTCAAAAACTGGTTGACCGGGTTGCCGCCATCTTCGTCCCAATCGTGATCGGAATTGCAGCAATCACCTTCCTGATTTGGTATTTCCTGATCCCACTGCCCGAAACGGCTCAAACCGGCCTTTTCACCCGCGCAATGGTCAACATGGTAGCCGTACTGGTGATTGCCTGCCCGTGTGCATTGGGCTTGGCAACGCCAACCGCCGTGATGGTCGCCACCGGACGCGGCGCTGAAGCCGGTGTTTTGATTCGCAACAGCGAAGCTCTCGAAAGATGCGCTCGCGTCAACCGGGTCGTTTTAGATAAAACCGGCACGGTGACTCGCGGCCAACCAGGTGTAACTGATCTCATACCGCTCGATCCTCCCCCATCCAACATCCGTTCAGCCGAATGGGACTGGCTTAGGTTAGCGGCCAGCGCCGAACAGGTCAGCGAACACCCGCTCGCTCAGGCCATTGTTGCCGAGGCTGGCAACCGCGAACTGAAGTTAACCTCTCCGCAATCGTTTCAGGCAATCACCGGTCATGGCATTCAAGCCGAAGTGGAGGGTCATCAGGTTTGGGTCGGCAGCCCCCGCTGGGAAGTCTTCCAGAGCATCTCCCTCAACGGTGTCCAATCGCTGATCAGCGAATTGGAAAGTTCCGCAAAGACCGTCATTCTGGTAAGCGTAGATGGAACGCCCAGGGGTGTCATCGGGGTCGCCGAT
>CALHYE010000013.1 GCA_938040735.1 uncultured Bellilinea sp.
GGCAGCCCCCGCTGGGAAGTCTTCCAGAGCATCTCCCTCAACGGTGTCCAATCGCTGATCAGCGAATTGGAAAGTTCCGCAAAGACCGTCATTCTGGTAAGCGTAGATGGAACGCCCAGGGGTGTCATCGGGGTCGCCGATCGAGTTAAGGAAGGCTCAAAAGAAGCCATTGAAGAATTTCACCGGCTTGGCTTGAAAGTTACCCTGTTAACCGGCGATAACCGCCGCACCGCCGAAGCTATTGCCGCTCAGGTAGGTGTGGATGATGTCCGTGCCGAGATTTTACCAGACGGAAAAGCCCAGCAGGTCAAAGAATTGCAAAGCCGGGGGGATGTTGTTGCCATGATTGGAGATGGTATTAATGACGCGCCTGCCTTGGCCCAGGCAGATGTTGGGATTGCAATTGGCACAGGTACCGACATCGCCATGGCAGCCGCACCGATCACCCTGATTAGCGGAGACTTACGTGCAGCAGTGCGCGCCATTCGCCTTTCACGGCGTACATTCAGAACCATAAAACAAAACCTTTTCTGGGCTTTCTTTTATAACACGATCCTCATACCCGCTGCAGCGGCCGGTTTCCTAAACCCGATGTTGGCTGCCGCAGCCATGGCATTCAGCAGCGTGTTTGTAGTCAGCAACAGTTTACGGCTAAGAAGAGTGCGCCTCGATTAAACAGCCTCAGGGTTGCTTCGCTTTCCAAATGCACAGAAATTCCGGCTCCTGCTCGAATCTGTGCATTTTTTTTGTATTCAATTCAAAACCTAAACTTTCTCCGCGATAAAATGGTAGAATTTCACATCAGTCATTATTTCAGTAATTCTCCAATTTTTAATACGGAAGGGATTTCTCATGATCAAGCTCACTCCAGATTTCGAAGAAAAAGCCATTAATACGATTCGTTTCCTGTCTGCAGATGGTGTCCAGAAAGCCAATTCCGGCCACCCCGGCTTGCCCATGGGAGCAGCGGTTCTGGCATATGTCGTTTGGACCCGTTTTCTCAAACATCACCCGGCTAATCCTGCCTGGGCGGATCGTGACCGATTCATTCTCTCCGGCGGTCACGGTTCGATGTTGCTCTACTCTTTATTGCACCTCACCGGTTATGACTTGCCTTTGGATGAACTCAAAAGTTTTCGTCAGTGGGGCAGCCGAACCCCCGGCCATCCCGAATACGGCTTGACCCCCGGGGTTGAAACCACCACCGGGCCGTTGGGTCAAGGCTTTGCCAACGGCGTTGGCATGGCGATTGCCGAAGCCCATCTGGCAGCCGAATTTAACCGGCCCGGCTTTGAAATCATTAATCATTACGTCTATGCCATTGTCACCGATGGCGATCTGATGGAAGGAGTTGCTTCAGAAGCCGCCTCGCTGGCCGGCCACCTGCGGCTGGGCAAATTGATCTACCTTTATGATGACAACCGCATCTCCATTGACGGTTCGACCGACCTGGCTTTCACCGAAGACCGCGCCAAACGATTTGAAGCCTACGGCTGGCACGTCCTCCGCAATGTGGATGGTCTTTCAATCCGTGCTGTAGAGGCTGCCATTCGCAAAGCCCGTAAAGACCCTCGCCCATCTTTGATTCTTTGCCGCACTCACATCGGCTACGGTTTGCCCACCCGTCAGGATACTGCCAAAGCCCACGGCGAACCACCCGGCGAAGAAGAACTGCGCGGCGCCAAACAAAAACTGGGCTGGCCGCTTGAACCGAATTTCTACATTCCAGAGGATGTGCTTCAATTCTTCCGCTCAGCGCTTCGGAGCGGTCAGCGCGCCGAGCGCAAGTGGCAGCGCCTTTTCAAAGCCTATCAACAGGCTCACCCCGATCTGGCGGCTGAATTGAAACGCCGGCTGGCTGGGGAACTTCCCGATAACTGGGATCAGAACCTGCCCGAATTTTCCGCCGACCCAAAGGGGATTGCCACCCGGGCCGCCTCCGGTAAAGTCATCAACGCTTTAGCCGACCGTCTGCCCGAATTGATCGGCGGCTCGGCTGACCTGACCCCCTCCAATAACACCTGGATCGCCAACAGTCCATCGTTTCAGGCTGATAACCGTCTGGGACGCAACTTTCACTTTGGGGTTCGCGAACATGGGATGGGAGCGATTGTCAATGGGATGACCCTGCACGGCGGGGTAATCCCCTACTGCGGCACATTTCTGGTCTTTTCGGATTATATGCGGCCGGCTGTGCGTCTCTCTGCTCTGTCGCACATTCCCTCCATTTGGGTTTACACCCATGACAGCATCGGCCTGGGTGAAGACGGCCCAACTCATCAACCGATTGAACATCTGGCTGCCCTGCGCGCCATTCCCAATCTGGTGGTAATCCGTCCGGCAGATGCCAATGAAGTCCGTGAAGCCTGGATTGCGGCCATCCGAAATCGCCGTCAGCCAACCGCCTTTGCCCTGACTCGTCAGGCTGTACCGGTTTTTGACCGCACAACCTTTTCCCCCGCCAGCGGATTACATCGCGGGGCGTATGTATTGGCCGATCTTGGCGGAGCCAAGCCCCAAATTATCCTCATGGCTTCCGGCTCTGAGGTTAGTTTGATTGTTGAGGCCGGTTACAGTCTGGCTGCTGAAGGTTACAATGTGCGCCTGGTGTCTTTCCCATCCTGGGAATTGTTTGAGCAGCAAGACCAGTCCTATCGAGATGAAGTCCTACCCCCATCCATCAGACGCCGGCTGGCCGTTGAAGCCGGCGTGGCGCAGGGCTGGCATCGTTATGTCGGCGATCAGGGACGCATCATCAGCATCGAGCGTTTCGGCGCATCCGCTCCTTACAAAAAGATATATGAAGAGTTTGGGTTGACCGCCGCCAACATTTTGAAGGAAGCCCGCAACTTGCTCGGTATCAGCAATCCATAGGAGGAAGAATCATCATGCGTGTGGCAATTTCTTGCGATCATGCGGGTTTTTTGTTGAAAGATGAAATCCTCGCTGCCGTGCGCGCTTCCGGAAACGAAGCGCTTGACCTCGGCACCAACTCCACCGAAGCCGTAGATTACCCCGACTTCACTCGCAAAGCCTGCCAGGCGGTACTGAGTGGCGAAGCTCAGCGTGCTATTGTCATTTGCGGGTCGGGTGTTGGCGCGAGCATTGCTGCCAATAAGTTCAAGGGCATTTACGCCGGTTTGTGCCATGACACCTATTCTGCCCATCAGGGAGTAGAACACGACAACATGAATGTTCTTTGTCTGGGATCCCGAATCATCGGCGCTGAATTGGCAAAAGAAATTGTGCGCGCCTTCTTATCGGCCTCGTTCAGCGGTGAAGAACGTCATGTCCGCCGTTTTGGAAAAGTTCAAACCATCGAAAGAGAAAATTGAAAGGCTAGCCTATGAACCGCATCCATCAACTTCATCAACTGGGTCAATCCTTATGGTATGACAACATCCAACGCTCTTTACTGGAAAACGGCAAACTGGCTCAATTAATAGAGCAGGGGCTTATTCGAGGGGTCACATCGAATCCGACCATTTTTCACAATGCCATCGCCCGATCAAACGATTACGATGCCGCCCTCAAACCGATGGCATGGTCGGGTTGGAGTTCTGAGCAGATATTTACCCAACTGGCTATCGAAGACATTCAGGCCGCTGCCGATTTGTTTCGAGCGCTATACGAAGAAACCAATGCCGCAGATGGCTATGTGAGCTTGGAGGTCAATCCTTTATTAGCCAACGACACGGATGGCACCATTGCCGAAGCTCAGCGTCTTTGGTCATTGGTCAACCGTCCCAATCTGATGATCAAAATCCCTGCAACTCCGGCAGGTATTCCCGCCATTCGCAAGACCATTGCTGCCGGCATCAATGTCAATGTGACTCTCATCTTTTCTCTCGTCCGCTATGCCGAAGTCATGGATGCCTACCTTTCAGGTTTGGAAGACCGTTTGGCGCAAGGGTTACCGATTGACCGGATCGCATCCGTGGCTTCCTTCTTTGTTTCACGGGTGGATACAAAAGTAGATCATCGCTTGAATGAAATTATCCAGAAAGAAGAAAGTAACGCCCGTCTTGCCCAAACCCTGCTTGGTAAAGCCGCCATCGCCAATGCTCGTTTGGCTTATTCTCTTTACCTTCAAAAATTCGCCGAAGAGCGTTTTGTCGCTTTGCGGCAAAAAGGCGCCCGCACCCAACGTCCCCTGTGGGCATCCACCAGCACCAAAAATCCGGCTTATCGAGATGTGATTTATGTTGAAGAGCTGATCGGGCCGGATACAGTCAATACAGTTCCGCCCCAAACCCTGGAAGCCTTTCTCGATCATGGTGAATCACAGGTCAAGTTGGGCATGGATGTCGAAGCGGAAACGAAGGTCATTCAGCAGCTGGAAGAGTTGGGCATCTCCATGGAACAGGTCACCCACGAATTGGAAATCGAGGGTGTCCAGGCCTTTGCGGATGCCTTTACGGCTTTACAAAAAGCCATTGAGCAGCGCCGACAGGCCGCTTTGGAAGAACTTGGTTCGCTCCGCAACTCAATCCCCGCGGCGGTGCAACGACAGGAACAGGATCAAGTGGTTCGGCGCATTTTTGAGGCTGACCCCACCCTGTGGACGGATGATCCCCAAGGGCAGGCCGAAATTCGTCAGCGCTTGGGATGGCTGCGGTCGCCACAAAACAGCCGCAGTTTAATTCAAGAGTATCAACAATTGGCGCAATCCTGCCGAAAGGATGGCTTGACTCATGCGCTCCTGCTCGGCATGGGCGGTTCCTCTCTCGCCCCCGAGGTTTTACGCCTGACCTTCGGGGTTGGGAAGATCGGCGATCAAAGTGCGCTGGACTTGGCCATTCTGGATTCGACCGATCCCGAACAAGTTCTGGCAGCCGCCAATCGCGCGCGGATTGAAAATACACTCTTTATCGTGTCCAGCAAATCCGGCACCACCAATGAAGTCAATGCCTTTTTTGAATTTTTCTGGCAGCAAGCCCAAACCGCACTGGGCGATAACGCGCCCGTCCATTTTGTCGCAATTACCGACCCTGGCACTCCGCTGGAGAAATTAGCGCGCGAGAACGGTTTTCGCGCCATCCTGGCCGGGGACCCGCAGGTCGGCGGGCGATATTCAGCCCTGACCCCGTTTGGATTGTTCCCGGCAGCCCTGTTGGGCATGAATCTCGAGACCCTGCTCCAGCGTGCCGAGCGGATGATGGCACAATCCTTGCCGGCTTTACCCACTGCACGCAATCCCGGCTTGGTGCTGGGGACAATTTTGGGGGAAGCAGCCCTTGACGGCCGCGATAAGTTAACCATTCTTGCCGACCCGCCATATGAATCGTTCGGTTCATGGCTGGAGCAATTAATCGCCGAATCCACCGGCAAAGAGGGCAAAGGCATCATCCCCATTGACCTTGAACCACCGCTACCGGCTGAACACTACGGCGAAGACCGCCTGTTTGTTTATTTCCGTTCTAATGGACTTGGGGACGAACGGGCAAATGCTCTGCGGCAGGCGGGTCATCCGGTGCTGGTCTTCGATTTGAAGGATGCTTATGATCTGGGGGCAGAATTTTACCGTTGGGAAATGGCAACAGCCGTAGCCAGCGCAATATTAGGCATCAACGGGTTTGACCAGCCAGATGTCCAGGATAACAAAGACCGCACCGCCCGAAAAATCGCGGAGTACCGGCGCACGGGAATCTTAGATGAAGGTCAACCTCAATGGGAAAATGAGCAGGGAAAAGTTTACGGCATTCAAATGGAAGGGCTGAACAACGCTTCAAACCTGCGGGAAATCATCCGACGGTTCCTCCGGCAAGCGCGCAAAGAGGATTACATTGCCATTAATGCGTACCTCCCGCGCAATCCCCAAACCATGGAGGCGCTCCAAAAACTTCGTCAAGCCGTGCTTGAAAAGACCGGCTGCGCCACAACGCTTGGGTTTGGCCCACGTTTCCTGCACTCCACCGGGCAATTGCATAAAGGCGGCCCCGATCGCGCCATCTTCCTGCAAATCACGCGCGAAGCGGCTCAGGACCTGGATATTCCAGGACTGGGAATCACCTTTGGCGTCCTTGAACGCGCTCAAGCCCTCGGAGACCTGGAAGCCCTGCTGGCCAGGCAACGCCGAGTCATCCGCGTCCATCTGACCCAAAGCGGAGTCGAAGACTTAATTTGAGCGCCGACGCCGGCTGATTCGAGCCAGTACCAGCAAAATGATCAAACCTGCTGGCAGCCAGGGGCGTTCCAGCGCCCATAATCCGGCTGCCAGCAGGTTTCTGATTTGGTGGACAAGGATGTATTTTCTCCGCTCAATCCGAACAGACTTCTGCCAGTCAAAATCCAGCAGCCGCTCCAAAAAACCTTGTTGAACGCAACCCTCCAGACTGAATACGGAAACCTCCGGCTTCAGCAATCCACCTATCAACAAATCGCGGCTGAATTCCTGCCAATCCAATGGGCGGGTATCCGCCACTCCCTCTAAATCCACGCCGCCGCCCGTGCTTCCAATCGCAATATACTGAGCATCTTTGCCATAACTTAGCAGGAGTGCATCTCCCCATGGCCGGCTAAAACTGGAATACAACATCAAAATCTCTCGATCCACCCCAAGGTCTAAAATCCCTAGCCAACGCTGCAAAACCGATGAGCGGGTTCTCCGCTCTTCCAAAACAGGCGGCAATTGGTAGGCTTCTACCTCGTAGCCATCTGCGTGAATTTGTTCAATCAGCCGTTCGTACATCCTTCGGGCGCTGGGGAGTTGTTTCTTTCGACGCTTGATCGTGGAAAAAAAGAACCTAAAAAAGGGCAACACCCCTTCCTTCAGGGCAGTAATCAATCGGAAATCCGGTTCAATGTCCAGCCCAATTCTCTCCCACTTCAAACTTTCTTGTTCACTCCAATCCTTAAAGTCGTTATAACGTTGCACCGCCAGGGGAGCGTTATCCAGATTGAACCAGTAACCGTCCTGTTCAGGCAATAACAGCCACGCGGTTACCGGTATGCCGGCCTCATTCATCTGACGGACAACCTGCGCCCTCTCAGCCGAAAAATCCCGGATTGCCAGCGCAACCCCTGCCCCTAATTTTTGCAAAACGTTCACAACCTCACCGGTTCGAAAGAGGCTCTCTAATTGGGGAGCGTCCAACTCACAAAAAAAGGTCAAGCGCGGCGGCATGGGTTTTCTCCAAAATATCAGCCCTCTATACGCAATTTTGCCAGCGCGATGGCGCCCATCACTCCGGCGCGGTTTCCGAGCGCTGGGGGGACGATGTATTCTTCAATTTTTTCCAAAATTTGCGAAGCAAAGATATACCGGTTGAGATATTGCTGGACTTTGACCCGAATCATGGGGAAAAGATGACTTTGCTGCATCACCCCTCCCCCCAGGATGATCCGTTGAGGTGAAACCACACAAATAAAATCATTCAGCGCCAGGGCGATATACTCAGCCTCCAGTTCCCAAATGGGATGATAGGCGGGAACGCTCTCAGCCGGCTTACCCAACCGGGCTTGCAACGCCGGTCCGCTGGCAAGTCCCTCAAAGCAATCGCCGTGGAAAGGGCAAATCCCCACAAACGGGTCTGCTTTTTGATCGTGCAGTAGGCGAATATGCCCCATTTCAGGGTGAACCAATCCGTGATGCGGCATTCCGTTGATGATTAATCCCCCCCCAATCCCAGTGCCGATTGTGATGTACATATAATCCTTCAGACCTTTGGCAGCTCCCCAAGTCCCTTCTCCTAGGGCCGCCGCATTGACATCTGTATCCAGAAAGACTGGCACCCCAGTTCCATCTTGCAAGGTTTGAATAATGGGTGTAAAAGACCAGCCCGCTTTGGGAGTTGTGGTTATTTTTCCGTAATTTGGCGAAGCAGGATTGAGATCCAGCGGCCCAAACGAGCCAATGCCAATTCCCGCCAGCCGGGCATGATTCTTAACCATATACTGACGGAAAAACTCGACAGTTTTCGCCAGAGTTTCCTTCGGTTCAGTCGTCGGAAAACGCACCTCAGCGCGGATATCCTCTGGCGATGTTCCGATTGCACAAACAAACTTAGTTCCACCGGCTTCAACACCACCATAGAGTTCCATGACTGACCTCCTGATTTGTGATTTTTATTCTCTCTGGTTATGTTAATAATATCACAAACCATCCCTCAATTTTTATCTCGAATGGCAACGAACAGGGTATAATCCAGACAAGATTTGCCAGACATCTCTGGGCTTGGTGCTTATCCAGAGAATTCGGTTCGCTTGAATCAAGCGATTGTTTTCATAGATAGATGCAATTATCCACAGAAAGAAGAGGTTTTTTTACCATGGATATTTTCGAAAAATGCCGTGAATTTACAGCAGCCAAAGAGGCAATTGCTCAGGGTTTTTATCCATACTTTATTCCTCTCGATGAAAACGAAGGCACTGAAGTTATTTACAACGGACACCGCCTGATTATGTGCGGCTCAAATAATTATCTTGGCCTGACAACCGACCCGCGGGTTAAGGAGGCTGCCTGTGCTGCTCTGGAACGTTATGGCACCAGCTGCACGGGTTCGCGATTTCTCAACGGCACACTGGCGCTTCACGAACAGTTAGAACATGAACTGGCAGAGTGGGTCGGGAAAGAAGCCGCGCTGGTCTTTTCCACCGGTATGCAGGCCAATCTTGGTGCTGTCAGCGCTCTGGTTGGACGGGGAGATTTTGTCATTCTCGACAAGGATGACCATGCCAGTATCGTGGACGGTGCTCGTCTTGGTTATGGCAAAATTGAACGCTTCCGCCATAATGATATCGAACATCTCGAACGCGTACTGCAATCCTTACCGGAAGCAGCCGGCAAATTGATCGTGGTGGATGGGCTCTTCAGCATGGAAGGGGATCTTGCGCCTTTGCCCGATTTGATTCCAGTCGCCAAAAAATTCGGCGCGCGCCTGATGGTAGATGATGCTCATGCCATGGGTGTGTTAGGCGGTGGACGAGGGACAGCGGCTCATTTCGGAGTTGCCGAAGAGGTGGACTTAATCATGTCAACCTTCAGTAAATCCTTTGCCTCGCTGGGAGGTTTTGTGGCCGGCGATGAAGATGTTATCCACTACATCAAGCACCATGCCCGTTCTTTGATATTTAGCGCCAGTATTCCCGCCTCCAACGCCGTTGCCGCCTTAACCGCGCTCAAAATCATGCGTGAGGAACCGGAAAGAATTGCCCGGGTCAACGAGATTGGGGCAAGAATGCGCAAAGCCTACACGGAACTGGGATTTAACATTGGCAATTCGGTAACGCCAATTGTACCCATCATCATTGGTGACGATGAAAAAACCTTCCTCACCTGGAAATTGCTCTTTGAAAATGGCGTTTTCGTCAATCCCGTCATCAGTCCTGCAGTTGCGCCGGGTCATCAATTACTGCGCACCAGTTACATGGCAACCCACACCGATGAACAATTGGAGCGGGTAATTGGGATCTTTGAAAAAGTCGGCAAGATGGTCGGTTTGATTTAATCGCTTCAACGGCGAAATGGTCAGGCGCAGATGGCTTCTCGGCGCTGCGCCTGTTTTATTTAACCATGAATAAAATTCCAATGGTATTCGGGCCGCAATGGCTGGAAATGGTTGCCCCAGCCTGAGTAACCAGAACTTCCTCCACCGCCCCGGTTTTGCGGATTTCTTCGACCAAATAAGCCGCATCCTCATCACAACCGGTATGGGTGACAAAAACACGGCTCGGATCGACGTTGGGCAAATGGGATTTAAAATCCTCCAGCATAGAATTTAACCCCTTCAACCGTCCACCGCGGATTTTTTCCTTGACACCCAATGTCCCATCCCTGCGAACCTCGATAATCGGACGAATTCTCAAAACCGACCCGACAATTGCCTGCAACGCGGTACACCGCCCGCCTTTGTAAAGATACTCCATCGTGTCAATGATGAAAGAAGTCCGTACTTTTGGTACCCAGCGCTGAATTTCTTCACTGATCTCCGGTGCGCTCCAGCCGGCATCGCGTAAATCGGCGGCCTTCAAAACCAGCAGTCCAATTCCCGTGGAGAGATTCAACGAGTCAATAATATACACTTTCTTGTTGCCATCCAACAATTCTAAAGCAAGAATGCTGTTAGGGACTGTGGCAGAAAGTTTAGAAGAGATACCGATATAGATTGTTTCTCCGGGGCTCTTGAAAAACTCGGCAAATTCGGCAATCGAAGGCGCTGCCGTCTTCGGAAGATTGCCGCTTTCTTCAACCAACTTGAATAACTGTTGGGGGGTTACTTCTCCATCTTTCAGGTTTTGGTCATTGATGAAAACTTGAAGCGGAAGCACCCTGATCTTCCGACTTTGAAGAATTTCACGAGATAAATCTGAGCATGAATCGGTTGTTAAATCAATCATCTTCTTCCCTTATGTCCAATGGATGGATTCACTTAAAGAGAACTTCCCTATTATAATGAGCCTTCAGAGGTTTGGCTATGGCAAATATTTTTTTATTGGATATTGATGGGGTTTTGGTTCAACCCGGCGGCTATCGGACAGCGCTTCACCGAACTATCGCGTTTTTTCTGGAACAACTCGGCTTGCCGGCGCATTTCAACCTGAATGAAGATGAAATTGGAATTTTTGAGGCAAATGGAATTACCAGCGAATGGGACATGATCCCCCTCACCTTTGCCACAATTTTCGAATCGGCGCTTACTCATCACGAAATTCATCTGGCTTCTTTACAACAAGCCATGGATTGGTTCCGCTCCACCAAACCCGTAAATGACCGTCCTGCTTATACCGCAAATATTCATGAATGGCTGAAATCCGGCTCACCGGGTTTACCCCTTGCGGATTCTTTGTACAACCGTTTTTTGGAAAATCCTTCCAGCAATCCTTTTCGCAAACTTGCCGCTCAACCCTTTGCTGTTGAAGTCCTTTCCAATACGCGCGATTTTTCTAAAAACCCTTTCAGCCGGTTGTTTCAAAATCACGTATTGGGTGAAAAGATATTCAAACAATTTTATCCCGGCTTACCCGCATTAACCGTTGAGTCAACCTTGGAAAATTATGATAAACCCAACCTACCGCCTGAACTTCAAAGTGAAATACAAAAACTTTTCGAAAAAGGTCAACTTCGAGCGGTAGCCATGACATTGCGTCCCAATCAATTAAAAGAATTAGCCCTCAACGGCAATTCTTACCGCGCCGGGTTCTCTCCAGAAGCCGAAATTGCTTTACGGTTGACAGGTTTGGAAGGTATTGCGCTGGCTGGTTATGGCACCTTGTTGTGGGCCTGCCAGCATTATCCGCTTGCCATTGATCAGATTTTAAAACCCTCAGAATTTCATGCCCTAACCGCCATCGCATTAGCCTTCAACGACCTTCCGGAAGCGCTGCAATTTTGCGTGAACCTGTATCAAGGCAATCCTTCTGAGGGACAGATACAATCATCCGCGAATCTTTCAAGGTATCTGCCTAACGAACCACTCCACATCCACATTTTTGAAGACTCACCCAACGGTCTCCGATCGGTAATCCGCGCATCCGAAATCCTGAAAAATGCTGGGTGGCCGGTAACCCCTTACCTTTGGGGAATTACTACCCACCCGCACAAGCAAAAAGCCCTGCAAGAACTGGGCGCTACGGTGTTTTCCAATACCAGCGACGCCCTAATTTCTGGGTTGAGATTGATCAACAGCTAACGCATAGAATGTTGCTCTACAGAAGTGGCAGCATTCCGGCGCAATTCGGGTACCGGGATATACACCTCATCGTTGTTCTCGGCGATGTATTCTGGCTCTGGCCGTCTTTCTTCAGGTTTGCGCGTCCTCGCGTAATAAGCCTCCCTGCGGGTCAATCGTAAAGGCTGCGGGACTGGCATGGAGGGGCTGCTTGAATTGTTTTGCGGTCGCGTCGTACTCCCCGCAGGTACACGTTGAGCAAACCTCTCTTCTGACCACGTCGCGCCAAAAGAAAAAGTGCCGATCAACAGGATACGGGTAATCCATACCAACACGGCGATAAAGACGGGTATCACTTCAATCAATATCTCCGGCGAGATGAAAGAACTGCTTTGAAGGGTACGATTGACTAATGCCAGTGAGATGCTCCACCAGGTCAAGACGGCATTCATCGTAGCCGCAATCAACCAGGCTCCCATCAAGTACCAGGTTTCTTTCGTATCGTGCGATTCCGGCAAGAACAACCGCGCTATTCCGGCGAAATCAATCCCGCAAAAAGCGACAGCCAGAATCGTTGCCCACCGAAAACCGGCAAAACGCAAGTCTCCCAACAAATCCCCCAAGGCGAGTTCGGTGGTGCTGTAATTGAACATCTCAAATCCGATCAAAGCCACCGCCAGAATTGCCCCATAAATCGCTTTCCGCTGGTCTTGGAGATAATGAAGCGCTCTTTGCCAATCGTTTGGCTCAAAATAGGGTCTAGCACTCATCTCATATACTCCTGCACAAAGGAACGATTTTGTGCAAGATTATTATAGAACACATTTTCTATTTTGTCAAATTAAAACCAGCGTCGTTTCCTGAAAAAGGTCAACATACCAACGACAATCAAAACAAAAATCAGCCACACCATGGGATAACCCCATCTCCACTCCAGTTCAGGCATATATCGGAAATTCATCCCGTACACCCCTGCTACAAAAGAAAGCGGCAGGAAAATGGTTGAAACAATGGTCAATGCCTTCATGACCTCATTCAAACGGAGAGAGGTTGCATTGAGATAAACTTCTAAAGCGCTGGTGGTCAGATCCCGGATACCATCTAATTGGTCAAATATCCTTACCAGATGATCGTAAATATCACGGAAATACATTCTGCTTTGGGAGTCAATCATTGGAAAATCATCCCGACACAAACGATTGATGACCTCACGCTGGGGAGCGATCACCCGCCGCAGGGTCATCGTATAGCGTTTCAATCGTAAGATTCGTTCAAGGGTTTTCGGGTCAGGATTTGAAAGCACTGCCTCTTCCAGATAATCAATTTCTTCTTCCAATTGATCCAGATGTGGAATGAAGTCATCTACCACTTGATCTAACAATCCATGACAGAGAAAATCAGAACCATTCTGATAAAGCCGTTCATCTTTTTCAAGTCGTTTCCTGAAATTTTCAACAGCTGAAATTTTTCTCAGGGCGCTGGAAACCATGTAATTTTTTCCGAGGAAAATATTCAATTCTCGGGTTGGCTCATCCTCAAAAGAAAGATCGTTGGTCACCGATTGAACGATCAAAAACAAATAATCGCCATAATCATCAATCTTGGGTGTTTGGTATCCATCCGATTGACAGTCTTCCACCGCCAGTGGATGAAAGTGAAATTGATTCACCATGACACGGGTCATCTCCTCCGAGTCGGGTTCCTGAAGGTCCACCCATACCAATCCTTCAGGATCGGCAAGCGCGCTTCTCAAGGAAGAAAATGGCAAATTTAATTGTGGAGCGCCAATTTTTGGAAAATAAACTATTCTGATCATCGAAGAAACTCTCTTTATGTGGATGAAACTGAATTTTTTCCAGTATAGGCTTGACAGAATAGATAGGAAAGTTACAATAATTTCACAGTAGGCATAATCTATACGGAGGTTTTGGTATGAGTGATCTTTACGAAGAGGTCAAAGCAGTTATTGTGGAAGTCCTGAAAGTGGATGCGGCAGAAATCACTCCAGAAACGCGCTTTATTGAAGATCTCAAGGCTGACTCAATGGATCAGTTTTTCCTGATTGACGGATTGAGCGAAAAATTCGATCTGGCAATCAGCGATGAGGACGCCCGCCAAATCAGATCGGTGCAAGATGCGATAAATTACATTCAAGCCCATAAAAAGTAAAAATAAAGAAGTAGCGTAGGAACAGTTGGGAGGTTTTTCATTTCCACGCTACTTCTTTTATACCCCTAAATTAATTTTTTCAACCTTGCAATAAAGCCGGTATTTCTTCGGGGTGGCGTGCCACTCGGACACCCGCGTTGTTTAAGGCGTGGATTTTGTCTGCAGCAGTACCGCTCCCGCCCTCAATGATGGCACCGGCGTGTCCCATTCGTTTGCCGGGTGGCGCAGTTTGTCCAGCAATAAAGGCAACCACCGGTTTCGTCATGTGTCGTGAAATGTATTCAGCGGCTTTCTCCTCATCTGAACCACCGATTTCGCCAATCAAAATCACACGTTCAGTATACGGATCCGCCTCGAACAGACTTAACGCATCAATAAATGATGTACCATTGATCGGATCTCCCCCAATGCCAACGCAAGTGCTGGCTCCCATACCGTGGAGTTTGAGGGCATACAATACTTCGTAAGTTAAAGTTCCAGAACGGGAAACGACTCCAATGTCACCGGGAATAGCAATGTTTCCCGGGATGATTCCCACCTTTGCCTCTCCGGGAGTTAACGCTCCAGGGCAATTTGGGCCAACCAAACGGACGCCTTTTTGATCCAGATAAGCGCGAACAGCCATCATATCCTGGACTGGAATACCCTCCGTAATGCAGAAAATGAGCGGAACGCCGGAATCAGCCGCCTCAAAAATAGCATCGGCTGCAAAACGAGCCGGCACAAAAATGACCGAAACATTCGCCCCAGTCGCTTCCACCGCCACCTTAACCGAGTCAAAAACCGGCACTTTTCCATCCAGCACCCACTCACCGCCCTTCCCGGGGGTAACGCCGGCCACGACATTTGTTCCGTAAGCGAGCATCTGCTGAGCGTGGAATGAGCCTTCGTGTCCGGTTATCCCTTGCACCACCACGCGCGATTGTTTATTGATCAGGATACTCATAATGCACCTCCCAGGGCAACTTGAACCGATTTCTGGGCTGCCTCCACCAACGTTTCAGCAGTGAGCATATGAGCATCCGCAAGCAGACGCCGACCCTCTTCGGCATTGGTTCCAACCAACCTTACCACCATTGGAACCGAGGGTTTGACCTCCCCGATCGCGGAAAGGATGCCACGCGCAACTTCGTCACAACGAGTTATCCCGCCAAAAATATTGATCAATACTGCCTTGACATGCGGATCGGAAAGGATAATCCTCAGCGCGGCCGCTACCTTATCCGCCCCGGCTCCTCCGCCAATATCCAGAAAATTCGCTGGCGCCCCGCCATATAATTTGATGATGTCCATTGTCGCCATTGCCAAACCAGCGCCATTCACCATACAGCCAATTTCTCCATCTAATTTGATATAAGATAAACCGTACTTTCGCGCTTCAATTTCGGCAGGCGCTTCAATATCCAAATCCCGCTTCTCGGCCAAATCCGCATGGCGGAAGAGAGCGTTATCATCAATGCTCATCTTTCCATCCAATGCCAGCAAACGCTGATCTTTGGTAATCACCAGTGGGTTAATCTCCACCAGGGTTGCATCGGATTCGCGGTAGACTCGCCATAACGATTCTGCCAGCGCGATAAACGAACGCCAAAACGGTTTCGGCAGATCAATGGATACCGCAATATCGCGAGATTGGTATTCTCTCAACCCCAACAGAGGATCAATCAGGATTTTGATGATTTTTTCAGGAGATCGAGAGGCTACTTCTTCAATATCTACCCCGCCTTCAGCAGAAGCCATCAAAACCGGCCTCCTGGAAGAACGGTCATTGGTAATTCCTAAATAAATTTCTTTTTCGATGCTAACCGCTTCGTCCACCAGCACTTTACGGACCGGCAAGCCTTTTATTTCCATTCCCAAAATCAGGGTTGCCAGCTCTTCAGCCTCCTGACTGGATTTTGCCAAACGGATGCCGCCCGCTTTTCCTCTGCCGCCCACCAGAACCTGCGACTTAACCACAACTTTCCCGCCTAATTCTTCGGCGATCTGTTTTGCTTCCGCCGGATTTGCGGCCACCCGCCCGCGTGGTATGGGTATCCCATACTGCGCAAAGATTTGTTTTGCCTGATACTCATGTAGATTCATAGACTCTCCCCAAACCAAAGATAGCCAGCCTGGAACGATGGGAGGATTATACCACGAGGTCAATTCCGATAAAAATGGTTTTAATTACAAAAAGACCCGACATTATTGAGTAATGCCGGGTCTTTTCCTTGAATTTCAACCTTTCAAAAATTCTTCCAGCGCTTCTTTGCTGATTCGGTAAGCGTTTCCTATCTTTTTGGCTTTCAGTTCACCGGACTGAATTGCCGCCACTACATCCTCTTCGGACACCTTGAGAATTTGAGCGGCTTCGCCCGGCGTCATTACCGACGGAATTGCCGCCGCACCAGCCGCCGAGGCGGTTTGTCCGCTTTGCCCCCCGCTGGCCATTCCCTGCAAAGATTGAGAGATCACATTTCCCAATCCAACCCCTGCGCCAATACCTGCGGTCAAACCCGCCCCTCCGCTCGGATTTTGCGCCGCGTCGCGCAAAGCGTCTGCCGCTTGCAATTGGGTGTAGGTTGCCATGTCGAGCATCCCCATTGCACGCAGTTCTTCGGCAGATTTTTCGGATGGTTTGAGGCTGCCAATATAAAACGACTTTAACAAAAGGCCCAATGCGGCAAAATCATCTTGCGCTTTAGCGCGCACGCCAGCGCCGATCTCTTCAATCAAACCGATCATTTCAGCGACGGTTTTGGTCGCTCCAATCTCTCCTAACAGGTCTTGGAGCTTGGAAAGCAGCATGGTGCGCAAACGATTTTCGATATCGGACATGCGGTAGGAGCCTTGCGCACCGACAATTTGGGTGACAAATTGCTGCGCATCCTTCACCTGAAAACTGTACGTACCAAACCCTTGCAGCAGTGCAACTCCCAGACCCATGCCTGGGTTTCTAACCAATATGGGCTGCGGTGTGCCCCATTTCCGATCGGGGAACTCCCGCATGGAGACAAAATAAACCTCCGCCGTGAAGGGAGTGCGGTCGTTAAACGCCAGTCCAATGAGACGAGTCAGAAGGGGAATGTTGGCAGTGGTTATGGTATGGCGTCCCGGGCCGAAGACATCGAGGGCATGCCCGTCACGCATAAAAACGGCATTTTGAGATTCACGTACAATCACCTGAGAACCAAGCCGCAAATCCGCAATTCCTTGCTCAGGAAAGCGACGCACCAGCTCATCGGTCATTTCGCTGGGATATTCAACAACATCAAATATTCTTGCCATGGGTAGATTACTCCTCTCAATATTTTATAGGACGAAATGTTATGATTCAGCCCCACCCGCCTGAAAATTGATCATGATTTCATTCCGTTTGTTGAAAGCATCCACGCAGGATTGAGCGGTAGTAGTTAAGTTTCGGATAGCAGCCGGCAGACCTTCTGTCCCTAAAGAAGCTTCAACATGATCAATCGCCCGGGCTACTTCATCAGCCAATTCAAACATGGCATTATCATACGTGTAGACCCTTGCCAGATCTTCGCTATTGATCTTAACGGCAGCAAAAAATGGCGAGTATCCGTAAGATGCCGTGCGAATTCGGTCAATAAACTGGCGCAATTTGATGGCTGCCGCCTCTAGATCATCCACCCGGCCGATATCACCGGAAGAAATCAACTCCCTCTGCAAACCAGAAACTCGTTGCCATAATTGCTCAAACCGATTGGCTACCGCTTCTCGTAAGAGTTTATCGGATTGCTTTCGACTCCTTTTTTCAAGGTAACCTTTAAAACCAGGCACGTTGGCCAACAACTTTTTGATGATATCCTGATCACCCGTTACTCGCTCAAATAAGTCACTCATTTTACCTCCCAATTATCTTTGATCTTTTATCATTATAGCCATCCAACTTGCTTGGCGCAACCAGTTTCGCCAAATCGTTTAGAGACACGATCAAAAATTCTACAATGCTTTGTTGTTGTATACGTTATTTGTTTATTTCCAGTTGCAAATTTTTGAAAAAATTGAAAAACAAGGGAGAAAATCACTTGTATTTTTACAAGAATGATGTATAAAATAATATATCCGTACAATCAAATTTTGAACAGAAGGGAGGTGAGACAAATGCTGTTCGCACCGAAGGAAAAAGCCCAGGGTCTGGTTGAGTACGCGTTAATTCTTGTTCTGGTAGCCGTTGTTGTGATCGTTATTTTGGCATTGCTCGGCCCGGCCATCGGCAATATCTTCTCCAACATTATGAATGCTATTTAGCAAACAGTTCAATTCTCTTCAAAAAAGACAAGCCCCTCAATTGAGGGGCTTGTCTTTTTTTTGTTGATCTAAATTTTAGACCTTTGACACAAACGGATTTTGTGTTTGCACCTGTAAGGTATTTGTAATTAATAGTTCTTGAATTATCAAACGGTATGGTTATAATAAAGTTTAGATTTGGTACTTAATTATTCTTTGAGCGGAAAGGAGGTGAAAAATCATGTTGTTCGCTCCCAAAGAAAAAGCCCAGGGTTTGGTTGAGTATGCATTAATTCTTGTTCTGGTAGCCGTTGTTGTGATCGTTATTTTGGCACTGCTCGGCCCGGCCATCGGCAACATCTTCTCCAACATTATGAAAGCCATCTAGTACTTTGCCGCATTTCATTTCAGCCAGTTTTGATAAACCCTGCTCGGTCAGGGTTTATCATTTAATCAGACAATCTGAACTTTCAAAAGTATTAGGAATTTTGTCATGGATAATCCTTGCACATTTTTATTGATATTATATAATGGTGGTATAGTCCAATGCTATTTGGTGGTTTTATTGGCATTATTCAGGCTCTAAATTCCAAACACCCATTCCCAATCGCTTATGCACATTTCAAAATTCATATCTCAACTCAGGAGGAATTTCCATGGCCGCTAAAGGTAAAAGAGGTGGGCAAATCATCATCCTGGTGGCTCTAATCTTGATCTTTGCAGTCGGTGCTGTTTATCTGTGGCTGCAAACGCAACAACAACAGAGCGCACAACCCCTTCCCACAGCAGAACCAGTCAAACAGATGATCCAAATCGTCATCACGACTCAATTCATCGCCCGCGGTGAAGAGATCACCGAAGCCAAAGTGATGATGATTGACTATCCCGCCGAATCTTATGTTGAAGGTACATTTTTCCGCGACATTCAATCGGTTGTTGGCAGTCGCGCGAGATACGATTTGCCGCAAAGCGTTCCGCTTACCAGGGCAGTATTGATCGAACCCGCCGGCGGTTCTGTGGCATCGTTTGATGTACCAAAAGATTTTGTCGCCATGCCAATCCCGGCAACCCGCCTAACATCCGTAGATAAATCGCTTGCGCCCGGCGATCACGTCATGGTGATCGGGTGTATGTTGCTGATAGACGTGGATACCCAGTTCCAATCCAAATTACCCAACGAAGTGGGTGTAGTGGAAAGACCGGGCGCAGCCGGCGGTGAACAGGGAGGCCCGGAACGGGCTTCGGCCGGCATAATTCCAGCGCCGGATGGGGCAACCGAGGGAAGAGCAATATTAGACCCAACCCTCAACCTGCCGCTTTATATCGTCCCCTCTGAATCCCAACGACCAAGACTGGTTTGTCAGACGGTGATTCAAGATGCGGTTGTACTGCGAACCGGACAGGAATCCCAACCCCAAGTACAACCCACCCCAATCCCGCAGGAACAACAGCAACAAGGGGCACAGCCAGCCCCTGTTCAGGGAATGGGTGAACCCTTCCCCATCACCTTGGTTGTCAGTCCGCAGGATGCCGTCGCGTTGAACTATATGCTTCTCAGTGAAGTAACCCTTAATCTCGCTTTGCGTAATCCTACCGATACCAAACCAATCGTTACCGATGCCGTCACGCAGCAGTATCTCATGGACCAAAAGAACATTCCGCTTCCTGCCAAATTGCCTTATGCCATTGAACCACGGGTGGACAAATTAAAAATGCCCGAACTCGGTCCTACCCCTATCCCGGTTCAATAGAAATGAGACAGGAATAATTACCGGTTTGATGAGGAGAATATATGCCTGATAACGAATTGGTTCGAGTCATTATCGTAGACGACAATAGTGAAACTCGCAAAGTCATCAACGATTTGATCAGGTTCGAAAAGCGCATCGAGGTAATTGGCTTTGCGGGCAGCGGGGAAGAGGCGATCCGTCTGGCGCAAGAAACCAAACCAGATGTAGCCATCATGGACATCAACATGCCAGACATGGATGGAATTACCGCTACCGAAAGGATTCGCAAAAAAGTCCCCTTCACGCGAGTCGTCATTCTTACCGTGCAAAATGACCCGAACTACATGCGTCGGGCAATGATAGCCGGCGCAACCGACTTCCTCAGCAAACCGCCCAATCCCGATGACTTAACCACGGCAATCCTTAGAGCCGGAGAAATGGCCGCTGAGGATCGGAAAAGGGCTGCGGCGGTCTTGCCGGCTTATAACGTGGACACGGCTCAAGCTGGCTCCTCCCCTGTGCTGCAAAAAGGAAAAATCATCACAGTATACAGCCCCAAGGGAGGAGTCGGCTGCACGACCATTGCCACCAACATGGCAATTGCTCTCAAAAAAGCCGATAACAAAGTGCTGCTTGTTGATGGCGACCTTCAATTTGGCGACGTGAGCATCTTTCTGAATGAACAGGGACGAAATAGTTTATATGACCTCACCAAACGTGCCGAAGAACTCGACCCCGAAATTGTCGAGGATGTTGTCACCACTCACAAAACATCTGGAATCCACGTACTCACTTGCCCACCCAGTCCCGAACTTGCCGAAACCATTACATCTGACCAGTTCAAACTCACATTGCAGTTTCTTCAACAAATGTACAACTATGTCATCGTGGACACTGCATCGTATTTGACCGAAACGGTTCAGGCGGCGTTAGAGGTTTCCGATTACATTTTATTGGTCACAACGCAAGATATTCCTGCATTGCGAAGTTGCAGCGTTTTCCTTTCCATAGCCAATGAGTCAAAGATCATTGACCGGGTTCTTTTTATCCTCAATCGTTTCGATAATCGCTTAAAATTAACCGCAGAAACCATCAGTGAAAGGCTTCACCATCCGGTCATTTGCTCGATAGTTCTGGATGACAGGAACATACCCTATTCGGTAAATCGCGGCACACCATTTGTTCTAGAAAACCCAAACTTGCTTGCCAGCCGGAATATCCATAACCTTGTTGACCAAATCCAAAAAAGAATTCAACAAGATGAAACCATCACTCCCGAAAGAGAAATGGTTGGGAGAAAGTAAAGGTAAATCAGGGGAGATTTAGCCATGTCTATCTTAAAACGAATTCAAGGCGATCAAACTCCAACTCCGGGTGGAGCAGGAAAAACGCCCGGCGGGACTACTCCTCCTTCATCTGTCCCAACACGGCGGGTAGGCGCTCCATCCATGCCCACCACACAGGATACCTATCAGGATCTCAAAGTACGCGTACAAAATAAATTGCTCTCAAACCTGGATAGCAACATGGATGTCACCCGCACCGCAGAGGTGCGTCGAACGATACAGGAACTATTTGAGCAGATCCTGAGCGAGGAAAACATCGTCCTTTCTCGTCCTGAAAAGGCCAGGATGTACGAGCAAATTGCCGCCGAAATCCTGGGTTTCGGACCGCTCCAGCCTTTACTGGACGATGACAGCATCACGGAAATCATGGTCAACGGAGCGAAAAACGTCTACGTAGAACGACGAGGGAAAATTCAACGGGCGCCCATCACGTTTGAAAACAACGAACATGTCATGCGAATTATTGAACGCATCGTCGCTCCTTTGGGCAGGCGCATTGACGAGTCCTCCCCCTATGTAGATGCCCGTTTGCCAGATGGCTCCCGCGTCAATGCGGTGATTCCTCCGATTTCACTGGTCGGACCGGTTCTCACCATCCGCAAATTTGCCCGTAACCCCATCACCGTGGATCAACTGATTCAATTCGGCTCAATCACCCCCGAAGCGATCCAGCTTCTGGATGCCTGCGTTAAGGCGCGTTTGAACATCGTCATTTCAGGAGGTACTGGCTCCGGGAAAACCACGCTTCTAAACGTGCTTTCCGGCTTTATCCCCGCCGATGAACGGATTATCACAATCGAAAACGCCGCAGAACTTCAGCTTCGCCAGGAGCATGTAGTTACCCTTGAATCCCGTCCCCCCAACATTGAAGGACGCGGGGAGATTACCATCCGCCAATTGGTAATCAACTCGTTGCGTATGCGCCCTGACCGTATCATTGTGGGTGAGATTCGCGATGAAGCCGCTCTGGATATGCTCCAGGCTATGAACACCGGTCACGACGGTTCAATGACCACGCTGCACTCCAACAGCCCGCGTGACACCCTCTCCCGTTTGGAAACAATGGTGATGATGGCCGGCATGGACTTACCCGTTCGCGCCATTCGCGAGCAGGTTTCGTCTGCTATTGATGTAGTCGTCCATCAAGAACGCCTGAGAGACGGCACTCGCAAGGTAGTGAACATCTGCGAGGTATCCGGCATGGAGGGCGATGTGATTACCATGACAGATATTTATCAATTTGAACAAGCCGGGTATGAAAACGGCAAAGTCATTGGACGCTTGCGCCCCACCGGCCTGCGCCCGCGATTTTACGAAAAAATTGAAGCAGCCGGCATCCATCTTCCACCCTCTCTATGGGGTATGGGAGAATCTCGTAGAAGGTAAATTGCTTTAGGCCGATTGGCTAATTTTTTGCCAGAAAGCAGGTGAACCTATGATTTTCAGCCCTACCATGGTTTTACTGATCGGAGGAGGATTTGCCTTCCTGCTTTTGATTCTCGGAATTGTCGTTTCAATTACCAGCGAACGCAGCATGGTCGAAGAGCGGCTGGGGCGCTATGTTGAAACCCAACAGCAGGAAATTTTGAGTGAAAAGGGCCGCTCCACCCCCCTGACCGACTGGTTAAACCGGCGCGTGGAACGCTCTTCTCTGGGAGAACGAATCTCACAGGAACTCAGCCGCGCTGACTTGAAATTGCGGCCGGGCGAATTCATTGCCTTAATTGTCATCTGCATTATCGTGTCGGCAGGCGTGGGCTATGTCATCGGTCAATACAGTATTGTCACCGCAGTAATTGGGGGAATCATTGGAGCCTTTTTGCCTCGCTTCTACGTCAAACGACAGCAAAACAAACGGCTCATCCGCTTCAACGAACAGCTTTCGGACATGCTCAACCTGATGGTCAACGGCCTGCGTGCAGGTTATTCCACCATGCAAGCCATGGAAGCCGTTTCAAAAGAATTACCTCCACCCATCTCGGATGAATTCCACCGCGTGGTTCAGGAAATGCAGCTGGGTATCACCATGGAAAAAGCGCTGGATAACCTCTTGAAGCGAATTCCATCCGATGACCTTGACTTGGTGATCACCGCGATCAACGTTCAACGAGAGGTGGGTGGTAATTTAGCCGAGATTTTGGATACAATTTCATTCACCATCCGCGAACGGGTGAGAATTAAAGGCGAGATTCGGGTTCTCACCACACAGGTCATGTACTCGGGTAAGTTCCTCTCCTTACTCCCATTATTGCTGATAGCGACCCTGTACCTGCTCAACCGAGACTATATTATGACCTTTTTCAAGCCGGAAAGTGTCCCATGCGGCTACATCGCTTTGGGTGTGGCAGCCATACTCATTATTTCGGGTTATTTTACAATGACTAAACTCGCCGACATTGAAGTATAGGTCAAACTAAGGAGGCTGATATGTGGATTCTATTCGTTGTCGGTGGTTTGGTAATTCTCGGAGCGGTTATCTTAACCGTCATCGGCCTTCGTAACCCCGAACTGGCAAACGAACGTGCGCTTCAGGCGCGCCTGGAAGAATTTAGCCGAACCGGCGAACAAGTTGACCTGCGTAAACTGGAACTCTCCCAGCCGTTCACTCAGCGGGTAATCTACCCTTTGGCTCGTAAAATGGGTGAACTGGCTATTCGTTTCACGCCTCAAAACGCCATCAATTCGATCAACCGCAAGTTGGAACTTGCCGGCAGCCCGGCTAATATAGATGCTACGATGATCCTTGCCCTTCAGGCGGTTTGCGCGTTCATTTTTGGTGGACTTGTCGTTCTGGTTTTCACCGTCGGAGCAACGAAATGGCCCTTCGGCCGGGTGCTGTTGTTTGCGGCTTTGTTTGGCGGCATCGGGTACATGTTTCCCCAATTGTGGCTTTCCAGCAAAATCTCCCGCCGTCAAAAAGAAATCCGCAAAGCCATGCCGGATGCGCTTGACCTCCTGACAATTTGTGTTGAAGCCGGTTTAGGCTTTGACGCCGCCATGTCGAAAGTAAGCGAAAAATGGGAATCTCAACTTTCTTTCGCTTTTGCCCGCACCATTCAGGAAATTCAATTGGGTAAAGTCCGCCGCGAAGCCCTGCGGGATATGGCTGAACGCATCGGCATTCCCGAAATGACCAGTTTTGTAGCCGCAGTCATCCAGTCTGAACAATTGGGTGTCAGTCTGGCAAAAGTTTTGCGTATTCAATCCGATCAAATGCGGGTCAAACGCCGCCAACGCGCCGAAGAAGAAGCCCATAAAGCGCCGCTAAAAATGCTGATTCCCATGGCGCTTCTCATCTTTCCCTCTTTGATGATCGTTCTGCTCACGCCTGCAGCGCTTCGTTTATTCCAGTCAGCCCTCGGCGGAATGTTTCAATAACCGCGATAAAAATTCGGTATTACAACCCGTTTAGGTACAGGCTCAAAAACAGGCCTGGTAATCCATGCACACCTTGACGAAAGCCTCTCGATTGTTTGCAATCCAAAATTTCTTCTGGATTGCGATGGACTGGCTTTATCCCCCTTCCTGCGCTGGGTGCGGCAAAAATGGTGAGCGGTTGTGTACCTCTTGCTTGCAACAAATCATACCCATTGACCACCAACGCGCTTGCCCCCATTGCGACTTGCCGGAGGTTGGTCATCTTTGCCCCGATTGTCAGTCTCAAACCCCGGCTTTTGATCAATTGCGTTCCTTCAGCAAATATGAAGGCATTCTCCGGCAGAGCATTCATCGGATGAAATACGAGAACGATCTGCCGCTGGCAGACACCCTTTGTCGAATGCTTATCTCTCTCTTCATTCAACAGAATTGGCAGGTGGATTTGATTTGTCCGGTACCGCTCAGCCCACAGCGGCTGCGACAAAGAGGTTACAATCAATCTGCATTGCTGGCTCAAATCCTTGGCTGGGCAGTTTCCATACCTTTCAATAACAAAGCCCTGTCTCGTATTCGAGAAACGCGCACTCAGGTGGGATTGAATGCAGAACAAAGGCGCGCGAACGTCCAAGGAGCCTTCACGGCTCAGTCCAAAATTGTAAAACACAAGACCATTCTTTTGGTTGATGATATTGCCACCACCAGCGCCACACTTTCTGCTTGTGCCGAAGCGCTAAAAGCCGCTGGAGCCGTAAAAGTATATGCAATCACACTCGCCCGTACTGTTCACCTCGATTCAAGTTGAGGTATACTAAGAGAAATCCCGGTATGCCTGTTTACCTTACCCCAATCTTACCCCTCAGGAGGAAGGAATGACACCCCAAATTGAAGTATTTACACGTAATCTGGAACTGACCGATCGTCTTCAAGAGTATGTCACCAAAAAAGTCTCCAAATTGAATAAATTAATCAATGATGTTGAAGATACCCGGGTAGATCTGTCCTATGTAAAGTCAGCAAGAAGCGCCTCTGACCGGCAGGTTGCACAAATCACCATTCGCGGTAAGGGTTTTATTTTACGTGCAGAAGAACGGGCGGATGACCTTTTTGCAGCCATTGACGAAGCCGTTGATAAAATGCAGCGTCAAATTTCACGGTTTAAGGGGAAACGGCAGCGTGGACGCGGTGACGGCACCCCCGCTTCAGAGGTTGCCCGCGAGCCGGCAGCCGAAGAAACCTCCACCGATGTGGAGGAAATGCCCATCATTGCCCGTCGCAAAACTTTTTCACTGGTTCCTATGGACGAAATGGAAGCCATTGAGCAGATGAAACTGCTTGGACATGAAGACTTTTTCGTATTTTATAATGCAAATACCAATGCGATTAATGTCCTGTACACGCGGCGGGATGGCACCTACGGCTTGATCGAACCAAAGTTGGGTTAATCTCAATCCAAACTGACAAATCACACCCCCATAGAAGGGGTGTGATTTTTTTTACTTGCCACTCCTGCTGCTGTGCGCTATAATCTACCCGTTCTTAATCTATACTGAATACAGGGAAAGATTTTATGATTGACGTCAATGATCTTCGCAAAGGTGTAACTTTCGAACTGGATGGAAACCTCTACAAAGTTCTTGAGTACAGCCACCACAAACCCGGACGCGGCAATGCCACCATTCGAATCAAAGCCCGCAATTTACGCAGTGGGGCTACGCTCGAAAAGACCTTCACTTCGGGAGATCGTGTTCCTGAAGCGCGCCTTGAATACCACAATGCCCAATATCTTTACAATGACGGTGAAATTTACTACTTCATGGACACGGAAACCTTTGAGCAGTACCCCATTCGGGCTGAAATCCTCGGCGATGCGGCAGGTTACCTAAAAGAGGAAATGCCCGTCAAATTGACCTTTTACGGTAGTGAAGCGCTGGATGTTGAACTTCCTACCACGGTAGATTTGAAAGTTACCTACGCGGAAATTGCTGTACGCGGTGATACCGCAACCGGAGTAACCAAAACCGTCACTGTTGAAACCGGTATTCAGGTACAGGTACCCAACTTTGTGGAAGAGGGCGATACTATCCGTGTAGATACCCGCACAGGCACTTATGTAACCCGCGTTCAATAACAAGGCTTCGGTTTGAATGAAGACCCCGGCGGGTTTTGAGTGCAGTTATTTTTTCGGCGATTATTATCGAGGACGAAAAAGGGAGGAGTGTCGTCTGATTGGTAATGCACCTCCTCCCTTCCATTGGACAGCCGATTTATGTAAAACTTGCCCTGTGCCGGGCATTCAAAGAGCCAACGCCTGTCCCTACATGGTTTTGGAAGCTAAAGTTAACCGTGGATTTTTGGGTATAAACCGGAAAGTAGTCATCAGCGCTTATTGTAATAAGACCTATCAAGTTGTTGCTGAACCGCATGTGGGTTGCGGTCAATGTCATCCACTTCCACCGCCTTTCATTGAACAAAAACTTCCATGACCCTCACCGTTCTGTTTGATTTAGATGACACCCTGCTGGATAACGATATTCAACCGTTTATCCAACGCTATTTTGAAATGCTGGCTGAAGCGCTGGCAGAAACAATCTCACCTGCTCAATTTCAGCGGGCGATGCAGCAGGCCGTTTATGCCATGCTCAGCAAACAATTGCCAGACGGAACGCTGGAAGATGCCTTTGATCAGGTTTTTTACCCCGCAGCGGGTGAATCCAAACCAGCCCTCAAGGAACGGATTGATGATTTCTATCGGACGAAGTTCCCTCAATTGAGAGAATTAACCCGACCTAGACCCGCAGCCATCCGCCTTGTTGAATCCGCCTTTGAGCGAGGATGGCAGGTAGTCATCGCCACCAATCCGCTCTTCCCTCGCACCGCGATTGAACAACGGTTGGAATGGGCTGGCTTGCCAGTAAACCGTTTTCCATTTGCGCTGGTGACGACTTATGAAAACTCGCACTTTTGCAAACCCAATCCGGCTTATTTTGCGGAGATTCTCGCCGTCCTGCGTTGGCCGCAAACACCGGCTGTGATGGTTGGCAATAGTTTAGAGGACGATATTCTACCGGCAGAAAAATTGGGGTTACCTACATATTACGTCTCCGAAGACAACCATCCGCCAAAAGTTGTCAACCGAAACCCTCTCAGCAAGACCGGACGATTGGAAGAAGTGCTGGACTGGCTTGACACAATCGCCAAAATCGAATCTGTGCCTTCCTACGATGGGGTTGCAGCCATTCTGGCGACCTTACAATCCACGCCGGCTGCGCTGGATACCTTTTCTTCAATTCTTCCAGTTCACCTTTGGAATCAACGGCCCGAGCCCAAGGAATGGTGCTTCACCGAGATCTTATGTCACCTGCGCGATGTGGACCGTGAGGTTAATCTCGAACGCATCCAAACCATTTTGACCAAAAACCGGCCTTTCCTGCCGGCCGCAATGACCGATGGCTGGGTTGAACAGCGGAATTGCATTTTAGAAAACGGGAAAAACGCTCTTGAGGGATTCATTCTGGCTCGCAGTGAGATTATTAGCAGATTGATCAACCTGCATGAAAAGGAATGGCAAAAACCGGCTCGTCATGCCATTTTTGGGCCGACAACCTTAAAGGAATTGGTCGGTTTTGTTGCCACTCATGACCGGATCCACATCAATCAGGCCTGGCAAACCATTCAGGCCGTGAAGGTAGAATAACTACTTCCGTTCCTCCTCGGTTGTGCCACTGGTCTGCCCCTCGGCAGTCTTTCCACCCAATTCAACCCGAAAGACATCCAGAATTCTGCGGACAATTTCATAAACTACATTTTGCTTGAATCCGCTTACCCACGCAAACACATAAATGACCAGCGCGGAGCGAATGGTTACATTTTCTTCCGTTCCGGCTGTGAGAGAAAAGAAACCCGCTTGAAAGACCAGAAAAACGAATGCTCCTAAGGCAATTCCCAACAAGGGGTTGGTAATGTACCAGAGCGCATATTGAGGATCAAAGTCTTGCTCTGCCGCAATGTGCTTCCACAAGGCATATAAAGCGCCCACTACACCCCCAAAACCGCCCCATAATAGCGTATTTATGAACTGCACCAGATTGACCGATGCAAACGGGCTTGCCTGATTGATAATGGAGGCCTGCGGTTCGATATTGGCGAGAACAAATACAGTAATCAACGCCAAAAAAATAAATAACTCATACACAAACAACCGCAAACCAACGGTCCTGGATGATTGTTTCACACGCTGAATGAAATCCAACCGGTGTTCAACTTCCACAATCAATCGCTCGGATTCTTCAAAATTGTCTTTTCCGTCGAACAGCAATTGACGGGAACTTTCAATTTTGTCAAACAACTGACCAGCCAATTCAATTTTATTAATTTCCCCTTTGATTCTTTCCAGCGCATAACTGGCGCGATCATGCAGAGCCTGAATCCGCTCCGGCGTGATGAAGTCGTCCGTTACCAGAGGCTTTTTGTTCTCATCCCCCTCCAATATGGGAAATACAGCCCGCATCGGCCGGTCTGACGGCTCGAGAGTTTCACTTTTTTCCTCATGGCTTTCTTCCATGCGTTCGTCAAAGGGTTTATGAGGGAATGATTCCGGCTGGTCGGTCATTTTTCACCTCCATGTCCAAAATTTATTTCACTAACTCCAGTATAGACAGGGTTATTCATTCCGTCAACATAAGAGTTATGTAAATACCGTCCTAATCCTTATTCATAGACTAGCAGGGGCATAGATAGATTGGTATAATTCTCCACAATGATAAAGGCAATTAGCCCAAATGGGTTTTCTATTAATCTGGAGGTATAAGTGAGCTCTCGCAACCAATCCTATGTTGTCTACCTGCTGTTGTTTGTAGCCATCATCGCAATGGTGATGTATAGCTTCAGCCAGCGGAGCAGCACCTCCGAAGTTTCAATCAACCAGCTGGCAGAAGATATCAAAAATCAGCGGGTTACTAAAATTGAAGAGGATGACAACCGCCTGAAGATCACCTACAAAGACCTGAGCGAAGCGCTTTCCACCAAAGAACCTTCTGCAACTTTGGTTGAGCAACTTCTTAATTTAGGGGTAACTCAGGAACAACTGCACCCGGAACGCATCAAAATTATCATCAAACCCCCCAGCGCCTGGGTTGGCGTTTTGACCGCACTGGGTTATATCTTACCGTTTCTGATTCTAATCGGCGCTTTCTTCTTCATTTTCCGGCAGGCCCAGGGCAGTAACAATGCGGCCATGTCCTTTGGAAAATCCCGCGCGCGCATGTTCACCGGAGATCACCCAACCGTGACCTTTTCGGATGTTGCCGGAGTAGAAGAAGCCAAGGAGGAACTGAAAGAGGTTGTCGAATTTCTTCGAGAACCTCAAAAGTTCATCCAGCTGGGAGCTCGTATCCCCAAGGGAGTGCTGCTGGTTGGTCCACCCGGAACGGGAAAAACTCTACTGGCAAAAGCCGTTTCGGGTGAAGCCGGAGTTCCCTTCTTCTCAATCTCCGGGTCGGAGTTTGTTGAAATGTTTGTGGGCGTTGGCGCCAGCCGCGTGCGCGACCTTTTCGATCAGGCCAAACGCCACTCCCCCTGCATTGTGTTCGTGGATGAAATTGATGCTGTTGGGCGTCAGCGCGGGGCTGGTCTGGGCGGCAGTCATGATGAACGCGAACAAACCCTGAACCAAATGCTGGTCGAGATGGATGGGTTTGATACCGATACCAACATCATCATCATGGCCGCAACCAACCGCCCGGATATTCTTGACCCGGCCTTGCTGCGTCCCGGCCGCTTCGACCGGCGGGTAGTGCTGGACCGGCCCGACGTCCGTGGGCGAGAAGCCATTCTCAAAGTGCATGTCAAAGGCAAGCCCCTCGAACCCAACGTAGACCTCAGCGTGCTGGCTCGGGCAACTCCCGGTTTTGTCGGCGCAGATTTAGAAAATCTGGTGAACGAAGCCGCCATTCTCGCCGCTCGCCGCAACAAAAAGAGCATCTCTCAGGCGGAATTTGAAGAAGCCATTGAGCGCGTCATCGCCGGCCCAGAACGCAAAAGCCGTTTGATCAGCGATGAGGAAAAACGCATCATTGCCTATCACGAGGCCGGACATGCGGTGGTGATGAACGCACTGCCAGATCACGACCCCGTCCAAAAAGTCACGATTATCGCTCGCGGAATGGCCGGAGGCTATACCATTGCCCTGCCAACCGAAGATCGAACCATCATCCCGCGCAAAAAATTAATCGCCCAAATGGTCGGTTTGCTGGGCGGGCGTGCCGCCGAAGAGATCGTCTTTGACGACATCACATCCGGTGCGGGCAACGATATTGAACGGGTTACCCAAATAGCCCGCACCATGGTTACCCGTCTGGGCATGAGCAGTGAAATGGGACCGATGGTTTACGGACAGAAAGAAGAATTAATCTTCTTAGGACGGGAGATCTCGGAACAGCGCGATTACTCCGAAGCCGTCGCCGAACAGATTGATGCCGAAGTACGCCGCCTTGTCAATGATGCCTATCAGCAAGCCCGTCAAATCCTCATCGAATACCGCGACAAACTGGACGCGGTTGCCCAGCGATTATTGGAAGTAGAAACCATCTCCCGCGAGGAGTTTGAGCGTCTCTTTCCGCCACCCGTCCCCAAACGAAGCGGTGTGCCAATGATGGCAGCCAACAACTCATAAGCGTCAACAATCCCCTAACCACCCGCGAATCAGCTCTGCAATATCGCGGGTGGTTTTTTCGTTCATTTCAAACCAGTGTATTTGCGGGTCGTTTTCTTTGAACCAGTTGGCCTGTCGGCGCACGAATTGGCGGGTGTTTTTCTTGATTAAACTAACTGCCTCATCAAGACTGATCTTCCCTTGCAGGTAAGCCGCAATCTCGCGGTAACCAATCGTTGAAAAAACCGGTGAGTTGGTTTTCAGTCCACCCTCAATTAGATTCTTGACTTCGTCCACCAATCCCGCTTTGAGCATTTGATCAATCCGCTGGTCAATCCGTTGATATAACACCGGACGTGGTCTTTTTAAGCCGATTTTCAGCGTTTGATACGGCGACTCGCCCTTTTGGCGCTGTTGCGAGAAACGCTTACCGGTCTTCAGGATGACCTCCAAGGCGCGGATCGTACGGCGGAGGTTACGCGGATCAATGGTTTCGGCAGCCGACGGGTCTAAAATCGCCAGTTTGCGATGAAGATCATCCTGACCAATGGTTTTTGCCCACCGTTCTAAAACTTCTCTCAATCGGGTATCCGGCTGTTGAGCGGGTACAGTCCAATCTTCAAGCAAGGCAGTGATATACTGACCGGTTCCGCCAACCAAAAATGGCAATTTATTGCGGGCGTGAATTTCAGCGATGGCCTGTTTTGCCGCATTCTTAAAAACCCCCAAACTCCACACCTCGTTGGGGTCTGCAACATCAATCAAGTGATGATGTACACGCTGCCGCTCTTCCAAAGTGGGTTTGGCTGTTCCAATATCCATCCCCCGGTAAAAGAGCCGTGAATCCCCCGAAACAATCTCCCCATCAAATTGCTCGGCCAGTTGAATAGCCGTTTCGGTTTTTCCAACCGCTGTCGGCCCCACAATCACGATCAAGCGATTCGAAGCTTTAATGGGCGACATCTTCAAACCACTCAATTTCAGGGTCTTTTTGACCTAATTTTCCTCGAATAGCGATCAAGTCAATCCGCCAATCACCCGTGAAGTCGGGGCGTTGTTGGATAAAATACAGAGCGGCGTTGATCAAATGCTCAACTTTTTTGGCATCTACGGATTCCTCGGGATTTCCAAAATCATCCGTACTGCGCGTCTTAACCTCAAAGAATACCATTGTCTGTCCTTGTTGGGCAATCAGGTCAATTTCCCCATAGGGGGTGCGAACATTCTGATCAATCAGCGAATATCCTGCAGCGCTGATACAGTTGGCGGCAACAAACTCACCCCACGTTCCAAATTGTTGACGATAAGTTTTCACACGATCCTCAGTGATCTGGCGGTTTCTCATTCCCGCCGAAGATTTCCGGGCGCCTTATCGAGTTTTGCTACAAGGCTGTTTTGTGCTAAACTTTGAGAAAGGTTTAAACACTTTCTTATTTTATCAAAAACCAAACCTATGCCTGCTGCTGAAATCATTGCTATCGGTACCGAATTGCTGTTGGGAGAATCGTTAGACACCAACACCGCCTTCATTGCGCGCACATTGCGTGATTATGGGGTGGATATTTACCGAACCATGATTGTCGGCGATAACGCCGGACGGATTAGCGAAGCCATCCGCGAATCGCTCTCGCGTGCCCAAATTATCATCACAACCGGCGGTTTAGGCCCCACCGTGGATGACCCCACCCGCGAAGCCGTCGCTCTGGCCACTCACACCGAACTAATTTTCCATCCCGAATTGTGGGAGCAAATTCAAGAGCGCTTTCGACGCTACAACCGCCAACCAACAGAAAACAACCGAAGGCAAGCCTATCTTCCCGACGGGGCAGTGGCCATCCCCAACCCAGTCGGGACTGCACCGGCATTTTATGTTCCTGTGGGGGATAAAGTGATTATCTGTCTGCCGGGGGTCCCCAGCGAGATGGAAACCATCCTCTTTCAATCCGTGATCCCTCTCCTGCGCTCAAAATTTGATCTGCGAGAAGTGATTCGTGCTTATGTGTTACATGCCGCCGGCGTTGGTGAATCTCAGGTGGACGAATGGCTTGCCGATTTGGAAAAGCAGTCCAATCCAACCGTCGGACTGCTCGCCCATCCCGGTCAGGTGGATATTCGCATTACTGCCAAAGCCGCCTCGATTGAGGAATGCGATCAGATGATTCAGAAAACCGTCCGTCAAATTTACGAACGAATGGGGTTTGCCATTTTTGGGATTAATCAACAAAAATTAGAACAGGTTGTTGCCGAAAAACTCCGCGAATTAAATTGGGAAATTTTCATTGCCGTTGCCGGCTTTCCGGAAGAAGTAAAAAAGCGGCTGGAAACCGTCGCACTCAACGTACAAAACCTGCTCTTTTTACCATACACCGAATGGGACAAACTCCTGGAAAGCCATCAACAAAATCCCGCTTTTAGTCAAAGTCATATTGGTTTAATAGCCAGCCTCAAGCGCGGAGAGCAACAACAGCAGTTGACCATCTATCTGCGTACGCCGCAGGATATCGAAAAAATAACCCGATCTTACGGCGGCCCGCCATCTTTAGCCGGTACATGGGCTATGCGCACCATGCTCGAATTTGTGCGCCGCCGTCTGCCTTCAAATCCTTCCGGAGAAGATAACTTATGACATTTTCAGCCGATCTTATCTTAAAGAACGCCATTGTTGTTTCAATGGACAAACAATATAATCTATACGAACCCGGAGCAGTTGTAATTCGGCAAGAAAACATTGTGGCTGTCGGGCAGCAAAATGAAATCATGCAGCAATACTTTGCGGATCAAGTGATGGATTGCGGCGGGAAAATCCTTATGCCGGGTCTGGTCAACGCCCACACCCACGTACCCATGACCCTGCTGCGCGGTCTGGCGGATGACCTGCGGCTGGATGTCTGGTTGTTGGGCTATATGATGCCGGTTGAACGGGAATTCGTTTCCCCCGATTTTGTCCGTCTTGGCACCGGATTGGCGTGTGCGGAGATGATTCGGGGCGGCGTAACCACTTTTGCCGACATGTATTACTTTGAAGAAGACATTGCCAAAGCAACGGCTCAGGCCGGCCTGCGCGGGATTTGTGGTCAATCCGTGCTAAAGTTTCCAACCCCGGATGCTCAATCCTATGAAGAATCCCTTGCCTACGCCCGCGATTACATCCAACGCTGGAAGAACCACCCGTTGATCATCCCGGCAGTTGCCCCACATGCTCCCTACACTTGTACGGATGAAATTCTGCGGGCTTGTGCACAACTGGCAATTGAAATGGATGTTCCGCTTCACATCCACCTTTCCGAAACCGCTCAAGAAGTGGAAAATATGCGCCGCGAACAAGGTATGCCGGTCATCCCCTTTGTCAAAAAACTGGGTTTGCTGGATGCCAAAGTCATCGCAGCTCATTGTGTCCATGTGGACGAGGGCGAAATGCGTACTTTTCAACACTACAATACCGGTATCGCCCACAACCCCTCCTCAAACCTCAAGTTGGCCTCTGGCATCGCTCCGGTTAAGAAGATGCTGGAGTTGGGGTTGAACGTAGGTATCGGCACAGACGGACCGGCCTCTAACAACGACCTTGACATGTTTGAAGAGATGCGTCTGGCATCCTTTCTGGCCAAGGGATCCAGCGGCGATCCTACGGCTCTGCCTGCCCTGGAGACGTTAGCCATGGCGACTTGCAAAGGGGCCAAAGCGCTGCACGTTGGTCACCTGACCGGTTCGATTGAAGCCGGCAAACGCGCCGATTTAATTCTGCTCGACCTTGCCCCAATACATAACTCTCCCCGCTTCCAACGCGACCAACAAGGCATTTATTCTCAGGTTGTTTACGCCGCTAAGGCGATGGACGTCACCGATGTGATGGTCAACGGCAAATGGTTGATGCGCGATCGCGAGCTGCTGACCCTCAATGAAGAAGAAATGCTGCGCGAGGCTGAGGATTATGCCCGCCGGATTGATGTCTTTCTCATCCAGCGTGAAAAATCGCTGCTTTCCAAACTGCTAGCGTTGGGTGAGGCTACCGAAGAGGAAGAATCCTTTGAGGTTCAGGTCAAGGCACCGGTGGAAAACATCTCCTCAATTCAAGAACGGCTCTCCGATCCTGCATTTGAAATTGTGCGCACCCGCCATTACCGCGAATATGATGTGTACTTTAATTTCCCGCTCCCTGAAGAATCGCGCCTGCGTTATCGCGAGGATCACTTCATCACTCCGACCGGTGAGGTCAGCCGAGTGCGCACCCGCTTAACCCTGCTCGGTCCAACCCGCGAATATTCTTTTCCGCAAAAGGTTCTGCTTTCCCGCAGCCGCTATTTAGCCACTGCTACCCAGAGTCTGCGTTTTTATCGCGAGTACTTCAAACCCCTTAGCGAAACGGAAATTGAAAAAGAGCGATTGCGCTATCTGGTGCGCTACCAAGAAACTGAATTTTTTATCAACCTCGACCATGTGCAAAAGCCCGAATTGGGTAACTTTCTGGAAATCAAAAGCCGCACGTGGAGCCGCAAAGATGCCGAGTTGAAATCAAGGCTGGTGGTGGAAATTTTGGAAAAATTAGGCGCATCACCCCAGCAAACCATCTCTCAGGATTATATTGAACTGGTCAACGCATAATCAGCCACGGAAATGATAAGAAGGAGGAGTCAGGATGACAAAACCCACTGATAAATCATCATTGAATGTGATCTTTCTGGCATCCGAAGCTGCACCTTTGGTCAAAGTGGGAGGATTGGGAGATGTAGCCGGCTCGCTCCCTTCCGCTTTACGTCAGTTACAGCCTCCATTCTGGACAGGCCCGAGTTTGGATGTTCGCCTGGTCTTACCCTTTCATGAGGAAATCAAACTCAAAGTACGTGAACCTCGTTTTGTTGCCTCCTTTCTGGTTGACCACCCCGGTGAAGACCTGCCCGCCAAAGCCTTTTTGACCGAAGTCAATGGTTTACCGGTTTACCTCATCGAAGGCCCTCCCATTTTACCGGATATGCCGGTTTATAGCAGCGACGCCGCGTTGGATGGAGAAAAATACGTTTTCTTCTCTCTGGCAGTACTGGAATTGATAAAGCATCTGGATTGGCAGCCGGACATCATTCACGCTAACGACTGGCACACAGCCGCCAGCCTGTACGCTTTACAAATCCGCCAAAAAAACCAGCCCGAACTTCAGAAAATTCGGAAGATTCTGAGTATTCATAACCTGCCGTTTATGGGAAAAGACGCCGAAGAGGCCATGATTAAATATGGTATTCCTCGATCAAGGGACAAGCGTCTTCCTAAATGGGCTACCTTGTTTCCCCTGCCATTAGGATTGCTGGCCGCCGATCGAATCATCGCCGTTTCACCGGGGTATGCCAGTGAAATTTTGACCCCGGAGTTCGGCTGCGGCTTACAGGACTTTCTTAAGACCCGCCGCTCCTCGATCTCCGGCATTTTGAACGGTCTTGATCAAGACTCGTGGAATCCCCAAACCGACCCAGCCCTGATTGAACGATATTCCATCGAAACCCTAGAAAAGCGCTCCCTGAATAAGAAAACCTTGCAGGAAGATTTGAACCTGCCGGTTGAAGCAGATACTCCCTTGTTAATCATCATCAGCCGGCTGGATCAACAAAAAGGAATTGATATTGCCATCGCCGGGCTGCGCCAAATGGCAGATCAAAACTGGCAATTCGTCCTGCTGGGAAACGGTGACCCGCTGCTGGAAAGTGACTGCCGCAGTCTGGAAGCTGAATTTCCCGACCGGGTGCGCGCCATCATTCGCTTTGATGCCGGTTTTGCTCGTCGTATGTACGCCTCTGGCGATATTCTCCTGATGCCCTCACGTTACGAGCCATGCGGTCTGGCACAAATGATCGCCATGCGGTACGGCTGTGTCCCATTGGCCCGCGCCACTGGCGGGTTGAAAGATACGATCCGCGACCATGATGATCCAGCCCAATCTACCGGTTTTTTGTTTGAGGAGGCTTCTCCTCAAGCCTTTATTGGCGCACTGGAACGCGCCCTAAACCTTTACCCCAACATGGAAGTCTGGCGAACCATTCAACGAAACGGAATGCAGCAGGATTTCTCCTGGGAAAAATCAGCCGTTGAATATGCCAAAATCTATCTCGAACTCGTGGAGCAGACTAAATGAAAATCCGAAGTCTGATACTTGCCGGCGGTGAAGGCACTCGTCTAAGCATACTGACCGCCAAACGCACCAAACCAGCGGTGCCGTTTGCGGGTAAATATCGCATCATTGATTTTCCCTTATCCAATTGCGTCAATTCTCGCCTTTTCGATGTGATGTTGGTAGCCCAATACCGCCCCCATTCATTGATTGAACACATTGGCGCCGGCGGTCCCTGGGATTTGAACCGCGATTTTACCGGCGGCGTACGAATTCTCACGCCTTATCGGGCTCGCGGTTCAAGCTGGTTTGTTGGTACGGCTGATGCCGTTCAGCAAAACTTCACTTTTATTAAACGCGGCAACATAGATACGATCCTGATTTTGTCTGGCGATCACATTTACACCATGGATTACAACCCGATGATTCAATTCCACCAGCAAAATCAGGCCGAAGTAACCGTAGCCGTGATTGATGTCCCCATCGAAGAAGCCTCCCGCTTCGGAATTGTAGGGATTGATGAAAACAATCGGATTACCTCCTTTGTTGAGAAACCAGAAAATCCGCCATCCACACTGGCAAACATGGGCATTTACTTGTTCAATCTGGATGTCCTCAACGAAGCATTGTGGGAAGATCACCTGATGCAGGACTCCCACCATGACTTTGGCAAGAATATCCTTCCTCGTTTGGTTGAATCGGGGCGAAGGGTGTTTGCCTACCGCTACGAAGGTTACTGGATGGATGTCGGGACAGTCCAGTCCTATTGGCAGGCACACATGGATCTGTTGTGCGATCCGCCGGCATTCAACCTCTACCGTCCCGATTGGATTATTCACACCCGGACAGAAGAGCGGCCGCCGGCTTTGCTCCAAAAGGGCTCCACAGTGGAAGATAGTCTGATTTGCCACGGTTGCCTGATTGAAGAAGGCGCCAGCGTGATCCGCTCGGTACTTTCACCGGGTGTTGTTATCCGTTCAGGCTGTCATGTTGAAGATTCAATAATCCTCACAAACACGCTGGTTGACCAAAACACTCGAATCCTGCGTTCCATTTTAGATAAACGAATTCAAGTTGGAAAGAATTGCCAGATTGGTGAAATATTGGACGGCCAGCTAGAGTTTGCCATGATTGGGAGAAATAGCATTGTGCCGGATGGCACAATCGTGCATGCCGGTGGTACGGTCGGTACGGATGTGGTATTATCAGATTATCCGGGCAATGAGGTCAAGCCCGGGGAATACATTCAAACACGGAGATTACCCAATGAAATTTAAACGCGCCGCGGGAATCATCCTTCACCCTACCAGTCTTCCCGGCCCAGATGGGATTGGCGACCTTGGGCCGGAGGCATACCGCTGGGTCAACTTTTTAGCCGATTCCGGATGTAAGTTGTGGCAAGTGCTGCCGCTCGGCCCGACCGGCTACGGCGATTCTCCTTATCAATGTTTCTCAGCATTTGCCGGTAATCCCTATCTGATCAGTCCGGCGCTGCTTTTGGAAGACGGTCTTTTGCGGCGAAGCGACCTGACCGACCGTCCTGAATTTAACCCCATTCGCATTGATTACGGCGAAGCCATCACCTGGAAACTAAAAATTCTGGATCGCGCTTATGAAAACTTCAAGCGCCTGAAAAATCCTAACCTTAATGAGGAATATCAGCAATTCATCAAAAATGAGGCCGATTGGCTGGATGATTTTGCCCTCTTCATGGCAATTAAAGAAGCCAACGGCGGTGTATCTTGGGACAACTGGCCTAAGGAATTGCGCACTCGGCAGGCAGATGCCATCAACAAATTCAAAGAAATCGAGACCGACCGCATTCAACGCCATGCCTTCCGTCAGTTTTTATTTTTCCGCCAGTGGCTTGATCTGAAAGCATACGCCAATCAAAAAAATATCCAGATCATCGGCGATATTCCAATTTTTGTCGCCTATGATAGCGCAGATGCCTGGTCTAACCCGGAATTATTCTATCTGGATGAAGAAGGCAAACCAACCGTTGTAGCAGGCGTTCCGCCCGATTACTTCTCTCCCACCGGTCAGTTGTGGGGCAATCCCCTTTACAAATGGGAAGTTCATCGTCAGCAGAACTTCCGCTGGTGGATTCGACGGATGCAGGCCACCCTGCGGTTGGTGGATATTGTACGATTGGATCATTTTCGCGGTTTCGCCGGCTACTGGGAAGTGCCTTTTGGCATGCCCACCGCAGAAATTGGCCGTTGGGTCAAGGGCCCAGGGAAAGAACTATTCAACGCAATTGGCGAAGCCCTCGGCGATTTACCCATTATTGCCGAAGATTTGGGGGTCATTACACCCGATGTGGTCGAACTTCGCGATTCGTTTAACCTGCCGGGTATGAAGGTCTTTCAATTTGCCTTTACCACCGATCCGCTGGATCCCTTCCTGCCACACAACTACGAGACGAATTGCGTTGCCTATACCGGCACCCACGATAATGATACGGCATTGGGTTGGTACCAAAGCGCGACCGAAAAAGAACAAGATTTTATCCGCCGTTATCTCGCTCGTTCTGGAGAGGATATTTCCTGGGACATGATCCGCGCGGTTTGGTCTTCTGTGGCTGTTTTTGCACTTGCGCCCATGCAAGATGTATTAAGTCTCGGTAACGAAGCCCGCATGAATCTCCCCGGCAGAGCCAGCGGCAACTGGTGTTGGAGACTGCATCCCGAGGCTTTCAACCCGGTGATCTTAAGACGGCTCAAAGAAGTCAACTACCTATATGCGCGCGCAGATATTGAGCGCAGCGTCCAAACCGAAATACCCCCTAATTATCCTCTGTAACGCTTTATTATGAAGATTCTCGATTGGCGAGGGAAGCGAGGTAAATACCGCCCAAAATCATTCCCCCGCCAATCACTTCATTTAGAAGCGGTATTTCTCGCAAGAAAATCATCGCAAGAATGGTCGCCCCCACCGGTTCACCCAATAAAGCCAGAGAGACGAAAGTAGCCGGTAAATAACGCAATGCCCAATTGAAAGAAGAATGACCGATCACCTGCGGGATGATGGCCAGCAACACAAACCATCCAAAGACGGGCAACGGATAACCGGTGAACGAATACCCATTTAGGGCAGCCAGTCCAATCAGAACAACAGCGGCGGTTGAATAGACTAACAGGGTATAGGATCGCAATGAGATCAGCGGGCGAATTTTTCGTCCAACCAACAGGTAACCGGCTGCCATCCACGCCCCAATCAGCGCCAAAAAATTACCCAGCAGGGCTTTTCCTTGGAAAAAGGAACTTATGGATGTACAGGCCACCCGGCTTTCTTCCCAAACACAAACCTGACTGGCAGCTACCATCACCCCACCGCCGAGAGCCAGACTCAACCCCCACCACACCTCTTTTTTCATGCGTTCTTTCAAGAACAAGGGAGAGAAAATAGCCACCCACAAGGGAGTTGTGGTAACCAGCACCACCGAACTGGCTACGGAAGTAAGTTCTAATGAAACAATCCAGGTCGCAAAATGAACCGCTAGGAAAACCCCAGCCAGCAGGGCTTGAATTTTACCGCTTGTCGTCAAGGTGGATACTTCCCTTCGCGCCTGCCGGAAGGAAAACGGGAGTAAAAACAAGCTGGCCAAACCCAATCGGTAAGCCGCGATGATCAGTGAAGGCGCTTGCTGTTGAGCGTAGCGGATAAAAATGGCGGCCGTGGATACCGCCAGAATGCCCATCACCAAAATCAGCGGAGCATAACGGGATGATTTCTGGGGCGAGATCATAATCACCCTATTATATCGCGGAGGAATGCTTGACAAACGGGTATCGGCTGGCTAGAATAACTTTATCCCAATCCTACAAAACGGGTCAGAAAACCCAATATCGGCTGCGGGGAGGTGTCTGGAGTTTTGATCTTTCAATGTTTTTTGCCGCGTGGTTTGATTAATCCTTCTTTTCAACAAATGGTTAATTTCCCCTTATTTCGGTTCCAATCAAATTCAGCTAAACGGAGGTTGCGATGACCCATATTATTACAAGCCTGTGTCTGCGGGATGGCGGCTGCGTAACCGTCTGCCCGGTAGAATGTATTGTACCCGGCAAGCCGCAGGACAAATACCCATGGTTTTACATTGACCCGGAAACCTGCATTGACTGCGGCGCCTGTGTGCCAGAGTGTCCTTATGCTGCCATTTTCCCGGAAGATGAAGTTCCCTCAGCCTATGTCGCTCGCGGCGGTGAACGGCAATCCATGCCGGTCGGTACCCCGGGCTTTACCGAAGTTTACGATGGTGTGAATCACGACGGCGAACCGGTTCACCTTGAAGCAACCCGCACGCTTAAACCCGGCGAAGTCGTGGATTTGACCCCCGACATTCCCAAAAATTACGAGTACTTTAAAGAAGGTCCCGGTTACAGCGCAGTTGGTTAACCCTTTCCTTTCCTGATTACAGGGTTGTTATCGGTGGACAATGCAAAAATCCCGGTGAAAAACAGGCATGAATAACCGGGAAAGTGTTGAATTATCATCGCCACTGATGAAACAACCCTGTTTTTATTCAAACAAATCTGCCAAAGGAGGTAAATAAAGTCAATGACTGAAGAAAATGTGCGGGTGGAAAGAGACTCATTGGGCGAAATCATGGTACCGGCAAATGCCCTTTACGGCGCCCAAACCCAACGGGCCGTCCTCAACTTCCCGGTCTCCGGCATGCGGCCCTATCGCGCTTTCATCTGGTCTATGGCCCTGATCAAACGCGCTGCTGCCGAAGTCAACCATGCGGTTGGTCTGCTGGATGAACAACGCGCCAAAGCAATCATCCAGGCTGGTGAAGAGATTATGGCAGGTCAGTGGAATGATCAGTTTGTGGTGGATCCTTTTCAAGCCGGGGCTGGCACCAGCCACAACATGAACGCCAATGAAGTCATCGCAAACCGTGCCACACAAATCTTAGGCGGCAAAATCGGTGAGTATTTGGTTCACCCCAACGATCATGTCAATATGTCCCAATCCACCAACGATACCATCCCCACCGCCATCCGATTGGGTTGTTTGTGGCGGTTGGACGAGTTGACCTACACCATTCAAAAATTAATTGAGGCGCTCAAGGATAAAGCCGTAGAATTCGACGACATCGTCAAATCCGGGCGCACCCATCTGCAGGATGCTGTACCGGTACGGTTGGGCCAGGAATTTGGAGCTTATGCCCGGGCGGTTGAACGCGACCGCGAACGCATTGAACGCGCAGCCGAAGGATTGCGCCGGTTGGGTATTGGCGGTACTGCCACCGGTACTGGGTTGAACGCTCATCCAGAATACCATCCCCGCATGGTGGAAGTCCTCTCGCGGGTTTCGGGACTTAAACTTTATACTTCCGATAATTTATTCGAGTCCATGCAGTCCATGGCCGACATGGCGGATTTCTCCGCTTCCTTACGCACCCTCGCCCTGACCCTTACGCGCATTGCCAACGACCTGCGCCTGCTTTCTTCCGGACCGGCAACCGGGCTGGACGAAATTCGCTTGCCGCCAGTGCAACCGGGATCCTCCATTATGCCCGGCAAAGTCAACCCGGTTTTAGCGGAAATGCTTAACATGGCCATGTATCATGTGATTGGGTTGGATACAGCCGTTGCGATGGCATCTCAAGCCGGACAGCTCGAGTTAAATGTGATGATGCCGATCATTGCTCATGATCTATTTGAGATGATGCATGTGATGATTGGCGCAATCAGCGCATTTACCGATAAATGCGTGGTCGGGATCAAAGCCAACCGCGCTAAAGCCGAGGGATGGCTAGCCCGCAACACCATCGTGGTGACTGCGTTGAACCCAATCATCGGCTACCTGGCGGGAGCTGCTCTGGTCAAAGAAGCCCTCAGCCGCGACTTAACCGTTCAGGAAGTGGCGCTGGAAAAAGTGCGGGAAGGCGCTCTTAAACATAAAGATACCGGTCAACCGCTGACCGAAGACGACATTCACGCCGTATTTAGCGACATGCGTAAACTGACCGAAGGCGGATTATTCGGCGGTGGGGGCGGCGGCGGATAGACTATCCAATCTTTTGGCTGGCATATACTGCAGCGCCAACAATACCGGCATTGTTCAAGAACGATGCCGGTGTTATTTTTGCCCTGGTAGAAAGATAGGGCAAGAATTTTTCCACATTCTTGCTCAAACCGCCGCCAATTATGATCAATTCCGGCCAGAATAGTTTTTCCATCTCACTTAAGAATTCCTGCAATCGTTTAGCATACTTTTTCCAGGAGAGGTCTTTTCTCTGCCGCGCCGCGTCCGAAGCGCGCCATTCGGCATCTTTCCCCCGAATCTTAAGATGGCCAAATTCAGCATTGGGTACCAGCACGCCGTCGGTAAATATGGCCGTCCCGATGCCTGTGCCAAGCGTGATGACCAGCACCACTCCCGGCACATCCTTGCCGGCCCCAAATTTCATTTCGGCAATACCGGCGGCATCGGCATCATTCAAAGTAAATGTTCGGCAATTCGTATATTGGGTTAACAATTCATTGACATTCGTCCCAATCCAGCTTGGGTGGATGTTGGCGGCCATCATGGCTATTCCCTGTAAGATTGGGGCGGGAAAACCGCAACCAATCACCCCTTCATACCCAAATTGATGAACTAACTCTGCACAGGTTGCGGCCACGTCCTCTGGTTTTGCCCCTTCGGGGGTCGGCAATCGCCGCCGTTCCGTCAGCAGCGAGCCTGTTACCGGGTCAACCACCGCTCCCTTAATCCCCGATCCGCCGATATCAATTCCCAGAACTTCCATTTTAACTTCTCCTTCCCTTTTGATTATGGACATGCGTTTTGTAAATGCTCTTCAAACGTTTTTGCAAAGGAATGCCTCCCCGATCCGTCGCAGCGCGCCCGAAAATAAAAATAGGGCGAATCCGCCGGATAAGCCACCGCCCGTAAAGCGCTCAGGGATGGGTTACAAATTGGAGCGGGCGGCAAACCGGTATTTTGATATGTATTATAGGGGGAATTAATCATCAAATCGTTGCGGCTGAGCGGATTTGTCCACCATGTCTGTTGAATGGAATTATATCCCAATGCATATTGAACGGTTGGATCAGCGTCCAGTTTCATACCCACCCTTAAACGGTTATAGAAGACGGAAGCAATCATTGGTCTTTCTTCTTCAACTACGCCTTCCCGCTGAACAATGGAAGCCAATGTCACCGCTTCATGCAAGGTCAATCCCTGACGAGAGAAAACCTCCCGCAAATCGGCATCCACCTGCTGATCGAAACGCTCCAAAAAAGCGGCGATCACCTCGCGCACACCGGCATCCCGCCTGAAGCGGTATTCCCCAGGGAAAAGATAACCTTCCAACCCCATTCCGCCTGAATTTCTGCCCGCCGGATGCCATTCAGCGGGGGGATTGCGCACAAATTGAAGGAACTCCTCCGGTGTAATTTGCAGGCCCGACGTCCTCAATGAAGCGGCTATTTCCTCAACCCGCCAGCCCGCCAGAATAACAAACGTAATTTGGTTTGGGGTTGCATCCAGCAAATGATGTCCAATCTCAATTGCGTTCCATGCCGGGCTAATTTCATATTCCCCAGCCTGAATTGCGGTATCCAAACCGGAATAGACCATATAATCCCGGAAAGCCTCAAAATTGCGGATTAAACCTTCGCGCTGTAAACGGATGGCAACCTGCTCGGCCGTTTCCCCACTTTGAATGACAAACCACCTCGGCGATCCTTGCCCATCTAATGGGGTCGTTAGGTCTTCATGCTTCAAGATAAGCCGAATAGAGTAATAATACCGGTCAAAAATATCCAATCGTGAACTGGCATAACCGAATTGTGCCTCTGCAAGAGAGGGAATTTGAACCGTAAACCAACCCAAAGCAATTAAACCGGCAAAGAATACCAGCAGAGCTATAAAACATCCAAAGGAAAGGCGTTGTTTCTTCGTTTTTTCCATTCTCACTCTTCCTCAGGTGGAAAGACCGAATCACGGCTGTCTAGGTACGACTGTAAAATGACTACCGCAGCCAGGTCATCCATGTGACCGCGCCGCTGGCTTCGTTTTACCCCCATTTTTTGTCTTGCGCTGCGGGCGGTTTGGGTGCTGCCGCTTTCATCCCATAGGACTACCGGGATTTCGGACTGAGAGCGAAGTGCCTCAGCCAACCGCTGCGCCTTTCTTCCCATCACGCCGGGTGTTCCATCCAATTCCATCGCCTGCCCGATTACAATTTCAACCACCCCCCATTCTCTAGCAATCTGCGCAATACTGGCGGCATCGATCAACCGGGAAACATGCTTAAGCACCTGAAGAGGATTGGCAATCGTCCCGGTGGGGTCTGAAATTGCCAAACCAATCCGCTTTTCTCCCGGATCAACCGCCAATACCCGCCCACGTTCGCGGCTCATCGTTCCTCCACAACCATCCGAAAAGTGAGAAACGGCAAACGTCTCCACCATGCCGGTTGAATGAGGATTTCTGGGGATGCTGCGAGTCGGAATTGCTGGTTAACCAATTCAAAAGCATTTTCCAGCGGCAACCCCCGTATTGCGGCTGTGATCTGAGCCGCTTCAATTTTCGCCTTCACCAGCCGGTTTGCCTCAACCATAAACTCCACCGCCTCTCCCTCCCTAAAACTGATTTTCCCTTTATTTCGATATTGGAGAGAGCCTTCAACCTCAGTCATATCCTCCGGCAAGTTGGCGTTCATCGCATCGCTCAAAACCCTTTCAAGGTGAGCCCGATCATAAGCCCATGCTTCAAATTCCACTTGTAAATCCAAAACGAACCGATCGGCCAGTTCGCCGGGAGCTGGCTGGTAAACTTTTTCGATCAACCGGTTAATCGTCAGTGTTTCCGGCAACAGCGCTTTACCGTGCGGGAGTATTTTCTGCATCTCTTGCCGGGCATCCTCGGCGAGGGAAGTGATCAAAGTGTCATATACCCGCATTGCATCCGCTTCGCTGACTATTCTGGCTTGCCGTTCGCTGCCCCCAAAAATCGCCTGCGGATTCTCCACCGCCACTACCAAACCGAGACTTCCTTCCACCGTCCCCAAAGTCCCGGCTGCCACATTTCCCTGACTGCCTGCCGCAACAGCCCGCACATTGACTTCACGGCTTTGCCCATGACCGGCTGGCAAAGTCACATTCTGGGTAGTTTCATAACGAATAACCGGCTCAGAAAACGTCCGGATGATCGTTCCTTGCGGGATAAAAACCGCCTCATCCGTCAAATTGATTAAGTTGACCGTCCCGCTTGCTTTTTTGTCTCCTACCAGTTGCATTCCACTGGCATCTTCCGAAAGCGAGCCTCGCACGGTTACCTTATAAACTTCAGCCGGGAGTAATCCCGAAGGGGAAACCACTTCAATTTGCGGACTTGCGCGGATGCGCATCTCAATGGATTGTTCTTCCCGATAGGGTTTAAGCCCAATGCTAGCGGAAGGGAGGAAAAACAACATCAAACCGCTGAAACTGACCACACCCAATAAAAATGAAATCAATCGCAGCCAGGCTTTTTCTGGGCCAGGGTGTGCCTCCTTGAGCAATTTCCTCAATGTCTGAGGGTCGGTTTTTTGCTTCTTGCGAAATCGAAGCAGCCTTCGCCGCCGCAAACCGGATTGCCAGCCGATTCGCTGGGCAGCTGGAATGGTCGGAAAAACGGGAATGCCCAATTCCTGCGCTTCCGCGATAAAGTTTTTTTCCTGCGTGACCACACCAACCTGACTGCCAAGGGCTTGCGCCTGCCGCTGGATAAGAATCAAGTCCAAACGCTGCAAAACCGGCGGACGACGGCGGGGAATCACCAGCAAAATCCGCCTCGCTTTGCTCCAAGTCATCTTGTCGCGGATCGAGATGTAGTCATCATGGGTTTCCAGACGAATAATTTGGGTTTTCATGAAAAAGAAGCGTGCAGCCGAATTAATTTACCGTAATTATACACGCCGGGCAGGTTGCCGATATTCCCATAACCGTCGGACTTCCTCAGATCCCAATTCACGCCATTCCCCCGGCTGTAAACCTTCCAGAGTAATCGGCCCAATTGCCACCCTTACCAAACGGAGCGTAGGAAATCCCACCGCAGCCGTCATGTGCCGGATCTGTCGCTTGCGTCCTTCTTGAAGAACTAGCCTCAACCAGCTTGTTTCGGCATGAGGGGTTATCGGCTTGCTCCGCGGCGGGAGATTAGGTTCTGGGATGAGCAACGCATCGCAGCGCCGGGTTTTCCTCCCCTTCACGACTACGCCTCTTTGCAAGGCAGCCAGCGCTTCTGGGGTAAGTTTGCCTTCCACCTGCACCAGGTAAGTTTTTGGGATTCGATGACGGGGGTCGGTTAGCGCATGAATTAACCGCCCGTCATCGCTCAAGATCAACAAGCCTTCACTATCCAGATCCAGCCTCCCAGCCGGATAAATTTCGGGTATGGGGATATAATCTTTTAGCGTCGGACGACCTTCCGCATCAAGAAAAGCGGTAAGAACGCCATAGGGTTTGTAAAACGCAATCACTTTCATCGAAATTTCGTTCGATTATCTTTCCAGCTGAGTGATTCCGATTATAATCAAGTTAGTTCAAAATTGGTCTAATCAATGGTTTGTTGTAACAAGGATGAGCCATGCCAAAATGGATACTCTCTCTCGTATTAATCTTGGTTTTCTTAGCCGGCTGCAATTTACCAACTAGTGGTAGCCCAACCCCAACCATTGATTTGGTGGGGACACAGATAGCCGCAATCTTAACCAGCCAACCGACCGTTCAACCGCCTCTAACCGACACCCCTGCCTCAACCGTCCAGCCGGCTCAACCCATCTCTGCTACGCCCACCCCAACTACTTCTCCCGAACCTTCCCCCACCCCTACCCCCATTGGTGAAGATCCTCGCCGGGTTTTGGGTAACCCCACCTTCGTGGATACGCTGGACAGCGGCCGATCCTTTGGTTTGCAGGACAAACCTTACGACGATGATTACACCTTCATCCGCGTCGAAAATGGCGCGCTGGTGCTGACCAGCCGTTACGCCACCGGTTACCGCGGTTGGCGCACCGGCGGCGCCAAAGTCGGAAACGCCTACCTGGAGACCCTCGTCCGCACGGGGGAATGCGGCGGTTTAGATACCTACGGTTTGGTTTTTCGCTCGCCGGATTTCGTAAAGGGATACTGGTTTCAACTGACCTGCGATGGTCAATGGGCATTTGGCTACTGGGATGGACAACAGTACGTCAATCTTGCGGAGGGCGGCAATCTCAATGATGCCATTCGTACCGGCTCCAACCAGACCAATCGAATTGGGGTTTACGCAGTCGGCGGCAACTATACCCTGTACATCAATGGGATTAAAATCCGCGAAATTAGCGACAATACCTTTACCGAGCCCGGCTCATACGGCATCGTGATTGCTGCCCGCAACACCCCAAATTTCACTGTTTACGCCGAAGAATTTGCCTACTGGCGTCTGGATTAGTCTCTATGTCAATGCCTTTCGATCCCCATCGTCAGCAAGTCATTCAACAAGCCCGCCAATGGATCAGCGAAAAGCCGGTTTACATAGATACCGAAACCACCGGTTTAGATAAAACCGCCGAAATCGTCGAAATTGCCGTTATTGACCACGATGGCTCTACCCTGTTTGAATCGCTTGTCCGACCATCCCGCCCCATTCCGCCGGACCTTACTGAAATTCACGGGATTGACAACCAAATGGTGGACAGGGCTCCCCCTTTTCCGGTTGTCTGGGCCTCATTGCGCGGTTTGCTGATTGCGCGAAAGATTGCCGTTTATAACGCAGAATTCGACCTGCGGATGATGCGCCAATCGTTTGAAACCTATAAACTTCCGTGGAAAGAGCGGCTAATAACCCTTGATATTATGGTGTTATATGCCGCTTATCGCGGCGAGTGGGATGCCACTCGCCGGGCTTACCGCTTCTTCAAATTAGAAGAAGCCGGTCGAAGTCTGAAAATCCCCTTACCCAATTCTCACCGGGCTGCGGATGATGCCCGCCTGACCCGTGCGTTGCTTCACGCAATTGCCGGTGCGAATGATTAACCCGCTTCCCCTGATGAATCTGCCAAAATTATCCTCTGAACAACTTCAAGCAGCTCAAGCCCCTTTGAACCGAAAAATCTTTCTGCAAGGCGAACCGGGCAGTGGCAAAACCACGGCTGGATTGGCGCGTTTGGCTTTTCTTTTAGAAAGCGGCATCCCGGCTGAGCAAATTTTAATTTTGCTGCCCCAGCGCACCTTAGCCAAACCGTATTATGATTACCTGACCCAAAATCCCCTTCCTCCCGGTAGTTTGCCAACCATCGTCACGCTGGGAGGTTTGAGTCAGCGAACCATACAATTATTTTGGCCGGCTATCAGCGCTGAAGCAGGATTTGCCCGGCCTCATCAGCCGCCTTTGTTTCTCACCCTGGAAACCGCCCAATACTACATGTCCAAAGTTGTTGAGCCGTTTCTTAATCAGGGTTATTTTGAACAACTGGTGATTGATCGTAACCGCCTTTACTCCCAACTGCTGGATAACCTCAACAAAGCGGCGCTGATTGGGTTTGCGCACACAACGCTCGGTGAACGCTTGAAACAAGCCTGGAACGGCCAGCCCCAGCATTTGATTTTATTCGACCAAGCCCAGGATTGCATGAATGCCTTTCGGGAATATTGTATGGCAAACAACTTGCTGGATTTCTCCCTGCAAATCGAGTTGTTCATTCACTACTTGTGGCGTTCTTTTCTGGTGCGCAATTATTTGCACACCCATTTCCATCACCTGATTTACGATAACATTGAAGAAGATGCGCCTGCTGCCCACGATGTGATTGGTGAGTGGCTGCCGGTTTTCGACTCAGCCTTGCTTATTTACGATCAGCAGGGTGGATACCGGGTATTTTTGGGAGCCGATCCGCAATCGGCAGCCTCGCTGGCTGACTTTTGTGATGAAATTGTGGAATTTCCCCCCAACCTGATTTGCCCTCCGACTGTCCGCCAGTTTCAATCTGCCCTGGTTAAAGCCGTTCAGCGCCAACTGACGCATGAAGAACTGACTCCCCCCATCAAGACGGCGTTTAGCCATTTGCCTGCCCGTTTTTACCCGGAGATGGTGGACCAGGTTTGTAAAACCATTGATGAATTAGTCCACCAAAAACAGGTGGCTCCATCTGAAATTGCCGTGTTGGCTCCGTTCATGTCCGATTCGTTGCGGTTTTCGCTGATGAGCCGGCTGGAAGAATACCAGATACCTGCCCGCTCCCACCGACCTTCTCGCAGCCTCTACGATGAACCGGCAGTGCGTACCCTGATCACATTGGCGAAATTAGCCCACCCCCATTGGGAGATGCCCCCCAGCCGCGAGGAAATTCGCTCCATGCTGGTGCATTGCATCGAAGATCTCGATTTAGTGCGTGCTGACCTGCTAATGCAAATGGGATTTACTGCCAAAAAGCAATCCTTCCCCTTGCGTCCTTTTGAAGAAATTGGCGAAGATGGCCGCGAAAGAATCACTTATTCGGCCGGATTGCGTTATTCCCGGCTGCGCGAATGGCTGTTGAATTATATTGAGCAGGGAGAAGAAGAGGAACTGGATGTCTTTTTTGCCTTTTTGTTTGGAGAAGTATTATCGCAGCCCGGTTATGGGTTTCACGATCATTTAGACGATGCTGCCGTTACCGCTCGTGTGATTGAGTCCATTAAAAAATTTCGGCAGGTAATTGAACCCGTACGCAGCCAGCAGCCAGGTTTTTCAGTAGGGATGGAATATCTGAACATGGTCGGGCAGGGGGTTATTTCAGCCCTTTATCTGCCCCCTTCCGAAGAAGAGGATGCCGTCTTAATTTCACCGGCTTATTCCTTCATCATCAACAATCGTTCGGTACGGTTTCAATTCTGGTTAGATTGTGGCAACTATGGCTGGTGGGAACGTTTATTTCAACCGCTCACTCATCCGTATGTTCTCAGCCGCAACTGGCAGCCGGGAAGGTTGTGGACCGATGCGGATGAGTACGAAACCAACCAGCAATCCCTGATTCGGATCATTCGGGGTCTCACCTACCGCTGCCGAGAGCATATCTTCCTTTGCACCAGCCGTATCAATGAACGTGGCGCCGAAGAGCGTGGCGCTTTGTTGCTGGCTTTTCAGGGATTACTGCGCCGGTTACATCAGCAAGGGGGAGAATCATGAATAACCGCCATCAGCCTCGCCCCCATCAAACCCAAATCCTGAATTATTCCGGCGGATGGATGGGAGTTTCGGCTGTTCCCGGCAGTGGAAAAACCTATACGCTTTCATTGCTGGCTGCCCAAATTATCACCAGCGGCCAAATCAACGAAGAACAGGAAGTCTTAATCGTCACCCTGGTCAATTCCGCAGTGGATAACTTTGCCGGCCGGATTGGTTCGTTCGTCGAACAATTTGGTTTGATGCCCGACATGAACTACCGCGTCCGCACCTTACATGGGTTAGCGCATGACATCGTGCGCGAACGACCAGACCTGGCCGGTCTTTCCGACCGCTTCAGCATCGCCGATGATCGGGACAGCGACGAGATTGTCAAAGCGGCAGTTTCAGGCTGGATGCGCTCCCATCCGGAATTTATCCTGGAATGGACAAACCCCAACCTCAACCCCCAAAGGAATTCTGACCTGCCCAAGAAATGGGAGGATCTGCTGGTGAAAGTGGGACGGGCATGCATCCGCCAGGCTAAGGATCTGCAGCTATCCCCTCAGCAGTTACGCGATCAATTGAGCAATACCCGCTACAATCATTCTCTGCTTCAATTTGGGTTGGATATTTACGAAACTTATCAACGCGGCTTGGCGCTGCGCAGCTTGATTGATTTTGATGACCTGATCCGGCTGGCGTTGAGTGTCCTCAATACCGATTTGGATTATTTGCAGCGGTTGCGCTACCGTTTTCCTTACATATTGGAGGATGAAGCTCAGGATAGTTCACGGCTTCAAGAAGAAATTTTACGCCGGTTGGCTGGGGAAGGCGGCAACTGGGTGCGGGTAGGCGACCCAAACCAAGCCATCTACGAGACCTTTACCACCGCCAGCCCGGATTATTTGCGCCGTTTTCTCAAACTCCTAAGCGTCCAGGCCTATGACCTGCCCGATTCAGGACGCTCAACGGTCAGCATCATTCGTCTGGCAAATGAACTCATCCGCTGGACGATGGAAGACCACCCGGTAGAAGCGTTGAGAAGCGCGCTGACTCCCCCGTACATTCGCCCGACGCCCCCCGGTGATCCGCAGCCAAATCCGCCGGACGAACCCGATGAAATCTTCCTTGTGAGAAAAAAATTCTCCCCGGATGGGGAAATTAAAGCCGTGGTGGACTCGCTCAAACGCTGGATGCCGGAACACCCCGATCAAACCGTGGCCGTGCTTGTGCCCCGCAATGAACGCGGCAGCAAAGTGGTCAACGCCCTAAAAAGCGCCGGTCTCCCCGTAATCGAGCTGCTTCAATCCAGCCAAACGACCCGGCAAACCGCTGCAGTTCTGGAAAAAATCCTCAAAAGTCTCAACAAAGCCGCCGATTCCAGATTACTGATGGAAGTTCTAAAGGAAGTAATCCGGCTGCTATACCCGGAAAATGCTCCGGAAAATGGAGTTGTCCAGCAGGCTGCTCATTTATTATTGACCAATACTCAACCCGAAAATTATCTCTATCCGCGGCTCGAAAACAACTGGCTGGAGGGGTTACGCCGCAGAGAGGATTTACTCCCTCAAACAATCCAAATTTTGGAAGATTTTGGTTTGCTCATTCGCCGCTGGCAGCAAGCCATTCTGCTGCCCATTGACCAGTTGATCCTGACCATTGCGCAGGATTTGTTCCACGAACCAACCCAACTGGCTCTGTCGCACAGTCTCGCCCTTCTGCTGGGACGCACGGCTCAGCGTCACCCCGAATGGCAGCTGCCGCAACTGACCGAGGAATTAGGGATGATTGCTCGTAATGAACGGCGCATCCTCGGTTTTAGTGATGAAGAACCGGGATTTGACCCGGACGAACACCCCGGCAAAGTAGTGGTGTCCACCATTCACAAAGCTAAAGGGCTGGAATGGGACCGGGTTTACCTGATGTCGGTCAATAATTATGACTTTCCCTCTGCCCAGGGATTTGACCGCTACTACTCCGAAAAATACTTTGTCCGCAATCAACTTAATCTGGAAGCCGAAGCGCTTAGCCGTCTGAAAGCCCTTGCCAATAAAGAACTGACATCCCTGTATCTGGAAGAAGGCATCGCCACCCAGCAGGCCCGCCTGGAATACTGCGCTGAACGACTGCGTTTGTTATATGTTGGCATTACCCGCGCCCGGCGTTCCTTGATCATGACATGGAACACCGGAAAAGATACGCAAGGCAGCGAGAACTCTCCCGCTTTACCCTTTGTCCATCTACAAAAGTTTTGGGAGGAATACCGCCGTGAAACTTCCGCCTGATTTTTCTTTCAGCCAAAATAATTTGCAGGATTTTTTGGAATGTCCCCGCCGCTTTGAATTGCGTTATCTGCTGCGTCAACCCTGGCCGGCCATTCAATCTCAACCCGTTGTGGAACACGAACAACATCTGCGCCGCGGAGAGATTTTTCATCAGATGGTGCAGCAACACCAAATCGGCTTGCCTGTGGATAAAATCGGCGCTCAGGCTTACGATCAAACCCTGTTGGGCTGGTGGGAAGATTACCTCGGAAGCATGCCGCAGCCCTTGCCTGAACATCGTTTGGTTGAACACACCCTGCAAAGCGCTCATAGCGGCTACCGCTTCATTGCCAAATTCGACCTGATCGCCATTCAACCCGGCGAAAAAATGATCATTGTGGACTGGAAAACCAGCCGGCGCAAACCCCCGCGCGCCATCCTCTCCCAACGCATTCAGACCCGCCTGTATCCATTTCTTTTATGGAAGTGTTCTGGCGCGTTTGATCAAGCAATCTCCTACTCGCCCGAACAAATTGAAATGATTTACTGGTTCACGGCGGATCCGCTCAGCCCCGAACGCTTCAAATACTCCCAAAAGCAGGCCGAGCGTGACGGGGAGTACCTGCTCGAACTGGTTCAACAGGTCGAGCATCATACTCAAACCTACTTTCCGCTGACTTCACAGGAGCAGCGTTGTTCGCTGTGCGTCTATCGCTCGCTGTGCAATCGAGGTATCACCGCCGGGAACATAGATGATGAGATCGATGAGGAAGTGGATGATGACCGGCTGGATATCGCTTTCGATCAAATTGGTGAGACCGAATTTTAGATGAAAAAGCTGTTTGCCGGTATTGAACGAATCTGGCTGGACGCTGACGAAACTCCCATTCCACCGGGAATCCAGCAATTAGCGGGAGAGAATTCCCTGCTGGCTCGCACGCTTGCCCGGCGCGGACTGAAAACCTTTGAGGATGCCCGCGCCTTTTTGGATCATCGCTTTTACCACCCGGCTGACCCCCGCGACATGCCGGATGTGGAAAAAGGGGTGAACTTGATTCACAACGCCATTTTCACAGGAAAGAAAATCGGCGTTTGGGGCGATTTTGATGTGGACGGACAGACCGCCACCACGCTGCTGGTTTCAACCCTCAAATCGCTTGGTGCGCAGGTCGAATATTACATTCCCGTGCGTGAGCGCGAATCGCACGGTGTTAATATTGAAGGTTTGGAGCGGATGCTCGCGAAGGGGGTGAAGGTCATCCTCACCTGCGATACGGGCATCAGCGCTCACCCCGCCGCGGAATTTTTGCGCCAGCGCGGTGTTGCTTTTGTGATCACCGATCACCACTCCCTGCCCGAAATACTCCCCGCGGCTGACGCGGTGATCAACCCCCAGCGTTTACCCAACGATCATCCCATGCACAGCCTGGCCGGGGTTGGAACTGCTTTTGTTTTTGCACAAGCCCTGTGTCAGAAAATGGGGAAACCCGAAGTGGCCGAAGAACATCTCGATCTGGTCGCTTTGGGGTGCGTGGCCGATGTGGCTATTCTGCGCGGGGATACCCGCTATTGGGTTCAGCGGGGGTTGGAATCGCTGCGCAACCCGCGCCGACCGGCGCTTTTACAACTCATGCAAAATGCTGAAATCAACCCGGCCCACCTGAACGAACAACATATTGGCTTTAGTCTTGCTCCGCGTTTGAACGCCATCGGGCGGCTGGGCGATGCGAACCCGGTTGTCGAGTTCCTTTCCTCCACCGATTCGCAAGCCATTGCCGTTTTTGCCGCTCAATTGGAAGGCTACAACAGCCAGCGCCGTTTTCTCACCGATCAGGTCTTCCTCGCCTCTTTACAGCAGATTGATCAGGACCCGCGGGTCTTGGATTTTGCGGCGCTGGTTTTGCACCACCCCGAATGGCCCGGCGGCATCAACGGCATCGTTGCCAGTCGGCTGGTTGAGATCTTTCAACGCCCGGTAATTTTACTAAGTTCTCCCCCCGGCCAGCCCATGCGCGGTTCGGCTCGCTCGGTGGAAGGGATCAACATCACAGCAGCGATTGCCAGCGCACAAAAGCTGCTGATTGGTTTTGGCGGTCATCCAATGGCCGCCGGTCTGGCTTTACCGCCTGAGAATTTTCACGAATTTCGCCGTCTGGTTTCCGCTCACGTGGAGTACCAGCGAGCCCAAAATCAACAAAAACCGATGATCACCGTAGATGCGTGGGTGAAAATCCATGATTTAGATTTGAAATGGATTGAGGAATTAGAAAAACTGGCTCCTTTTGGCGCTGGCAATCCACCCCTCGTTTTCGCCAGCCGCAACCTCACTTTGCTGAACGCAGCCCCGATTGGTAAAAATCAGGAACACCTGATGACCCTTGTGGAGGACGAGGAAGGGAACACCCGCCGCGTGATCTGGTGGCAGGGCGCCCGCTCCTTGCTGCCTGAGGGGCGCTTTGATCTGGCGTACCATGCCCGACCAGTTAACTTCGGCGGCGATTTGGAGGTGCAGTTGGAGTGGATTGTTGCCCGCCCGTTGGAAACTGAAGCCGTTCGTCTCTCAGACACCAGACAGATTGAAATTCTTGACCTGCGTACCGACCAATCTCCGTTCGAGCGACTGGCTCAATTGGCCATATCCCCCGATCAAGTCGTCATCTGGGCGGACGGGGCGGTCAATCTCGATATACCGGTTAAGCGCCGTTGGCAGCTTGTCCCGGCCGAAACGCTGGTCGTCTGCTCTCCGCCACCCTCCCAAAAGATATTATCCGATGCAATCCGGCAAGTTCGAGCCAAGAGAATCATCCTGTGCTGGCTTGAAGAGCCCAATGACAAACCCCAGGCATTTTTACAGGCTCTATCTGGCATGATCCGGTATGTATTAAGGAAGAATGGCGGTCGGGCATCCTTACCCCAATTGGCTGCTGCCTTAAATCAGCGTGAAGAAACTATCCACACGGGACTTGAATGGCTGGCTGGCAAGGGATTTATCCGGTTCATTGAACGGGAAGGTCAATCCCTCGTAATCGCCGAAGGCGGCATTCCAGACCCCTTGCTGGTCAAGGAAAAAGAAGCGCGGCTGCGTTCTTTGCTGGAAGAAAGCCGCGCCTTTCGCGAATTTTATCGGCAGGCATCTCCTCTCAGTCTGATTAGGGAAAATCCTTAATCGCTGGAGCGTTTGGGAATCTTTGGAAGCAGCCAGTTGAGAAAGGCTCCTTCACTGCGGGTTTGCAGCAAAACCCGGCCCGGTCCGGTCAGGTCAACCACCAGCCCTTCACCGCCCAACACAGTGGTTTTCAGCCCGCCGATTGCCCGCACCTTAAAACCCATTTTCTCGCTGAAAGCCACCAGATGACCGGTATCCACAGTGTAGGTTTCGCCCGCCGCTAAGGTTAATTCATGGATGGCGCCGTAGCTGGAAAGGATCAGGGTGCCGCTGCCGCTGCAACGCAGCATAATCAATCCCTCACCGCCAAAAAAGGTGCGCGCCCCCGACCATTTTGTGTCGGTGACCACACCTTCCGCCGAAGCCAGGAATGAACCGGATTGGACAAGGTAAGTTTCACCGGCCAATTCGGTCGTGAAGACATCACCCGGCAAGGTGGGCGCCAGCAGCAATTCGCCGCCTCGCGCGGAAGCGCGGTAGGTGTTGACAAAAAACGACTCGCCGCCCAACACCGAACGCGCCAGCGATTGAAACAAACCGCCGCGCATCTTGGTTTCCACCTGTAAATCGGTTGACATACCGACCATAGCGCCGCTTTCCGCGACAATCCCTTCATTGGAATCCAGCAGTACTTTTGCAATCGAATACGAAGGACGGAAGAGAATTTCGACTTTCATACCTCAATCTCCTGAAAAAGAATTATGGGTATACTGTATCAGATTTTTAAGCTTCCGTGTTTATTTACATTTTTTTAATTGCGCCTACCCAAAAAAGCGGTTTTGTAGTAAACTACAACGGCTTGCAACACAGAACAACATGGTTGCTTTCCGCTCTTTGACCGGCCTGCGGCCGGGACAGAGGGCAATCCCAAGGAAAGGAGGAATCCCTTGATGCGCAGCTACGAGTTGGTTTTCATCCTCCAACCGGAACTGGATGACACAGCCGTTGAAGGGTTGGTTGAAAAGGTCAAAGGTTGGATCACGGAAGCCGGCGGAACTGTCAGCAAAATTGATCGCTGGGGAAAACGGCGTATGGCATACCCAATCAATAAACGCCGCGAAGGCCAGTACATTTTGTTCGACATGAATATGCCGCCTGCTTTCAGCAATGAACTGGAACGCAATTTGCGCTTTCAGGAACAGGTAATGCGCTTCTTAATCGTCAATCGCGATTGAGGCTATTTTCAGACTTAGGGAGAATATCATGAGCCGCGGTCTTAACAAAGTCATGATCATCGGCCACCTGGGACGCGATCCGGAAATGCGCTATACCCCTTCCGGCAGACCGGTTACCACCTTCAGCGTTGCTACCAGCCGCACGTGGAACACCTCGGATGGCGAACGGCACACCGAAACCGAATGGTTCAATGTGGTAACCTGGGGAAATCTGGCGGAAATTTGTAAGCAATACCTGACCAAGGGTCAACAAGTGTATGTCGAAGGACGGCTTCAAACCCGCCGTTGGGAAGACTCAGAAGGAGTCAAGCATACTTCCGTTGAAATTGTCGCCAGTGAAATGATGATTCTCGGTGACCGCCGTGATAATGCCCAAAATCAAGCCTCTCCTTCTTTGGAAGAGGGCGAGGAAGAAGAAATCGAAGACGAATATCCGTTCTAGGAGTAAGACAGTATGACCGACCAAATTTCAGGCGAGAACGAACAGGTTGCCGGTCCGCGACGGTTTGTCGCCCGACCCAAAATTTGTCAGTTCTGCGCTGATAAAGACCTTGCAATTGATTATAAAAATGTAGATCTCTTGCGCCGTTACGTCACAGAAGAAGGTAAAATCCGGCCTCGCCGTCAGACCGGTACCTGCGCAAGACATCAGCGGGTTCTGGCACGCGAAATTAAGCGCGCCCGCCACATCGCTTTGCTTCCCTTTGTCGCAGAAGACTGGAGTGAGGCAATCCGCTAATTCCTTTTCTTCGTTGTCAACTTTCAGGGCATGGGCAAAAACACGCCCAATGCCCTTTTCTATTTTTGATTTGGAAAGGCTTTTCAAATGGCTAAAACCTCCCGACCTGCTGTAGTTTCCCGTAAACAACAAAGCCGGGTTGAAAAAGAACGGCAGCAACGCCGAATCGTTCTGATGGTAACCATCACCATCGCGGTTGCGGTGGTTCTGATTTTAGGATACGGATTGCTGGATACCTTATACCTGCAAAACATACGGCCTGTGGCCACGGTGGACGGCGAAAAAATCACGCTGGAGCAATTTCAAGCCCGCGCCCGCTTTGACCGTTTTCAATTGATTCAAACTACGCTTCAACTCGCCCAATATCAGCAACTCTTTCAAGCCGATCCCAATTCAGCCAATTACTTTACCTCTCAAATTCAACTTAATCTTTCTAAACTCAACGATCCCACTCAATTGGGTAATCAGGTCATTGATGAGTTAATCAATGAATTCATTATCCGCCGAGAAGCCGAAAAACGAGGGATCATTGTAACCGATGATGAAGTCAATAAGGTATTTCAAGAAGCCTTTGGTTTCTTTCCGGAAGGTACCCCAACCAGTGAATCGACCGCTACTCCCTTCAGCACCGCCACCTATTCACCGCAACAGTTAACCCTGGCGCCCTATACGGCTACCCCAACCGAGGCTCCGCCCCCCACTCAATCACCCGAAACAACCGAAGCGCCACTGGAGACGCCTCAGGCAACGGCAACTACGGGACCGACCAGCACACCCTTCCCTACCCCCACTGCGATAACCGAAGAAGGGTTTAAGGCAAGTTTAGAGAATTATCTGTCCACTTTAAGAACCGAAGCTCAGATTGATGAAAAGACTTTTCGAGAAATTGTACGCTCGTCCTTACTATATGAAAGAGTCTTTGAAGCAATTACCCAAGATGTGCCGAGCGAAGATGAGTGGGTATGGGCGCGTCATATTCTGGTTGCAACCCCCGAAGAAGCCGCTGTAGTGGTTGAATCGCTCAAAAACGGGGCTGACTTTGCTCAACTGGCAGCCCAATTCTCAACCGACACTTCAAACAAAGATCGCGGCGGAGATTTGGGATGGTTTGAACGAGGGCAAATGGTCAGCGAATTTGAAAACGCGGTGTTTGCCATGAGCGAAATTGGACAAATCAGCGATCCCGTTCAAACTCAATTTGGTTACCACATTATCCAATTGCTGGGAAAAGAACGCCGGCCGGTCAGCGAGAACCGCCTCAGCACACTCAGACAGCAAAAGTTTGACTCCTGGCTGGAGGAAACCAAAGCCAGCCTGAAGATTGAGCGGAACGAAAACTGGGTCAACAAAGTTCCAACCGTGCCGACACTGCCGCCCGGGCTGGGATTTTGATCTGTTTGTTTGATTTAGAAACACAAAAAGGCCGGGCTATAGAACCCGGTCTTTTTTGTAAATTTTCATCGCACCATCTCCTCCCCCACCTCGTCCAACCGCAGGGAGATAACCTGACTGGCCGTATCCTTTCCCATGGTCACGCCATAAATCACATCCGCCACCTGTACCGTGTTGCGATTGTGAGTAATCACAATGAATTGAGTGTTGTGACTTAATTCCTCCAACAATTCACAAAAGCGCCCCACATTGGCCTCGTCCAGCATGGCATCCACTTCATCCAGCACACAAAACGGCGTCGGAGAAACTTTTAAGAGCGAAAAAATCAATGCGACGGCCGTCAGGCTGCGTTCTCCGCCAGATAGCAGGGATAACCCTTGCTCACGTCTGCCCGGCAAACGTGCTTCAATATCAATACCTCCCTCAGTGGGATTTTCTTCATTTTCTAAAACAAGCCGCGCTGAACCGCCTCCAAACAGGCGGGCAAAATTTTCCTTAAATTCTGCCGCTACTGCATCAAAAGTTTTGCGGAATTCTGTCTTCATTAAACTGTCCAGCTCGGCAATGATTTCGCGGAGATCTTGATCGGCTTTCTTTAGGTCCGTCACCTGCTGAACGAGAAACTCATAACGCTCTTTTACGGAGAGATACTCAGCATGAGCATCCGGGTTAATCGCTCCGAGCCGACGCAACTGGCTGCGCTGGCGGTTGATGTTTTCCTCTAAATCGGGCGAAATTTCTCTAACCGCCGGCAATTGTTCGACCATTCCCTCCAAGGGGAGCGGCGTCGGTCCGGAAACTTCGCTCTGGTACTCAAAAGCCACCAGACCAAAGTCCTCCTCGATACGCCGCCGTAAACTTTCCAGATTTTCGCGCAACCGCCCAAATTCTAACTGCGCCTGGGTTGCATGCCGTTCCGCAACAGCCGTATTTTGTTGCGCAGCGCTTAAGTCCTTTTGTAATTCATCGTATTTGCTTTCCATCTCTTTCAGCTCTTTTTCGGCTGGTTGAATTTTGGACTGCACCTCATCAATGGCTTGATTCAAGTGGGTCGCTTCCGTTTTACGCCTGTCCTTTTCCTCTTCCAGCTCAGCGAACAGCCGGTCGAGTTGATTCAGGCGTTCCCGGTAAGATTGCTGCTGCTGTTCATTCCTTTCAAGCGCCTGTCGAAAATCATTCAACCGCCGCTGGGTATCCTGCAGGGCGCGTTCCATTACGCTTACCTGGGTGTTCCAATGAATAAGCTGCGCTTGAAGATCGTCCAGAACAAGGCTGTTCAACTCGCGCTGCTTTTCCCGCAAATCAGATTCCGCTTGCTGAGATTCACGCTTGAGGACATTTATTTGCGCTGTCAGGTCTTTTATTTCCTTTTGACTGCTGTGGATTTGCTGTTTGTGCTGCTCCAACTGACTTTGCTGCCAGTTCAATTTTTGACGGAATTGTTCCGCCTGCATGGAAATTTTTTGCAGATTGCGCTGCTGCTGCTTTTCCTGCTCCCGCGCCTCTTCCAGATCCTCCTCAATTGCCCGTCGTTGCTGTTCCAGCGCTTCTCGCTGCTTTTGATTTTCAAATAGACGGGCATCACCCTCGGCCAGTCGTTCTTCTAGATTGTGAATTTCTTCGCTCAACTCCTTCAATTGACGCGGGCGGGAAATGATTTCGGCTCGACTTTCCTTACCGGCACGCACCTCGCCGCTGCCAAAAAACACCTCACCTTGCAAGGTAACGATGCGCAAATCGGGCGGCTGACTTGAGATCAAACGCCGGGCAGTTTTACGGTCGCGAACGATCCACACCTTCCCCAATAAAAGCCTCACCAGTTTGCTCATCGCCGGAGGATAGGATACCAGCTCGGCGGCATTCCCAATGACATTTTCTTCTTGCGGCGCTGGATAGTGGCTTTCGCCTCTCAACCATTCCAGCGGGAACAATACTGCCCGCCCCTTTTCGGTGTTTTCCAAAAATTGAAGGACTTCCTCAGGTTCTACATCCGATTCCGCAGCCATACCTTCCAAACGATCTCCGAGAACAGCTGCAAGCGCAGTTGCCAATTCAGCAGGCGCTTCAATCAAACGAGAAATTGGGTGAATTTCACCCCTGATTTGGCGTTGTTCAGCCGCCGTCATGATCAGTTCAACCCCCTGACCTAACCCACTGAGGTTTTTATCGGCCTGTTCCAGCACTTTGCGCTCAGCCTGCTTACGAGCCAGCTCCGCGCGGATTGCATTCTGTTGTTCATGCAGTTGGCTGCGGTTTTCCTCCAGGTGACGTTGTTTTTTTTGCAAGATCTGAAGCGCATCTTGTACCTGTTGTCGCTTGCCGGCCAGCGCATCCAGCGCTTGTTGAACGCCCTGCAATTCACTCTCTGACCGATGGAGCGCATCGGTCAGTTGTGGAATCTGCTGCCCAAGACGGCTTGCTTCGCCCTCCAATCGTTCCAGGCGATGAATCAATTCCCGTTGACGCGCATTGAGTTCAACTTGTTGGGTTTCCAGACGGGTTAGTTTTTTGCGCAATTCACGCGCTTCACCTTCCACCCGGTCACGCTGAGATTTCATTTCAGCAAATGCTGTCTGGGCGGCAGCCGCTTGATGTTTTGCCTCAACCAGCGCAGCTTGCTGAGCGGTAATCTCTTCCTCCACTGCCTGCACTCGCTTGCGATGTTGCTGCTTTTCTTCCTCCAATCGAGCCAGATCGTGCTGAGTGGTCATTTTTTGCTCATTCAGAGAACGCTGGCGTTCGTCCAGAACAGCCAGAACGCGGTTGATTTCTTCACGCTGCCGGTGCACCTCTGCCGATTGGGTGTGCCAGTCATTCAACACTTCTCTCAGACGTTGAATTTGAAAACGAATATCCTGCACCCGTTTTTCTGCTTGCTGGCTTTGCTGACGCGTCTGATGCAGCCGATTTTCCTGAACGGTTAGCACTTCACGGGCATGAGTCAATTCCTTTTGCAAACGCTGCCACTGGAATCCATACCACTCCCGCAAAAGCAGACGCAAATCAGCCTTGATTCGTTCGTATTCGACCACCCGGGCAGCTTGTTTTTCCAAACTCTTCAGGCGCGGTTCTAATTCGCTCAAAATATCCTGCACCCGCTCCAGGTTGCGGCGGGTTTGTTCCAGGCGATTGAGCGCTTCTTCCCGCCGGGAGCGGTATAAACCAATACCGGCTGCTTCTTCAAAAAATTTTCGGCGTTCCTCCGGGCGTAGAGAAAGCGCAGCGTCCACCAGCCCCTGCCCAATGATGGTGTAAGTTCGTTCCGCCAGACCGGATTGAGCCAAAATTTCCGAAATCTCTTTCAGCCTCACCCGTTGACCGTTGAGCAGGTATTCATTCTGCCCATCCCGATAGGCGCGCCGCGCAATGGAAACCTCAGCATAATCTATCGGCAGCCAGCCATCCTCATTTTCAAACGTGATCATTGCGGATGCCATGCTGGCACGCGGACGCAATTCTGAGCCGGCGAAAATCATATCCTCGGTCTTTCTGCCGCGCAAAAGGGTATAGGATTGTTCTCCCAACACCCACCGAATTGCATCGGCAATATTGGATTTACCTGAACCATTAGGCCCAACAATTGCGGTAATTTGGCCGGGGAACTCAAAAACCGTTCGACTGGCAAAAGTTTTGTAGCCTTGCAATTCAAGGGTTTTCAATCGGTTGGTCATGAACGGCTCAATCTTTTCTTCTTTCTCGATAGGTCTTAAAACACCATTCCCAATTTTTCTAGCGCTTTGCGGGCTGCGTTTTTAGCGGCGGCCTGCTTACTCGGCCCAACCCCCTCGGCGTAAACCTCCCCGCCGATTATCACCGCCACTTCAAAAAGTTTCGAATGGTCAGGCCCCTGCTCTGAACGGGTCACATACTGCGGAGCGTGAAAACCCTGGGACTGCGCCCATTCCTGTAAAAGACTTTTCGGGTCTTCGTTTTTTCGGTTGATCAGGATATCTTCTGCTGCTGTTTCCAAAAATGGGAAAAGAAATTGCTCTACCTTTTCAATTCCGCCATCCAGATAAATCGCCCCGATGAAAGCCTCAAAGGTATCGCACAACAACGCTGAACGCTCCCGTCCGCCGGCCTGCGACTCGCCTCTTCCCAAACGCATGGCATTCCCCAGTTTAATTTGGCGGGCAAAATCTGCCAGCTGCTCGGTGTGCACCAGCGCCGACCGCATGCGGGTTAAGTCGCCTTCCGGCATTTCGGGATAATGATGATAAAGCCACGCCCCTACGACAAAATCCAAAACAGCATCCCCCAAAAATTCCAACCGCTCGTTATCTTCCAGCGCTTCTGGATGCTCGTTCAGGTAGGAACGATGGGTCAACGACCGGTGCAGCAGCAGCGGATCTTTGAATTCCAGTCCCAAGCGGGCTGCCAGTTCTTCAGGCGATTCCTGCACAAAATGCAGATCACCATTTTCCATAGGTTCCTCCGCGGAACTCAAGGGACGCAAGCCACCCAGCCGAATTTCCAAATCCCCATACCGCTCAAGTAGCTCGCGTTCCTTTAGTTCAATGAGTTTGGTTTGAAGGATAATATTTTAACCCATTTCCACTAATTACGGCAACAACTGGCTGGGGTAATTCGGTTAACCGTTTTTTCACGGCTGCCCAAACCAGAGCGGAAGTAGGTTCAACGTAATACCCGCGCTTGCCTAAATCGGTAAAGGAGTCGTAAATCTCCCCCTCATCAACCGCCAAGAACTCACCGCCGCTGGCCTGTATTTCGTTGATCAACGCCTTACCCCTGACCGGCCGGCGCACTCGCACACCCTCAGCGAGTGTGTCCCCTTCCCCAGCATCATCCATTGCATCCAACCCCTTGTAAAAAGCCCGCACCACCGGATCGCAGGCGGCAGCCTGCACACCCACATAATATGGGGCTCGTTGGATGTATCCCGTTTTTTTCAACGCAGAAAATCCCCGCAAAATTCCCAGCAATAAACCTCCATGCCCAACCGGAGCAATCAAACTACCCGGCGCGGTTCTACCCATCTGTTCCCAAATTTCATAAGCGATGGTGGCAATTCCCATCAGGCCAAAAGGCAGATACGCATGACTGGCGTAAGGCGTTCCCTTTTCGGCTTCTTGCAGGACAGCCCGGGCAGCCTCCGAGCGTGGGCCGGGCACGGCGATCAGGTCAGCGCCATACATTTCAATCTGGCGTCGTTTTGGACCTGAGGCGCTTTCCGGTACATAAATGCGGCACTTCAAACCGGCACGGGCAGCGTATGCGGCAAACGACGCCCCGGCATTACCGGAAGAGTCTTCGACCGCTTCGCTCACTCCCCGCCCCAGCAATTGACTGACCAGCACAGCGCTGCCGCGGTCTTTGTAGGATCCGCTTGGGTTTAGGCTTTCCATTTTTAGCCCCACCGGTTGGTCTGCGATAACCTCCCACAGGAGCGGTGTATTCCCCTCCCCCAATGTGACCACCGGTGCGCCTTCGATCAAATCAAAAGACGAGCGGTAACGCCAGTAACCCGGCAGGTGATTTTGGAGATCGGTCAGTGAAAACCAAGGAGCATCGTCGTAATCAAAAACTCCGCCGCAGGATGGGCAGCGAAATGGCACACCCTCATTTGGATACGGTTGGCGACAATCCAAACATCGAATCGTTGGCATGATTATTCCCCCTTTTGGGGATGATAACTCCCCTCAATCCACTCTTCGCCGTTCGGCATAATTTCTTTTTTCCAAATGGGGACAATTTCCTTCAATCGGTCAATTCCATAGCGGGCGGCTTCAAAAACGCCGGTATCGCGGTGGGCAGCCGTGCAGGCAATCATAACGGTAGGGGTGCGCGGTTTAAGATGCCCGATTCGCTGCACAATCGCAATTCCTTCTACAGCCGGCCAACGGGAACGAATTTCTGCAGCAACCTGAGCCATTTTGGCTTCCGCCATCGGTAGATACGCTTCATATTCCAGCGCAATCGTCTGGTGAGCCTCGCCGCGCCGCGTTTCTCCCCGAACCATGCCGGTAAAGATGCAGGCTGCGCCGGTCGTCGGCAAGGTAATCTGATCCAGCAGCTGGTTCAAGTCCAATTCCTCAGAGGTAATCCGAAAAATCGTCGGGGGGCCGCCCCCGCTGACCGGCGGAAAGAGGGCTACCTCATCTCCGGGTTGGATCAGGTCGTCATCCGCGGCGTATTGCTGGTTAATCGCCACCAGCACATTCGCCAACCGTCCGCTGATCAAGGGGAATCGCTCGCCAAGGAGGCGCTTTAAATCCACTACCTGGATAGGTCCAGAAATGGCCATCAAGTCTTTTTCCACCCCGCTCAATTCCTTAAGATGCGCAAAAAACAATACCTTTACTGGCTGAGGTTCACTCATTGATGACATCTCCACTTACACCGCCGCGTTTTTCAACCAGACGAATATTTTGAATTCGAGCGGTCTTTTCGACCGCTTTAACCATATCATAGACGGTCAGGGCTGCCACCGCCACAGCGGTCAGGGCTTCCATTTCAACGCCGGTTTTGCCGCTGCTTTTCAAGCGCGCCGTGATTTCCACCCCCGGCAGGTCGTCCCGAATGTGCAAATCAACCTGAACCTGATGGATGGGAATCGGATGACATAGGGGAATTAACTCCGCTGTGCGTTTGGCGGCCTGAATGCCGGCAATTTGGGCTACGGTCAGCGCATCCCCCTTTTTCATCAAACCGGCCCGCATCAAGGAGAGGGTTTCCGGCTTAAGATGAACTTCGCCTTTTGCAACGGCTATCCGCTCTGTTTCCGGTTTCGAGCCGACATCCACCATGTGGGCGCGGCCTTCTTCATCAAGATGGGATAATTTCAAATCTGCCATAGCAAAATTATAACGCCAAACCGCCCGAATATCCTGCGGCGACCCGCGCAATGATATAATCACGGGCATGAGTTTTCAAATTGCCGCTCATCAGACCGAGCATTACCAGGTTACGACAGAAGTGTTCAGCGGCCCTTTGGATTTACTGTTGGAATTGATCGAACGGGCTGAACTGGATATCACCCGCCTGGCACTGGCGCAGGTTACCGATCAATATCTGGAATATATGCGTCATTTGCAGCAGCAAAACGCTGCCGAAGTGTCTGCATTTCTGATCATCGCTGCGCGGCTGGTACAAATCAAATCGGCCGCATTACTTCCGCGTCCGCCTGCCGTTGAAGCAACCGTATTTGAAGAAGACCCCGGCGAAGCCCTTGCCCGCCAGTTGATCGTCTATAAACGCTTTAAAGAACTGGCGGGATATCTTCAGCAGCGCGAGGAAAATCACTTGCGTACCTACCTGCGCCTCGCCCCTCCCCCTCATCCCTTGCCGGCTGCTCGCCTGGATTTGAGCGGTTTGACCCTGCAGGATTTGGTTGACGCCGCGCGGAGTGTTTTTTTCAATAAACCAGCCCTCACCGCTTTGGATCGAGTGGTCAGCATGCCGCGCATCACAATCCGCGAAAAAATTCAAATCATCATCCAGCGGTTACGCACCGGCGGAATGACCACCTTTCGTTCTCTATTGCGTCCGAATATCAGTCGGGTTGAGGTGGTGGTGACCTTCCTGGCGCTGCTGGAACTGGTCAAACGCCGGATTGTTGCCGCCCAACAAAATGGCCTGTTTTCGGATATTGAAGTTCAACCCGCGGATGACCTTAGCCGGGACTTGGAAAACATGAATTGGGATGAAGAAGACGAAGAATAGATAACCGAGCGGCAGGGGCTATCCTTCTTCCTCCGCCCTTTCGCCCTCTTCAGCAACCAATTCCACCGGCAATCGTCCGCTAACCCACACCATCATCATGTTGAGATCATACTCGTGGGTGATATCCTCCGGATAGGCTTGAACGAAAGCATCATCCAGGGTTACAAAGTTGTCCTTTTCCGGCCAGCGCGTCAGAAATCCGGGCAGCGCCGAGCGGTCGGCTTCTACCGGCAAAACCTCCCAGCCTCTGGTTTTCAAAAACTCAACTACTTTAGCGGCTAAATCGGTGTGCAATTCAAACCATGCCTGACAAATTTGCGCCACCATCTCCGGCGAACCTTCAAATGCGGATACAGCCGCGCGGCTTTTTAGCCCCACCGGTGCCAGCGTACTGTTACGAAAGCCGTCCACTTTCACCAGTTTCTTCACCAGCCGGTTGATTGCAGATTGACGTTTCTCGGACAAACGGTCAAAATTGCCAAAGACCTCCTGAAGCAATTTCAGGCGGTATTCCGGCAGCATAAATTCATTAATGGCGTGGAAAGGGATAAAGCGGGCTTGTTTTTCATTGTTCATGCGGACAATTATAACCGATTCTGCCTTGACTCAACCGGTTGTAACTCGATCGCTCCACTCATCCAGTTCAGCCACTTCTTGCTCGGTTAAGCGCCAGCCAACCGAACCCAAAATATCCTCCGCTTGCCGCAGGTTTTTAATACCGGGTATTGGCAAGGCGCCTTTACATATCACCCAATTAATGGCTACTTGGGATGGCGTCTTACCGCCATGTTCTTGTCCAATTTGACGCATTTTTTGGATGAGCGGTTGAATCCGCTCCAGCAGGCGGCGGTTGTAGCGTCGTTCGCGAAAGCCCCGCATCGGGTTCTGCGGGGAGTATTTTCCGGTCAACGCCCCCTGCGCCAACGGGCTGTAGGCAATCAGGCGCACTCCCAATTCCTGGCACTGACGCAGCAAACCGTCCTTTTCCACTTTCCGATTCAAGAGATGATATTCCACCTGATTGGACGCCAGCCGCACCCCCAAGCGCGATAAACTTTCAAAAGCGCGCTGGGTTTGGGCGCGGTCATAATTGGAAACCCCCACGGCTTCTACCAGTCCATCCTGCACCGCTTCAGCCAGCCCCTCCATCCAGGTTTCTATTCGCACCGGCGGAAACGGCCAGTGAATCTGATACAGTTCCACCTTGTCTCGTTCCAACCGCTTAAGACTGGCCAGCAAAGCCCTGCGCAAGGATTTTTTACTCAACCGCCACGGGAATGGCATAAATTTTGTGGCTATGCGCACAGGATAATTTGTTTCTTGCATGAACTTTCCCAGCAGCCGTTCGGACCGCCCCTGCCCGTAAACCTCAGCCGTATCAAAAAAGTTAAAACCTCTCTGACAGCAAAGATCGAACGCTTCTCTTAAATCCTGGTCGCCGTATCCGTTGCCAAACCCCCAAAAGATGCGGTCGCCCCACGCCCAGGTGCCAATTCCGATTTCTACATTTTCAAAAACCTGCAATGATGTGGATTGGGTTGGATTTTCGCTCATATCTTCATCCAAATCGGTTTTATACCATTCTATCTTTGAATGGCCGGAAGGTAAAGCCGTTGTGCATCCTCGGTTGTTTCGACTAGCACCCAACCGGACGGTGGGGTTTCGCCCTGATGAAGATCATAGGCTCTCACCCGAATTTGCCAGCGTCCCTTTTGGGGCAAAACAATCCAGATCGAGTTTCGGATACCTGCATCCACCCAGCCGGTTTGCCCGCCTCCTTCCATTTGATATTCCAGCCGGTAACCCACAACATCGCTTTCCAAGTTTTCCCGCCATCTCAAGCGCGCCAGCGAGCCATTGACTTGCACACGCTGCAAATCAAGCGGAGTAGAGGGAGGTTGATAATAAAGGCGCGCTTGATTTTTCACAAAATCGCCGTCCGTCCATACCTGTGTGGAGCACCCATCTCCCCCGCCAAACAGAATGCCAACAAAACCAGCCTCCCACATATCCTGCGGGTGACGGAAAAGGTAGGCTGCTCGATTGTCGCGATAATGATTACAAGTGGTATTGTCCAAATCCATGTTACCTACCGGCACCTGCCATAGCAGCAGCCGCTTGTTCAACGATCGCCCAAGCTGGTGCGCCCAGTAAATCGCCCGATTCGGACGGGGCAATTCGCCATCCCGATCATCCCACCAGGGTCGAATACCGCGCCCGGCATCCCGGTCTGACCACTCCACGGTAATCAAATCGGCTTGGTCTGCCCCCATCTTGAGGAGGAAAGACGCTGTTCGCTGCGCATAATCCAACGTTTGCGGCTCACTGGCAAATAAAGGATCGCGATTGACGCCCCACATCGAAACCATTGGGGCAGCCAGAGCGTTCGGCGCCTTTTGGTGAATCAGGTCAATCAGATATTTTCCAAAACCGGAGAGGGTATTGGGATAACCGGTTTTTTTCAAAGCCACCTCAAAAGAATCGGGGTCATCCGCCCGCACCCCGCTTGGAGGACTACTTGAATTGCTGAGTTGCTGCATAAAGCCGTAAAAGTCCGGTTCAATCACAAAGATCACCGGTTTGTCGCCGACCGCTTCCTCAAGCGCTCGTTCTAGGCTTTGCAGATAGGCATTCACCACCTGCTCATCTTTCAATTTTTCGGCATAGACTGCCGCATTTTCGTCGCCGCCGGTTGCGCCCAGCATCATATAGACGGTTACAACCGGAATAAATCCATTCCGCCATGAATGTCCGACAAAACGCCGCACAAAGTTACCGCCCCAACTTTCCCACCCCCAGGTGATATATTGATAGACATAATTCCACGGCAAGCCGGTGTTTTTCTGCCAGTCTTGCGCCGGATTCTCGCTCCACGCATTGCTCCCCCAGCCCAATTTTTGCGGCAAAGCAGCCGGTATTCGGCCGGGGGTTTCTCCCAGGATGGTCAACATGCCTAAATAACGGCTGGAAACATTCCCGTGCCGATCGGCGGCACGGACGACCAAACCAATCTCCCGCCCCGCCAGGCGAGCGGGAAGAGCAAATGCCGCCCCATAAACCCCGTCATTCGCCTGACCATCGTTGTTCAAGCCGTCGTCCAGCAGCGGCACAGACTGCCACCCGTCGGCATCGCTCTCCAGGCTCACCTGCGCAATCGTGTCCCTTCCCTGCGGATCATCCACCCGCGCTCGTACCGCCAGCAGGCTGCCGGCGCGGATGGAGTGAGAACGATACTCCCCGTCCAAAATCCGCGGCGCTTCCGGAGGAATATCGCCCACAAACCTGATCTCATCATAATAAACGGCCAAACCATCATTATCGCTGGCATTCTGCCAGTTAAGCCGGGTAATTTTTTGATTATTTGGATTGAGCGAGGTCAGCGGGATTTCCACCTTCTGCCATTGGTTGGCTCTCGCCGTAAACCCCTGGCGAGGTCCCTCTTTGCCATCCTCATAATTGACAAAGACCCACAGCGGTTTATCCGTTCCGCTGCCGCCGTAAACATAAAATTGGAGATGCGTTTTGCCATAAAGAGGAATATCGGGCTTATAAAGCGAAAGCCCTCCCCAACGGTTATAGGTTGCCTGAATGCTGCGGCTGCCGCTGAAAACCCTAACGGTGGAACTCAGATCAAACGCGCCGCCCCAGGACCAGTTAGACCAGTTTTGCGCCAACCGATCATCGAACACGATTAAGTCATCCGGACTATCCGGCTGATGAATTTTGTGGGGAAAACCTGCCGTAAAAATGGCGATAATGGTGAGAATTCCAAATAGTTTCATTACAAAGGTTATTTTAGAATTTCCCTCCCCTAATTTCAAGCCACAAAATTGAAAGGGGGAACAACAGTGCGGCATAAAACTTCAGCCAAATTCCAAATTCCGCATCGAATGCGGCACAAAAATCGGCGGATAGGCGTCTATCTTCTCACCGCATCTGTTTAACCCGGCTCGGATAAAAATTCTGGGATAACTCGCTGCCGCAGGCGATTTCTTTTGGTAGAATTACCCCATCACGGCAGTTCTCTCCTGCCGGTTGAGCCATTAAGGCTGTTTATTAACCTCCCTAATCCAGAAAGTTCGAATGAGCGAAGACGTCACCCCTATCCGTCAGCAATATCTAGAAATTAAGCGCCAGTACCCCCACGCTATTCTCTTCTTCCGTCTGGGGGATTTTTACGAAACTTTTGACCAGGATGCCGAAATCACCGCCCGCGAACTGGATATTGTCCTCACCTCGCGCAATGTTGCAAAGGGCAACCGCGTACCCATGGCCGGCATCCCCTACCACGCGGTTGAAAATTATCTGGCGCGCTTGATCGAAAAAGGTTACCACGTGGCTATCTGTGAGCAGGTCGGGGATCAGCCCACCCGCGGTTTGTTTCCGCGCGAGGTTGTCCGGGTGGTTACCCCCGGCACGGTGATCGAACCAACCTTACTCAAAGGCGACCGCAACAACTATCTGGCGGGCATTCTCATCCAGGATAACCGCGCGGGTATCGCCTACGTGGATATCACCACGGGTGAATTTTTGGCAACCGAATTATCGGATGGCGAGACCGAAAGCGCCCTGCGCGCCGAATTAATTCGTTTACAACCGGCGGAAATCCTCCTCCCCGAAGGGATAGACCTCAATCACAACCTACCCGGACATGTCACCCGCTGGCAGGCATGGCGCTTTGAAAGCGGCCGCTGTCAGGAAACTCTGCTGCGCCATTTTGAGGTGGCCTCTCTGGATGGTTTTGGGCTGCGCGGAAAACCGCTTGCCATCCGCGCTGCCGGCGCCATTCTGCAATATCTTCAGGAAACCCAACCGGCTGCCCTGCGCCTGCTCAAACGGGTTGCCACCTATACCCTTAGCGATTTCATGGTGCTGGACGCAGCCACCCGCCGCAACCTCGAACTGACGGAAACTCTACGGAGCGGCAGCGCTGAAGGCTCCCTATTAAGTGTTCTGGATCACACCGTAACCCCCATGGGCAAACGCATGATTCGTCAGTGGGTCAGTAAGCCACTGCTGGATATCCCCGCCATTCAACGCCGCCAGGATCGGATAGCCGAACTTCTGGAAGACGGTATCCTTCGCAGTGAATTACGGGCGGCCCTGCGTCCATTAGTCGACCTCGAACGTCTGACGAATCGGGTAGTATCCGGCCATGCCACCCCCCGCGACCTGGTCAGCCTGCGTTCCACGCTTCGATTGCTGCCTCATATTCGTCAACTGATCCCCTCCCATCTGCCGCACCTCTCCATCTTATTGGAAAATCTCCATGACTGCCCCGAAGCGCTGGAACTTTTGGAGGCGGCCATCAGCGATGACCCACCGGCAACGCTGCAAAACAGCGGGGTCATCCGCCGCGGTTATTCTGCAGAACTCGATTCGGTGATTGACTCATCCGCTCATGCCCGCGAGTGGATTTCACGGCTGGAAGACGTGGAACGCGAACGCACCGGAATTAAAACCCTTAAAGTGGGTTACAACAAAGTATTTGGGTATTACATTGAAATATCGCGCGGAGCGGCGCATCTTGCGCCAGCCGAATACATCCGCAAACAAACCCTGGTCAATGCCGAACGATTCATCACTCCGGAAATGAAAGAATACGAAGCCCTGGTGTTGAATGCGGAGGAACGAATCCGCGAGATTGAAAACCGGCTTTTCCAACAGGTCTGTCAGCAAATTTCTGCGGCTGCCCCCCGCTTGCTCGCTAGCGCCGCTGCACTGGCAGAACTGGATACCCTTGCTTCCCTGGCCGAAGCAGCCGCCAGTGGCGAGTATTGCCGCCCACAATTGACCAGTGACAATACGCTGGATATTCGGGACGGACGCCACCCGGTCGTAGAAAGAACCCTGATCGGCGAAAGATTTGTGCCGAATGATGCCGTGTTCGAAACCGGTGAAACCGTCCGCATCATCACCGGCCCAAATATGAGCGGCAAGTCCACCTTTCTGCGTCAGGTTGCGCTGATTGTTCTCATGGCGCAGATTGGCAGTTTTGTGCCGGCCCGTCAGGCAAAGATTGGGCTGGTGGATCGCATCTTTACCCGTATCGGCGCTCAGGACGAAATCCACGCCGGGCAATCTACCTTCATGGTAGAAATGGTGGAAACCGCCAATATTCTGCATCACGCTACCAATCGCAGTTTGTTGATTTTGGACGAAATTGGGCGCGGCACCAGCACCTACGATGGACTTTCGATAGCCTGGTCGGTGGTCGAGTACATTCACAATCACCCACGCCTGCGGGCGCGCACCTTATTTGCCACCCATTATCACGAATTGACACAACTGGGAGACCTGCTGCCGGGCGTCCGCAATTACAATGTGGCGGTAAGCGAATCGGAAGGAAAAGTGATTTTCCTGCATAAAATTGTACCCGGCGGGGCAGACCGTTCCTATGGCATTCATGTAGCCCAATTGGCCGGCCTGCCGCAGGCCGTTGTACAGCGCGCCGCAGAAATCCTGCGGCAATTGGAAGCATCCTCCGGCAAGGCAGTGCGGATTGACCCGCTGGCTGCTCAGCAAATTGCCCTTTTCCCGGAGACCAATCCCCTTCTGGATGAATTGAAAAAACTGGACATCAACAATCTCTCGCCCATCGAGGCGCTCAACAAACTGTACGAATGGCAGCGAAAATTCGTGGAAAAAGGCGGCTAGCTCAAAAACGCTCGATTTCCGTGCGAACAAACGGGAATGTCAGCTGCTCGTAACGCAGCCGCTCGATATGGTTCATGAAAACCTGATCGCCGCGCAGGTTTGAGCGCCAGGACCGCACTTTTGCCAGTCGTTCCTTGGCGGGTTGAATCAAATCAACCCCGGTTGCCTGACGCACCCACCAAATCGCCTGAGCCGCGCTAACGACGACAATACGCGGTTCGATTCGGTCAAAATCTTCAAAGAACCAGCCGCAAGAGGTGAACATGCGCTGTTTAAAGAGCTGCGCCCTCAACAGCAAATCAATCCGCTTAATTTCAGCATCGTTCAAACCTTCTCGTAATTCGCGCTTAATTAATTCTCGTACCGAAATTTTACCGTGCATGACCTCGATGTAGGCGTAGAGCAGTTCCCAGCCATCCTTCGTATAGGGCGAAACCGCCTGGATGTACTGCTCATCCACCCGATCGGCAATCCAATCCAATGCTTGACGCAAGTTCATTTTCCAATCCCCGTTGGGGGCGCATGGGCAGGCTTCTTTCCAACGCGCAACGCCGTGATGGCAGCTCCACGAGGTATTTTGGCGGATTCGGACTGACCGGCTGGGAGGGCGCTGTCTCAACCACAACCCCGGATAGGTAAATTGCACCAGCCGTGGGTGAGTAAAATCACGGTGCGTCAGGTAATACAAGAACTTATCGCGAAATGGCTGGTGGTGACCATACAATTCGCCGTCTGAAGCAATGATGAACAATTTAGCCTCATCGGCAGGATGGCCATTGGCGGAAAGGCGAGGCAGGATAAAATCCGTCATAAACCGATCGCCGTTGGAGGTTGCGGCCGGGTCAAAACTGACCCGCATGCTCAATTCAGCCTCGTAGAAAAAGACGGTAATGCGCCGGCCGCCTTCCAATTCCACCCAATACGGCAGTCCAACATCAATTTGGGGTTCCTCGGACTGCCATGGCGCCAGTATGGTGAACTCAATCCCCTCATCGGCCAGTATTTGCAACGTTTCATGATCCACGGCTGCTTCGGGTAACCACAAACCGGCTGGGGAATGACCAAAACGGTGCTGAAAATCGGCAATCCCCCAGCGAATTTGAGTAATCTTATCATGCCGTTTTGCCAGCGGCAAAATGGTGTGATGATAAGGCTGCGCCATGCCGTTCCCCACGCCGTGCCGCAGGTAATTCCGCCTTTCCTGCTCAACAATGCTGGCAAAGGTAGCCGGGTCATAGGAAATCATCCAGTTGATCAGGGTCGGGCCAAGGTCAAAACTGATTTTTTCAAAGTTGCCCAATTCGGCATTGGGGCGGTAACATTGGTCATGAATCCGCTCATTCCAATTTCGATAAGGATGCGCTCCGGCTTCAACCGGGACTTCACCCGTCAGGGGGTCTTCCCGTGCCGGTTGATAATAATGACCATGAATGCAGACTGCTTTTTCGCTCATCTAAAAAACAAAACCCCTTCTTCGGGTAGATGGTTGACTTGAAGCTGCCAGGTAATCCAGTTGCCGGTAAAAGCGGGCTGGCAGGATTCCAAAGGTGCGTGGGATGGAATCCAGCGAGGTTGTCCGATCTACGGCAAGGTAATCCAGCCAATATATGGAAACCGGAAATTTTGGGAATTGATCGGCAAGTAAAGCCAGCAGGCGAAGAGCCGGCGGAGAAACACTCCAAAAACGCCGTTGTATACCCATAGATTCCATCAGATAAACCAGAATTTGCCGAAAGGGAAGCGCTTCGATACCGCCGATCGAGATCGTCCGGCCGATCAAGTCATCCCGCTCTATCGTCAATGCCAGGCAATTGACCAGGTCCTCAATCCAAACCGGTTGAAGTAAGGTGTTGCCTTCCCCCGGGATCATCACAAAACCCGGTGAAAGGCGCAACAACCGCGAAAAAGCGGTAGTAAATTGATCTCCCGGTCCGAATATAACGGCAGAACGCACAATCGTGTAATTCAAACCGGAACGCATCAAAATATTCTCCGCCAGCCCTTTGGCGCGCAAAAGCGGATAAGCCGATGCCTGATCGGCTGCCAGATGACTGAGATAAAGAATCCGCTGAATGCCGGCTTGTTTGGCAGCGTTAACCAACCCTTGGGTTCCCAGCACGTCAACTTCGGTCAGATTTGCCCGCCCGCTGCGCCGTTCGCTGCCGGCCAGATGAATGACGGTATCCACGCCGCGCATGGCTGCGCGCAAACCCCGTTCATCCCGCAGGCTGCACACAGCCGCATCTACCGAAACGCCGCGCGGAAGCTGGGGGGAAACTTTAGAAGGGCGCAACAAAATCCGCACTGGTTTGCCGGAGGCAATCAGGTGTTGGACAAACGCTTTACCAACAAAACCGGTACCGCCGGTTACAAGAATCATGACTGGTTGAATTATAGCAGAATTGTCCATTTTTATCGCTACAAACTGCAGCCATGTTCAACCTTCAAATGGCATGGAACTTGCATTCTAAGCCATCAATCCCACCTGTTTTGATAGATGACCGGAAAACAGAACCATGAACTCAACTGCCCAGTCCACCCTTTTCTCCCGCCAGAAACTCGGTTTCCACTATTTCCCGGATACCTTCCATTACACAGAAAAAGACTTGCAGCAATGGTTGCCGTTGTTAATGGATTTGGGTGTTGGCTGGCTGGTTCTCCGCACGGAAATTAACCGAGCCATCCCCGAATATTTCATCAACGGTTTGTTGAAAGCCGGTATTCAACCGGTGATTCAATTCCCGCTCAGCCTGCAAAGCCCGCCCGACTTGAAAGCAATCTCGCCGTTAGTAGAGGTATATTCCGATTGGGGAGCAAGCTTTCACCAATTTTTTGACCGACCCAACACCCATCAATCCTGGCCGGCTAATCAGTGGGCTCAGCAAGATTTAGTTGAACGGTTTTTAGACCGCTATCTTCCGCTGGCAGGTCTAAGCGTGGAAACCGGCGCTTTTCCGCTCTTTCCACCGTTGGAACCGGGCGGTAATTTTTGGGATACGACCTTCTTGCGGGCTGCTTTACAGGCAATCGAACGCCGAAAATTAACCGCACTGCTCGATCGCTTAATCCTTGCCATTTATGGGTGGACTTTCCAGCGTCCCTTGAACTGGGGAGAAGGCGGCCCGCAAAACTGGCCGGAAGCGCGACCTTATTTTACCCCGCCTCATTCTCAGGACCAGCAAGGTTTCCGGTCTTTCGATTGGTACAGCGCCATCAGTGAGGCGGTTCTTCAGAAGAGATGTCCGATGATTTTACTCCAGGCCGGTTTGCCCACCGCACCCGAAAAACTTTCAATGAATCTTGAAAAATTACCGGAAGTGCAGGAAAACTATGTGGAAATACTCAACGGCCTGAACGCTTATTCACAAACTCAGTCGAAAAACAACCCGATGATGGTTCATTTGCCGGAAGAAATCATCGGCGTCAATTTCTGGCTGCTTAGCGCCGAGCAGGGAACATCCTTCACCGCTTTTGCATGGTTTGAAGAGGCTCAACCAGTCTCCAAAGCAGCCTCTTACCTCTGTAAGTTGAAAAATGTTCAGACCAACCGCCTACGCCTTCCTGGAATCCTGGATGAAGAATCTCTTCGAAAAGCGATTCGCCCGCTTCAGCATTATCTTTATCTCGGGGAAAACGAAGAAGCCCGCCTGGCATCTGTTTTTCAGAAACATTCCAGTTTTATCCTGCAACACCACCCGACAATCGGTTTTTCACTGGATGAAGCCCGGCTGGCAAACCGCATTACCCTGGCTGTAACCCCCGATCAAGTACCGCCAGAAGTGTTGGAAACTTTTCAAAAACAGGGCTGCCAGATTGACTGGTTGGAATGAGGCTGGCACGACAATTGCATCTTCAGCAGATAAGGAGCGGAAAACCATGAACATGACCATTCACACCCCCACATCTCAAGCGCCATCAGCCAGCGGATTGCACAAGCCGGTCTTAAAAGTCATTGGCTTGGGCGGCGGCGGCTCCAATGCCATCAACCGCATGATTGAATTAGGGATCAACGGCGTCGAATTCATTGCGGCCAACACCGACGCCCAGGCCCTCAAAAACAGCCTCGCACCTACCAAAATTCAACTCGGCCCGCGCCTGACCAGAGGATTAGGCGCTGGCGGAGATTGGAAGATTGGTGAAGCTGCTGCCGAAGAGAGTTACAAGGAATTGAACGCTGCCCTAGCCGGTGCGGATATGGTGTTTTTGACCGCCGGTATGGGCGGTGGAACCGGCACCGGAGCAATTTCAATTGCCGCGCGGGTAGCCCGCACCTTAGGCGCGGTAACCGTCGCGGTGGTGACCACCCCCTTTGGGTTTGAAATTGGCCGCCGGCAGGTCAATGCCCGCGAAGGTCTGGCGCGCTTACGACCCTACACCGATACCCTCATCACCATCCCCAATGACCGGCTGCTAAAAATCGCCTCGCGCGATTTGACGCTGGAAATGGCTTTCCGTCTGGCCGATGACGTGCTGCGCCAGGGCATACAAGGCATCTCGGAATTGATTACTGAACCAGGCCTGATCAATGTGGATTTTGCCCACATCCGCACGGTGATGCAGTCGGGCGGCGGATCTCTGCTTTCGATTGGCTTTGCATCCGGGGAACGCAAGGCTCAAAAAGCTATTGAACAAGCCCTCCACCATCCGTTGATTGATGACATCCACCTCGAAAATGTATCGGGTATCATCGTCAACTTCACCGCCGGGCCTGACCTGACCTTTATGGAAGTGATGGAAGCCCTGACCGATTTACAGGAAAAAACCAGTAATCAGGCTGAAATTATCCCCGGTGTGATCACCGATGAACGAATGGGAGATCGGGTTGAAGTCATCATGGTTTTAACCGGAATTGGAGCAACTCCCATTGAAGTACCCCAAATGACGGCCCGCTCAGTCCAACAGTCAGAAGCAGTGGCTGCTGCGAGGTCTATGCCCCGTCCCCAGCCGGTAATGGATCGGGCCGAAACAACCCCATCTCAAGAACCTGCTGCCATTCAAGCCGATCTGGATATTCCCGCCTTCTTACGCCGGCGGGTTCGATAAACCCTCACAAGGAACTTCTCATGGATGCCAAAGTCCTTCAAAGTGTATGCCGCCAGGTGTATCAAAAACACCCCGAAGTACGTGGAGTAACGCCCAAAGTTAAACCTCAAACCAGCAGCGCTTTTTTATTGATTTTCGAGAGCAAAGGCATAACCGCCAACGGGCAGACTATCCGGCATACCATTCGCGCCGTCGTTACCGCTGAAGGGAAAATTACCAAACTATCCTCATCGCGCTAATCCGGAGGTTGATCATGAATGGTTCACTTTCTAACAAATGCGAGTTAATCTTCTGGGATTTAGCCATTGATCTTCTCACCCGTTCTATGTGGTTGCGTAATTTAATTCGACGGGCGGTTTTGCTCAAAAACTTACCCAATCTTAAGCTCTATTTCTCCATCATTTTGCTCAGTGGATTGTTCGGGTTCTTGATGGGTTTTTCAATACCGCACTTTTTACAAATCTTCCGGTGATTTTCATGAAACGCTCTTTGCAATCCGGAATTGTTTTATTATTCCTGGGTTTATTGCTTCTACCGTTGCAGACCACACAGGCGGTCCGCGGTGTCCCCGGCTCACCTGATTTTGGTTATGGGGCGTGGATTCATCCACAAACCGCGCTTAGTATCGAAAGCACGCAGTTGGTTGGCGAAATTCCTCTGGACTGGGTAGCGGTTCCGCTTAACTGGGCAGAGGCAATGCCGCAAATTTCGAGCGCGCCCGATCTGGATACTCTGGATGCAGTTTTTAGTGGTCTTGCCGGACGTGGAGCAGTGGTGATGTTGCGCCTGTATAACCCGCCCGAGTGGGCCAAGACCGAAACCGGCATCAACGCTGAGTTAACTGCCCAGTGGCTTGCCTGGCTAAGTCAGCGTTACCCGTCCCTGCTTCGGGCAGTGGAATTGTTTCCAGCCGCAAATACCCGCCAGGGATGGGGAAATACCCCCAACCCCCTCCACTACGCTGTCTTTTTCCAGGAAGTCAAGGCTTCATTACAATCACGCGGCATTGACCTTTTACTGATTGCCGGCGGTTTACAACCGCTCAACCCTCATTCAGATCCCGAAGATTGGGACGATCTTACCTACCTCCTCTCATTGTACGAATATGGGGCAAAAAAATGGATGCCGGTGTTGAGCATCCAGATTCCGGTACTCAGCGGCGATCCTTCCCGACCCGCTTCAACTCAGGATAATTTTGCCCTTCGCCATTATGAACAGGTTCGCCAAATCATGTTGACGAACGATCATTCAGAAGGTATCCTGTGGGTGACCCTGCTCAATCCGCCTGATGGTACAATAGATAAAACCGACCAAATTTACGCTCAGTCGGTCCAACAAGCCGAATGGCTAAGGCAGGCATTGGTTCAGATGCGTTCTCAACTTTACATGGGGGTGGTGTTTATAACTAGCCTGAATCCTCCCCCTGCCGGCAATCCCTTTAAGGGTCAAACTGCTTTGTGGACTGAACAAAAGACCTTCCACCCCTTTTACTCCGTCTTACAAGCGGTCATTCAACAGACTAATCCTTCCACAACCATCAATCGTCCTGGCCGACCAAAGACTATCCCTATACCAAAATGTTTGAATAAAAAATAACTCTGATGCGCAAAATATTCCTCATCCTGTCCATCCTTGCCTTCCTTTCATGTCTGGCAGCAGGTATTTTTATTGCCCAAAAATCATTGGGGACTGACAACCAGCAAGGAAACATTCAGGAGATAGCCCGACCGTCATCACCCCATCAGCAGAATATATTATGGATTCATGTGGATCAACTGGAGAAAGATCAACCCGAGTTAATCTCTGTTTGGGGCTTAATTCTCTATTTTCCCGAACCCAAAATTATCCTGCAGCCAATTTATCCTTCTCCCATTGGACGCGATAGTTTTCCGCTGGCTGACTTCAAATTGACCAAAGCAAAAAACCTTAATTCCCGTTTTCTTCAGCGGGTTGCGCTTCAAACCCAAATGAATTGGGATAATTACATTCTCATAGATCATCAAGCCCTTTCCTTTTTTACTGCCGAATTAACGACCGATGAAGTCATTTTCCCCCCAAATCAAACGGACGGGGTGATTACAATTGAGCGTGCCTACTTATCACGACTCTGTGATCGCTTTGTAGAATTGGAAGAGAGCGCTTTTCAACAAATTCAATGGAGACACATTATCCCCGATCACTGGCATTCAAATCTCCCTTTCGATGAAGCGATTCTTCACTTGGAAAAATTGACTTATCCACAAAACCCTGCAAAATGCGAGGTTTTTGGAGAATAAAACCCTTTTGATGTTATAATTTGAAAGTTATTAAATTTTGCTCTGGGTAAGTCCAGAAAGATTGGAGAAAAACATGAATCAAAAAGCCGCTCCCACAGTGGTTGCCGATGATGTAGTTGTCACCATGGCATACACCTTGACCGTCAACGGCGAAGTAATTGACACCTCAGAAGAGTCAGACCCCTTGATCTTCTTGCAGGGTTACCGGAACATTATTCCGGGTTTGGAAAGAGAATTATATGGATTGAATGTCGGCGATACCAAAAAAGTGATCGTCAAACCTGAAGACGGCTATGGTGATGAGGATCCCGAAGCCTTTATGGAAGTGCCGCGCAGCGACTTTCCGAAAGAAATTCCGCTTGAAGTTGGAACTGAGCTGGAAATTCGGGATGAAGACGATGAAACCTTGCTGGCAACCATTGATCGGGTGACCAAAGAGTCCGTTCGGCTGAATTTCAATCATCCTCTGGCAGGTAAAACCCTCGAATTTGATGTTAAAATCCTGGAACTACGCGCCGCCACAGAAGAAGAAATCGAACACGGCCACGCTCACGGTGGTGAAGAAGAAGATTTCGACGAATTTGATTTTGAAGACGAAGAGGAAAACTAGCGAAAAATCACGACCGGTTTTTGTAACCGGTCGTGATTTTTATAATCAACTCGAAAGAAAACAGGAAGAATCTCAATCCAGCATTCCGTAACGTCTCATAGCAGTGTGTAAAATCATCAGCACCAGTTCACTATGGCTGACTCCATCCGCCGCTGCTTCGATCACAATATCCGAAATGCCCGGCGATAATCCCGGCAGTGGGTTGACTTCGAGGATATAGGGTTTCCAGTTATCATGAGCGTCCAATCGAAAGTCAACCCGGGCCACATCCAGACATCCGCAAACCCGAAAAACAGCCGCTGCCAGCCAATTCAGCTCATCCACCATCTCTTCATCCAACGGCGCCGGGCAAAGGTAGTTCAAATCCTCTGCCAGCTGCACTTTAAGCCGGTTTGAATAGACCACATCGCTTTCCGCAAACGGTTTCAAGTCCACTTCCATCGGCGGGAAAAATCTTAAACCGGCCTGAATGCGGGGCGCATTCAAATTATTCGGTAATCGGCGGGCCACCGGCCCAATCAGGTTACCGACCATGCCTACGGTTACTTCCCGGCCCTCGATGTAACTTTCCACCAGAGCTGTCTGGCGATATTTACCTAAAATATGAGCGACCTGTTGACGCAACTCTCTTTCATTATGAACAATGGAGTTAGCGCTCACTCCCATGCCAGTCCCTTCCCGGCTGGGTTTGACAAATAAGGGGAACTGCATCCCTTCCGAAAGCGGTTCATCCACTCGCTCAAAAGTTTGAAAGTCGGGCGTAGGAAGGTCATGATAGGTCAGAACCCGCTTGGTCATCGGTTTATCCAGCGCCAATGCCAGCGTCAGCACTTTAGAGCCAGTATAAGGTAATCCCATCATCTCCAGCAAAGCCGGAATTTGCGCCTCCCGCGCATCCCCAAAGCGGCTCTCACAGATGTTGAAGCACATATCCGGCTGATAGCGCCCCAATTCCTCTATCAGACGCAAATCACCTTCAAAAAACTCCGCCTCGTATCCACCGGAGCGGATGGCCTGAACAATTGCCTCGACGGTTGATTCCGAATCCAGATCATCCCACTGGTCAGATGGCATTCCTTCCCAGTGAGGGGCATTTTTCTTTAAGTTTGCCAAAACCGCTATTTTTTTCTTCATAATCTACTCTCGCTTATGGTTAAAAAAGAATCTCCATACCCTGCGCGGTATGGAATTTGCAAACCGATTGAAGCCATCCGAATTCACAATTGCAAGTATACTCAATATTATCAATAAAAAAAGGGGTCAATTGGAGCGTCTTATGGAAAATTCAAATTTACCCGACTTAATTCGATCCCATTTGTTGGAATCGGGCAACCCGGTCATTGTAAATGACAAAATCTATCTCTGCTGGCTGGGCGACCATCCGCCTTCCATCATCAGCGATCTGAATCACTGGGATGATGAGCATCCTCTTCAATTCGATCATCTCGAAGAGGATTTGTGGATTTACCCGCTGGAATTACCGGCCGGCTCATACATTGAATACGCTTTGATCCGCCATAAACGACGCATCCACGACCCTTATAACCCCCACCGCACCCCCAACGGCATGGGAAGGTTCAATCACTTTTTCACCTTTCCCGCCGCCGATTTGGAGTTGTTCTTTCCCAAAGACCTTCCTCCCCTGCAGGGTCAGTTGACCAGTCTCCGTCTTCCAACCTATCAATTGCTGGCCGGTAAAAAACGCAGCGTCCATTTCTACCAGCCTCCTGTGAAGCAAGCGGTTCCTTTAATGATTCTGTGGGATGGGAAAGAATATCTCGAACGGACAATGCTGCCTCACCTGGTGGAGGAATTGGTGGAACAGGGAAAAATTGAACCGATTGCCCTCGCCTTAATTGAAAATGGCGGGCGTTACCGCACGATGGAATACCTCTGTTCTGAGGCAACCCTTGGATTTGTGCAATTTGCCGTCATTCCGGCCGCTTTGCAGCACCTGAAGTTCATCCTTCCTCAAGAAAAACCCGGCAGTCTGGCAATTGGCGGCGCTTCTCTGGGGGGATTGATGGCGCTCTATACGGCGCTGCGCATGCCGGAATGGTTTAGCAAAGTACTTTCCCAATCGGGCGCTTTTGCCATAAGGGATCAAAAACTGGTCGTTTGGAGCTTAATCGAGCATCAGCAAACCCTGCCGCTAAAGTTGTGGCTGGATTGCGGAATTTATGAGCCGCTGATTGAAACAAACCGACAAATGGCCGCCCTGCTCGAACAGAAGGGATATACCTTCACTTACAAGGAGAGCCTGAGCGGTCACAATTATCCCGCCTGGCGACGACTTTTGCCAGATGCCTTAATTTCCCTCTTTGGTCGGTAATTCATGGGACAGGATTTTTCCGCTCCAGCCTCTTCTTTTCCAATCCGGAGGATTTATATTTGCGGTAATGGGAAATGTATTCACCGTCAGGCCGCCGAGAAAGTATTTGAACATTTGCTTTCATTGATCCAGACACACCAATTGGATGATATCGACTCGCCGTATCGGATCAAGTGCCAGATTGCCGGCTGCCTGGATATATGCGAAAACGGCGTTACGCTTGTCATCCAGCCAGATGGAATGTATTACTGGAACATTGATGAGAATAAAGCAGAAAAAATTTTCTTTCATCATCTCCTCAAAAATCAACCGGTTGAGGAATTCCTGTATAAGCCAAAACTCTGATTCGAATTTTCGTATAAGTAACCTCTGGTGGATTAAGAATCTTAAAATTCCTCACGAATTTGTCCAGACATCATTAAAAATACTTGACTCTCGCTCTCAATCTATCTATAATAAAAATGCAGGGAGCTCAAAGGAATTGATGGCTCCTCGACGGGTAAGCGGGAGTTTTTGGTAAAACTGAGTATTTGAGGGTCAAACCTTAAAAACAGATTACCTAAAGAGACTGTGTACAGTCACCCCGCAAGGTGCATTCGCTTCCTGGTGGGTTGCGGAAAACCCCTTCCCCCAAAAAACGGGAAGTAAAAACCAGAGAAGGATGCCCAAGGAAAACGACGAGGAAAGCAAGTAGGTTACTTTGAGCCCCTGCTCATTCCACCCCCGGTTGAAATGACCGGGGGTGTTTTTGCCGCTTATTTGGTTTTTGCTTTCAACACCTCCGGCTTCAGCAGTCCAACAAAGGGAAGATTGCGATATTTTTCGTGGTAGTCCAGCCCGTATCCCACAACAAATCGGTCCGGCAGGTCGAATCCCTTATATTTCAAAGGAATATCAATCAAACGATGAGCCGGTTTGTTAAACAGCACACACACCTCAAGGCTGGCCGGATTGCGATCCCGCAGGCTGCGCAGCAGATAACCCAACGTCAGCCCTGTATCAATCACATCTTCCACAAACAGGACATGCCGCCCATCAATCGGTAATTCAAGGTCTTTGATCAGTCGCACCATTCCGCGTTGACGCGCTTCGGCTGAATAGCTGGCAACTGCCAGAAAATCCACCTCACTGGCCACGGTAATCACCCGAAGCAAATCAGCCATCAGGAAAAGAACCCCCTTAAGCACCCCCACCAGCACCGGATTTTTATCGGCATAATCCCGCGAAATTTGATTGCCCAATTCAAGGACTTTTTGACGAATCTGTTCTTCGGTAATCAGAATTTCGCGAATATCTTTTCCAAGTTCACCGTATTTTTCCAGAATCTCATCATTCGTCATCGCTTTGCTGTTGAGCCTCCGTCCCCTTCAGGTGATTGGCCTCATCAAACAACCCGTATTTGACCATCAAATCGCGCATCTCCCGCCGTTTGAGTAATTTGATCTTGATATGCGGATACAGCTGATTCATCAACCGAATTTTTTTGTTTTTACGGGTGGATAACTGCGGCCTTAGTGTCGTGAGCTCAATGTACAAATCCTGTTCCGGCAGGTAAAAATCGGGCGAAAAAGCGAGGGTTACCTTCCCTTGCTCGTCCCATTCCAAAGGGAAGGTATGCGGCTCATATTCCCAGCGGATTCCGTAAAAATCTAAAATTCGGGCAAAAATTTCCTCTGCCGGATGTGCAAAAACGGGTTTCTTTGGTTCATCCTGCGTCAATGAAGAAACACCTCGATTCTCAAAAGAGTTCAGCGGATGATTTGTTCCGGTAAACGCTTCAACGCATGGCAGATCATTTCCGCAGCCACTTCGACATTGACCCTTCCCGTGTTGATTACCAGATGATATAAACACGGGTCATTCCAATCCACCTGATAATAGCGCGCAAGGTACAATTTCCTTGCCCGATCGCTGGCCAATATTTGCGCTCTGGCAGCCTTCGGATTAACCTTCTTTTCCTCCACAATCCGTTGAATGCGCACTTCTTCATCCGCAACAACCCGCACATGAAACACTCGTGGATGTCCTCTTAAGACGACCTGCCCCGCCCTGCCGATGATCACCACCCTGCCTGTATCGGCCAATTCATGTAGCACCTGACTGACTGCATTTAAGTAGTCTTGTTGTTGCTGACCGGTGGGATTGACGCCCAACAACCCCAATTCATCAATCATCGCCAGCGCCACCTCAGGCGCGCCCGCCCGCAGAGCCGATTGATTAATCAAATCCCGCCAGACCAGTTGATACCCCATCCGCTCGGCGACCAATCTGCCAATCACCGAACCCCAACTACCCATCTGGCGGGAGATTGTTACAACATCCATATCAAAATTATAGCACGTCCCCGTTTTAGTTCGTGGTATGATTCATTCGTGAAAATTTGTTTGGAGCGTCAGTGAGGTGAGCAGCGTGAACCCGCGATTGAAATTCCCGTATGAATTTATCGGCGAAATCCTCATCACTCAGGAACAAATCCAGCAGCGCGTTGCCGATCTAGGTGAACAAATCACCCAGGACTACCAACACAGCGAAAAACTGCTTTTGCTGGGCTTGCTGCGCGGCAGTGTGATGTTCATGACCGATTTAATGCGCCACATCCGCCGTCCAATGACAATGGATTTCATGCTGGTATCCTCGTATGCCGGTACGCAATCCAGCGGTTTTGTGCGCATTGATGCCGACCATAAAACCAATATCTACGGTTGGGATGTCATCTTGATTGATGACATTGTGGATACCGGTTACACGCTTTATACCGTCCGCAAACTACTGCTGGAACGCCAGCCCCGCAGTTTGAAAATTTGCGCACTGCTGGATAAAAAAGCCCGCCATAAAGTGGACATCCACATTGACTATCTCGGCTTTGAAATCCCGGATTTCTTTGTGGTGGGTTATGGTCTGGATATTGACGAGAAGGGGCGCAATTTGCCTTATATTGCATCGGTTGATCTGGAAAAATATAAAAAACTCTATCCGCAGGATGACGGGAAAAAGTGAGGATTTATGAAAAAGCGAATCGGGGTATTGACCACTGGAGGAGACAGTCCGGGAATCAATGCTGCCTTACGGGGGTTGGGAAAGGCCGCTACCGGCGTGTATGGCATGGAAATCATCGGCTTTCAGGATGGTTTCAGCGGCATGGCCCAGGGGTTAACGGTGGAACTGGAAGGCTCGGCTTTTTCGGGCATTCTGACCACTGGCGGCACAATTCTAGGCACCAACCGAGACCGGCCCGACCGGGTTATCATGGATGGTGTACCTCAGGACGCAACTTCTCAGATTCTGGAAAATTTTAAGAAGTGGAAACTTCATGCACTCGTCTGCATTGGCGGTAGTGACGCTCAGAACAGCGCTTACTATCTGATGCAGCGCGGTTTGAATGTGATCACCCTGCCGGTCACGATAGATAACGATTTGCCCGGCACCGACACATCCATTGGCTTCGATACGGCTGTGGAAGTAGCAGCCGAAGCGATTGACCGTCTGCACAGCACCGCCATCAGCCATCACCGCATCATCATTGTTGAGATGATGGGACGCGAAACAGGCTGGCTGACGCTGGCAGCCGGCATTGCTGGCGGGGCGGATGTGATTCTTCTTCCAGAAATCCCCTACCATACCGAAAAAGTTGCCGAAGCCATCTTGAAGCGCAGTCACAGCGGAAAGCGCTTTTCGCTGGTCGCCGTTTCGGAAGGCGCCATCTCTCAGGAAAGCGTGCGTTTCTTTGAGAAAGCCCGGCTTGCCAACCGCCGCCTGCGCGAAGGGTCAGCACAATCGGAAGTGGAGCAACGGTTGGAAGAGATTGAAAAACACGCCGCTGGCGATACCCTTCATCTGGCCAATCGTCTGGAGGATTTCACCAAACTGGAGACCCGCATCACCATTTTGGGATACTTGCAGCGCGGCGGCACGCCCTCGGCTACTGACCGCGTCCTGGCTACCCAATTGGGAACCGCCTGTGCCGCGCTCATTCAGGAAGGAGTTTTTGGGGTAATGGTCGGGACTCGTTCTGGAACAGTCGTAACGACTCCTCTGGATCAAGTCGCCAATCGGATTAAAACTGTGCCGCTCGATCATGCCTGGATACAAGGGGCACGCCTGGTTGGCGTCAGCCTTGGGGACTAGAAAGTCTGGATAAGACCGTCGGCTTTTTTGGACACCGTAATCTTTATTCACCCTGAGTAATGGATCGGTAAGGACACATCATGAGAAAAATCCGTGTGACCGTTTGTCAAATGCGCGATGACCCACAAGGCCTGTCCCAAGATTGGACGACCCTGGTGAACCATGTTCGGCAAGAACAAAGCGATCTGGTGTTGCTGCCGGAGATGCCATTTGCGCCCTGGGTGATGCTGGACAATCAGGTATCCCCCCAGCGCTGGAAAGAATTCGTCCAGCAGCATGAGGATTGGATGCGGCGGCTGCCCGAATTAAGTCCGGCCATGGTGTTTTCGACCCGTCCAGTGATTCTGGATGGACGCTGGCTCAACGAGGCATTCCTGTGGGACATCGAAAACGGTTATCGGGCTGTTCACCACAAAACATACCTTCCAGACGAACCCGGTTTTTGGGAAGCCACCTGGTACGACCGCGGGCCGGTGCAATTCACCCCGACCAACACCCGCTTTGGCAAAATCGGATTTCTGGTTTGCACCGAAATCTGGTTCACCGAACATGCCCGCAGTTATGCCCATCAGGGGGTGCGGATTTTGCTCTCTCCCCGCGCAACCGAGAAAGCCACTACGGCCAAATGGATAATGGGCGGGCGGGTTGCTGCGGTAATGAGCGGCGCATTCTGCCTTTCCTCAAACCGCTGCGGTCCTTCCGCAGCCGGTTTTGATTGGGGCGGCAGCGGCTGGATCGCCGAACCGGATCAGGGCGACTTGCTTGCCATCACCAGCGACGCCAACCCTTTCGTCACGGTTGAAATTGACCTCACAAAAGCCGATCAAGCCAAACAGGGGTACCCCCGCTACGTAAAAGAATAAATCCAGTCATTGTTTGAACAATCAAATCCAATCAAAGCGCAACCCGAAGCCTATTTTTGGGTTTAACCCTGAGAGGTAACCACAAACCATGAATCCATTACAGATTGGCTCTAATTATCGCTTGGGTGACTCCCTAAAATTTTTCTGGTCTGGCGATACCAGCAGTCTTTCAAAAGATCTAGAAAACATCCGCCAACGACTTTTATCATTAGAGTCGCCCTTATTTGTTGTGACCGACGGTCAGAATGTCTACCTCACAGATAAGGGAACTATTCTAGCGGCTGAAACCAACTCGTCCGCTCCCTACCGTTGTCTGGCAACCCTGCCTCCAGCGCCAATTGAAGCGCTCGGCGATCCGGCGTTTCAGGAATGGTACGGCTGCCGTTACCCCTACTACAGCGGAGCCATGGCAAACGGGATTGCCTCAACCCGCATGGTGATTGCCATGGGTAGCGCCGGCTTTCTGGCATCCTTCGGCGCGGCTGGTTTGCCGCCGGAACGAATCGAGGCAGCCATCCATGAAATTCAAACCGCATTGCCGCAAGGGCCTTATGCTTTCAACTTAATTAACAGTCCTAACGAACCTGCCATGGAACGGCGGGCAGCTGAGTTATACATCCAGCATGGCGTTCATACTGTGGAAGCCTCTGCTTACCTCGAAATTACACCCCCGTTGGTCTATTACCGTGCCAGCGGATTAAGCCGTCAGCCGGATGGCAAAATCCGCATCCAAAACCGGCTCATCGCCAAGTTGTCCCGTAAAGAAGTCGCCCGTCAATTCATGCTGCCCGCGCCGGATGAGATCTTGAATCAACTGTTGGAGGAAGGCAAAATCACCGAAACGCAGGCAAACCTTGCCCGCCTGGTGCCCATGGCGGATGACATTACGGTCGAAGCCGACTCGGGAGGACACACCGATAACCGCCCGCTGGTGGGATTGCTGCCATCCATTCTTGCCCTGCGGGACGAGATTCAAGCCCAAATGCGCTATCCGATCCCCATTCGGATCGGCGCTGCGGGCGGCATCAGCACCCCTCACGCGGCCCTGGCGGCGTTCATGATGGGGGCAGCCTATATCGTTACCGGTTCTATCAACCAGGCCTGTGTTGAAGCGGGGGCATCCGAACACACCCGCCGGCTGCTGGCGCAGGCGGACATGGCCGACGTGACAATGGCGCCCGCAGCGGACATGTTCGAAATGGGCGTCAAAGTTCAGGTCTTAAAGCGCGGAACGATGTTCCCCATGCGGGCTTCGAAACTCTACGAATTGTATTCACGCTATCCGTCTCTGGAAGCCATCCCCGCCGAGGAGCTGCAAAAACTGGAAAAGACCGTCTTTAAACGTCCGGTCGAAGAAATCTGGCAGGATACGGTGAGATTCTTTCAGCAGCGCGATCCGCGCCAACTGGAACGCGCCGAAAAAGACCCGCGCCACAAAATGGCGCTGGTATTCCGCTGGTACTTGGGTCTTTCTTCACGCTGGTCAAATACGGGGGAAAAAGGGCGTGAGATGGATTACCAAATCTGGTGCGGACCGGCAATGGGGGCTTTCAATGAATGGGTGCGCGGCGCCTACCTCGAAAAACCGGAAAACCGTTCTGTTGTAGACCTTGCTCTTCAGATCCTGACCGGCGCTGCTTACTTGCAGCGTATCCGTTTGCTGAACGCCTTTGGCATTCAAACCAACCCCGATCTGGAACGCTATCAACCGCTCCGCCAATTGAGTGAAGCCATGACCGAAAAGGTTTGAAATCAGCGCTCTAACGGCATTAGCGCCAATACATTTTCATGCATTCAGATAAATTTCCCTCAAGCAAAAGGAAAGGGTTTCCCGATCGGGAAAATGTACCGCCAAGGTAAGCATGGTATTGCCGCGCTGCTGCCACCAACCGATTAACCGATAGCCTTCTTCCGGCAAGGCGCTACGATAATTCAAAACCAACCAGTCTTCTCCATGCTTTTCCATGCCGGGGTGAACTTCGATCAGACGGGTATCCGCTGCCAATCCAAGACGCAATGCTTTCAGGGCGGCTTCTTTGGCGCTCCATAACAATGTGGTACGGGCCGCCCGTTCTTCTAGACAAACAGAATTGACCCACTCAATTTCATCAACAGTAAAATAATCTTGCAAAAAGGCCGGATGCCGTTCTTCAATCCATTCCAGATCAATCCCGATGAAGACGTCATCATCCGCAGCATAGGCAGCGGCTGCTTTTTCGCCACGGTGAGAGATGCTCAGGCAGCCCAAAAGCGGTTGACCCTCAACTTGAACCAGCGGGTAACCATGTTTGTGGTGTTCAATACTGATTTCGGCCATCGGTATGCCGGCAAGAGCGGGTAAAGCCTTCAAGAGCATCCGTTTCGCCGTCCACCGGCCGCTCAACCATTCTCTGCGCCGCTTGGGAAACCGCATCTGCGCCAGAAAATTTTTTTCCTCAGCGGATAACCACCCATAATCGGATACGGTGAGGTCTCCCCTCTCCGGGGAAACCTCACCCATACTCCAAATGATCCCAACTTGGTGGCGCCGATTAGAGGGTGGCATCCGTCCCATGAACCAGCAATTTCATCGGTTTGAGCAACGCCGCATCCACGGTATAGGGCAGCGCCACCGTACGATAATCTTTGACTTCCAGTAAAACCGCGCCATTTTGATCCACCAGCCGGGCTTGGAACGCCAGACCGCCATCTTCTAATCGGCTGGGAATGACCTCGGCGAACAACGGCTTATCAGGCTGTGCCACGCTTCGATACAATTTCAGCTCACCGATAGAGCGCGGCAATGCCAGTGTGCCGGTTGCTCCCGCTTCCCAGATACCAGCAGTTTGTAAAATCGCCTCCAGCAGAATGGGCATGGTCACCAATGAGACGGGCCGATCGGTGATGGCAGGCAGGGTTTCGCGAACTTTACCCAAAACCTTTTCTTCTACCCGCTGCACGCCTTCTAACACCTGAAAAGAAGGGCCGTGGAAGTAGAGGCGGTAAATTTCATGGCTTTCAACCGTGTATGCGCCGTTCCAACGCGGCGGTTGAACTTTGACCGGGACGGTTTTCTCGGTTTTTGGCATCAAGTGAACCTTTCCGGCAAAGTGCTGGATGACTTCACTCGGGCGGGTTTTTGCTGTCATTGTAGATTCCAGGCTTACGTAAGCCACCAGGCCGCTTCGCTCGCGCACGACCTTTGCTTTCCAGGTGATCCGCCGCGGCTCATTCCGATAAAACTTGAAAGGAGCGAGGAATTGGATGTCCTCCAAACGATCTATTTCAAATCCGGCTTTTTCAGCGCCGAGCGCCGAGGCGACATGCTTTGCAGCCGCCGAAAATCCCTCAATTCCCATCACCCCCGGCAGCAAGGGGATACCGTTCAAGGCATGATCTCTGAGGAAGGGCTGGTCGTTGGGATTTAATTCGGCTTCCAGTAATACGCCGCTTTGCAGGTCAAAGCCGCTTACCTGAGTGAGCATGACATGCGCCGGGCTGCCTTGACGCAAAGCCTGATTAGCCGCTTCCAAATTGAGGGCGCTTTCTTTGCGCAGCGGTTTTTCCAGCACACCCAGCGAACCGGAGATCACCACTTCGCTGACCGGATCATTCCGCACCAACTCCTGATAAACAAATCGGGCAGCCTGTTTTGGAGGCATCTGGTCAATGCCGCCCATTTCCATGAGTTGAGGGATATAGCCGCGGCTCGCCATCCCAACTTGCGCCCAGGCGCTCCAATCCACCGTAACTGCTCGCATTTCTGGGTGCAAACCGCGCAGGTGAGAGGCCGCCTTTGAGAGCCAGTCATTGGCGGCGCTGTAATCCGTCTGGCCCGAATTGCCGAATCGTCCGGCTACTGAACCAAACAAGAGTACCTGCTTTGGCAGCTTTCCTGCTGCTTGAAAGGCTTTGTACAGGTTGAAGAAACCTCCCGCTTTCACCTGAATAGTCGAACGAAATTCCTCCTCCGGTTTGAGATGCAGTTTGCGGCTGCGTTCGATCCCGGCTGCGTGGATCAGCGCATCCACATGTCCATTTTCCTTAACAATTTGGCGAATAACTTCATCCACCTGCTGGGAATCGGTCACATCGCACATCCGGTAAGTAACGCTCGCGCCGAGCGTTTGAGCCGTTTGGATGGCCTCCAGAATTCCGGCCATCCGCTCCAGCCCAGCCAGTTTCTCTTCCACCTGAGCCGGTGAAGGTTTTTGCCCATTGGCGCTCAATTCTCGGAGCAAGTCTTTTTTTAGCCCATCGCGATCCGTTTTCAAACGCTGCAGAATTGCATCCTGCGGGTTCATCAACGAACTGCGCCCTAACAGGTAGAAAACACCCCGCGTAGTTTGAGCCAAATCCACAAGAATGGGCGCAACTATGCCGCCCGATCCGCCGCTGATCACAATTACCGGTTTTTCAGGCAGAGGTTGAACCGGCTGATTTCCTTCTTCCTCAAAGAGGGCAATACCGAACCGCTGATCCCCTTCCCAGCCGACTTCGACGACCGAGGCATCGCTGAGAGTCTCTCCAACCAGCCGAGCGGCGATCTGGCTGTCGTTTGCGCCCGCCTCAAAATCCACCACTTTGACCAGTGTATTGGGTCGTTCACGGCTGAGGGCTTTGGCGAAGCCGGATATAAAACCTGCAGAAACATTCTGAGCGGCGCTAACGCCGGTTCCATGCAGCCCTCCCATGCGGGTTGCACAAATCAAGAAGGGTTCGCCTTCCAGCATCCGAAGCAGGTGATACAAACGCAGCAGACGATTCTCCATTTGTGATTGCCATTCGCTGGCATCCTGATCATCCAGAGATGGTTCGTGGTTCAAGCCCGCCAGAAAATACAGACCCTGAACTTTGCCCTCGCTTTTGAAAGCGGCGACTTTTTCGCGCCACTCATCCAATGCCTGAGCCGGTTCAAGATTCAAAATTTGGACTTTGCGGGCGCGTAACCGGCGGCCAAGCGAATCGGCTGCCTTGCCCTCATCGCCCACAAGGATCACGCGGGTGTTCTCATCTAGAGAAACACCGCTTGGCAGACACAATTCCAATTTCGGTAAAAGCACCGGTTTTGGAATGCGACGGCGAATAACGATTTTCGCCTCTTCCGGTTCTTCGGCTGCCTGGGGTTGCTTAACCGTTTCCGTTACCTCCAGCGTTTGCGGCGTTTCCGGAGATTGCTCCTGCGCCGCCGCAATTGGCCCATCTGCCGGATCGGCGGAGGCGGGTTTTTCTTCTGAAACAGCCGGCTCATCGCTTGCGCCGTGGCTCTTTGTGGATAGAGCCTCTACCATGAATCCGATCACCTTCTTCAAGGTGTTGTAATCCACCAGCCGTAGATCTTCACGGCGTGGAATGTTGTAGTGGGTGCGAATGGTCGCAAACAATTCAGCCTGCTTGACGGTGTCAATCCCTAAATCAGCCTCAAGATCAAGGTCTAAATCCAGCATCTCAACCGGATAACCGGTCTTTTCGCTGACCACCGTCAAGACATACGCTTTGATTTCCTCTTCATCCACACTGCCCTTTCGATCAGTTGAGATCGTTGAAGGCGATAGAGCAATTTCCGGTTGCACAGCCGCTGAAACGACGGCAGTTTCAACGGATTGGTTGACCACCTCGGTCGGCATCAACGCTGCCGGTTGCAACCGGCTGACAGAGCCGTTGCTCAATGCCTCCGCCATGAAGTCAATCACTTTTTCCAGCGTGTTGTAATCCACCAGCCGCAAGTCTTCCCGGCGCGGAATGTTGTAATGGGTGCGGATGGTTGCAAACAGTTCAGCCTGTTTGACGGTATCAATCCCCAAATCGGCTTCCAAATCCAGACCCAGGTCCAGCATTTCCACCGGATAACCGGTCTTTTCGCTGACTACCGATAGGACGTATTCTTGAATGGCAGCCCGATCAATCGCCGCGGCAGCGGGGGAAAGTTGAACTGATGGGGTTGCCTGATGGTGAAGCGGCTGCGTCTCCGTCGCGCTTTGAGCGGGTTGGACTGCTTTTTCAACCGATTGGATTTGAGCGGGTCCACCAGCCGCATTTTCCGCCATAAAGGCGATCACTTTGTTGAGCGTGTTGTAATCCACCAGCCGCAAGTCTTCCCGGCGCGGGATATTGTAGTGGGTGCGGATTGCGGCAAAGATCTCGGCTTGTTTAACCGTGTCAATTCCCAAATCGGCTTCCAGGTCTAAATCCAGGTCCAGCATTTCCACCGGATAGCCGGTCTTTTCGCTCACCAGATTGAGCACAAACTCCTTAATCCCATCAACATGGATTGATGAATCCGCGGCAGAAGCAGAAGCCTTAACCGCAGCGGGCTGCAGATTGCCCTTCACTTCCACCTCTTGTGCCGCATAAAGAACGGGCTGCGGACTCGGCTCAGCCAGAGGTTGAGGTTCTGGCAGCTGATCCGGCGGTTCTGCCCAACGGGTTGGACCTTGCCCATACTGCCAGCGGGATTTAGCCGGCGGTTTGACCGGCGCGCCCATGTGACGGATTCGCAGCGTGCGTTTTTGCACCTCTAATTCAGCCTTTTCATAACCAGCAATCTCCGCCAGCCACTGCTGATAAACCGGTTGATTGACCCTTTCTTTAACCCCTGCGACAACCCGGAACAATGCCATGGCGATTTGAGAACCAAACCCGGCGCCTAGCCGCAAGGCGTACCTTACCGGGTATTCACCGCCTTTCGAAAGGTTTAAGTCGCCCAAATCCGGGTCGGGTTCAAAATTTTCATCGTAATTTGCAATGGGCGGCACGATTCCATATTCCAACGCCTTAACCGCCACAACATCCTCAATTCCCACCCCCATCGCATGACCGGTATATCCTTTGGTATTGGCGATGATCACCTGATTGGCTTTCTCTCCAAAGGTGAACCGCAATGCCTGAATCTCCGCCGAGGCTGAACCGCCTCGGGCCGGGGTGTAGGTTTCGTGAGACATGAACATCGTTTGTGCGGCAATTTCGTCCCGGCGAATGCCAAAGCGTTGTTCGGCAGCGCTGACCAGGCGGTTCATGATTTCCCGCACATGCGGTACATCCAGGCGGGTACCGTGGTAAGCGCTGTTGGCAACATCCGTCGCTAACACTTCGCAAATCGCCCGCATACCGCGCTCCCGCACGGCATCCTCAGATTCAACAACCAGCGCCGCAGCGCCCATCCCCATGATCATTCCATTGCGGCGGCGGTCAAAAGGCAAAGCAGCCATGCGCAGATTGCCTTCGGTGGTAGCCGCCCCAGAAACAAACAAACCGGTTCCAATCCACTCCGCCAGCGGGCCGCCGGTCACGTCATCCCCGGCGATAATCACCACCCGCCGGCAGCGGCCGGCGCGGATCCAATCTTCAGCCACGGCAATTGCATGGGTGGTGGTAGCGCAAGCGGCATTGACATGGGTATTCGGCCCGCGCGCTCCGATATATTCAGCGAACTGAGAGTGCCCCATCGCCAGCACCCGGAACACAAAACGGCGGTCAAAGTGATAGTCGATCTCTTTGAGCCTTGTTTCCAAGGCTTTGATTCGCTCCCGCAACAGATTTCTCACCCCCGTCTGATCCACCGCCACCAGGCTGAGGATGTTACGCACTTCCTCCAATTGCTTTTCAACCTGCTTGTACTCGGAATAACGCGCCATCTCCTCCGCCATTTCGTTCAGCCCCGGAAAAGCGGAAGCAAAAATCACACCGGTTTCATCAGCCAGCGCTTCCGGCAAACGCCAGCGGTCGGGCAGGTAAGTGCCTTTACTGGTCTTGCGATAGGCCATCACCAGCGGGATGCCGGCATCTCGCAAGGCTTCAATGCCGGCGGCAATTGCCAGCTGGGTGGTAATGTCACAGGCATCCATTCGCTCTGCGGGGATGCCAAACTCCTCCACCGGATCAAACTGCCCGCGCTGACCGCCCAGTTTAACCGTCAAATCCACACTTTCTATCGGGATCATTTGAGCGCCGGCTTCGCTTTTTTCCAGACGGGTTGGCCGCTTTTCGACCATTCGCTTGCGCAATTCCTCCGGCAGGGGTTCGATGCGAATTTCACCTTTCAAAATACTCAGAATGTTTTCATCGTCGAAGACGGGTTTCGATCTGCCCGGCAGCCCCAAACCGGCGCCGCTAATCACTACCGAGCCGGTCAACGGCAGTCGGCCGTCTTCTTTGATCGGTTTCTGTGGTTCAGCCATTGGCTGTACAGGCGCGATAATGGTAACCTGCTGGGTTGAGGTCGCCGCCGTTTCAAGAGCGGCGGACTTTTGAGTGGAGATTTCCTCCAGCGTCTCAACTTTGTTTGCTTGTCCGGGCGCGATCCCCGCTGCCAGCAAACCGCACACCGCTTCATTAAAACTGACCACCGCCCCTTTGCGGGGATGATTGGTTGCCAGCAGCATGACACCCGCACGGTCTTTGAAAATATCGTTTGCCAGTGCGTTCAATACCCGTTTTGGCCCAATTTCGACAAATACTCTTGCGCCGGCTTCGTAGAGCGTTTCCATGCCCTTGATGAATTGCACCGGCGAGGCAACTTGCTTTCCCAAAATATCCAAAATCTCTTCCCGGCTGGTGGGGTAAAACTGACCGGTTACATTGGCAGCCACAGGGATTTTGGGGGACTGTAAGTTCATACGAGCGATGACCTGTTTGAGCGGCTCGCTGGCTGGGGCAACGATCTTCGTATGGAACGCATGAGACACCGGTATCCGGGTCGCCTGATAACCGGCTTTTTCAAATGCCTCCAGCGCAGCCTGAATACCCGGCGAGCTGCCGCCCACAACCGATTGCAGGGGACTGTTGATATTGGCAATCACCACATATTCCGAGATTCCCTGCAAAATCCGCTCGACTTCTCGAAGCGGGGCTGAAACCGCCACCATTCCGCCGTTATCCGCCACCGAGACCTTTTTCATCTCGCGGCCGCGTGCCGAGACCACCTCCAACGCCTCCGCAAAGGTCAACACGCCGGATGCCACCAGCGCGGCGTATTCCCCAAGGCTATGGCCAATCACAAAATCGGGCTTAAACCCAAATTTTTCCATCAACCGCAATAGGGCAACGTTGGCGGTCAGCATCGCAGGTTGTGTGATCGCCGTATCCCGCAAGGCGGCTTCAGCCTGTTTGAGGGATTCCTCATCCCCCTCCACATAAATATAACTGGTGAGAGAACGACCCAAAATAGGGGTCATGATCTCATCGGCTTCTTTGAAGGTATCCGCCACAAGTGGTTCCGCCTCGCACAAATCCTTGAGCATGTTGACATATTGAGAACCCTGGCCGGGGAACATGAAGGCGACTTTACCGGCCTTGCCGCTGCCGCGGTACACCCCCTGCGCCGTGAGCGCCTGCCAGGCATTTTGAGCCTCGTTGTCGAGAGTTCGAAGAGCCTTTTCTCCCCGTGAGATCAGTTCTTCCACCGATGAATAATCAATGACCAGCCGCTCGGATCTGGCTACCGCCCCGGCATCCGGCAATTGATCAGGCGGCAATTGGCCTTGACGGGCTTTTTCCAAAATTTGGACGAGCTGCTCCTTCAATTGCTGGCTATTCTCCCCGCTCAAGAAGGCAATTCCACGATACGGACGAGGCAAGCCAGCGGAAGCCGTTTCTATAACCGCCTGCGGCCCAGGGATTTCCGCCTGTACGGCTTTTTTCTCCGGCACCGCAAACACCTTAGTTTCCGAGGTCAGCAACCCCGGCACCCACTCTTCCAGCACCATGTGAAAATTGGTGCCCCCAAAACCAAACGAACTGACCCCTGCCCGGCGAATTTCCCCGGGGGCATTTTCCCAAGGTCGAGTTTCAGTATTGACGTAAAAGGGGATATGGTCGAAATCAATGTTCGGATTGGGTTTGTGGAAATTCACCGATGGCGGCAGCACTTTTTCGTACAGGGCGAACATGGCTTTCAAAACGCCCGCAGCGCCGGCCGCGCTCTTCAAATGGCCGATATTCGATTTGACCGATCCCATTGCAACACTGCGCGCTGGCAGACCAAATTTTCCAAAGACCTCGTTGAGAGATTGTGTTTCCACCACGTCCCCGACCCGGGTCGAGGTACCGTGAGCTTCAATCAGTCCCACGCTGGCAGGGTTAACCCCGGCATTCTTCCAGGCTCGCTCAATTGCCCGCTGCTGCCCCAGTGGATTAGGCGCAGTGATGCCCTTGCCTTTGCCGTCACTGCTGGCTCCAATCCCCCGAATCACCGCATAAATCTTATCGCCGTCCCGCTCAGCATCGGCCAACCGTTTCAAAAGAAACAGAACGGCTCCTTCACCCATGACAAATCCGTTCGCCCCCTCTGCAAAGGGACGAGACCCATCCGGGGAAAGCGCTCCAATTTTACAGAACTTGACAAAGCCTTCAACTCCCATGTTGCGGTCAACCCCGCCCGTCAGGACCGCATCAAACTGGTGATTGACCAGCCCGTCAATGGCAGCCTGAACAGCCGCATGAGAAGAAGCGCAAGCAGCATCAGTGATGAAGTTTGGCCCGGAGAAATTGAACACATTGGCGATCCGTCCGGCGATCACATTCCCCAGTTCTCCCGGCATGGTATCTTCGGTGATGTTGCTCACCCGCTTGCGAATATTCTGGGTCATCCCCTCCAGGAGGGCTTTTTGCACCTCTACCGGAAGTTGAGCAAACGCTTCCACTTCCTTCAGGGCTTCCATGTAATCCGGCAGGCGGATACGCAAGCTGGTAATGTAATGATTCTCCCCGGCAAGCGCATTTCCGATGATCACAGCCGTACGCGTCCCATCCAACGGTTTTTGCGGATACCCGTAATCCAAAAGGGCCTGGCGCGCCACACTGATGCCCCATTTCTGGCTGTCATCCATAACTGCAAGCACATTTGGCGGAATGGGAATTCCCCACTTCAGCGGCTCAAAGGGAAAAGTTCGCACCCACGCCCCAATTTTGGCGTAAGTTTTATCCGGCGCTTTCGGGTCAGGATCGTAGTACAAATCCACCCGCCAGCGATCCGGCGGAACTTCGGTTACGGAGTATCGCCCTTGCTTGATATTGTTCCAGAATGTTGGCGCATCTTCAGCATCCGGTAAAATTGCCCCCACTCCGACAATTGCAACGGCTCTAGGATCAAACATTTTTCCACTCCTTTGACAGAAGGTATTATTTTGTAAGGTCTTGATAAAATAGATGAACCATGTCTTTTAGTGACATGGCGAATTTCCACGCAGACTGGATTGCTATACAGAGTGTTGTGAGGATACAGGCACAAAATCGCCCGATGGGTCTGTTTGAACAAACACTGCCAAAACGCTACCTCCAAAAATCGCTCTGAGGTTGATAAACTCTGAACGTAATAACCCCTTTGCGCAAAGGGAGTTACGTAAAAAGACCGTCCTTTTCACAATGTCTTAAATGTTAACGTCCTTAAATTCACACGTGGTATACTCATTTTGTCACATTTTCTCACAAACGGATATCAATGACCCATGAACGAGTTTATACAACATCTCACCCCTTCCGAACAATCCGAATGGGAATCGCTAAACTCCCCGATTGCAATTCAGAATTTTTTGGACAATTTACCCTACGTGGGCGAAGAGCGCAACCGTTCACCATTGAATGTTCTGCGTGACCGGCAATGCCACTGCCTGGATGGGGGGTTGTTGGCGGCATTAGCGCTCAGCCGCTTGGGATATCCTCCCATGCTTATGGATCTCGTCCCCGAAGCCGGAAAAGACGATGATCACGTCCTTGCTGTTTTTCGGGTAAATGGTTGTTTTGGAGCAATTGCCAAATCCAACTTTGTCGGTTTAAGGTTTCGTGAGCCGGTCTACCGCTCGCTGCGGGAATTAGCCATGTCGTATTTTGAGGTGTTTTACAATATCAATGGGGAAAAAACTTTACGCGGTTACACCCGGCCAATGAACCTCAACCGCTTTCAGCATTTGGATTGGGCAGTGAATGAAGAACACGTAGCCATCGTAGTCAACCATTTTTATGCCCGCAAAAGCATACCCTTGCTGAGCCCAGAAAGCATCGCCCTGCTGTCTCCAGTTGACCGCCGTTCTTATGAAGCCGGCATGTTAGGCACGAATTTTGAAGGTCTCTACCGGCCGGCAGTCGGTTTGTAACCATAAAAAATCCTGCCTCAGTACAGTTGTAACCCTGCCCACCTGGCGGGCGACATCCACCTGGATTCCTCCTATAATCAAATCAGGATAACCCTTTCCATTGGCTGCTCAGGAGGTGCAGGATGGCTGCTGTTACCAAAACATTCTCTCAAACTCATCTAGAACCGGTTCGCGTTCCGGTTGTGCTCATTTTCCTACCCAGGTTGGATCTAATCATCAGCGGTTTGACGATTATTGCCGGTTTACTTCTGCCCCTATTGATGACCATCGGGGTGATTTCTGCCAGTCTCTGGCTGGTTTTTCTCTCCTTTGGCCTGATTGCAGTGGGAGGCGCGCTTTTCACAATTTTCCTCGGAGAAATTCGCTGAAATCGTCTGAATTAAAATCAGTTTGACGATCTTGGGGGTGTTTTTTCTTTAATCCGAATCCTCTGCTAAAAATATTTCCTTAACCCATTATCATGGTAAACTAAATGAGGAATGTTTAAGAAATCCTCGACGGTTGGTGTTGCAACAGCGATTGCCCACCCCAATATTGCTTTTATAAAATATTGGGGGAACCGGGATGATTCGTTACGCATCCCGGCAAACGGTTCAATTTCGATGAATCTGGAAGGTCTGACAACCCGTACAACCGTCCGTTTTGAAACCAAACTAAAAAACGACACCCTCATTCTCAATCAAAAACTCCAAGGCGGTAAAGCGCTTCAACGCGTCAGCGCCTTTCTGGATATTATCCGACAGAAAGCCAGTTTCAAGTATTTCGCCGAGGTCGTCTCCGAAAACAATTTTCCCGCCGGCAGCGGCTTGGCATCCTCGGCAGCGGCCTTTGCCGCGCTCAGTTTGGCAGCCTCGAAGGCTGCCGGTCTTAACCTCAATCGCCAGGAACTTTCGGCCCTTGCCCGGCGCGGATCGGGTTCGGCCTGCCGCTCGATTCCGGCGGGTTTTGTCGAATGGCTGCCGGGGATCGAAGATGAAGATTCCTATGCCATTTCCATCGCACCCCCCAGTCACTGGGAATTGATTGATTGTATTGCCATTGTAGAAACCGATCACAAAACGGTTGGCTCAACCGAAGGACACCAGCTGGCTGCAACCAGCCCTCTGCAAAACGCCCGGGTCGAGGATGCACCCCGTCGTCTGGACATCTGCCGGCGCGCTATTCTCCAGAAAGATTTTGAGGCCTTTGCCCAAATTGTTGAGTTAGACAGCAACCTCATGCATGCCGTGATGATGACCTCATCGCCGCCTTTATTCTATTGGAATCCTGCCTCGATAGATTTAATGAAACGAGTTCGCAATTGGCGGGAAGAGGGTTTAGCGGTATGTTATACCCTGGATGCCGGGCCGAACGTGCATATTCTTTGCTTGAACGAAGCGCTTAGCGAGGTGAAATTCCGCCTTCAGCAAATCCCGGCCGTAGAGCAGATTCTTGTCTGCCGGCCGGGTGGGGCTGCCACCCTGCTGGAATAGAAAGTCACCGGCTTTTACCTCTTTTTGCACGCCGGGCATAAAACGGATATAATCTGATTAAGAAAAAACCATAAACCGTCCGGAAAGGATGTTATGCAGTGAATTTACTGACTTTACTGGAGTTCATCCTGTTTTTTGGGGTGATGTTATTCGTACACGAATTTGGCCACTATCTGGTTGCCAAATTATTCAAGATACGCGTTGAAGAGTTCGGATTTGGCTTCCCGCCCCGCCTTGTCAAGTTATTCAAAATCGGGGAAACCGATTTTACCCTGAACTGGATTCCCTTCGGGGCTTTCGTGCGCCTTTCAGGAGAAAATGACCCCTCTGTACCGGATGGCTTTGGCAACGCTAAACCCTTTGCCAGAATTGCCGTGCTGTTAGGCGGTCCGGTCATGAACTTGCTATTGGGTGTCATTCTTTTTTCTGTTATGTTCACCCAAACCGGGGTACCTGACACCCGCCGAGTAATGATTGCCTCCGTAGCCGAAGGATCGCCAGCCGCACAGGCGGGCATGGCGGTTGGGGATTTGATCGTCCGCATCAATCAAACCCCGGTTACCAGCATGGAACAATTGATCGCCGTTGTTCAGGAAAACAAGGGGAAAGAAGTAGCCATTACCCTGATCAGGGGAGAGCAGGAAATTACCGTCCTGGCTGTTCCACGCATTCAACCGCCTCCCGGTGAAGGAGCCTTGGGAATTTCGATGGCCAACCCAATTGCCAGCGCATCGTGGTTTGAAACCGTGCCGTTGTCTTTCAGGGCAACTTTTGAGCAGGCTCGCATGATTCTGGAAATGCCGGGGAGACTGATTCGTGGGGAGGTATCCGGTGAACAAGCTCGGGTTGTTGGGCCGGTTGGCATCTACTCCATGTTCTCCCAGGCGCGCGAGATTGATGAAGAAAACGCCGCCTCGACCGATCCCTTTGAGCGCACCCTCACCCTGCGTCTGATGACCGTCATCACTATCGCCTTAGGGTTGACAAACCTGTTTCCCATTCCAGCCCTGGATGGCGGACGCATCCTCTTCATCCTTCCCGAGTTAATTACCCGCCGGCGCATCCCCCCTCAATACGAAAATCTGGTTCACCTGATTGGTTTTGTCGCCTTGATTCTGTTGATGTTTTACATCACCGCGCAAGATATTCTCAACCCCATTCGACTGCCCTAAACTTGGAAGATTGAACATGAGCTCATCTGTTAAACGAACCATCCCTTTTGATGAAATTCTATCCGCCTTACTGGATGACAGCCGTCCATTTCCGCCGGTGTTTTTGCACCGTTTTTCCGACCTCAATCCAACCGACTTGACAAAGTTAAAAACGATTTGGTCCCAAATTCCCACGCAGCGCCGAATTTCGCTAATGGAAGACCTTGAGGAATTGGCGGAAATGGACACCCTTGTTTCATTTGATGATTTGAGCGTTTTTGCGCTGGACGATGAAGAGCCGCGCGTCCGCTCCGCCGCCTTGAGAGCCTTATGGGAGGCAGACAACGAAAAACTCGTCCCTAAACTCATTACGATGATGGAAGATGACCCCGATGAAATGGTGCGCGCCACCGCAGCCAGCGCCTTGGGGAAGTACGTCTATTTGGGAGAATTGGAAGAAATTTCAAGCAAAACGTTAAGGCGGGTGGAAGATCGTCTGCTTTCCGTTGCGCAAAGCTCGGAATTACCCCTCATCCGCCGGCGTGCCATTGAAGCGCTGGGATACTCCAGCCGCCCGGAAGTTAAACCGTTGATTCTCACAGCCTATAACAATACCGATCCAGAATGGCTGTGTACAGCCTTGTTTGCAATGGGACGCTCCGCCAGCGAAGAATACATTCCCGCTGTTATTGAGCAACTCGATCATCCCGATCCCGAAGTTCAATTTGAAGCCGTACGGGCAGCCGGCGAATTAAGCGCCGGAGATGCCCGCGAAATCCTTTTGGACATGTTACAGTCCGGGATTGAGGATGATGAATTGCGCATGGCGGTAATCTGGTCGCTTTCGCAAATTGGCGGCGAGCATGTGCGCGATATTTTGGAAGACCTGATGGACCAAACTGAAGATGAGGAGGAAGCCGACTTTTTGCAAGACGCGCTGGATAATCTCTTCCTCACCGAAGGATTAGCCTCCTTTGAGATGTTTGATTTTCAACCACAGGATGAAGACGACTTGAACTCCGTCATCAACCTCGAAGACGAGGAAGAAGACGACAACGATCCAGAAGACAACCATTATTACAAAAACAATTGAAGTCTTCTAAGGGGGAATATTGTTCAAAAAAACCGTCTTACCTTTGTTAATGATGAGCATTCTAATGGGCGGATGGACTTTTCTGCCGCAACAGCCGAACGTTGCCCGGATTCTCCCCCCCGAAATTGAATTCGGCAGTTTCATCCGCTTTACCTTACTGCTGAAACAACCCGCCGAGGTTCAAGCTGCTTACATCCTGCTCAAATCCAACGGACAGGAAACAAAAATCATCCCTTTGCCTTCCCCCCTGGGAGAAACCAATCAAGTCATCCTCGATCTAACCAACCATTCGCTGCGGCCTTTTGCCACCGTCGAGTACTGGTACCGTCTGGAAACCGAAAACGGTGAGACCCTCACGGGTGAAAAAGCCGCATTTCTCTATGAAGACAACCGCATCCCATGGCAGCGGCTTTCCGATCAGCGGATCAATATCGCCTGGCATCAAGGCGACCTGCTCTTTGGACAACAAGCCCTCGATGTGGCTGTCCAAAGCCTGCAGAACAACCTTTCCATTTTGGACAGTCCGCTCGATGCAACGGTCTCGATTTACATTTATCCATCCGCCAGAGATTTGCAATCCGTCCTCAACCTCAAATCGAACAGTTGGGTTGCCGGCCATGCCAGCCCCGATCTAGGCGCTATTCTTATCTCCATCCCACCCGGTCCGGATCAGCGCGCCGAAATGGAACGGCAAATTCCCCATGAGCTGATGCACATCCTCCAATACCAATTGGCAGGCGAAGCCTATACTCGCCTGCCGGTATGGCTGATTGAAGGATTGGCCTCGATCGCCGAACTTTACCCCAATCCCGAATATCAACGGGTTCTCAAAAAAGCCAGCGAAAACGACGCACTTTTACCGCTGGTGAATTTGTGTTCGGCATTTCCTCCCGAATTATCCGGCGCGATTCTCGCTTATGCTCAATCAGCTTCTTTCGTCCGTTTTCTCCATCAAAATTACGGCGCTTCTTCTTTAAGCGACTTGATCTTTGCCTACAAAGATGGATTGGGCTGCGAAGAAGGCATAAGAAAGGTGTACGGTCAGTCCCTTGCCCAACTGGAAACTCGATGGCAGCAGGAAGTTCTTGGCATGAATCTGGCTTCATTGGCATGGAACAATGTGCAGCCCTATCTGCTGATCTTGCTTCTGGTTTCATTGCCGATTTTCCTGACTATTTTTTATTCAGGAAGAAAGGATTTTGCCGACCATGCTTCCAAATGATGTCCATTCCAGACTTCACGCCATGGTTGAAGGTCGTGTTCAAGGAGTCGGGTTTCGCATGTTTGTCCTGGAAACTGCCCGAAATCTGGATCTGACTGGCTGGGTGCGCAACCGATGGAATGGAAATGTGGAGGTGCTGGCCGAAGGTCCGCGCTCGGCTTTGGAAACGCTCCTGAGCAAACTTAGAGTCGGACCGCCTGCCGCTCACGTGACCAATATTCAATTTGAATGGGAGCAACCCAGCGGCGAGTTCAAGCGATTCGATGTCCGAGCGACCGGCTAGCGAATTGGTTCGTTACTCCTCCGGTCTTCCATCCCAGGGATAGACAAATCCCGCGGCTGCAAACTCACGCACCGCCGCATCTTCAGAATAAAAACCTCTTTTTTCAGGGGGGATAAGCAGCGCAATCTTGCGCATCATCTCGTGTCCGATTTCCTCCAATCGGTTGCGGTCGGTTTCACCCCGTTCTGAAACAAAAAATGGACCAAACGGTTGACCAAACCGCACGGTAATTTTGGCTCTTTTCCCTCGTTTGAGCCTTGGAAACAGGTCGGTCAAACCATCCAAACCGACCGGCAAGATTTTTGCACGGGTAGAAGAAGCCAGATAGGCCGCCCCAGGACGAGCCGGACGCAAAACACTTGCCCAACTACCCGCTTCCGGGAAAATACCCAGAACCCCCTTTAACTCCAGGACTTTCCGTGAGGTATATAGAGTATCCCGTGAGATTGATCCACGCCGCACCGGTAAAAAACCGTACAATTTTGCCAGCCAGGTTACGCTTTGAGGGGCATTCGGCATTCTCAGCCCCCCGACATACTCGATTGGATACGGGACAGATCCGATAACCGCTACCGGATCCAAAAAACTGAAATGGTTACCGATCACCAGCAGCGGCCCTGCTTTTGGAAGATTTTCCCGCCCCTCAATTGTAAATTCGGAGAGAACCCGAAAAGCCGCTCGAATTAACTGGCGCAGTATGGTTCGGATCACTTTCCGGCGGGGGTAAGTAATTGTCAACTCATCCATACAAATCTCTCATCTTAGGGAAGCAAATCCGGGGTTTGGCTGCTTTCTACAGGGTTGGGCTGGCGAACTTTTAATAAAAGCCCCAATCCCAACAGCAAGAACGCCACAATCGAACCAATGGCTATACGAATACCCGTCTGCTCGGCGCTGGCTGCATCCATCCCACGTTCTCCTAAAAGCAAGGCTGCCTCTGCCGCAATGAAACCATATACCGCCGGCCCAATAAAGGAAGATGTGCGCCCGCCGACTTCAAAAAATCCATAAAATTCAGCGCTCTTTTCCGCCGGCGCAAACTGTCCAACCAAGGTGCGGCTGACCGACTGAACCCCGGTCAGCGCAAAGCCGGCGATTGCCCCAATCACAAAGAAAAGCCTGACATCCTGCACAAATATCATCCAAACAACCGCCCCAATCATCAAAACCAGTGAAACCATTAACGACCGCTTGCTCGACCAGCGGTCTGCCAATATTCCAAACACATAAGCCCCCGCCACACTCGTGATTTGGATGATGATCATGAAAATGATCAGTTGCTGCTGGGTCATCCCAAATAATACCGCGCCAATGATGGCAGCAAAATTCAACGCCATCATAATACCGTCATTGTAAATCAAGAAAGTGACGATAAACTTGATGAATTCTCGATAATGCCGCACCGCTCGAAAAGTCTCGTTCAAACGGCGAAAAGCCACCCCAAAATAACCCTCACCCTTCTTCAAAGGCTGCGGCTCGGCGCGCTCTCGTAGCCATAAAAACAAGGGGATGGATGAAAGAAAGTAAAAAGCCGCCGTGATCAAGAAGGAAAAGCGCACGATCGTTGTTCCGCCAATACTCATAATCAACGCCAGGACAATCAGCAAGCAGACAATTCCGCCCAACGAGCCGAATGCCCAGCCATTACCGGAAACCTTTCCGATTTCTTCGGGCGTAGCAATTTCCGGCAACAAAGCATTATAAAAAACCTGGGCTGCCCGGTAACCAATTTCAGCAAGAATGAAAAACAACATCCCTGTGAAAATATCCCCCGGCATAACAAAAAACAAAGCCGCCGTGAAAATCACCGATAAAGATGTAAAAAACAGTAAAAACCTTTTCTTGGATGCTGAAAAATCAGCCAGTGTCCCCAATACCGGTGAAAGCGCCGCTACCACCAGCATGGCAATACCGACTGATACACCCCACAAACGCGTCCCTTCCGAACCCCCAACAACCTGTCCCTGAAAATAAGCCGAATAAACCGCTAACAAAACCACTGCAGCATAAGCCGAGTTACCGAAATCGTAAAAATACCATGCCCAACGCTCGCGCCGGGTTGTCGGTATTCTCTTCCGGAGAGCCCGCGCTTTGGTTTGTTCCAATGCTATTGCCATTAATCACCTCAAAATATGGATTTTTAATTGCTGGAAATTTGGAGAACAAACCCTTTTTTGTCCCTCAGGTTTATTCTCACCCAGTTTATCACAAGCCTGAAAATCACAGCATGATTTCTATAGGCTTTTACGCGAGAAAACATGACTCCAATCTGTTTTAACCCGTTTGGGGAAGAAAAAGTTGCGTAATTTCTTTCAACCATGAAAAATCTCATCCTTTTCTACCTAAATCCGAATTCCCCGCTTTCGGTATAATAATCCTATCGTCATTTCAACTCATCAAAGAACCGTAAGGAATTTGCAGAATGGTAAAGCGGCTGATTCTGGTGGCAGGGAACATTGGATCCGGTAAAACTTCACTGACCGAACGCATTGGGGCAAGACTGGGATGGCGCACCGCCTATGAATCGGTCTCAGATAACCCCTACCTGCCCGATTTTTACCGAGATATGCGAGCATGGTCATTTCATCTGCAGGTTTACTTCTTAGGCCACCGCGCTCAACAGCATTTGGACATGTGGAACGATCCCCGCTCCGCTATCATTGATCGCAGCATCTACGAAGATGCCGCCATTTTTGCCCGAGCGCTTCATCATTTGGGTAACTTGAACGAGCGCGATTACCAAACTTATCGAAAAGTATTTGACCTTGTGGTTCGAACCCTGCCGCCGCCCTCACTCCTGATTTACTTGAAGGCTCCGGTGGAGGTATTGATGGAGCGCATTCGTCAGCGTGGGAGGGAAATTGAAAGCAGTATTACCCCCCACTACCTGCAATTATTGGAATCGTTCTATGAGGACTGGATGCGCACATTTGATCTCTGTCCTGTCCTGACGATACGGACAGATGACCTCGACTTTGTTCACCAAACCCAACATTTGGACACGGTGGTCCAACGCATTCAAGAAAAACTGACGGGTAAAGAGGAAATCGTTTTCTGAGGCACACTCACCTTAGGGCGGAGAATTTAGCGATTATGCAAGATTTAAAACCATTTCGTAGGTATGAACCGCTCCCTCCCCAACTTAAACCTGCCGATCCAGCAGCCATATTGGTAGCCGATGCGGCCATTGGGATTATTTTAGAAGAATTGCCGGATGTATGGATGGAACACATCGGCAGTACGGCGGTTCCGGGCTTAGCCGGCAGCGGGATTATAGACCTGATGCTGGTATGTTCATCCGACCAGATTGATCCGGTTATAAAAACGCTGGATCGGCTTGGCTTTCAAGAACCCCATACCAATGATCCACTTTCTTCAATACCGGGGATTAAAGTCGCTTCATTTTTTTACGAAAGTAAGCCTTACTTAATCCACCTTTACATTTTGAGCGATGATTCGCCGCGGGTCAATCAATTTCGGAATTTTCGCGATCGGCTGCGCCTTGACCCGGCTTTTCGCTCCGCCTATCAAGACCTGAAACGTTCCTTTTTTGCCAAAAGCGTTATCAGCAATGCGGAATATACCCGCGTGAAAAGCGAATTTATCCAAAGGGTCTTGAGTTAAGAAGAATGGTGTGACCCGCGCGGGTCACACCATGGAGTAACGACTTTTTTAGAAAGAAATTACCAGCCGCGGCGGCCGCCGCCACCCCGGTTACCGGACTTTCCACCCCGCCGATCACCGCCGTAGTTGCTTTTGCGGTCATATCCGCTGTCAAAATTGCGCGGCCCGCGTTCTTCACGTGGACGGGCAGCGTTGACCGTTAGGTTGCGGTTCATGTACGCTTTTCCGTTCAGGTTTTGAATCGCATTTTGTGCTTCGCTTTCGTTAGCCATTTCCACAAAACCAAAACCGCGCGGTTGGCCGGAAAACTTATCCTTGATCAGGTTGACGGAAGTAACCGTACCAAAGGCAGAAAACAACTCGCGAACCCCATCTTCGGTCGCATCAAACGACAAATTACCTACATAGATATTCATTTTTTCCCTTTTCTTTTCTGTTTGACTACCCTAAGCGCTGTTTTGCTATTGTGGTGCTGTTAGAAAACCAATGCGACCGAAAACAAAACCCAGAACCCTCAGGATGTCAGATGATGAATTACGAACGCACCTATTGTACCACGATTTCGCCCATTTATTCACATTTCTTCTCGGAAAATTAACCCATATTTCTTGCGGGCGGCAAGCCATGCTTTTCGCAGCAATTCATACACCTCATGCGGATTTTTGATATTCCTCAAAACAATTTCCGAATGAGAAGGATCGGCGCCCTTAATCCGAATATCTCCGATGTCTAAAATCCGTTCACCAACCGATTGCGCAAAATCAATATCCTGAATCCGGATTAATTCGTAATTTTCATAATCCTTTCCCAAAAGCCCTTTGACTACTTTGATCCTTTCATTCGTAATAACGTAATACTCCACCAAGGATAGTAGCGGCCTGCCTTTCCAAAGAACTTGCTCGCCGTCACCGGTTTCGGTAAGCCGCGTGAATTGATCATCCGCATCAGAACCCATCACTTCATCCATAACCCCCAGCATCTGAGCCGTGATTGCATCTATCAGTTTATTCTGATCATCGCTGGAAAGAGGGGTGAGATTGACTCCGCTTTGAGCAACTGCCTGCCAGGCGGCTGCTTTGATTTTGTTGCGCACCTGTTCTAATTCCATCGCTATCCTCCTCATGACATCCAATTTTGAGTTTCTTAGAAAATTATATCTGAAAGCAAATCCATCCTGTTATACTTATTGTATGCCCAATCAAACGCCTCAACTTCAAATTCCAGAGGATGAAATCGAATTTGATTTTATCCGCGCATCCGGCCCGGGGGGACAAAATGTCAATAAGGTGGCTTCTGCGGTACAATTACGCTTTAACATTCAAAAATCCTCTCTCCTTCCAGAAGTCAAAGAAAGGTTGACGCGATTAGCCGGACAAAAGGTAACCGATGAAGGCATACTGATTTTAGAAGCCAAACGATACCGAACTCAAGAACAGAATCGCGCCGATGCCATTAGACGATTGAACGCATTAGTTCAACAAGCCCTGCCCGCGCCCAAACCCCGCAAACCGACTCAACCCACCATCACTGCCCGGGCTGCCCGTCGTTCGGCAAAACAACGCCGCGGTCAGATCAAACGCTGGCGACGCTACGTTCCTCAAGATTGGGAATAATTTTTTTACAGTTCATTTTGAGAGGATAATATGGCACAACACACCTACAAACTGATCGAAATAACCGGCACATCACCGACAAGCATTGAAGATGCTATTCAAAGCGCAGTGGCCCGCGCCGCCCAAACCATCCGCCATATGCAATGGTTGGAAGTCGTCGAAATTCGTGGTCGTATTGAGGAAGATCAAGTTAAGCAGTGGCAAGTCACCTTTAAGGTCGGCTTCACGCTGGAAGAATAAACATTTCGTCCACAAAGACTTGCTGTCGGCTCATTTGCATCATCGAGGATTCGATCAATGCCGCTTACACTGAAACCGGGTTTCAAACCTCCTCCACCGGAACGAATCAAATCGGACGCAATCCTTCTATTTGTTTCCTTTGTCTGGGGGAGTGGTTTTATTGCCCAAAGCATTGCCGCCCAAAGCATGGGGCATTTTACTTTCAACGGTGTCCGATTTTGGATTGGGACGTTTTTTCTTGCCGCCATTCTGGGTAAAAGAATTCGCCTGGAACGCAAACATTGGAGGGGGATTTTCGCCGCTGGTGTTTTGTTGTTTACCGCCAGCACTTTTCAACAAATCGGCTTAAAAACTACCACCGCGGCTAACGCTGGCTTCCTGACCGGTCTATATGTGGTGATTATCCCCTTGTTCCTGTGGTTGTTTTGGCGCGAGGTGATTCATTGGACTACATGGGTGGCGGCTATTTTAGCCGTCATCGGCACGCTATTCCTGAGCACCGGAGGAGCCTTTAAACCTGCCCCGGGTGATTGGTTTGAGTTAGCAGGCGCATTTGTATGGGCTGGTCATGTGATTGTGGTGGGCAGAATGGCCCGCCGCATGGATAACTTGCAATTTGCGATGGGGCAATTTGCAATCACCGCTTTCTTGAATACCATCGGAGCCGTCCTGTTTGACAGTTCAATCATTCCCAAACCCGAGGCTTGGTGGGCAGTCCTTTACTCGGCAGTGTTTCCGGTAGGCCTGGGCTTCACCTTACAGGTGGTCGGCCAACGCAATGCCCCCACGACCGATGCTGCCATCCTTTTTAGCATGGAAGCGGTATTCGCCGCTGTTTTGGGATATTTCCTCTTGGGGGAACAATTATTCCCCCTCCAGATCTTCGGCTGTCTGCTCATTTTCAGCGCCATGCTGCTAGCCCAATTCCGCGAATTCTTACCCGCGGCAGCATCCCCAAAAAAGATCGCCGATTAAAATTGGTACTGCTGGTTCATTTTCTCGAAACAAGTTCATTCTAGTGGTCATTGCTGAACTCCTCTTTGGTACAGGTAAATGTTGACCCGACTATGTTATGATGAGAACAGGTTAAGAAATTCCATTCAAAACCTGTTCCATGCAACTAATCCGCTCGGGTTGCGTATATGGTACTAGAACAAGAGCACAGGAGCCGTCGGTGATCAACCATGAGATGGACATGCTCATCCGAGCACAAAACGGGGATGAGGAAGCTTTTACCAGCCTTGTTTTGCAATACCAAAACCCCGTCTACCATTTGTGCTACCGAATGTTGGGAAATGCGCAAGAAGCAGAGGACGCCGCTCAAGAAACTTTCTGGAGAGCCTATCAGGCCATCCGCCGCTACGATCGCAATCGTTCCTTTGCAACGTGGCTGCTCTCCATTGCTGCCCACTACTGCATTGACCAGCAACGGAAAAAACGGATCACCACCCTGGACATTGAGGATTGGATGGAGGAAGTCATTCCCGACCACACCCCCGAACCCGAAAAACAAATTCGGGAAAACGAAGAGCGACAATCCATACAATCGCTTCTATCCACCCTCAATCCCCAAGATCGGGCTGCTGTCATCCTGCGCTACTGGTACGAGTGCTCTGAAGAGGAAATCAGTCAGGCTTTGCAACTTACCGTGAGTGCGGTAAAAAGCCGGCTGCATCGCGCACGTCTGCGCTTGGCGCAGCAATATCAGAGCCAGCAATATGCCCTGACCGAGAGGATTCATGATGAGTCACCTGCCTTTTGAAAACTGGATCTTCGACCGCGAGAAACTGACCCCTAACCAGATTTCCGAACTGGAAGCCCATCTCCAAACCTGTCAACAGTGTAGCCACCTTCAGTCTGGCTGGAGGGAAGTGGAAAAACTGCTGCAAAGCGCTCCCATCACCCCTGCACCTCCCCAGTTTATCAACCGTTTTCAGGCAAGCCTTGCCGAAAAAAAGGCTCAGCAGCAAAAACGGCAGGTGAGAATTGCTCTGTTCAGTTTGGGCGGGGCATTCATCCTGGCAGGCATGGTGTTCATCCTTCGTCTTTTATGGACAATCCCACCTGCCCGCTTATTATCGGACATCATCGGCTGGATTGCCCTGGCTCCTCAACGCTGGTCAGAAGTCCAGTACATTCTCTACTACTGGGGCAGTCAAATCTCACCACTCGCACTCGTAGCGCTCGTGTTCCTCCTGGCAGGCTGGTCAATCTTGCTGCTCACACTGTGGCTCTTGACTTTTCAGCGCCTATCCCACTTAGGAGTACGAGGACAATGAAAAAAATAGCGCTCTTCACCTTTCTCATCGTCGCCTTCATCCTGACTTTGGCAACCCCAGCGGTTGTAGTGGCACAAAACCCTCCCCCATCCGGAGAACAATTCAACGGTGACCAGCTGATTTTCGGTGAAAATTATATTTTACGCGCATCCCAAACCCTGAACGGCTCGCTGGTTGTTTTTGGCGGTAATGCAGAGATTGAAAATGGCGCTACCGTCAATGGCGAGATTGTTATTTTTGGGGGCATACTTCAAGTAAAAGGCCGAATCAACGGCGATATCAGCGCAATCGGCAGTAATGTCAATCTCGACGACACTTCCTATGTTCACGGTAATGTCCAGATCATCGGAGGCTCCGTCAGTCAGGCTGAAGGGTCAACCGTTACTGGCAGTATCAATCGGCTAAACCCGCAAACTTTGATGTTTAACTTTGATCGTTTCGATTTCTCTCCCCCGGGCGTTGATTCCCCCCTGCGTCTCTTGACTTCATGGATGAGAGATGTTTTGGCTAACATCCTTCGCATACTGGCTATGGCGGTTTTGGCAGTGGTCGTTGCGCTGTTGCTGCCCCGTCCGCTGCGAGTAATCGGCAACACAATTTCCGACCAAACCCTGTTGAGCGGCGGCATCGGCCTGCTCACCATGGTTGTAGCGCCCTTTGTCCTGATCGTGTTGATCATCACGATCCTGTTGATTCCTGTGGCTTTGATCGCCATGCTGGTTCTGGCGATTGCTGTATTGATTGGCTGGATCGCGGTGGGTTTTCAAATTGGTGAACGAATTGCCAGCATGTTGAAGACTCAATGGGTAGAGGCAGTTTCTGCCGGTATTGGCACATTGATCCTGGGATTGATCGTCTGGCTGTTGGGTTATTTGTTCTGCCTGGGTGGTTTAATGTCCTTGCTGGCGGCCAGCGTTGGCCTGGGCAGCATCATCCTCACTCAATTTGGCAGCAAACCGTATCCGGCTGCCCCGGCAGTGGTCTATGTTCCAACCCCCACCCCGCCGGCTGCCTCATCAACTTCATCGGAAGAATTCCCAACAACCCGGGAAGAAAACTAAGTGGATCAAGAGCCTGTTATGAAAATCCAAAATAAATACCTCGCAGTTTTACCCGTATTTGCACTGCTGGTCAGTTCGCTGGCATGTTCCTTTAGCGTCAATCTGCCGCAGGCAAAAACGGGCTCAACCCAAACCTTCATCCTTAGCGAAGCCCTTCCCGAAGACTCCCAAACCGCAAAAATTTCCATCGAAATGGGAGCCGGCGAACTGGATATACAAGGCGGCAGCCCAATGTTGATTGAAGGTGAAATCCAATACAATATCATGGAATGGAAACCGGAAATCATTCGCGATGGACAAAACCTGCTCATCCGCCAGGGACGCAAAGAAAACCTGCGCATTCCTGCAAGGGATGTGGTCAATCGCTGGCAGTTAAAACTGGGCAGCGCCCCCATCGCTTTGGATATCGCTGCCGGCGCTTACAAAGGCACTCTCGATTTGAGCGGGGTTGCCCTTACCCGCCTGAGCATTCAAGACGGAGCCAGTCAGTCAGAGGTACGCTTTGATCAGCCTAACCCCGTTCTGATGGAAAGCCTCCGTTACCGAACCGGCGCATCGGAAGTTTCGTTGGTCGGCTTAGGAAATGCCAGCCCGGCCTTTCTGAATTTTGAAGGTGGAACTGGCTCTTACACCCTTGACTTTTCCGGCAGGCTGCAGCAAGACCTGCAAGCCAGCATCACCGCGGGGGTGAGCAGCCTGAAAATTGTGATTCCAGCCGGCACCCCAGCGCGGATTGTCATCAGCGGCGGCTTGAACAATGTTCAACCGCGTGGAACCTGGCGCATCTCCAATAATGTCTATGAAACAGAGGGAGATGGTCCGAAAATTGAGATCAACCTCAATATGGGCGTAGGTAATCTGGAATTAATTACCCAATAACCTTAACGGCAGCCATCTACCCCAAAGATATACAGATTTTCAGCAGTTCGCACTGCGATGAACTGCCCGTCAGCCGACCATTTGGACTCGGCGACGGGCAAGGTTTCCATCGGCAAAGCGAACTTGGTGTTGGCTGTCAGATCGCCAATCCAGGCAACATTCGTCCGATCCGTGAAGAACACCCGCCGCGCATCCGGAGACCAGTTCGCATTTCGCCAGTTGCGGTTGGGCACCACACCGGGCTGGTTGAGGACGATTTGCAGACTGGTATCCTGTCCGGGTCGCGATTCCTCCAAAACAGTCTTCACCCCGCTGATCAGATTATGTTCCACATAGCGCACACAATCTACTCCGCAGCTTTCAGCCACCTGAAGAATTTGTTCCGACCGCCAGCCAACGATTCCTTTCTGACTGGAAAATTCATCCGTCACGGCCACATCATACAAATCCTGTGCTCTCCCATCCTGCAGGGAATACACTCCGATGGAATACTGCGCCTCGGCCGGTCGGAGAATGATGAACGCAATCCGCTCCCCAGAGGGCGACCAGGTCAAATCGCCGGCAACCCGAATATCTTTGGTTCGTTGAGTTTCTCCGGTGAATACATCTAAAATGACCAAATCTCCCTGATACCAGCCCCAACTATCGTTGACCGGCGTAATTAAGGCAAGCCGATTGGAGTCCTTTGACCAGGCTAACATGTCTCCCATCAACCGGTCAGTTTGGATAACGATCCTTTGATGCAACAGACATGCCCGACCGGCGACCACCCTCAGACCATCATTGGTCAGGTCGGCAGCCGGAATCGCTGTGGGGGTACTTTCCATCATCTGTTCGTCCCCGGACAGCGAGGTGCAAGCTGTTAACACCCACACCAGAATACCCAAAAGGACGCTTTTGCCTAAACCAGTTCGCCTGTTCATTGAATATTTACGGATTGGCATTCCTCATCATCGAAGAAGAAGGCAACCGATAGATGCCCAATTCCTCAATAAGCCGATAAACGGCGGGATGAACGTAATAACGATACGCGCGGCCTTCCGCTACCCGCTGACGAATTTGGCGCGCCGATATTTCTAATAAGGGGGCTTCAATAAAACAAATTTTAGCCGTGAGACCGGGAATTTTTTGCTCCAACTCCCTCAAATCCACCTGATCTCCCGGACGCCGCATGACCCCCAACCCATCAATCAGTTCAATCAGCCGCTGGGGGTGATACCAGGCCGGCAAATCATGCAGAGAATCACCGCCAATCAGGTAGTAGATCTCTGCTGAGGGGTACTGATCCTGCAAGATTTTCACAGTGTCCACTGCGTAGTGCGGGCCGGGGCGATCCATATCTACCCGGCAAAGTTCAAAAGAAGGGTTTTCACCAATTGCTGCCAGCAATAACTGCAATCGAACCGTAAGCGGGGAAATGGTTTGATCCAATTTATGAGGCGGGTCAGGAGTCAATACCCACAACAGGCGGTCCAGTCGCAGTTGATCCTGTGCCTCGGCAGCCAGAATGAGGTGGCCGACATGCGGTGGATCAAACGTGCCGCCAAATACCCCGATTCGCAGCGTCTTCATTCCTGCCATTCCAGTTCGTAGTCATCGCCAATATAAACGGTATCGCCGTTTTCTATACCCATTTCACGCAATTTCTCTTCCACGCCTAAACGTTCAATCAGGCGTTGGAAACGGCGCACCGAACCCTCAAATTCCCAGTAAGTCATTGCTGCCGCTCGCTCAATGGCAGCCCCCTTGACTTTAAAGCCGCCGTCCGGCGTACGGGTGATGCTGAATTCGCGCGGGTCATCACCCGGACGATATACCGGCAATTCTTCGCGCTTTTGAGGCTCAGGCGCGGTTTTCAGGAGTTCGATACAACGCCACAGCACCGGTTGCAATCCGATGCGCGCCAGCGCCGATACAGCATACACCTCCTGGACGCCTTTTTTTCGCAGTTCCGCCTGAATGGATTCCCACCGCGCCTGGACTTCGGGCAAGTCAACCTTGTTGAGAGCCACAATCATGGGTTTTTGCAGTAACTTCGAATCAAACAACGCCAGTTCCGCATTGATTTGGCTGAAATCAGCCAAAGGGTCGGCAGAAAGACCATCCAGCAAGTGAATCAGTACTCGCGTTCGTTGAATATGCCGTAAAAAGGCGTCTCCCAGGCCAACTCCTTGATGAGCTCCCTCAATTAAACCCGGTATATCTGCCAAAATCAGGCTGGTATTTTCATCCAAATCGGCAACACCCAGATTCGGTTCAAGGGTCGTGAAGGGGTAATCCGCAATTTTCGGTTTGGCATTGGTCACCGCCGCCAAAAAACTGGATTTGCCCGCGTTGGGCACCCCCACAATTCCCACATCCGCAATCAGTTTCAACTCCAGGCGCAGGTTGCGTTCCTCTCCCGGCTCGCCCTTTTCAGCAATCCGCGGGGCCTGATTTCGTGGTGTGGCAAAACGGGCATTGCCACGCCCGCCGCGGCCGCCCTTACAAACCACCAATCGTTGCCCCGATTCAACCAGATCGCCAAGTAATTCACCGGTATCGGCATCATAAACAACCGTTCCGGGAGGGACTGGAATAATCAGGTCCGGAGCGGATTTTCCGGTCATGTTGTTGACCCCTCCTTTAGCCCCGTCCTGGGCAATGAACTTACGCTGGTAACGAAAATTCACCAGCGTATTCAGCGTTGGCGCAACCTCTAGAACGACATCGCCGCCGCGTCCGCCATCGCCGCCATCCGGGCCACCTCGGTTGACGTACTTTTCCCGGTGAAAATGGACAAAACCATCTCCCCCCTTGCCGGAACGAACATAAATCGCCGCTTCATCAATGAACATGGTTATACCAGACCATCTGTCTCTGCCTTCCCCCATTCTGTGTGATTAGAATGGGGGAAGGTCTCACTTTCAGGCCATCTTCCTAAAATTCAGCCTGTTTGACAAACTTAGCCCTCAAAATATCTTCCAGGGTCGGTTGTCCAATTTCCTGCAATTCATAGCGCACGCGCTGCATTGGTTTGCGAATCTTAATGACGCGGTTCAGGTCAATCGGTGTAGCGGAAATGACCAGATCCACATCGGAATTGTTGATGGTCTGTTCCAGATCGCGCATCTGCTCTTCGCCGTAGCCCATTGCCGGTAAAATGGGGCCGGTGGTGGTGTACTTCTGGTAGGTTGCAGCAATTGAACCGACCGCAAAAGGCCGTGGGTCAACAATTTCGGCTGCGCCGAACCTTCGGGCAGCCACCCAGCCCGCGCCGTAGGCCATTTCCCCGTGCGTCAGGGTTGGACCATCCTCAATGACCAGCACGCGTTTGCCGCGGATTGCCTCCGGATGATCCACAAATAAGGGGGATGCCCCTTCGATAATGGTTGCCTTGGGATTGAGCGCTGAAAGACTTTCCCGCACAGCAATCACCGCATCCGGGCTGGCGGTATCCACTTTGTTGATGACAAACACATCCGCACGGCGGACGTTGGTTTCTCCGGGGTGATAGCGCACCTCGTGTCCCGGCCGGTGAGGGTCGGCGACCACAATTGCCAGATCATCCTGATAGAAGGGGAAATCATTGTTCCCGCCATCCCACAGGATGATGTCCACTTCCTGCTCTGCCTGTCTGAGGATCCGTTCATAATCCACCCCGGCATACACAATTACGCCATTATCCAGATGCGGCTCGTACTCCTCGCGTTCTTCAATGGTGCATTCATGTTTATCCAGGTCGCTGTAATCTGCAAAGCGCTGCACCGCTTGCTTGACAAGATCACCGTACGGCATGGGGTGGCGAATCGCCGCCACTTTGAAGCCTAAATTAATCAGAATCTTAGAAACCCGGCGGGTTGTCTGGCTTTTGCCTGAACCGGTACGAACGGCGCAAACCGAAACAACCGGTTTGCTGGACTTGAGTTGAGTTCCCCTGACACCCATCAACCGAAAATCCGCCCCGGCTGCCAACACTTCCGAAGCTTTGTGCATTACATACTCATGGGAAACGTCGCTGTAAGCAAAAACCACCTGCTCAGCTTTCAAAGTGCGGATTAAGTCAGACAGTTCGCTTTCCGGATAGATCGGAATGCCTTCTGGATAGAGGCTGCCCGCCAGTTCAGCCGGATAGCGGCGGCCCTCGATATTCGGAATCTGGGTCGCCGTAAAAGCGACTACCTGATACCCCGAATTGTCGCGGAAATAGACGTTGAAATTATGAAAGTCTCTTCCCGCAGCGCCCATGATGATTGTTCGAATTGTCATACTTTTTGCTTCTCCTTTTTTGAATGTGAATGAGATTAAGAATCTGTTCACATCGCTTGTGGGGCTGTGATGCCCAGCAAAGTCAGGCTGTTGGCTATGGCCTGACGTGTTGCCGCTGTTAGACGCAACCGAAAATTGCGCACGGCTTCCTCCGCTTGCAAGACCGGACATTGGGTGTAAAAATCATTGAAGGCTTTGGCCAGTTCATAAGCATAGGTGGCAATCCACAAAGGACGGTGTTCATTTGCGGAGCGCTGAACCTCGGCCGGCAGACGGGAAATCAGGTTGATCAGTTCAACCTCCTGCGGAGTGAGGGGCTCGGTTACTTTGGCCTCCTCTGGCAAGGGACGATTGGCTTTCCGTAAAATACTCCCCGCACGCACATAAGCATATTGAATATAGGGGGCTGCCTGGCCGTTGAAATCGAGGGCTGACTGCCAGTCAAAGGTAACCACTTTGGTATTCTCCCTTGCCAGCATCGGGTACTTGATTGCGCCAATCCCCACTGCCTGGGCAATTTTCTGTTTTACTTCTTCGCTCAGGTCGGGGTTCTTTTCACGCACCACCGCCAGCGCTCGTGCGGTGGCCTCGCGAATTAAGTCCTCCAGCAGCACAACCGTTCCTTCGCGTGAAGCCATCACCACATTGCCCGGCAGAATGACCAACTCATAAGGAATATGCTGGCAGCGGGTTGCCCACTCATAACCCGCCAATTCCAGCGTCTTGAAGACCTGCTGAAAATGCAGAGACTGCCGCACATCCACAACATAATATGAACGGCTCAAGTCGGGATAATCGGAAAATTTCTTCTTTGCCAGCGCCAGGTCTTCGGTGGCATACAGCGCCGTATTATCCGAGCGCAGCACCACCATGACCCGGTATTTTTCGGTTTTCAGGCCAAGCAGTTCATCCAATTTGACAACCACCGGCCCCTCAGGGCGCTCATCCACCGCAATGCCTTTGGCGATCAATTCGTTGACGATTTCTTTACCGGGATGCTCCACCTGACTATTAAAGTAATACACATCAAAATGGATGTCCAATTGACGGTAAATTTCCTCAAAGCCATTCAAAGACCACTGGCGGGTTTCTTCCCAAAGGGCCACCACCTCCGGTTCGCGCCGATCCCAGCGGGCGTATAATACCCGAACTTCGCTTTCCAAGTCCGGGTTTTCTTCCAACCGGCGGTTAGCCTCGGCATAAATATCGCCCATCCAGCGAGTAATATCGCTGGTGGGTTTTTCACCGCGGTGAAAGTTCATGTAGCACCACAGCCACTTGATCACATGTAAGCCAATATCTCCCGGATAATTGGCGCGCACCACCGAAAAACCGGCAAAATCCAGCAAACGGCTGATAACATCGCCTAAAATGGCGCTCCGCAAATGCCCCACATGGAAGGCTTTATGGGTGTTGGGCTGAGAAAACTCCACCATCACCCGTTCATTGCGGACAGTCCCCCTGCCAAAGTTTTCTCCTGCCTGCAAGACCGCATTGATGACCTGTTCTGCATAGGCGCTTTGCAAAAAATAGATATTCAGATAGCCGTTTACAGCTTCAACCTTTTCAAAACCCTCTGGAGTGCCCAGATAAGCGGCTACCTGACTTGCCAGTTCTGCCGCACGGGCATTCACGTTGATTCTTTTACCTTGTCTTGCTTCCAGCGCTGCGATTTGAAAAAACGAAGTTGAAATCCCCCAATGCCCGCTGAAGGGGATCCACTTCCATTGAAAATCCACCTCGGGCAACTGATTTTTCTGACAAAAAGCCTTTATCTGTTGTGTAATTGCTTGCTGTTCTCGTTCGAACATGCCTGAACCCTTCCAAGGAATGATGCCGAAATGAACGGAAGAATTATATCATGCCCCAGGTGCTGAATTAGCGTCATAAAATCAAAAGCGGGAGATACGCCTCCCGCTATGGTTAAATCATCCTCAAGAACGGTAGTTTTACTTGCTGAGAGCAGCCAGACGCTTCATCAAGCGGCTTTTGCGGCGGGCGGCATTGTTCTTGTGGATCACGCCTTTTTCTGCGGCTTTATCCAGAGCTTTGACCGCCAACACCACAGCCTCGCGGGCTTCGGGAGTCGCCTCACTTTCCATAGCCAGGCGGGCTTTGGAAACCGCCTTTCGGGCTGCTCCGCGGAAAAAGCGGTTGCGAAGGCGGCGCTTTTCGTTTTGCTTATTACGCTTGATTTGTGACTTAATGTTAGCCAAATTACTTCCTCCAAAAAAACGTTCAATCCATTGCGAACCGTTATTCTACTCGAAAGTTGATGTTTTGTCTAGAAAAAAATTTTAGGAATTTTACGGCCTCATCCATACCAGTGAGCAGCCTGCGTGCTGGGAGTCAGATGATAGCAGCGCGATTCAACCCCCGCTGATCGAAATGCAGACTGCATCGCTTGGGCTACAGCGTGGGCATTGTCGTTGGCAAATGCAATCAGGCTCGGACCAGCGCCTGAAAGAGCGGCAGCCGCCCCTAAATCGTTTGCGGCTTTAATCGCAGCCTGACTGCCGGGAATTAATGAAAAGCGATAAGGCTGGTGCAAACGGTCATCCATGGCAGTCATCAACAGCCTTCGGTCGCCTTCCCGCAGGGCATCTACAACCAGCGCAATACGGTTGAGATTAAAAATCGCATCGCACCGGTCTACTTTTGCCGGCAGCAACATGCGCGCCTCTCTGGTGGGCAAATTCACCTTTGGAACAACCACCACAATATTCAAAGGGGGTAAAGCATACGAGCGGACAATGGGAGGATGAACATCGGCTGCCACCAGCGCCAACCCGCCAAAGAGCGCCGCAGCGGCATTATCTGCATGACCTTCAATGTCAATCGTCATTCTCAGCAAGTCCAACTTACTGAGAGGTTGACCTAAAAAGAAATTGGCCGCTATCAGACCTGTCAAAATGGCGGCAGTGCTTGATCCCAGCCCTGAACCCATCGGAATAAGGTTATGGCATTCAATCTGGAGATCGCGCGGCATAGTCGCTTCGCGGCGAACATAGAGAGCGGTGAACGCCTGCACGACCAGATTACCCGTGTCTTCGGGTAATTTGCCCGCGCCTTCCCCTTCTACATCCACCTTGATTCCATCACCACCCAATCGAAAAGTCGTTGTATTCCACAAATCGAGTGCGATCCCCAAACAATCAAAACCCGGTCCCAAATTGGCTGAACTTGCTGGAACGGTAACCACCAATTCATCCATGGCTGACCTCCCCCACAATGATCTCTTCCAGATTCCTCAATTCCGGTTTAACAATTTTTGGAGCGCTGAACTGTTTGACGATAATGTCCGGGTCTTTCAGCCCATGACCGGTGCATACCGCCACCACCCGTTTGCCTTTCAGATCAATCCGTTTTAGACGGATTTCCTGTGCCAGCCCCGCCAAACCGGCTGCTGAGGCTGGCTCTACCCACAATCCATGCAATGCCAGACGGCGCTGCATCTGCAGGATTTGATCATCACTGACCGCAATGATTTTTCCGCCAGATTCTTCGGCTGCCTGCAAAGCCTGTTCTCCGCGTGCCGGCCGGCCGATTCGAATCGCAGTCGCTACCGTCTCAGGATGCTCTACCGGATGCCCCAACACCAGCGGCGCAGCCCCCTCAGCCTGTACCCCCAGCAATTTCGGTAAACCGCTTTGTTTGGCCCGATGATATTGACGAAAACCCATCCAATATGAGGTGATATTGCCGGCATTCCCAACCGGCAGGCAAAGCCAGTCTGGCGCGCCTTGAAGCGCGTCACAAATTTCAAAAGCAGCCGTCTTCTGTCCTTCTAAACGATACGGATTGAGCGAGTTGACCAGCCCAATCGGATGTTTCTGGCTGATTTCCACCACCAGATTGAGCGCATCATCAAATGAACCGTCAATTTGAATCACATCCGCGCCGTAAGCAATAGCGCCGGCCAGTTTTCCGGCTGCCACTTTGCCCTGCGGAATGATCACAATTGCCCGCCGGCCGGCGCGAGATGCGTATGCCGCTGCCGAAGCTGCCGTATTGCCGGTTGAAGCGCAAATGACCGCCTTTACCCCGCGTCCTACCGCTTCGCTAATTGCTACGGTCATACCGCGGTCCTTGAAAGAACCGGTTGGGTTCGTTCCCTCAAACTTTACCCACAGGTCAAACCCGCCGCCTAATTCCTCCGCCAGCCTTGGCATGGGAATCAGGGGGGTATTCCCTTCAAGCAGGCTGACCACTTCTAAATGATCAGGCACATCCAGCCACGCCCGATACCGTTGAATAACGCCGTGATAGGTTTCCAAAACAACCTCAACCAGACCAAGGAGATTTGAAATAGGACATCATTGCGAGCTGGATAAACGCTACCCCGCTCGCAATGATTGCTCCAGGAAGATTGTCTTAATTGTACGTTAAAACTCCGAAACAGCAGCCTTATTTATCCAGCAATGCTGCAACACCCGGCAGCTCCAGCCCCTCCAGCATTTCAAGGGAAGCCCCGCCGCCCGTGGAAATGTGAGTGATTTTATCCGCTAAACCAGACTGATTGATTGCTGCAACCGATTCTCCGCCGCCAATCACGCTGATCGCCCCGGAGGAAGCCACTGCCCTGGCGATCCCAAATGTGCCCTCGGCAAACTTGGGAAACTCAAATACACCCATGGGGCCGTTCCATACTACTGTTCCAGCATCGCTGATCACCTTGGCATACGCAGCAACCGTTTCCGGACCGATATCCAGAATCCTCCACCCCTCCGGTACGGGACCAACCGCCATAACCCGCGACTCGGCCTCCGCATCGAATTTATCCGCAATGACCACATCCACTGGCAAACGGATTTTATCCTTCCCTTCCGCCAATAATTGTCGGGCGGTTTCCAAAGCCTCATCCTCCACCAGTGAATCGCCCAGCGGGTAACCTTGCGCTTTGAAGAAGGTGTTAGCCATCCCGCCGCCGATTAGAATCGTGTCGGCTTTTTGGAGCAGATTCTTGATGACCCCAATTTTATCGCTGATTTTCGCGCCGCCCAAAATCGCCACGAAAGGTCGTTTCGGATCATCAATGGCTTGCCCCAGGTACTTGATTTCCTTTTCAAGCAAGAAACCGGCCACCGCGGGTAGATGAGCTGCAATTCCTGCCGTCGAAGCGTGGGCTCGATGGGCGGAACCAAAGGCATCATTGACATAGACATCGGCCAGTTTGGCAAGGGCTTTGGACATACCCTCGTCATTCTTTTCTTCTTCGGGATGAAAACGGGTGTTTTCGAGCACCAACACTTCACCCGGTTTTAGAGCTGCTGCAGCCGTCTCAGCCGCCGGGCCGATGCAATCCTCGGCAAAAGCCACCGGCTTACCCAGCAAATTTGCCAGATAATCGGCAACCGGCTTAAGCGAATATTTGGGGTCGGGACCACCTTTTGGACGACCCAGATGGGAAGCAAGAATTACGGCGGCGCCCTGATCTAAAAGATATTGGATGGTTGGCAAGGCTGCCCGAATGCGGGTGTCATCCCCCACCACCCCATCTTTGACCGGCACGTTGAAGTCCACCCTAACAAAAACCTTTTTACCTTTTACGTCAATATCGCGAACGCTCTTTTTGTTGAACATATTTTCCTCCGGTTTGGGAATTAAACCGAAAACCCAACGATTGCCTTCCTTCAAATGCCATTGCAAGACCCCTCACGGGGTCTTGCAATCGACTCGATTGTTAAGCTGCTCAAACAAAGTTTAGAGTGATTTGGCCATCATCGCCGCCAGGTCAGCCGTGCGGCACGAGTAACCCCACTCGTTATCGTACCAGGCCACCACCTTAACCAGGTTTCCACCCATCACCATGTTGGAGGGCAGGTCAACGATCGAAGAGCGCGGGTCACCCTTGAAATCCATTGAAACCAGCGGATCGGCATACGAACCAGTGGTCACACCCAGAATTCCCTTCAATTTGCCGTTGGCGGCTTCAATGAACATCGCGTTCAATTCATCCTTGGTCGTGGATTTCTCAACGGTTGCCACAAAGTCCACAATGGAAACTGTCGGAGTCGGGACACGCAAGGCATACCCATCAAATTTACCCTTGAGCTCAGGGATGACCAGCGCCACTGCTTTGGCGGCTCCGGTGGTGGTGGGGATAATATTCAATCCTGCCGCCCGCGACCGGCGCATTTCTTTCTTATGTCCCTGGTCCAAAATCACCTGATCATTAGTGTAAGAGTGGATAGTAGTCATTACAGCCGAGATAATCCCCAAATTTTCGTGGACGACTTTGGCCGCCGGGGCAAGGCAGTTGGTCGTGCAGGAAGCGTTCGAAATCACATGATGTTTGGCAGGATCATACTTATCGTCATTGACACCCAACACGATGGTAATGTCCTCATTCTTAGCCGGAGCGCTGATGATGACTTTCTTCGCGCCGCCGGCGTCTATGTGAACCCGCGCGCCGGGTTTGCCCTTGGCAGGATCGCCTACCGCATCGGTGAATACGCCGGTAGACTCAATGACAACTTCCACCCCCAGATCTTTCCAAGGCAGTTTGGCTGGATCTTTTTCCGCAAAGGTCTTTACGGCTTTGCCGTCAATGACAATGTCGCTGCCCACCACTTCGACCTTGCCTGGATAAATGCCGTAGTTCGAGTCATACTTGAACAAGTGGGCATTTTGCTGCGGATCAAACAAATCGTTGACAGCCACCACCTCCAATTCATTTGGATAATATTCCATGATGGCTTTCAGAACCTGGCGGCCGATCCGCCCAAAACCATTGATACCAACTTTGACTGTCATGCTTAAAAACCTCCTGTCTTGTAGAAAAGAATTGGATCAGCCTCTCATTTGGATTTTTTCGCTTTCGAGAGGCTCTTCATCGCGTTGAGAAAGTGGACCGGTTCGATCATAAAACAGGTCCATAACGACCCTGGCCAGCTTCTTTGAGTCATGCCGCCAGGGCTGGACTTCATCCAGCAAATCGGCACAGTAGATCGAGTACTGCTCGCTCAACCGTTCGTTCGGCAGTACCGGCTCAACCTTTTCGGGTAATTGCCCGCTAACCCGATTATTACAGATGACCAGATCAAATATTCTCCCGCCCAGATGCTTTTCAATGGCTTGAACATGGTCAAGGCAGTCGAAATGATCGGTTTCGCCGGGCTGGGTGGCAACGTTGCAGATATAAAACTTAAACGCCCGACTGGCATTGACCGCCGCCGCAATATCCGGCACTAATAAATTCGGCAGGATACTGGTAAAAAGACTGCCCGGTCCAATCACGATCAACTCAGCGTTGAGGATGGCTTGAATTGCCATCGGGTAGGCTTTGGGATTGGCGGGCTCCAGCCACACCCGTTTGACTCTCCCCGGCGTGGTAGGAATATTACTTTCCCCTCGCACCCGAACATCCTTTTGTGTGGACGGATCCACCAGATCGGCAACCAGACGAACATCATGCAGGGTAGAAGGCATCACCCTCCCGCGCACAGCCAAAACTCGTCCCGATTCGGCAACTGCCTGCTCGAAACTACCGGTGATGTCGGCCAGCGCCGAAATGAGCAGATTACCCAGACTATGCCCGTTGACACCCGCCGCCTCACTGAAACGGTACTGGAAAATTTGGGTCAGTAAATCTTCATCATCCGAGAGAGCCGCCAGGCAGTTGCGAATATCCCCCGGGGGTAAAATTCCCAAACTGCGGCGCAACGCGCCCGAAGAGCCGCCATCATCGGCAACGGTAACAATTGCCGTCAGGTTATGAGTGTATTCTTTTAAACCGCGCAGTAAAGAAGACAACCCCGTGCCGCCGCCAATCACTACCACCCGCGCGCCTTTTTCCCTACGGCGGTAACTGCTGACGGCATCTACAATCGGTTTGTCAGGCCGAATAAACGGTTTCAGCAAAGAACGATTGAAACCGATCACGCTGTATAAAATCAGGCCAATCCCTGCCAGCGTAAAAACAATCACGCGGATGCCGCGATCGATCTCTTGCAAAGAAAGCAGGGTCAGGACAGGCTGCAAGGTTTCGGGCGCATTTCGGTAAATGTCCAGCGCAACCATGGTCAAACCCAAGGCAACCAGCGTGGTGCCGATTAACAAAGGGATCAGCCAGCGTTTAACCCCAATACCCGGAGCCAGCCAGCGCAATTCCTGCCTGACGCTTTGAAGGAAGTGTTGAACTCCGGGCTTCTTTTTGGGCTGCATACCGCGTCTATTTATAATCTTCTTTTCCCTCAGCGTCAACTCACCTGAGGTTGATCAGTCAAATTTCGTGATACTCTTCTGATATAATTTGTGACATGGATAACTATATTGTAGCAGATATTGGCGGAACTCAGATACGGGTGGCTTTGTTTTCCAGGGGAAAAATTGACCCGCTGAAAGTTCGCAAAATCCGCACTCGCGATAAAGATCAAACCCCGCTCGAACGGTTGATTTCCCTGATTAATGAGGTTTGGCCAGAAAAAGATGACGTTCGGGCAATTTGTGTCGCGGTTCCCGGCTTTATTGATGCGGAAAATGGCATCATCATTGATGCCAACAATATTCCCGGCTGGGTGAATTACCCCATTCGTCAATTGCTGGCAGAGCATTTCTCCATTCCGATTCTGATCGGCAATGATGCCAATCTGGCGGCTTTAGGGGAATGGCGCTACGGCGCCGGGCAGGGACATCATCATGTCCTCTACCTGACAATCAGTACCGGCATTGGCGGAGGGATGATTATCAACGATCAACTGTTGATAGGTTCACGGGGTTTAGCCGCTGAATTTGGCCACATAACGGTCATCCCTGAAGGGCCTTCCTGCAGTTGCGGACAGCGCGGTCATTTAGAAGCGGTAGCCTCTGGTACGGCAATCGCCCGCTGGGTGCAGGAAAAAATGGCGTTGGGTTTTCGATCTTCGTTGGAGGGGAAGCCGGGCATCAGCGCCAAGGATGTTGCGGAAGCCGCCCGGCAAGGGGATGAATTAGCCTTACGGGCCATGAACCGCGCCGGAACCTATATCGGCTACGCCATCGCCGACTTTCTGCACCTGTTCAATCCATCCATCGTCATCCTTGGCGGCGGGGTATCCACTGCCGGACCGCTGCTAATTGACCCATTGCGCACAGCCGTGATGGAGCGGATCATGGATCGCGCCTACATTAAAGACCTCACGATCACCGCCGCCCGCCTGGGGGATAATGCAGGGCTGGTTGGCGCACTGGCGCTGGCCGAAAGTGGGGTTGACCCCTAAGAGACATTCCCGTCTCCTGGTTTTCACCCCTCTAAACCAAAAAACGATTCCCTCCCAGCCAACAATCGGAATCGGCTATGGACTAGGAGGGTTGTCCTTTGCCCTCATTTGCTATAATCATCTTTAGAGTTCTCAATCTAAGTATCCCAATTACTCTACCCGAGTACCACCACCACAAAACCTATGGAGGATTTATGCCGAGAAACAATCTGCCCGGACCCCAAGCGCGGAAGTGGATTGAGCGCGACCATGCCGTCATATCACCGTCTTACCCGCGGGGTTATCCGTTCGTCATGGACCATGGGCGGGGTGTCGAAGTTTGGGATGTGGACGGCAACCGCTTTTTGGATTTTTCAGCAGGGATTGCGGTTGTCTCCACCGGTCATTCCCACCCCAAAGTGGTTAAAGCCATTCAAGAGCAAGCCGAAAAATTTATCCACATTTCTTCCGACTTTTACCACCAAAAGTGGATTGAACTGGCAGAAAAGATCAATGAAATTGCCCCTTTCGAAGAAGATGCGGTCAGTTTTATGACCAATTCCGGCACCGAAAGCATCGAGGCCGCCATCAAACTCGCCCGCTACACCACCAAACGCACGGAATTCATCGGCTTTCTAGGAGGTTTTCACGGACGGACGATGGGGGCGGTAACCTTCACGGCCAGTAAAGCATCGTATCACCGCGGTTTCTTTCCTTTGATGAACGGCGTTGTTCATGTTCCCTTTCCCGATCCGTATCGTCCCCTCTTAGCAAGCCGCCCGGCTGAGGACTACGGCGAAACAGTTGTCCGTTATATCGAAGAGGAGATTTTAGGCCGTATCCTGCCGGCCGATGCGGTTGCCGGTATTCTGGTTGAGCCGATTCAAGGAGAGGGCGGTTATATCGTACCCCCTCCCGGTTTCTTTCCAGCCCTGCGCCGTTTGTGCGACCGATACGGCATCCTGTTGATTGCCGATGAAGTTCAATCTGGGGTAGGTCGCACCGGTAAGTGGTGGGCAATTGAGCATTTCGGCATTGAACCGGATATCTTCTGTGTAGCCAAGGGGATTGCTTCCGGTATGCCGCTGGGGTTAATGGTTGCCCGCAAATCGCTGGTCACCTGGCCGAAAGGCTCGCATGGCAATACCTACGGAGGTAACCCGCTTTCCTGCGCCGCTGCGCTGGCAACTTTGGAAATCATTGAGAGCGAACTGCTCGAAAATGCAACCCGGGCAGGTTCTTACGCCATGGAAAAACTGCGCGCCATCCAGGAAAGACACCCCTCCATCGGCGAGGTGCGCGGTATTGGATTGATGATTGGGGTTGAATTTGTCTATGACCGTCAAACCCGGCAACATGCCGATGCTCTCCGCGACCGGATCGTGGACCTGGCCTTTGAAAAAGGTTTGTTAACCCTTGGGGCGGGAAGAAATGTCATCCGCATTTCTCCGCCGCTGAGTGTCAGTTTGACCGAACTGGATGAGGGGTTAGCCATTCTGGAACAGGCGATTGCCCAAGCAGAACAAGAAATGCTGCCGGTTCGTCAGGGCGAACTCCAACCCTGCTAAGAGGACTTTTCGATGCTGCTGCCTGATTTTCGTGTCCGACAACGGGACTACCTGCTGGAGATCTCCCGCGCCCTGACTCAGGAGCTGGACCTGGAAAAACTGCTGGGCCGAATTCTGGCCATTTCAATTGAAATGTTAGCCGGTCAGGCCGGCTTGATTGCCTTGCGGGATGAACGCGGCGCCTGGACCGTACCGGTTTCCCATGGGCTTCCCCCCCTTTTTCTGCGCTACCTTGCCCCCTATTTGGATCAAATCACCGAAGACACGCCCCCGGATGAGTTTGAGTTGCTCGAAATCAACCGTCGTCTGCGGGAATTGGCCCGCATGGCCAGTATGGGCTTGTTAAACGGGGTTGTCTTACCTCTGGTTGCCCGTCAAACCGTCGTCGGTGTAATCTTTATCTTTCGTTCCTATCCGGATAATTTTTCCGCCAATGACCGGGCTCTGTTGCGCAGTTTTGCCGATCAGGCAGCCATCGCCGTTCAAAATGCTCAGTTATATACCCAATCCGAACGCACCAACCAGCGCTTAAATGCCCTGCTGGACTCGGTTGCCGACGGTATTTTGATCCTCGCCCCGGACTTAAGAATTGATCGGAGCAACCCTGCCGCTGCAAGACTTTTGAATCGTCCAACGGATCAAATTCAAGGGAAGCCACATGATCAAGTCATTCGCTGGGCAAAGCCCCCCCGTGATATGAGCCTAGAACAGGCTGTAGCCGGCGGCTGGCCGTTAACCGCTCATGCCCATTTGTATGTGGAAGGCGACCTCATCCGCAGCGATTCTCTACCCCCACTGCCGGTGGGAATCACCTACGCCCCTCTGATTTCGGATGGGGTTCTACTGAACATTATCGCCACTTTACGTGATATTACCCACTTCCGACAGGCGGAGGAACTCAAAAGTACCTTCATCTCGATCATCTCACACGAACTCAAAACACCGCTGGCGCTCATCAAAGGCTATGTCAGCACCCTGCGCCGTGAAGACGCCCGCTGGGATCGTGAAATCGTCAATGAGAGCCTGGCCGTTATTGAAGAAGAAGCCGACCGGCTGGACTTGCTGGTTGAAAACTTGCTGGATGCTTCTCGACTGCAGGCAGGCGGGTTGGCGCTCAAACTTTCGGATGTTAACCTGCCGGATCTGGCCCGTCGAACCGCCGAGCGGATGCAAATCCAAACGTCCCGCCATACCATCCTGACCGATTTTCCACCCGATTTTCCGGTTATTCTGGCGGACGAAAACCGATTGCGTCAGGTATTGGCAAACCTCATCTCCAATGCCATCAAATATGCCCCGGAAGGGGAAATTCGCATCAGCGGTCAGATAAGACCGGATATTGTGATTATTTGCGTCAGGGATCAAGGTCCGGGCATCGCTCCGGATGACATTCCGCATGTATTTGACCGGTTTTACCGCTCCCCTGAAGCCATGCGCCAGACCAAAGGCGCCGGTTTAGGTCTGTATCTCACCAAGGCGATTGTCGAAGCCCACGGCGGGAAGATTTGGGTGGATACCGAAAGCGGCAAAGGCGCCCGAATTTGCTTTTCACTTCCCCGACTCGAAGAAACTCCCCCTCCGCCGAAAGTGGTATAATGAAGCCGGTTGTCCGTTCCGCAATCCGCTGGGGCGAGGAAAACCCCGCCCCAGATTTTTAAGTTATTATTTCAAGTTATTAAATGAAAGAAGGTGAGAGAATTCGCATGGCAAAAATTCAAACCCAATGCCCTCGCTGTAAAGCCCCCGTCGCAGCAGAAATTGAGCAGCTGTTCGACCTGAATGTCAATCCGCAAGCCAAACAACGCCTTTTGAGCGGTCAGGTGAATGTGATTCACTGTCCATCCTGCGGCTATGAAGGGATGCTTGGCACACCGATCGTCTATCATGACCCCGACAAAGAATTATTGCTCACTTTTGTCCCACCCGAATTGGGTTTACCGGCGAACGAGCAGGAAAAACTGGTTGGACCGTTGCTGAATCAAGTCATGAACAAACTGCCGCCGGAAAAGCGCAAAGCCTACCTGCTTCGCCCGCAAACCATGTTGACCTTTCAAACCCTGATTGAACGCGTCTTAGAAGCGGATGGCATCACCCGCCAGATGATTGAGGAACAGCAAAAACGGCTCAATTTACTCCAGCGCATTCTCTCTATTCCCCAAGCCGAATCGCGTTTGGAAATTATCAAACAGGAAGAATCCCTAATTGACGCCAGCATGTTCTCGCTGCTCACCCGTCTGATTGAAAGCGCCCTGGCGCAGGGCGATGAGCGTGGCGCTAGAGTTCTGGCCGCTATTCAGAAAGAACTGTTGGATAACACCGCGGTCGGTCAGGAAATCAAAAGTCAGTCCGAAGAGGCTCAGCAAGCCGTTCAAATGCTGCAGGAAGCCGCAAAAGAAGGCTTTACCCGCCAGAAATTGCTGGATCTGGTTCTGCAAACTGCCGGCAGCGATGTCAAACTCAGCACAATTGTTTCAATGACCCGTAACGGCATGGATTACGCCTTCTTCCAGATGCTGGCAGAACGGATTGAACAAGCCAGCGGAGAGGAGAAATCCCGTTTAGAGAATTTACGTCAAAAATTGCTCGATTTTACCCGAAAAATTGACGAGCAGATTCAACTGCAATTGGAAGACAGCCGAAAACTGCTCAATCAGATTTTGGCGGCTGAGAATGTCGAAACCGCCACGCAAGATCATCTGGGTGAACTGGATGCCTATTTCGTTGAAGTCTTGCAAGAAGAACTGAACGCTGCTCGTTCCAACGGCGATTTGGAACGAATAGCCAAACTACAGAAAGTCAATGGCGTCCTCGAACAGGCTTCTGCACCACCGCCCGAATTAGCGCTGATTGAACAACTCCTCGAAGCCCCCAATTACGACGAGCGCATGAAACTGATGCAGGAAAAATCCGAAATGGTCACCCCGGAATTTGTTCAAATGCTCTCAGCCCTGATTGCCCAGAGTGAGGAGCAACAGCCGCCGGAAGTGGTTACCGCCCTGAAAGAGATTTACCGCATCGCATTGCGGGTTTCGATGATGTCCGCCTTAAACCAGTAATTCAGGCCCGGCGCTCCACAAGACACGCTGCTGCGCCTGCCATAACCCGGCATACACACCGCCTGCCGTCAGCAGGCGGTGATGATTCCCACGTTCGATGATCCTACCGTTTTGCAGCACAATGATTTCATCCATTTGATCCATTTCAATCAAGCGATGGGTGATCCACAACACCCCCCGCTCCTTGAAAAGACTTAAAATCGTTCTCATCAAAAGAATTTCATTCAACGAGTCGAGGCCGGCGGTTGGCTCATCCAGCAAGATGAAAGGCGCCTGGCTCAAAAAGGCCCTCGCTACTGCCAACCGCTGACGTTCTCCACCGCTCAGCAACTGACCATGTTCGCCAATCCAGGTTTCCAGCCCATTGGGTAAAGCGCTCAACCACTCGCTTAAACCAGCCAGCTGAATTGCACGGAAAAGTTCTTGCTCATCCGCATCAGGACGGACAATCAACAAATTCTGCCGGACGGAAGCGCTGAACAAATACGGCGCAGCCGAAACAACTCCCAAAAAGCGGCGGATCGAGATCGTATCCATTTTTTTGTAGTCCACGCCATTTAGGAGAATTTCCCCCTCATCATAGTCCCAATAGCGGAGCAGAAGTTGAACAAGGGTGGACTTGCCAGCCCCGCTTTCCCCTACCACAGCAATTTTCCTGCCGGGCAAAAGCGACAAACTGATCTCGTTCAGGGTTGGCAGCGGCCGGCCGGGATAGGTAAAAGTAAGATGGCTGATCTCCAGCCGGGTATCGTGAACCGCCGGCGCTTCCAGCGGATGGCTAGGTTCAATCACGGCTGGCGGCTGGTCGCTGATTTCAAATAATCGCTGAGCCGATTCGAGGTTGCCGCGCAGCAGTTGGGCAGCCTGCGGCAGCGAATTGACCGCCTCAAAACTGGCCAGAGTGAGCATGGCGAGGACCGGCAGTTGATAGCCTTCTAAAGCGCCGCCGTTCACCAGCGGTATGGCGAACCACAACACCAGCACAAGAGTTAAATTGGTCAGGAAGATCATCAGCCCGTTGACGATACCGCTGCCCAGCGCCAGCCGGCGCTGAGTACGAGAGACGGCCGTGAGAGAAGACACCACACCCTCACGAATATTTTTCTCTTGACTATACGCAATTATATCGGTAATCCCCTGGAAAATACCCACCATCTCAGCGTTCAGATGCGCCTTTTGCCGCACATGAGCCGCCCCCAATTTTTGACCTATCCAGTAGGCCAGTAATGATAAACCGCCCCCGCCGGCCAGCAGACCGCCAGCCAGCGCCACACCCACCCGCCAGTCCACCAGACCGACAAACCAACCCATTCCTGCTGTTACCAGGATCGCGCTCAACGGCGGGGCAATAACGCGCACATAAAAATTTTCCAACGTTTCAATATCCCCAATCGCCCGTTGAAGGATATCCCCGCTGCGATGATCTTGCAGTTTGGCAGGAGCGAGAGGCTCCAAACGGCCATAAAACCACACCCGCAACTGAGCCAGTAGTCGAAAATTGACCGAATGGGACACCAAACGTTCCAGATAACGCAAAAAAGCCCGCGAAATACCAAAAAAACGCACCCCAACAATGGACACCTGCAAAGGGGCAATTCCGGGCTGTAATGCTGCCCGGGCGATCAAATCCGCCGAGGTGCCTAATAAGCCAATCCCCGCAAAAACCGTCGTAGCGCTCAATACAACCGACAGGACAACCCAACCCCAAAAAGGTTTCAAAAATCCCAACAGGCGCAAAATGGTTTTCATGCCCTCCCCCCATAACCCCGTACTAGGCTTGCGTAATAACCGTTCTCTTGGATTAATTGAGAATGATTTCCCTCTTCGACAACCTGACCATCACGCAGAACCAAAATGCGATCGGCTCGCATTACTGTCGGCAGACGATGAGCAATCATCAAAACGGTTCGGCCGGCGCACAAACTTCGGATACTCTCTTCCAAGATCCGTTCAAGGGCAGCATCCAAGTGGGCAGTAGGCTCATCCAGGATAATAATTGGAGCATTCTTCAGAAAGGCTCGTGCCAGCGCCAGCCGCTGGATTTCGCCGCTGCTGAATTTTGCCCCTTCTTCACCCAATAAGGCACCTAAGCCCTCAGGCAGCCGGGCAATTACCTCTTCCAATTTGGCTTGTCGAATCGCCATTTGTAGTTCAGACTCACCCGCCTGAGGGGCTGCCAGCAGGAGATTGTCGCGCAGCGTGCCATTCATGATATAAGGCCGCTGCCCAACCCATGCAATTTGTTGACGCCACTTAAGCAGATCAATTTCCTCCAAAGAATGTTGATTAATCCAGATCCGTCCTTGTTGAGGCTGAATGAAACCCATCAACAGATGGGCAATGGTCGTCTTTCCGCTCCCGCTGTTGCCAACCAGCGCCAGCATTTCGCCAGAACGGATCTCAAAATTAATTCCTTTCAGCGCCGCTGTTTCACGATGATGATATTGAAAGCATACATTTTCAAAACGGATCAGGTCTCCGCTTTTGAAGGTAAGGTCTTTTCTACCTGCGCTATCGGCTCGAGTTGGCAGCGAATCAAGGAGCGCAAAAATCCGGTTGGCGGCGCTCACCCCGCTCATCCCAGCGTGAAAGCGCTGACCCAGCAGACGCAGCGGCTGGTAAAATTCGGGGGCTAACAGCAAGACCACAAAAGCCTGTTCAAACTGCATCAGGCCGTATAACAAACGCAGCCCAATTTGAACCGCCACCACCGCCGTGCTGATGGTCGCTACCATTTCTAATACAAATGCCGATAAAAAAGTTACCCGCAGCACGCCCATGGTTTTGCGGCGGTAGTCCTCGGATACTCGGGAAATCCGTTCAGCGTGACCCCGGGAACGGTTCCACTGTTTCAGTTCTTTCAAACCCTGTAATGTGTCCAGAAAAAACGCGCTCATCCGGCTGAGGGCTTGCCATTGGCGGCGGGTAATACTTTCGGAACCCTTACCGATCAAGACCATAAAAATGGGAATCAACGGGGCCGTCAGTAAAAAGATCAGACCGGAAAGCCAGTCCAGCGGAAACACCGCCAGTAAAACGGTCAGGGGGGTAATTGCTGCGATAACCAGTTGGGGGAGATATTGAGAATAATAGGCATCCAGGGCTTCCACGCCGTTGGTGAAAGTATTGCTCACTTCACCGCTGTTTTCCTGCCGGATGTAGGCCGGGCCGCCGTCCAACAGCCGATTGAGGAGAGTTCGGCGAAGGCTTTCTTTGACTTTAACGGCCAGCCAGCCGGAAATGACTTCCACCCCTCCCGCTGCCCCCGCCCGCAAAGCCCCCACCAACAGCAGACTTATCAACCAGAGCGCTGCTGCATTCAGGTCTTGGCCCTGCAAAAATACGGCGGTCAAAATCCGACTTAGGAGGCGCGCTTGCAGAACAATCAAGATCGCAGCGGCAAGGCTGACTCCCCCAATCAAGAGCATCAGCCAGCGCTCCGCCCCCAAAAGACCAAGCAGACGCTTGTCGAGTTTCATCTATTATTACAGACAAGCCTCTTGTAAGAACTACTTTTGAGAGCGGGCATGTTTCAGGGCTAACTTAAGAGACTCAATTGCCGGCACAGGAGTTGGATCCACGCCGTAAGCCATCGCCAGATAATATGAAACATAATCCCCAAAGTGCAGGGTTGTCCACATTTGAGCTAAACGGGTTTCACCCTTGGCTTCAAAATAATCTGTACCCAGCCCTGCCAGCATAAAAGTCTGACGGGTCAGGTCGCTGCGCAGGATATTTTGGGGATGATCCAGCGAACCCCGTAGAAAGAGGATCATCGTCTGACTGAGCATTTCCGGCGGATTTTCCACCCCAGCCAGAGTGTTATGGTCGGCTTCCGGCAGAAATTCAAATTGCGCCCATGCTTTTGAAACTTCACTAATCTGGCCTTTCCAGCGGCGGGCAACCGGAGCCAGAAAACCCGATCCCATCACCACCACCCAGCGATTGATCAGTTGACCGGCTAACCGTTTCGCCGGGTTGTTGACAACCGGCGCTTCTGCCAGCAAGGTTTGCTGCTGATGACGCATGGCCTGAATCGCATCCAACAACTCGGCGGACGGGTCGGGCAATAAACCCAACCGGCTCAACATGGCCAGCAGTAATCCAAACGAGAATCCCACAGCCGCCCGCGGTTGACCATCATGTTTGAAACGCCACAGCGGGATGCCCCGCGTTTCAGCCAGTTCAGCCAGTTTGCCGCCGGTACAGATGGCGGCCACCGAACAGCCGGCTGCCACGGCTTGTTCAAAAACCGATAGCGTTTCTTCAGTGTTGCCTGAATGACTGGAAGCAACCACCAGCGTGGCTGGCGAATTCGCCCAGCCCGGCAGGGTGTAATCGCGTTGAACGATGAAGGGAACTCGCCCAAGCGGTTCAAGATAGGCTCCCAGCAGGTCTGCCCCAATCGCCGAACCGCCCATTCCGGCAATCAGCACGTGTTGAATAGGACCAACCTGTGGCAGGGGCAATTGATTCCCCATCTCCCAGGCTTGCTCCAATTGAGACGGCAAATGATTGATCTCTCCCAGCATGTTTTGGGTATCAATTTGGGAAAATTTTTGGAAGTCGTCCAGGCTGTTCATTGTCTTCTCCAAAGTCTTATGTGAAATTTATTCATGGGATCATCCATGTTGTAAAATCAAAACGCACCGTCAGTGGGGTCTGCGAGAATGACACCAGCCTTAAACTACCCGGTAACCCCCGATTGGTTCGATAACACAGGAAAGTTCCCTCCGGGATGGACTCCACGCCAATCCGGCTGGTTGAAAAAATAGCGCTGCGGCAATCGTTTATGGAGGGCTGCGCCTCCCCAAAAACCACCATACCGGCGCTTTCAAGCGCTTCCACCCAAACGCTTCCCTCTTCGGTCTGAATAAGACGGATATCCGCTTCCCCTTCCTCGCTGCTCACCTCACCCAAGTCAAGATCAATCCACTCCCCTAATCCAAGGTCAAACCTGCCGCTGGCAAGAGTCATCGGGGTAGGTGTCATCGTTGGCGTTGAGGAAGGCGTTGAGGTATAAACCGCAACAACCTGAATGCGCACCCAAAACGGGGCATTTCCTCCCGGCCCAATTCCAAATAATTTGCCCTCCGGATTTCGCAGCATCCAGTAACTGGTGTACAAACCGGGCTGTTGAGGCGCCAACATGTCCACTGGAATGTCCACGCTTTCACCGGGTTCAACCTTCCCCGGCAGGGGCTGCGACGGACTGATTCCCAATCGGTCGCCGGAAAACCAGACCGCTTGATAATCTCGACTCCAGGTACACGAGCCGCGATTGACCAGCCGCCAGATTTTTGTGAATGGCTGCCCCGGTAACAAACGGCTGTCATCCGGGTAAGTCACATCCAGAATCGCGCCGGGCCCGGCTCGGTCGCAAGGAATTTCGGAAGAGAGCAAGGTTTCGGTAATTTTTTGTGAGGGAGTTGCTGTAAGGATAAGGGGGGTTGGGGTTTCTGCCGGCTGGGTAATATTTAGGTTCAAAGTCGCCGCCAGGCTGGCTGCAATTTGAGTCAGTTGAAATTCTGCGGTTTGGGCAAGCGAAGTCAGATCCGGTGAAGCGCCAGGACTGTTGGCTGGCATGTTGCAGGCTGACAGACCAACCAGCAGTAAAGTAGGAAGTAGCGGCAAAACAATATGCCGATAGAACAACTGGTAACCATCCTTCATGGCATGACCAATTCTACCAAGAATTTCGTCCGCGCACAGAATTTGGAGAATCAAGTAAAATAAGAGAACCTGCATCCGAAATTACTGTTTGAAAAGGTGTTCACATGATCAAGCCTAATGCCGTTCAACCGGTGGATTATATTCAATACCGAAATGGAACTACCTCTCTGGTTGCAGAAGGTCTTGTCATTTCTGAAGCCAGTGTCAGCCTGACCGTCAATGGAACCCTCTGGCTTTCATGGATGTGTACTCCCCTGGATTTGGAAGATTTAGCCGTTGGTTTCCTGTTCAACGAAGGCATCATTCAAAGCATCAACGAGGTCGAAATCCTACGTCCTTGCGACGATGGCGCAAATGTAGATGTTTGGCTGAATCATCCGGTTGAGAAACCCCTCACCTGGCGCAAGACTTCAGGTTGTACCGGAGGAATTACCAGTGAAGACGCCCAAAAACGCACCCACCCCGTCCTCAACCGCGAAGTTTTACCGGCAGAAAAATTATTGGTTTGGATGGATCAACTATTTGATTCGCAACAACTTTATCATCAGACGCGCGGGGTTCATTGTTCCTTGTTGACCGACGGTGAAAGGATGATTGCCCTTGCCGAAGACATTGGCAGACACAATACACTGGATAAAATTGCGGGTAAGCTGTTGCGTCAATCCCTTCAACCTAGCCTGCGGATCATCCTGACCACCGGACGGATCAGTTCGGAGATGCTGCAAAAAGCCGCCCGCATTGGCGCTTCGATTGTCATTTCACGCACTTCTCCCACTTCCCTTTCCATCAAGCTGGCTGACCAGTACGGGATTACACTGATCGGTTACGCCCGCCGCAACCAGTTTAACCTCTACACTCACCCGCAGCGGGTTGGATTAGCGGTACCTTCAACGGTTGCAGAAATATCCTCCGTCCCTTAATCCGTTTCAGCATGAGCCGCTTCTTGGGCGGTTTGTAATTCCTCAGGAGTATTTACATTCCAGAAGATTCGCCCTTGCGGATCGAAAGGATGGAGTTCCTCTTGTTCAATGGCGTAGATTTTCACCATCGGAAACCAGGCAATCATTTTTCTCTCCCCCGTCCGGATCGCCCATTCCACCGCATTCCGGCAAGTCTGGGTGCGATAGACCCCATGGAGGGGTTCATACCCCGCTTCGCTCTTTGGAACCACGGCATCCCAATTGCCCTGGTCCACAAGCCGCAACTGGTAAGCCAGTAAATCTGCGCTGACAAACGGCATATCGCAAGCCACCACAGCCGTTACGGGTGATTTAGAAACCGTCAACGCCGTAAACAGCCCCCCCAATGCTCCATAACCGGGCAAAACGTCCGGGAAAATCGGCAAATTCAAAAAAGCATAATCGGCTGCCTGATTGGCGGTAATCAGAATTTCATCGGCAATCGGCTTAACCCGTTCGACCACTCGCTGAATCAGCGGTTGACCCAAAAAAGGGAGCAAAGCCTTATTCCTCCCCATCCGCCTGGATTCTCCGCCAGCTTGAACAACCACCGTCATCTTCATGTATAATAATTATAACCGGTTTGGTAGGAATTACCTGACCCAGCCCCTCACCTCCGCGGTCGCAGCCAGCCGCTTCCCTTTTCAAACCCCAATATCTGAAAGGGAGAACCAATGTCCGATCTGGATTTAAGTCCACTTCTCCAGCGTTTGGAAGGTCTCCATCAGCAGGGACGAACTGCCCTGCTGCCTGCCTTGCATGAGGCTCAGAGTCTCTACGGTTACATCCCGCAGCCCGCCGCCGAAGCCATCGGGCGGGCTTTGAATGTGCCGCTTGCCGATGTGTACGGCGTCATCGAATTTTATTCCCTTTTTTACAGTCAGCCGGTCGGCAAAACGGTCATTCACGTTTGTAATGACCCGGCTTGTGCGCTGGCTGGCTCCGAAACGCTTTTCAAACAAATCCGCTTTCAACAAGAGGCTGCTCCAACCGGCAGTTCGCCACCCTCACTGACGGTTGAAATGGCGCCGTGTCTCGGCTTGTGCGAACATGCTCCCGCTATTCTGGTACAGGGTCAGCCGTTTGGCAGAGCCAACCGGCAAACCTGGCAGGATTTAGTCAACGGGAAGGGAGAACGTCCTTCCAGTTTGGTGGGCGGAACGGTCGCAATCCTGACCGCCAACTGCGGATTGGGTCATACCGTTGAATTGTCGGAGTATCTCGATTTAGGAGGGTATCAGGCTCTTCGCAAGGCGTTCCAGACCCAGCCGCGCCAGATTATCGAAGAGATTAAAAACGCCGGGCTGGTTGGACGCGGCGGGGCGGCCTTCCCGACCGGATTGAAATGGGAAGCAGCCGCAAATGCCCCCGGCGCGGTCAAGTATGTCGTTTGTAATGCCGACGAAGCCGAACCCGGCACCTTTAAAGACCGCGTTTTGATGGAAGACGATCCGCACAGTATCCTTGAGGGGATCATCATTGCCGGTTACGCCGTTGGCGCTCAAAAAGGTTACATCTACATCCGTGGAGAGTACTTGCGTTCCTATGAAGCGATGAAGAAAGCCGTGGACGACGCACGGGAAGCCGGCTTTCTCGGCAATAATATTCTCGATACCGATTTCGACTTTGACATTGAAATTCGGCGGGGCGCAGGCGCTTACATTTGCGGAGAAGAAACCGCATTATTCGAGTCCATCGAAGGCAAACGCGGTTTTCCAAGGTTAAAGCCCCCCTTCCCCACCACTCACGGATTGTTCGGCAAACCCACCGTAATCAACAACGTAGAAACCCTCGCCAATGTGCCGGTGATCATCCGTAAAGGAGCTGCTCATTATCGTAGATTGGGAACTGAAAAATCCCCTGGCAGTAAACTGTTCTGCATTTCAGGCGATGTGGTTCGTCCCGGCTTGTACGAAGTGCCTTTCGGCATTCCCTTTCACCATTTGCTGTATGATTTAGCCGGCGGCGTTCGGCCGGGGCATCACTTTCAGGCGGCTCTGTTTGGCGGAGCAGCCGGCGCATTTGCCACCCCGGATCACCTGAACGTTCGGTTGACCTTTGAGGACTTGAAAGAAGCCGGCTTGCCCCTAGGCTCGGGGGTTATCACCGTATTCGATGAAACCCGCGACCTGCGGGATGTTTGCCTGCGATTGGCGCGCTTCTTTGCTGAGGAATCCTGCGGCAAGTGCTATCCCTGTCAAATGGGTACTCAACGTCAATTTGAAATTATGGAACGCATCGCCAGCGGAAAAGTTTATCAGGAAGACTGGGAACGCCTTCAAGATGTTGGCTGGACAATGACCGATTCTTCACTTTGTGGATTAGGACAAACCGCTGCTTCTGCCATCCTCAGCGCAATGAAGCGCTTTCCTCATCTGTTTCAACCCGCATAAGAAGCATTGAAGGGTAATCCGATGGACGAATCAATTCGCATGACTATTGATCAACAGAACGTGCAGGCAGCGGCTGGCAGCACCATCTTACAGGCTGCCCGGCAGGCAGGCATCGAAATTCCCACCATTTGTTACCATGATCACTGTACCGCCAACGGCTTGTGCCGAATTTGTGTGGTTGAAGTAGAGGGGGTGCGTACGCTGCAGCCTGCCTGTGTTGTCCAGGCGCGCGATGGGATGATCATTCATACCCGCAGCGAACGAGTCATCCGCTCGCGCCGCACGATTTTGGAAATGCTGGCTTCCAGTGTAGATTTAAGCGAATCGCCCGAAATCCTGACGATGCTGACCCAGTACCATTCGGATGCTTTCCGCTTCCCGGATGCCGAAGCGCGCCATCCGGCGGTCATTGACGACAATCCAATGTACATTCGCGATTATGCCAAATGTATCCTTTGCTGGCGTTGTGTTCAGGTATGCGCTGAAGACGCACAATTTACCTATGCCATCAACTTTTCCGGCCGTGGTTTTGAAACCCAGATCAGCACCTTTTATGAAATTCCCATGCCGGAATCCACCTGCGTGTTCTGCGGGCAGTGCGTTGGGGTTTGCCCAACCGGCGCGCTCAAGCCGAAACGTGAATGGCTGCTCGAAATGGGTTACAGCCCGGACGAGATCATGAGTCTGACCCGCAGCCAGCGTCAACGCCGCAAACGGCGCGAAGAGAACTCCCCTAACCCCTCATAAACCGTAGGAGGAGGAAAATATTATGCTCAAAGGCGAAAAAGTTGTTCCTACCACCTGCCCTTACTGCGGCGTGGGCTGCAATCTGGAATTGCATGTCCAGGATGATTTTATTTACAAGGTAACCTCGCCGTTTGACTCGGTTGTCAATCACGGCAATTTGTGCGTGAAGGGGCGTTTCGGGTATGATTTTATCTACCACAAAGAACGCGTCACCGTCCCTCTAATCCGCAAACAGCCCCAAAAACCGGGGCAGCGCACCCAGGCTTTTGACCGTTCGGAATGGCGCGAGGTGAATTGGGATGAAGCCCTCGACTACACAGCCGACCGGCTGACAGAGATATATCAACGCGACGGCTCGAAAGCCATGGCGGTCTATTGCTGCGCCAAAGCCACCAACGAAGATAATTACCTCCTCCAGAAATTCTTCCGCGCCGTTTTTCGCACCAATCATGTGGATCACTGCACCCGCCTATGCCATGCCGCCAGTGTGGTTGCTCTGCAAATGGCAATCGGTTCAGCGGCCATGAGCAACACCGCTGCGGAGGTCAAAGACTGCGATGTGTTCATCCTGACCGGTTCTAATCCAACCGAAAATCATCCGATTATCGCTTTGCAGATGAAAGCCGCCGTGCAAAAGCACGGGGCAAAACTAATCGTGGTTGATCCGCGTCGGATTGAAATGGTCAATTACGCCTCTCTTTACCTGCCCATCCGTCCGGGCAGCGACGTACCGGTCTTTTCAGCGATGGCGCATGTCATCCTCAAAGAAAACCTTTACAACCGCCAGTTCATTGAGGCCCGCACCGAGAATTTTGACGCTTTTGCAGCCTCGCTGGAAAAATTCACCCCTGAATTTGCCGAACAGGTTTCTGGAGTTGACCGCCAGTTGATTATTGAAGCCGCCCGCATGTATGCCGCTGCCCGCAACGCAGCCATTTTTTGGGCGCTTGGTATTCCCGAATCCACTCATGGAACAGCCAATGCGTTGAGTTTAATCAATCTGGCTCTCTTGACCGGCCATGTCGGGCGCAAGGGCACCGGTTTGAACCCCCTGCGTGGGCAGAACAATGTTCAGGGAGCATCCGACTCGGGCGCCATGCCATGGCACTACCCCGGTTACCAGGCCGTGGATAACGAAGAAAACGCCCGCCGCTGGGAACAAGCCTGGCACATTGAACCGGGAGGTTTGAACCGGCAGCGCGGCTTGACCACCACAGAAATTTTGGCGGCAGTCCACCCCGGTGGAGTGCGTGCGCTCTACATCATGGGCGAAAACCCGATGATGTCCGAGCCGAACCTCAACCATACCCGCAAGAAAATGCAGGAACTGGAATTTCTGGTGGCGCAAGACCTGTTTATCAACGAATCCGGCGCATTTGCGGATGTCTTCCTGCCAGCCGCCTCTTGGGCGGAAAAAGAAGGTACATTTACCAACACTGACCGGCGCGTGCAACGCGTCCGGAAAGTGATTCCTCCACGCGGCCAGTCCCGGCCGGATTGGGAAATCATCTGCGATCTGGCAAAACGGGTTGAAAGTCGTCTAAACCGCCCCCGCTCAGCCTATTGGGACTACCGTCATCCCTCCGAGATTTTGGAAGAGATGGGACGTTATGTGCCCGATTACGCCGGCATTCGTTACGAGCGCATCGAAAAAGTTGGTTTGCAAACCCCCGTTCCAACTTTGGATCACCCCGGCACCCCCTATTTATACAGCGAACGGTTTCCCCGCGGACGAGCAAAATTCCATACCCTTGAATATATCCCCAACGCTGAAATGCCGGACGAGGAATATCCATTCGTGTTGAGCACCGGCCGCGTGCTGGAACACTGGCACGGTGGAACCCTCACCCGCCATTCGTGGATGGATGACCTGTTTCCCGAAGCCCTGATGGATATTCACCCCGCCGATGCGGCCCGTTTAGGCATTATGGATGGCAGTCCGGTACGGGTGACTTCACGACGCGGTTCAATTGTGTTACGCGCAAAAGTGACTACCAAAACCAATATCGGCGTGGTTTTTATTCCCTTCCACTTCCGAGAAGCGGCTGCCAATCTACTGACAACTGATGCGCTTGACCCGCAGGCCAAAATACCAGAATACAAAGCAGCCGTTGTGCGGGTTACCCCGGCCAGCGAGGAAGAACTGACTGCTATCCTTGAATCTCAACCACGCGGCAGATATTAGTTAGCGCCCGTCCGCATCCCGGATAATTGCCCGCGCCAGTTGCAAAAATTCTTCCCACTCCTCGGTGAAGAAGTGTAGGGTGACATTATTCAATTCCAGATGGTAAGTCGTTTCCCCATCCGGTTCTTCCGCCTGCCACGCCATGTAGTTATCGGTTTCGGCAATCGTTTCGGTTTTAGGATCCATGGCATTGCTCATTTCGTTTCTCCTCAAGAGTTGATTTTAGATTGGAAAAGAATTATTTGCGGATGTTCGTCTTTTTCTGCGGTGGCACATTTTTTTGTAACGCTCGTCCCAGCCAGTTACGAAACTCCTCCAGCCAATTGACCAACGGGACTCCATTGGGAAATTGTTTTTGAAACCGCCGGTTAATCCGAACGAACAGTTTTCCAAACCACTGACTGATCCACCGGGCCATGGCATTTGGTTCTCGATCGGCAACTTTCTCAATACCCTCCCACGGGTCTAAATCGAACATTTTTCGGAAGATATAATTGGCAATCAACTTAACCGTCGCTGTAACCGGCGCTGCCAGCAAAACCCCAATCAACCCAAACAAATTGGCAAAAATCAATGCCGCAACCATAATTGCAGCTGGATGAATATTCAAAGCGCTCCCCATCAAACGCGGGACTAAAAAATTGTCCAGTATAAAATCCACAACGATGGCCAATCCTAATACAATGATCACGTACAGCCACGACTCTACACCGAAGATGGTGCTTCCCTGTAAGTAAGAAACCAAACCATAAGTGATCCAGGTCACCCACGGCCCAATATAAGGGACGAAGCGCGCAAGGCCGGCCAACAAGGCCAGCCCAACATAAAAACTGACTCCCAAGGCTCCCAACAACGGAATGTAAACCAGCACGGTGATGACGAAAATAATCATTTGACCGCGCAAAAAAGCATTCCAGATACGGTTTAACTCCCTGCCGAAACGAGCAATATCCTCACTGTATCCCGGAATTTGTAAATTTATCAATCGCTCGCGCACACCGCCGGAATCATTCAGAATAAAGTAAGCGACCAAAACCGAAAAAAATAGCCACCCGACCGTTGTTGCCGCGCTGGCGGCCACTTTTCCGATGATGGTTGTCAGGTTCGATAGAATGGGCTGCACCATTCCCAGTAATTGACTGGCCAGACTGGGGAGGTCGTATTGCGCCAGATCAATTTCGAAGATGCCAATTTCAATGGGATGGGCGGTCAAATCGGCGATAATTTTTGGTAAATCGCGGATGCGGGTATCCAGAAAACGCAACAGGTTTTGAACCTGCTCAAATAACGCCAGCCCGCTGACGGTCAATAAAGATACTAACCCCACCAGTAATATCACAAAGACAATCAAAGCAGCCAGCCGCCAGGAGAGCCTTAACTTACGGTGAAGAAAATCTGTGATGGGATAAAGCAGGTACGCCAGGATAAAAGCAACCAGCAGCAGCCCGAAAATCTGGCGAAAACGAATCAACAATCCCGCCAGAATAGCCACCGTCGTCAGCGCCACGACCAGTTTGGTCGTGCCGCTCCAGCGTGGGGAAATCGAAGGTTGCGCCGAATCGCTCATTGACAAAAGTCCAATTTTGGCTTCACAATTAATTGTACCAGAGCGCGCACCGAAATCCACTCACAGCCCTTTCGAACCCATCCAGAAAGGGCTGCGTGATGGATCCCTTCCCGTTTCAAGGAGGACATGCTCCCGGTATGAACAAATTGGTAATCGTATTAAACGGTTCGGTGCAATACAAATTTAACGCATCAAAGATAGCAAAGGCAATACAACCGCAAACCAGCGCTACCACCAGAACGATTAAAACCATGATCAGCGGAGACAATTTCTTTTTCGCACCCGGAACGTTTTTCTTGGCGGCAGCCGCCTCAGGCACCTGACCTGCAAAGCCGCCCGGCATGGGCGGGGGTGTGGTCATCACCGGCTCATAAGCCGCCTGAGGTGCGGCTTCCTGCTCCATCAGAGAACTGCGCACAGCGGCTATGGTTGCATCCGGATCGAGTTCAACCGCCTCAAACAGAAGGTGAGTATTTTCGCCCAAGGTGATTAATTCCCCACCTTGAAGGGCGTGGGCAGATTCCAGCCTGATCCCATTGATGGTCGTACCATTGGTAGATCCAAGGTCTTCGATAAAATACTGCTCCCCTTGCCGGAAAATGCGGGCGTGCCGGCGTGAGACTTCGGGATCATTGACCACCAGCATATTGCTGGCATCTCTCCCAATGGAAATCAGGTCGCCCTCCAAGGGGTAAGTTAGCCCCGCATTCGGCCCAGACTTTAACACCAGTTGAAATCGGGCAGCCATCTTCTCACCTCCTCGATGATTGAATTATTCTTAGTGTAGCCCGATTGATGGGGTATGTCAACAAAAAATCTCCATGCCGCTTTCTGGCAGGAGAGAAAAAAAACCCCCCGCCGTGCCGTGTGCTGCGTAGTTTTGAACCTGCATTCGCAGGTTTGGGATCCTCCACCGAGATCCGCCTTGACCGAAGTCTATCGCGTCACTCCAGTGATAGTGGAACCCTCTTTATTGGTGTTGGCTCAAAACCGGTCGTGCTGCATCACGAACACAGCAGGGTTATCTATCTTATACCACAATTTTTATTCCATGGGTAGGCGTTGACAATTCCACGCAAGGGTGAAATTTCTTAAAATTTGCGAAATTTGAGTTTCTGAAAAGCCAATCAGGTGTGCCGGACAACTATTTCGACAATCGCTGGCGCCAAATCCGGGCGCCGGTACAAATGCAGAAGGTTGGGTCAGAAAATATTGCGCCCAAGAACACTCCAACCGTTTCTCCCCTTCGAGAAAAATCACTTCCAAAATATCGCAGTGCGGACGCAGATAATCCACGTGCCAGTGTGGGGAGGAACGAGAGTTCAAATGATGCCTCAACCGCCCCCGCAAACCGCCGCTGCCCAACCCGGAACCGCAGTACACATAAAGGGCGGCCAGAAATCCAAATTGCCCCAGCCTTCCAATCGAAATTTCTAAGGGATTTTCCAGCCGCAATATCAGAACATAACTTCCTCCCGCCAAAGGAAAACGTTCGAACATTACCGTTTTCTCACCAGAAAATCCAATTGATGCGCCAAAAAAATTAATTCTCCCCGATCAATTTGGGCGCGCCGAACCTTTAACCAGTTTTGAAAAGCGTTCAGGTCAATTTGCGGGTATTGCGGGATTGTTTCCTCGAAGAAATGCAGAATAAAATGTAAAAAATAACGCTCATCAGCCGGATACCGACCGCCGCGAGGGAAGACCACCCAGTCGGATGATCCCGATTGTAAAATCTCAAAACCCGCCTGGCTCAACGCCTGAAAAAGTCGGCGTCCGGTTTGGCTGCCCCCTGAAGGCTGCCCGCCTACTCGTCGGTCATCCATGCTTTGATGATAAACCCGAATGATTTGCTCATCCAGATCGGATTGGACGACCGGTTCAAAAGCCGTCATACCATCAAAGTTAATCGAAAAATAACCCAGTCCATTCCGGTTCAGGCTGTTCCTGATGACTGGCAGAGCAAACCTTACATCCACCAAGTCCAGCACGGCGTTTGCAATCACCAGATCAAAATAGTTCTGCCAGCGGGCTTGTTGTAAAAAGTCGAATAAATCAGCCCTCAAGAAGTCGTAATTCACACCGTAGTGATGGCGTTCAAGGTCTTGATCCACGTCCATAGGCTGCACATTCCAGCCCTGCTCTTTTGCCCATAGGGGAATGATGCGGCAGGCAGTTTCCACATTCTCTTGTTCGGCATCAATCCCAATATATTCCCCCTGTTCTATTAATCCCCACTCCAGTGCTCGCTGAAACATCGTCCCGATTCCCATTCCCAATTCAAGCGCTCTGATTGGTTGGGTCTGGGTTTTGCCTTTAATTTCGCCCTTCAGCGCTTCCCACACCAGCCGATTGAGCGCTCGATCATCTACCGACCTTTTGGCAGATAAATAGCGGCTAAATGACCATTCCATTTTTTCTCCACGTTTAACCGGCAAAATTTTCGATTAAAAATTGGCGAACCGCCGCCATGCTTTCCCGCCAGCCGGGGAACTGCTCATATCGCTGGCGGGCAGCCTTTTGGATTGCATTCCGGAGATCGGGATCAATCATGATGGCGCTCAGAACAACGCTCAAATCCGCTGGAGAATCAGGCCGGACAAGAAAACCATTGATCCCCGATTGGATGATCTCTCCCGCCGCCCCGCTCTGGCCGCCAATCGGAATAACCCCAAAGCGCATCGCTTCCAGATAAACAATTCCAAAGCCTTCGTACTGCGAAGGAACAACCAGCGCATCTGCCAATTGAAATAACCGGACCAGTTCCTCATCCGAAACAGCGCCATGAATATGCACTTTTTCGCTCAAGCCGCCGGCAGCGATTTGATGACGGATTTTCCGCTCGTAAGACGGCATCAGGTTGGTTCTGCCCACCAGGGATAACTGCCAAGGATAGGAACACAGAGAGGTTAACGCTTTCAAGAGAACATGCAGCCCTTTGCGGGGAATCCAATTGCCGACAAACAGCAGCCGCACCTCGGTATTTTGTCTTGGCGCATAAGAATCGGGATCGGATTTTACTGGCAGAGCATCACCGCCGGGGGTTGCAACCAGGGCAGGTTTTGGGTTTTTGACCAACTCCTTAATCGTTTTGAGGGTCGTTTGACTGTTACAAACAAAACCATCCACCGAATTAAGATAACGCCTTTCAATTTTCCGGTAAAACCGCCGCAAAGGATATGGATGTTGTTCATTACAGCGCAAGTGATGGACGATACTAACCAGCGGAAAACGAACGGTCTTCTTCAAATAAGCGTTTAGAATAAACAAAGAGGGATGATTGAGTTCATCCTGTAGGAGAACATTTACCCGCAGTCCCCCTAAACGTTCTCTTAAAGCATGGTTGAAGTTATCTTGCCAATGCCGTAAATAATCCCGCCACGGTAAGGAGATGATTTCCACCTCGTCTCCCTGATTCTCCAAATGCTCCACCAATTTACGGTCATACAAATACCCACCGGAGAGGGTGCGCAAATCGCCGTAAATGATCAGCCCAACTCTCACTTATCGCCCAACCTCATACCCTGCCCAGGCAAGCGCATTTTCCCACAACTTGACCGAAATTCGCTCCACTGTCCCATCCAGAAACTGCTGCGCCAGCGATTCGCACAGCGCGCGGGCGAAATGCTCCAAAGACGGATTAACACCCGCAAATTCGGGTAAATCATTCAACGTGCGATCGCGGTAACGGGCGATCAGGTTGTCCAGAGCCTGCTCAATCGCCACAATATCCACCAGGTATTGATGTTGATCTAACTGTCTGCCGCTCAATTCCAACTCAAGGCGGTAGGGATGAGAATGCAGCTGGTTTTCTGCTCCCCAATCCCCGCCGATCAGATAATGCTGGGCTATAAAGTCCCTTATAACGCCAACGCGGTACATGCTTTCGCTCCTTTTACAAAAAGAACCTAAAACCTGAAGGCCCAATAGAATCTACTATAATCTTAACATGAACACGACAGAATATCACGCCAGTGAACAGGCTTTGGTTGAAATCAACATTGAGGACATGTTGATTTCCTTCGGCATGGAAAAATGGCGGGCAGCGCGACGAATAGCGCGCGGCTTGTTCGATTACCCCGCCCGCAAGTTCGCCCGCCATGTGTTGGATTTTGACCGCACGGTTGCCCGGGGCGGTTTGACCGCCGGCTCTCAGCAGATGCTCCACGAGTACGTGCGCTCGCTGACCGTCAGCGGTCAGCAATATCTTCCCAAAAGCGGGCCGGTTTTGATTCTTTCCAACCATCCGGGCATGGCCGATACGCTCGCCCTCTTTGCAGCCTTACCCCGTCCGGACTTACGGATTCTGGCTGCCGAGCGCCCCTTCCTGCGTGCTTTACCGGCTGCTGCCCGCTATTTATTCTTTGTCCCGGAGGCAGAACAACAACGCAGCGAGGTTATCCGTCAAACAACCGCCCACCTGCGGGCTGGCGGGGCGGTGCTGACCTTTCCCGCTGGCAAAATTGAACCCGATCCGCAAGTCTTGCCTGGAGCGCTCGAATCCCTGGATGAATGGTCAATCAGCACAGGCTTATTTGTCCGACTGGTTCCCGGCTTGCCGATCCTCCCCGTAATGGTCAGTGGTGTGATTGCCGCCCCATCTCTGCGGCATCCCCTAACTTTGCTGCGCCGCCGCCCGGAAGATCAACGCCGGCTGGCAGCCACCCTGCAAATTTTGATGCGCGAACTTTTCCCAAAAATCTGGCCGGTGGATGTTCGAGTCGATCTTCTACCCCCCATTGATACCCATCCGCTGGCTGGTTACCGCCGTGTGGAAGAAATCACCCTTCACATCATTGACCAAATCCGCTCGCTCTACCAGCAAGCGATACCAAAAATTAAAAATCCTGACGAACGCTCTTCTCTCCTTCAACCGAAAGTCGGAAGATAGACTCATCGGTAAGTGAAGACCGCTTGTAATACTTCATTCGGCGAATCAACCAGCAATTGAAATACCTGCTCGGCCTCCGCCAGCGGAAATAGATGGCTGATCCAATTACCCGGTTTTACCTTTTCTAATTGTTCAAAAACCGCCTCAAAACGACGCTGTTTACTCCACCTGCCGATCAGGGAAGAATCAATTGTGCTGACCTGACTGGAAGAGATGCGGATTCGGTTGCGATGAAACGCGCCGCCCAGGTTGATTGGGGCGGTTTTCTTGCCGTACCATGAACCAAGGATAATCCGGCTGTTAAAACCGCACACCTCAATCGCCTGATTGACCGCCTCCGGTGTTCCGCTGAGTTCATAGACTAAGTCTGCGCCGAGATCGGGCAGTCCGGCCGATTCAAGCGCTCGACGCAGCGAACCGGCTTGCGGAAATTCGGCCGGGTTGAGAGCAATATCCGCTCCAAGGTTGAGGGCAATCTGGCGTCGGTACGGAAACAAATCTAACCCTCCTAAAAAACCCAGCGGAAATTGTCCTAACAGGGCACAGGTCAACAGTCCGACCATGCCTAAACCAAACACCAGAACTGCTTCGCCCAATAAAGGTTTGCCATCTTGCACAAAGTTAACCGCGGTTTCCATGTTTGGCAAGAAAACCGCATCTTCGTCCCGTAATGTCTCCGGCAAGGGGATTAATTGATCAAGCGAAACCGTGAAATGACTGGCATGAGGATAAAAGGCAAATACCCGCCTGCCCAGCCACGCGGGGGAAACCCCTTTACCGCACTCGATAATTTCCCCAACGCAGGAATACCCGTAACGAAAGGGGTACTGGAATTCTCCCTTCAAGGCAGCCAGATTCTCATCCAGCGCAATATTTTCTGGGAACAAGCCCAGATAGATCATTCCTTCTGTACCGGCGCTGATTCCGCTGTAACGAGTTTGAACCAACGCTTCATTTTCGCCGGGAAAGGGACAGTCTTCTTCCAAAATCTCAATTTTACGAATGGATTGATGAACCAATACTTGCCGCTTCATTTACCGCTCCACCCATTCCAGATCGCCAAACGCCACCACATCTTCACCGAATGCCTTATATCGGACATTCGCAAGCGCAGGTAAATCGTCAGACGCCCGCCGATGACTGATAACATTCAATCCCCCCAGCCAGCGCGGGACAATTGTAACCACAGCCAAATCGGCCAGCCTATCGGTGAGGAATGAAGTCAAAACTTTCGCCCCCCCTTCCACCATGACTGATTTAATTCCTCGCTGCCACAATTCCTGCATCAGTTTTTCCAGATCCAGGCCGCGGTCTCCCCGGCGCGGCAAGGGAATTAGTTCAACCCCATGATTGAGCAAATTTTTTTGGCGGGTTTCATCCGCGGTTACAGCGCAGGCGACCCATGCTTTGCAATCCTGCCGGCGCAACAATTGACACTCCAGTGGAATTCGCAGCCGAGAGTCCAGGATAATCGGTTGGGGATTCTTACCGCTCACCAATCGCACGGTCAACTGCGGGTCATCGGAAAGCACCGTCCCAATCCCGACCAGTATGGCGTCATGATTAGCGCGCAGACGATGGGTCAAACGCTGGGATTGAGGTCCGCTTAATCCAACCGGCATGCCCCGCCGAACGGTCAGACTTCCATCCAGCGTTTGGGAATAACTGAGCGTAACCAGCGGCTTCTTCCGACTTTCAGCCGTTTTTTTACGCTGATTCAGCCAGTTGATAATCTCGAGATCAATATCAGAGATGCTTTCCATTTCGGTTCGATTCGGAGTGAACAAACTGAAGCACTTCCACATCCAGCAGGTGATTCATCCGCTTGATTTTCGTCATCAAGTATGCGGCATTATCCGGATAGATGGTTGGAACAAGCGGAATTCGCTCAACCACATGAATTCCGCGGTTCTCCAAATCGGTAATTTTATCGGGATTATTGGTCAAAAGGCGCACCGAACGAACGCCTAAATCCTTCAAAATCGCCGCCGCCATGCTGTACTCGCGTTGATCTTCCGGGTGTCCCAATGCGAGATTGGCATCCACCGTATCGAGACCCTGATCTTGCAGGTTATAGGCGCGCAGTTTCTCCATCAGACCAATTCCACGGCCTTCCTGACGCAGGTAAACAATCACACCGCAATCTTCCAGAGCGATATATTCCATGGCATGGTGCAGTTGTTCCCCGCAGTCGCAGCGGCGCGAACCCAGCACATCCCCGGTGAAACACTCTGAATGAATCCGGACGGGTACATTTTCTTTCCCAAAAACATCACCGCGGATCAATGCCAGATGTTCCTTATCATCCCGGTTATTGGTGTACAAGCACAATTGAAACTCCCCAACCGCAGTTGGTACTCGCGCACAAACAATTTGGTTCAAAATTAAAGGTTCTTCCATAATACAACACCTCAGTGACTTGAGAAATTAACGGCTGCCGGTAAAACGCCGCCGATAATCTATGAACAAACTGACCAAAAGGCAGATCTCAATGAGTTTGGTAACAATCCCGAGCGTGGAGCGCTCGCCAATTGCGACCCATAAAAGAATGGTCAGCAGGGTATAACCCATGTATGCCCAGGCCACCCATTTCCTTCGCTGCACAAACATCGGAATTGGCAAAAAGTAGGCAGCTGCGAGCGAAAGAAATCCCAAACCATTCAGGATGAACATCACATCCGGAAACAAGAGGGAGATATGAATCGCGGCAGTCGCAAGGGTGAGCAGGATAATCAATCCTCCCACCATATCCATCTTTGAACGATTGGAAGACATCGTTAACTCCATTTCTTTATTTTTACATCTTCTTGAACTGAATGAACAGGCCGGGCAAACATCCAACTGCCCAACATCAGACCTATCAGCCCAATCAATACGTCTCTGGCGCGCATCCACAAACTCAGCGCTAACCCAAAGGCTGCCGGCATCCCCAAAGTCTGCACGGCAAAGACCTGACTGGCTTCTAAAACTCCCAATCCACCGGGGAGAGGCGCTAAAAATGCCAGCCGTGACAAAACAAACGCAAACGCAACTTGCTGATAACTCATTTTCAAAGCCAGAAATTGGGCTACCAAGGAATACTCTAAAATCATCCCAGCCCAGGAAATTAAAGAAACCAGGATAGCCAGCAATAAACTTTTTGGATTTTTTTCGAGAAAGGTCGCAATTTGACCTTCTGCCTCAACCAGAAGGTTGCCGGTTTTACGGACCCATTGCCGATGGGAGCGGATTGACCCGCTTTTTTCCGCCAGCCCCTTAAGGGGGTAGCGACGGGTTTTCAACGCAACCAGATGAGCCATCGGAACCGAAGCAAGCAGTAAAACCGATGCCCAGCCATTTTGGCGGAGAATTTCGTTTCCGAAACCGGCGTTGAAAGTCAGGAAAAGTCCCCCGGCAATGACCAGAATATTCACCAACAATTCCAGTAATTTATCCAGATAAACGCTCGAAACGGCGCTGGCAGTTTGGGCAGGATGATTGCGAACCAAAAGGGCGACTTGCGCCGGCTCTCCGCCAAATTGCGGGCCGGGCGTGAAATAACTCACCCCAAAACTGGTCAGACGATAACCGATCAGTTTACTTAAAGGAACCTTAATCCCCATCGCGCGCAGGATGATCTCCCAGCGTAATGCGATCAAAAGGAAAACAAGGACGTTGATTCCCGCTAACATTATGACCTGTGAAAGATGTAAATGAGAAAACGTCTGGATGATCTCCTGGAGCGGCGTTGAACGAAGCGACCAGCCCAAGAAGGGAATTGACGCCAGCACAAACACCCATGCCCACTTCGAATTAAGGATTTTAGATTTCATTTATCCTATTGTACCAACCAGACCAAGTTTGTAAAGATTTTGTAACATGGATGTAAAACAGGGCACCTATCCGGATGCCCTGTTCATCTTCATCATTTTTCTCTTTCCAGCGCAATTTATAAAGAACTCAAACCCTTTTCAGGGCAATCGTCACTTCCTGGTCGTCAAAGGTGTCTTTGGTTGTGGGCAAGCTTTCATCCGGCAAAGAATTTTCCATCTCTACGCAAAGCGTTTCGGCTTGAATGTAGCCCGCAAAGTCCTTAACGGCTTCCGCCAGTAATGGCGTAGCCACGTAATAAAGCCGAATGCGGTCCGAGATTTCCAGGTCGGCTTGTTTACGCAAGTCTTGAACGCGGCGGACAAACTCCCGCGCCAGCCCTTCTTTGATCAGCTCAGGGGTCAAATCCGTCACCAACGCCGCCAGATATGCGCCTTCGCTGGCAACAGCAAAGCCCTCGCGCGCTAATGCCCGCACTTCCACCTCTTCCGGCAAAATGGTGAAGGTTTCGCCCTCGATTATCAGGTCAAGCGTTTCTCCTGCGAGCAGCCGCTTTGCAGCGGATTCCGGATTCATTTCCAGCAAAGCCTTGCGGATTGCCGGGAATTTACTGCCGTACTTTTGACCGAGTTGTTTGGGGAGGGGGTTAAGCGTGTATGCAACCGCCTCGGCAGTCGTATCCAGCACACGCACTTTTTTGACATTTAATTCATCTTCCAGTAAATCCGCATAGGCTTCAACCACCCGCATTTCCTCCGCCGTACCCACCGAAAAGGCCGCCTCCTGTAACGGTTGGCGAACTTTGCGGTTGGCTTTATTACGCGCTGCGTGCCCCACCGAGGCCAGTTTCATCACCAGAGCCATTTCGCGGTTGAGCCGTTCATCAATGACCGCCGGATCAAATTCAGGCCAGTGCGCCAAATGCACCGATTCCGGAGCCGATTCATCCGCACTGCGCACCAGATTTTGGTATAGCTCCTCTGCCACAAAAGGCATTGTGGGGGCAAGCAGTTTGGCAAGCGTGACCAGAGCTTCGTAGAGCGTCGCATAAGCCGCTCGTTTATCCTCGTCGGACTCGCTTTTCCAGAACCGCCGCCTCGAGCGCCGTAAGTACCAGTTCGACAATTGATCAACAAAGGTTTCAATCGGGCGGGTGGCTCCTAACACATCATAAGATTCCAACGCTCCGGTCACATCCCGCACCAGCGTATGCAGACTGGAACGCAGCCAGCGGTCTAAATCGCTGTACTGCGGGAAATCAGAAGAGGACGGTTTCCAACCGTCCAGATTGGCGTACGTTACAAAGAAAGAGTAGGTATTCCATAGGGTCAACGTGAAATTCCGCACCACCTCAGAAACCAATTCAGACGAATAACGCCGTTCTTGGCCGGGGGGGCTGGCCGTGTAAAGATACCAGCGCATGGCATCGGCGCCATACCGATTCAAAACATCCCATGGGTCGGCTACGTTGCCGCGCGATTTCGACATTTTTTCGCCCTTGCCGTCTAAAATCAAGCCAAGACAAATCACATTTTTAAAACTGACCTGATCGTTGAGCAGGGTACTGATGGCGTGAAGCGAATAAAACCAGCCGCGGGTTTGATCCACCGCCTCGCAAATGTAATCAGCCGGATATTGTCTGGCAAAAATTTCCTGATTTTCAAAGGGATAATGCCATTGAGCATAGGGCATCGAACCCGAATCGAACCACACGTCAATCAGTTCGGGCACGCGCCGCATTTTTCCGCCACACTCCGGACAGGAATACGCAACTTCATCCACATGGGGACGGTGCAAATCCAGACCGGAAAGATCGCGCCCGGCTTTTTGGCTCAATTCAGCCAGCGAGCCGATGCACTCCTGGTGTTTGCACTGCTCACATTCCCAAACCGGTAAGGGAGTTCCCCAATACCGTTCCCGGCCTAAAGCCCAATCAATGTTGTTAGCCAGCCAGTTTCCAAACCGCCCGGATTTAATATGAGCCGGATACCAGTTAATTTGTTCGTTTAATTCAACCATCCGTTCCTTGAACTGACTGGTACGGATATACCACGTAGGACGGGCATAATACAGCAACGGGGTATCGCAGCGCCAGCAGAAAGGATAGGTGTGGGTGTACGTGCCGGAACGAAAGAGCAGTCCTCGTTGACGCAAATCTTCCGTGATTAAGGGGTCGGCATCTTTGACAAACATCCCAGCCCATGGACGCACCTCCGGAATGAAAGCGCCATTCGGCGCAACCGTCATCAGGATTGGCAAATCATATTCAAGCGCCGCGCTCATATCTTCAGCGCCGAAAGCCGGCGCCATGTGAACCAACCCGGTGCCATCCTCAGTTGTGACAAAATCACCCATCACCACATAATGAGCCGGTTTGTCGGGCGGCACAAAGGTAAACAGGGGGTGATAGCGCTTGCCTTTCAGGTTTTTACCCTTCATCGTTTTCACAAGCCGGTAGGGCTGATCGCCGAAGACTTTTTCCAAAAGCGCTTCCGCAAGGATTAGTTTTTCGCTGCCGCCTTCTTCCAGGTCTCGTTCAACAACCACGTAGGTTTCTTCGGGATGAGCCGCCACCGCTACATTCGCCGGTAACGTCCACGGCGTCGTTGTCCACACCAGTAACGCAGTATCCGGTTCATCAACCAGCGGCAGCCGCACATACACCGAGGGATCAATCGCCTCATCATATCCCAGCGCTACTTCATGGTCAGAAAGCGGTGTACCGCAGCGCGAGCAGTAGGGCACAACCTTGAACCCCTGATACAACAAACCTTTGTCCCAGAAATTCTTCAATATCCACCAGATCGACTCAATATACTCGTTGGTATAGGTAACATAAGCCGTATCCAAATCCACCCAGTAAGCGATCCGGTCGGTCAATTTTTCCCACTCCTGGATATAGGAAAAAGCCGATTCGCGGCATAGTTCGTTGAAACGAGCAATACCGAAATCTTCAATTTGTTGTTTATTGGTAAAACCGAGTTTCTTTTCTACTTCAATCTCAACCGGCAAACCGTGGGTATCCCAGCCACCACGCCGGATGACGTGATAGCCCTGCATGGTTTTATAGCGGGGGAATACATCCTTGAAGGCACGCGCCAACACGTGATGCACCCCCGGCTTACCATTAGCCGTTGGAGGGCCTTCATAAAAGACATATTCCGGGCCGCCTTCCCGCTGCTCCAGGGTTTTTCGAAAAATTTGATTCTTTTTCCAGAATCGCAGAACTCCTTCTTCCATCAATACAATATTGAGTTTTGGAGAAACCGGTCGAAACATGTTCACTCCTTCAAACTTTGAAATTAAGAAACAAACCCTCTGCCCATACAGGGACGAGAGGGTTTTTCTCGCGGTACCACCCTGTTTCCTGCTTCTCAAGCAGGCGCTCAGCCGAATACGCCATTTTCAGGAAATATTCGCGCCCATTCTAACGGCCGGCGAAGCCGGCGCCCCTACTGACAGGTTACCCTGCGTTCAGTTTGCAGCTCCGGAAGGATTTTCAGTCTGCCGCTTTGCGCCCGGCTCACACCAGCCCGGACTCGCTGTGGCTGCGCACAAACTTACTCGTTTCCATCATCGCTTTTATTAAGATGTCGAAATTATGCCACGAATTTGACCGAATGGCAAGGATAACATTCGAATATATTTATGGCGCGCGGTATCGGTAAAGCCTGAAGTCCAAAATATCTGTTTCGGGCTCAAGACGTTCCTTCAACAGCGAATAGTACGGTGCTGAATCTTCAATCATTCCCGGATTCCCAAACACGTAATCCAGGCCGAGTTGATCCAAAAATTCTCTTCCTCGACCGCTCCGGAGATGCTCAAAATAATCGAAACTATTGATGAGTCCATCCAAGTTGATAATGGTGCGATCGTGAATAAAATAGGCTGTTGTCCCGCCCCCCGGCATGCCAATCATGCTGCCTGCAGGGGTTTGTTTTTCCAGCAGTTCAACCTCTTGAAGATAATAGGCTTGACGATCGTTCTTCTGCAACAGATAAGAATTAACGATCCTCCAACTGCCCCACACCGCAATCGCCATCAGCGCTAAACCAGCGAATGAGACAATCCATTTTTCTTTTCGTTCGATCAAAGAAAATTTGGAGAACCACCCGTCCAGAGAAAAAGAGAAGAATAATACGCCGGCAAGGGATTCATTGATCCAATACCACGGCCGAAGATTAACGTAATAACTGCCCGTGTAATACATAATTTGCAGCAGGCAAGCCGATAAGACCGGTAGAATCACCAGGGTTTGGGGATCGAGATCGGATTTTTTGACTCGCCATTTCAAACCCATCAACAACAAGACCAGCCAGCCAATCATCAACCCGCCTTTCAACCCTGCGCCTGCCCCTCCTCCTTCCAAACCACCCAACAGTCCCTCCGTTATTAATGACACCGGCAAAAAGAGCAGCCACCACGGACTTTGTCCAATAGTTTCAAAAAAACCAAATAAAGCCGGAATATGGTTGACTGGCCTACCATAAACAATATCCGTAATCGTACCCCACCAATGCTTAACCTGACCGCTGACAGGGGTTGGCGTGCCAAACCAAAACAGGTTCAGCAGCAAGTAAGCGCTCAACAAAATCATAATCGGCAGAGCATACCCAACTCCACGAGTAATCCACTTGCCGATATTTTGTGAAAACTCTCTCAGCGGCGAGAAATTCTCAACCTCAATTTTTTCAGACAGCCCTACTGTTAACCGCCGCGCGGGTAAAAACAGAAGAATCGTGTAAAAAACATCCAATAACACAACCGTTCGAGGAAAACTTCCAATAATTCCGCCAGCGTTCAGCATCAGGCAAATTACCCCTCCTAGCACCGCAGAACTCAGGCTGACAAGCAATACCCGACCGAACTCCTTACGAACACCCCGCCACACCGGATCAAATAATCCCGTGGTGTAAGCCAGAATAATTTTGAGAGATACACCGGCCCCAATCATCGCATACAATGTGGATTGAAAGTCAGTCAGCAGGCGAGGAAAGCCAATCCGGGTAAAGAACGCCAGATAAATGGACATGAGACCGAAAGTTAAATAGACTAGCCAGAAAACAAATCTTCGCTTATCTCGAAACACGACCACCAGACCGACCGTAAGCGCCAAAAAGACATTGTCCAGCCGGGCAAACAAAGCCAACACAGCCAAAAACCCCAACAAAAGGCGATCACGCCATGCCTCTTGAGCGGCAGGTTTCTCTAAAAGTCGGCTGGTCTGATGGATCAGCCCAACCACACACAAGGCATTCAGCGCCGATTCCATTCCCAGTTGAGTCACAGAACGATGAAGCGGAGGAAAAAATATCCAGAAAGCCGCCGCCAGCATCGCAAGATAAGGGTGAATCGATTTAGAAAGGAATCGGTATAGAATAATTCCGCTCCCCAGAGAAATCAGCGCCGACAGGCTAACCACCAGCCGTAAAGGCAGGAACAGGTCAAAACGCGCCAAGGAGAAAACCGGAATTAAAATTGCCATCCACAAGGGATGATAGCCGTTTGAGGGATGAATGCCATCCAGGCTGGAGCCTTTCCCTTCACTGATATTTCGCGCAACCTGAAAGTAATAGAAAGCATCATCGGTGGTAAACCACCTGTCGAGCAATTGATCCATTGGCGCGAAGGCCACCGTCAAGTGAACGGCGATGACCAGTATTGCAAATACCCCTTCAAACCGGTTGAGTCTCATGACAGTCAGAGAAGGATGACCTACTCCATCACGCCATAAAATAAAGGCAAAGGCTGAACGGGTGTCGTGGTCCAGCTGTGCGCCGCCAACAATCGTTCTTTTGCCTGTGCTAATTTAGAGCGGTCATTGGCATGAATGGTAAAAAGCAAGTCCCCTTTGCGGACAAAATCCCCAACTTTGTGATGAATCACCACCCCCACCGCGTGGTCAATGGGATCTCCCTTTTTGGTTCTACCCGCCCCTAAATCCACCGAAGTTTCGCCCACTTCCCGCGCATGGATCGCGGATAAGTAACCCTCTTGACCGGCGTAAACCTCTTCGATAAAGGCAGCCTTCGGCAGCAATTCGGGATGATCCACCATGCTGACATCCCCGCCCTGAGCCTGCACCAGCGTACGAAATTGCTGCCACGCCCGACCCTCCCGTAAGGCTTCTTCCGCGAGATCACGCCCTTGGCGCAAATCCTGAACCTTTCCGCCGATCACCAGCATGTGGCTGGCAATTTCCATACAATGTTCGTAGAAATCTTCCGGCCCGTTACCGTGGAGGGTATCAATGGCTTCGCGTAATTCCAACGCGTTCCCAACCGCGCACCCCAGCGGCTGATTCATGTCGGATAAGACGGCCACCGCCTTACGGCCGGAAAGACGTGCAATCGCCACCATCAACTCAGCCAGTTGGCGGGCATCCTCCAGGGTCTCCATGAAGGCGCCCAACCCGACTTTTACATCCAGTACGATTGCCTGTGCCCCGCCGGCAATTTTTTTGCTCATAATAGAAGAAGCAATCAAGGGAATTGACGGCACAGTTCCGGTGACATCCCTCAAAGCATATAATTTGCCGTCGGCTGGCGCTAAATCGCCGGTTTGGCCGGTCAGCACTAAGCCGTAAGTGCGCAGGTGATGAATAAATTCCTCTTTACTCAAATCGGTGCGAAAGCCGCTGATCGACTCAATCTTATCCAATGTGCCGCCGCTAAAACCAAGTCCGCGCCCGGACATCTTACCAACCGGCAAACCGCAAGCAGCCACCACAGGTTCAACTACCAGCGTGGTTTTATCCCCTACCCCGCCGGTGGAGTGTTTATCCACCGCAATCGGAACAACACCGGATAAATCTAAAATCTCTCCAGAATGAGCCATTGCCAGAGTCAAATCAGTGGTTTCTTGTTCGGTCATGCCGTTCAGCATCACCGCCATCGCCCAGGCCGCCGCTTGATAATCCGGAATTTCCCCCCGCGTAAATCCCTGCACAAAAAATTCGATTTCTTCTCGACTCAACACTTTTCGGTCACGTTTCTTAATGATGATGTCCACTGCTTTCATGAAGTCTCCTCCATCAGAAAAAGCGAATTTTGGGTCTCTCCATGCGGCGGTCTTTCCAGGTAGAAGCGCCTCTCACGGTCAGGTAGAAAGAGCGTACTGCAATCAGGGTATTAAAAAGTACCGTCAAAGGATAAAAAATAGCCAGATAAACCGGAAATTTCAGCCGTGCATACACCAGCCCCCAAATCAACAGAGAAAGTCCCGCCGCCAGAGTAGCTTTTTGAACCGGAAAGTAGTCCACCTTCATACCGGCTTGATTCAAAAAAAGCACGATGATCGGTTCCCAGAAAACCACCATCAACCAGATAAACACAAAGGCGTAGGTTAAGAAATTATAACGAAAAGCTGCAAAATAATTCTTACTAAAACCGGCAATCACCTGAGTTAGCGAACGGTACATCCGGCATTCTACCCGCGTGGTGCCATCCACCAGCCACCAGCGGAACCCCCCTTGTACCGTCCTGCGCCCCAATGCCAGATCGTCCACCGCATCATTGCGCACTGCCGCATGACCGCCGATTTTAAAATAAGCTTCCCTGTCAAACAACATAAACTGTCCAATGGTAAAGGTTAGCCAATCCAGCTGCACCTTTCTGGCAATACCTAAAGGTAAAACGGTATAAACCGCCCACAAAAAAAAGGGTTGAATCAGCCGCTCACCCCAACTCTTGACAATTTCCTTTGGGACGACACTGAGCAGTTGAACATTCTCATCGAAGAAAGTGTTGACCGCATCAGTAACCGCTTGTGGATGAAGCCGGGTATCGGCATCCAAAAAGAGCAGCAGTTCGCCGCTACTCTGTTCGGCTAATTGGTGACATGCCCAATGCTTTCCCAACCAGCCGGCCGGGAGGGGTTTCCCCTCAATCAAACCCAAACGCCGATCCTGTTGACAATAGCGACGGGCGATCTCGGCCGTTCGATCGCTGGATTGATCGTCCAGAACCCGGATTTCCAGATGAGGATAATCCTGTCCCAGCAACGACTCCAGACACGCCCCAATATTCTCTTCTTCGTTTCGGGCTGGAATGAGGACGGAAACAACCGGCTTTTGTCCGGCAGGTGGATAGCGGTCAATGCTTCGAAACCAAAAAAGATTGAACACCGAAATGGTCAAAATGACCGCAAGGTAGCCCAGCAAACCATCCGCATGGGTAGAAATGAGGAACTGCCCGATGGTCACATTGTCTCCAAAAAGAAAACAGACATTTCAAATTTTCCTTTGAAAATGCCTGTTTTCAGCGATGACTCATGAATGGCGCTTCTTGAGAAAAATCGTGACTTTACGGTTAGGTTCCTCACCCACGCTTTCCGTGATTACATCGGGGTGATCCCGCAATTCGAGATGAATGACCCGCCGCTCATTCGCCGGCATCGGTTCCAGGGTGATTTTTCTGCCGGTATGGACAACCTGTTCAGCGCTTCGGCGTGCCAGCACCCGCAATTGACGTTCGCGCCGGGCGCGGTAGCCCTGCACATCAATCATCAACGGCACCCACTGGCCAACCTCTTTACTTAATATCAGGCTGGTGATGTACTGCAAGGCGTTCAAAGTTTCTGAACGACGGCCAATTAGAATGCTCAAATCCTCTCCCTGCACCTCAACCATCACGGTCGGCTGGTCATTCTCATCCTGCGGGGGGAGCATGGTCGCCTTCAAACGCGCTTTCAGGTGCATTTTTTGCAGCAACTCCCCCGTAATTTGCTCAGCAGTGGCCAAAACAAATTTTTCATCCCTGTCCATCGGCCCACCGGATGGCCGGGTCAGGTCTGTTGTGGGGGCAGGCTTCCTTTCAGACTTCGGTAAGCGATTCTGCCCGTTTTCCATGGAAGGGGTTTGAAGGCTTTCTTTTTCTTTGATCCACAAACGGATACGCGCCTGACGGCTGCCCAAACCGAGAAATCCGCGGCTGCCGGCGTCCAAAATTTCGACCTCAACCTCATCTTCCCGCAAACCAAGCTGACTCAATCCTTTGGCAACTGCTTCTTCGACAGTTGGAGCAATGATTTCAAGGGTGGTTTTCTCGTTACTCATAGACTCCTCAAATCTTCCCTTCTTCAATTCAGCCAGGGGAATGATGCGCTATTTCGAATAGGATTTTTTTCCACCACTGCTGGCTGAGGCTGGTTGTTTGCTCAAAAAGGGGAAAACATTTCCCCAATTAACCTTGCCTAACATTGCATATTGCAAGATACCAATCAAGTTTGAAGCCACAAAGTACAAAGCCAGACCCGAAGCCAGGGTATAAGCCAGATATCCCATGAAAATCGGCATATACAGGTTCATCATATTCGTCATCGCCGCTGTTTGATCTTTGGGGTTAGCGGAAGGGGTGGCAATCAACTTGCCTTGCACATAAGTCGAAATTACAACCACAACCACCAGCACCGGAATGCCAAAATTCAATCCTGGAATTAACAACCGCTCCGGTTGTCCCAGGTCCATCCACAAAAAGCGTGAGTTGAGCGGAATCAGCGATTCAACTTGCAACAGACCCGGATAAATGTGACGGATTAAGCGCAACAAATCCAACGGCGTGCTGGCAAGCGCAGAGATGATCGCCTGATATAACCCGAAAATGATCGGCAGTTGGATCAGAGTCGGCAGACAGGAAGCAAACGGATTGATTCCCAACTCTTTGTAGAGCGCCATTTGTTCCTGCGCCAGTTTTTCGCGGTCGCCTTTGTACTTCTCTTGAATTTTGATCCACTTCTCGTTTTTCTGAAGCTCCTGCATTGCCTGCGCTCCCTTGATTTGCCTGACCATCAAGGGATGGGTGATCACCCGAATCAACAGGGTGAACAGGATAATCGCAATCCCAAAATTCTGTCCAACGATGTTATAGATGAACAGCAGGGTATTGATAAACGGGGAAATTATTAAAGCGTCCCACATTTCATTTACCTCTCTTATTTAGGTGGAACAAACGTCCAAAGGTCTTGCCCATCCAGCGAGACCATTTTCAAAAACTCTTTACCGCCGGCAATGCCTACCGCCAGACGGTCGCCGATAACCACCGGCCCAGTATACAACTTTCCTTCAAATGTGCGGCTCCACAAACGTTCACCCTCCAGCGTCATGGCAATCAGACTGCCATCTTCAGTTGGAAAAACCACCCGGCTGTCCAGAACAGTTGCTTTGCCGGTTACCGGCTGATCCACTTTTTGAGTCCAGATTTCGGTTCCATCCTTTGCCGAGATGGCGTAAACCTTACCTTGCAAATCTCCCATGTAAAGCCGGCCATCATGCAGTGCGGGTTGAGTCCACAAACCGCCCTCAAATTTCCGCTGCCAGCGGATGGAACCATCCTGTGTATTGATAGCCATCAAATTCCGCGCCAGTGTGGTCAGATAGAGCGTGCCTTCCTCCGGATCAAGGGTTGGTGAATAAATCACCGCTCCGCCAACATCGAGTGACCAAATCTTTTGACCGGTTCGAATGTTGATTGCGTACACATGATGATCCATTGAGGCTTGATACGCGACCTCGCCGTCACTAACCGGCTGCGCCCACAATGCCCGCCCGGTTTCAAATTTCCACAGCAGCGAGCCATTTCTGGAAAGCGCATACAAGAAATGATCCGCATTCGGGGCAAGGATGACATCACCCACCACCAGCGGACTGGCAATCCAATCGGCTTGCGCCTGTGTAAAGATCCATTTTTCGACGCCGCTGTTCGGATCGAGACTATGCAGGACATTTTCATAATCCCCCACCAGCAGTTGGTCATCTGCCAACACCGGAGCCGCAAAAAACATTTGTCGGCCAGCCTTCTCCGGGAAACGCCAGATCATGCTGCCATCCGTTGCCCGGATGGCATAGACATGCTGCATGTAGGCCACATAAACCGCATCACCGTTCGAACTGACCCCCGGCCAGCTCGAGCCCGAAAGCGGCGCTCCACAGGATGCTAATACAACCGCCCCGAGCAGGAATAATCCAATGAGTAGAAGATTTGTGTTTTTCATAGAATTCTTTTGTGTCAGTGTAGTATTTCAATCCATACTAAGGTACCGGGTCATATCCGCCGGGGTTGAAAGGATTGCAGCGTAAAACCCGCCAGACCGCCATGAGTGTACCTTTGAGTGCGCCATGTTTATAAATTGCCTGATAACCATAGTGGGAACAGGTGGGGTAAAAGCGGCAAGTATTGGCGGGTAAAGCAGGCGAAACCAGTTTTTGATACAGGCGGATTAATCCCAGCAATATCCAGCGGGGCGCCGTTTTTAAGTTGAACGGCAAATCCCGCAGACGCGGTTCGTGAGAGTAATCATGCTCAATCATCGAAATCCGTCTCGCTCTCCACAAACAGACGCGCGCGATTCATCAATTCCCGTACCGATTGGCTCAAATCTCCAAAGTCGGCGGTTAATGCCGGCTTGCGGGCAATCAACACCACATCCCAGCCAGCCCGCAAGCGGGGCAGCAATCCATCCACTACCGCACGCAAACGCCGTTTGGCTCGATTCCGCTCAACAGCGCTACCCACCGCCTTACTGGCGGTGATCCCAATGCGCAACTGATCTACCTGATTGGGCAGCACACTTAACACAACAAACGGGTGCGTGTATGCCTTGCCTGTTTGCCGCACCCGCTTGAAATCGCTCGACCGTCTCAGCCTGAATTTGCGCTTCACCCATGAACCCGTCCATTGAGGATCAATGAACGGCAGGTCGCGCCCCAAGGGCATCACCTGCGAAGACAGCGCCAATTACCAGCGAACCTTCTTAACATGGCTATTGGCTGTAACCGTCAGGCGGTAGCGGCCGCGCAGGCGGCGGCGCTTCAACACCTGCCGTCCATCAGCCGTTGCCATTCGGGCTCGAAAGCCATGCACGCGAACACGGCGGCGAATTTTGGGTTGGTATGTCCGTTTGGGCATATCGTTATCCTTTCCTCAGTGATTTTAGCCACTGTGTCCTGCGCAAATTGCCAAACCCCTTTAAATTCGTTTGGCGATTTCCGCAGTGCACAGGTGATTACAAAGGGTAGAACTAAATTATACCCTATGCCAGGGTTGCGGTCAAACGCATTTCACTTTGCGCGACCGTTGACCACCTTATTCGGCGAAAGCATTCTGGCCAGCTGCCGCGCGCCTTCCGGGTCTGCCACGGCTAAAACCTCATCTCCCGGCTCAAAGGTGGTCACGCCGCGCGGTACGATCACCTCACCATGCCGGATGATGGCCGCAATGACACAGTGTTCAGGTAAATTGAGATCTTTGATGGCAATCCCTAGCGCCGGAGCGTCAGCGGGGACTTTTTCCTCAACAAGGGAGTAATTCCCTCGCCGCAGCTTGATCAGCGTCATCATATCGCCCAGGGACATTTCTTCTTCAATGATGGACGCCATTATCTCAGCCTGATTGACCGCCACATCCACATGAAACTTGTGGTCAAACAGCCAGGCGTTGCGTGGGTTGTTGATGCGGGCGATCGTGCGGGGAACTTTATAACGGCTGCGCGCCATAAAACAAATCGCCAAGTTGACCTCATCCTCGGTTGTGCAGGCTGCCAGTACATCGGCTTTTTCTGCGCCGGCTTTTTCCAGCACCAGCGGATCAATCGGTCGTCCCTCAAAAATCACTTCAGTCGGCAACTCCTTGTGCAGCCGCGCCAGCACCTCTGGGCGATGATCAATCAATTGAACAAAATGATTTTGGGCAACCAGAATTCGCGCTAATTGTGCGCCGGTTCTTCCGCCACCAGCAATAATGACATACATTCTGGCTACTCCCTTCTTTCCAACAACTTTTGGCGTAAGCAGTTACTGCCATTGAAGGTGGCGCTGACATGGATAATGTCACCGCCCCGAATGGTCAGGCCGGATTGGGGCAGCATTGCCCGGCCGGCCCGTGTAATTGAAATCGGCAGGCATTCTTCATCCGGCAGCAATTCTTCCAGCGTTTTACCATCCCATTCGTCCGGGATGACAAATTCGTACACTTCCACTTCTCCATTTCCGGCCGAAAAGACCGTATGCACGCCTGAATCGTAGAGCATCTCTTCAATCCGCTGGGCTCCCCAACTGGTTGAACTGATGACCTGCAATTCCAGTTCTTCAAACAACACCCGGCAGCGCGGATCGTAATTCCGCGCAACCACATTGGGAACGTGATAAACCTCCCGGGCTAGCCGCGCTACCACCGCATTGATGGCATCCGAACTGGTAACGGCTGCCAGGGCATCGGCGTTTTCAATTCCTGCCCGCACCAGCACATCCTGCGAGAGCGCATCCCCCTCGTGAAGCCGGCCGGTAAAATCGGGCGGCAAATTGTTGAATGAGGTGGGCGATGAATCAATCACCGCCACCGAATGGCCGGCTCGAAACAACCGGTAAGCCAGGGCTGACCCCAGCCTGCCGCAACCGACCACGATAATCTGCATTCTTTTTTGGGTTTGTTCTTGATCGTCTTTCATTAGTCCACCTGATAGGGAACGCTGGTGATGACAATGTCTTTATGAAAAAGTAATGCCATCCGTAAAGTGAGCGCAGTTTGTGTATGCAGCAAACCCGCCCACCAATGGCGCGGTACAAATTCCGGCACTACAATGGTGATGATTTCATTGGGCTGCCGGAGAGACTCAATTTCACTGATATATTCCAGCAGCGGCTCGATGAATAAGCGGTAAGGCGATTCGAGAATGACCAGCCGCCGGCCGTCCCCCCAGGTTTCCCATTTTTGCCGCACCCGTTCAGCTTCCTGCGGATCCAGCGAAACATGGACGGCGGTAATGTCATCCGAAAGCGTGCGGGCATAACGCAAAGCCGCCAGCGTACCGCGATGCACGCCCCCGATTGGGATAATCACCCGATGGCGGCCAATCTGCGGCAGGCCGCCGTAATTTTCAAGAGAAAGTTTGGAAGCCAGATGACGATAGTGCCGCTCAATCCCGCTAAAGATAACTACAAGAACCGGAATGATCACAATCACGACCCAAGCGCCATCCACAAACTTGGTAGCCGCAAACACAATCATCACAACGCCGGTGCAAAAAGCCCCAAAGCCGTTGATGATCATCTTAATAACCCAGCTGGGGTCATAACGCAGCACTGAGCCGCGTTCCCTCAACTCTTGCCCTTCTCTTAACTTTCCGATTTTCCACCAACGGTGCGCCATTCCGGCTTGAGAGAGGGTAAAGGAAAGAAATACGCCAACAGCGTAAAGCGGGATCAAACGGGTTACCGAAGCCTGAAATACGACGATCAACAAAGTTGCCAGCAAAGCCAGCAGCACGATCCCGCGTGAATATACCAAACGGCTGCCGCGGTAAGTCAACTGACGGGGGAGCAAACCATCGGTGGCGGTGATTGCGCTCAACCGCGGGAAATCCGCAAACGAGGTATTGGCTGCCATGATCAGGATCACGGTTGTGGCGATTATCACCGCACCGTAAAAGCCGCCCCTCCCATCAAAAGCGGTGCGCGCCAGTTGCGAAATGACCGTTTCAACCTCGGAGGGCACGGCTTGAATGTGAGCGGCTAAAAATGAAATGCTCAGCATCAGGCTGCCGAGAATGAACGACATGATAATCAGCGTTGTACCCGCATTTTTCGAGCGCGGTTCCCGAAAGGCGGGAATACCATCCGCTATGGCCTCAATACCCGTCAGCGCCGCAGTGCCGCTCGCAAAGGCTCTCAAAATGAGAAAAGCCCCCACTCCATAGGTGGTGTGAAGAATCTCCAGCGGGGGCGGATCGCTGACCACACCCAGTGTGCCGAACACATAACGTCCCAATGCCACCAGAACGGTGATAAACATGGCAATGATGAAAAAGTAGGTTGGAATGGCAAAAGTCTTACCCGACTCTTTAATCCCTCGCAGGTTGACCACCATAATGAAGGCAACCAGCCCAACTGCCATCCAGACGCGATACTCAAATAGCGACGGAATAGCGGAAACAATTTGAGCAACCCCCGAAGAAATTGAAACCGCAACGGTCAGAATGTAATCTGTCAGCAATGCTGCTGCTGCAATTTTTGAGGGTAAAGCCCCAATATTGTCACGGGTTACAATGTACGCGCCGCCCCCATTGGGATACGCGTGAACCGTTTGTTCATACGAAATGGTGACAATCCCCAGTAAAATTACAATCGCAATCGCCAGCGGAAAGACATACTGATAAGCCTGAGGACCCAGCACCATCAGGATGACCAGCATTTCCTGAGTCGCATAAGCCGTTGAGGAAAGCGCATCCGACGCAAAAACAGCCAGTCCAATCAACACACCAATCGTTTGGTGAGGGGCATCTGCGGTTGGTAAGGGTCTGCCAATCAGCCACGTGCGCCAGCTTTTTTTAGGTTTGGCCTCGGTTTCACGACGAAGTACAGTAGTACCGGTTTGGTCTTCAATATTCATTTATTCTCAATAACGCCTTTATTTCCAGACGCAATAACTCTCATCAACAAAGCATGAGATTATAATAGCAAATCTTAGCGTGGTCAATTATAATTTTAGTCAAGGAAATTGGATGATTTATTTCCTTACAGCGGTTTGAGAAAACAAAATGTTATCTGATAAAAATCCCAGGCTTCCCCTAAAAACGCTCGTACCAATACTATTCCCCGTGGCAGGGGTTGTGGTGGGATTAATTTTGCCATTTCTGATCACGGCGGTCTTATTACTTTCCGGGGGCTTTAACCTGACGATCTCCTCTTTTTTTCAGGCTCAATTCAATGAGCCGGTATTATGGTTGGTAGACCTCTTCGCGGCTTTCATCATCCTACTGAGCTCAATTAATGCTTACCAGCATCTCAGAACACTCCGCCAAAACTTGCAACTCAAAGATGAACTTGCTCAACGCACCAGTGAACTTTACGCCGTCAAAGAAATATCTCAGCGTGAAATTTTGGAAAGGCATCAAGCCGAAGCCAACATCATCCGCGCTAAAAAGGAATGGGAAGCAACTTTTGATGCCATCTCCGACCTGATTTTGTTGACCGATTCGAGCGGCAAGATCATTCGCTGCAACCGGGCAACCACCCAAACCCTCAAAACCTCTTATGCCGACCTGATTGGGAAAAACATTGAAGAAGTCTTCCCCGGAGTCATTGAACCGGTCCAGAAAAAAGCCCTGACCAAAACCCAGGTCATTCCCATGCCGTCCCTATACGGATGGTTTGAAGTAACCGGTTTTCCATTTCAAGACGGCGAAAACCAGCAAGGAATCATCTATATCTTTCATGACATCGCCCAGCGCAAAAAAGCCGAGGCGGAAATTCAACGCCAGAAACAATATTTTGAAAGCATCTTCCAAAACAGCCCGGTTGCCATTGTCACTCTCGACCTGAACGGTCATATTGTTGCCTGTAACCCGGCTTTTGAGCATCTGTTTGGTTACACTCAGGCAGAAGTCCTTGGTGGAAAACTCGATGAAATCATCACCTCCAAAGAATTCCGGGACGGCGCATTTGAATTCAGCCGCCGGGTTCGGCAGGGAGAACTGATTCACAGTGTCAGCAAACGCCAAACCCGCCACGGCCAACTGATTGATGTGGAAATCTTCGGAGTACCGGTCATTGTCAACGGACAGGAAGTCGGCGTTCTCAACCTCTACCACAACATCACCGAACTGGTGCGCGCCCGCCAAAAAGCCGAAGAAGCCGATTTAGCCAAAAGCGAATTTTTAGCGAACATGAGCCATGAAATCCGTACACCGCTCAACGGCTTGATCGGCATGCTCAACCTGGCGTTGGATACACCCCTCAACCCCGAACAAAATGAATACCTTACCGCTGCGCTGGAAAGCGCCGAGTCGCTCCTAAACTTAATCAGCGATATTCTGGATTTGTCAAAAATTGAAGCCGGCAAAATGGAATTGGAAATTACCGATTTCAATTTGCGCACCATTGTTGAGAATGTGGCTGTCAATTTCTCGCAGCGGGCCGCCGCCAAAGGGCTGGAACTGGTCTGTCTGATTGACCCGCAAACGCCCGTCTTACTGCGCGGCGATCCCAACCGGCTGCGGCAGGTGTTAAATAATTTGGTGGGCAATGCGGTTAAGTTCACCGAACAGGGAGAAATTGTTATCAGCGTTCAGCCCATTGCCCAAACCGGCTCGCAAGCCACCATCAGTTTCTCGGTACGCGATACCGGTATTGGCATTCCCCTTGACCGCCAGGCGCGAATTTTCGAGCGCTTTACCCAGGCGGATATGTCCACCACCCGCAAATATGGCGGCTCCGGATTGGGACTGGCAATTTCCACCCAACTGGTTGAATTGATGGGTGGAAAAATTTCCCTGATTAGTGAACCGGGTGTTGGCAGCACCTTTTCTTTCAATGCGGTCTTTTCTCGTCAGGAAATCCCAGAACCCCAACCCCTTGAATTAATTGCCCTTTCTAACCGAAAACACATCCTGATTGCCGATCCAAACCCATCCAGCCGTCAATCCCTGCGGATGGAGTTGGAGAAAGTCGGCTTTGCAGTCACGGAGTGCGCAGATGGTGAAACCTTTGTTCAGATCCTCCAATCGGCCGGGCAGAATCGCGCGCCGGTGCAATTGGCAATGATTGATTACCGGTTTTTGTTGGAAAACGGTCAACTCCGCCTGCCGGCAAACCTCGAATTGGGGATCAACAACGATCTCAAAATCATTCTTCTGACCAGCATTGGCGCTCATTTTACTAAAGAAGATTGTCAGAAAATCGGCTGTACCGCTACGTTGATCAAACCGGTTCGTCAACAGGCGCTCTTCAACGCCTTACAGTCCGCCCTTTCCAGCCCGGTGGTTACCGAAGTTGCGGAAAAACCGCCCGCCGAAAGCCGCCCAACCGCGTCGGGACTTCGGTCTTCCCTTCCCCGCCATATTCTTCTGGTGGAAGACAACCCGGTTAATCGAAAAGTGGTTGTCAATTTACTGACCAAATTCGGGCATACCGTTGAGGAAGCGGAAAACGGCCGAATTGCAATCGAAAAAACCTCCCAGAGCAATTACGACTTGATCTTGATGGACATTCAAATGCCGGAAATGGATGGGTATGAAGCCACCTTGCGGATTCGTTCAAGGGAAGGGGCAGCCAATCACACGCCAATCATTGCAATGACCGCGCGAGCGCTGGCAGGAGATGTGGAACGCTGCCTCGCCAGCGGAATGGATGCTTACCTCTCCAAACCGATAAAACCGCGCGAATTATTCAATGCCATTGAGCGCTGGGGAAAAAAACAGTTTCAACCCGAAACCAAACAACCAGATTCACTGCAAACCCGCACTGCTGCCATTGAGGGAGACCTGGCTTCGGAATTTGAACAGTATTTTCAATCCCTTGAAACCGATTCAAATGGCTTTTCACCCAAACCAACCTCTGAGTTCACAGAAAGGCAACTTCCTCAAGATGATTTGCAAGATCACCCGCCTGAGGAAGAAGACGAATTCCTCAGTCGTGCTTTCCGTAAAAATACCCAATCGCTTGGTGATGCGCATTACGTTGAAAAAATCCTCCCACGCTTTGGTGACGATGTAGAGTTCTTTCTCGCCACCTTTGAAGAGTTTATTCAGCAGTGCGAAACCAAATTGATTGAACTGAAAGAAGCGCTCCGCTCCAAAAATGCCAATGGCGTAAAACTCCATGCGCATAACTTAAAAGGGGTGGCAGCCAACTTTGAAGCCGTCAAACTGACCCGCCTGGCTCACCAACTGGATTTGCAGGCATCCAACGGCGACTTAAACGGGGCCGATCATTTGATCGCGGAAATGGAAAATCAAATACCCCTGCTGAAGAAAGCCTTATTAGGAATGAAAGCCCAGCAGCATTCAGCAGAAAACAACCCCAAAGGATAGAGTATGGCCACTGTACTGCTGATTGATGACGAAATCATCTTCCACCGCATGATTGAACATGCCCTGCGTCCGCTGGGACATCTGGTATATACCGAACTGACCGGAACACAGGGATTGGAAGCCGCCAATATCCTGAAACCGGATGTCATCATCACCGATCTCAACTTGCCCGACATTTCCGGTTACGAGGTGACCCGCCGATTGCGCCGCGATCCCGCGTTTGCCCACACCCCTATCATGGTGCTAACCAGCCAGGCCGGTTTACAGGATAAACTCGCCTCGTTTGAATCCGGCGCGGATGATCACATTACCAAACCATTTGAGCCGGAAGAACTGGTTGCCCGCATGACCGTTCTTCTCCGCCGAATGGAAGTGATCCGCCATGCTTTGCCAAGCGGAGAAGGCGCGACCCCTACCAAAATGGCAAAGATGATTGCCGTCCATTCTTTGCGCGGCGGAATTGGAACTTCCACTCTCGCCGTAAATCTGGCTATCGCGCTTCGTTCTCTGTGGAATGCCCCCACCTTGCTGATTGATCTGGTATTGATGGCCGGTCAAGTTGCCCTGTTATTGAATATGCCGCTAAAGCGCACCTGGGCTGATCTGGCAGGCATTGACCCTCTGGAAATGGACACCGAAGCCCTGCATTCGATTATTGAAAGCCACAAAAGCGGATTGAGTTTCATCGCCGCCCCCACCTTCCCCACCGAAGCGGAAATGCTCTCCGACGAGACCCTGAATGTCTCCCTCAAACTGCTCCGGCCTCATTACGATTACCTCATCGCCGATTTACCTCACGATTTTAGCGAAGTTGCCCTGATCGCCCTGGACATGGCTGATATTGTTCTGCTTGTACTGGCTCCTGAACTTTCCTCATTGCGGGCTGCAGCGGCAGCGCTGGATACGTATGCCAAATTAAACTACCCCCCTGAGAAAATCAAACTGGTTTTGAACAATGTATTTCCCAAACACGGGCTGCCGCGCGATCGGATTGAACAAGCCCTCAAGAAACCCGTTACACTCAGCCTCCCCTATTCACCCGATGTGCTGGTACAATCCATTAACCTCGGAAAACCAATTTTGTACCATTCTCCGGACGAACCCATCTCCGTTCTCATAGAAGACTTTGCCTTTTTTATGAGCACTGAGGAACACAAAAAAACTCGGCCGGAGAAGCCAACTCAGGCCTGGAAGCGGGTTTATGATCGCTTCATGGAAGCCCGCAAGGCTAAAGAGAAACAATCTCAACGATAACTTTTGCAAGGAGAATTGCCATGACCCATGTTTTCAAAAAACCAACCCGTGTCGCCATTGTCGGTGCGGGTAATGTCGGAGCCACATTTGCCTATTCCCTCTTGTTGAGCGGATTGGCCAGCGAAATTGTGCTGATTGATGCCAACCACGCCAAAGCCGAAGGCGAAGCAATGGACTTGAATCACGCGATGCCGCTCGGCAGACCCGCCCGCATTTGGGCAGGTGATTACCAAGATACCGCCGGGGCTGTGATCACCGTTATCACAGCCGGTTCGGCTCAGCGCCCTGGCGAAACCCGCCTGGATTTGGTGCAGCGCAACACCGAAATTTTCAAGCAAATCATCCCAAAAATTGTGGAAAATAACCCCAATGGGATTTTACTGATTGCCACCAATCCGGTTGACATTCTAACGTATGTTGCCTTCAAAATCTCCGGCTTCAGACGTAATCATGTCATCGGTTCAGGTACGGTACTGGATACCGCCCGCTTCCGCTACCTCCTCTCTCAACATTTTGATGTTGACCCGCGCAGCGTGCATGCCCACATCATTGGCGAGCATGGGGACAGCGAAGTCCCGGTCTGGTCGTTGGCTAACATCGCCGGTATGCGCCTGCCGCAGTATTGCGCTGTCAACGAATTGGGCTGTGCGGACGAAACCCTTAATGTCATCTTTGAACAAACCCGCGATGCCGCCTATCACATCATTGAACGTAAAGGAGCCACTTATTACGGCATCGCCAGCGGTCTTGTGCGCATTTGCGAGGCGATCATCCGCGATCAAGGTACTGTCCTTTCCGTTTCCAGTTACATTAACGAACCATACTACGGAATTGAGGATGTTTGCCTGAGCCTGCCCACGATTGTGGACTTGGACGGGGTAGAACGCATCGTTCGCCTTGATCTTAGTGAGGAAGAAGTCATCGGCTTGCAAAATTCAGCCAATGTCCTGAAAAACATCATCTCCCAATTGAAGATCTAAAACGATTCCACCACCCCAATCCAAACCTCAAAAGGCTGCAAGGTAAGAAAACCAGCCCGCTCCAATTGCCCTTCCTTGCGGTGTGTCGAAAAAACACACCGCAAATTTTTTAACCAGTAGGGGAACACGGTTTTCGCTGGGCGTGCTTTCATGTTCAAAGCAACCAGACAGATTTGATTCTTCGTCCGCCGTAAAAAAGTAAAAACATGCCGGTTGTTTTCATCCAGCGGTTGATAATCGCCTTCCATCAATGCAGGCGTGTTTTTACGCAAATGCAATAACCGCCGGTAGTAGTTCAGCATTGAGCCGGGGTCTTCCTGCTGGTCTCGAACATTTATCCCTTCGGCATAATTTGGATGCACCGGCAGCCAGGGTTTCACATCGGCCGGGCAAAAACCGGCGTTTGGCTGGTTAGCCCATTGAACCGGTGTTCGGCACTTATCCCGCCCATATTCAATAGCAAACCGTTCGGCTTCCTGAGGTGAGCAACCCAGCAATTCAACTTCAAGGCGGTAAGCATGTAAACTCAACGGATCTCGGAAATCTTCCACCTTCAAGCCGAGATGGTTGACCATACCGATTTCTTCCCCATTGTATAAAAATGGGGTGCCCTTAAGAGTCAGCAACAACGCCAGATTGACTTGCGCAATTTGCAGATCATGCTTCCCATCCCCAAATTGACTCATCATCCGTCCCGCATCATGGTTATTCAAGGTATTGCACGGCCAGGCATCCGGCGGCATCTGCGAAAGCCTTTCCCTTTGGTTTAGCCGCACCCAGCGCGGCGTAAGACGATCGGTACGCATGAGGGGAAAATTAAAATTCAAATGGAGTTCGTCTTCTCCATCGCCGTAAAACCGGACATCTTCGGTTTCGCCGATCAAAACCTTTTCCGGGTATTCATTCACCACTTGACGTAGTTCGCGCATCAGGTCATGCACTTCGGGCATATCTACTTGATGCCGAAACATGCGCTGCCAGCGGCGGTTTGCCTTGCGCTGCTCAGCCTTTGTTTTAGCAAGCCGTGAGTCGCGGTAAATAGCATCCAGATGATCGCCGGTAGCATGGTCGGGGTGACCATCTCGCTCAAATATGGTGCCGACCGCATCCAGCCGAAAGCCATCCACGCCGAGGTTTAGCCAGTAGCGTGCCACATCAAACATGGCTTGCTTGACTTCGGGATTTCTCCAATTCAGGTCGGGTTGTTGGGGGAAGAAAAAATGGTAGTAATATTCACCGGTTTGAGGGTCAAATGTCCAGGCCGAACCGCCAAAAGTGGAAAACCAATCATTGGGAGGGCCATCATTGCGCGGCGGCTTCCAGATATACCAGTCCCGTTTGGGGTTATCCAGACCGGAACGAGATTCTAAAAACCAGGGGTGCTGGTCGGAAGTGTGATTCAAAACCAGATCCAGCACCAAACGGATATCGCGGCGGTGTAATTCCTCCATGAACTGCAAGAATTGATCCATTGTGCCGTATTCGGGAGCAATTTGATAATAATCACTGACATCATAGCCCCAGTCCACCTGAGGGGAGGCAAAATGCGGCGAAAGCCAGACCGCATCCACACCTAACCATTTGAGATAATCCACTTTTTCAAGCATCCCTTCAAAGTCGCCGATCCCATCGGCGTTACCATCCGCAAAACTGCGTGGGTAAATTTGATAAAAAACGGCAGTCTGCCACCACTTCTTCCGGCTCATGGATAATATTTTTCACTCCTCTCTGTAGGATTCCGCATAGAACGATTGAACGCTAAGGTTCTATTGACCAAACCTTAACATGGTAATCAAACGACTTTAACCGCCATCCATTATGATAGGTTAGAAGAAAAATATAAAGTGGAAATCAACTATGGAAATCAACCCTTCCATCCATGTTTCAGAACAAATCGTGCCAATTGTACCGCAAAGATGGCACTATCGGCTGGCTGAATGGATCTCCCGATTGTTTTCACCTCCGCTGGTCGCTACCGTTGCCGTGTTGATCGCTGCCTTGGCGGATTTCAGTCATGCTACCTTAGGATGGTCTTTACTCACCCTGACCCTTATCATTCTCACTCCGGCTGCTTATCTGGTTTATCTTCATAAACGCGGAGAAATTACCGACCTGGATGTCTATGTACGTCAGCAGCGCATTCGCCCTTATTTACTCAGCATCGGGTGCAGTCTGATAACCTTTGGACTGCTCAGTCTGGTGCATGCCCCCATTCTGCTCCGAATTATCGCAGCTGCGGCGGTTTTAGAAACGACCGGCCTCTTTCTGGTCAATTTGAAATGGAAAATTTCCGCCCATACGGCTGCAACGGCCGGGTTTTCCTCATTGGGTTTTTGGGTTGGCGGCGCTTCTGCATTACCCGTGTTGATGTTTATACCAGTTGTTGCCTGGTCACGGGTGCACCTGAGGCGGCACACCCTCTATCAGACAGTTGCCGGCAGTTTATGGGGAATTTTCAGTTTCACGCTGGCTTACTGGCTGCTCCACTAGAAAAGGGCTTATTCTCCCATATCCAGGATAACCCCGCGCATTCCCTCGTCAGTTATTTGACCTAATCTCACCCGGCTAATCTGATTCCAAAGCGCTGTCGCTGAATAGGCTTCCACCCGAATGTAATTATCGGTCAATCCATGCAATCGCCAGCCCTTTTCTCCAACCTCATCACAGGATTCCCACAACACCCTGGCGATGCTTCCCATAAAACGCCGACGATAAGCCAGCGAAGATTGCAGCAAAACCTCCCGCATCCGGCCATTTCGCTGGCGGATGACTGATCCATGAACCTTGCCCTTCATCCGGGCTGCCGCCGTTCCCTCCCGAGTGGAATAGGAAAAAACATGTCCGCCGGCAAAATTCATCTGTTGCACAAAAGCAAGGCTTTCTTCAAATTCGGCCTCAGTCTCGCCCGGAAATCCAACAATCACATCGGTGGTGATAGCCATTTCCGGGCAAATAGCTCGAGCAGATTCCAGCAGGCAGGCAAAGGCCGGCGGCGTGGTCTTTCGCACCATACGCTTCAAGGTCGCCGCGCTGCCGGATTGAAGCGGCAGGTGGAGGTGGCGGCACATCCGCGAGTTTTCCCACAAGCGAAAAAACGCCTCATTCAGATCCCACGGCTCAAGCGAAGAAAGCCGCACCCGTTCCACATCGGTGTCTGCAATGATCGCTTCAATCAGATGACGCAGATGCAGCGGCGGCGTAAAATCCTGACCCCACGATCCCAGGTGAACGCCGGAAAGGACAACCTCTCGCGTTCCACCGGCAACAGCCGCCCTCACTTCGGCAACAACATCAGCGATGGGTTCGCTGCGCCCTTTCCCCCGAGCCAGGCGGGTAATGCAGAATGTGCAAAAGTTATCACAACCATCCTGAACCTTGATGAAGGCGCGGGTACGCTGATGCAGCCCGGGTAAGGGCAGGCGGGCAAGCGGTTCGAGATCAAACTCCTCAACCGGAACGCCCAACACCTTTGAAGTCAGGCGATCTTTTTCGGCATTGGGGATTACCCAGGCCACCTTGGGCAATTGTCGGGCCGCTTCCGGCTCAAGGGTTGCCCAACAGCCGGTTACCGCAATCGAAGCACCACCGGCTCTGGCAGCCTGTCGGATTTTCTGCCGGGAATCGGATGCCGCCGCGCTGGTAACCGTGCAAGTGTTAATGACTACCAGATCGGCTTCAGCGGCTGTCTCGGCAATTGAATGACCGGCAGCCCGAAACTGACGGGCAAGCAATTCAATCTCGCTTTGGTTCAAACGGCAGCCAATGGTATCGAAATAGATCCGCATACCTCTAAGGTTTGATAACATAGAAATTGTCAAAATGAATTTCAACACCCGGAGTTTGATAAGCCCCGGCCAGCAACCCTACATCACCCATGCTCAAATCAGCATCTTCCGCTTCGGCAAATTTTTGCTGATTGACATACAAGGTAAGGCGGGAGCCCACACAATCGGCGCGCAAGTGATTTCGGGCATATCCCTGCGTGATCATTTTACCAAATTCCAGTCCGTTTGGGCTGCTTAATACCTGATAAAGACCATCTTTTACCTTGACAATTCCCCCATATCCATCGCTGCTGATCAAGAAGGCGTAAAAATTATACTCATCCTGAAAACGACAGATCAAACCAAAATCATTATCGGTCGGCCCATGGATCAATTCTGCCTCAACGGCAAGGGTGACATCGGTATAATTTCTTCCCGCCAATGACCAGTAATCATAATTGGGTTGATTAATCAGAAAGGCAAGCACGCCATTCTGGTAATGGATGACAGCCTCCGGCGAGCTCCACTGACGCCAACCGCTGGCTGAATCCGAGAAATCATCATATAACAGAATACTGCCGGCGTCTTTGGCAGCCAGAGCTGAAGCCTCGATTTGCGTGATCAGATTGCATCCGCTCAGGAAAATGAAAACAGCGATTAAAATCAAACCGTTGCGTAAAACCCTTAACATCCGATCAACCTCCTGCGGCTGTTCTTCGGCATTACTTCTGCCGGGGGTAGATGCCCGCCCTCAGGGTTGAATGGCTTCATCCGGAAAATAACGTTGCAGCAATCTCTGGGCAGTCAGGGCAATCACTTCATCCCGCGATTTCGCGGCTTTTTTGAGCGGTTGAAAAGCCTGGCTGGTTCTGCCCATTTCGAGATAGACCTGTCCAAGATGAAGCAAAGCGGGAGCATAGGACTCATCTACTTTCAGTGCCTGTTGCAAGAATTGTTCCGCTTCCTTCCATTCGCCCAATTGCAAATAAACAAAACCAGCCGTATCCAATGAGGCAGGGTTTCCGCCGTCCAAATCTAAAGCACGCTGAGCAGCCGGTAAGGTATAGGCCTGCGGGTCAAAGCCATTCAAAGCCGAAAAAACCGCCAGCGCCCTCCACAGGTCGGCATTTCCCGGCTCAATTTCCACTGCGCGCCGATAAGCGTGAAGGGCTTCCACCAGGTCTCCGCTCTGCGCCAGCGCAGCCCCAATCTCAACCTGCCAGCGCCCTTGATCGGGATATTTTTCCGCCAGGGCGCGTAAATAACTCAACGCCACCATTGGTTGATCCTGACGCCGCCAGTACAACGCCAGGGCGGTTTGGACAATATCCGAAACCGGGTTGAGTTCAAAGGCGCGGCGTAATACCGGGTAGCCATCCTTCCCCAAATTTTGACGGGCTTCCGCCAGCAAAGCCCAACCCTCGGCATAATCTGGAAACAAATCAACCGCCTCCAAAAAAGCCTGCTCGGCGATTTCCCAATACTCTAACTCACCCAGCCGTTGACCAATGACCACCCGTTGGTAAGCAGGGTCGGGATTTTCCTGTGCGGTTTCCAGAGCCCCTAAGAGACGGGCGGCTTGCCGCGCCAGCGACCCTCGCCCGGCGCTCAGCGGTGTCAACCGGCGTATGGCTTCCTCCGGGTTTTGATAAGACAGGAACACAGCCGCCATCCAGACCGCCTCAGGATTTTGGGGCTGGCTGGCTGCCCAGCGTTGGGCAGTTTGACTCGCCAGATCCCAACGATTGGCTTTTTGAAAGACCTCCATCAGCCCTGAAAAATAGTCCGGTGATAAATTATCCTTTTCTAACAGAATAAGCCCATAGTCAACCGCGCGGTTTGTATCCCCCAATTGAAATAGGGTCTCAATCAGCGCAAACAAACCTTTTTCAGAAATTGCATCCAATTCCCACGCCCGCTGAAAATCGGCTGCTGCCTGGGTTAAGTTCCCCGCCTTAAGTTCATGAAAAGCCAGCCGCTCCCACCACTCCGCCCGCTCCGGGTAAAATTCCATCAAGAGCCGTAAATGAGTGGCTGCCTTAGCGTGGTTATTAAGCGCTTCCGCTTGATATAAGCGGGTGATGATTTCCAGTTCCCGAAAAGGTCTTGGAGAGATGGGGAAAACAGTGAGAAAGACCAGCGGAAGGATGATCATCACCGCCAGCAATACCTGTCGTTTTAGACTCTGAACGCTCGATTTCAACATCCTACTCACATTCGGTCAATCTTACCTTCAAGTCAGGATTATTATCCCCCAGCCAATCATTTTGTGCAATACAGGTAACTTCTCGACAGAGAGGGTCATCATGGACAAGAGAAACCCTTTATTCGGAAAAATCACGATCTCTGGTTTTAAGAGGGTTCATTCAAAAAATTCTAAACCATTCTGACTTGACATCAAAAATAAGCCATGATACATTTGTCATACATGGTCGAGCGGCTCTTGGAGCCGGACCTGAAATTTCTCAAAATGTATGGAGTAAAGCATGTCAGAACGTTTCACCGGGACCGTCAAGTGGTTCAACCCCGCCAAGGGGTACGGCTTCATCGGCCGTGACAATGGGGAGGATGTTTTCGTACATTTCTCCGCAATCGATATGCAGGGCTACAAGCAATTGAAGGAAGGCCAGAAAGTGGAGTTTTCTATCGAAAAAGGTCCCAAAGGTCTCCAAGCCGCGCAAGTTGTCCCACTGCAGTAACCCCATCATCATCATAATTCAATTGTCATACAGAGCCGCTCAAAGCGGCTCTGTTGTTTCTTTCAACGACCAGCGCCAACCACATATCCAATCACTTTAGCCAACTCCAGCAAGGTCACCTCCCACCCTTGCCGGCTGAACATCCAGGTAGCGGCTTGATACCAGTGGCCGTGTACCGCATGAATTTGCACTTTAACCGGGCTTCCCCGAAAAGTATCGTGAAAGATCAAGCGTGTTCGAAAGGTATGGTAGGGGTCGGTAACCACAACGCAAGAAGGATGTCCCCAGTATTCCATATATTCCCGCACACTTCTGGCTTCTTCAACAGTTGAACGGGAAACTTCCGGGATAATGCGGATATTATCCATCGGGACGCCCATCGCTGAAAGATTGTTACGCACCAGCAGGCTGTACCGTGTGCCAATTTCATTAATCGTATCACCGGTCTCGGTAATCAAAATAATTCTCGAAGGCTCGGCCTTGTAGAGTTTGACAGCCTCCTGCCAGCGTTGGCGGTCTCCGCCGCTTAACAAGACGATCATCCTGGCATCCTTCAACCCATCCGAAGTGATCAACAATGCTCCCACAGCATACAAAAGCCCATACAGAGCAATTGGCAGCAAAAGCAGAAAACTGAATACCCCCATCCCCCTCAAAAAGCAGCCTCCACACCCCCTGCTATGATTTGGGGTTTGAGCGGTTTGATTCATCTCATCCTCTTTGGTTTTTCTCCAATGCCGCAATCATGCGGTCAATCCCTTCTTGCAGCAGGCTGCGCGGACACCCAAAATTCAGGCGGACATGCCCCTCACCGCCGCCTCCAAACGCTCGCCCGTCATTCAGACCGACCTTTGCTTCTTCAAGGAAGAATGTAAACGGGTCATTTCCAACCGCGGTTTGGGTAAAATCCAGCCATGCCAGATAAGTCCCTTGCGGTAATGGCATGTGAACCCCTTGCATGCGCGCTTGCACGGTTTGATAGAGCCAGTCCCGGTTGGCTTGCAGGTAGCCGATCAACTGTTGCAGCCATTCTTCCCCATACTGATAGGCAGCCCTTGCCGCTACCATCCCCATCAGGTTGACTCCCCCAACCAAGCCGCGCCGTGCCTGATGAATTTTTTGCCGGATCTGCGAGTTTGGTACAATGGCAAAAGAAAACTCTAAGCCGGGGATGTTAAAAGTCTTGCTGGGCGCCATCAGTGTAACCGTTTTTTGAGCGATTTCGGCATCCAACGAGGCAATCGGAAGATGCCGATTGCCGCTGTACACCAGGTCGCAATGAATCTCATCCGAACAAATCATGACATCTCGCCGTAAGCACTGCTCTGCCATCTGCTCTAATTCATACCGGCTGAAGACCCGTCCTACCGGATTGTGCGGGTTACACAGTAAAAACATCCCCGCATTTTGATCGAGAGCGTCTTCAAAAGCATCCAAATCCACCTCATAACGGTTTTCAACACCTGAAACCAGTTTGGAAGTCAGCAAGGGTACGCCCGCATTTTGCCCAACGCTCAAAAACGGCGGATAGACCGGTGTTTGAATGGCCACGCCGCGCTGATCGCTGCATAATGCTTGAGTGACGAGATTAAACGCAACCACCACCCCCGGCAGGAAGAGAATGTCTTCCGCTTTCACCTTCCACGTATAGCGCTTCTCGAGCCAGCCTAAAATAGCCTCTTTCAACCCTTGTAATTCTGCCGGGTATCCAAAGACCCCGTGAGAAATACGCCGGTGGAGGGCTTCCAGAATAGCCGGCGCAGCCGCAAAATCCATATCCGCGACCCACATCGGCAGGACATCCTCAGGAAAGTAATGCCACTTAATGCTGTCCGAACATCGGCGGTCAATGACTTGATCAAAATCAAACACCGGCATCGGCAAATCCTTGTGAATGAAAATGGTGTTTTTTTGAAAACGCTGAGGATTATAACGCCCAATCCCGTTCCTGTCGAACTGCGCCAAAACGCAAGGGAAGCGCGTCCATAAAATGGCGAGTTTTTCGCCTCAGCCATGTTCTGATCCTTTTCGGATTTCGATGGATTTTTGAAAACCATTCTTGATGATTAAACAGTGTCGCTCAACTCCATGATCAACGCCCCCTTACCTGAGTTGCAACCTTCAAAATCTGATATACTCGCTTGCATAGCGGCTATGTTGATCAAAAATAATCTGCAATTTCCGTACTTAATCCTGACCTCACCGGATTGGAAAGATTACGAATTGGTGGACAGCGGGAACGGCTGGAAGCTGGAACGCTTTGGTCAATACCTTTTGGTTCGCCCGGAAGCCGAAGCCGTCTGGTCTCCTGCGCTGCCGGAAAGCAAATGGGCCGCCGCTCACGCCCGTTTTGTTCCATCGCCGGAAGAAAACGGAGGACATTGGAAGCATCACAAACCCATACCTGAACGATGGACAATCGGCTACAAAAGCCTGGCTTTTTACGTCCAAACCACCGCCTCCCGGCATGTGGGAGTTTTTCCCGAACAAGCCTGCCAGTGGGATTGGATCGCCCAACAAATTTCAGCAACAGACCGGCCGGTCAGGGTATTAAACTTGTTTGGTTACACCGGCCTGGCGAGTTTGGTAGCCGCTCAAAGCGGCGCTCAGGTGACTCATGTGGATGCTTCTCGAAAAGCGCTCAACTGGGCGCGTGAGAATCAAACCTTATCCGGGCTGGAAGCCGCACCCATCCGTTGGATATTGGACGACGCGGTTAAGTTTGTTCTGCGGGAAAGCCGCCGCGGGGTCAGATATGATGGGTTAATCCTTGACCCGCCAAAATTCGGGCGCGGCCCCAAAGGGGAGGTCTGGGAATTCTTCCGTCTCTTGCCCGCTCTACTGGATGCCTGTAAAAGTGCGCTGGCGCCTGAACCGCTTTTTGTTGTTCTCACAGCTTACGCGGTCAAGGCATCCGCACTCACTTTACAATACGCCTTACAGGAATTGATCCAGCAATCGATTGGGGAATGGAGTTGCGGCGAAGTTACCTTGCAGGAAAAGAGCGCTGGAAGATTGCTTTCGATGGCCATTTTTGCGCGCTGGTCGCGTTTTACAACCGCTAAATCCCGAACATGACAAGGTGAAATTCTTATGATGAACTCACAAAATCTTACTATCATCGGGCCGGGGGTCATGGCAGAAGCCATCATTGCCGGCTTGATTCGCAATCAAGTGCTGCCGGCGCAAAAAATTATTGCTGCCGGCCCGCGTCCCGAACGCGGCAGCGAATTGATTGAGCGCTACGGTATCCGGTTTACCGCCGACAACGCTGAAGCCGTCAGCGCTGCCGATATTGTCATTCTAGCGGTTAAACCACAAAAATTACGCGCCGTGCTGGCCGGACTGCGCGGCAAAATCGCGCCTCATGCCGTCGTTCTGTCCATTATTGCCGGCGCTTCCATTCAAACCATCAGCAGCGGATTGGAACACCCTGCCATCATCCGGGCAATGCCAAATACACCGGCGCAAATTGGGCAGGGAATTACCGTTTGGACTTCTTCTACCGCTGTGACCGAAGCCCAATTGGAAGCTGCCCGCCTGATTTTATCGGCCCTGGGGCAGGAAATATTTGTTGAGGAAGAAAATTATCTGGATATGGCCACCGCCCTTTCCGGCACCGGGCCAGCCTACGTCTTTCTTTTTATGGAAGCGTTGATTGATGCCGGAGTCCATCTGGGATTTCCTCGCCGGATTGCCGAACAACTCGTCACGCAAACCATCCGTGGCTCGGTCGAATATTATGCCCTCAAAAAGGATCATCCTGCCCACTTGCGCAATCAGGTCACATCTCCGGGCGGCACATCCGCTGCAGCGTTGTATTATTTGGAGAAAGCCGGCTTCCGCACTGCGCTTAGCCGGGCGATCTGGGCTGCTTATGAACGCTCACAAGAATTGGGTCGGGGTAAAAACAGCCAGCCGCCGGAAAAAAACTCGGACTAACCTGTCGTGCAACCTGGGCTGTCGTTTATCGTAAATCCTTGTGGAGGAATTGAGAATGGACAAACTGCGCAACAGTTGGGAATTAGTTAAGGCAAGTTTTCGCGTTCTTTCGGCAGATAAGGAGCTTGTGATCTTTCCAATCGTATCTGCCATCGGCACCTTGATCGTTACTCTCACTTTTGTCCTGCCCATGTTTCTCAGTGGACTGATGGACAGTTTGTTTTCCGAAAGGCTACAAATTGCGGGGTTTGTGGTCATCTTCCTGTTTTACATTGTGCAATATACCGTCATCTTCTTTGCCAATACCGCCCTGGTCGGCGCAGCGGTGATTCGCCTGAGAGGCGGAAACCCTACCGTTGGGCAGGGTTTTCAAATTGCTTTTAGCCGGCTGGTGAGCATCATCGGTTATGCGATGATTGCCGCTACGGTAGGAATGCTGCTCCGCGCAATCTCCGAACGCAGCCGCGGGTTGGGCAGATTGGCTATTTCCCTGATCGGTTTTGCGTGGAACATTGCTACCTTTCTGGTTGTTCCGGTGCTTGCGGTTGAAGGGGTCGGCCCAATTGACGCGATCAAGCGCAGTGTGTATTTATTGCGCAGGACTTGGGGAGAACAGATTGCCGGAAATGTGGGGATTGGTACGGTTTTTGGATTGATCTCTTTCGGCATTGTGATGCTGGGAATGATCTTCGCCGGCTTAGCCTTTATCGCTCTGGAATCAGCGGCGCTGGCAATTGCAATCATCGTGTTGATGGTAATTGGCTTGATTCTAATCGGTCTGGTCAATTCCACCTTGAGTGGAATTTATGCCGCTGCCGTCTATCAATACGCCGAAACCGGACACACCGGCGGTTTCTTTGACGACAACGTGGTTCAACGAACCTTCACCTCAAAAACCCATTCCTACTAATCTGTTGAATGAGGAATAGAACGAATCTCCCTGCGGCAGGGAGTTCCGTTTGGGTTAAGTTCCCAGGCCGCGTTGATAAATCAGTATCATTCCAAGAATAAAAGTCAAAATCAGAACGGCTGCGTCCAGTTCCAGGAAAAACAAAGCCCTCCGGCGGATGATGGATTGATTGCCGATCAGCGCCATGGCATTCATAATCAACCCCAAAAAACCCACCAGCACAAATTCCGGTGAAATACTGCCGATAAACCGCCCCTTTGTGAACAAAATATCCACTAACCCCAGCGCAAACATATTGAACATATTGCTGCCGAATAAGTTGCCAATTGCCAGATCATATACCTTCATGCGCACCGCCGTGATGGTGGCAACCAGTTCGGGCATGGTAGAGACGAACGCCAGTAAAGCCACTCCCACAAAACCCTCCCCCAGACCTGTTAGATCGGCAATATCATTGGCTACGCGAACAAGCCATGGCATAACCAGCACTAGGACCAGCGCAGCGCCCCCAAACCATAAAAAAGCCCTTCTTAATGTGGGTAATCCTTCGTCGGTTTCGTTGCTCTCCTCATCGCTGATTGTGGTAGAGGTACGCAGCAGCCGCACCAAAACCAGATACGAAGCAATCAACACCAGACTATCTACCCCTACCCAGCCTATTTTGAGATCCAGATTAACATACACAAAAAAAGTCGCCAGTAAAATCATCAGGATAGCCCCGCCGCCGGTTAGACCATGACGGCGCACTACCGCCCGCAAAGCCCGTTCCCTCCACCCCAAAATACTGATGAACGCCAACAAAACCATGTTGTACATGTTCGCGCCGAAGATATTCCCCCCTGAAAGGTCGGGAACGCCTAAACGGATCGAATTAATCGCCGTCAAAAATTCGGGCAGCGAGGTGGCTGAAGCCATCAAGATGACGCCGATAAACGCTCTGCCCAAACCGGTCCGAACGGCAATAATATCGCCGTACTCGGCCAGTTTCACTGCCGCAATGACCACCAAAGCAGCGCTGAGGATAAATTCAATCCAGATCATGGCGTCTTTTTTCCTTCTTCCAATTGCTTGTGCAGTCCTTTTGCACTGCTTAACGGCCAGGACATAAACACACCGGTATGGGGTTTCTCTAAATCCCCGATGATTTGTTCCGTTTTTTGCAGACACCGCTCAACCAGAGTCTCATCCTCAACCGCCGTCAAGAGGGTGAGATTGCCTTCTTCAAGAATGCTCGATGCCGGTTCCACCAGAAAAGTGAGATGCAGTTTGGAGCGTTTGATCTGCCGTCTGTAAAAGCCGGTGCTTTCGACAATGGTTACGCCATGAATCCCAATCTCAGACCAACCTTCCAGCAATTCGTCCAACCGGTTAGGTTCATCCAACACAAATAAAATCACGTACATAGAATACACTCCTTTTCGAGAAGTACGGACGGGATTTTTGGATTATACCCTCATAAACCCCGATTTCCTCCTTTGGGAATTTTTGAGGGCAAACTTGTTCATCTTTACAGGTTTCTTGGTCATTTCTCAATCATCACGGATGATTTTTTCCTCTATAATATGTATAGGCGCTTAATCCAATTGAATATGATGGGAGGGTTATCATGGAAAGCACGGTTCGGCAGATTCTGCAAAACAAGGGTAACCAAGTGTGGTTCATATCACCCGATTCAACCGTCATGGAAGCTTTGGAACTGATGGCAGAAAAAGATATTGGGGCGGTTCCAGTCGTTAAAGACGGCAAACTGGTTGGCATTTTTTCGGAAAGGGATTATGCTCGTCAGGCTGTTCGTCAACGGGAAACGCTCAACCTTCTACCGGTTTCCACCTTTATGACCCCCGAAGTGATTACCGTTACGCCTGCTCAAACCGTAAAAGACTGCATGATTTTGATGACCGCCCGCCGCATCAGACATTTACCGGTCATCGAAAATGACAATCTGGTTGGGATTATCACCATTGGAGATGTGGTTAAGACGATCATCTCCGATCAGGCCTTATTGCTGGAAGAACTTGAAAAATATATCAGTGGACGATATATCCGCTAGTTGAGTCCTCATGCTTGCCAGAATTTACTCCTGCTCTATCATCGGCTTAGAAACCGCCATCGTCGAAGTTGAAGTGGATACAGGTCAGGGTTTGCCAGCGATGATCATCGTTGGATTACCAGACACCGCCGTTCAGGAATCTCGCGAGCGGGTACAAATGGCCATTAAGAATGCGGGTATGATTTATCCGCGTAAACGGATCACCGTCAACCTCGCCCCGGCCTCCGTGAAAAAGGAAGGTCCGGCTTATGATTTGCCGATTGCCCTGGCCGTACTGGTCGCCACCGAGCAAATTCCACAGGCTGCCTTTACTAATTCACTGGTGGTCGGCGAGCTTTCGCTGGATGGAAGTGTGCGGCATGTGCGCGGCATTTTGCCGATGGCTGCAGCGGCCCGACAGTTAGGGTTTACGCGTATGTTCGTACCGGAGGCAGATGCCGCCGAAGCCGCCCTGATACCTAACATGGAGATAATCCCCGTCCGCACCATCCAGGATTTGATCGGTCATATCAAGGGCGATAGTCCTATTCTGCCCTACCCGACCGTTGAGATCAGCGAAATTCAGATCGAAGTCCAAACTGATTTTCAAGAAATCAAAGGGCAGGAACACGCCAAACGCGCTTTGGAAATTGCAGCCGCAGGCGGCCACAATGTACTGATGACCGGCCCGCCCGGGACTGGCAAAACGCTGCTTGCGCGCGCTTTACCAGCCATTTTACCGCGCATGACCATTGATGAAGCCCTGGATGTTACCCGTATCTACTCGATTGCCGACAAATTACCCCGCGATGTTCCCCTCGTCCGCAATCGCCCTTTCCGGGCTCCGCATCACACCATTTCTCACGCCGGTCTGGTTGGGGGCGGAAACACCCCCCATCCGGGCGAAATCTCCCTCGCGCATCGCGGTGTGCTGTTTTTGGATGAATTGCCCGAATTCGGCATGCGGGTTTTGGAGGTGCTGCGCCAGCCATTAGAAGATAAGATTGTCACCATCAGCCGCGCTCAGGGTTCGCTCACTTTTCCGGCAAATTTCCAATTGGTTGCTGCGATGAATCCGTGCCCGTGTGGGAATTATGGAGACCCGGTCAAAGCCTGTACCTGCTCACCCTCTACGATTACCAAATACCAGAAGCGCATATCCGGCCCTCTATTGGACCGCATAGACATCTTCATTGAGGTGCCGCGGGTAGATTATGAAAAGTTAAGCGACAAACGTCAGGGAGAACCATCCGAAGTAGTTCGCAGGCGGGTTGAGGCCGCCCGTCAAATTCAGCGTGAACGGTTCAAAGAGGATGGCCTCTCCTGTAACGCCGATATGCGCCCGGCAGAAATTCGCAAATACTGCGTTCTCGATGAAACCGGCACGAACCTGATGCGAACCGCCATGCAGCAATTCCAACTTTCGGCGCGGGCGTATCACCGGATTTTGAAATTGGCGCGCACAATCGCCGATCTTGCCGGCAGCCCCAACATTCAAACTGCCCATCTGGCAGAAGCGCTTCAATACCGTCAAAGATCGCTTGCCTGATCTTCTCATGAGCAAACTCAAAAGCCTGCTCCTTCCGCTTTTAATGCTGGCAATCAGCGGAGCTGTCCTCTTCTTCAGATCTATGCTAACCGGGTTTAGCCACGATGAAGTTCAATTTGTCGCCAGCGCTCAGACCCTTGCAAAATATCACCTCCTGCCGTACCGCGATTATCCGTTCCTGCATATGCCTTATCAAGTTTTTATAAATGCCCTATTTGTTCCTCTCACAGAGCACCACTTTTTAGCCCTTCGATTGTTGTCGTCCTTTTTTAGCTGGTTAACCATAGCGGCGGGAATCATCTTTATTGAGCGATACAATCAAAACGCAAGTACGCCTATTCGTTTTTTAATAATGGTTCTGGGCATATACCTTTACTTAACCAACACGGCCTTTGTTAGTTTAGACGGACGAGCCTTAAACCATACCGTTCCGACCTTTATAAGCATTATCTCATTGTGGATGCTTATTCGCTCTCTTTCGAGTGATCGCCTTGTTTATTTATGGATGAGCGGTCTGCTCATTGGGTTAGCGGTTGGCTTCCGTTTATGGTATGCAGTTTTGTTATTCTCCGCACTTTTGGGGATTGGCTTGAGACTTCCCAAAGAAGGATGGATCGCTTATATCAAGAAATCCAGCGTGTTCTTGATAGGTGTTTTTCTTGCTCTCATTCCTGTATTCTGGTTTTTCTTTACGTCTCCCCAAAAGTTTCTCTATGGAAACCTTACATACATTAGACTCAATACTTTATATCGAGAACATTTGGGACATTCCACTGCCATGTCCCTTTCCGAAAAGATGAGTTTCTTTTTTGAATATCTAATTCGAACCCCATCCAATCTTATTTTATATCTCATTTTTTTATTAGCCCTTTTGTTTTTTGCAAGATTCTGCAAAAGTAATCGTCATAACAATCCAGCCGAAGTTGTTACCTTGCTTTTTGCCATTTCCTTGCTAATGGCAAGCTTTTCCCCAACCCCATTGTGGATTCAATATTTTTTCGCCCCATTACCTTTTATCGTGTTGTTTTCTCTCCTAATCTTTTTAGAATTACTCACCAAAGAACAACTCAATAGCAAGACGGCGGCATTTCCAGCGCTCATCTTAATCTTGATTTCATTATCTTCTCTAGATTTTGCTAATGACTCAAACCTGTTCAACATCCAAAGTTGGCTTCCCTTACAGATTCATCGGTTCAGTAGAAGTCTGAACGATCTGCAACCAGAGGGTAAAATATTAACATTGAGCAACCTCTTTATCCTCGAAGCCAAACTAGACGTTTACCCTCAATTTAATGTCGGCCCTTTTGCGTGGCGAACTTCGATTTTCCTATCTCCAGAAAAGCGAAGCCAGTTAGGGATTATTTCCCCCGCTGAATTGGAAGACTTTCTGAAAAAAGACCCTCCTGACGCTATTCTTACAGGGTTTGAGTCCGTTTATGAGGGATTTACAAAAAACGATCCAGGGGGTCTAGAAAGCCCCTTTGTAGATTACGCTATTAAAAATGGGTACGATAAAATTGAATTAGAAACGGCTTTCTTTCCAAATACCATACACTTATGGGTGAAACCGTCAAATTGAGGCAATATGATCTTGATGGATAAGCGACCGGATCGCCTCGACCGCCACCTGAATCATCAAGTCTGGCGAGGTCTTCTGATGGATCAGGGTTGCCGTATCGCTGCCGATCACCGTCATCACCCCGCCTGCCCGCTTACGGTAGATAGAGGAAAGCACAAAGATCGCTGCGGCTTCCATTTCCGAACAAATAGCGCCCCCGGCCACCCACGCATTCCAGCGCGCTTTCAGCTCCGCGGCCATCGGCATTCGATCCGTTTCCACCTCGCCGTAAAACGAATCTTTCGTATGGGAGATGCCGACAAAATAACGGGTGCCGAGGCGGGAGGCTGCCTGTACCAGCGCGTTGACCACCGTCACATCCGCAACCGCCGGGAACTCAATCGGGAGATACTGGCGGGTGGTGCCTTCATCTCGAATTGCGCCAGTGACAATCGCCAGGTCGCCTAATTGCATCCCTGGCTGCATTGCGCCGGATGTGCCAACCCGGATAAACGTATCTGCCCCTACAGCAATTAGTTCCTCAACGGCAATGGCTGTCGAAGGGCAGCCCATACCGGTGGAAACAACCGAAACCAGTTCGCCGTTGATCTTTCCCGTATAAACCGTATGTTCACGATTTGCGGAAATAAAACGAGGTTCATCCAGAAAGCGGGCAATTTTTTCAACCCTGCCCGGATCGCCCGGCAGGAGAACATAACGACCGATATCCCCACGTTTGACCTTCACATGATACTGTAGTCCATCTTGATCCTGCATGAGAAACCTCTTGTTTGTGAGATGGATGTTTATTTTATCATCAATCGTACTCGGATACCTTTCTTGAAACAGACCAAACCGCGCCAGGCGTATGTATAATGGAATTAGCCGGTTGGCGTCGTAATTTACGTTCAATGGCTGCCGGATAGAGAAAGGAGTCTTTTTATGGGAAATGAATCAAATCGTAAGGGGGAATTTTTCTTCATATTGCTAATTGGAATTGCCTTTGCACTGCTCCTCTATTTCGGATCTGAGTCTGGCAGCGGTTTTAGCGCCGGTAAAGGCGGGGGATGGGATCCTTTTACACCCATTCTCAACGGCTTGTCAGGATTGGGACAGGCTATCACCCATTCTTTTTCCAGAATGCTCCCATAAGCCGCGCAAAACCTGCCTTGCGAAAGAGATTCTAAACCATCCAACCTGTTATAATTGCCAAGGGTTATTGAGGCCTAAAGACAAGGAGATGACATGCAACGTACACCCCTCTCTCCCGAAACATTGCGCGTTCGTATTTACGACTTGTGGGAAAATGACTGGCTGCTCCTGACCGCCGGGGATTATCCATCCGGTAAATTCAATGCCATGACGGTCTCATGGGGCAGTCTTGGGTCTTTGTGGGGCAAACCCTACGCACAGGTATTCATCCGCCCTACCCGTTACACCTACGAATTTTGCAACCAGTATGATACTTTTACCCTGTGCGCCTTCCCAGCCCAGTACCGTAAGGCCCTTTCATTAATCGGCTCACGCTCCGGCAAGGATGCCGACAAAATCGGCCAGGCCGGCTTGACCCCTGAACCCGCTCAGGTGGTCGCTGCCCCGGTCTTTGCCGAAGCCTCTCTGGCAATTGAATGCCGGAAAATTTACTGGGCAGATTTCAATCCCGCCAATTTTTTGGACGAAAGCATTCATTCTCATTATCCTAACAAAGATTATCACCGCATCTTTTACGGTGAAATTTTGTTCATCGGCGCAACAGAAGCATACAGATAAAAACACTCACCAACACGGTTATCGTCTGATCCTATGGATGATTTATCAATTTTTCCAATCAGCGCATCCATCAATCAAAATGGGCATTTAGCGGTTGCCGGACACGATCTGGCGGAACTGGCCAATCAATACGGCACCCCTTTATACCTGTATGACGGAGCGACCATCAGGGCGCAAATTGAGCGCCTGAATCACCTCTTCAAACGCTATTACCCCGGCGAAGTCGTTGTAGCCTACGCCAGCAAAGCCTATCTTTCTCTGCAATTCGCGAAAAAACTGGCAAACTGGGGCATTGGGTTGGATGTAGTCAGTCTGGGAGAAATCCAAATCGCTCAAAGGGCCGGTTTTCCACCCTCTGTAGTACACCTCCACGGAAATAATAAGAGCGAAGCCGAATTGCAGGCTGCTTTGGATGGGGGAATTCAGGCAATTGTGGTTGATAATTTAGAAGAAGTAGAATTGCTGGAAAAGATTGCCTATCGCAGTCAAAAACGAGCGCGCATCTGGCTGCGCATCACCCCCGACTTGAGTGTGGACACCCACCCCCATATTCAAACTGCCCACCTGGACAGCAAATTTGGTCTGCATTTGGAAAATGGCGAGGCAGAACAAGCTCTACAACACTGTTTATCCAGTCCGTGGATGGAACTGAGCGGCTTACACACCCATTTGGGTTCGCAGATTTTCGACTCTGAACCGTATCGGATGGCGATCGAAAGAGTGTGTGAATTTGCCGCCAGAAATAATTACATACCATCCGAAATCAGCCCCGGCGGAGGCTGGGGAGTGCGTTATACCCCCGAAGACCCAAACGATGACCCCGAACAATGGGTGAGAACCCTATCCGGCGCCGTTCAAGAAGCCGCCATCCGCCATGACTGGCCATACCCCCGTTTAGTTTTAGAACCGGGACGCTGGCTGGTTGCCCGCGCCGGAGTGGCCGTGTATCGGGTGGGTAATCAGAAAACCACGCCAGCCGGCGCTCATTTAGTTTCCATTGACGGAGGATTGGCGGATAATCCCAGGGTTGCCCTTTATCAGGCCCGCTACACCGCAAAAGTCGTTGAAAGACCAGCCGACCCGCCCACTCAAACCGTACGGATTGTTGGAAAATTTTGCGAATCCGGCGATGTCCTCATCCAGCAAGTCAATTTACCCCCGATGAAACGGGGCGATCATCTCGCCATTCCCGCTTCAGGGGCTTATCAACTCAGCATGGCTTCTAATTATAACTACGCTGCCCGCCCGGCTGTCCTGTATCTGGAAGAAGGGCGGATTGAGATATTCCAACAGCGCGAGCGGCCCGAGCAATCCGGCTGGCTGGCCTATTCACAAGAAAATGAGTAATCCTCACGGTATCGGTGTGATGAACGTCGGCTGAGGCCACTTAATTTCCAGCGGGTGAGTGTAACCGTGCTTCTCCGCCGCCACCAGCCGCGCGCGGGACAACTCGCCGCACCCCGCCTCATCCCGAATAGATACCTGAGTCAGATAGGCGCCAACCGGCTGGAACACCATTTCCCCGTTTTGACAGACCCACGCTTCGACGATATAGGGGGTTTGTTCTGAGTCATCCCCCGCCCGCAGGCTGATGCCAGCCCATTCTACCCTGACCTCGTCCCCATTCCGCTCAGCCCGAACCCAAGCCGGCGGGGCATAATAGGGAGACATTGGTAATTGGACCTCAAAAGGATGCGCCGGCTGCAGATCGTTAACGTCCCCGCGGATCTCCATATAATCCACCCTCACCCAGCAGGGATTATTGCCGCCAATCGCCTGAACTTCGATGTAATTGCCGCCTTTAACCCGTCGTAAAATTTCCAGATTACTGCCGGCATAGACACCGTATTTGTAAAGATACGGCGCCCCCGGCCCATAATGACAGACCGCCTGCGCGATGGTCACTTTCCCCCTCAACTTTACATAAGTCGGCAACGGCGTATCCGTGAATGTGGAAGTAAAACTCGGCATTAGGGTTGCGGTCAATGATGCTGATGGTGAAATCGAAGGAGTGATCGTTTGGGTTGGGCTCACCGTTTGCAGAAAGGTGGAAGTCGGTAAGGCAGGCGGGGTTGCCTCTATCGTCATTCTCTGTTCAACTGCTGAAGGAGCGGCAGCGTCCATTTGAACAGCCGGCGAAGGCTGGATGGTACAGGCACACGCAGCCATGATGAAAACCCATCCGATTAAGCCTATCAGAGAGCGCTCTGAACAGAGCGCTCTCTGAATAAATGGATAAGGAACAGCCAAGACCCTCATCAACACTCGCTGTAGCCGCACGCATAACACTTGCGACAACCCTCTTCATTGATAACGGCTGCCTCGCCGCATTCAGGGCATAAATCCCCGAATAACAGTAATTTTTGCCCAGCGGAAGGGGTCTCGCTCTTTTCTACCGCACTGTGATGACCATTCCCCGGCGCAGGTTGTTCCTTTATTTCTTTTTCCTGTTGAGAAACCATTCTCTCGGCGCGGATTTGAAGATACTCGTCCAAAATTTGCCCAACCCCATCCGGTAAGGAACGCACGCGGTTCGGTCCAAACCCCAACGATCTCCCACCGCCAATTCCCAGCAGTTGATTGGCGGCCTCGCGCAACCGTCGCGACGGCTCAATCGGCGATGCAAGGCGCAGGATATAGGAGAGCAATCTGCCAATTGCCTCCGAAACAGCCGCCGTATCGGAACCCGCCTTGGCTGTGTTGATGAACACCTCAAAGGGTTGACTGCCGCCGTTTTCATTGACGGTGATAAAAGCCTTGCCCAGCGGCGTGTCTATCGAATAGGTAAACCCGGTCAGGTAGCGTGGACGCGGCTTTTTGGTTTCATGCCAGATCGTTAACTGTTCATCCGGTTTTTCTATAATCGCGGGCTGGGTTTTTTCTTCTTCGCCGCCCGCCTGTTTTTTCTTCGCAGTGGATAATGTCTCCAACACGACTTTTTCGCGCGAACCGGTTACATACACCGTAATTCCCTTACAGCCCAGTTTCCACGCCAGTTTATAGGCGGTTGCCACATCTTCGACCGTTGCGCCTTCGGGAAAATTAATGGTTTTCGAGAGGGAATTATCCACAAAAGCTTGCATGGCGGCTTGCATGCGCACATGTTCTTCGGCCGTAATATCCCCCGACACCACAAAAACCCGCTTAATTTCTTCTGGCACGGCATCCACCCGCTGGCAGGAACCTTCCAACATGACTTGCTCGATAATCTCCTGCCGTTTTTCTGGCTCAATGCCTGCCTTGATTAACGCCTGCTCAAATTGTGGGCTGGCGTAAGTCAGTTGTAGATCTTTGCCGTTGTCATTGACATGGCGGATGTAAGCCAACGCAAAAGCCGGTTCACAGCCATATCCCTCACAACCCGCCACCGTTGCAATCGTACCGGTGGGGGCGATTGTGGTTTGAGCCGCATTGCGGATGCCATAGGTGCGGATTTGGTCCAGCACCCAACCCCAATCCACTGGCGGGCGTCCCCAATCCCGTTCATATGGGAAAAGCGGTTGGGGAGGCGACCAGCGCATGTGATCGGCATCGTAAATTGACCCTTTGATCGCCGGGAAAGGACCGCGTTCTTTTGCCATTTCTATCGAAGTCACCATAGCATGATAACGGACAAATTCCATCACTTGAGCGGCAAATTCCTGTCCTTCGGCTGAGCCGTAACGCACCCCGCAGTGGTACATTAAGTCAGCCAGGCCCATGATACCAAGCCCAATTCGGCGGGCCCGGAACGCCGCTTCCTTCAACTGAGGCACAGCCGGTACATATTGGTTGGCTTCCACCACATCATCCAGAAACCGGGTTGCCGTGACGACCGATTGGCGCAGCGTTTCCCAGTCCACTTTGCCGTCCGGTGCAAAATGCTGCGCCAGGTTGACCGATCCCAAACAGCAGCTTTCGTAAGGACCAAGCCATTGCTCGCCGCATGGATTGGTAGCTTCGAGAGGGTATAAGTGGGGCACCGGATTATTTCGATTGGCGGCATCCAAAAACAGCATACCGGGCTCTCCGTTGTGATGGGCTTGCCGCACGATTTTTTCGAACAGCTCTTTTGCGCGCACCTTTTTATAAGTTACCAAAGGGACGCCGGCTTCCACCAACTGTTCCAGTGTGCCTTTCACCTGCCGGTAAAGAGGAGAGTGGACATCGGGGAAGCGCAATTCCCACTCCTCATCCTTTTCAACCGCGCGCATAAAATCATCCGTGATTCCCACCGAGATATTGAAATTGGTAATGGCGTTTTCATCCGTCTTGCAGGTAACAAATTCCTCAATATCCGGGTGATCTACCCGCAATACTGCCATGTTGGCTCCGCGCCGGGTGCCGCCTTGCGCAATTTCACCAAAGGCATGGTCATACACCCGCAAAAACCCCACCGGTCCGGTTGCCTGCCCGGCAGAGGACTTGACCATAGAGCCTTTGGGGCGTAAGCGGGAAAAAGAAAATCCATTGCCGCCCCCGGTTTGTTGAATTAAGGCTGCATCTCGCAGAGTTTGGAAAATACCAGATGAATCTCGCCCCATGTCATCATGGATCGGAAGGACAAAACAAGCCGCCAGCTGCCCAAGCGGAGTGCCGGCGCCGGTGAAGGTTGGTGAATTAGGGAAAAACTTTTTGCTGGTGAGCAGAATATAAAATTCACGCGCACGGCTGTTTACATCTCCGCCCCAAATTTCCTCGACTTTGGCAACGTGATAAGCGACCCGCCAGAACATGTCCTCGACACTTTCCACCGGTTTTCCGTCATCGCCCCGCCGTACATAACGGCGTATCAACACCTGTCGGGCATTTTCGGTCAATTCCACAGCAGGAAGATCCTTTGGACGAGCGGGGGTTGGAAGTAATCCATTTTTGGTCAATTGTTTTTGAGTTTGCATCCTGTCCTCCTTTAGTATTATGAACCTTCTAAAAGACGATCAATTTCTTTGCGAATTGCATGCAGGTCATTTAAGTTCAAATAGACAATCGCATAACGGATATAGGCCAGCTGATCCAACTCCTTCAATCCGGCAATCACCATATCCCCGACCACGCGGGAGGAAACCTCCGCCCGGCCCATCTGCTGCAAGGAAGATTCAATCTCCCCCACCAGCCGGTCAATTTCAGCCGCCGACACTGGCCGTTTGGCGCAGGCAATTCGAATCCCGCGCATGAGTTTTTCGCGGTCGAATTCCTCACGGGTTCCATCCCGTTTGACAACCAACGGAGTAGCAAGAATAGGGCGTTCATACGTGGAAAACCGCTGACCGCATTTTTCACACTGCCGGCGGCGGCGGATCCCACCCCGCTGGTCGTGAGTGGTATCCAGAACCCTCGATTGTTCATTGTGACAATATGGGCAACGCAATCCAATCCTCCGTAAAACAAAAAATGATGAGAATAGACTCTTACACCACACCCCCTGACCTTTTCAAGTTATATCTTTGCGCAAGCGCCTCTTCGGGATAACATGCCCCCATATGTGGGGGCATTGAAATGGAGTTATAGTATATGTACGGGATTATTTTAGCATATCCGAAAGCAGGATGCAATAGTAAAAAGACAATTCTAATCTTAAAATTATCTCTCTAGAATTTTAGTTCAATAAAACCCGACGTAGCCACACCAAACCACATCGCCTCTGAGAACCCCCTTAAAAAAATGACCCACATCTGGCAATTTTGGCGTGATTTACTCGCTTTTCCCCATAAAAAGAGGATTGGCCGCAAAGGGGAATATTTTTGAAATTCTTATGTTAACGATTCATTAAGCAAAACAGGCTCCTGTTTATCTCAAATGGGCGCTCCCCCGTTCTCTTTGAAACGGAAACCCCCGCTGAAGTTTATTCAGGGGGGCTTCCTCAAGACAGGTTGAAACACACCGCTAACCCGCTAGGATTGTCAGGCAGAAGGGAGGATGAATTCTGCCTTGTGCATCTTTCCCAAAAACAGGCAACCAGAACTACAGGGTACTCTTTCTGCCCTGTGTGTTCATGGGTTGAACCAAACGAAGAGCATCGGCTCTCCGATCATCCGGGTGAACGGCTTAGCGTTGCGTGTTGCGATTCCGCAAAAATGCCGGAATATCCAGATCGTTGGTGTTAATCACGTGCGGCTGGAATTCGGTCGGCGAGGTGGGAGGCGCTTGCCGCTCAGCCTTGGGTGCGGGGCTGCTCGCCGGGAAGGAAGCGGTTTCTTCCTTCTTCTGGGCGGGGCGCGGTTCCACTAAAGGGGAACGAACGCTGGGGCGATCAAAGCCGGTAGCAATCACCGTGATGCGAATTTCATCACCCATGTTCGGGTCCACCACAGCGCCAAAGATCAGGTTCACATCTGGATGAGCGGTTTCCTTGATAATCGCGGCCGCTTGATTGACCTCAAACAAGGTCAGGCTGTTTCCGCCGGTTACATTGAACAGGATGCCGCGCGCGCCGTCAATGGTAATATCCAGCAGCTGGCTGGAAATAGCCATCTCAGCCGCGATGCGGGCGCGATCCTCACCGCTGGCGTGGCCGACGGCCATCAGCGCTGCACCGCCTTCGGACATGATCGCCCGTACATCCGCAAAGTCGAGGTTGATCAATCCGGGAACGGTGATGAGTTCGGAGATGCCCTGAATACCCTGCCGTAAAACGTCATCGGCCGTTCGGAATGCTTCCTGCAAGGTAACCCGTTTATCCACAATTTGCAGCAAGCGATCGTTGGGAATCACAATCAGCGTGTCGGCATGTTCTTTGAGTTTGGTAATACCGGCCTCAGCCGCCTGCTGACGACGCATGCCCTCAAAGGTGAAGGGGCGGGTTACCACACCGATGGTCAAAGCCCCAACTTCTTTGGCAATTTGTGCCACAATCGGCGCTGCGCCAGTGCCGGTACCTCCGCCAAGCCCGGCGGTCACAAAGACCATGTCGGAGCCTTTGAGCACCTCGTACAGCTCTTCAGCGGATTCCTCGGCCGCTTTGCGCCCCACTTCCGGGTTACCGCCAGCCCCCAACCCTCGGGTGGATTTATCGCCAATCCGCACTCGGGTTGGGGCTTTGGAGAGCAGCAAAGCCTGCGCATCCGTGTTGACCGTAATAAATTCGATGCCGCTCAGCCCTTCTTCGATCATTCGGTTGACCGCGTTGCAGCCACCGCCGCCCACGCCGATTACTTTGATGCGGGCAAAAGATTCTGCTTGATTACTGTATAGATCCATTTTGTGTTCCTCCGCTTAACCTGTCTTGATTGGGTTTGAATATCAGGTTCTTAACCTCCAGAAAAAGTTAGGGCAACAGGCGTTTCAAGAAATTCTTGATCCTGTCTCCATCCAAGTTAATCCCTTTCGGGAGAAAGGTCCGGCGCGGGTGAAGTGGTTCGGCTTCGCTGAGCAATAAGGCCCAATGCAGCAATCCCACGCTGGTCGAATAAGCCGGGGAGTTCAACTGATCGGTTAAACCCACCAGATTTTCGGGCTTGGCAACCCGAACCGGCAAACCAAGCACCGAACTAGCCAGATTTTTCATGCCGGGTAACAAACTGGCTCCGCCAGTCAAAACCATACCCGCCGGCAGCAAGCCATCATAACCGGATCGTTTAATCTCCTGCAGTACCAGCATGAAAATTTCCTCAACCCGAGCTTCGATGATGTGGGCTAAGTCCCGCCGGTTTACTTGCACCGGAGCTTCCTGACCGAACGAACGCACGCTAATCACATCATTTTCGCCAATTTCGGCTTCAATTGCATGTCCGTAGCGTTTTTTGACTTCTTCAGCCTGATCAATGGACAGACGCAGTCCGTGGGCAATGTCCGAGGTAATGTGATTGCCGCCAACGGCAAGTACCATGGTGTGCCATACATCCCCATCAATGTAAATAGCCAGATCGGTTGTTCCACCGCCGATATCACACACCACTGCGCCCATTTGGCGTTCCGTTTCGGAAAGGACAACCTCAGCGGAGGCCAGCGGGTTGAGGACAAACTGGGTGACCTGAACGCCGGCAGCCTGCACACACTGGCGCAAATTTTCGACCGTTGATTCTGCCGCCGTGATGATGTGCGCCTCCACCTCCATGCGGTAGCCGTGCATCCCAATCGGCGTACGGATGCCATCCTGCCCATCCACAATGAAACTGCGCTGAATCACATGAATGATCTGACGGTTATGAGGAATTGCCACCGCTTGGGCTGCCTCCAAGGCCCGCGCCACATCCATCTCATCAATCACCCCGCCAGAAATTCCCACCACTCCGCGGCTATTGACAGACGCGACGTGCGACCCTGCCAGACTGACCAGCGCCGAAGTGATTTCAAATCCCGAAGTACGCTGGGCTTTCTCAATCGAACGCGCAATCGAAGTCGAAGCAGCCGCAAGGTCAACAATGTTGCCTTTGCGGATGCCTTGGGAAGGTTCAATTCCCACGCCCAGAATCCGCATGTTTCGCTCACCTTCTACGCGGGCTACCAGCGTACATACTTTGGTTGTTCCGATATCAATTCCGACTACGATTGGTTCATCCATGGCTTTCTCCATTTACTTATAGAAGGGAGCATTAATGAACTCAATGCTGACCAGTTCTTGAGGATGAATGTCCATTTTTTCAAAGTATTCGACGATGGATTCATATAAGGTCAGTTTTTGTTCAAAATTCTCCAGATTTTTGCCGATATAGACTTCCCAACCGCGTGGATCCTGCCACCCTAATCCATAAATAGAATTATAGACCAGCTCGGACTCAGGGGACAAGCGAAAAACGAGATCATTTATCGCTTTCAGAAGCAGCGCATCTACCTTTTGCCCCCATAACGCTGTTGGCGAGTCGCTTGAGGAATTACCCGCCTCGCCTTTTGCAGGTGTACTGCTGGCGGCTAAAGGCGGGGTAATATTGGATTCGATTCTCATCAACCCTTCGGCCTCCCCGCGCGGCGGGAGGATGACCCCCTCCGCATCCAGCCAATAAACTTGATCGCCTTTATCCCATGCGAATGCCGGCTGCCGCTCAACTACCCCAATGGTTACTTCCGCCGGCAGACCAACCTGAATGTCCACCGATGCCAGTTCTGGAAAAGCAGCCATGAGGGCTTTCTGTGCCTCTAATGGATTGAATTCAACAATTTGAGAACCCTCTAACCGTAAAACCGCCTCCACATCAGCATAGGACAGCCGTTGCAACCCCATCACCTGAAAACTTTGAACCTCGAACGGATCGCTAAAGGCTATCGTATACAGAGCCATTGCGCACAAAACTACCAGAATTACCGAGATCAGCCGTATGCCTGGTTTTACTAACGGAATGGCCGGCAGGCGAATCTCCGCGCCGCTCGATCCAAGCGGATAATAATACTGTCTTCTCACCCGCATCGGCGGGATTTTCCGCAGCGGAACGTTTGTGCTGGCTTGATAGCCTCTCATAAAGACCGAAGCGGCTGCTTTGGTATTGGCTGAAGATTTCACCGGCGCTGCTTTACGGGCTGCCGAAGCCCGACTGGCAGTTTTTTGCGCCCGCCGTTGCCGCAACTGCTCGGCTCGATTGATGGTGGAAGTGGAATTTACGCTCATCCTTCCCTCCGATAATGAAACTCGGTTCGGTCACGGTCTGTCTTCCGCTCAATCGCCAATTCGATCAATCGGTCCAACAATTCCACATAAGACAGTCCGCTCGCTTCCCAGAGTTTGGGGTACATACTGATGCGGGTAAAACCCGGGATGGTATTGACTTCGCTGACATAAATCCGCTCAGTTTGGCGGTCGAGCAAAAAATCTACCCTTGCCATGCCGGCACAGTCAATTGCGCGGTAGGTCTGCACGGCAATCCGTTGTATTTCCTGCATCTGTTCATTCGACAAAAGCGCCGGGATAATCAGCCGAGAATGATCCGACAGGTACTTTGCCGAATAGGTGTAGAAATCTTCTCCCGGCACAACCTCTCCGGCTATCGAGGCGATTGGCTGATCATTTCCCAGCACGCTCACCTCAATTTCTCGCGGTTTTTCCAAACCCTGCTCCACAATGATCCGCCGGTCATAACGGGCTGCTTCGTACAACCCTTCCCCCAGATCTGAGTGGTTTCGGCATTTAGTGATCCCCACCGAAGAACCCAGATTTGCCGGTTTGATAAACACCGGATAAGGCAGAGTGGTTTCGATGGTTTGAAGAACCGTCTCCAGGTTTTGTTCCACCTGCCGGCGGGTAAATAACAGATAATCGAGAACGGGCAAATCATACGCACGCAGCACCGTCTTAAACAACGCCTTGTCCATACCCACCGCCGAAGCCAGCACTCCGCCGCCGACATAAGCGATCCCAATTAATTCTAAAAAGCCCTGGAGCGTGCCATCTTCGCCAAAAGTGCCATGCAAAACCGGAAAAACCACATCTAAACGGGCGTAAGGTTGAAACTTGCCATCATTCACAAGATACAAATTGTGATCGCCAGCCTGTGGGAACATTGCAACCGGCTGCAAGTCGGTCATTCTCCCTTCCTGGAAAGCATCCAGCGCCCGCTCTCCGCTCAGCCATTTCCCGTCTTTCGTAATTCCAACTTCAACCAGGCGGTATTTTTCCGGATCAAGGTTCAAAGTAATGGAACGAGCCGAGAGCAAGGAGACCTCATGCTCCCCCGAACGCCCGCCGAAAAACACTCCCACGGTAATCTTTTCTGTCATCGTTCACCCTTTAAATTGATTTCATCATCCGGCCATTCACCCACCAGTTCCACTTCCAATTCCAAACGCACGCCAAATTTTTCTTCAACGGTATTGCGAACTTTTTCAATCAATTGCCGGTAATCCCTGGCGGTTGCTGATTCGGTGTTCACAAAGAAATTGGCATGCACCGGACTGACCTGCACCCCGCCAACCCGCACCCCTTTCAATCCGGCTGCCTCGATCAGCCGTCCAGCGTAGTCGCCCGGCGGGTTTTTGAACATAGAGCCCAAACTGGCGCCCGGCGGTTGAGTCTGTTTTCTTCGAGCTGAAAATTCGTCCATTTTTTCCTTAACGGCCTGTAGAGTGCTTTGTTCGAGTTTTAATGTAGCCGACAGAATGACCGCTTTTATCCCGCTTCGCTTCAGCACACTGCTGCGATACTCATATCCGAATTGTGCAACCGGCCAGGTCTGCTTACCTTCTTGCGGGTGCAAGATTTCTGCCATCAGCAGATTTCCCTGCATATCCCCGCCAAAGGCTCCGGCATTTCCATAAATTGCCCCTCCCAGGCTGCCCGGTACGGTATTTGCCCATTCCAGTCCGCTTAAGCCGCGCAGGGCAGCCTGACGGGCAATCATGCCAAGGTTTGCCCCCGATTCAGCCCACACCGTTGGCGGTTGGGTTTGCGCGTGAATCTTAATCGTGTGCGCCCGGTTGAGGATGACAATCCCCTTGTAACCATGGTCGCTGACCAGCACGTTCGCTCCACCGCCTAAAATCAGGAAAGGCGCTTTCAATTCCCACAAAGTTATTACTGCTTTTTCCAATTCGTCCGCGCTGTTCACCACCAGCAAGCCATCCGCCGGGCCGCCAACACGTGCCGCTGTGTAATTAGCCAGCCGCACATTTTCTTGCAGCCGTTCGCCAAACTGCTCACGCAGTTCTTTAATCGGAAGGTCAGAAACCGGTGATTTCACGCGGGAATCTCCTAAAGCGCTTTAATGGCCTCGATTAAGCGGTTCAACAGGTCTTCCCGATTGGCATCCACTACTGGCGGTCGGGAAGTCAGACATTCACGCCGAGGTCGCGCTTCTCGCTGGGTTTGAAATTCCGGGCTTTCCAAACGCAGCGGTGGCGCCACCGATAGCGTAGAGGAATACGTTCGTTTCTTTGAATAATCAGACATCTGTCAACTCCTTTTCTTTCAAAGCCGAAAAAACCTGCGCGCTGATCTGGTCGGCATCACCAGCCGAAAGCACCAGCAGGACATCTCCTTTTCGTAAATTTTCCAACAGGTAAGCCTTCACCTCGGGGAGAGCAGGAATAAACCTGACCGATGGATGAGACATTTGCGAAACCACCTCGGCGGCAGAAAAGCCCTCATTTCTTTCGCGGGCTGCATACACTTCGGTGACCACAACTTCATCCGCCATTTGAAACGCCTGAGTAAAACCATCCATTAATGTCAGGGTTCTGGAGTAAGTGTGCGGCTGCCAAACCGCCCAAATCCGCCGTTGGGGATAACGCATTTTCGCCGCCGAAAGGGTGGCTTTTACCTCGGTCGGATGATGAGCATAATCATCAACCACCACAACGCCGCCGGCCTCGCCCAAAACATCAAATCGCCGCCCCGTCCCGCTGAATTCTGCCAGCGCTTGCGCCGCATCCTCCAGAGAAATCTCCAACCATCTGCAGGCTGCCAGTACCGCCGTGGCATTCATGACATTATGGCTGCCGGGCACCTGTAACCCAACCCGGATGGTTCGAGCCGCCTGTCCCTGGGGAGCAAAAGCAACTTCAAAATCAAAACCGCCCTTCTCGTTGATGCCTGAAACAGCCGCCTGCGCGTCCGCTGAGGCTTGCAGTGCGTAAGTCAGGCAATTTCCGCCCCGTTGGCTGAATTCTTCCGCAAGCCGGGCGGCCATGCTGTTTTCAGCATTAGCAATCACCACCCCGCCAGGCTGCAATCGCTCCATGAATTGACCAAATGCCTGGAAATAACTCTCCGGTGTGGGAAAACAATCCGGATGATCATGTTCGACATTGGTCAAGATGATCATTTCAGGTCTTAAGCCGAGGAACATGTAGTCATATTCATCCGCTTCAATGACAAACCACTTCCCCCGTCCGGCATGAGCATTCCGATTGAGATTTTTAGAAACCCCGCCAATCAAATACGATGGGTCATGGTTCAGACGGGTAAGAACCCATGCCAGCATTGCGGTAGTGGTCGTTTTGCCGTGTGTACCGGCTATCGCCAGCACCTTTTGTTCGCCGCTCAATTGTTCTAAAAATTCCTGCCGTTTGAACACCGGAATACCGGCCGCCAGTGCAGCCTGAACTTCCGGGTTTTCCGGCGGCACGGCGGAGGAACGAATTACCATATCTGCGCCGCGCACATTGGCAGGATCGTGACCGGCATAAACCGTAATCCCCTCACCGACCAGTTGGGCTGCCAGAGGCGAAAGCACCCGGTCAGAACCCGACACGCGGTAGCCCTTCTCCTTCAAGAAAAGGGCGATTGCCGAAAGGCCGCTGCCACCAATTCCAATCAAATGCACATGTTTCATCAGATAAACACCACCAGAACAAAGACAAACGCAATGGCTACTGCAAAGTAAATAATCGGCGTACCGGTTTCTGCCATCAACCATTCGGGCGGCAGAAGGTTAATTAAACGCAGGGCTTCCTGTCCCATGGCTGTGTTTGGGTCGGGGGCGGTGATGATCGGGAAGGGATAATCAGCATTGTGCAGAAACCACCACAATGTCCCCCACACCATAAAACCGTTCACAGCGCCCAAAAAGAAACCTAAAAGGATGTCCTGCAATCGTTCGCGAGCGAACTTTCCGGTTTGTGCAATGCGGGGAAGATTGGGAGTTTGATAACCAAAAAAGACCAGCGAAAGCAGGACAATTGCCCGCATCCAGAAGAGGGTTTCCGGGGCATTTTCCCGCAAGATACGGATAAAAGGCACAAACCGTTCGAGTACGGTGACAATAAACATTGCCAGCACCACCGCAAAGGTGACAAGAATTTCGCGCGCCCAGCCGCGCACTCCGCCTACCAGCGCGAATAAAATGACCAGCAGCCAAAATACGACATTCAGACTCACCATGTCGTTAACCCGCCTTTCCGCGCGGGAGATTGCGCCAGTTCCCGCAGCAAGTTCGCAATTTTTTCCGCTGCCCGCGGTTGAGCAAGGCCAAACATTGCTTTCCGCATTGCCGCAAGACGAGATTCATCGCTCAGCAATTGTGTAACCAGTGGGAACAACCGCTCAGCCAGATCATGATTTTCCACCACCACAGCCGCACCGTGCGAGGCCAGGTGCGCCGCATTCACTTTCTGATAACGCCAGGCATACGGGTAAGGCACCAATACCGCCGGCAAGCCAAAATGAGGCAGTTCGCCCAGGGTCGAAGCGCCTGCCCGGCAAACGGTTAAATCCGCGGCTGCCAAAGCTGCGCCCATTTCTTCGTGCAGATAAGGGTAGGCATGATAGCGGCCAAGCAGATCATCCGGCAATTGTTCCCGTTGAGCCTCCACCGTCTGCCAGTCCGCCTGACCGGTTACGTGAATCACATCCATTCTCTCGAGCAAATCGGGCAGCACAGACCACAATGCCTGATTGATGCTGCGGGCGCCTTTGCTGCCGCCAAAGACAAGCAATACCCTCGCCTGTTCTTCAATCCCAAACCAGGCCCTGCCTGCCGGGCGAGTCCATTTTGTGATCTCTGGTCTGACGGGGTAACCGGTCACCACAACCCGCTTGCGGGAGGAAAAGTATTTTCGGGATTCTTCTGTCGTGACCGCAATACAATCTGCAAAACGGGCCAGCGTTTTAAGAGCCAATCCCGGTTCAATATCCGGCACAAATAGCAGGCTGTTTTGCGGAATACTCATCAAAGCCATTGGAACCGCCACATACCCGCCCGTGAAGAAAAGCACATCCGGTTGAAATTCACGCAAGATTTTACGCGAAGCAAAGGCGCCTTTTGCCAATCGCAGCAGATTGCCGGGCAAAGCCCGCATTCCCACACCGTGAACTCCGGCTGCGGGAATGCCAAGGAAGGGGATTTGCTGGCGGGAAATCAGATCCTTTTCCATGCCATCCTCCCCTCCTACCCACACAACGGGGTTGGCTTCATCTCCGAGTGTGTGAAGAACGGTGAGCGCGGGATACACCCCGCCCCCCGTTCCCCCGGCGCAAATTAACAACCGCACTGAATGCTCTCCCTTCTTCTTCGTTTTTCTTGTGGTTGGCAACCCTGCCAACCGAGAGGATTAATCCAATGGCCGCCATGGTCATGGTCAGGTTTGAACCGCCCGCGCTGATTAATGGAAGGGCATTTCCGGTGATTGGAAAAACACTCACCATAACGCCCATATTCAACACGGCTTCGAGGGTAATCCAAAAAGTCAAACCTGCCGCCAGCAATCGCCCCTGCAGATCCACCGATTTACGGGCAATGCTTAAACCGCGCCACATCAGAACCATGAAAGCGATCACAACCGCGCCAGCCCCAAGCAGGCCGGTTTCTTCGATGATGACCGCAAAAATTGAATCGGTGTGCGAAACCGGCAGGGCAAACTTGGAGGATCCTTTCCCAATTCCTACCCCAAACACACCACCCCGCACAATCGATTCAATCGCCCGCTTGATATGATCGTGAGCGTTAGCCGGATCCTGCAAGGCAATCAGATATTGTTCAAACCGAAAGCGGCCGGTATCGGACACCAGCAGGAAGAAAGCGCTGATTCCACCCACCACCAACAAAATCAAAATAATTTGCCGCCAGTCCACCCCGGCCAGGAAGAACATCATCCCCCCCAGCAGAAGGATCGTCATCGTGGCGCTCAGGTCTGGCTGCAACATGATAAAACCGCCGGTGAGGCTGAGGATGGTGATCATCGGGAGTAAGCCGAAATGGATGTTATTCAACACCTCCTGTTTGGAATGCAGCCAAAAGGCAAGATAAATGATAATGACCAGCTTCGCCAGTTCGGAGGGTTGAATTGAGCCGTTGAACAATGTCCGACGAGCGCCAAAGCGCATTTCTCCAAACAAAGCAACGCCTAACAACAAGACAATCATTCCAATGACCATCGGTATCAGCCACTTTTTCCAACGCCGATAGTCCACATACATGAAGAAAAGCGCAACCCCAACCCCTACAAATACCCACCGCAACTGGTTGAGAAAGAAGTAAGAGATAGGCTTTTCAGCCAAAATGGAGGGCTGCCATGAGGCGGAATAAACCATCAAAATGCCAAAACCAAGCAGGAACATGACAACCAGCACAAAAGGCACGTCAATTCCCAAACGAATTGGACGAATCGAACTTTCACCGCGCGGTGTGGCAATTCGAGAATTTACGACAGTTTGTTCACCCATAATCGGTATGCCTCCCCTCTTTCCTCAAAATCTTTGAATGCATCAAAACTGGTACAGCCCGGAGAAAGCAGCACCACATCCCCGGCCTCAGCCACGTCCGCAGCCGCCAAAACGGCTTCTTCTAAGCGCTCACAGCGGGTCATTGTAAAGGGTCTTTCCCCCTCTACCGGTGTTCCAATAGCCTGTTGAATCTTCGCGGCAGCCTCGCCGAATAAGATCACGTGATCTACCCGCTGCCGAATATCGGCAGCAAGTTCTTCCCACGGCAGGTGTTTATCCCGCCCGCCTAGCAGCAGAACAATCGGCTCGTGAAAGGCTCGCAAGGCGGCCCGAACCCGCTCCGGCGCGGTCGCAATCGAGTCGTTGTACCACCGCACACCCCGCCATGTGCGCACATGCTCAAGCCGATGCGCCACTCCCTTAAAGCCGCTCACCCCCGCGCGGATGGCCTCTACCGAAAAGCCGGCTGCCAGGGCGACTGCACAGGCTGCCAGCACATTCAACTGATTATGCTCGCCTCGCAGTAAGATCTCACTGGTGGGCAACAGAGCAGCCCGCTCGCCGTTGTACTGCCACCAGATTTGATCCTCTTCCAGATACGTCCCATTCAAATCGGGCAAAGGGCGTTCAAAACCAAAGGTCACCAGTCTCCCCTTGACCCGGCTGCGTAATCCCCACGAACCGCTGTCTTCGCGGTTTAAAATGGCTACATCCCCAACCTGCTGAAAATCAAGGATATGAGCCTTTGCAGCCGTGTAGGCTTCCATGGTTTTATGGCGGTCAAGGTGATTGGGGGTAATATTCAGAACGGCGGCCACCTGCGGTGAAACGCTCATCAATTCCAGTTGAAAACTGGAAAGTTCCAGCACCACCCGGTCTTGCGGCTGAATTTCATCCAATAATTCAATCAGCGGATTGCCAATATTACCGCCCACCCAGGCTTTGTTGGGCGGCTGAATATCCGCTTGCGCCATCCGCCCAACCAGGGCTGTGGTTGTAGTTTTACCGGCCGAGCCGGTTATGCCAATCACCGGCGCAGAAACCCGTTCCATGAATAATTGTGAGTCGTTGGAGAGCGGGATACCTCGCCGAACAGCCTCAACCAGCAACGGCATATCCAAAGGCACACCGCCCGATACCATGACCACATCCACACCATCCAACAGGTCCAGCGGGTGACCGCCGGTGCGCCATTCGACCTCAGTCCCTTGTAAGGCGGCTTTTTCAGCCTGCAACTGATCATCCGGACGTTGATCGTTCAAAACAACCCGCGCGCCTTTACCGGCCAGGTAACGGCTGAGCGCCAGCCCTTGCCGGGCTGCCCCAATGACCAGTACGCGCGCATCTCGCCAGTTCCTCATCCTCACACCACCGCCAGCGCCACACCCAACATGGCAAATAATAAACTCACCAGCCAGAAACGCTGAACCACCTGAGTTTCGCTCCAGCCGCCCAGTTCAAAATGATAGTGCAAGGGCGCCATGCGGAAGAAGCGTTTCCCCTTGGTAGCTTTGAAGTACAGAATTTGGATGACCACGCTCAACGCCTCGCTGACCGGGATGATGGCAATCACCGGCAGCAACAGCCACTGACCGGTCATCAACGCAACCACTGCCAGCGTAGCTCCAATGGAAAGCGAGCCAGTGTCTCCCATGAACAATTCTGCCGGGTGAACGTTGAACCACAAAAACCCGAAAATTGCTCCTACCAGCGTAAAGCAGAAACGCGCCAGAAAAACCTGATCTTGCAGCAAAGCAACTCCGCCATACGCCGCAAAAGCCGTGGCAGCAATCAGACCGGCCAACCCATCCAATCCATCCGTGAAGTTGACGGCGTTCGACATTCCCACGATTATGAAGGCAGCAATCGGGATGTAAAAAACGCCCAAGGAGATTGGCTCATCAAAGCCCGGCCAAAACATTTCCGGAACCTGCAGCACGTACTTCAACCCAAAGGCAATACCTACGGCTAAAATCAACTGGAAGATAAACTTGGTGCGCGCCCGCATGCCCAAACCGCGTCGCGGGCCGCGGATTCCCTCCCAATCATCCAGCGCGCCTAAAATCGAATAGGACAACAAGACCAGCAAGGGTAACAGCACCGACCGCCCCAACACGGTCACCCCAATCAATGAGGCCGCGTTGAGCAGGATGGTCAGCAACATCACCGGCAGCAAAATCATCACGCCGCCCATGGTCGGCGTGCCCATCTTGGTAAAATGCCGGTCCGGCTCCTCAACCCGGATGATTTTGCCAATTCGAAAGTGGCGCAGCACCCGCAGCAGCGGCGCACCCCAGATGATCGCCAGCATAAAACTAAACCCGCTCAGGGCCAGCGCCAGGGAGGTCTCTCTCATGATTCGACCTCCAATGCCGCCGCAATGCGATCCATCCGCAATCCATGCGAGCCTTTGACCAACGCTACATCTCCCTCGTCCAGCATTTCACGTAGTAAGTCGGTTGCCTGCTCCACCCCCTCGGTAACATAAATTTTTTCAGCAGGAAGGCCGGCCCTTTGGGCCGATTCGGCAATTGTCCGCGCCAATTTTCCAACGGTGATCAAGGTGTCGGCCACTTGTGCCGCGCGCATCCCAACTTTTTCGTGACCTTCTCTTTCGTAAATTCCCAATTCCAGCATATCTCCCAATACGGCAATCTTCCTGCCGTTGATCTCCGATAACAGGTTCAAGGCTGCCAGGGTGGATTCGGGAGCGGCATTGTAAGAATCATCCAGGATCATCGCGCCGTTGCTCAAATTGACGGTGACCATCCGCAATTGCGATTGGCTGTGCTGCAAAGCATAGATGATCTCCTGCCAGCTAACCCCCGCAACCAGCCCAACCGCCACCGATCGTAATATTGTATGAACCGAGTGACGACCAATGATCGGAACGCGTAAATGGATCACATCCTTGCGAAAATGCAAACGAAAACGAATTCCTTTCAAACCCAACCCTTCAATTTGATCTGCTCTCAAATCAGCGGCGGCATCCAGACCATACGTGAATAACTGAGCGCGGGTTTTATCCGCCATCCAGCGCGCCCACGGGTCATCCCAGTTCAAGATAGCCACTCCCCGCGGGGCAGGCGGCAGAGCCTGCACCAATTCGGACTTTCCGGCGGCAATCGCTTCCTGCGAGCCGGCCCTCTCGGCATGGACCGTTCCGATGCTGGTGATAACCCCCACCTGCGGTTGAGCGATATCGCATAAAAAGGCAATTTCTCCCGGCACATAAAAACCCATTTCCAGCACAGCCGCCTGATGAGCTGCCGTCAGGCGCAGCAGAGTAAGCGGTAAGCCGATTTCATTGTTCAAATTTCCCTGGGTTTTCAAAACCCGGTAACGCTGCGCCAGAACCTCGGCAATCAGTTCTTTGGTGGTAGTCTTGCCTACCGAACCGGTAATCCCAATGACTTGCAGGTCATGCTTGCGGCGCCAGTAAGCCGCCAGCTTTTGCAGACTTTGGAGGGTATCCTCAACCCGAATGCAAAATGGCGGGGATGGCGCTTCTAATGGTTTGTTGGGATCTACAACCCTCATATCCACTACCGGGCGGTCAACATTCACTTCCCTTTGTACCAAAGCCAAATGGGCGCCGCGCTCAAAGGCAGCCCGAACATACTCATGACCATCGCTGCGCTCGCCTTTCAAAGCCACGAACAAAGAACCCGGAATTAACTGGCGTGAATCGACTGCAGCCTCACTGATCACCAGCGAGGCAGCGTGGGGTCTGATGCCGCTCAGGGCTTCGAATACATCCGCCAGCGTTAGCATGAACTCATCACCTCATGGACTTGCCAGTTGCTGCCTGACCTCATCGGGTGGTATTTTCAACAACACCACCAATTCTTCAACCGCCTGACTGAAAACCGGGGCTGCCACTACCGAACCCCACGGCGAACTGGTTGGTTTTTCCAGCCAGACATACACGATAAAGCGGGGATCATCAACCGGTCCCCAGCCCACAAACGAAGCGTTGGTCATGTTGGTATAGCCGCCGGGGCCGGGAATTTCCGCCGTCCCGGTCTTTCCGGCAATCCGATAACCTTCGACCAGCGCATTTGAAGCCTCATTTTCGAGTGAAAAAGCCAGCATTTCAGTGATTGTCCGGGCTGTCTCCGGCTTGACTACCTGACGAATCACCCGCGGGTTGACCGAATACTGAACCCCATCCTGAATATAGGCTTTGACGACATGCGGGGCCATCATTTTGCCATCATTCGCCATGGCAGCGATTGCCGTAATCATCTGAATGGGGGTGGCCGCCACACCCTGACCAAACGAATTGGTGCCCAAATTGACCGGATACCAGTTCTGGTCGCCGGGCAAACTCAGCGGATACACCTGCTCCCCGGCCAGATCAATGCCGGTATAGCGCCCAATTCCAAAGTCCTGTAAGTATTTGTAAAACTGAGTTGGACCTAATTCCTGCGCAACCCAGGCCAGGCACACATTCAAAGAGTGTTGCATACAACCGACCATATCCTGAGGTCCCCATGCCCCACGGTCCCAGTTGTAAATCCAAATGCCGCCCACTTCAATCGCGCCAACATCTACGAACGGCGTTTCGGGCTGGACGGCGCCCGCATCAATCGCGGCTGCCATGGTTAAGACCTTGAAGACCGAACCGGGTTCATATAACTGACCGATGGCGCGGTTAAAGTAGCTGCCAACCGGGAAGACCTCGTTGTAGCGCCAGTATTCATTCGGATTGAAGTGCGGCGTTGTCGCCATTGCCAGAATTTCACCCGTCTTTGGGTCCATCACCACTAATGTACCGGATTCTGCGCCGTTGGCTTCGACGGCGTGATCAATTATTCGCTCCATGGCTGCCTGAACATCCCGATCCAGCGAGGTGATCAGGCTGGCGCCGGGCGGAATTTCAGGGATATCCTGAATCTCGGTGGGATTCAACGGCAGGATAATCTGCTGTTTGTTCCCTGCAAGCAGGTTATTATACTGCTCTTCCAGCCCCAACATACCCCTGCCGGTCCAGCGATCCAAATAATTGTAAAAGCCAAGCACATTGGCAGCCAGTTCATTTTCGGGGTAGCTGCGGATGAGATGAGGCTTCCAGTAGACACCCGACAGGGACGGTGCAGCCCCCTTCTTGGGTTTTTCTGCTTTCTCGTATTCTGACAATTTTTGTTCCAGTTGGCGAATCTTTTCAGCCGGCACGAAATCCTTGATTAATTCATAACGTTCGTTGCCTTCTTTTCGAAATGACTCCGCTTTGCGAAGGGTATCATAATAATCCACTTCAAGCACAGCCGCCAGATCCCTCGCCACGGTTTCGGGATTAACGACTTGAGGAGGAGCAATACCCACCTCATACACTTCTTTGTTCCCCGCCAGCAAATTACCCCAGCGGTCATAAATGTTCCCTCTTTCCGGTAAAATAATTCGCACCTGCTGGTTGTAAGTTTTGGCAAATATTTCCACCAGCTGACGGGAATGCTCACTATTCTGAATGCGAATCATTTGATAGACAATTGCCGCACTCAGCAGCACAAACACCGCGCCGACCAATCGCATTCGACCGAAGCCGTCGTTCATTGACCCTGTCCCCCTCTCGTATTTACAAACTGGTAAGCGCTTTGATAAAGTAAATCCCAAAGGGATTGGGTATATGCCGGGCGGAGCAGTTTATTTTCGCGCTGCACCGAAGCGGGAGGCGGCGCTAAAAAGACAACCTCACGGCCGGTCACACCCGTAACCGGCAAATAAACCAGATCATCACGCTCCACCGGACGAAAGCCCAGTTTTTCTGCCCGCCCCAGCATCACCTGGGAGGAATTTAACCAAGCCAGTTGGGTGCGCATATCCGCAATCCGGATTGCCAGCCCCTCACGCTCTAACTCCAGGGCCTTTATGCGAGCCCCGGTTTCAGCAGCCCGTCCGCTGACATACAAGTACACGCCGGCAATCAGCATCCCCCCCACCAGCATCAGCAAAAACAAACCAATCCACTGGAGCTGAACGCGCCATGGGGCTTGACGATAGGCTTGAATTATTCGCTGATTCATCTTGGAACTTGCTCCGTTCTGAGTTTGTTGGGTCGTCTCAGGGGTAAAGAATGCAATTGTCATGCCAGTTTAGAGTTTTTCGGCAACGCGCAATTTTGCGCTTCGGGCTCTGGGGTTGGTTGCAATTTCCTCCATTGAGGGAAGTATGGGTTTGCGGGTAATTTCCCGCAGGGTTGCATGGTGGTTGCAGGTACAAACCGGCTGCTCCGGTGGGCAGATACAATCACGGCTTTCTCGGCGAAAGAATTGTTTGATGATGCGGTCTTCCAGTGAATGAAAGGAAATCACCGCAAGCCTGCCGCCGCTCGCCAGGACATCTACGGCATCCGGAAGGACTTGCTCCAGCCCCCGCAGCTCGTCATTGACGGCAATCCGCAAAGCCTGAAAAGTCCGGGTAGCCGGGTGAATGCGTTCCTTTCTCCCACCAACCGCCCGTTCTACTGCCTGAGCCAGTTGACGGGTTGTCTCAAGCGGACGGGAACGGCAAATTTCGCGGGCAATCCGGCGGGCGTGGCGTTCTTCCCCATACCGCCAGATCAAATCGGTCAATTCATCCTCCGACAAACGGTTGACCAGATCCGCGGCGCTTCTGCCGGCTGTGGGATCAAAACGCATGTCCAGCAACCCGTCCGCAAGAAAGGAGAATCCGCGTTCCGCCTGATCCAACTGCATGGAAGAAACCCCAAGGTCAAACACAATCCCATTGACCTGCTGCCATCCGATTCGACTCAGTTCCTCCCGCAATTGAGTGTAGGAAGCATGAACGAGGATCACACGCGGATGATATACAGACAGGCGCTGGCTCGCGATTGCCAGCGCCTGCGGGTCTTTGTCCAGCGCTAAAAGCTGCCCATCCGGCGCGCTTGCTTCCAGTATCCCCCAGGCATGCCCCCCGGCCCCGACGGTCGCGTCAACGTATCTCCCCGGGCTTTGCGGCCTTAAAGCGTGTATAATTTCATGGTAAAGTACAGGTTGGTGGTTTGGAAATTCCTCCGAATTAGTCATTCCTTTGCCACCGGTTACAGGCGGATATCGAACGATGAAAACCGTTTTGCCGCCTGCTCAGAGTCCTCTATCTGTTTTAATCTTTGATTCCACAATTCTGCCGCCCAGATTTCAAAATAATCCCCCGCTCCCACCACCACAACAGCAGTGTTCAAGCGGGCTTTATCGCGCAAGTGCTGCGGAATCAGGACACGCCCAATCCGATCAACTTCGACCCAAACGGCATTCGAGAAAATCCAGCGTTTGAGATCGCGGGCATCTTCATCGGTCAAACTGACTTTGCGAGTATTTTCTGCAATTTCCTTGAAGGAGGAAGCCGTCATCACCATCAAATTTTGATCAAAACCAAGCGTTACATACGCGCCACCCAGTTCAAGCAAATCGCGGTAACGGCTGGGAATCACCATCCGCCCTTTTTCATCAATGGAATGCTCAAACTGGCCTAAGAACATTTGTTCGACTTCTCCTTTTAACAGCGGAACGCCGGCTGTCCGGCGATCCCTACCACCTTAACCCACTATTTTCCAGAAACTACCACTAGTATAGCGGTTTTTCTTCCAATTTGCAAGTGGTTTGACAAAACTGTTAACTTTCCATTCCACCGAGGAGGCTATGAACCCCACAACTCACGACTTTCGCACCCTGTTTTGCGGCATGGATACACCGGTGCCAACCCTGAGCGGCGACCATGTACCCTACCTCAATCTCGACAATGCCGCATCCACCCCGTCTCTCCGCCATGTGCAGGATTGTGTCAATCGTTTCTTAACCTTCTATTCCAGCGTGCATCGCGGAACGGGCTTCAAGAGCCAGATTTCCACTCACGCCTATGAAGAATCCCGCAACCAAATGCTGGAATTTGTGGGCGCTGATCCCCAAACCCATCTTTGCATCTTCGGCAAAAACACCACCGAAGCCATCAATAAACTGGCGCGCCGGTTTCCGTTTTCTGCCGAACGAAATATCGTCTTAATCAGCCGGATGGAACATCACTCTAACGACCTGCCGTGGCGGGCTGTTGCAAAGGTGATTCATGTCGGTCTGCTTCCAGATGGAAGACTGGATGAAAACCACTTTGACGAACTATTGCAGAACTACGGGAACAGGGTAGCGCTGGTAGCCGTTAGCGGCGCCAGCAATGTGACCGGTTACATTAACCCGATTCACCGCCTGGCCGAAAAGGCTCATGCTGTTGGAGCGCAAATCATGGTGGACTGCGCCCAACTTGCCCCGCACCGCAAAGTCCATATGCGGCCGCTGGATGATCCTGCTCATCTGGATTACATTGCCCTTTCGGCCCACAAAATGTATGCTCCCTTCGGCAGCGGGGCATTAATCGGGAGGCGCGATATTTTCGAACAAGGCGATCCCGACCTGCGCGGCGGTGGTCAGGTGGAAGTTGTTACCACTGAGCGCGTCGTCTGGTCTGCGCCGCCGGAACGAGAGGAAGCCGGCAGTCCCAACACCATTGGCGCAATCGCCATGGCAGCCGCTGCGGCTCAGTTAGAAAAAATTGGGATGGAAACCGTGGCCGCCCACGAAGCCGAGCTGACCGCTTATGCTCTCCAACGCCTCCAAACCATTCCCGGAATTAAAATCTACGGGGACACCCGTCCGAATTGCGCCGATCAGCGCCTGGGAGTTATCCCCATCAATCTGCCGGGAATTTCTCATTTTTTGGTGGCGGCGATTTTGGGATACGAATACGGCATTGGGGTGCGCAACGGTTGTTTTTGCGCCCATCCCTATTTGCTCCACTTGCTGGGTTTTAGCGCTGAACAAGCCGAGCAGGTGCGCCAACAGATGATCAGCGGTGACCGGCGCAATGCCCCCGGCATGGTGCGCATCTCCTTCGGTTTATACAACTCAACTGCCGATGTGGATCGTCTGATTGAGGCGCTGCAGGCAATTCGAGCAGGCGCTTACTCCGGACAATACCGGCAAAATCCGGTAACCGGCGAGTTTCTCCCGCTCGGCTGGCAGGCTAATTACAAACAGTATTTTACCTTTCAACCCTGGTGAGGGGAATTTCTATGAAACCACAGATTTTTGCACTGATGGCGGCGATCTGCTGGGGAGTAGGCGGCTATTTTGAAAAGAAGGGGTTACATCTCGGCAACCTTTCGCCGACCATGGGAATCACCCTTCGTACCCTGGTTGCATTCATGCTGCTGGCGGCTGCCTCTTTCCCCCAATGGAAAACCCTGCCGCTTGCCGGCAGTAAAGCAATCCTCTACATGGTGATCGGCGGTGGAGTTGTTGCCGGGGCAGCCGGAATGTTGTGTTTTTACACCGCCATCAAAGGCGCGCCGCTCAGCCGGGTCATGCCAATCGCCTTCACTTCTCCATTATTCGGAGCATTAATGGGCTTGATCCTTGGAGGAGAGCCGCTCACTCTCAAAACCATTCTGGGAATGTTGCTGACAATCGGCGGGATTATTTTACTAACCATCGAGTAAAATATAGAAAAGAAAATCCCAACCTGAAAAGAAAAATAATCCATGACACCTCTGGTCCTTTACGACACCTACACCCGCAGCTTACGCGAATTTCAACCGCTCAATCCGCCGGAAGTGGGCATGTACACCTGCGGTCCCACCGTTTATGACTATGCCCATATTGGCAACCTGCGCACCTACATCTTTGAGGATATTCTCAAACGGGTCTTGTTGTTCAACGGCTATCAGGTCAAGCACGTCATGAACATCACCGATGTGGGTCACCTGACCTCCGATGCGGACACCGGTGAGGACAAAATGGAAGCCGGCGCCCGCCGTACCGGCAAAACGGCGTGGGAAATTGCCGAATTTTACACCGAGGAATTCCGCAAAGACCTCAAACGGTTGAACATCCTTGAACCAACCATTTGGTGCCGCGCAACCGATCACATTCAGGAACAGATTGACTTCATCCGCTGCATTGAGGAGATGGGATACACCTACCGCACATCGGATGGCATTTACTTTGATACCAGCAGACTGCCCTCCTATGGTTACTTGGGAAGATTGGACATTGAGGGACTGCAAGCCGGCGCCCGGATTGAAATGGGCGAAAAACGCCACCCAACCGACTTTGCGTTGTGGAAATTCAGTCCCAAAGACCAAAAACGTCAGATGGAATGGGACAGCCCTTGGGGGGTTGGATTCCCCGGCTGGCACATTGAATGTTCGGCTATGTCCGCCAAGTATCTCGGCCCCTTTTTCGATATCCACTGCGGCGGAGAAGACCATATTACCGTCCATCACACCAACGAAATTGCCCAAACCGAAGCCTGCTACGGCACCCGCCTGGCGAACTTCTGGCTGCATGGCTACTTCCTGCAACTGGACGAAGGCGTTAAAATGTCCAAATCCAGCGGAAAGTTCCTGCGAGTTGAAACATTAATAGAAGAGGGCTATGACCCGCTGGCCTATCGCATGTTCTGCCTCAGCGCCATTTACCGCCAGAAATTGAACTTTACCTGGGAAGGGCTGGATGGGTCTGCCAAAGCGTTGGAGCGCTTGCGAAACGCCTTTTACGAATGGGGCGAGCCGACCGAACCCGACTCGGCTTACCGGCAAAAATTCCTCGAAGTCATCAACGATGACCTGAACATGCCGCGCGCCCTGGCGTTAACCTGGGAACTGGTACGCTCAGAACTCCCCAGCGGCGTCAAGAAGGCCACCCTTTTGGAGTTCGACCGTGTATTGGGTTTGAATCTAACCAACTGGCAGCCATCCGAAGAAGACATCCCCGATGAGATTTTACAATTGGTTGACTTGCGTCAGCAGGCGCGCGCCGAAAAGCGCTGGCAGGACGCCGATTCTCTGCGTAATCAGATTATTGAGGCCGGCTACGAAGTGATGGACACCCCGCAGGGGCCTAAGGTCAAGCGCCGGCGGGCAAGTTAACTGCGCTTCAATCGCAGCCGGAAGACGCTGCCTTTCCCCACTTCGCTTTGCACGGTAATTTCCCCGCCGTGTTGTTCCACCACCTGGCGGGCAATGGACAGTCCCAATCCAGCCCCGCGGAAGAGGTGACCATTGACCTCATCAACGTGGAAGAAACGGTCAAAAATGTGGGGCAGAGCTTCTGGCGGTATGCCTACCCCGTTATCCCGAACCTCAATTTCCGCCCAATCATCCAGGGGCAATAAACTGATTTCCACCTTTCCGCCGTTAGGACTAAACTTGATCGCATTATCCAATATCGCCGCAAGCGCCCGGCTCAGACTTTTTGCATCGCCGCGAATCTCTACCGCCCCGGCCGGCAAGTTGACCTGCAGCTCAACTCCCTGCTTTTGAGCTGCCGGACGATAAGTTTCGATCGCCTCCAAAATAATCCGACTCAAGTCGGTTGGCTGAAACTCCGGAAGGATTAATTCCATTTCTTGCAGAAACAAGATATCGTTGATCAACGCTGTAATCTCCCACAAATTACGCGTTACCGTATCCACAGCCTGTTGTAGGGCTTCTCCCTGCAAATTTCCGGAGCGGATGATTTGTAAAAAGCCGTTGGCAGCCATCAAGGGAGTGCGCAGCTCGTGGGCAATGGTCGTTAAAAACTGGCTGCGCGCCGCTTCCTGTTGGGAAAGTCTCCGATAAGCCTCGCTCAATTCCTCGGTTTTTTTGCGTAAATCGGCGATTGCAATCTCATCATTCTCCCTCAACCGGCGGCTGACTTCTCGGACGATTGCGAGAGTAAGCTGGCTGTTCGTATGCAGCAGTTTCACAAAGGCTTCTCGTTCTATTTCCAGCACTTCCACATCGGTTAAGGCGGTTATGGTTGCCGCCCTGGGGGCATCGTGAATGATGGCCATTTCACCAAAAAAATCCCCGTCGCTCAACTGTTTCAGGATTCGCTCTTTGTTCTCATCAAACTTTTTGGTTACCCGAACTTCCCCCTTGAGCAGGATATAAAAAGTTGTTTCGTAAGCGCCTTCCGTGGTTAGGCGGGTATTTTTTGGGTGATGCCTAATCCTCCCGGATGAAAACAGTTGATGAAGTTCCCTATCCGTGAAGGCAGGAAAAACTTTTTTGAGGGTTTTTAGATAGATTGACGGGTTTCCATTCACGATTGATTGAAATCCTCTTATTTGATTATAGTGTGATTTGTAAATCATCCTTAACTAAAATACCCATTCAGCCCTGTTCGAACCAAGCAGAAACATGAATACACCCCAAACTCCGGGTAAGTCATCCGCCAAGTTCTTTAAGTCAGTGGTGGGTTGATTCAATTGCTTAAATTTAATTTAACCAGCCCTTAACAACCTTATCCAACAATCTTAAACACCAATTGATATGATGAAGGGGTAAATTTCCAAATCCAATTTTTTACTAAGGAGAAAAACCAATGATTCGTAAAGTTCGCCCCTTATTTTTCCTTTTAGTTGTTGTTGGGCTGATCTTATCAGCCTGTACGCCGGCAGCAACGCAAGCCCCTTCCGAACCGGGCCAACCCCAGGTGACCGTTGAAAAAGTCATTGAAACTCAGCTCGTAGAAGTTGAAAAGCTCATCACCCCCACCCCCGGTCCGGTAGAAGGCACCATTCTTGTGGATGGTTCCAGCACAGTAGCGCCGATCACTCAAGCGGTCGCTGAGGAGTTTGCGAAAGTTTATCCGCAGGTGCGCGTGCCGGTTGGGATTTCCGGTACCGGCGGCGGTTTTAAGAAATTCTGCAACGGCGAAACCGACATTTCCGACGCTTCGCGGCCGATCAAACCCTCTGAGGTTGAGCTTTGCCAGAAAAACGGAATTGAATACATCGAATTGCCGGTTGCTTTCGACGGCCTGGCTGTCATGGTCAATCCCGCGAATAACTTTGCCAGCTGCCTGACCGTTGAAGAACTCAAAAAGATTTGGGAACCGGCTGCCGAAGGGGTTATCACCAACTGGAGCCAGGTGCGCGAGGGCTTTCCCAATCAACCTTTGACCCTCTACGGCGCGGGCACCGATTCGGGCACTTACGACTACTTCACCGCAGCGATTGTCGGTAAAGAAGGAGCAAGCCGCGGCGACTTCCTGCCCAGCGAGGATGATAATGTTTTGGTGCAAGGTATTGCCGGAGACACCAACGCGCTTGGTTTCTTTGGGTTAGCTTACTACGAAGAAAACACCGACAAACTCAAACTGGTTGCAATTGACAACGGCGATGGAAACTGCGTCCTCCCCGATATCACGACCGTGTCCCAAGGGACTTATCAGCCGCTCTCTCGCCCGCTCTTCATTTACGTGAATCGCGCCCGGGTGGATGAAAAGGATGAGATCAGTCTCTTCATTGATTTCTACCTGAAAAACGCCGGTGAGCTTTCAAGGGAAGTTGGTTATATTCCGCTGACCGATGAAATTTATCAGCTGGCGCAGAAACGCTATGATAACCGCGTCACCGGTTCAGTCTTTGAAGGTCAAGGTTCAACCATTGGCGTTTCACTGGCTGATTTGCTTTCCAAAGAGTAAATTTCAGTTCGCTTAGAATGGCGGGGATGGGACGATTCCAATTCGTCCCATTCCCTGTGTCAAAGAGGGAAACTTGCAAATGACTACCACAATTCACTCTCTAAACCCCCAAAACCACCTGAAGCGCGACCGGGAAAGAAAAATTGTCCGGGCTCTGACTTTTATCTTCGCTCTTGTTTCCGTCGGCACCACTGCCGGCATTATTTATGAACTCCTAAAGGAAACCGTCCTGTTTTTCCAAGAAGTCTCCATTATTGAGTTTTTTACCGATACCCGGTGGACGCCATTGTTTGCCTCAAAGCGGTTTGGCGTTCTTCCTCTGGTCAATGGGACTTTACTGGTCGCTGCCGGAGCAATGCTGGTGGCTGTACCCCTTGGTTTATTGGCAGCGATCTTCCTAAGCGAGTACGCTTCGGAAAGAATGCGCAAAGTCCTGAAACCGATTTTGGAAGTTCTGGCAGGCATTCCAACCGTCGTTTATGGTTATTTTGCTCTGCTATTTATTACACCGATTTTAAGAGACCTCTTTCCTGAAACCCAAATTTTCAACGCCGCCAGCGCCTCGATCGCCATGGGGTTTATGATTTTGCCGTTGATGGCTTCGGTCTCGGAAGATGCTCTTTCAGCGGTGCCGCGTTCGCTTCGTGAAGCATCTTACGCATTGGGCGCCACCAAATTTGAAACAGCCGTTCAGGTGGTTCTGCCGGCGGCGCTTTCTGGCGTGGCTGCGGCGTTCATCCTCGCAGTTTCGCGCGCTATCGGCGAGACGATGATCGTGGCGATTGCCGCCGGTCAACAACCCAAACTGACACTCAACCCGCTCCAGTCCATTGAAACGATGACCGCCTACATCGTTCAGGTCAGTCTTGGTGATACTCCCCATCAAAGTATCGCCTACAAAACGATCTTTGCGGTGGGTATGTTGTTATTTGCCATGACGCTGGTCATGAACATCATCAGTTATTTCATCACCAAACGCTTCCGGGAGAAATACGAATGAGTACGCTTACTGCCCTCAAAGATGTCACCTTTGAACGCAACCTTTCCTTCCGAAAACTGAAAGGCAAAATCTTTGAAATACTTGCCTTTTTTGCTATTCTATTAGGAATCGCCATGCTGCTAACCCTGTTGGTTGATGTATTTTTGGACGGTTTGCCATGGCTGAGTACCCGTCTGTTTACCGAGTTCCCTTCCCGTTTTCCCGAAAAAGCCGGCCTCCGCTCCGCCTTACAGGGATCCATTTGGCTGATGTTTCTGACCGCTCTCATGGCTATCCCCGTTGGGGTTGGCGCAGGCATCTATCTGGAAGAATTTGCGCCCCAAAATCGGATTACCCGCTTTATTGAAATCAACGTTGCCAATCTGGCCGGGGTGCCTTCTATCATATACGGCCTGCTGGGTTTGGGGCTGTTTGTGCGGCAACTTGGATTAGGCCGAACCCTTATCGCCGGCGCAATGACCATGGCGCTGCTGGTTTTGCCGATTATCATCGTGACCACCCGTGAAGCCATCCGCGCGGTACCCAATTCCATTCGTCAGGCCGCCCTGGCAATCGGTGCAACCGATTGGGAGGTTTCACGCGATCATGTCCTGGTTTATTCTGCCCCTGCCATTCTCACCGGGGTGATTCTCGCCATGTCTCGCGCTATTGGAGAAACCGCTCCTCTAATCACCATTGGCGCCCTGACCTACATAGCCTTTGACCCGAAGGGGCCTTTCGACATTTTTACGGTCTTGCCCATTCAAATCTTTAATTGGGTTTCTTTGCCTCAACCAGCTTTTCATGGTTTAGCGGCAGCAGGCATTATAATATTATTGATTGTCCTGCTTTCCATGAATGCTCTGGCGATCTGGTTGCGCAACCGCCTGACAATCCACTGGTAAGATGTATTGGAGCTAAAAACCGAAATGGACAACAATCACAACACCGTTCTGGAAACAAAAAACCTGAATATCTATTACGGCGATTTTTTAGCCATTAAGGATGTCAATTTTAAGGTCTTTCGCCATCAAATCACGGCGATTATCGGACCATCCGGCTGCGGGAAATCAACGCTCCTTCGTTCCTTCAACCGCATGAATGAGCTGGTGCCATCGGCTCGTTCGGAGGGAAAAATCCTTTTTAACGGCGAGGATATTTACGATCCCTCGATTGACCCGGTCGAAGTCCGCCGACGAATTGGCATGGTCTTTCAAAAACCCAATCCCTTTCCCAAATCAATTTACGAAAACATTGCCTGGGGATTGAAAATTAATGGCTTTCGCGGTTCAAAATCCGAATTGGACGACCTGGTTGAACAGGCTTTGCGCGGGGCTGCCTTATGGGATGAGGTCAAGGATAAGTTGGATCAGAGCGGATTGTCCCTCTCCGGCGGGCAGCAGCAACGCCTCTGTATCGCGCGGGCGATTGCCATCAAACCGGAAGTCATTTTGATGGATGAACCCGCCTCAGCGCTTGACCCCATTGCCACACTCAAAATCGAAGATTTGATGCGCGAACTGAAAGAAAATTATACAATTGTCATAGTGACCCACAACATGCAGGAAGCTGCCCGCGTATCCGATTACACAGCCATGATGATGCTGACCGGCGATGAAGAACGCTCGGGCACGGTGATCGAATTTGACCAAACGAATGTTATCTTTACCCGCCCGAAAGATAAACGCACCGAAGATTACATCACCGGGCGTTTCGGCTAAATCTCAAACAGGAAAGGCTTTCCAATGCCACGCGACACCTTAATCCGACAAATCAACCAGATACGGGATGAAATTCTTATTCTTGGCAGTATGGTGGAGCAGGCCACCCTCTCTGCAATTCAGGCATTAAAGAACCGCGACATCCATCTGGCACGCGAGATTTTCGAAGCCGATCAGACCATCAACGAAAAACGCTTTGCCATCGAAAATGCCATCATCACCCTCATGGCGACCCAGCAACCCATGGCGCGCGATCTTCGCGAAATGACCGCTATGCTGGAAGTCAACACCGAACTGGAACGCATGGGAGATTACGCCAAAGGAATTGCCAAAGTCGTCACCCGCCTCGGCGAAGGCGAAGTCATTATTCCGATTCAGGAAATTGATAAAATGGCGGAAATTGCCGTCAGTATGCTGCACCGCGCTCTGGGGGCTTTTGTTTCGGAAAACCATACCCAGGCACTTGCCATTCCAAAAGAGGATGATCAGGTTGACGAACTCTTCAATCAGGCTTACCGAAAGATTGTCGAGGCAATGATAGCCAATCCCGCCCTGATTGATCACACCAATCTCATGCTATGGGTGATTCATAATTTAGAACGTCTGGCAGACCGGGTCACTAACATCTGCGAACGCACCGTTTTCAGCGCCACTGGGGAATTGTTTGAAATTGACGGCATGGACGAAGACGACGCCAACGTTTAACTGGCATCTCCTTCTTGACAACCCTTCCTCCCCGTCGTAAATGACGGGGAGTTTTTATCTTCTTAAAAGCCGACCAGACAATGCTATAATGAAAGATAGTCAGCAAGGAGAGGTGACCTGATGCCAAAATCCCCGGTTAATCAAAATATTCAAATTTTTGGCGCTGCCATCATCCTGAGGCAATTGAGCGCGATGGTAGATGAAATTGAAGGCGTGAAGAAAGCCGAAGATATCGAAGCCGTCCACCGCATGCGGGTTGCCACCCGCCGTCTTCGCAGCGCTTTACCCATTTTTGGCCCCTTCCTCGCCCCGCGCCGCCATGAAAATTGGCGCAAACGCATTCGCGCCATTACCCGTGCGTTAGGCTCTGCCCGCGATACGGATGTTCAAATTGAGCATCTCGGTGAACTGGTCAGCCGGCTTAGCCCCCCCGAACGAGCGGGTGTGCGCCGCCTCTTGTTGCGCATGCGCCAGCGCCGGCGCGAGATGCAAAAAGATGTCCTCAAAGCCCTGCGCCGTTTGGAGAAAGACAATCTGATCGCTGAAATCACCCAGAAACTTGCACCTTTTGAAATCTACAAAAATCAACTGGATTCAGGCGATCCTGCTTTACGAAAGTTAGCCGATGAACACATTCAGGCGCGGTTGGATGAGTTTCTTGCCTTTGAGCCGTATGTGACCCGGCCGGAATGCGTGACCGAATTGCACGCCATGCGGATTGCGGGTAAACACCTGCGTTACACCCTGGAATTTTTCGCCCCCCTTTTTGAGGATGAGTTAAAACCATTTATCAAGTCCCTGCGGCAGTGTCAGGACTTGCTGGGAGCGATTCACGATGCGGATGTCTGGATTGCCTACCTGCCGCAATTCATCGAAGAAGAACGCCAACGCACCATTGATTATTTTGGCCACCCGCGTCCGTTCAAGCGCTTGTTGCCCGGATTGTTGTACTACCGAGAGTTGCGGGAACAGGAGCGCCAAAATCTCTATCAGCAATTCGTCCATTCCTGGGGGGAATGGCAGGGGGAAAACTTGTGGGAAAACCTGCGCCGCAGAGCGGCCGTTGATGATTCCTCTCCAAATCCCGACTCACAGGGGAAAGCCGCTTTTGACCAAACAACTACTCAGCCGGAGGTATGAATAAATGGAGAATTCAGAAGCCCCTTCAAAAAGCCGGGTGGTCGGTTTTATTGACATCGGCACAAACTCCATCCGTCTTTTGCTGGTGCGCATCAATCCCAATAAGACCTATCAAGTGCTTACCGCCCAAAAAGAAGTGGTGCGACTCGGCGAGGGCGAATTCATCGAACAAACCCTCCAGCCCGAAGCGATGGATCGCGCTATTACTGTGTGCCGAAAATTTGCCGAACTGGCCCGCCAGCGCCAGGCGGAAGAAATCATCGCGGTAGCCACCTCGGCCACTCGCGAGGCCAGCAACAAAGGCGAATTCATCCAACGCCTGAAGGACGAAGCCGGTCTGGATGTCCGCGCCATTTCCGGACTGGAAGAAGCCCGCCTGATTTATCTGGGTGTCGCCTCCGGCGTTCATCTTGCTGACCGGCAGGCCTTATTCATTGACATTGGCGGCGGCAGCACTGAAATCATTGTTGGCGACCAGCAGCAGTATCACCTGCTGGACTCCCTCAAATTAGGCGCAATCCGCCTGACAACCATGTTTTTTTTGCCGGATGAACAGCAACCCATCTCGCCGATTCGTTATGCGTTGATTCAAAATTATGTCCGCAACATTATTGTGCGCACCATCCAGCGCGTTCAACCCTACAAAATTGATGTCGTTTACGGCTCTTCCGGTACCATTCTCAACCTGGCAGATATTGCCGCCAGTCGCTTTTTCAAGCGCAAACTGGAACGCGAGGATGAAATCACCCATGCCCAGCTCAAAGAAGTGATTCAAGTTCTCTGTGAAGCCAATTTAGAAGAACGCCGTCAGATTCCCGGCATAAACCCCGACCGGGCGGATATCATCATTGCCGGGGCGGCAATCATTGATACCATCATGGAAGAACTCAAATTGCCCTCTTTCCGCCCCAGCGAACGAGGTCTGCGGGATGGATTGCTGATAGATTATCTCTCCCGCACCGATCAATCTCTTATGCTCGGTCAAATGACCGTACGGGAACGTTCCGTGCTGCACCTGGCGCGCACCGTCAACTTTGACGAGCCGCATGCCCGACATGTCGCCCGCCTGGCTTTACAGTTATACGATTCGGGGTATCAAATCGGCCTGCACCGATTAGGCCGCTGGGAGCGCGAACTGCTGGAATACGCCGCTCTACTCCATGATATTGGCGCTTTCCTTTCCTATCAAAACCATCAGATGCACACCTACTACCTGATCCGCAACGCCGATTTATTGGGCTTTGATCAGAAAGAGATTGCCATCATGGCGTTGGCCAGTCTGCACCACCGCAAAGCGCTCCCCAGTAAGAAAGAGCCGGAATTTGCCGCACTGGATAAGGATTCGCAGACGGCTGTCAAGGTGCTTGGAATTATCCTTCGTCTGGCCGAAAGTCTGGATCGCAGTCACATGGGCGCAGTGCATCGTGCCCGTTTCGTCTCCGGCGAAAAAAAAGAAGTCATCCTTGAAATGTTTTCGGATCAGGATTGTCAACTAGAACAATGGGGTGTTGAAAATCACCTTGAAGCGTTTGAAAAAACCTTCAACCGCCCGCTGGTTGTGCGGGTGATTGCCAAGTCAACGGTTTAGAAAGTCCGGCAGAGATGGCTGCCACTCCATCTGGATTTTAAACACGGTTTGAAAAACCCGGCTAATTTGTTCGGCCACGTCTCGAACTGGCGGACAGGGCGAGAGCCAGTCGCCCATTGCAGCCATTTGCACCCCATTCAATCCGCAGGGTATGATTCCTTGCCAGTAGACCATCTCCGGTTGAACGTTCAGCGCAAACCCATGCCGCGTTACCCCACGCGCATCTACTTTGACCCCGATTGAGGCGATTTTGACCGGCAGACGGAATTCACCACCGGCTTTATTCACCCACACACCCGTCAAGCCTTCCCGCCGGAAGGCTTCAATTCCATAAAATGCCAGCGCCCGAATCAGGGTTTCTTCCAATTTTCGCACATAACCGACAAAATCAGCCTGCGGCAGGCGCTCACCCTGCCAGCCGGGGGTTGCCAGCGGCAGCAGCGGATAACCAACCAGTTGACCCGGGCCGTGGTAAGTAATATCCCCACCGCGATCAACCTCAAAAATGGCAATGCCCCGCCGTTGAATTTCTTCCGGCGGCCAGAGGATATGCTCGCGCCCACCGCGGCGGCCGATGGTGTAGGTATGGGGATGTTCCAGTAAAAGCAAGGTGGGAGGCTGATCGCCGACCGCAATGCGCTCCGCCAGCCGGTTCTGCAAGTCCCAGGCGCGTTGATACTCAACTTCTCCCAACCAGTAAACCTGACAAGACTTTAAATTTTCCATAGGCTATTTTCTGAATGGCTTTGCGATAGTCTTGAGGTCAAGTATACCCGCACTTGACCATTTCCTTCAACGATTTCTTAACATTTTCTAATATTCGATAGACGCGAATCTTATATTACCAGCCTAACATGAGAACAGCCATTATAGACCCTAGATGGATTTATTGGTACAAATTGCTATGATCAGGAGGTAAAAAAATGAACTTAGACAAATATACCCAAAAAGCTCAGGAGGCAATATTTCAGTCCCAACGGTTGGCGCAGGACTTGAATCATCAGGCTATTGAACCGGCTCATCTTCTGTTGGCGTTGATTCAACAGGAAGATGGAGTCGTTCCCGCCGTAATCACTCGCATTGCTGGCAGCGTGTTGGCCATCCGCCAGGAACTGACCCAGGAACTTGAAAAGCGCCCGAAAGTGTACGGCGCCAGCGGGGAGATCGGTCTTTCGCGTGCGGCAAGCGATGTGCTCAACGCGGCTGAACGCTACGCCAAAGGGATGCAGGACGATTATGTCTCCACCGAACATATTTTGTTGGGGTTGACGGAGAGCATCGAAGGCCGGCGGCTCAGCCAGTATGGCGTAACCAAAGAAACCATCCTGAAAGCCTTGGCATCGGTACGGGGTACCCAACGGGTTACTTCCCAAAACCCGGAAGCCACCTATCAGGCATTGGAAAAGTTTGGTCGCGACTTGACCGCCATGGCGCGTCAAGGCAAACTCGATCCGGTCATCGGGCGGGATGAAGAGATTCGCCGCGTCATTCAAATCCTTTCTCGCCGCACCAAGAACAACCCGGCCTTGATCGGCGACCCCGGCGTGGGTAAAACCGCCATTGTGGAAGGGTTGGCTCAGCGCATCGTCAACGGCGATGTACCGGAAGGGCTGAAGCACAAACGCATCGTCCAGTTGGATATGGGTGCGCTGGTCGCCGGCGCAAAATACCGCGGCGAATTTGAGGAGCGTCTCAAAGCCGTTTTGCACGAGATCACCAGCGCAGCCGGTGAAGTCATTTTATTTGTGGATGAGATGCATACGGTGGTTGGGGCTGGCGCGGCTGAAGGCGCTATGGATGCTGGCAACATGCTCAAGCCAATGCTGGCGCGCGGTGAACTGCACATGATTGGCGCAACCACCCTTGATGAATACCGCAAACACGTCGAAAAAGACCCGGCTCTCGAACGCCGCTTCCAACCCGTGCTGGTTGAAGAACCTTCGGTAGAGGATACCATCAGCATCTTGCGAGGCCTTAAACAGCGCTATGAAGTCCATCATGGCGTTCGCATTACCGATGCGGCTGTCATCGCGGCGGCTACCCTTTCGCACCGCTATATAACCGACCGCCACCTGCCCGATAAAGCGATTGACCTGATTGACGAAGCCGCTGCCCGCCTGCGCACCGAAATTGACTCGAAGCCGCAGGCGTTGGACGAGGTGGATCGTCAAATCATGCAATTAGAAATCGAACGGCAAGCCTTACAAAAAGAAAAGGATAAGGCTTCCAAAGAACGGTTGGAGAAGCTGGAACAAGAACTGGCCGATTTGCGCGAACGCGCCGCCGAATTGTATACCCGCTGGGAGACCGAAAAACAAGCCATTGCTGCCCTGCGGGAAGTAAAGGAAAAAATCGAGCAGGCGCACATTGAAATGGAAGACGCCGAGCGGCGCAATGACCTGGAAAAAGCGGCCCGCCTGCGCTATGGTCTGCTGCGCGAATTGGAACAGCAGTTGCGCGAAGCCGAAAATCGTCTGAAAGGAATTCAGGCGGAAGGCGCCCTGCTGAAAGAAGAAGTGGACGCCGAAGAGATTGCCGAGATTGTCTCGCGCTGGACGGGTATTCCTGTTTCGCGCCTGATGGAAGGCGAAATGCAGAAATTGCTGCACATGGAAGAGCGTCTGCATCAGCGCGTGGTTGGACAGGATGAAGCTATCCGGGTGGTATCCAATGCGGTGCGCCGCGCCCGAGCCGGCTTACAGGATCCAAACCGCCCCATTGGGTCATTTATCTTCCTTGGGCCAACCGGCGTTGGTAAAACCGAACTGGCGCGCGCGCTGGCGGAGTTTCTCTTTGACGATGAGAAAGCCATGATCCGCATTGACATGAGCGAGTATCAGGAAAAGCACACCGTTTCGCGGCTGGTTGGCGCTCCGCCGGGTTATGTCGGCTACGAGGAAGGCGGGCAGTTGACCGAAGCCGTCCGCCGCAAACCGTATAGTGTGGTGCTGTTCGATGAAATCGAAAAAGCCCACCCGGAAGTCTTCAATGTCCTATTGCAGCTGCTGGACGACGGGCGCTTGACCGATGGTCAGGGGCGCACGGTAGATTTTCGCAATACGGTAGTCATCATGACTTCCAACCTCGGCGGCGAATTATGGTTGAACCATGCCGCTGGCAAACCAGGACGGGAAACGCTCAACCGTATCCTGCAAGCTCACTTCCGGCCAGAGTTCTTGAACCGCATTGATGAGATTGTGGTCTTTGATTCGCTCACCCGTGACGATCTGGTCAAAATTGTGGACATCCAGTTAGGCCGGCTTGCAAATCTGCTGGCGCAACGCGGTTTGAAACTGGAGGTTACTCCGGCAGCCAAAGAATACCTGGCGCAAGCAGGTTACGATCCCGACTTTGGCGCTCGACCGTTGAAACGCACTATCCAGCGCGAAGTGCAGGATGTACTGGCGCTTAAAGTCCTTTCGGGCGAATTCAAAGAAGGCGACACTATTCTGGTGGATGCTGACCCCCAAGGCTTGGTGTTTCATTCCATTGTAGAGGGTGAACCGGTTGAAGCCTGAGTAAAAGAGCCCGATTGAAAAATTAAGCCTCACGCTTAAAGGGCGGTAGTTGGACGATGCCTTCAAAAAGGTCTCGTTCAACCCGCCCGTTTTTCGGTTCGGGGTAGTATTGCATGAAGATTTCCTTCGAGGCAAATAACCGCCGGAGCGGCGCAAATAACCCACCGGTCAACGACCCACCCCCCTGGCTGGCATGGCAGCGCGAGGCTTCATCGCGAATATCGGCAACCGGACGGTAGTTAATCACAGCATGAGTCGGAAAATCCACTTCGCTAATCGCCGTCAGATCAATATCGCGGTTGCGGCCGTACTTGCGTGGGTCTTTTCCAACCAAACGCAGAAAACGGACAATCCAGCGCAGAAAACCGCGCGGCATGGTTTGAAAATAAAATTTAGCCGGACGGTACGGCGGTAGTTGCTCGGCATCCTGCCAGTTTTCATCGGCCGCCATTCGAAAAGCCTCAACGGTTGCCTGATGGATAAAAATGTGGTCGGGGTGACGGTAACCGCCAATCGGGTCAAATGTAATCAGCACGTCCGGTTTCAAACGGCGGATATAAACTGCAATCTGGGCGGCTACTTGCTCCAGAGGCTGCTGAATTAAAGCTTGCGGGTGCTGATTGTCGGGCGAACCCGGCATTCCCGAATCGCGCCAGCCGAGAAAGTAGACCCCTGCCAGCCCCAATTTTCCGGCGGCGCAGCGCAATTCAGCCTCCCGTCGTTCGGCAATGGAGCGGTAGCCCTTCAGATATTCTTCATCCACATCACCCGCTTCGCCTCGGGTGGCGCAAATCAAATGAGTTGCCACATTGCGGCGGGCATAGTAAGCCAGCGTACCGCCCATCCCAAAAGTTTCATCATCCGGATGAGCCAAAACTGCCAGTAAAACCGGGTTTTCTTTACTATTGTCTTTCATGATCCCATATACCTCGTTCAATATTTCCACATGGAAGGGTCAACCTGCTCAGCCCAGGCATTCAGACCGCCCCGCAAATTTTTGACTTTTGCGAATCCCGCAGCCGCCATTTGACGGACACCCCGCGCCGAACGCACACCCGTGCGGCAGAAAAGCACATACTCTCGCTGCGGATCAAGTTCCTTCATCCGCTGACCGAGACGCTCCAGAGGGATAACCAGCGCGCCGGGCAAGGCTGCAACCTGCTGCTCAACCGGATCGCGCACATCAATCAACACCACCTCATCCTCCGTTTCCAAACGTCGTTTCAAGTCCAACGGCTCAATTACACGGTTGGTTTCCAATCCGTTTTCCGGCAAAGCCCGTGCCGGCGCTCCACAAAAGGCTTCGTAATCTATCAAACCCGTAATTTCGGGCGATTCACCGCACACCTTGCAACCGGGATTTTTGCGCAGGTGGATCATCTGCACACTCATATCCAGCGCATCATACAGCAGCAACTTGCCGGTTAAAGGTTCACCAATTCCCAGGATAAGCTTAATCACCTCGGTTGCCTGAATTGAGCCAATCGTACCGGGCAATACCCCAAACACACCCGCATCTGCGCAGGATGGCACAGTATCCGGCGGAGGTGGTTCAGGGAACAGACAGCGGTAGCACGGACCGTGTCGCGCATCAAAGACACTCACCTGCCCCTCAAAACGGAAAATCGAGCCATAGACAAACGGCTTACCGCTCAGCACCGCCAGATCGTTCAGCAAATAACGGGTTGGGAAGTTATCGCTGCCGTCCACCAGAATATCGTAATCTGCGGCAATACGTTCGGCATTTTGGGAGGTAAACACCTCATTATAAATATCCACCTGCACAAACGGGTTCAACGCCAGTAATCGGCTGCGTGCCGACTCAACTTTCAACATTCCAATCCGCTGGGTATCATGAATAATCTGGCGCTGCAAGTTGGAAGCATCCACCACATCGTAGTCCACAATCCCAATCCGCCCAACCCCGGCAGCCGCCAGATACAAAGCAATCGGAGAGCCCAATCCCCCGCTGCCGACCAGCAACACCGAGGCGGCTTTTAACTTTCGTTGTCCTTCCAGGCCCACCTCAGGAATCAACAAGTGGCGCGAGTAGCGCAGAATTTCCTCTTGGGTCAGTTTGCCTTTTCCAGCCATGGATTTCATCCCTTCGCTAGTTCGATGACAAAAATTGTACTACGAAGTAGCCGATCAAGCGGTTCGCTGCACATGATTCGGACAAATCAAGGGGCAATTTTCTGGCAGCGAAGAAGAAAACCCCTGCCAGTTTTTGCCATATGGTGCAACGGGCAGGGGCTGATGATCACGGCTCACCCCTAAAAATGGGCGGCAGTGCAAGGTTTCTCAAAAAGGGTTTAGGTACCCTCTTCCCAGGAATTCAGGTAGCGCAGCTGCTCATCGGTCAACACATCAATCTCAACACCCATGGCAGCCAGTTTCAGGCGGGCGATTTCGCTGTCAATTTCTGCCGGAACGCTATAAACCTGCTTTTTGAGCTCGGCGGCATGTTGGACCATGTACTCAACGCTCAAGGCCTGATTAGCAAACGACATATCCATCACGCTGGCCGGGTGGCCTTCGGCAGCCGCCAGATTAATCAGGCGGCCTTCGCCCAAAAGGTAAATGTGGCGTCCATCCTTCAACTCGAATTCCTCAACAAAGGGACGCACCAGCCGCTTCGATGAGGACATCCCTTCCAGCGCCGGGATGTTGATTTCGACATTGAAGTGGCCGGAATTCGAGATAATTGCGCCGTCTTTCATCACCTCAAAGTGCGGGCGGTCAATCACGTTGATATCGCCAGTCAAGGTGCAGAATACATCCCCAATCTGGGCAGCCTCTTTCATCGGCATAACCCGATAACCATCCATCACCGCCTCTAAGGCTTTAAGCGGGTCAACTTCGGTGACGATGACATTAGCGCCCATGCCGCGTGCCCGCATTGCCAGCCCGCGCCCGCACCAGCCATAACCGGCGATCACAAAGTTCTTGCCAGCCAGCAGGATGTTGGTGGCGCGGATAATCCCATCAATCGTGGACTGCCCGGTACCGTAGCGGTTATCGAAGAAGTGCTTGGTCATCGCATCGTTAACCGCAATAATTGGAAAAGCCAGCGCTCCATCCGCCGCCATTGCCCGCAGACGAATCACGCCAGTGGTAGTTTCTTCGGTACCGCCGATCACATTGGGCAGCAACTCGCGGCGCTCCTTGTGTAAAACACTGACCAAATCAGCGCCATCGTCCATCGTCAGATGCGGTTTATGATCCAGCGCCGCATGAATATGTTTGTAATAAACCGTATTATTTTCACCTTTAATGGCAAACACCGGAATTTCAGAATGAGAAACGAGGGCCGCCGCCACATCATCCTGCGTGGAGAGCGGATTTGAGGCGGTTAGCACCACTTCTGCCCCGCCGGCCTGCAAGGTCTGCATCAGGTTGGCAGTTTCGGTAGTCACATGCAGACAGGCCGAAATGCGGATACCCGCCAGAGGACGTTCCTTCTCGAACCGTTCCCGGATCTGGCGCAACACGGGCATCTCGCGGGCTGCCCATTCAATCCGTCGGCGGCCGCCTTCCGCCAGGGTTATGTCCTTCACATCAAAATTGGTCATTCGTATCCTCCATCCAAAAAATTAAGCCGTTTTTTCTAACATCCGTTCCATCGCTCCGCCGTCATCAAAATGGGTGCGGAAGCGTGCAATAAACTCTTCCACCGTAAAATAATGCGATTGCGTGCCGCGCTGCTCCAGACAGTAGGCTGCCGCCAGCGAGCCCATCTTGCCGCAAATTTCAAAATCAAAACCTAACCGCCAGCCCCTCAAAAAGCCCGCCCGGAAGGCATCTCCAACGCCGGTTGGATCCACAATTTTGTCCACCGGCACAGCCGGAACTTCTACCTCGCTGGATTGCGAGTAAATTGAAGCTCCCTTAGCCCCGCGGGTAATCACCACCAACGGGACACGGCGCAAGATAAACTCCGCGCTGAAGCCGGTATGTTTTTGCAGCAATTCCCATTCGTATTCATTGACAAACAGACTGTAAGCCCCATCCACTCCTCGCCGCAACTCATCCGGGTTCGACCGGGCAATTTGCTGGCTGGGATCATAAACATAGGGTATCTGCATTTGTTTGCATTCTTCGACATAACGATCCATCGCTAGCGGATCATTGGGTGAAATTACTACCATCTCAGGACGGGATTTCAGCGCTTCGAGGGATAATTCACGGGCATAAGCCATCGCGCCGGTGTAAAAACTGCAAATTTGGTTATTGGCGAGGTCGGTGTTGGCAAAAAAACTGGCGGTAAAAACTCCCGGCACGATTCGAATGTAGGTCGTATCAATGTGATGACTTTCCAACCATTGGCGGTAATCCTCAAAATCTTCTCCGGCAGTGCCAAAAATGAGCGGTTTATCCCCCAGCAAAGCCATCGTATAGGCGATATTGGGCGCAATACCCCCGCGCTGCCGCACCATATGATCCACCAGAAACGAAAGGCTGATGGAGTCCAGGCGATCCGGCATGATATGATCTTTGAAGTAGCCGGGAAAGGTCATCAAGTAGTCATAGGCAATTGAGCCGGTCAGAACAATACTCATGCTGGATTTCGTGTCCCTGTCTATCAACAAATTACCGATTCACTCCTGAAACTCGCAAAAGTTCATCAAAATCGCTCCCCCTAGGGAGCGAGTAGATTATACCATTGAAAAAAGCAGGATGACGAAACTCCAAACATTGACACATCTCCTACATTCCGGTATAAGGCATTATGCCGCAAATGAAAAACATCCGCTTTTTATTAATAATCATCTTGCTGGTGTTGATGGGTTGCAACCTGCCCACCTCACTCAATCGTTCAGCCAATCCGCCTGAGGGGCCGGCGACCGCGCAGCCTCAAAATTTGAACACGCCAACGCTCCCCCCTCCAACACCTACTCCAACTCCTCTGCCGGCGACCCGTGTGGCTCAGGGCGATACGGCTTTGTTGATGGGCGATACCCAACGCGCCCGTCAGGAATATCAGTCTGCCGCAATGGCAACCACGGACCTTGAAATTCAGGCAGCAGCGCTGGTTGGTATTGGACGCTCCTATCTGGAAGAAAGGAATTATCGGCAAGCCATCGAAACTCTGCTGGCTCTCATCAAGGAACATCCAGCCAATCATTCCCTTGCAAATGGGTATTACTTTCTGGCAGAAGCCTACCTCGCTTTGGGAGAAAACCAGCAAGCGGCAGAAGCCTACGAAATGTACCTTCAACTCAAACCGGGTATTTTAGACGACCTGATCGCCGAAAAGGCCGGCGAAGCCTGGATGGCTGCCGGTCAATATGAAAAGGCTATTCAATCTTTCCAGAAGGCCATTCAGGCTATCGCAACGCAGGATACCGCCCGCCTAAAAATCCGTATCGGTCAGGCCTACCAGCGACTGAATGATTCGGAAGCCGCAATCCGTCAGTATCTGGATGCCTACGAAAGCACCCCTAACGAATATTACAAAGCTCAGGCCAACTTTTTGGCAGGTCAGGCCTATCTGATGCTGGGATTCCCGGAACAGGCTTATGCCCGCTTTCAGGACTCGGTCAACAACTTCCCGCGCTACTACGATACCTACTCAGGTTTAATTGAACTGGTCAACGCCGGTCAGCCGGTTAATCAACTCAACCGCGGGTTGGTCAACTATTTTGCCGGGCAGTACGCGCTTTCGGCAGAGGTTCTGCTGGGTTACATCAATAACAACCCGGATCACGATGGCACTCCCCACCACTACCGCGCCCTTGCCCTGCGCCAAATCAACAACCCGAAAGGGGCATTGGAGGAATGGCAAACTTTGATTCGCGATCACCCCGGCGATCGGTTTTATTCAACCGCCTGGCAGGAAATAGCCTACACGCAATGGGCGTTTTTAGAGGATTTTGAAGGGGCTGCCAATACCCTGTTGACATTTGTGTCTCAAAATCCCTCTTCCAACGAAGCCCCCAACGCCTTATTCAGCGCTGCCCGCATTCTGGAACGCAGCAACCGCCTGACCCGCGCGGCTGAAACGTGGGAGCGCTTGCTTCAAGAATACCCGGCTGCCTCCATCAGCCCCAGAGCCCAGTTTCTTGCCGGCATAACCTACTATCGTCTTGGCGCGGATGATCGCGCCCTAAACGCGCTCCAACGGCAGGTGGTACTCTCCACCTCTCCCAACGATCAGGCGGCTGCCTTATTATGGATTGGAAAAATCCAGCAACGAGCGGGCAATCCCGAAGCAGCCCGTAGCGCCTGGCAGCAGGCTGCTGCCCTTGACCCAACGGGATATTACAGTGAACGGGCAGACGAGTTGCTCAACAATCAGCCTCCCTTTCATTCGCCAGCGGTGTATGATTTGGGTGTAGACTGGTCAACCGAGCAGCAACGCGCCGAAGAATGGCTGCGCGATACCTTTACCCTTCTTCCCGAAATAGATTTGAAAGGCACGGGAGATTTAGCTCAAAACCCGCGCTTCGTCCGTGGGATGGCCTTGTGGGAACTCGGCCTCTATCAAGCCGGCCGTGGGGAATTTGAAAGCCTGCGGGAAGAAATATCCTCAGACCCGGCAGCCCTTTATCGTTTTCTCAACATCATGCTTGAAATTGGAGCTTACCGGCCGGCAATTTTCGCCAGCCGTCAGATCCTCAATCTGGCCGGGATGGACAATCTTCAAACTTTAAACGCTCCCCGCTTTTTCAATCTGGTTCGCTTTGGAACTTACTACAAGGATGTCGTGATGCAGGAAGCCAATGAAACCGGCCTGCATCCGCTATTGCTGTTCAGTATCATCCGTCAGGAATCCTTTTTTGAAACCTTTGTGATTTCCAGCGCCGGAGCGCGGGGGTTAATGCAGATCATGCCGGCCACCGGACAGGAACTGGCCGAGCGTTATGGTTACCCCGATTTTCAAGTCGAAGACCTGCATAATCCGCTGATCAATATCCGCTTGGGGGCAAAATATCTGGCCAACCAGCGCGATTATTTCGGCGGAGATTTATACCTGGCTCTGGCAGCCTACAACGGCGGGCCGGGCAACGCCTACTCCTGGTCACAACTTTCTGACGGCGATCCGGACCTGTTTTTAGAAGTTATCCGTTTTGAAGAAACCCAGCGGTATATTCGCTCTATCGCCGAATTGATGAATATTTACCGGCTCATATATGAGAGAAGATAAGGGATGAAATAGTTCATCATCGCTTAATCCCCTATAAGTGCGCCACTACAAATTTCCATGTTGATTCTTGAAAAAAGAAAAACACCCTATCGTATAACGAGTAACGGATGATTTTCTTATGCAAGCAATAACTTTTTGGAAATTGATTACGATGGATACAACTAACTTTCTTGAAACTCTGATCGGTTTTTTCAAGAATAAGGGGATTCGATTTTGCGTGATTGGCGGACAGGCAGTAAACGCTTATGTTGAGCCGCTGGTAAGTTTGGATTTAGATCTTGCCATCGCGGTTGATTCGCTGGAAGAATTAGAGAAAAGTCTGGCGCAAAAATTTAATGTCCAGCGTTTACCCCACCGTCTGAATGTTTTATTACCCGGTTCTGACCTGAGGGTTCAAATTCAAACGGATGAACGTTATCAATCCATTGTTAATCGCGCCAGCGAAATGAACGTGCTGGGAATGAACCTGCCGGTAGCCAGTTTAGAGGATATCCTGCAAGGGAAAATATGGGCAATATTGGATCCCGATCGACGCGGCAGCAAACGTCAAAAAGACCTGGCAGATATTGCCCGCATCCTCGAAAGTTTTCCTCACTTGAGAGATAAAGTTCCTGCAGAGATCCTAAAGAGGTTGGAAATATGAATTGGGACAGGCAAAACCGCCTGCCCCAATTCCTTTTTATAGCAAAATCAGGGCCGGTTTTTCAAGGTAATTCTTCAAAGCCTGCATAAACCTGGCCGCCTCAGCCCCATCGGTAATCCGATGATCGGCAGAAAGGGTCATCTTCATCCGTAAACCGGCTTGGACAACACCATTTTCCACCACCGGCGTTTCCTTTACCGATCCAACCGCCAATATTGCCGCTTCCGGCGGGTTGATGATCGCTACAAAATGCTCAACTTCAAACATGCCTAAATTACTGATGGAGAAGGTTGAACCTTCAATGTCCTCCGGACGGACCTTTCCGGCTCTGGCCCTCGCAACCATTTCCTTGACTTCCTGGGAGATTACACCAAGAGATTTGTAATCCGCATCTTTACACACAATCGTCATCAGCCCGCTTTCAAGCGCAACCGCAACACCGATATTTCGACGGCCGTGGCGGATAATTTCATTTCCCTGCAAAGAAGCATTCAGGTTGGGATATTGCCTGAGCGCCAGCGCAGCGGCTTTAATAATAAAATCATTGACCGATAACTTCTGCTCATCAGGCAGTTGACTGTTGAACTGCTTACGCAGCTCCATCACAGCCTCCATATTCACTTCGCTGGTCAGATAAAAGTGGGGAATCTGTGTTTTGGACTCAACCATCCGGCGGCCGATAATGGAGCGCAATTTATCTACTGCCACTCGTTGATCTTCGGCGGCCGGAGCCGGGGCAACTGCCGGCGCACTAACCGGCGCCGCTGGTGTTTCGATCGGTAGAGGAGATGCAGCCGGCGCTGCCTGCAGCGCTTTTTCAATATCCCGCTTGACAACCCGTCCACCCGGCCCGCTGCCTTGAATCTGTTTCAGGTTGATCCCATATTCCTGCGCCATTCGACGGGCAAGCGGTGAGGCTTTGGTGCGTCCATCGTCTTCTAAAACGGCTGCGGCCTGACTTGCAGGAAGGGGCTGCTCGGCTTCTTCCTCCGTTTGAACGGGAGCCGCTTGGGGTTCTTCGCCGCTTGCAACATCCGGCAAGTCCTTGACTTCCTCACCCGGCGCAGCAACGACGGCGATAGGGGTGCCCACCGGAACAATATCGCCGGCCTTTACCAGATGGCGGTACACAACCCCCGCCGCGCTGGATTCCACTTCAACGGTGGCTTTATCGGTTTCAATCTCGGCTAACACCTGCCCTTTTTCGATTTGTTCGCCTTCACCGACCACCCAGCGCACCAGGGTGCCTTCCGCCATATCGAAACCCAATTTGGGCATTGCAATAATTTCAGCCATTACAATACCTCCTTGACTGCCTTTATTACGTCCTCCACTTGCGGCAGAGCCATCTGTTCCAATGTGCGGTTGTACGGTAAGGGCACTTCTGCCTGGGCTACCCGCTTGATGGGAGCATCCACATAATCAAAAGCCTCTTCGTAAATGCGGCTGGCGACTTCTGCCCCAACCCCATAGGATTTCCAGCCTTCTTCTACGATGACCGCCCGGTTGGTCTTCTTAAAGGACTCCAGCACCGGAGCCATATCCAGCGGGCGCAACGAGCGCAGGTCTACGATCTCCACTTCAATCCCCTCCTTCGCCAGTTGATCGGCGGCTTTGGTGGAGATTTCCAGCATTTTGGAGTAAGTGACAATCGTCACATGCCGGCCTTCGCGCTGGATGGTGGATTTACCCAGCGGCACAATGTAATCGCCTTCCGGCACTTCACCGCGAGTCTGGTACAGGGTTGCATGTTCGATGAACAAGACCGGGTCTTGGCTGCGAATGGCAGCTTTCAGCAACCCTTTGGCATCCGCCGGCGTGCCGGGCGCCACCACTTTCAAACCGGGGAAATGAGCGAAAACAGCGTCGGGAGTTTGAGAGTGAGTGGCTCCCAATTGCCGCCCGCCGCCGCCCACAGCCCGGATGACCAGCGGCAGGATCATTTGTCCGCCGAACATGTAATGCAGCTTGGCAGCCTGATTGACAATGTGATCCATTGCCGAAAAAGCAAAATTGATGGTCATTAACTCAGCAATCGGGCGCAGGCCGGTTAGAGCAGCTCCAATCGCCGCTCCAATAATTACGGCTTCGGCAATAGGGGTATCGCGTACGCGCTCCGGCCCAAAGTGATCATAAAATCCTTTGGTCACCGCATAGGTTCCGCCCCACACGCCTACTTCTTCCCCTAAGATAAAAACACTGGGGTCTCGCTCCATTTCCTCCCACAATGCCTGAGAGATGGCTTCTCGCATGGTTATTCTTGCCATAATGTCACCCCGTCATCCTTCAACGTAAATGTGCTGGAATAATTCTTCCGCTGGCGGTTCTGGGCTGGCTTCGGCAAACGCCACCGCATCATTGATTTCTTCTTCTGCCAGTCGAATCTGTTCCTGTAGTTCCTCTTCGCTGGCAATTTGATGTTCCAGCAAATAGCGGTGATAAATGCCAATCGGATCGTTTTCCAGCCAGGTTTTGACCTCTTCGGAGGAACGATACCGCTCCGGGTCGCCCATCGAATGCCCGCGGAAGCGATAGGTGATCACTTCCAAAAACTGGGGGCCGCTTCCGTTGCGGATTTCCTCATATAGACGAGCTGATACTTCGCGAACTTCGATTACATTCATTCCGTTTACCGCTTCGCTTTTCATGCCGTAGCCATCCGCTTTTTGCCGCATTTCCGAAACGGCCGAAGCCCGTTCAACTGCCGTACCCATGCCGTACTGGTTGTTTTCACACACCCATAAAACCGGCAGGTTCCAGACCTTAGAGAGATTGAGCGCCTCGTGAAAATAGCCGATGTTGGTAGCGCCGTCCCCGAACATACACACGGTCACTGCCTTGTTGTTTTGATAAACATCTCCCAGCGCTAAGCCGGCTGCAATGGGCAAATGCGCCCCGACGATCGCATGACCGCCCCAAAAATTCTTCTTCACATCTGCCAGGTGCATGGAACCGCCTTTGCCGCGCGAACAGCCGGTGACTTTACCGAGCAGTTCTGCCATTACCTCGCGCGCCGAAAGACCGCAGTTGATCGCCACACCGTGATCGCGGTAGGCGGTTATGATGCGATCTTCGGGTCTGCGCACCGAAATCAGACCGGTGCTGACCGCTTCCTGTCCAATGTAAAGGTGCAAGAATCCGCCAATTTTCCCTTGTTGATATAATTCCGCCGAGCGTTCTTCGAGCCGGCGGATCACCACCATTTGATGATAGAGATCTAGGTATTCTCGTTTCTCCATCGGCTGGAGATCCTCCTTTGTTGATGTGTCCTTGCTTCCGCTGACCCCGCTGCGGGTCATCATTGCCGGTTAACTGGACAATGTCACAGGGATTATACCAGAATCAAAAACCCCTCACAGGGGTTTGTAACACCTGAAAGGATGGATTTTAGATTACCCGCAAGGATGATACAAATTACTGACTTTTTTCTTCAGGCTTTTTGAAAAAAGTCATCAAGTCTATGCCGCGCTGTTTCAGGTACAACCACCTGCCGCCAAACCAAATCAAACCGCTAAGAAATACTCCAAATAAGAGAACGGCGGATTGCCAGTCAACCGCTAAAATTTTTACCTGAAAAACATAAGGGAGAGTCATTGCTGCCAATAAGATTAAGACGGTCATCCCCCCTAAAAAGCGTACCCAACTTTTAGAAGGTCTATCCTCTCCATTGGCAAGAAAATAAAAGGGGTTCCTAATCATTGCCAGAACCGGCAAGAATACCCCAAAAGCTACAAAGAGGGCAAAATTGAAGTGATTTCCGATCCAGTTTGCTTGTGCTGCATCTACAACCACTACCAGCGCAATCATCGTCACCAACAGAAGTGCAAATAACGGGCTATGCTGGCGGGCATGCACCAAGCCGATCCACTCAGGCACAACCCGGTCATCGGCCCATGCTTTGAGAACCCGGCTCAACGTGAGCATGTACACCTGAACAACCAGAACAAACATGATAAGCCAGACAACGGCTAAAAAGAACAATACAATTGGATTGGATTGGATAACCGCCGCATAAAACGGCAGCCACGGCAGGACAATCCCCCGTAGCACACCCGTCGAACTCCCGCCCCCGGGGGTTGAAATCGGCATTGGCAAAACAACCCCGCCTTCACCCGTAATGCCCTTAAGCCGCAGGAAACTTTCTGCCGCTAAAAATTGCCACGAAATCGTCCTTTCTACCAACATAATGGCTGCAATCAGTAAAAATCCGGCGATGATCAAAGCCAGCAAACCAGCCGGCACAAGATTGCGGCGATGGGTTCGCAACTCTCCCGACATCCATACCGGCAAACCAAGCGAGAAAAAACCAAAAAGGCCTATGGTTAACCCAATCGCAATCATCTCCGGCAAGGTTTCGCCCTGAGCCTTCATCCCCAATTGAAAGGCCAGGTTGAGGTGCAGCGAATGTGACCCTGCTCCAAAAATCCGGTCAAAAAACTCACTGAACCGGTTTTGAGGAACAGCAGAAAACTGACCAAGAATAACCAGCCAGCCTAAAAGGGAAATACCCGTCCCCCACCCCAGAATATGGCGGATTGCCACGGGGGAGAGAATAGAAAGGACAAAAGCCGCAAAGATCAATCCACTTCCAAGGTAAACCATTACTTGCGGATTTTGCAGGGAAGCCGCAAACACCTGCAAATCATAGATGCCCAACACATTTCCCAGCAAATTTGCCAGATCAGGCAGGATAAGCCGCGCGAATTGACTGGCTAAAAAGCCAATGAACAACCCTCCACCCATCAGAAAAGTCCAACTAAAAGCAAAACCAAACAGGGGATGAATCACCCGCGTACTAAAGAAATAATCCGGCGCTTCTCGCCCGGCCAGTCTGCCCATTGTCCAAATAGTCAGCAAGACGACCCCCATGCCGCCAAGACTGATCAGCAAAACATTGGTGATATTAATTCCCGGATAAATGCCGGGTAAAATGCTTATCGGCAGCCAGGTTGCCTGAACCAGTCCAACCCCCGCCAGCGCCAGACTGATGACCGTCCAAAAACCGATCCAGGTCGTAAAAACGCCTGCCCTGCTGGCCGGCCTTGACTCTGCTTGAGGGGCAATAATCTCGGTTAATTCGCTCAATTCTTTCCTCCTTGAAGGGAGTGGCACAAAAGCCAATTGTGCAAGAAGGATGCCTACAAAAAAATTATACCAACCCTGTTGAAAAACAACCTTTCAATTCCGCAAAGCCGGCGATATTCGAAGAGATCAATCCTTGCTGAACCGAACAGCCCACCCCAAAAAAGCGAGCCCTGTATGGGCTGTGTTTCTTGCCAACAGGGCTCGCAAAGCGTTTGACGACTTTTCAGATGGGTCTTCGACCTCTTTGGGGGGATACTAGGCAGCGTGTTTCAAAGCAGCATGAGCAGCCGCCAGACGGGCAACCGGCACCCGGAAGGGCGAGCAGGAGACGTAGTTATTCCCAACCAGATGGCAAAATTCAATCGAGTTCGGGTCGCCGCCGTGTTCACCGCAGATGCCTACTTCCAGATCGGGACGAGTGGTACGACCGTCTGCAACGGCAATTTGCATCAAGCGGCCTACCCCATCGCGATCCAAGGTCTGGAAGGGATTTTTGGGCAGGACACCTTGTTCCACATAAGTAACCAGAAAACTGCGCTCGGCATCATCCCGGCTGTAACCAAAGGTCATTTGGGTGAGGTCGTTAGTGCCAAAGGAGAAAAATTCGGCAATCTCAGCAATTTCCGCGGCGGTAACTGCTGCACGCGGGATCTCGATCATCGTGCCAAACTTATAAGGGAAGGATACACCTTTCTCCTTCATCACTTCACGGGCAATTTCTTCCAGCCGCGGCTGAATGACCTTCAACTCGTTGACATGGCCGGTGAGCGGGATCATCACTTCGGGCTTGGCATGCACACCCTTGAGGGTGACGTTGGCGGCCGCCTCAAAAATGGCGCGCACCTGCATTTCAACAATTTCGGGCATGACAATGCTCAAACGCACTCCGCGCAAACCCATCATCGGATTGCTCTCGTGCATGGCTTCTACGGCCTGAAGCATGTGTTCCAATTCCACGACCTCTTTGGGTTCGCCTTTCCCCAACACATATCCGGCCAGGGCTTCAATGCGTTTGGTGATGATTTGTTCTTCAAGGTCTTTGGCAGCCGGCAGGAACTCATGCAGCGGCGGGTCAATCAGGCGGATGATTACCGGATACCCATCCATTGCGGTGAACAAGCCTTCAAAATCGGCCCTCTGAAAGGGCAGCAACTCATCCAGGGCAGCCTTGCGTTCTTCGGAAGTCTTCGCCAGAATCATCCGCTGAACGATGGGCAAGCGTTCCTGTTCAAAGAACATGTGCTCGGTACGGCACAAACCAATCCCTTTGGCGCCGTAAGCGCGCGCCCGTTGGGCGTCTTTTGGGTAGTCGGCGTTTGCCCAAACTTGCAAACCGGTTGTTGGAGAGCCATTGACACTCTTGCGAATACCGGGCCGGGCGCAAATTTCATCTGCCCAATCCAGAAGGGTTAACAAATCGGTTTGTTCTTCCAAAGAGGGGGAAGTCATCGGCAGTTTACCAAGGAAAACCTCGCCCGTACCGCCATCCAGCGAAATCCACTCCCCTTCTTTGACAACCTTGCCGTCCACTTCCATCTGGCGTTTGTCCAGATCAATGCGCACGCTCGCCGCACCCACAATACAAGGCACACCAAACTGGCGAGCAACCACGGCAGCGTGCGAAGTCGCACCGCCCTCACTGGTAAGAATGCCTTTGGCAGCCAGCATACCATGAACATCATCCGGTTTGGTGAACGGACGCACCATGATCACATCCTGATGATATTCTTTGTTCATCTTTTCGGCAGTGTCGGCATCAAAATAGACCTGACCGACCGCCGCGCCGGGCGAGGCATTCACGCCGCTGGCGAAGTAACGGCCATCGGTTTTGGCTTTTTTGATGGTTTCAGGATCAAACTGGGGGTGCAGCAGCGTATCTACATTTTCAGGGCTAACCCGTTTGACGGCTTCCTCCCGCGAAATAATGCCTTCGTTGGCCATATCCACGGCGATCTTAACCGCCGCTTTGGCAGTTCGCTTTCCATTGCGGGTTTGGAGCATCCACAGTTTACCGCGTTCAATGGTAAATTCCATATCCTGCATATCGCGGTAGTGGCGTTCCAACTTATCACAAATTTCGAGGAATTCTCGGTAGCAATCGGGCATGTCCCGTTCCAGATTCTCGATCTTTTCGGTATTGCGGATACCCGCAACCACATCTTCACCCTGGGCGTTGAGCAGGTAATCGCCGTAAAGTTTCTTTTCGCCCGTAGCCGGGTTGCGAGTAAACGCCACCCCGGTACCGGAGTCATTGCCCATATTACCGAAAACCATGGTGACAATGTTGACCGCCGTGCCCAAGTCATCGGGGATATTGGTCGCGCGGCGATAATCAACCGCCCGTTTACCATTCCATGACTTGAAGACCGCCTCGGTTGCCAGTCTCAATTGCTCAAACGGGTCCATGGGGAAGTCAAAACCCAGCTCTTTGCGAACCACCCCTTTGAAAATTACGGTCAGTTCCTTCAAGTCTTCAGCGGTCAGGTCGGTATCCAGCCTGGCGCCCTTTTCACGCTTGAACTCTTCCAACACATCCTCAAAAGATTCATCCGGCATGCCCAGAACCACCGCACCGAACATCTGAATCAAACGGCGGTATGAGTCATAAACAAAGCGTTCGTTATTGGTCAAACGAATCATCGCCAGAGCGGTTTCATCATTTAAACCAATGTTGAGGACGGTATCCATCATGCCCGGCATGGAGAATTTAGCCCCCGAGCGGCAAGAAACCAGCAAGGGATTATCGCTACCGCCAAACTTCTTACCGGAAAGCCGCTCAACCTCCTTAAGGGCTTCCAACATCTGCTCCCACATTCCTTCCGGGAATTTGCCGCCCGCCGCCAGATAAGCGTTACAGGCTTCGGTGGTGACGGTGAAACCCGGAGGAACCGGTACACCCAGTCGGGTCATGTCAGCCAGGTTCGCGCCTTTGCCCCCCAACAGCCCCCGCACTGCATCCCAATCGCCGCCCACATACTTTTCGGCGGCATCTAATTCATTGAACAAATATACCCATTTCTTCATGTTTTCTTTAACCTCCAGAAATTATTTAACCCCTTGAAGGGGATAATTCGTCCTGAGCCCTTAATCCGGAAATTCTACCACAAATTTCGCGTTTTTTCGGTAGGATCATCCGCACTTGACTGGTCAAATCATCTTTTCATTTGTAAAGAAGTTGAAAGGATAAAAAACCATAAGTTCGCTGATAATAGGGGTGTAATCAATGCAAAGGAGATGCGAATGAAGATACTGGTCATTGATGACGACCCTGCCATGACGGAATTACTTTCCACCTTGTTGAGGACCATTCCTGCGCAGGTCATCGCCGCAAATTCGGGTCAGGAGGGGGTGGATCAGACCGAGAAAGAAAAACCCGATATCGTCATTCTTGACCTGATGATGCCGGAAATGGACGGATGGCAGGTTTGTAAACACATCCGTGAATTCAGCAGCATTCCGATTCTGATTCTCTCCGCGTTGGATCACCCCGGCATGGTTGCGACTGCACTGGATGCCGGAGCCGATGATTACTTAATCAAACCTGTATCCAGCAGTATGTTAATTGCCCGCATCAACACTTTGCTGCGGCGCAGCAAACCCGTTCCTTCCAACATAGCCGCCACCAGCGCTACCTGAACAGAACCTACTTTTTTTGTAGTAAAATTCACACACCCCATTTTGACCGGGATGTTCAATCGAATATCCTTGTTTTGCTTTCAAGGGAAATCCTCAAAATAAGGAGCTATTCTCGTGCAAACCTGTTCACTTTGCTACACACAGTCACCCGATACAGCCCTGGAATGTCAAAACTGCGGTGCGAACCTGCGCCAATTTTCAGTGAGCGCTGTGGCGCTCAAAAAATTACAGGAAAATCCTCGCGTCCGCGATATTCGACTGGTGGTAGATGATGATGCCTGCCCGGTTTGTCAATCCATGGCGGCCACCTATCCCAAAGATCAAGTGCCGGCTCTCCCAATTGACGGCTGCTCCAGTCCAAACGGCTGCCGTTGTTTTTATGAACCCATGCTGACCGAAATTTTCCCCTAAACCCCTTCAACAACCATTGGCAGCGCAAATCAATTGATACAGCGCTTCGGCTGTTTTTTGCGGGCTTTCCATCATCGGGATATGTCCCGCCTCCGGAATTTCAATTAACCACCCTTTGTTAACCAATTTGATCATCGAGTGCGCTCTTTCAAGCGGGATCAACTGATCCTTCGCGCCGGCAATCGCAAGTATCGGCGCTTGAATTTCGGGCAGCCAGAGATTGGCATCCTGCCGGTCTGCCATGGCCTTCAAAGCGGCTATCGCCACAGCTGAATCACAGCCCAAGATCATTTGATTGAGTTGTTGTTGAATTTCCATATCCTCACTCAATTTGGGCGGCATACCGTCTGCAATGTAACGGATGCCCCGACTGCGGACTTCGCGGGCGGTAATCAACCGCGCCTGACGGCGCTCTGGGGTGTCCGCATCTGCCTGAGAGGCCACCAAAGCAAGACCCTTAAGCCGGTGAGGATAAGCGTGGGCAAATTCCAGAGCAACATACCCCCCCATCGAGTGACCAGCGATCACAGCTTTTTCGATAGTAAGACGGTCTAGCAGCCGCAAAATATCGGCTGCCAGCAAACGCATCGAGTAACCTTCCACTTCGCGGGGAGATTCCCCAAAACCGCGCAGGTCAGGGATGATCAGACGCGCTTTTTTCTCCAGGAAAGGGACAATCGGGTACCAAATGCGGCGATTGAGAGGAAAACCGTGGATCAATACCAGTGGGATTCCCTCACCGTGCTCTTCTACGGCTAAATCAATTGTCTTCAATTCCATGATTTTCCGTTCCTTCTCCCAATGGATGATCCGTTAGGAGCAATTCTACCAGATTAAGCGCCTCGTTAACGGTGTGAATTTGTCCAGCCGCCTGCGCTTCACGGACATTTTCCAGTAATCTGCCCAGTTGAGGTCCGGGTTTCAATCCAAACTGTCTCATGAGGTCATCGCCGTTGATTAAGCGTGGCGGCGAAATCGTCTCTGCGCGTTTTTCAAACCAGGCTTCCAGTAATTGCCGGCATACGGTCAGTTCCCTCTCCCATCGGGCCGGGGGGATGCCGATACCATAAGTTGCCAGCGTATCCGCCAGCGAGAGCAGACAAAGATCCACGCCGCTATCTTCTAATCTTCGAAAGTAACGATAGATACTCCGCCGGCTGACTTCATTGCTTGTTGATGCCAAATGATGAACACGCATGTGCTCTTTGACCAAAAGAGTTACTCGCTCTATTTCAGGATTGGAAAGGGCAAAGCGACGGGCAATTTTTTCAGCCATCTCGGCCCCGTAATGATCATGATTGAGAAAGCGAATTCGGCCATCCGCCTGTTCTTCCTGTGTCAGCGGTTTTCCGATGTCATGAAGCAAAGCAGTAAAAAAGAGTAATCCACGCAAGCTGCGTTCCGCGTGAACGGGAGTAGAAAAATGGGTTTGTAAATGAGACCGGTAACGCCCAAGACCGAGCGAAGCCATGCCTGCAAGCAGGTTTTCCCCCTTGATAAACTCAGGGCCGAAAACCAGCAGGTCATAAAGTTCCTCCAGCCACCGCAGGGTTTCCAGGGTATGTTCCCACACCGGCAGCGTGTGAGGCGTAGTTTGGCGCACCCCTTTGGTTTGTTTCAATTCAGGAATGAGAACATCGAGCGCGCCGACTCGATCGATCAAACGGATGGCGGTGTGAATTTGTCTGCCGCTCAACATTTTGAAGAACTCATCCCGCTGTCTCTCCATCGAGCATTTGGGCAACAACCCCACCGCAGACCGAAGCAAGTCAATCGTTTGCTTCTCAATTTGAAATTCCAACTGCAAGGAAAAACGGATGGCACGCAGCACGCGCACCGCATCCTGCTCAAAAGAATTCTCGCGGCAAGCCCTCAAGTACTTTTTTCGCAAGTCCAGGATACCATTCAGCGGATCAAGGATGCGGTCCTCCTGTAAAAGATCAATCGCCATGGCGTTGATGGTAAAATCACGGGCTTTCAAATCCTGCTCGATTTGAAAACCGCGCATCCTTGCAAAATCGAGGTAGTAGCGCTCGCCGGACGATTTTTGCATAATGACCCGCGCTGTCTTTCGTTCATCGTCCAAAACATAAAAAGCCGCGTTTAGTTCCCTCGCTATCTGGCGCGCCACGTGAATAGCATCCCCGCTGACCACAAAATCAAAATCATGGCTGGGATGGCCAAGCAGAAGATCCCGAATGCAGCCGCCCACCAGATAAATGCGCTGGTTTGGGTGAGCCTGACGGCGCACTACCTGATGAACCGCAGCATCGGGAAATAAACCGTCCAGTGTAATTAACATTCCAGCAGGGCTTTATCCTTCGCGATAGCGATTTTCATCTACTACCCCTACAAAAGGCAAATTCCGGTACAATTCATCTAAATCTAATCCGTACCCAAACACAAATTTATTGGGAATGGTAAAGCCAACATAGCGCAGCGGCACATAAACTTCCCGCCGTTCACTTTTATCCAGCAAAGTACACACACACAAACTGCGCGGTTTTCGGGCAGAGAGCAAATCTAACACCGATGCCAGAGTTCTACCGCTGTCAATAATATCCTCCACTAAAATGACATCCTTGTCATGGATGTTCATATTCAAATCAAGAGTAATCCGCACCTGGCCGGTGGATTCGCGTTTTCCACTCCCATACGATGAAACTGCCATAAACTCAACCGCATGGGGGACGGTGATATGCCGGATTAGGTCGCTGAGGAAAAGCACGCCGCCGCGCAGGATACAAATTAAAACCAACGCATCTGAGTCGCGGTAATCATGACTGATGAGTGATCCCAATTCGGCAACCCGTTTTTGGAGCGCTTCCGGTTCAATCAACACCTCTGCAAGAAAATCTTTGTAATTCCGCATAACTTCCTCCTCTGGGCACAATCAAAAGCGCGGCACTTCGTGATGCTGGCGGCAGCGGGCTTCATACATTTCGGAAGCTCCGACGATAATGACCGGGTCATCGTATCGGGCCGGTTTTCCGTTCACCAACCGCTGCGTTCGAGAAGCCGGCTCACCGCATACCATACAAATCGCTTGCAGTTTATCCACCTTTTCGGCTACAGCCATCAGCACCGGCATACAACCAAAAGGTTCACCGCGGAAATCGGTATCCAAACCGGCTACAATCACCCGAATACCCCGGTCAGCCAGATGTTGAACAATGGTAGTGATTTCGTCATCGAAAAATTGAGCCTCATCCACCGCCACAACGGTTGTATCTTCCTCCAGAAAATTGAGAATCTCAGCTGCCCGCTGAATTGGGATGGCATGAAAAGCCGTCCCTGCGTGAGAGGTAACCTGTTCGCTATGATAGCGGTTATCAATCACCGGTTTGAACACCTGAACCTTCTGGCGGGCAATCGTCGCCCTTCGTAAACGGCGGATCATTTCATCCGTCTTACCGCTGAACATTGAACCCGTGATGACTTCAATGGATCCTGAATGATGTTTCATGAGCTCCTCAACAGGATGGGATAGGATAGTCTGATTTTACTCCAACTTCACTCCTGTTACACAACCCCCAAATTAAAAAATTCAGCCCCTTTCGGGGCTGAAGGCTCAATTTCATTCAGCGATTGATTTAGACAACAATATCCTCAGCAGCGGCGGGTAATTCATAACCCAGCTGGCGCAGGCGCTTTTTCAAGTCAATCAACGATTTGCGGCCAAATCCTTCCACCGCCAGCAGAGAGGCTTCACCCTCCGCCAGTTTTTCTAAGACCTGACCGACGGTTGTCAGACCGGCTTTAATCAATGCCTCGGTTGGGCGGTTACCCAATTCCAATTCCGCCACCGGGCGGGCCGGAGAAGTGCGCGCCATTTCGCGGGCTTTCTGGGTTTCCACAAATTCCTGGCGTGCCTGCAGACGCTTGTAGAAGCGGTCAACCTGCCCTTCCATGTCCAGAATACGTTGCTGCTGGCCGGTGAAGAATGGATGGCACTTCGAGCAAACCTCGGTGCGGATTTCTTTCCGGGTTGAACCGGTACGCCAGGTATTCCCACAGGCGCAAATCACCAAAGCATCCGGATAATAAGTCGGGTGAATACCCTTCTTCATTTTCGTCTCACCTTTCTATGTAAAATACCCTTGCCTTCGACAGAAACCAAACGTTCAGCGATGCAAGAGCCTTGAAATTGCTATTCAGCCTCTACCGGCATCACACTGACGCGCTTCCGGCCATTGGGCAAAGTTTCAAAAACCACCACCCCGTCAGCGGTAGCAAACAAAGTGTCATCTCTGCCAATACCCACATTTAAACCGGGTTTAATGCGTGTACCGCGCTGGCGCACCAGAATATTTCCGGAGAGAACCACCTGACCGGCAAAGCGCTTCACGCCGAGGCGCTGCGCGTTGCTGTCGCGTCCATTTCGACTGGAACCACCACCTTTTTTATGTGCCATTGCGCTTACTCCACAAGAATAGAATCGACCTTCAACCGGGTATATTGCTGGCGATGCCCCGTTTTAACGCGGATGCGTTTTTTGGGACGATACTTGAAGACAACAATTTTCTTTCCCTTGATATGTTCTTCGACTGTCGTCTTCACCTGAGCGCCTTTTACGGTAGGCTGACCAACCAGAACTTTGTCGTCCTCGACGACAAGCAACACGGTATCCAGCGTAACTTGATCGCCGGGTTGATTGCTCAGCCGATCCACTTCAATCGCTGAGCCTTCGACGGCTCTGTACTGTTTGCCGCCACTTTCCACAATTGCGTACTTCATCGTTTTCGTCTCCAATCTTCACTTCGCCGCCGCACCTGCGCTGTCTATCGGTACGCCGATGCACGGGTAAGTTGGGGTACAGTTTTTCGCCCCAGCGCAACTTCAGCCGGGGCTTTTGCGGCGTTATTATACGCTTGGTCGGGTTGAATGTCAACTGTTTTGACCGATTTCTGCCGAACCTGCCAGAATGGAGTGTTGCTGTTCCTGTTTCTGACTGCGAATGACATACCAAACAGCCACGCCGGCGCAGAGCGCCACCCATAATTCAATCCAGAGAATCCCCACGCCGGCTGACATCAGCAAAACGGCGGGCAAATTCACCAGCGTATGCAGCAACACCGCCAGCCAATAGAAGCGAGATTCCTGCTTTTTGACCGAGTAGAAGACCAACACAGACAACCCCAACTGCACCGCAATGGCAAAAACTCGTTCAATTCCACCCACAAGGTAGAGATAGGATGGTGTCGAAATCAGTTGAGTGCGAATTTCTTCTGCGGCAAGCCCCAGTTGCGGGGCTGCTACCGCATCGAAAGTGCCATTGTTGATCATCATGCTAAACAGGATTAAGTTGACATAACTCAACCCCACCAGAAAAATGGCTTCAATCCCGCCGTGTCCAACCCCATACGCCAATGCGTTTTTGAATTGCAGCCGATTCCTAAGCAGGTATCGAAATCCAATCCATCGCCCGGTTTCTTCAAACAGGCCGGCTGTGAGACTGAGAAAAACAGCCACAAACCACGGCTGAGCAGCCCATTCCTGATAAAAAGGCTGCTGTCCAAGCCACTGAAGCGCAGGAATGCGTATCAAAACCTGGGGGACGAAAAATCCCAATATCCCAACCCCCACCGCGACTAACGACGCCCCCCGCCGTCGAATGAAGATAACCGCCAGAATCGTCGGCAGCACAAACACCACCAGTGCAGAGAGCAGCATCGCAAGGATAGATAAAGAATTAACCATTTTTCACCTTATTCTTCGGTTGGGAACAGTTTTCGGGTATCTCCATCCCGAACGGTGATGCGGCATTCATCCAAATGCTCCAAAAACGCCAGTGCATATTTGCGGCTGGTAGAAAAACGATCGCGGAATTGCGCAACCGTAATCGAGCCCTGCTGTTGGATTAGATTTTTCGCTTCAGCCAGCATTTGCTGATAGGGTTCCGCCCCGAATGCCACCTCGCTGGAAACTTGAACCAGATCGCCCCGTTCCACCAGCGCCTGAAAAATCTCGTCTCCTACGATCGCCACGCATTCTCGAATCGAAGGCGGGCTGTAGGGAGATTTTGAAAATTGACTCATCAATTGTTCAATCAGTCGCTTCTGCTGGGATGAAAATTGGATGGTGTGCTGCGGCAGGCGAACGATGAGATTTTCCTCTACCAACCGTTGTTCATCCAACAAACCATGGTATAGCCATTGAAAAACTTTGGAGGATAAACCAAACCGGTTTTTGAGCGCTTCTCGAGGGATTCCTCGCTTAAGGGGAAACTGCTGATGATATTCTCGGACCAAATTAACCATCCGTTCCCGCTCCTGCTCAAGAATCTCGCGGGTGGTTAACCATCGGATCATTCCCAAGCGGCTGCCTTCCTCACCGATAACAATAATCTGATTCGATTTCAACAATTTCCGAAGAACCTCCTGAGCCATTTGAGCATCGAAACGAACGGCTTGAACCGCGTCTTTTTCGCTGATGAAGCGTGCCTGCCGGATGATCTGAAACATCGTCTGAACCGGGTCACCCGCACTCAGACTTTGCAACCTCTCCAAAACATCAGGAGCAAAGCGTTTGTAACGGCGCGGCGAATGCGCCTCCAAAATCAAGCCGCCTCCCAATGTTTCCGGCGGGGACGGTCGCCGCAGGATGTAGCGATCGCCGCTGGCTACCACAACCGGCTGCCGGAACTCAATTTGCACCCAGCCTTCGTCGCCAGCCTTTAACTGCTCGCTGCCCAGAAGGCGCAGCCGGGCGATCACTTCACTGGTGGTATGAAAAAATTTGACCTCCATATTGTGCTGCAGGGTTGTTTCGACTCCAGGGGCAACCTGAAGGAGCGCATCCACCCGCTGAGTAGGGGAGTAGAAGCCCGGCAACGAAATGACATCCCCGCGCTGGATCTGATCGGTGTTAATTCCGCTGATGTTTACTGCGGTTCTGCGCCCCGGTTTGGCGGTTTCCTCTTTGCGTTTGTGGGTTTGCAACCCGCGAATCCGGCCTCTTAAACCGCGCGGCAGCACCTCAATTTCATCACCGACCTTCAAAGAACCATCATGCAGAGTACCTGTCACAACCGTACCAAAACCGGTCAAAGAAAACACCCGGTCAACCGGCAAACGGGGACGACCCAGGTCAACCTTTGGCGGGGTTTCTTGCAGGCATTCGGCGAGGGTCTGTTGGAGTTCAGGTAGTCCTTTCCCGGTTTTGGCTGAAACCGGCACAATTGGCGCAGAAGCCAGACAGGTATTTTCAACCGCCTGACGAATATCACTTTCCACCATCGTCAACCAATCACGGTCTTCGATCAAATCAATCTTGGTAAGCGCGATGACTCCACGGGTTACTTGAAGGATGTCGAGGATGAGTAAATGCTCACGAGTTTGCGGCATCACCCCTTCATCAGCGGCAATTACAAACAACACCGCATCAATTCCGCCAACCCCTGCCAGCATGTTTTCGATAAAATCTCGATGCCCCGGCACATCCACGATCCCAACCTCCACTCCGCCGGGCAGTTCCAACCAGGCAAAACCGAGGTCAATGGTCATCTCGCGAAGTTTTTCTTCCTTGAGACGATCTGGGTGGATGCCGGTTAACGCTTCGATCAGGGTGGACTTACCATGATCCACATGACCGGCTGTGCCAATCACAAACATGGATTTTCTCCATAGCCATCAACGCTTGCGACTGATGATCCTTTCCTGCTCTTCATTCCAACTGCGCACCAACGCAAGTAAGGACTGTAAACGACTGGTGGTTTCTTCGGTAACTTGATGGGAAAGATCTTGAATTTCCTGAATCAGATCCTCCAGCAGTATCAACCGTTCTTCAAGCTTGCCAACTGAGCGGAGTATTTCGCGTTGCTGCTCTTCCTGCGCCAGCGTGTAATTTGTCCAGCGTTTCTGATCATCTGCCTTGAAGGAGACCCATTCCTGACGAAACCGATCTTCAACCAGACGCTGCATTTCGGTAATTTCATTAATTCGCCGTTCAAACCGATTGGTAATCTCCTCAAACGCCTCTTGGGCGCGCTTAACGGCTCGCTGGGTGGCTTCCAGAGATTGTAATTGATTGTCGAGATTGCTGGATTGCGCCTCGATTTGCTCAAAGCGCACCTGCCACTCTTTCCAAACGCGCTCTCTTTCAAGCGCGGTCATATTCTGTTTTTCCATGAAAGCAATCTGACTCTGACGGCGCTCGCTTTCTGCGGCAGCCAGTTCACTGATCCGCATTTCAATTTTTCGCACCGAATCGGAATTCAGGTCAATTTTGCCGCGTTGTTCTTCTTGTCGTTTGCGCAGCGCCGTCACCTCACCCTGCAGGTCGGTTAACCGCTTCGCATCCTGACGCTGGCTTTCCTCCAGCAGTTTAATCTGGCGTTTGTATTCGTCATCCGACCGGCGGATGAGCAGAATTTTTTGCTCTAACTCTTCAATTTCTCTGCCAAGCCGATTTTCCCCTTCTGCCCGGGATTGCAAAGTTTTGCGGATTTCCGGCAACACTTCCAGCGTTTTACGAATCTCCCCTAAGGAACGATTCACCGACTCGTTATCCGCAAGACGGATTTTTTCAACATCTCGTTCTTTTTCGACTCGCTGTTTTTCAATGTCTTGAATCATACGGGTCAGTTCCTGCCGCATTTGCGCCATCGCCGTTTCAATTTGATTGAAACGCAGCAAAGAAGTGGCGATGCGGGTAACCTCACCTTCTAATTCTTTGAAGCGCTGGTCAACCGGCTGGGTTTTTTCTTCCAGATTGGCTATTCGATCCTGCAAAGTGGCAACCAGTAATTTGTCCTTCCGGCGTTCATCTTCCAGCCATTCCAAACGTTTTTCCAGTTGTTCAATATCCATGGAAAATCAATCCTCTCGTTCCAGAAATCAGCCCAAAATTTTGCCCAGTTGAACACTTTTGGTTGAACCTATTATATCGAATTCCTCTCAACGGGCAGTCAGTAACGCTGGCGCAACCCGCAGAATGAAAATCACCGATTGATAAAAAACGCCGGGCATCAAACCAAACAAAACCAAGAACAGCATTCCACCCAACAATAATCCGCGCTCTTTCCAGGTCTCCAGGCGCTGCTCGGGTTGATCGGCTACCCTTACTACATGCAGTAAAACTCGAATGACCCCAATCAGGAATCCCAAATTACCCAACAAAACCCATCCAATCAATACCGGTCGTTGGGAAGCAAACAATTCCAATGCTTCCAGCCGCACCGGAAAACCAGCCAACAGTGGAATGCCGCTGATTGAAAATAAAGCCAGCGCCAGCCCAATCACTGCAACCGGAAAACGCTGAAATATTCCTTGAAGATGATCGAAATCGGTCGGTTGACCATGATTCTTCAAAACAGATAGAGCCGTCGCCAGAACAAATAAATTCAGCAGCCGAGGCAACAAACCCGCCGCAAATATCATATAACCCGGCAGGGTGTTCAACCCAATCGATAATAAGGCATAACCGCTTTCTAAAATGACCGCATATCCGAATAAACGGCTGATATCATCCTGAAAAGCCGCCCAGCCCCCGGCTGTAATAATCATCAACACCCCGGTCAATTGAACAACCAAAAACATGCCCGATGAAGCCCTCAGCCAGCCAATCTGACTGATAAAGTCCAAACCCAGCATCAGAATTGAAACGGGCAACAAACTCAATACAAAACCGGCAGAAAATGGGTGGGTCTGGTTGGTCAGTTGAGGTACCCAAAAGTAAAACGGGAAGACTCCCAACCATAGAGCAAAACCCAGTCCTAATACAACCGCTGCCCTTGGCAAAATAGCCGGATCAATTTGGGCAATATCCCCGCTGCCAAACACCCAACCTGCCAGCAGAATAAACGGCATCCCCATCGTTTGAAAGATAAGGAAGCGCTGAACGCCGCTCTGGACGGGCTCACCGGGTGGGACAAGCAGAGGAATGCTCAGCAAAACCGCCAATTCAACCAGTAAAGCGGCATACAAAAACGGCTGGACGGCTAATGCGCCGATCAGCGCCGACACGACCATCAAACCAAACGGCGCAAAAAAGCGATGTTGCTTAAGAACCAGCCCGCTTGCGAACCAGACTGCACAGACGAAAAAAATCACAACCAGCAACGGCCGTTCGTTGTTGGTCAAGTTGAAACTTCGGCCTAAGACAAAAAGACTCTCACTCAGTGCAAATTGTAATCCGCCAAGGCGAATGACCTCGCCAATGGGAAAAACCGCCGCCAGGCTGGCTAAAAATGCAGAGAGTCCCGCCGCAATTCCACCTACGAACCCTCGCCTGCGGCGCAAGAACCACAGGATGATCCCCGTACCTAACGGAACGACAATCCAGATGATTGGGGCGTTCAAATGGCCTCCTCCAAAGTGGAGGATAAGATAAAATACGATCCGGCCAAACCTATTCCCAGATTAATCAAGCCAAGCAAGCCCACCACCAATACAGAACTGACCAAACCGGCATAAATCATCTCAAAGCCTGCCAAAAAGGTGAGAAGTCCAACGCTGAGTCGAAAGGGGTTGCCGGTTAACCCCAGTTGGATCAAGCCGGAAATCAGTAAAATCAATCCACCTGTCAATAGCGACCCTTCGACGGGAATCCATGCTTCGGCTGCCGGCAGAATGGAATAAGCCACAATCACGCCAAAAATCATCACAAATCCCCGAAAAATTCGCCCGGCCAGATCGGAAAACGGCAAATCCTCACCCAGGCTAACCTGAGAGGAAGCCAAAATCGCGCCTGCCATCCATCCCACAATCAATTTGACCGCCGCTAAACCGACTGGCAAAGTCTGCGCAATCAACCAGAAGACCCCAAGATATTGCAGGGCAAGCCCAAGCAGGGTGTAACGCCATCCCAAAAACAGAATCAGGATAAAACTGCCTGCAACCAGAAACAATACCGGGATGATCGTTTGGATGTTCATTGGTCAGCGCGCTCCCCCCAAAATTGAGATCAGCAATACCAGCAATAACACTGACCAGAGGACACCGCCTTCTCCCTCAAAGAGAACCGTCAACAATCGTGTGATTCCCTGTATCGTGTGAAAAACAAATCGCAACACAACATACAACCAGTTCAAACCTAAAAAAGCGCTAATCGCCTCGGTTGACTTTTGAACCACTCTTTGCAGCCAAACCGTTTGAGGGGATGAAATTTCCTCAAACGGCTTTCGGCGGTAAGCCATATGACCCAGGAAAATTGTGAAACCCAACACAATTAAACTCGCCCACCAGACTCCTAACTGTAAGCCCTGCTCCACTCCCAGAAACACACTCAACCAGCCGGAAAGCAGCACAATAATCAACCCAAGGGTGTAGGTAGTCACAATGTACGGTTCAAAAGAACCGCTTGATTCGCGCGGTTGGAGCGCGTGGCGGACGAAACCGGCAATGATCACAATCCACAAACTTGCCAGCAGAATCGCCCATCCCGCGTTCACGGCAAGAGCCTGCCAGCCGGCGGATAAGATCGTAAACGGCAAACCGCTAAAACTAAGCAATGCCGCTCCCATAAGGATCGTCAATCGTGAACTGCGAACCGTATAGAGAAAGATCAACCCTCCCCAGCAAATCAGAGCCACTCCCCACACCAATGCGAGGGGTGCATTACCCTGCAAAACCGACAAAATCGCCAGTCCACTGAAAAACAAGCCAAAAAAAGTGCGTCCATCAATTTCATTTTCTGCTAAAAGCCACATGACTGCGGCATACGCCATTAAGATCACAATTCCACCGGCGAGCAACGAATTGGAGTCATTTCCCATCAGGCCGGCCGGCAACTTAACCAATAAGGCCAAACCACTGATCTGCCCGGTAATTCGCATCAGACTCGTCAACCCGTTTTGGAGCGGTAATTGTTTCTCGTACTTCAAACTCAAAGGCAATACCCCTAATCGCAAAATCACCGCACCGATCAATAACGGCAGATCCGGTTCAAGTACAGACTTAAAAGTGAAACCCAACCCCGGCTGACGGGCGATGATGATTACGCTTAGCAATAGGCCGACTGAAAACAAACGAAGCGCAAATGAAGTCAGCACCTCGCGGCGATAGCGGTAATCGCGGATGATCAGCAGCACATAGACCACTTCCACCACATCTAGCAAAGTCCACGATATTACCAATGCCAGCGGCGAGCCGCTGAGTATTGAAAGCAAACCGACCGCCGTAAACAGGATTGCCGCAGACCAAGAAAGCGGGTTACTGTTGTACTTAAACCGCACCGGCGCAGTCAGAACAACCGCAAGCAGCAATCCGACCAGACAAATCGCCAAAACCCAGGCGTTGGTGTCCCATTCAAAAACAAGCCGGTCTGCCGTAAGCGGCTCAAATGGACGCCATGTCGGAAAAATCATTTCCGCCGGTTGCAACCAGCGCAGCGCAAACAGACCCAGCCAGGCGATGAATAAGCCAATCACCGCAATCAGCCACGCAAAACGCTTGCCCGGTTCACTCCAATACAGGGCAAAGATTAATCCGGCTAAAAGGAGAAGGAACAGAACCGGTAAGAAGGTCAACATCATCAAAGAACCGGATTGTGTGAACTACGCTGCACAAAACGCCCCATACCAGCCTTGCCGAGCCATTGATCGCCATCTACAATTAATTTCCCGCGCAGGAAGACCTTCTCCGGGAAGCCGGTCAAAGTCCAGCCTTCGAACAGGTTATAGTCCGTGCGGTGGTGAGATTTTGCCACTCCATACTCCACAACCCGCTGCGCATCCCAAACCACAAGATCTGCATCCGCCCCCGGTGTTAAACTGCCTTTGCGGGGATACAGGCCGAATATTTTAGCGGGGTTTGTGCTGGTCAAAGCAACAAACTGAGAGGGCGTCAACCGCCCTTTGACAACCCCCTCGCTCCACAGCACGGGCAGACGGTCGCCAACTGCCGGTAAACCGTTCGGTATTTTGGTGAAATCGTCCTTACCCAGTTCCTTGCCTGGAATGGCAATTGGCTGACCTTCATACAGGATTGGTTTTGTTCCATCAAAGAAAAATGGGCAATGGTCGGTACCCACCGCCTGTAAAATACCCGTTTCCAAACCCTGCCAAAGCCGCTCATTATCCTCTTGACTGCGCATGGGCGGAGAACACACCCATTTGGCTCCATCCGGCCGGCGCAGGTGGTCAATCGTGAAGAACAGATACTGAGGACAGGTTTCGCCCATCACCGGCAAGCCCTTAGAACGTGTATACGCCAGTTGATCCACCTCGCCGGCTGCATTCATGTGGACAATGTAGAGCGGCGCTTCGGCCATGGCAGACAGGGCTGCCCCGCGTAAAACTGCCTCAACCGCCGTCCAGGCGGGGCGGGTCAGCGCATGCCATTCGGGGCTGGTATGACCGGCAGCCAGCGCCTCCGCGATTAGCAGCTCAATCACATCGCCATTCTCAGCATGGAGCATCGTCAGGTAACCCAGTTCTCTGGCAATCCGCATCACCCGAAAGATATTCTCATCCGAAAGGCGCAAGCGGTTGTTATATGCGCTGAAAACTTTCAATGAGGTGATCCCCATACCGGCCAAATCAGGCAATTCTGCTTCAATTTGCGCATCCAGGCGGCTGATATTCATATGAAAACTGAAATCGATCGCCGCTTTGGGATCGGCTTTCTCCCGCCAAAGGACAACGCTTTTTTCAATACCTTCGCTTTCCAATGGGACGAAATCAATGACCGTGGTGGTACCGCCAAATGCAGCAGCCTTATGGCCGGTGTAATGGTCATCCGAGGAAACCGTTCCGAACATTGGCAAATCAAAGTGAGTGTGAGGGTCAACCCCGCCCGGCAAAATCAAACGGTCACGGGCATCCACCACCAGCATATCTTCGCTTACCGGCAGATCTGCGCCGATCAAGGCAATTTTTTCGCCTTCAATCAGAATATCTGCGCGGAACATATCCGCAGCCGTAACCAGTGTACCGCCTTTCAGATTGATTTTCATGATTTCCTCCTGCGTTCGGTTTACTGCTCAGCCTTGATCCACCGAATAGACTTTCTTCACCTCTTGAATGGATTTTCGATCGCCCAACATGGCCAGAAGAAACACATCCAAACCTTCCAACCGGTCGGGAAGTTCCTGCGCGGTATAGGATTGCTGGCGCAATGCCCGTTCTCGTAGACCGCGCCACAAAATCAAGCGTTCCTCATCACGAACCGCCAAATCCTGAAGGGTTGCCGCCCGGTTCAACCGCTCTCCGGTTGTATAAAGAAAAGTTAATCTTCTCCAACGGCCGGCTTGAATGGGCGGCGTAATTCTTTGCAATTCACCTAACTGAACTTTGTAATACTCCTCACGGGCGCGGGGATGGTCGGCCTCCTGCCGGAGCAGCTCCGCCCGAGTGGTCAACTCATGCCCGCGCACAGATGCAAGATAATGAATTCCCCAGCGTTCATCTTCACCAAAGGCTGCCGTCTGATAAAACGCCAGATAATCCACACTCAACACTTTTGGAGCCGAACGCAAGGGAATGCGGTACCATCCCAAAATCCGGGCGATTTCCAAATCGCGAGGGTGCGGAAGGATGGCTACCAGAACAATGGCATCTTCCGGTACTATGGATCGTAACGGGGAATACGCGCTGGTCATCGGGTATTCGTATTATAGCCGAAAGTCAAATCAGGCAAGGATAATTGCCGAACGCCGGATAATCCACTCGCTTCAAAAAAGCATGGGGAGGGTTAGCAATTCCACCCTCCCCGCTGAAACATTGAAACATTAGCGCTCTTTTTAGATCAGAGCAGCCCGGCTCGTTCGTTGAACTCGGTGATCAAGGCATCAATTTCCGGCACCTGTTTCTGAATGTCCGTCCAGTAGTTGGGATCGTACCACTGGGCCACAATTTCTTCGTAAGTCTTCCCTTGCTGTTCAACCCAGGTGTAGTACTTAAGGTTGTGAATGCGGCGGCGGTCGGCATAGGTCAATTCAATCAAGTGATCGGTCGTTTCGCCGTGCAAATCGCGGGCAAAGGTTTCGGCAGCATCGAACATTGTAAATTCACCGAACTGCTCGCGATACTCCTGAATCCGGCTGGAATACAACTCCATCGAGTCGGTCATCACAAACAGCATGATGTCGTTTTCGCCCATTTCGTAATATTTGGCGGCTTTGATGGCTGAAAGCATGTTGGCAATGCCGGAAAAGCCGAACAGGTCTAATTGTTGCACCAATTCGGCCGGCACACCCTTCTTGACCAGATATTCGCGGCCGCTTGGCTCATTGAAGAGCCGCAGCAAGTTGACCACCGAATTATCATCAATGGCTACCACCATGTCGGTATTCTTCACATTGTGAATCCACGGCACGTGTTTATCGCCAATACCCTCAATCCGGTGCGCTCCAAAGCCGTTTTCCAACAACGTTGGGCATTGCAGAGCTTCGCTGGCAACGATGACGCTGCGCGGGAATATTTGCTTCATGTAATCGCCGCAAGCGATCGTGCCGGCCGAACCGGTCGTCAACGCCACACCGCGGTAATTATCCTTCGGCCCCATCACCTGTTGTAATACTTCCTCCATCGCGTGGCCGGTCACTTCGTAATGCCACAGGTAATTGCCAAACTCCTCAAATTGATTGAAGATCATCAAGTCCTCACCGGAGCGGCGCAGTTCCCAGCACTTATCGAAAATTTCCTTGACATTCGATTCGGATCCGGGCGTGGCAATCACCTCACCAGCAATTTTGGAAAGCCACTCAAAACGTTCCTTGCTCATCCCCTCCGGCAGAATGGCGATAGACTGACATGCCAATAAAGCCGAATCATAAGCCCCACCGCGGCAATAATTGCCGGTGGAAGGCCAGACCGCTTTTTGAGTGGTGGGGTCAAACTGACCGGTTACCAGCCGCGGCGCCAGACAGCCAAAAGCGGCTCCCACTTTATGCGCTCCGGTCGGGAACCACTTGCCAACCAGGCCAATTAGCCGCGCCGGCACGCCGGTTAAGCTGGATGGTAATTCAATAAAATTGACACCGCCGAACAAGCCACCGAACGGTTTGGGTTCATTCTTCCAGGTGATCCGGAACAGGTTGCGAGGATGAACATCCCACAAGCCGATATTTCGCAGCTCTTCCTTGATGTGATCTGGGATCAGGTTGGGGTTTTTCATTTGGGCAAAGGTCGGGATAATAATGTTGCGTTCTTTCACCCGCTTTAGCGCCCGTTCTCTTCGTTCTGGAATTACGGTTAAATCAATGGTTGCCATCTGTTTACTCCTCATTAAGTTTTGGTGTTTTCTCAAAATCTTCCGGGCTTTCGCTGACAATATACAGCGGCCGGCCTTTTGCTTCATCATAAATTCGTCCAATGTATTCGCCTAAAATCCCAAGGCAAATCAATTGGACACCCCCCAGGAACAACACAGCAATCAGGGTGGTTGCCTGACCAAAAAACGCCTGCGCCTGAATCGTCCGCAAGACGATCACAACCGGAATGGCTAAAATCGCCAACCCGGCCGCGAAAAAGCCTAAATAAGTAGCCAGTTGAAGCGGAAAATAGGAAAAGCCAGTGATCGCCGTCAACGCCAGGCGCAGCATTTTCCGCAGCGGATATTTGGTCTCACCGGCAAAGCGCGGGGCGCGGCGGTAAAGCACGCCGGTTTGACGAAAACCCACCCAGGCTGACATCCCCCGTAAAAAACGATGATGCTCGCGCATGGTGTTCAACACATTGACCACCTTCCGATCCATCAGCCGGAAATCACCGGCATCCATCGGAATGTCCACATCGGTAATGCGGGCTATCAAACGGTAGAACAATGAGGCTGTAAATTTCTTGAAGAAGGATTCGCCCTCCCGTTCAGCCCGCACCGCATAAACCACCTCGTAGCCTTCCCGCCACTTTTCGATCAAATCCAAGATCACTTCCGGCGGGTCTTGCAGGTCCGCATCAATGATCACCACCGCATCACCGCGTGAGTAATCCAACCCGGCAGTCACCGCAATTTGATGGCCAAAGTTGCGCGCAAACATGACCGGCCGCACGCGCGGGTCACTTCTGGCAAGTTCGCGGATGATGTTGGGAGATTCATCCACCGAACCGTCATTCACCAGCACCAATTCCCATGGTCTACCGGTTCTGTCCATGACCTCGACCATCCGGCGGTAGAGTTCATGCAAACAAGAGGCTTCATTGTAAACTGGAACGACAATTGAAAAAACAGGTTTTTCGGTCATATATAGGATGTTTTCTCACCTCGTATGTAAATTGTATTTCAAATTCCAAGATGTTTCTTCAAGGCGTTCATGGTTGGCTCAATCACCGGAGCAGCCGGGACTGCCTGCATGGCGGCTCGGATGTCCTTCAATCCGCTGCCGGTGTTGATGACCAGTACCGGATCGTCGGGTGTAATCTTGCCCAGCGCAATGGCTTTTTTCAATCCCACATAAGCCGTTGATCCGGCCGGCTCGGCAAAGATACCCACCGGCCCCAGTTCGCCAATACCGGCAATAATCTCTTCGTCCGAAACGGTGAGGTACTCACCGCCGGTTTGGCGGGCTGCCCGCACGGCTCGAACGCCATCGCGCGGCAAATCCACCGAGATACTGTCGGCAATCGTCGTTGCCTGCACCGGTTCGATCTCTTCTGTCCCCTTAAAAAAGGCATTGGCAACCGCTGCCGACTTTTCAGACTGAATGCCGAAAATGCGCGGCATTTTTTCCAACCAGCCGAGCGCTTGTAAATCCTTAAAGCCTTTATGCAAGCCGGAGATGATGTTGCCATCCCCCACGGAAACAAACACAACCAGCGGCGGCAGATCTCGTTTAAGGTTCAGAATGACATTTTCCCAAATCTCAAGTGCCGCCGTTTTCTTGCCTTCCGCCGTGAAGGGATTGTAGCCGGTATTGCGGCAGTACCAACCGAACTCCTCCGAAGCCTGAATGGTCAGGTCAAAAGCCGAGTCGTAATTGCCATCCACCAGAATGACCTGCGCCCCATACACCAGCAATTGAGCAACCTTTGCCGGGGGAGCCGTCTTGGGCGCGAAAATGACTGCCTTGTGACCAACCGCTGCTGCCATCCCCGCCAGAGCCGCGCCGGCATTACCGGTTGAAGCGGTCACCACGACCTCGGCCCCAATTTGACGGGCGCGCGCCACCACCACCGAGGAAGCCCTGTCTTTGAAGGAGGCCGTTGGATTGCGCCCTTCGTCCTTGATCCACAAATGCCGCAGTCCCAGCTTCTCTGCCAGTCGGGTTGGATAAAAGGTCGGCGTCCAGCCGGCCATCCGCAGGGGCGTGCCTTCTCCACCCGGGTCTTTGACCGGCAATAAGGGTAAATAGCGCCACAGTGAATAATCCGAGCGGGAAATAATATCATTGACTTCGTACTTCTGGCGGATGGCGGCGTAATCCAGTACGACATCCAGATTCCCACCATCTTTCGGACAGGTATAGGTGACCTGCCCCGGCGCATACTCCGTGTTACACAACGAACAGCGATAGCCAATAAACTCACTCATAGATTTTTATCCTCAGGTTGAAATTTTATTACTCATTTTCAAACGGAACACCCAGCGATGCCGGCGGTGAAGTACGCAAGGATCGGAGGATGTTTGCCAGCCATTTACGGGTTTTCTCCGGTAGAGCAGCCAGCGTGCGATCCACCCACTCGGCGTTTCCAATATTAACCAGCAGAAGGGTCAAGATCATCAACGGAAAGGGGGCCACCTGCAAAACCTGAGAAGGAATATTCGGTAAACTGGGCTGAAGCACCAGACCCAGCCATTGCAACAAACCAAACAGATAAGCCCCAAAGGCTGCCCGTAAAGGATTCCAGCCGCCGAAAATCGTCAGAGCCAGGGCAATCCAACCGAATCCGTCCAGCCCGGAGATGGTGCCTTTCCAACCGGCTTTGACGCTCAATGAAAACATCGGGCCGGCCAGACCGGCCAGCATGCCGCCCAAAACGGTATAAAAATAACGCATCCGGTTGACATTTGCCCCGCGCACAAAAGCCGTTGCCGGTTTTTCGCCAATCCCTTGCAGCATCAAACCCGGTTTGGTTTTGAAAATGAATACATAAGAAACAATAATCAGTAGAAAACTGGCATAAACCGGAATATCTTGTTGAAAGAAGATGACTCCAATAATCGGAATATCCGCCAACCCCGGAATAGGCAGAGAAGCAACCCGCGGCCCCTGCAAACCCATGAACGGATTCCCAAGGTAGTACGCCAGATCGCGGCAGGTGAGGGCTAAAATGAAACCGACCGCCACCTGAGACTGCTTGAGGGTGATGCTGCTAAACGCTACAATCAAAGCCACCAGTCCGCCGATCAAGGCGCCGGCCAAAAAACCCAACACCAGACTATTGGTGGTTACCGCCACCGCAAAACCCGCCATAGCCGTCAAGAGGATGGTACCATTCAGCGAGAGGTTGATAACCCCGCTGCGTTCTGCAAAGGTCTCCCCAATCGTCGCAAAAACAATCGGCGCCGATGAGGCTAAAACGCCAGCCAAACCAATCAGGATAATTTGAGTGTCCATATCTTTGACCTCATCAAGAGCGTGTCAGGCGGCGGCGGACGCCGTCCATCAATAACACAAATAAGACCAGCGAACCTTGCAGCACACCGGAGAGGGATGAGTCCAGTTTCAGGACAATCGGCAACTGGATACTGCCGATGTTCAGCGCGGCGAAAAACAAAGCTACCGGCGCTGCCCAAAGGGCTTGATAGTTCACCAGCATGGCCACCATCATGCCGAGGAAACCATAGCCGGATGAGATGGATGGGATCAGACGGTGATAAACGGCTAAAACCTGAGTAGCCCCCGCCAGCCCGGCCATCAAGCCGCACAACAAAAACGCCATCAACATGTAACGGGTGGTCGGAATACCCATCAAAAAAGCCGCCCGGCCATTCCGTCCAACTGCTTTCAAACGCAGTCCAAAATAGGTGCCGCGTAACAGAATATAGACGATCACAATCGCGATGATGCCCATCGCTAACGATAAAGGACTCAAGCGAAAACCCTGCAGAGTCGGCAGCCACAATTCCAACGGAAACGGCTCAGTGCCGCTCATCGAGCCGACCCCGGGGCGTTTCCACGGGCCAAAGATGAGCCAGATAGTCAACGCCGTCGCCACAAAGTTCAAACCAAGACCGCCAAAAATCTCATTGACATTTCCAAATATTTTTAACAAAGCCACCAAACCCGCCCAAAACATGCCGCCCAAAGCCCCGGCTATAAATCCAATCGTGATAATTAAAGCGGGCGGCAGATCGGTAGGTTGTAACACTCGCAGCGCCCAGGTGGTAAAAATTGCCCCCAGAGTAATTTGCCCCTCAATACCGATATTCCACAAACCCGCCGTGAAGGTCAACAACAATCCTGCTGTCGCTAAAAGAAGCGGTGTCCAGGCAACCAGGATATCGGCGATTTTTACGGGTGAACCCACAGCGCCAGTAAGAATATTCTGATAGACCTGAAGAGGGTCGGCGCCGGAAATCAGCATTACAATAGTTGTAAACGCCAACGCCAGCAATACGGCCAAAGCCTGAAATCCGATGCCGCTCCAGCGCGAGGATGTCTTCATCGTCGTCATACCGTCACCTTGTGCATGGGGGATTAAAAACCTTTTCCGCCAATTAACTGACCCAATTGTTCAACAGTAGTGGATTCGGCATCCAATGGCGGAGATACCTTCCCGCCGTAAAACACCAGAATTCGATCACTGTATTGCAGAATTTCTTCCAAATCCGCAGAAGTGAAGATGATACTTGTGCCTTGCTTGCAGCGCTCTTTTAATTTTCCCCAGATCCAAATGGCCGATTCGATATCCAAACCACGGGTTGGGTGTTCCAACAATAGCAAATTAACCGGCTGACGCAGCATCGCCAGCAGAGCGCGCTGTTGATTACCGCCGGAAAGCGACTCAACCGTACTGACTGGTGTGCCTTTAATGTTGAAATCTTCAATCCGCTGGCGGGTGGTTGCCAGGGCTTTATCGAAGTTGATAAAAAAACCATTTTGTTCTTCAGCCAGAATAAAATGCTCGGTCAAAGAGAGACCGGGAATCAACCCTTCTTCCAACCGTGAGGCAGGCACATAAGCAATTCCCGCCTCCAGAAAAGCCCGGTATGGTTTGCCGGTCAGCCGCCTGCCGCCCAAGTTTATTTCACCGGCTACCGGCCGGATTAAACCGGCACAGGTGCGTAAAAATTGCACCTGACCGGAACCCTCCATGCCGGCCAGGCCGATTACCTCTCCGCAGCTAATCGTAAGATTGATATCCCGAATTTGCAGGCGGTAATCCTCAATGGTCACATGGTCAAGATGAAAGGAAACATCACAGGTTTCATAGCGTTGTTTTTCTTCAAGGCTAATTGCCCGGCCAAACATCATTTGCACCAATTCATCGGTGACATACGGCGGATCAACCTGTCCCACCAATTCGCCCTTTCGGAAAACAGCTATCCGATCGCACAGGAACTCGACATCCTCCAGCTTATGCGAGACAAAAATTACCGACATCCCCTGTGCGGCTAATTTTCGCAAAGTTTCAAATAATTTTTCTTTCTGCGAAGCGCTGATACCCGTGGTAGGTTCATCCAGAATCAACACCCGCGCCCCCAGCCACAACAACCGCAGAATTTCCAACTGCTGACGTTCGCCTACCGTCAAGGTATCTACATAAGCATACGGATCGATGTTAAAACCAAATCGGCTTTGTAATTCTGAAAACGCGCGCACCACCTCGCCTCGGTTGGGGAATAAACCGCCATCGTGACCGATCAACAGGTTATCCACCACCCGCATTGGCGGAAAATCAAGCGGGTCTTGATGAAGCATGCCAATTCCCAACCGGATTGCATCCGAGGGAGAATTGATTTTTACCGGCGTTCCATCCAGGCGAATCTCTCCCGAATCAGCCTGAATGTAACCGGACAGGATCTTCATCAAAGTACTCTTACCAGCCCCATTTTCTCCAAGAATGCCCTGAATCTTGCCGGATTCAACCGTCAGGTTAATATCATTATTCGCATGAACTGCGCCAAAATGTTTGTGGATGTGAATTAGTTCGACCTTCATCCAGAATAAACCTTCCAATCCACGAAGTTCTCTACGCCAATCCGTTCTTCCAATTAGGGGCTGCCGCAATTGCGGCAGCCCCCATCATTTGCTCATCGAAAGGTTAGTTGCTGGGAACGCTTTGGCCTTCCATGCCCTCCAGCAATTGCGGCAGATACCAGATTTGCAGGTCAGTAGCCACTTCGCCATCGGCAAGGAACGGAGTGCCGTCCTGGTAATTCAACGGGCCGACAAACAGGTTCAAACCGCCCGCCAATTCCGCAATGAATTTTTCCACATTGGACTTGGCGTCCGCGCTGAGCGCATCGCCAAATACATAGCCAACTGCGGAAGTATCATGGTTGTTAATATTTGTCCAGTCCGGGCCGAGCCATTCAAAATAGGACTTGAAAGTACCGGCTTTGACCTGCTCAACTGCCCGCAGGTAAGCCGGCCCCCAGTTGAAGTACGGCACACCCAAACATACTTCCGGCGCTTCGGCGCAAGCGCCTTCATAGTCATACGGAATCGCCCAAACTTCTTTACCGGCGGCGCGGGCTTTGCTGGCCTGTACCAGCGCTTCAGTGGTGTCAATACCGGAGATGACAACATCGTAACCGCTATTCAGGAAATCATCCGCAACCTGAGTCGGGTCGGCCGTGAAACCGGGGATGTTAAACCAGAAGCCGATCCAGGTGACTTTGAATTTCAGATCCGCCGGATTTTTGCCGGCATACTTTTCGTAGCAGTATTTTGCGCCCAAATAGGCCGAAGCGGTCAGGCGGCGAGTTTCATCATTGATGAGCGGGCCGAGGTAGCCAATTTGCCCGGTTTTGGTGGTCAATGCGGCTGCACAACCGGCAATCATCTTGCCGTATTCCATCTTCCCCATCGTATTGCCAAATTTGGCGAATTCGATGTAATTGACGCCTTCCTTCCAGGAAGTATCGCCGGAAGCGTGAATCACCGGCACATCCGGATGACTGCGGGCGAAGTTAATTGCGCCGTCCTTCATATCATCCGAGTTGAAGATGATCAATTTTGCGCCTTTGGACAGCAAATCCTCCGCCAATTGTTCCGGGGTGGTGCCAGGGCGGTCAGCCGGGTTGACTTTGTCAATGTAGATCAGTTTGACGCCGGGAACTTTCTTTTCGACATACAGACCGGCATCATAATGAGCCTGGCTCCAGCCGCGGTCGTTGTACGGCCCAACCAGAAGCATGCCGATGATAAACTCTTCCGGTTCAGCCGGCGGTTGGGTCGGCTGGGGTTCGGCCGGCGGTTGGGTCGGCTGAGGCGCCTGAGTCGGCGTGGCTGCCGGCTGGCAGGCGGACACCAACAAGGTGAGCAGCAATACAAAGCTCAGGACAAACCAAATGCGTTTGGATTTCATTTTCTCCTCCATTGTTCAACTAAAAAGCGGGTAATTTGGAAACGGTTGACTGGGATATCAGCGTTATCTTAAATTCTCTTCCTTCCACCAACCTCCTTTCTTGATCATCAAAAAAGAGCGGGAAAACCAATTTGACCACCCCATTCGAGATGACTTCAAGGGTCGGGGGGTAAACCCTGAATTACCTTACTATTTTACACGAATTAGATACCGGTAGAAGAAGAAAACCGCTCCAAACGCCAGGAAATAAGCACTTTCCAAAAAGGGGTCTATTAATTTGCCCACAGGTGGGGTTGCCTGACAGAGTCAGGCAACCCCTTTCGCTCGATGTTATGGAACAATCCAGGTACCGGTTTCGCCCTTCAAAGCGCGGCCGATATTTTCCGGATTGGTGATCAAAGCCTGTTTGCCGCCGGCTTCAAGGAACCAGATGATCGCCTGAATCTTGGGCGCCATTGAACCTTTAGCAAAGTGATTGCCTTCGGCAAGATACTGTTTGGCTTCTGCCAGCGTCATGCGGTCAATCCACTTCTGATCGGGTTTGCCGAAATTCAAGGCCACTTTTTCCACTGCGGTAGAAATGACCATCAAGTCAGCATTGATCTCCCGCGCCAAAAGGCTGCTGGCATAATCCTTGTCAATCACCGCGGCCACACCTTGCAGATCACCCTGTTCATTACGGATGACCGGAATACCGCCGCCGCCAACCGTAATCACAACCACGCCGGCATCCAGCAGCGTTTTGACCGCCGGCAACTCAACCACCTCCTGCGGAATGGGGGAAGCAACCACTCGCCGCCAGCCGCGCCCGGCATCCTCGACAACATTCCATCCCATTTCCTTCTGCCGGCGTTTTGCTTCGGCTTCATCCATAAAGCTGCCAATGGGCTTGGTGGGATTCTGGAAGGCTTTATCGTTGGGGTCAACCCGCACCTGAGTGACAACCGTAGTAACCGTTTTTTGAATCCCGCGCCGGCGCAACTCATTTTGCAGGTTCTGCTGCAAGGCATAACCGATAGCGCCTTGCGAGTCGGCGCCGCAGACATCCAGCGGGACTTCGTGCATCCCCTCTACTTTTGCGGCAATTTCCGAGCGGCGCAGAATAAAACCTACCTGCGGACCGTTGCCGTGTCCAATTGCCACATCCCAACCCGCCTCGATCATATCCACAATGTGATAGGCGGTCTCCTTGGCGGCCTGATACTGATCTTCAACCGATACTTTAGAGTTATCCTTGATCAGCGAGTTACCGCCAATTGCTACAACTGCCAGTTTGTTAGCCATAAATTTCAATTCTCCTCTCTCAAAGTGATAATTTTTAACCCATCGTCAGCGCCATCACCGCCATTTGGGCATGCATGCGGTTTTCGGCTTCATCGTACACCACCGATTGAGGTCCGTCCATCACGCCGTCGGTCACTTCAATGTTGCGGTCGGCCGGCAAGGGGTGCATATAAATCGCATCTTCTTTGGCTAACGCCATCTTGCGCTCATCCGTAATCCAGTGAGAATACTTCTTGATGATTTCGGCGCCCTCGTTGGCATCGGGGGTATGCACCATTGCGCCCCACGATTTGGCGTAGATGACATCGGCATCCTTGAAGGCCTCTTCCATATCATCCACCACCTCAAAGCCGACCTTGTATTTGCGCGCCTGTTCCTGTGCCATCTCCATCACTTCCGGCATCAGGCGGAATTCGGGCGGGTGCGCCAGCACCACATCCATGCCGAATCGCGGCATCTGCACGATGAGCGATTGGGGCACAGACATTGGTTTTTGATACGATGCCGCATAAGCCCATGAAACCACCATCTTCTTACGGCGCAAATCACGCCCTTTCTTTTCGACAATTGTCATCAGGTCTGCCAGGCATTGGAAAGGATGCCAGATGTCGCATTGCATATTCAACACCGGCACCCGCGAGTATTTAGCCACGTCGCTGATGTACTGGTTGCCAATACCCCAATCCACGTGCCGAATCGCAATCCCATCGAAATAACGACCGAAGATCTCGCCAATTTCTTTGGGAGTATCGCCGTGGGCAATTTGGGTGGTTCGGCTCTCAATGAAGGCCGCATGACCGCCAAGATGCGCCATGCCGGCTTCAAACGAACCGCGCGTGCGGGTGCTGCTGAAAAAGAACAGCATCGCCAGCACTTTGTCCCGCAAATAAGCCGTAGACTCGTTCAAAGCGCGCTTTCGTTTCAGATCAAAAGCCACGTCGAGGACGGTTTCGACTTCTTCCTTCGAAAAATCGAGATCCCCGATCAGGTCACGTCCGTGTAAAAAGGTTTGCATGTTTCCTCCAAAGTTTGTCGGTAAGGTTTATTCCATCTTGCCCAAAACCAGCGCAATCAACGCCATGCGCATCACGACACCGTTGTAGGCTTCCTGCCAGTAACGTGACCAGCGGGTAATATCCACATCGGTGGGGATTTCATCCATGCGCGGCAGCGAGTGAAGCAGGATTGCGTCAGATTTGGCTTTGGTGGTGAGCAGTTCGCGGGTGATCTTGTAGTTCGAGGGGGTCATACCGACATCCTTGCCAGCGCGCTCATCGCGGGCTTTGGTGTAATCCGGCTGCACCACCGGCTCAACCAGAATGACATCCGCTTCGGCGATCGCCTGCTCAACATGCTCCACTTCGCGGAAGTTCAGGCTGTAAGATTTTAATTCAGCCTTAAACTCTTCGGTCAGCGACATTTCCGGAGGGGAAACAAACGTGATCGGGCAGTCAAACTGAGTCAAAGCGTAACCGAGCGAGTGCATCGTGCGCATGCGCATATCCCCAACCGCCAGCCATTTCAAGCCGTCGAGGCGACCTTTTTCGCGCAGAACGGTGTAAAGATCGGTCAAAATCTGAGTGGGATGTTCACCCCAGCCGTCGCCGCCGTTGATAATCGGAATAGAAGCCCATTTGGCCGCTTCGTGGGGTGCGCCCTGCTGGAAGTGGCGCATGACGATGACATCACCGTAGAATTCCAGCATTTTGACGGTATCCTTGATTGATTCTTGATACCAGTCGCCGGCGCGGGTCATTTTAGCGTCGGCAAAGCCGGTCACATGCCCACCCAGGCGGTGCATGGCGGCTTCGTGAGCCAAACGGGTACGAGTACTGGGCTGATAGAAAGCCGTCACCAGGGTTTTATCTTTGCACAGCTCAATATTCTTGCGCTCGCGGGCAATATCTTCCATTTTCCGCGATACCTCGAAGATATGAAAGAACTCCTGCCGTTCGAAGTCTTTCAAAGACAAAATGTCACGACCAGCAAAACTACGCATTGTGTTTACCTCCAATTAGAATTTTTGAAATGGTTGTTCACTTTTGAACGGGATTAAGCGCCTTATATGGGTATCCGGTCAAAACCAATGTTACAGCCCTTGCAGCTCACAAGGTTTTAAGATCACCTCCTCTTTACCCCAAATGATTGACGTTTGGACGGTTGGCAACCCGCCGTACCAGATGGAAACGAAAATAACCGGGCAGGAAGTAACTGTGCGAATAATCCACCACCCGACCGCCGTCATCATAAAGATACGCTTCAAACAGCAGCAAAGGATCGCCGCGTTGAATTTCGAGAGATCGGGCAATTTCCGAACTGGCCGAAGCGGCGTTGATTTCGGTGTAGGAATTCATCAGGTTCAGGTCGCCGCGTTTCAAAAGAAAATCCAGCACCGAGCCGGTGAACCCCTGTTCTAATTCCGCTGGTGAAAGGATATTTTCAGGCAGAATGTCAATTAGATAAGCCACCGGCCGATGCTCGGTCGTGATCACCCGTTCCACCTTGACGAGCGGCGCTCCTTTTTCCACATTCAGGTTCTCCGCCAGGATTGCATCCGCTTCTAAGCCGACAATTTTCACATCTCCCATGTACACTTTGAGGTTGATTTTTTCTGCCAGACTTTCAATACTCTGCAAAACATCCAGTCCGGTTTCAATCACCTGAACATGGCTGACCACAAAGGTGCCAATCCCCTGTCGGCGGCGGATGAGCCCCTGTCCCTCAAAGGCGCGCATCGCCTCCCGCAGGGTAGCCCGGGAAACGCCCAGCTGTTTGGCAAGCGCAGGTTCGGAAGGCAGCCGCTCGCCGGGCGGCGTTCGGGCAATAATTTCCGCCAGTTCAACTTGAAGTCTTTGAAATGGATGAATTATGGTATCCATTTTTCCTCTCTTGTCAGGGTTCAATGACCGGTAGAAAGCGGAATTGGGTGACATCCACCAATCCCCGGTCGGAAATTCGCAACGCTGGAATCACAACCAGCGCTAATAAACTGAGTTGCATGTTGGGATTGTTCAGCCGGCAGCCGCAAGCTTTGAAGCCCTGCAAGACACTATCGGCTTCCGCGGCTACGACTTCGGCTCGCTTGTTGGACATCAGACCGGCAATCGGAAGGTGAACCATTCCGATCACCCGGCCATCCTTGATGACCACCTGCCCGCCGCCAACTTCTGCCAGGTGATTGACCGCCTGCGCCATCATCGCCTCATCCGTTCCGACCACAATCAAATGATGGCTGTCGTGGGCAACTGTGGTGGCAATGGCACATTTCTGATCAAAACCGAATCCCGAAACCAGCCCTACCTGCACAATCCCGCTGGCGTGGTGTCGTTCAACCAGGGCGATTTTAGCCAAATCGGCTTCCCCAGCCAGCATCACTTTGCCATTGGCGAGATTGACCTCGCGCTTCAAATGACGAGTGGGCGCCTGATTTTCAATCACGCCGATGACATTGGCAACCGCTTTACCATTCCTTGGTTGTTGGGCAGCCAGATCAAAATCCTGCGGGGTAAGCGGGCGCTTCAGACGAACGGAATGGGTTGCCCACTCAGGATAGGCAAAAATGGGTAATTCAATCAGCAACTTTCCATTTTCGGCAATGACTTGCCCCTTGGCAATCACCACATCCGCGCGGAAATCGACCAGATCTTCGACGATCAGAATATCGGCAAACCGGCCGGGCGCAATCATCCCCAGATCACGGCTGACGCCAAAGTGAACCGCCGTGTTGATCGTCGCCATTTGGAGGGCTTGCATCGGTTTCAACCCCTGCGCAATTGCATGGCACAGGACGCGGTCCATGTGGCCTTCCTGGACCAGCGTAGCCGAATGCGAATCATCCGTGCATAGGATAAAATGACGCGGGTCTAACCCCAATTCGGTCACGGCTTTGACCTGGCTTGCTACATCATGCCAGGCCGAGCCGTAGCGCATCATCACCTTCATTCCCTGACGTACCCGCTGTACCGCATCCTCCAGGGTGGTGCCTTCGTGGTCATCCTCGGCCCCTCCCGCCACATAACCATGAAACGGCAGGCCCAAATCAGGCGAGGCATAATGTCCGCCAATGACTTTATTGGCTTTGCGGGTTTCCTCCAATTCCGCATGCACGGCGGGATCGCTGTTAAAGACGCCGGGGAAATTCATCATCTCGCCCAATCCAATGATTTCATCCCATTGCATGGCTTCGGCAACTTCCTTAGGACCAATGGCTGCGCCGGGGGTTTCCAAACCGGGGGCTGAAGGAACACACGACGGCATTTGGACGAACACGTGAATCGGCTGATTGGCAGCCTCATCCGCCATCAGCCGCACCCCCTTCAGTCCAAACACATTGGCAATCTCGTGGGGATCAATGAACATGCCGGTTGTCCCATGCGGCGCGACGGCGCGCACAAACTCGGTTACGGTTAACATGCCCGATTCAACATGCATGTGAGCATCCAGCAAACCGGGACAAAGGTAGCGGCCTTCCGCCTCAATAAGCCGGGTATGTTCACCGATTGTATGCTCCGCCGAATCACCGACAAAGGCGATCCTGCCCTCTAAAACCGCGACATCGGTGGAAGGAATCACTTCGCCCGATTGCACGCAAACCCATTTGCCGTTGCGAACAACCAAATCAGCCGGAATGCGCCCCATGGCGCAATCCACCAATTTACGGGTGTTCTCAGCGGTTAAGTGTTTCATTCTCGACCTCCGGTAAGAAGGCAACCTGTCTCTCATAAGAAACAGGTTGCCGCTAAATGGATAACAAGCGTCTTGCCCGTTGGTTGTGCAATTCAATCTGACGCATCAGGTCAATCGTCTGCAATTCGCCCTTGCGGACGATCAAACGGCCATGCACGACGGTGTAATCCACCGTGCGCGGTTGGCAAAAAACCAGCGCTGCCAGCGGATCATGCAGCGCGCCCGCGTAATCCAACCGGTTCAGGTTGACGGCAATAAAGTCCGCGCACTTCCCAACCTCCAGCGAACCGATGTCCGTGCGACCCAGTACGGCCGCCCCGCCACGGGTAGCCAGCTCCAGCGCCTGACGGGCAGTCATCAGCGGCGGCGGGGTTTCCTGACTGAGCGAGGCGCCCGCTAACCCAGCCCCCAATCGCGCCAGCAGCATCGCCTGACGCGCTTCCGCCAGCATGTGCGAACCATCATTGGAGGCTGAGCCATCCACGCCCAGCCCCACCTTCACACCGGCTTGCAGGTAATTCATCACCGGCGCAATTCCCGAAGCCAAACGCATATTGGAGGATGGGCAATGAGCAACCCCGCAGCCGGTATGGGCGAAAACTTGAACCTCCGCCGGGTTGACATGCACCGCATGGGCAAACCAGACATCCGCCCCCACCCATTCCAATGATTCCATGTAACCGACCGGACGGTAACCAAACTTTTGCTGGCAGAAAACCTCTTCATCCTGCGTTTCTGCCAGATGGGTGTGGAGATGAACCCCGTATTCCCGTGCCAGCCGGGCGCTTTCGCGCATCAACTCTCCCGTCACGCTGAAAGGCGAACACGGCGCCAGCACAATTTGCGTCATCGAACCGGGGTTGGGATCATGGTAGGTTTGGATGAGCCGCAGCGAATCGCGCAGGATGTCTTCCTCCCTGTCCACCACCGAGTCGGGAGGCAGACCACCCTGGCTTTCCCCCAGGCTCATCGAGCCGCGGGAAGCGTGGATACGCAACCCCACCTGACGGGCTGCTTCGATTTCGTCATCCAATCGAGAACCATTCGGGAAAAGATACAAATGATCCGATGCCGTCGTGCAGCCGGAGAGCGCTAACTCCGCCAGCGCGGTTTGGGTAGAGATGAAGATATCTTCGGGGGTCAGCCGCGCCCAAATGGGATAAAGCGTTTTGAGCCAGTTGAATAAATTAGCATCCTGAGCTGCCGGTATGGCGCGGGTTAACGTCTGGTAAAAATGGTGATGGGTGTTGATCAGACCGGGCAGAACCACATGACCGGACAGATCCAGCACTTCATCGGCAGTTTGAGGCAGTTCCTCGCTTTGACCAACCTGCTCAATAAAACCGTCCCGGATGAAAAGACCTCCATCCGCAATTTCGCGGCGGAGGTCATCCATCGTAACCAGAACCGTAGCGTTTTTGACGAGCAGCGTTTGCTTCATGGCAAAACCCATCTCGTTTTTTGAAAAGGGGTGGGGAAAATTCGCTGATCAGACATCAGACATTTTTAGTTTAATAGATTTCGGTTCTTCTGTCAATTGTCAGACAATATGATCTTTGTCACAATTTATCGGCCAGCTCCGCCGCCCGCAGCGTATTTTGCAGCAGCATGGCTATCGTCATCGGTCCTACTCCACCCGGCACAGGCGTAATGGAACCGGCAACCTCTTTGACTTCATCAAAGGCAACATCCCCGACCAGCCGCGATCCTTTAGGGTGATTGGGGTCTTCAATCCGATTAATGCCCACATCAATTACCACCGCTCCCGGTTTGACCCAATCACCGCGCACCATCTCCGCCTTGCCAACCGCAGCGATCAGCACATCGGCCTGGCGCACAACGGCGGGCAAATCACGGGTGCGAGAATGGCAGATGGTAACGGTTGCATCCTCACGCACCAGCAGCAGCGCAACCGGCATCCCCACAATGTTGGAACGCCCCAGCACCACCGCATTCACCCCCCGCAAGGAAGGCAGGGTCTTCTTCAGCAGGTATATACAACCCGCCGGTGTACAGGGGACAAAAGCCGGTTCCCGTCCCTTTTGGGCCAGACGGCCAATGTTAACCGGGTGGAAACCATCCACATCTTTATGTAAATGGATGGTATTCAACACCGCTTCTTCATCCAATCCGGCCGGCAGGGGAAGCTGCACCAAAATGCCATGAATGCGCGGGTCTTCGTTGCATTCCCGAACCACTTTTTCCACCTGCTCTTGGGTAGCGTCGGCCGGCAATTCAAACCCAAACGACTCAATGCCGACCTCGGCGCAGGCTTTGCGTTTAGATCGAACATAGACATGCGAGGCCGGATTGTCCCCTACCAGCACGGTTGCCAGTCCCGGTCTGGATTTTCCGGCGGCAATTCTCTGCTCGACCGCCGCTTTTACCTGCGCTCGAACTTCCTCTGCAATCAACTTACCGTCAATTAATGCAGCCGTCATTCTTCGCTCCTTTCTACGAGGTGATTTATCGGCAAACTGCGCCGAAATGACCCTTGGGTTAAGTTGTTTAGTTATCTGACAATGCCGGGATACTTCCATTATACCGATTTTTCAAAACTTGACAGCCTCCTCTGACCAATCAAAAACCTTAGATTTTGCGTAAATGGGCTGCTATCCGGTATAATTCAAACCAACAGGAGGATTGCGAACCCATGAGTAAAATTTGTGTCGTTGGAACCGGCTACGTTGGGCTGGTAACCGGAACTTGCTTTGCCGACCTTGGCAATGAAGTACGCTGTCTGGATATTGATCATCAGCGCATCGAAAAATTAAAACAAGGCATCATGCCCATTTATGAGCCCGGTCTTGAGCAACTGGTCAGTCAGAATGTTAAAGCCGGGCGTTTGATTTTTACCACCAATTATGAAGAAGCGCTGGATTCGGCTGAATTTGCCTTCATTGCGGTTGGTACCCCGTCTGGCGTGGATGGCGAGGCTGATTTACAGTATGTTCGAGCAGCAGCCGAAAAAATTGCCGATCTGGTGAATCATCCGATTATCGTCGTCAACAAATCTACCGTGCCGGTTGGCACCGGCGATTGGGTTGCGGACATCATCCGCAAACGCCGCGCCGGCAAACCGCTCGACTTTGACGTGGTTTCTAACCCGGAGTTTTTACGCGAGGGTTCGGCCATCAACGATTTTATGTACCCCGACCGGATTGTGCTGGGGTCGGTCAACCGTGAGGCAGCCTCCAAGGTCGCTCAACTTTACCTGAGCCTGCGCTGCCCGATCATGATCACCGATCTGCGCACTGCCGAAATGATCAAGTACGCCTCGAATGCCTTTTTGGCCACCAAAATTTCCTTCATCAACGAAATGGCCAACATCTGCGAAGAATTGGGCGCGGATGTGCGGCAGGTTGCTCAGGGCATGGGCATGGACAAACGGATTGGCAATGCATTTCTGGATGCTGGTCTGGGCTGGGGCGGCTCGTGCTTCCCCAAAGATGTTAAAGCCCTCGCCCACATGGCCGTGCTGCACGGCACCAATCCCCAATTATTGCAGGCGGTCATGGATATAAACCGCAACCAGCGCCGCCGGGTGGTTCTGCGGCTGCGCAAAGCGCTGGGTTCGCTGGACGAAAAAGTCATCGGCGTCTTGGGACTTTCCTTCAAACCCAACACCGATGATATTCGCGAAGCGCCGGCCCTCGAGGTGATTCACCTGCTTCAGGTGGAAGGTGCAATGGTCAAAGCCTACGACCCTCAGGCAATGGAGGCTGCCAAAACCATGCTGCCAAAGGTGCGCTTATGCAGCAATCCTTACGAAGTTGCCGAAGGCGCCGATGCGTTGGTGCTGGCCACCGAATGGAACGAGTTTAAGCAGCTCGATTTTGAGCGGATTGCCAGCCTGATGCGCAACAAATTGATCATGGACGGGCGTAATTTATGGGATCCTGAACGCCTGCGACAGTACGGCTTCACCTATTATGGAATTGGGCGACCATCGCTCAACGGCAACGATCTAAGCGGTTGCCCCTAGAAATTCTCCACTCAACTGAAGAACCGGGCGCCTCCCTAAGGCGCCCGGTATGATAAGGAGCAACACAAGATAGGGGTTGCAAAACAACATGTCCCTCAACGACTGGCTAAACCGGATTTTCAATCAGGATGCACTGGAAGGCATCCCTCAGCTGCCGGACGAGAGCATTGATCTGGTGATTGCCGACCCACCCTACGGATTGGGCAAAGATTACGGCAATGAGTCAGACCGCCGCCGCCCCAATGAATTGCTTTCCTGGACCTACCGCTGGATTGATCTGACGCTGCCTAAACTCAAGCCGAACGGCAGCCTGTATATTTTCACCACGTGGCGGTACAGCCCGGAAATTTTCAGTTACCTGAAGCAACGCATGATCATGATCAATGAGATCATCTGGGACCGTAAGGTGCCCAGCATGGGCGGTACAACCCGCCGTTTTACCTCGGTACACGACACAATTGGCTTTTTCGCCAGGAACCACCAGTATTACTTCGATCTCGATGCCGTTCGCATCCCCTACGACCCCCGAACCAAAAAAGCCCGCTCCCGTTCGATCTTTGTCGGTAAAAAGTGGCTGGAAGTGGGTTATAACCCCAAAGACGTCTGGTCGGTCAGCCGCCTGCACCGCATTCACAATGAACGCGAGAATCACCCTACCCAGAAACCCCTCGAAATCATTGAACGCATGGTCAAAGCCTCCTGCCCACGCGGCGGCGTGGTGCTTGATCCCTTTGCGGGTTCGGGGACAACTATCGCAGCCTGTATTCTCCATCAACGAAATTACATTGCTTTTGAAATTAACCCGCAGTACTATCAAATCATCCTGCAAAGAATGGAAAAAATCCATCGCGGTTTTCCCGAACAATCCAGAGAAACCTGATTTTTTCTTGGGGATACCTGATAAAGAACCAGGGTTTAACCCGTTCTTAACATTTTTTGGAAACATATAAGTTCTCTTTTCGTATATTGTTATGGCGAAAAGAGAATTTTTTATATTAAGGAGAAAATCATGGATCAGATTCTCAGCCTGGCAGCCTGTCTTGTGCCTCTATTTTTTGTGGCGGTTTTCCTGCTGTTTTCTTCCATCAGACAACTCTTTCAGTATGAACGCGGGGTCGTTTTTACCCTGGGTAAATTCACCGGCACACGCAACCCCGGTATAACCCTGATTCTTCCGGTTATCCAAAACATGCGCAAGGTGGACATGCGCATCAAAACCGCGGATGTACCCCGCCAGGAAGTGATGACCAAAGACAACATCCCCATGCTGGTTAACGCGGTCGTTTATTTCAAAGTTGTGCGCCCGGAAGATGTCGTCATCAAAATTGAAGATCATGTGTATGCCATTCGTCAATACACCCAAGCCGCCCTGCGCGATGTGATCGGCAACCACGAACTGGATTTTGTGCTGAGCGAACGCGAAAAAATTGCCAACAGCATCAAGGAGATTGTGGATGCGGAAACCAGCGGCTGGGGTGTGGATGTGGAAAGCATCAAAATTCAAGAGATTGAACTCCCGGCTGAGATGAAACGCGCCATGGCTAAACAGGCTGAAGCGGAGCGCGAACGGCGCGCCATGATCATCGCCTCGCAGGGTGAACTTTCTGCCGCTGAAAACCTGCGTCAGGCCGCCGAAACCCTCGCTCATTCCGCCGGGGCTTTGCACCTGCGCACCCTCCAGACCATCCGCGATATTGCCGCCGATCCTTCGGAAAAAATAGTCCTGTTTGTGCCCTCCGATATCAACAACACCCTCAGCACCATCATGAGTAAGAAAGAATGAGTCGCAGCCTTCTCGACACCAAAACCCGCTACCTTCAACTTGCGTTCAATGATGACATTTCGCTTGCAAAGCAAATCATTCCCTCGTTGCCGCAAAATGAGCGCATTTTCATTGAAGCCGGCACTCCCTATCTCAAGTACGAGGGGATGCGCGGTATCCGCGAAATGCGACGTTTGTGGAAGGGTCACATTGTTGCAGATTTAAAAGTCAGCGACGGCGGTCGTCAGGAAGTAGAAATGGCTCATCGGGCTGGAGCAACCGCCGTAACGGCGTTGGGCAGTTCACCGGTTGAAACCCTCAATCACTTTGTCACTCGTTGCGCCGAATTAAGCATGATTTCCATGCTGGATATGCTGGGCGTAGAGGATCCGCTTGAGCGGGTAATGAACATGCGCCAGCCGCCGGATGTGGTCGTTCTCCACCGCGGGCGGGATGAAGAAAGCACCCGCGGCAAGGTGATTCAGTACCGGCATGTCAACCGCCTGCGCAGTAAATTCAATGTGGTCATTTCGGCTGCCGGCGGGGTGGACCTGCGCGAAGCGCGCAGCGCCATCTTCAACGGCGCTAATATCGTGGTGGTCAATCTGGTCAAGCCGGGGGATGTCTGGCAGGGCATCCGCACCGATCAGGATGTCCCGGCCATCGCCGCCGAATTTTTAGCGACCATCGAATAAACCTTCAGCGTCCATTATCCTTGCAGTTGTGCAGGTGATGGAGAGAAAGATATTCACTCAAATATTGACCGGTGTACGAACCGGGGAAACTGCAAATCTGCTCCGGGGTGCCCTCGGCGACTAACCTGCCGCCCCGGTCACCGCCTTCGGGGCCGAGGTCAATGATGTAGTCCGCCACTTTGATAATGTCCATATTGTGTTCAATAATCAAAACGGAATTTCCGGCATCCACCAGGCGTTGCAACACTTCAATCAATTTATGCACATCCGCCGCGTGCAAACCAACCGAAGGTTCGTCCAGCACATACAGGGTGCGGCCGGTCGCCCGCCGCGAAAGTTCACGGGATAATTTAACCCGCTGAGCCTCGCCGCCGGAGAGCGTGGTAGCCGGCTGCCCAATACGGATATACCCCAAGCCCACATCTTCCAGAGTGCGCAATTTATTGACGATTGCCGGGAAGGCTGAGAAGAACTCCAATGCTTCGCTGACGGTCATATCCAGCACCTCGGCAATGTTTTTCCCCTTGAAACGCACCTGTAAGGTTTCGCGGTTGAAACGAGCGCCATGGCAAACATCACAGGGTACATACACATCCGGCAAAAATTGCATTTCAATTCGCAACTGCCCTTGACCCTGACAAGCCTCACATCGGCCGCCGTGTACGTTGAAAGAGAACCGGCCGGCTTTGTAGCCGCGCAATTTACTCTCCGGCAGTTCGGCAAACAACTTGCGAATTTCATCAAATAAACCGGTATATGTGCCGGGGTTGGAGCGGGGTGTCCTTCCAATTGGCGATTGGTCAATATTGATAATTTTATCGAGGTGTTCCAGCCCCTCAATCCGGTCATACTCGCCCGGCTGAGTGTGCGCTCCGTTCAAATCACGAGCAAGCGCATTGTACAGCACATCCACCATCAGGGTTGATTTGCCCGAACCGGAAACGCCGGTGATGCACACCAGTTTGCCGAGGGGAATGGTGACGTCCAGATTTTTGAGATTATTTGCCCGCGCCCCAATAATCCGCAAGGCTTTACCGTTTCCGTTGCGCCGTTTGGGCGGCAGAGGCACCTGCTGGCGGCCGGACAGGTAAGCCCCCGTCAGCGATTTTGGATTTTCCAGAATCATCTGCGGCGTGCCTTCCGCCACAATATAGCCGCCGTGTTCCCCCGCACCGGGACCGAGGTCAATTACCCAATCCGCCGAGCGGATGGTTTCTTCATCATGTTCCACCACCAGCACAGTGTTGCCTAAATCCCGCAACCCCTTAAGGGTTGCCAGCAAACGGTTGTTGTCGCGCGGGTGCAATCCAATGGATGGTTCATCCAGCACATACAGGACGCCCATCAAACGCGAACCGATTTGAGTGGCCAGCCGGATGCGTTGGGCTTCGCCACCGGAAAGTGTGCTGGCAGAACGATTAAGGGTTAAGTAATCCAAACCTACATCCACAAGGAAACCCAACCGCGCTTCGATTTCTTTTAAGACTCTGCCGGCGATTGCCTGATCGCGCGCCGATAATGGGGTTTGCGGCCCGTTCAAGCGTTTTATCCATTCCAGCGTGCGGTTGACCGGCCAGGAAGTCACTTCAACAATGTTGAAATTATCCACCGTAACCGCCAGCGCTTCGGGCCGTAAGCGGCTGCCATGACAGGTCGGGCAGGGACGATCGCTCATAAATTCGGTAATCTTATTGCGGATATACTCCGAAGAAGTCTCCCGAAAGCGCCGTTCCAGATTTGGAATGACCCCCTCAAAGGCGGTCTGATAGGAGGATTGCCGGTCATTCCGGCCGTAAAAATGAACCCGGATTTCCTCGCCCCCCGTACCGTACAGGATTTTATCCAGTTTTTCTTTGGGGATGGTGTAGACGGGGGCATTCAGGTCAATGTGGTAGCGCGCCGCAACCGCTTCGACCATTTGCCAGTAATAACCGCCCTGATCGCGCGGGCCGTTCCACTCTAATGCGATGATCGCCCCGTCGTTTAATGAACGTTCCTTATCCGGTATCAACAAATCGGGGTCAATTTCCAGTTTACTGCCCAAACCCTGACAATCCGGGCAGGCGCCGTGCGGGGTGTTAAACGAAAAAGTACGCGGTTCAATTTCCGGCAGCGAAACCCCATGTTCCGGACAAGCCAGATGCTCAGAGTAAAACAAATCCTGCGGAGGATCCGCGGAGAGATTTTGGACAATCAGGTAACCCTCGCCCACTTTTAGGGCCGTCTCCACCGAGTCGGTCAAGCGTGAGCGAGCAGCCTGTTCTTCTTCGGGGTTCTCCGCCTTACTCAATACCAGACGGTCCACTACGGCTTCGATATGATGAATCTTGTAGCGGTCAAGCGTAATTTCATCGTCCAACGAATAAACAACGCCATCTACCCGCACCCGCACAAAACCGGCTTTACGGATTTCATCGAAAACCGCTTGATAGGTGCCTTTTCTGCCGCGCACGATCGGGGCCAGGATCAGGATGCGCGTCCCTTCGGCCATTTTCTCAATCGCATCAACAATTTCCTGGGCTGACTGACGCACCACCTCGCGCCCACATACCGGACAGTGCGGGATACCCACCCGCGCAAACAACAATCTCAGGTAGTCATACACTTCGGTAACCGTTCCAACCGTCGAACGCGGATTGCGGGAGGTGGCTTTCTGGTCAATCGAAACCGCCGGAGACAGTCCCTCAATCGAATCCACGTCCGGTTTTTCCATTTGGCCTAAAAACTGCCGCGCATACGCCGAAAGCGATTCCACATAACGGCGTTGTCCCTCGGCGAATATCGTATCAAAAGCCAGCGAACTTTTGCCCGACCCCGAAAGGCCGGTAATCACCACCAGTTGATCGCGGGGAATTTCAACCGTAATATTTTTTAAGTTATGCTCACGAGCGCCGACTACCCGAATAACATTTTGGGTCATGACTGAACACCTTTTTAGAAATTATATTCTATTATAACATGCCTTTCGGGCATGAACGTAATTTTGAATCAGGCAATCCATAATTGTACCGCAAAACCATGATTGTTAATAACTCTTAACCTCTTTTTCGCCCATGGATTACATTGGCTATGTATAATCTTTCTATTCCAAGAGATCACTTTGGAGAGTAGACATGGACGAACCAAAACGTAAGCGCGCCATTTGGGCTTGGACAATGTATGATTGGGCCAATTCGGCGTTTGCCACCACCATGATGGCGGCGGTGCTGCCGGTTTATTACACTTCGGTTGCGGCAGCCAACCTGCCGCCAAACATCGCCACCGCCTATTGGGGCTTTACCACTTCCCTCTCTGCCCTGTTGGCTGCGATTATCAGTCCAATTCTCGGCGCTATGGCGGATTTCAGGGGCGCGAAAAAACGCTTTCTGACCATTTTCATGCTGCTGGGCGTGACCGGCACGGCTCTGCTGTACTTTGTCCGCACCGGCGACTGGCTGCTCGGGTCGCTTTTTTTCATCTTGGGGAATATCGGCTTTGCCGGCAGTCTGGTCTATTATGATGCTTTACTGCCTCACGTTGCCAGACCCGACGAACTGGATCAGGTTTCCTCACGCGGCTACGCTATGGGCTACATTGGCGGCGGTGTGCTTCTGGCCATCAATTTAGCCATGATTTTGTTTGTCCCGGGATTTTTCCCACCCGAACAGGAAGCCGAAATCACTCAGCTAATGACCCGCATGGCCTTTTTGACCGTTGCAGTATGGTGGTTTATCTTCACTTTACCGCTGCTAAAACATGTTTCCGAACCGAAACGGCGGATTTTACCGGGAGAAGAAAAATTCAACCCCGTTCAAGCCAGTTTCAGCCGTCTAAGCACTACCTTTAAGGAAATTCGCAACTACCGCGATCTATCGATTTTCCTTCTGGCTTTCTGGATTTATGCCAATGGAATTGGAACCATCATTACCATGGCAACTGCCTATGGCAACGAAATCGGCATCGGTCAAACAACCCTCATCGGCACCTTACTGATGGTGCAATTTCTGGCTGCGCCCTTTGCCATCCTCTTCGGTCGGCTCGCCAAGCGGATTGGCCCAAAGAAAGCCATTTACCTCAGCCTGTCCGTTTATACGCTGATTTCGATCATGGGGTATTTCCTGCAATTTGAGTGGCAATTCTGGGCATTGGGTGCGATGGTTGCCACGGTTCAGGGCGGCAGTCAGGCGCTCAGCCGTTCGGTGATGGGGCGCATGATTCCCAAAAGCAAATCGGCCGAGTTTTTTGGCTTTTTCAGCGTATTTGAAAAGTTTGCCACCATTGCCGGGCCGTTCTTGTTTGGCGTTGTTTCAACCCTTACCGGAGCCAGCCGCTTGAGTATCGTTTCGTTGATCTTCTTCTTTGCCATCGGCATGTTGCTGCTCAGCCGGGTAAATATCGAACGCGGCATGAAGGTGGCTGAATTGGAAGAACAAACCCTGATTGATCAAGAGGCGCTCAACCAACCTGCCTGAACTTCAACCGATCAATCCGCTTTGCAGGGCTGCAAACAACAAAGTCACCAGCAGAATCAACAACCCAATAGCGACGGTGAGTGCGGTCATTAGACGGCTGCGCATCGGCTTCTCCTCTTATACCAGATCGAACCGCTCCGAATGAACATCACCGGAGAAGAAACCCATACCGGCAAGCGCTTCTTCAACAGCGTTCATCATCGGAATCGGGCCGCAGATAAAAACTTCGGTCTGATTTTTCTGGCGCTCCGGTGAAAGCCAACGCTCCAAAACCTCACGGGTGATGAAGCCTTTTTCGCCCGCCCATTCCTCCGGAGGATTTTCCAGAACATACACCACCGTCAGGTTCAACCGACCTTTTAATTCCTCAATTTCATCGCGCAGAGTCAGGCTTTCCAAATCCTTCCCTCCGTAAATCAACCACAGCGGGCGGCGATCGTTTCGCTCGGCCAAGGTATGCAGCATACTCACCATCGGGGTGATGCCGACCCCGCCGGCGATGAAGACAAACTCTTTTGCATGCGGATGACGGTCTATACTAAAAGCGCCGTATGGGCCGTCAACATACACCATATCGGCGGGTCTTAATTCTTTAATCCGGCGGGTGAAATCCCCTAACTCTTTAATGGTGAAGCGCAAACTTCCATCTGCAGCCGGCGCTGAAGAGAAAGAAAAAGGATGCTCGGCGTCCTTAAAAGGGGAGTTGAAGGCAGTGATCCAGGCAAACTGCCCCGGTTGAAATTGAAAACCGGCATGACCATCAGGCTGCAACACCAATGACCAGCAATCGCCGCGTTCGGGCTTGACTTCTCGCACGCGGTACGGAGTTCGCAAGAGTTGCCACGGTTTCCACACCCGCGTGTACAACAACAAGCCCACAAAGAAAACCGAATAACCCGCCCAAAGCAGCCGCTTCCATGGCACATTGATGTACCAGTTGACCCCTAATACATGCAGCATCGCAAAGGCTACCGCCGCCACAGCCAGAATACCATGCCAGATTCGCCAGCGGGTGTACTCCATTTTCAACGGTTTGCGCCACAATGCCATTACAATCAATCCGGCAAGCGCAAGCAGGGAAGTGACCGCAAAGCGCGCCCGCCAGGGTGTTTCCGGTGAAAAAACATTCAAAATGCTGAGCGGATGAATTTGGGGAATGAATAGAAGTACCGGATGGATTAAAATGAGAAGGAATGCCAGAATAGAAATCTGGCGGTGGAATTGATAAACCACATCCGCTCCATAAGGAGCCTTGATTGTTTTAAAGCGGGCTGTCAGCGCAAATTGCAATGCCATCATCGCCAGCCCTACAAAGCCCAATGCCACCGAAAACTCGCGAATAAATTCACGTCCCGGCGGGCGGGGCGGCAAAAACATCACCAGCACAGGTAAGAGGGTCAAAAATAGATAAACAACAATCCAGAAGATTCCCTGAAGGATACGATTCAGTCTATGGTTCATGATCAACGCTCGTTTTCTTTCCCTTAATCATAACATACGCCTTGCGGAGTTTTTCAACCCGCAAGGCGCTGTTGTACAGGCCTCGAATTGCTCCGGCTAAAGCCGGTTACCCGCCGGTCACTTCATACAACTCAACCAGAACGCCTCCGCTGCTCTTGGGGTGAATAAACGCCATTTTACGTCCCGGCAGTTCCAGAGGCGTTTCATTGATCAGGCGCACCCCTTTTGCCTTCAAATCTTCCAGCATTCCCTCAATGTCATCCACCTCGAAACACAGGTGGTGCATACCACCCCCGCGTTCAGCCAGGAACTTTGCCACACCGGTATCCTCGCTGGTAGGGCGCACCAGTTCCACTTCGCTTTCGCCAACCGGAATAAACACCACCGTGGCTTTTTGGCTGGGTACATCTTCAACGTGATCCACTGCCAACCCCAGCGCATCCCTCCAGAAGGTTAATGAAGCATCCACATCCGAAACCGCAATTGCCACATGGTTGATTTTTTTGATCTTTGCCATTTTTCACTCCTCGAATTAAATCCAGGCGGGAGGCACGTATTCTCCCCACACTTTGCGCAAAACGCCACAAATCTCCCCAAGGGTCACATCATTCTCTGCCATGGTGATGAACAACGGCATCAGATTGTCACTGCCTTTTGCGGCTGTTTCCAGTTGTCCCAACAACTCGTTGACCTTTGCCGAATCCCGAGCAGCCCGCAATTCTGCCAAACGCCGGCGTTGCTGCTGTTCAATCGCCGGATCAACCCGCAAGGCTTCCAACTCAAGCTTTTCTTCCACTTGAAAGGCGTTTAGCCCGACCACAATTTGCTCTTTGCTTTCAACGGACTTTTGATAGCGGTAGGCTGCTTCCTGAATCTCGTTTTGGATATAACCGCTTTCAATGGCGGCCAGCGCTCCGCCCATTGCATCAATCTTCTTAATATACTCGCAGGCACGCTGTTCAATTTCATTGGTCAGGTACTCAATGACATACGAGCCTGCCAACGGGTCTATCGTATCCGCCACCCCCGATTCATAAGCAATGATCTGCTGGGTACGCAAAGCTACCCGCACCGATTTTTCGGTGGGCAGCCACAAGGCTTCATCCATGCTGTTGGTATGCAGGGATTGCGTTCCCCCCAATACGGCTGCCAGAGCTTGAATAGCCACGCGCACAATGTTGTTTTCCGGCTGCTGGGCAGTCAGGGTTGAACCGCCGGTCTGAGTGTGAAAACGTAGCATCCACGATTTTGGATCCTGAGCGCGGAATCGTTCCCGCATGATTCTAGCCCACATCCGGCGCGCCGCGCGGAATTTTGCGATTTCTTCCAGAAAGTTATTATGGGCTGCGAAGAAAAAGGACAATTGATCGGCAAACCGGTCAACTTCCAGGCCGGACTGAATGGCAGCCTCGACATAGGCAATCGCATCCGCCAGCGTGAAAGCGACTTCCTGCACAGCCGTTGATCCAGCCTCACGGATATGATACCCCGAGATACTGATCGTATTCCATCGCGGAACGTTTCTTCCGCAATACTGGAATACATCCGTAATGAGGCGCATGGAAGGCGCAGGCGGGAAAATATAGGTTCCGCGCGCCACATATTCCTTCAGAATATCGTTTTGGATGGTACCGCGCAGCCATTTTTCCTCAACTCCCTGTCGGCGAGCAACGGCAATATACATAGCCAGCAAGATAGCCGCCGGGGCGTTGATGGTCATACTGGTAGAGACTTTATCCAGCGGAATCTCATGGAAGAGAATTTCCATATCCCGCAACGACGAGATAGACACACCGACCTTGCCGACCTCACCGCTGGCTATCGGATCATCGGCGTCATAACCGATTTGAGTAGGCAAATCAAACGCCACCGAAAGCCCGGTTTGCCCTTGCTGAAGCAAATAGCGATAGCGTTGATTGGACTCCTCCGCCGTGGCATAACCGGCATATTGGCGCATCGTCCAGAAACGGCCGCGGTACATAGTGGGCTGAACGCCGCGGGTAAAGGGGAACTCTCCCGGAAAACCCAATTCCTTGAGATAGTCGCATTTGAAGGGCAATCCCAGCCGCGGTAGGGGAATTTGAGAGGAAGTGTAAAATTCAGGCTGACGCTCCGGATATTTGGCAATCAGAGGTTTGAGGACTTCTTCTTCCCAACGTTTTCGTTCGGATTCAAGCGACATTTTTTCCTCTTTCTGCAAAAGATGAACCTGATTTTAGTATACCGTAGGCGATCTCAATTCGGACTGGAAGAATTTATGGTAAACTACAAACGAATATCCTGATCTGCTCAAAATTTCCCTGCGGGGGATTATTTTTTGTAACTTGCCAAAAAATTCCGATGACCCCATTCCTGCAATTAATCTTTGTACTCACCATCATCCTTTTTGCATCGAAGTTAGCCGGTTACCTGACCACCCGGCTGGGTCAGCCGGCAGTCCTGGGTGAACTGCTGGTTGGTTTGCTTCTCGGCCCATCCTTGATTGACTTAACCCATCTGGTCTTTATCACCGACCGCCACCTGGGCGAAATTGTGGCTGAGTTTGGTGAAATCGGCGTCCTGGTCTTAATGTTTCTGGCGGGTTTGGAACTGCATTTTTCGGAATTGACCCGCAACACCCGCGTGGCGGCTTTCAGCGGTATTCTTGGCGTGCTGACGCCGGTGGGTTTGGGGCTTTTAGCCGGTCGAATGTTCGGTTATTCATTTCCCAATGCGGCCTTTATCGGGTTGACGCTCGGGGCTACCAGTGTAAGTATCTCCGCTCAAACGCTGATGGAGTTAAAAGTCTTGCGCAGCCGGGTTGGATTAGGATTGCTTGGCGCAGCCGTGTTCGATGACATTCTGGTCATTCTCCTGCTTTCCACCTTCCTCGCCCTCTCGGGAGGCGGCTCTGCGTTGGACATTCTCTTTGTCTTGTTAAGAATGATCGGTTTTCTCAGCCTTTCGGCAGCATTTGGTTTGTGGTTCTTGCCCAAACTTTCCCGCCGAATCAGCACCATGCCCGTCAGTCAAGGCATGTTAACTTTTAGCTTGATTATTATGATGTTGTATGGCCTGGCTGCCGAATTGATTGGCGGTATGGCAGCCATTACCGGTACATTTTTAGCGGGTTTGATGTTTGCCCGCACCCCAGAAAAAAGCCAAATCGAACCCGGATTGCGTTCGCTGGCTTACAGCTTCTTTGTGCCGATCTTCTTCGTCAACATTGGCTTGAGTGTGGATACTCACACGCTCAATCTGAATGCCCTCTGGTTAATGCTTGTCATCAGCGCTTTTGCTATACTGGGTAAAGTGATTGGCTGCGGAATGGGAGCGAAATTAGGCGGATTCGATTGGCTGGAATCGCTGCAACTCGGGATCGGCATGATTTCGCGCGGCGAGGTCGGTTTGATCGTTGCGAGCATCGGTTTAGCCGAGGGTTATATCAATGAAACCGTGTTTTCCGCAATTGTAGGCATGGTGCTGATTACCACCCTGCTCACACCGCCCCTGTTACGCGCATCTTTCAGAAAAGTCATTGCTCCTTCAACCGCCCCTGCCCAAGAATAAAAAAACCCCGCTTGATTACGGGAGGAAACCATGTACATGATTTTGTTTGTTTTACATAACCCGGAACTTCTCGATCAGGTGCTAAATGCTTGGGAAGAGGCTGGCGTTGGCGGCGTCACCATCCTTCCCAGCACCGGCCTGGCGCGCATCCGCGCCAAAGGGGCCTGGCGCGACGATTTACCGCTCTTTCCCAGTCTGGAAGATTTTCAAGAGCATCTCCAAAACCTCAACCGCACCTTGATCACAATCGTTGAGAACGACGCCGTGGTGGATAAAGTGGTGGCCGCCACTCAGCAGGTAACCGGCGATCTTAATCTGCCCAATACCGGCATTCTTTCGGTGCTTCCGGTTGTACGCAGTTATGGTCTAAACCGTATTCCAGAGGTGAATCGATCGTAAGCCCTGCTTGATTTGACGGAAATGGAAGGGTCTGGTAAAATCATCGGGCTTTGAGCGTTGTACCCTTCGCTCTTAGCCGATACTCAATTTTAGTTGGATGAAAGGGCTTGAATCATGAAAGTTTTGTTGATTAAGGATGTTTACAAACTGGGCCGCGCCGGCGATGTGAAGAAAGTCGCCGATGGTTTTGGCCGCAATTACCTGATCCCCCAAGGATTGGCCGTTCTGGCTACGCCCGGCACGCTCAAACAGGTGGATCAAATCCGCGCCAAAGCCGCTTCCCGCCGCCAGGAATTGAACAGCGAAATGAGCAGTGTTGCCGAAAAATTAAACGGCAAATACTTCACTTTCGCCTCCAAAGCCGGCGAGACCGGCAAATTATACGGCTCAATCACGACTCAGATGATTGCCGACGCAATCAAACAAAATCTGGGCATTGAGGTTGATCGTCATCAGATCGAATGTGAGCCGATTCGCAATTTGGGCGAACATGTAGCCCATGTCCGTTTGACGGTTGACCTGGTGCCAGAAATCCGGATTCTCGTACACCGCGAAGGCGAAGTTGTGCAGGTTCCTACCGCTGAACCCGAATCCCCGATTGAGGAATCCACCGAAGCCTGAGAAAATGCGTCCTTGATGAACCGATCAAGACCGGCCAATGCCAGCAATTCGGCGCAGGCCGGTCTTTGATTGAGGGTATAATACGGCAATGAAATTCACCATCGGACAGTACCTGCGCCAACTGCGGGAGGAACGCGGCATCAGCCTTGAACAACTCGCTCAGGCAACCCGCATCAATCCCACCTACCTGCGCGCATTGGAAAACGATGAGATGTCTCTGCTCCCTTCGGCGGTGCAGGGACGCGGTTATCTGCGCTTGATCGCCGGCGCCTACAACATTGATCCTCAGCCCTTGCTGGCCGCTTTCCCGGATAAGGAAGTCCTGCTACCCCTCGCTGCGGAAGAAGAAAGCCCGCCAGGGAGTTCCGAGGTGGTCGCAACTTCTCCTTTGCCCGCAGCGGACGAAACAACCCTAACAGAAGAAGCGGCTAAGGAAGAGAAAGAAGAGAAACCAGCAGCCGAAACCCAATCCTTCCCAGAGGTTTCCATTTCCTCCCCGTCGGTTGAGGGAAGTTCCACATTCGCCTTTATCAACATTGGCCAGCAATTTCGCGCCCAGCGCGAAGCGTTGGGAATCTCACTCGAAGATGCCGAACGATTTACCCGCCTGAAAGCCCGTTATTTGCAGGCCATTGAGGAAGGCGATCTCGATCAACTCCCCTCGCTTGTTCAGGGAAGAGGAATGCTGCGAAACTATGCCGAATTTCTCAACCTCGATAGCGAAGCCATCCTCCTGCAATTTGCCGATGGATTGCAGCGCCGCCGGTTAGAGCGTCTGGCTGTCACTACGCCTGCCCACCCCGCCCCCTCCTCTACACCTGCGCGCATACCCACCCGCCTTTCACTTTTCTTGCGAAGATGGATGACGCCGGATTTGCTGGTGGGCGGTTTATTGTTTCTGATCCTTCTAATGTTTGTCATCTGGGGGACGGCGCGCGTTTCCGGTTTACAGGATCAGGAGGCGCAGGAAACTCCCCCCTCGATTTCCGAACTACTGTTAGGCACAACCGAGATCAACGGCTTGACCAATCAGACGGTGACCCCCTCAGCCACCCCAGCGGAGGTTCAAAACAACGGTCTTGCTCTACCGCCAGCGCCTGTGGAAGGCGAGGAAATCCAGAATACCGGCTCGCTTCCCCTCAGCGCCGACCCGGTACAGGTCTATGTCATCGCCAATCAACGCGTTTGGCTGCGGGTTACGGTAGATAATCGGGTTGCATTTGAAGGACGCACCATTCCCGGCAGCGCCTATCCGTTTACCGGAAAACAATCCATTGAATTGACCAGCGGAAACGCAGCCGGGATTCAAATTGTGTACAACCAGAACAACCTGGGTAATTTAGGCGCTTCGGGTGAGGTCCTCCGCTTGATATTTACCGCCGAGGGCACGGTTGTTCCCACCCCCTTATTTACCAGCACGCCGGCCCCAACCCTGCCGCCCACCTTCACTCCTCAACCCACCCCGCAATTACCCACTCCTACCGTTACACCGTTCGTTCCTTAGAGGTTGAATGAAATCCAAAAGTTTTTATCTGCTTTCTTTAGGCTGCTCCAAAAATACGGTTGACTCGACTTCCATGGCGGAATTACTCCAACGTGAGGGTTATCAGCCCGCTGAAAAACCGTCTCAAGCCTCTGTTTTAATTGTCAATACCTGTGGATTTATTCAACCGGCGCGCGATGAATCGATCCGCGAATTGCGCGCTTTAGCCCGGCGCAAACGCCATGGACAGGTGTTGATTGCTGCCGGCTGCCTGACCCAGCGATATCGAGAATGGGTTTTGGAGCAGGTACCCGGAATTGATGGGATTCTCGGTACGCGCCGCTGGATGGATATCCTGGATGTCATTGAGAAAATCCGCCAATCTCCGCCGCAGCCGGTTTATCACATCCCGGAAGACGGAGTTGTTGGGCGAGATGAGAAAGGAGTCCTGCGCGCCGCAGTTCAGGGCAGCAGCGCCTATCTGAAAATAGCGGATGGCTGCCGCCGTCCCTGCGCTTTTTGCGCCATTCCACTGATTAAAGGAACGCTGGTCAGCCGGCCTGCCGAAATCCTTGTTCAGGAAGCCAAACGGCTTGAACGACAAGGGGTGCAAGAGCTCATTCTAATCGCTCAGGATACCACCGATTATGGGCATGACCTTGGTATCCGCGATGGACTGCCAGCCCTGTTGAACGATCTCTTGAAAGCCACTTCAATTCCGTGGATGCGGATCCTCTACGCTTTCCCCGGTTATGTAACCGACCGTTTAATCGAAATTATGGCATCCAACCCGCGCGTGCTGCATTATCTGGACATACCTCTCCAGCACGCTCACCCCGACACTCTCAAACGGATGCGCCGACCGGCCAACATGGAGTGGGTCTATCGCACCCTTGGAAAAATGCGCTCTGCCATGCCGGATTTGGCCATCCGCAGCACATTTATCGTAGGTTATCCCGGCGAGACAGAAGAGGAATTTCAGACCCTCTTAAGTTTTTTACAGGATGTCCAACTAGACCGCGTGGGCGCATTTACTTTTTCCTTTGAACCGGGCACTTCCAGCGAACCGTTAGGCGATCCCATCCCTGCCGAGGTAAAGCAGGAACGTTTGGATCGGTTGATGAAATTACAGGAAAAAATTTCCCTCCAACGAAACCAGACCCTGATCGGTAAACGCCTGGAGGTTTTGATCGAAGGCATTGACCGCAGCCTGAGCATCGGCAGATCCTATCGTGATGCCCCCGAAATTGATGGTCTGGTATTCATTGAAGGAAAAGCTCCTGTCGGAAGCATTGTTCCTGTCCAGATCAGCGGCGCATTACCCCATGATTTAACCGCCATACCACTCGGAGATTAAACAGCCCAACCTTCTATGAAACGCCTGACGGACCTCACCGCCTTGCTTCTCGCGCTGATTACGCTTGTGGCGGTCTTTCAGGTGACCACACGAGTCTATGAAGGCGTGCCTCATATCGAGGACGAGGTGGCTTATTCCTGGCAGGCGGCCCTCTACGCACGCAATCATCTGTCAATCGAATCTCCTCCCTGCCCGCACTGTTTCTTAACGCCTTTTGTGGTGGATTACAACGGCTTGCGCTTTTCCAAGTATCCGCCGGGTTGGCCGGCAGCCCTTTCGCTGGGTGTCCGGCTGAATTTGCGCGACTGGGTCAATCCACTGCTGGCTGCCCTGTGTGTCTGGTTGTCTTACCGCCTGGTCAGCCGTATGACGAGACCGGTCATGGGTTTACTGGCTGGAGGGTTAACCCTTACCTCACCGTTCTTTCTACTAAACGCCGGGACTTTACTCTCCCATGTCTGGTCATTCTTCTTAACGCTGGCCTTTCTGATGGCATGGCTGGAAGTGACAGCCTCTCAGCCGGCCGTACCCCGCTGGATGAGTGTTTTACTGGGAGGGTTTTCGCTTGGTCTGCTGGCTCTCACCCGTCCGCTTACTGCGGCGGGGGTGGCCTTTCCCTTCTTCATCGAGGGCCTCATTCGTCTTTTCAAGTCTCCGCCGGCTGTCCGGCTGGCGATTATCATTACCGGTGTTTTGGCAATCCTCCTGGCGGGATTGCTTTTTATTTGGCAATACGCCGTTACCGGTGATTTCCTGCTCAACCCTTATACCCTGTGGTGGGAGTACGACAAAATCGGCTTCGGCTCCGGCATCGGTGTGCAGGAAGGCGGGCATAATCTTTACTGGGCAAGATTGAACCTGAAACACAGTCTGCACAGCGGGGTCAGCGACCTTTTCGGCTGGGGACGAATTTCATGGCTGTTCCTGCCATTCGGATTCATCGCTCTCCGCCGCCAAAAGTTAGCCTGGACAACGATAGCCATTGCGCCATCCTTAATGCTCTTTTACATGCTCTACTGGATTGGGGCGCAACTCTACGGCCCGCGTTATTATTTTGAGGGTTTGATCAGTGTCACCTTGCTGACCGCAGCCGGAATTGAATGGCTGGCAGGAAAATTGACCGCCGAACAACGGTTCACGTCAGGCTGGTGGTTTTCCCGGCTACGCTTTGCTCTCTTTAGCGGGGTAGTTGTTGCTTTGACAGCCTGCAATTTGTGGTTTTATTTACCGGCACGGCTGGGCGGAATGGTTCATCTTTACGGAGCAACCCGCCAGCAATTAATCCCCTTCCAGAGCCAGAATGCCTCCCAATTGACCCCCGCGCTGATCTTTGTTCACCGCCAGAAAAACTGGCGCGAGTATGCCACTTTGTTAGAACTCAGTTCACCCTATCTGGACACCCCGTTTGTGTTTGTATTCAGCCGCAGCGATGAAGATAACCAGCAAGTCATCCAGGCTTTTCCGGGGCGCAAAATCTGGCATTATTACCCCGATGAACCGTACCGCTTTTATACTGCTCCGCGTCCGTAAGGGATCGCGCTAGGAAGAAACCCGCGCCACTGCTGTCAGCAGCAGCACCAAAACCGATAACACCCCGTTCAAGGTCAACAGACGAACTTCTTGTTTTTGTAACCGCTTCTGGAATTCGGGTTGCAGTTCCTTACCGGCGGCACGAATCAATGCCAGCCGGCGTAAAGCGGGCATCAATCCCCACGTATGATAAGCGCTGACCGCAATCATCAATGCCACCACACCATGCTTGGCAAGAATCGCCACCGACCAACGGTTTTCGATCGCCAAAAAGCCCTCGTAAGCCGGATGGGCGCTCATTTGAAACATCCCCGTGCCAATCAACACCACCAGACTGAACCAGCCCACCTGCTGAAGGCGGCTCTGCACTTTTTCTAAAAAGAGGGTGTAATCGTGGTCGTTCAGCGCTTTTCGAGCAGCTGGGATGACCAGAATCCCCATCGCCGCCAGACCGCCCAGCCATGCTACCGTCGCCAGCATGTGCAGCCAATATGCCAGAGCCAGTCCCCAAGGGGCTAAACCTTCCATGGGATTTTCTAACCCTCGGAGGGGGTTTCTGTTGGGGTTTCAAGCGGGGGCTCACCCGCCTCAGGGGGTGTGGGGGTCGCCTCTACCGGCGGCGTCGGCTCCTCCGGAACTTCCTGATTGGGCGGGTTGGCGCAGTATTCGGCAGCCTGAGCGGCGGCGCTTTCCGCGGTGGCATCCGGGCGGATTGTCAGAGCGTTCCGATATTGCAGTTCCGCATCGCAGTATAAACCCTGGGTCATTAGTTGGTCGCCGTAACGGATGGAAGCCACCCGGTAACGTTCAATCGCCGTCATACCCGAAGCATCCCGCAAATTAGGCAAAGCCGGGTAAATATCGGCGAAGTAGCGCACCACCCGCGCCCAATCTGCTCCCCAAAAACTGGCAGCCGAAAGGTACATGCGCGCCCAGTTTCGATAATTTTGGGCTTCCACATCCAGCGGAGCAAACCTTTCCGCAAGGGTCAGGTTGTAAATGCCCACTTCCAATTCCCCACGGCTGACATTCTCGATGCCCAAAAAACGCAGGGCAATGTAATACATTCCATCCACGTCCACCGAACGGTAGTTCACGTTCTTATCCCGCAGCCGTTGAATGGCTTCAATCGCCTGCCCCCATTCCTTATTCAACAAATGCTGAGCAATTTGATTGAAAATCTCCTCCTCACCGCGCAGGTCAGGAGTGGGTTCTACTGTGGGGGTAGGCGCTGCGGTCGGCGTCAGCGCAATCGAATAAAGCAGATTGGCTTCAACGTATTTCTCCGCCGCGCCCGGAAAATCTGGCTTGAGCGAAATGACATATTCAAACCGCTTACGAGCGGTCTCATAACGCCCGGCTTCCAAATCCACCAGCCCCAGTTGAAACTGGTAGGTGGCCTCCATAATCACTTGACTCTGTTGAGCCTGTTTACGCAGCTCAATGCCGGCGCGGTATCCCAAAAACACGCCAATCGCCGCGCCGCTCAATAAAAGTACGACCCCTGCCAGGAAGACCCAAAAGGGGATGCGTTTTCGTAGTTTTGATTCGGTCGGTTGCTCAAAATCTATCTGGCTATTGACCGGTGCGGTCGTTTTATCGTCAATGGTTGCCTTATCCGTCATGAGGGCTATTATACCCTACCTCGTCCTCATAATTTAAGGAGTAGGCGCAATTCAGGAAGCAGAATGGGTATAGCCGCTAACCCTCCAGCGGTGAGCGAAATCAGGCTCTGCAACAGCGGATTCCAACCCGCAAGGAAGGTCATCCCCAGCCAGACAACCCCGCCGCCGGCTGCCGCCGCCATAAAGCCGCGCAGCAAACCGCCCCCCACCTGCAGCGAGCGCACCAGCCGCCGATTGAGAATAACTAATAGAAGAACCGCCTCGGCGGTGAATGCAATTGAGTCGGTCAGGCTAATGCCGGCTGCGCCGATCAGCCGATATAGCTGACTGCCCACCAACACATACACGGCAAAAGTGAAGCCGGCTCCTATTAGAGGGATCAAGGCATTCTGGCGGGCATAAAACGAGCGCACTGCCACTTCCACTAAACTCTGCCCCATCAGTCCAGCCAGATAAGCCCGGGTAACCCACAGGAGCAAATCCGTTCCGGCAGGATCAAAATCAAATGCCAGCATGAGCAGTGGACGCAGCCCAAAAGACAAAATCACCGCCACTGGCAAGGTAATTGCCACCAGCACCCTCACCGCCCGCTGAATGCTGGCGAAAAACTCCTCACGATCTTCTCGTGCAAACTGTTCCGAAAGGGTGGGCAGCAGCGCCGTCCCAATGGTTGTGCCGATCAAGGTTTCCGGCACTTGAAAGATCATCCACCCATAGGTCAGCGCGGTCACTGCGCCCTCTTCCAAACGCGAAGCCAGATTATCCCGCACGATGAAAATCAGCTGAATGAACATCATGGTAATCAGGCGCGGTCCCATCAGGCGCAGCACTTTGCGAACCGGTTCGGTATTCAACCCCAACCCGCTGTTCCAGCGGAACTGGTAACGAATCAATCCCGGCGCCTGAATTCCGAGGTGCAATAGCGCGCCGAGAATCACACCATAAACCAAACCATGCACACCCAATCCAAAGGCCGGTAACACCATCCCGCCTAGGCGGTAACCTTCCTGAGGCGAAAGAATCAGCGCCCCAAAAATTTGCCCAAAGTTATACAAAAGCGGCGCCATCGCCGGCAGCAGAAAATGCTGATTGGCCTGCAAGCCCGCCATCACCAACCCGCTGATCGAAAAAATCATTGTGGCAATTAAGTTCAGACGCATCAGGTTGACTACCAGATCCTGCTGACCGCTTTCAAAACCCGGTGCTATCCCCAATTCCCAGCGCACCATCGGATCGGCAAACAGGGCAACCAGCATTGCCAGTCCGGCGGTAACCAGAAACGCCAGATTGGCAATTTTGGAAAACAAGTTCCAGGCCGCCTGCCTGCCCCCTTTGGTGATTTCCTCTGCCAGTACGGGAATGAACGCCATTGCCAGCGCGCCGCCCGAGATCAGGGCGAAGAGCAAATCCGGCAGGTTGTTGGCAACATTAAACGAATCCAGTTCCGCCGAAAGACCGAACTGACGGGCAATAATCACCTGCCGGATAAAGGCGACCGCTTTGTCCAGCGCAAAAAACACCACCAGCAGAAAAGTGATGCGGCTGACGCGGGAAAATCTGGAGGGTTTATCCAAGGGCTACGTCCAATGCCATCATCACCGCAAAGCCGAGCATCAGCCCGATGGTGGCCATGTCCGAATGCTCGCCCCGCTGAGCCTCCGGAATCAATTCCTCAACGCATACATAAATCATCGCCCCGGCAGCAAAAGCCAGCGCATATGGCAAAATCGGTTGGATGAAAAACACAGCCGCCGCCCCCAGCACGCCGGCAATCGGTTCCACAATACCGGAGGCCTGTCCCATCAAGAAGCTTTTCCAGCGAGAAATTCCCTCGCGGCGGAGCGGAGCCGAAACCGCCAGACCTTCCGGGAAATTCTGCAGCCCGATCCCAATGGCCAGCGCTACCGCTCCGGCGATGGAAGCCTCCGGAATGCCGCTGGCAGCCGCCCCAAAAGCGACCCCCACAGCCAGTCCTTCTGGAAAATTGTGGAGGGTAATAGCCAGCACCAACAATACGCTGCGCTGCCATGAGGTTTTAATCCCCTCTGCTGCGCTAATCGGTTCTCGAAAATGCAAGTGCGGGAGCAAGCGGTCAACCAGATAAAGAAATGCCCCGCCCAGTAGAAACCCAATCACAGCCGGCATCCAACCGGGCACGCCGGCGTTGGAAGACATCTCGATCGCCGGCGCCAGTAACGACCAGAAACTGGCGGCAATCATCACCCCGCTGGCAAATCCCAGCAGTGTATCCAATAATCTTCGATTTACTTCTCGGGTGAGAAAAACGCCGGCTGCCCCAAGAGCTGTAACACCCCAGGTGAATAAAGTCGCAAATAAGGCTTGAATAACTGGATTGAAATTCTCCAATGCTGCAATCATCTCAGACCTCTGTGAACGCTAAATGGTGAGTTACTTTTCCATACCGAACATTCTCTTCGCGATTTGCTTTATAATCCTCAACATGAACACAGGTCAATTATACATGGTTGCAACCCCGATTGGTAACCCGGAGGATATTACCCTGCGGGCGATTCGTATTCTGGGGGAAGTAGATGTCGTCATCTGCGAAGAACGCCGTGAAGGCAGCACTTTGCTTAAGAAGTTAGGTATCACACCCAAGGAACTGGTTTCCCTGAATGAGCATAATGAAGCCGAGCAGGCCGGGACGCTGGTACAACGGATGCTGCTGGGCGAAAACATGGCATTAATCAGTGACGCCGGCACGCCAGTATTTGCCGACCCCGGCGCGGAATTGATCCGGCAGGCGGTCGAAATGGGCATCCCGGTAACCGCTGTCCCGGGCGCTTCCTCCTTGATGGCATTGCTCAGCCTGCTGGATACAAAGATCGAACGCTTTGTGTATGTCGGCTTCTTATCACGTTCTCCGCAGCAACGCCGTCAAGAAATCGAACGTTTGCTGCGCCTGAATTTACCCCTTGTCATCATGGACACCCCCTACCGCCTCTCCAGCCTGCTGGAAGATATTGAGAAAACTGCCGGTAAAAACCGGCGGCTGACACTTGGTTTGAACCTGACCATGCCGGGCGAACAAGTTTACCGCGGCACGGTGAGCGAAATCCGCCGCACCGTGCAGAATCGCAAAGCCGAATTCATCCTGCTAATTCATTGATCTTGATTTAATCTTTGCAACTGCCCCCAAAGGTTGGGGGAGGCTGCCTGTCGGTTGTGATTGTTTAGAAAGCCGAAGTCTCTTCGAATCACTCCCAAAAGACCCGCCGCTGGCGTTGATCCAGCCTTCTCAAACCCAGTTGGCGGGCTATCGCTACCGCCTGCTGATATTCTTGCGAGGTAATCGGACGGTTCAACTCGGCATAGTGGTGAGCCTGATAAGCCGGGTAATATTGATCCATCAGGTTCAGATAGACATTTTTCGAAATTTCTTCCGCCAGAAATTGCAGCACCTTTTCAGAGCCGGCCAGCCGATTGGGCAGCACCAAATGGCGCACCAACAGTCCGCGCCGGGCAATACCCTGTTCGTCCATCTGTAAATCCCCCACCTGACGCTGCATTTCACGCACAGCCGCGCGGTTAATTTCAACGTAGCGCGGCGCTTTGGAATAACGGCGGGCAACCTCATCGTCACCATACTTCATATCCGGCATATAAATATCCACAATTCCATCCAGTAATGCCAGCATTTCCAGCGAATCATACCCGCCGCTGTTGTAAACGATGGGAAGGCGCAAACCGGCCTGAGCCGCAATCAGCACGGCTGAGATAATTTGCGGCACAACATGAGTGGGGGAGACCAGATTGATATTGTGACATCCGGCGGCTTGCAGCCTGAGCATAATTTCCGCCAGTTCTTCCGGTTCAACTTCCCTGCCTCTCCCGGTCTGACTGATCTCGTAGTTTTGACAGAAGACACACCGCAAATTGCAGCGGGCAAAGAAAATCGTACCTGAACCAGCCCAACCCCTCAGCGGAGATTCTTCTCCGAAATGCGCCCCAAAACTGCTCACCTGAGCGCGCACGCCGGTCTCACATACCCCGGTTTCACCCGCCAGCCGGTTGACTCCGCACCTCAACGGGCATACATCGCAGGAATGCAGATGAGCATAAGCCTGTTGGATTCGCTGCTGAGCCTCACCGCTTTCCAGCAGGCGTAAGTAAGCCGGTTCAAAGTTCTTTTGCCCGTTCATCACTGATTATTATAAATAAGGTTAGACGGGTCGGGAAAGCCCTGAATTTGCACCGATTCTGAATAATCTTAAGAATGTTTTCCTCGTTAATCCAATTCTTGGAATGTTATGATTTGATTAACCGCTGTCTTCGGTTACAGTTGAGGTATGTTATAATGAATATATGACCGTAGAACCTCAACCCACCCCCGCCGAAACTGCCGAGCAGTCCTCTATCTCCCTCCCTGAACCAACTCCAACCCAGCGGTCGGGGGATAACCGGCGGGCGGCTGGCATTATTGCGGCTGTAGTGGTGGTGGTTTTGTTGATTATTGGCGGGATCGTTTTATTGGCGCTTTCACCCGAAAGCACCACCGCCAAAGTGCGCGATATTTTTATCATTGTGATGGCGCTCGAATCTCTGATGTTGGGCGTGGCGGTGATTGTTTTGATCGTTCAAATCGCCACCTTGATTAATTTGCTGCAAAATGAAATCAAGCCGATTCTGGATTCAACCAATGAGACGGTCAATCACCTGAGGGGCACAACCCAGTTCCTCAGTAACAATCTGGTAGAACCGGTCATGAAACTGAACGAATATCTGGCTGGCTTGCGCAAACTTTTTGATTTCATCCGCCCGGACCGGCGGTGAACCGGGGTTGAAGTTGAAACCCACTTACTTAAATAAGATGCCAAAGAAAGGAGATTAAGATGTCTGAACGAGATGATTTTGGAGCCTTCCTGATCGGTTTTGTGATTGGAGGATTGACCGGTGCGATTACAGCATTGTTACTCGCCCCGCAATCGGGCGAGGAAACTCGTGAGGTAATTAAAGAACGCGCAATTGAATTACGCGACAAAGCCTCCGAAACGGTCAATACCACTTATGCCGAAGCCGAAAAAGCAGCCAACGAGGCCCTGAGACGGGCTGAGGAATTGCTGGAAAAAGCCAAAAAATCTGCTGAGGAATTGCAGCAAAAAGGCTCGACCTTACTCGAAGAACAAAAATCCAAATTGAGCAAGGCCGCTTCCAAAGCCGGCGATGCAGCCGAAGAAATCGGCGAGGCCCTCTCATAACCGACATAGATTTTTCCAAAGCAGCCGGTCAAAACCAACCGGCTGTTTTTGATTCACGCCTTGACAATCCATAATGGGTCGTGAATCTCATCCTGTGCGTACAAACGGGTTATTGCTTGCGGCGTTGCTCGCAAAATATCTCCCGCAAGAACCGAAGCCGATTGGCCGAACTGTTGCTCAGCGATCAAGCCAGCAGTTGCATGAACCCAGGCAGCGGTAATGGCAGCCGGGAATGGGGTAACCCCTTGGGCAAGCAAGCCGGCAATCAGCCCGGTTAACACATCCCCGCTGCCAGCCCGCGCCAAAGCTGGCGAGGCAACTGGAATATGGTAAACCGTTCCATCCGGGGATGCCACAACCGTAAACGCCCCTTTCAGCAGCACGATATGGCCCCAATCCCCGGCATACCGGCGCGCCGTACCGGCCCGGTCAGATTGAATTGCTGTGGTTGAAAGTCCTGTGAGAGCGCTCATCTCACCCGGATGGGGAGTTAAGACCGACAAGGGAGGCAATTTATCGTGCCATTTCTCAATCTTCGCCACCAGCCGCAAGCCATCTGCATCCACCACCGTTGGGGGCAAGTCGGCCTGTTGATTGAAAAATTCCCGAACAAACGCGCCAGCGGCGGCAGAGTTACCCAAACCGGGCCCAATCAGCAGCGCGGTTACCCGTTCCAGATGGCTCAGGACAATTTGAGCAGCCTTTGACGCAATACTCCCCCCCTCTTCCGGCAAGCTCAGCCAGGTGACCTCGCTCAAACGGCCTGCCAGCGCGTTACGCACTGCGGGAATAACCGCCATCCGCACCAAACCCGCCCCAATCCGGTAGGCTGCTTCGGCCGCCAAACCGGCTGCGCCGATGTAATCTTCACAACCGGCAATCCCCAGTACCGTGCCAAAAGTCCCTTTGTGAGCGTTGGCAGGCCTTACCGGCAGCCAGTTACGCACCTCTTCAGCGCAGGCAACAAAATCTCTGACCTCTCTCAACGCGGATAAATCGGCCGGCAACCCCAGCGGCACAACCGCCAGTTGACCGGTTAAGTCCGCTGCCGGAAAACGCAACAACCCCGTCTTAATCGCATCCATGCAAACCGTCAGTCGAGCAGGGATTGTGGCTGGAGACGCTTCTCCACGGTCACAATCCACGCCCGAAGGACAATCCACCGCCACAACCAACGGCAAAGGGGCGAACCTCCGGACGTGTTGCAAAACCTGTTCAACCTCTGATTTGAGCGGTAGTTGAATACCGGTACCCAACACCCCATCCAGCAAGACCTCGCTGGTTAAAAGCCACTCATCCAGTGTCTTGAAATTGGGGTCTTCGATAGCGGTACAAATCTCCACTCCGGCATTCCTGACCCGTCCCAAGAGGGGATCTCCTTCAGGACGGGGGCGCACCAGATATGCCTTTCCCTTCCAACCCGCCTGTGCCAAAACCTCCAGCGCTACCAATCCATCTCCTCCATTATTGCCTGAACCAATTAAACCCAGCACGCTTTTTTGTGGAAAAGTTTGCGGCAAACTTATTACCGCTTTGGCAACGCCGTATCCGGCACGCTCCATCATTTCGGCGTAGGAGACACCCCGCGCATCTCCCTCGCGTTCAATCGCCCGCATTTGATCAACGGTTACCAGTGGAATGGGTCTCATGATCATCGCCTCCTGCAAATCAATTATAGCCAAGTTCGTTGTGCGTAATTCCAAGAGCAATCCTCCACCTCACGGTATAATCTACCTCATGCGCAAATGGCTCTACCTGGCTGTGTTTGTTTCCGGCATGACCACCCTGGCGGCTGAAATGTCTGCTTCGCGTCTGCTGGGTAATTATTTTGGCACCAGCAACCTGACCTGGGCAAGCATCATCGGTTTGATCTTGATTTACCTGACCGCCGGTTACTTCATTGGCGGACGCTGGGCGGATCGTTCTCCCCATTACTCGACCTTCTTTCAAATCTTAATCTGGGCAGCCTTTTCAATTGGCTTAATCCCGCTGGCTTCCCGTCCGATCCTGCGGCTGGCCGCCAATGCCTTCGACAACCTCGATTTGGGGGTCTTGTTTGGTTCTTTTAGCGTGGTGATGATTCTGTTCATCATCCCCATCACGCTGTTAGGCACCGCCTCACCCTTTGCCATCCGGCTGGCGCTGCTGGATTCGCGCACAGCCGGCAGCGTTGCCGGACGTATTTACGCCATTTCCACCCTCGGCTCTTTCCTTGGCACCTTTTTGCCGGTGTTGATTCTCATCCCGCTGGTGGGCACCTACCGCACCTTCCTGACCATCTCGGCATTTCTGCTCCTGATTGCCCTCCTCGGTCTGGGCGTTACCAGCGGCTGGAGACGCACCCTTTTTTACGCCTGGATGCCGCTCATCCTGATCCTGCTGGCGATTTTTGGAACACGCGGAACGGACAAAAACAGCGCCGGTTTAATTTTTGAAACCGATTCGGCTTACAACTACATTCAGGTGCTGGAATTTGGTCAAACCCGCTATTTGCGCCTCAATGACGGGCAGGGGGTGCATTCTGTCTATCATCCCACCGAATATTTTTACAACGGCCCGTGGGAACAGGTGCTGGTGGCTCCCTTTTTCAATCAGCCGCCGGTACAACCCGGCGACATCCGACGCATGGCGATTGTCGGGCTGGCCGCCGGAACAACCGCCCGCCAGGCCGGTTTGGTTTTTCCCAATCTGACCATTGATGGCATCGAGATTGACCCTGAAATTGTCGAAGTCGGCAGACAATACTTCGGGATGGATTTGCCGTACTTAAATGTCATCATTCAAGACGGGCGCTGGGGACTGGCGCACAGCCGCCAAAAATATCAAGTCATCAGCGTGGACGCTTACCGGCCGCCCTACATCCCCTGGCACATGACCACGCTGGAGTTCTTCCAACTGGTGCGGGATCATCTGACGGACGACGGCGTGATGGTGATCAACGTCGGTCGCAGCCCCTCCGACCGGCGGTTGATCAATACCCTGTACACGACCATTGGCCAGGTCTTTCCCAGCGTTCACATTATGGACTTGCCGGATTCGTTTAACTCCATCCTGTTTGCTACCGTACAGCCAACTCATGCAGAAAATCTAACGGCCAATTTTCAGCAGTTGAGTCAATCCCCTGCCACTTCCTTTCTGCTGCTCCAAGCCATGGCGGTAACCATTCAAAATTTGCAGCCGGCGCCGCCGCCGGGCGTGGTGTTCAGCGATGACCGTTCACCGATTGAGTGGATCACCAATGAAATGATTTTGGATTTTCTGTTTTCTGGAGAAGTGGAGACCTTGCAATGAAAACCTTACGCTCGCTTGTCCTTTATATTTTGCTTCCCGCTGTGGTCTTATTCGTTTTGATGACCTCAATACGGCTCTTAATGAACCCACTCTTCCTGACGATTGAGTACAACATGCCCGGCTTCCCGCCGGATGCTTACGGCTTCACCAAAGATGACCGCCTCCATTGGGCAAATCTCTCCCTGAAATACCTGCTTAATGATGCCGGCATTTCTTTTTTGGGAGATTTAAGGTTTGAAAACGGCTCTCCGGTTTTCAACGAACGCGAGTTGCAGCACATGCTGGATGTCAAGATTCTGGTTCAGCAGATGATTCGCGCATGGATGATTCTGGGAGTTTTTATTTTCCTGAGCGGTATTTGGGCATGGCGCGGCAAGTGGCTTGCCGATTACTGGCTGACCCTCTCGCGGGCTGGGTGGGCAATTCTGATCGTCATCGGACTGATTCTGGTGGGAGTGGCGATCGGCTTCTCCGCCCTTTTCACAGGCTTTCACCTCATCTTTTTTGAGGGAGACACCTGGCTTTTCCTGTATTCGGATACGCTCATTCGTCTCTTCCCCCTGCGGTTCTGGCAGGATGCCTTTATCCTGATGGGCATTCTATCCGCGCTTGGCGGAGTTGCTTTGATTTGGATTGGTAAGCGCCGGTTCGTAAAAACCGCTGCAAGCCAGATGGATGGCTGAATCCTCACAAAACCCAGCAGGCATGATGCGGAAAACTAATCACAACTTTTTCGTTGACTTTGGGCAATACCAATTTGCGTTCGTTGAACACATCCAGCAAAAGCGAAACACCCTCAACTTCTAACCAGATGCGGACGATTGCCCCTAAAAACGAAACTTGCCGAACCAGCGCGGTCAGTTGATTCCACCCCTCCACCTGACCCAATTTGACTTCTTCCGGGCGAATTGCCAGTTTGGGTTGACTGCTGAGCGGCGTGCGGTGATTTTGTTCAACCTGAATGGTCTGGCCGCCAATCCGGTAAAGCCCCCCTTCGCGGTCAACCACCTGAACCGGTATCAGGTTTAGTTGTCCGATAAAGGAAGCCACAAATTCGGTTTGCGGATAATTGTAGATTTCAAAGGGTGTACCGATTTGTTCAATTCTGCCCTTGTTCATCACCACAATTCGATCCGAGAGCGACAAGGCTTCTTCCTGATCATGGGTGACGTAGACCGTCGTGATTTTTAATTCCTGTTGAATACGGCGGATTTCTGCCCGCAGTTCAACCCGGATCTTAGCATCCAGCGCCGAAAGAGGTTCATCCAGCAGCAACACTCGTGGACGAATCGCCAGCGCTCTGGCAAGGGCAACCCGCTGCTGCTGTCCGCCGGATAATTGGTAGGGATAGCGTTTTTGGAGATCTTCCAATTGGACAATTTTCAAAATCTCCGAAACCCGCTGACGAATCTGCTCAGCCGGCATTTTACGCACCGAAAGCCCAAACCCCACATTATCCGCCACATTCATGTTGGGAAATAGCGCATAGGATTGAAAGACCATCCCCACCATCCGCTGGTTAGCCGCTAGGTAAGTAATATCCTCACCTTCCAATAAGATATTGCCTTGATCGGGCACCTCAAAGCCTGCCACCATCCGCAGAGTGGTTGTTTTTCCGCAGCCACTTGGGCCAAGGAACGAAACAAATTCGCCGCGCTCAACCTCAAGGTTGAAATTTTCTACCGCAAGGGTATTGCCGTAATATTTGGAGAGATTGGAAAGCAGAAGATAGGTCATATCGGTTGTCAACCTCAGTGGGCTCCTGCAATTTGGGTTTGAACTCTTCCGCGGTTCAGCAATTGAATCAAGCCGATGAATGCCCAAGTCAGGGCAAAACTAATAATCGCCAGCGAGGAAGACTCGTAAGTTTTGTTCTGCCCCACCAGGGACATATAAGGGCCAAACGCCCGAATTCCTACCAGAAAACTGGCAATGGTAAACTCTCCCATCACGGTTGCCACCGCCAGAAACGAACCGCTCAAAATGGAAACCCGCACATTTGGGAGAATGACCCGGAAGAGGATCGTACCCCAGCCAGCCCCAAGGCTCTGGGCTGCTTCGGTCAGGGTGCGCACATCAATCGCCTGCAGGCCGGTATCAATCGAGCGGTACAAATAGGGCATGGTCAACACCACATACGCCGCAATCAGCAGGATATTCGTTCCCGCGAAGGTGTTTGTCAAAAAAAACGGCGCGCCGCTGAAAACCCGAATCAAACCGAACACCAGCACAATCGCCGGTACCACAAACGGCAGCATGCTTACAAACTCAATCAGTCCTCTTAATTGGGGTAACTTAAGACGAATCCAGTAAACGGTTGGGAAAATCAGCAAAATCCCCGCTAGGGCGGTGAACACGGCCATTTCAAGGGAAAAAATAAACGTCCTCAGAAACAGCGGGTCGGCAAATACTCGCTCATAAGCAAGAAAACTGTACACCCCTTTTCTGGCTTTGAGAGAAAATTCAAAGGTCGCCAGCAATGGTAAAAAGAAGTACAACCCGCCAACGATCATCCAAAACCATGACCATAAGGTGTTGGGTTTGCTCATAATCTCAACCACCTCTCACTACGTCGGCGCAGCAAGTAATAAATCAGGATGGCGCCGGCCATGACAATCACCATACCGATTGCCAACGCATAGCCCAGTCCGGTATTTTGCAGCACATCCCCTTTGATTTGGGAACCAATCAAGATTGTAATTAAATTAATAAAACCGCCGGTCAACGAGAGCGCCGTGGCATAGGCGCCAAAAGCATTACCAAACAGCAGAATCATGGCGCCAAGAATAGAAGGGGTCAGCACCGGCAGCGCCACCCGCCGCCAGTAAGTCCACGAGGATGCCCCCAAATTTTCAGCGGCTTCACGCCATTCTCGTTTCAACCCATCCAGAGCCGGTGTGATGATTAAAATCATCAATGGAAATTGGAAATACAGATAGGTGAGAGTTAAACCCCAAAAACTGTAAAGGCTAAAACCGCGGTCGTATAAATCAATTCCCGCCAGTTTCAGCAGAACGGTCACCATACCGGTGCGTCCGAGGGTTGCGATGAAGGCAAACGCCAGCGGGACACCGGCAAAATTCGAGGCAACCCCGGAAAAGGTCAGCAAGGCGTTGCGCAAGCCCTTTGGCAGCCCGCCCAGCGTCACCGCATAAGCCATAAAAAAGCCCAGCAATCCACCGCCAAGCGCTGACGTCAGACTGATACGAATGGTCACCCAGTAAGCGCTAAGAATGGATGGGCTGAAAAGATCCAGATAATTTTGAAATGTAAAATTCCCCTGCCGATCTTGAAAACTTCCGCTCACCAGAGAAAAGGAAGGTAAAAACACAAACAGGAAGATAAAGAGGAAAAAGGGTAAAACGCCCAGCCAGTTCAGCAGGGATGAGGGAACGGGACGCGCGTGACGCGCGTCCCGTTGTTTGGATGAATTTTGTCTGAGGTTACTTAACATCCGCGCCAACAACTTCCATCCATTTTTCGGCAATCAGTTGTTTGGCATTGTTGATTTGCTCAACGGTCGGGAAGACCGCTTTGGCGTATAGTTCAGCCGGCGGCAAAGCATCGTTCAATTCCTGCGGAATAACATTGCGCTGCACCATATCGTTGTAACGAATCGGATGGCAACCGCCCTTCAACCAAATCAATTGGCCTTCATCCGAATAGAGAAATTCCATCCACAACTTGGCAGCGTTGGGGTGAGGAGCATAAGCGCTGATCGCTTGCAGGTACACACCGGCAATCACGCCGCTTTGCGGGATGACCACTTCAATTTCGGGGTTGCCGGCCAGAGCATTTTTGTCAGCCAAAGCGTTGTAGTCCCAGCGCATCACCACCGGGGTTTCACCTTTGGCAATCGTCGCCTGTTTGGCAATCACCGGTACAAAATTGCCGGCATCATTGAGTTTTTTGAAGAATTCCAAACCGGGTGTGACATCATCCAGCGTACCGCCGTTGGCCAGAGCAGCAGCCATGATGCTCATTTGAGCCTGAGCCGAAGCGCGCGGGTCGCCCGCCAGCGCAACCTGTCCCTTATATTCGGGTTTGAGCAGGTCAGCCCAATCCTGAGGTACATTTTGAACAACGTCCTTGTTGACCTCGAAAGCCAGCACGCCGTAGTAATCGCCGTACCAGTAGCCATCCGGGTGTTTGACTTCGTCGGGGATGGTATCCCATGTGGAAACCTTGTAGGGCATGGTCAATTTTTCTTCAACCAACTGCGGACCGTACCCGAAACCTACATCAATCACATCCGGCGCTTGGGGGCCTTTGTTGTCTTTGTTGGCTTTGATGGCTTCAATTTCATCGGCAGAACCGGCATCCGGGTTCAGTTCATTGACCTGCAGGCCGTATTTGGTTTTGAAGGTCTCAATCGCCTCGCCATAATTGCACCAGTCGTGCGGCAGGGCAATGACGGTCAACATGCCTTCTTGCTTGGCTGCTTTAACCAGCGGGTCAGTCTCGCCTTGATCTCCTGCGGGAGCGGCAGGTTGACAGGCTGAAATGACCATCATCAACGCCACCGCCAGAATGACCAGCGTTCTGAAACGAACCAACTTATGAGACATTTTTCTCCTCCTGAGAATTTAGGAATGAAACAAGACTTATCTTATCAAATAGTTCCACAATTGCACCATTAAGCAATGTTAATACTTGGTAAAGGATTAGAAACAACTTTGTTAAATTTATTTAATTATAGAAACAAAAAAAGAGATGAGCAACTCGTTAGCGCTCATCTCTTTGCTGGAAAAACTTTTAGCGGATTGCTACCGGATTTTCACGGTCGGATGCCGGATCGAACAGGTGGAAGTTGTCCATGTTGAATACCAACTGCACCTTATCCCCAATATGGAAGCGGGTTCGCGGGTCTACGCGGGCAACGAAATTGTGTTTACCGCTGACCATGTAGAGGAAAATTTCATTCCCCATCAGTTCGGTCACATCCACTTTGCACTCGACCGGCGCAGCGTGAATGCCCGGCGGCGCAAATTGAGGATTGTGGATATCCTCTGGGCGGATGCCAAAGATCACCTCGCGCCCGGCGAAGGGAGCATAGGTCTTTACCCGGTCTTCGGGAATCTTCACCGCGAAATCGCCCGTATCCACAAACACATCGTTACCGTCTTTCCGGAGGTGGGCTGGGAAGAAATTCATGGATGGCGACCCGATAAAGCCGGCAACAAACAGATTAGCAGGTTTATCATACAGGTTTTGAGGTGTATCCAGTTGCTGCAAAATCCCTTTGTTCATCACCGCAATGCGGCTGGCCATGGTCATAGCCTCCACCTGATCGTGAGTCACGTAGATGAAGGTCGTTTGCAGCCGCTGATGCAGTTTGCTAATCTCCGCCCGTGTCTGGACGCGCAATTTGGCATCCAGGTTGGAGAGCGGCTCATCGAACAGGAACACCTTGGGTTCGCGTACAATGGCGCGCCCGACGGCCACACGTTGACGCTGACCACCGGAAAGTTCGCGCGGCTTGCGCTTGAGCAGATGCTCAATTCCCAAAATTGCGGCAGCTTCTTCCACTCTCTTTTGAATTTCCTGCTTGGGAACTTTGCGAAGCTTGAGACCAAATGCCATGTTGTCAAACACGGTCATGTGCGGGTAGAGCGCATACGACTGAAACACCATGGCAATATCGCGATCTTTGGGCGGCACATCGTTCACCACCCGATCGCCAATCTTTACCTGTCCTTCGGTGACCTCTTCCAGCCCCGCCAGACAGCGCAACGCAGTGGTTTTGCCGCAGCCCGATGGTCCAACCAGCACCAAAAACTCTTTATCTTCAATTTCGATGTTGAGGTCATTGAGCGCGACAAAATCACCAAACTTCTTCCAAACATGATCATACGTTACACTTGCCATGAATTACCAACCTCCTTCCGGAAAGAATATCGTGATTTGATTATAGCCCGTGAAACAAAAAAATACAATTGACATTTGGAGGATTTTTCTCACAAGCCATAGGCCGGTTGGTTTTCTGGTAAACTACAAGTTAAGTACTCCAACGATCAGGAAATTCTATGCCCGATACGCTTCGTTTTGGTCTCGCCCGAATACATGCAGAGGCGGGAGAGGTGCGAGACTTTTTGCCCTCTCTCATTGCTCATATCGCCAACTGGGGTGGTGAGGTCTTTTTAGAACACGGCTACGGCTCTGGTATGGGTTTGAGTGAGAAAGATTACCGCGAGGCCTGCCCCTCGGTTCGCTTTGTTTCGCATGAAGAAGTTTATCAGCAGGACATTGTGCTGGTACTGCGCTATCCCGATGAAAACATCTTAAGGACGATGCGTAAAGGCGCGTGTTTAATGTCCATGATTCATTACCCCACCCGTCCGCAACGCGTCGAATTTCTCAAGTCCCGGCACATTGAAGCCATTTCCCTTGACTCAATCAAGGACGACACCGGACGACGGTTGGTGGAAAACCTGCGCTTGGTAGCCTGGAACGGCGTTGAAGTGGCTTTTCGTGTCCTGCGGGAAATCTACCCCGCTCCCGGCTTTGAAAGCCCTCACCGTCCTCCTATTCACGTCACTTTGTTGGGCAGCGGGGCGGTGGGTATGCATGTCATGCCGGCTGCCATTCGCTACGGCAATGAGGGATTGTGGCGAAAAATGGTCGAAAATGGCGTGCCGGGCGTTCAAGTCACCGCCGTAGATTATGACCTCACCCGTCATTACGCCGTCATGCAGAATCTTCTGCGTCAGACCGACCTGTTGATTGATGCCACCCAGCGTCCAGATCCTACCCTGCCGGTTATTCCCAACGATTGGATTGCCTTTATGGCGCCCCATGCCGTTTTGCTGGATCTTTCGGTTGACCCCTACGAGTGTGAAAGGCCGCCTTTTACCGTCAAAGGAATTGAAGGAATTCCACATGGCAACTTAGATCAATATATCTTTCCGCCCGATGATCCTGCTTACGAGAAAATCCCCCCGTGCATTCCCAGCCATAATCGGCGTTATGCGGTTTCCTGCTATTCGTGGCCCGGAATTACCCCGCGCAAGTGCATGGAAATATACGGCATTCAAATTGCCCCCCTGCTCAGGACCATACTCAGCGTGGGTGGAGTTCAACAAATCAATCCCCAGGGTACTTACTTTCACCGGGCGCTCAGCCGCGCTATGCTTTCCCGCTGGCAACCCTGAAAAAAACTTTATAAAGGAGGATTGGAGACATGTCGGCTATCAAAAGCATCGGCTTCCCGCGCATGAAAAAAGAGCCGGGAGAAAGACGGGTCTTTCTGCCTGAATTTATTCAATTTCTGGCTAACCACGGAGTCAACATCGTCCTGGAAGATGGTTACGGCTCACGCTCCGGTTTTACCTTTGACGATTACCAGCAAGGCAACCCGCGCATTCGCAAAGCCGGCCGCGAGGAAACTTTCGCTCAGGACATGGTGATTGTGTTACGCTCGCCTACGCTGGAAGAATTCAAGTTATTAAAGCCGGGCGCAATTTTGTTTTCCATGCTGCACTACCCCACCCGGCCGCTGCGAGTGCAGACTCTGCGGGAATTGGGCATCCGTGCCATTTCAATGGACAGCGTGGTAGATGATAACAACCTCCGCTTGATCGAAAACATGAAAGCAGTCGCCTGGAATGGCCTGGAAGCCGCCTTTGATGTGTTGGAAAAACGCTGGCCGGGTTTAATACGACCAGATGGTCAACCCATCCGCGCTCTCATTCTTGGAGCAGGCATGGTTGGAAAACATGCCGTCGAAGCTGCCACAAAACTAGGAAATGTTGAACGAAACAACGATCATATCCGAGCCGGAGGACCCGGCGTAATCGCTCAGGTCGTTGGCCGCAATGTGACCTGTCAATCTTCCTTGATGCAGTCTCTTTTTCAATCCTCAGATATTCTGGTAGATGCTACCCAGCGATGGGACACCAGCAAACCGGTGGTGCCGAACGATTGGATCGCCTGGCTTCCCGAACATGCCGTTATCGCCGATTTGGCAGTTGACCCCTACACTTTAGACACAAACCCGCCCGTCGTACGCGGGATCGAGGGTATCCCGATGGGCAATTTAGATCAGTACACTTTTCATCCGAATGATCCCAACTGGACAAAAACCATCCCCGAAGGGATCCCCACCACCCACCGCCGGACAACCGTCACCTGTTACTCGTGGCCGGGCATCCATCCGGAAGCCTGTATGCGCCATTACGCCCAACAGATGCAACCGTTAATGGAAGCGCTGCTCGAAAAAGGCTACGACCATCTTTCG
>CALHYE010000014.1 GCA_938040735.1 uncultured Bellilinea sp.
ATGCGCAAAGCGGTCCCAAATCGATTCGCCCTTGCCGTCCTCATTCCAGGCGCCTTCAATTTGATAGGCGGAAGTTGCCGCCCCCCACACAAATCCCTGCGGAAAAACCAGTTGGGTCATGGCTGCATCCCTCACGAATTGTAAAATAATGTTTATCTTAACACAAAATCTCCCCCCTGCGGCCCGCAGGGGGGAGAAAAAGGGAGGGTTAAAGTAGGCTTATTTACTGATGACCGGCAGGTACTGGAAGTAGCCAATATTGAACGGAACAGCCTCCGCTTTGACTTGGGCGTTGTGATGATGCATCAACAGCACCCCCTTGGGCTGAACCGTCGGATAATTGGCGAGGTCATACCCAAAGGTCAGTGTGCCGGGTTGATCAAAGTAAACTGCCAGCCCATCCAGATCGTCGCCGGTGGTGTTGATGGTATCCACTGCCGGGTTGAGCGCATCGTAGGTGTATAACTCAGTTATATCTACCGGCAGATCGTCTTCTTGATCGCGGCTGTATGTTTCGATGTAGAAGTCAAACACGCCGTCCGCGCTGGTCAACCCAATATCGGTAGCCTTAACCCACATAAACGCCACATTGGTATTGAGGGGTGAGGTTTCCGCGTCGGCTGCAGAGAACCCGTTTAACAAGTACACAGCGCTTGGTACACCACCGCTGAAGCCGGAATTGACTTTCAACAATCTGGCTACGTACACATCCGTACGCTGGTTATTTTCAATGAGCGCAGTGTTGTAAAGCACAAAGTCATCCGTGCCATCCTGATCAACGTCAATGTAGATATCAAACTCCACCTCATTCGGGGTCGTCCAGGCTTTGTCAGTGGCAACCGCAAAGTAGATATAGGTTGTGCTGAGTGTGTTGTAATTCGCGTCGCTCATGACACCCACATGACGGATATCCACATGCCGCAACGAACTTGGCACAGCCGTCGTGTCTTGATCCTCCCCCATCCATTCAAAGGCAGTGACCAGCGATGGCACATTCGGGTCGCTGACGGCTGTTCCGTCCAGCTCCACGTCAAACGTCCCCATCGGCTGGTACAGGTTCAAGTTCACCTGAGGGGTTACCGCATCCATCGCCGAAGCCGCGCGCGGCGCTGAGTAAACCGACAGACGCAAGGCGGGATAAGTGGCTGAACTGGGCGGCGTCAGTTTAATCAATGCGGCCGCTTCGCTGAGGAAGTGGCGGGCAATACCGGCTTGGGTCGCTGCCAACGCCGGATCCTTTACGTGGGTCATCTGGCTGGCATCCGCCTGCATACGCACCTTGAAGGTGAAGGTCTGGTTGGGTGCAAGCGTGATGCTGGTCAGCGCCGTGTTGTCCAGATTCAGCAATGTGTAGGTCACCCCCGGAACGCTCAAACGGTTCTCCAGGCTGACGGTGTAAGTAAAGGTTTGGGTGGGGTGTTTGTTAACCACCTTCACCTGCTTTTCTGCCTGTGCGGTTGTGACCACTTTGACATCCCCAAAGGAAACGCTCACCAATCCTTCATCTTCAGCATTGTACATGACCACAAAGGACGAAGCCGCCTGCTGGGCATCCACCCGGCCAGTGCCCACCCGCGAGGGAGCGTGTTTATTCCCGGTCTGATTTAATCCGGTGTAGAGATCGTAGTTGGCGGTGTTCATTGCCAGCGCTTTGAGTTCCTCCACGCTCCAGGCCGGGCGCAGCTGGCGCAGCAAAGCCATCATGCCGGCTACATGCGGGGCAGCCATGGACGTGCCATTGAAAGAGACGGCTCCGCTGCCGGTCAAAGCATCCACCGAGGCAATGGACTGCCCCGGCGCTGCCAGATCCGGCTTGAGGGCATTATCCACCCGGCGCGGTCCGCGCGAAGAAAAGGCCGAAAGCGTGTCTATCTGACCGGGCGATAAAACATTGATCGCCGCGTTGTAATCTTTGGTCAGGCGGACAGACACCGAGCCATCCCCAAGAGCGGCTTTCAGCGCATCCCCCACGGGTTGAATGGTGATTGTGGCAGGAATGAAGGCATTACCGGCAATGGCAATCGGCAGGACAGCCGAAGGATAAACCATAATCACCCCCAACCCGCCGGCGCTCTGAACATTGTTGGTGCGGGTTAAGGAACCGCATTCGTTTGCGCCGCCGCTTGTCAGCGTCCAATCAATCAGGGCAATTGTTCCGCTAAAATAATTAGCCGGGAAGGCGCTGCAACCGCCCAAATTGCCCGCAGGGGCGGCCTTCAAGGGGGCTGTAGTATCCGGATTGGCGTACCAGTTGTAACTTCCGGAATTGCTGGAAGGATGCGGACCGAGGATAGCCGAGTGCCCGGATGGGGCAGCGGTTACCTCAAAACCGTCATACGGGTCGCTGGCATCCACGGAGGAAGCCACCGAAATGGCGCGGGTCGCCACACCGGGCGATCCGGTAATGTAATGGGTGTTGTAACTGTTGCCAGCCGAGGCAACCACAATCACCCCGGCTTGAGCGGCGTTATTGCTGGCAATGGCACTGGTATCATACTCCGACCCAAAGCCGGCGCCCAAGGACATGTTGATCACGTCCAGCCGATCATCAAAGATGCCGTCTCCATTCGGGTCAACCGACCATTCAATGGCTACATCGGTGACCGCGGTTGAACCGCTGCAGCCGAATACCCGCAAGGCATACAATTGAGCGCCCGGCGCAACCCCGGGGCCAAGCGCAAAGTCAACCGAACCATACATGCCGGGGCCGTAGGGTCCGGGGTAGGTTGCCTTGGCAGTCGGTGAGGTTCGGTAGATGCCATAACCGCCAATCGTGCCAGCCACGTGCGAACCATGCCCGTTGCAATCCATCGGGTCGCTGTCGGGCTGAGGAATTTGCTGAGCGGGCGTACCACCGGCATTATAGGCATCGCCGACAAAGTCATAGCCGCCCGCCACCTTTACGCCTGGGTAGTTTGGTACATCGCCAACCACGGTTGTATCATTGGCTGAATACACCGCCGGGGTTCCCGGTCCGCCAAAATTGAGGTGAAGGTAATCAATGCCGGTATCAATGATACCGACTTTAATGTTGTCTCCCCGATTTCCCAGGCCAATATTCCATACTTGCGGAGCATTGATCAGCGGCACGCTGGAGGTATGGTCCAATTCCTTAAGGGTCAAGCGATGAATGGCTTTGACGCCGGGCAAGCGGGCAATCTGTTCGATTCGTCCGGCCTGAACCCGCATCGCAACGCCGTTATAGACCCGTTGAACCTGATAGACCAAAAATTCTTCATCCCCCGGCTGCGGCGATAAAGTCGGCAATACGCCTTCGGCTAACAAGGCATCCAGAAATACTTGTTGTTCTTGCTTTACCCGGTTCACCTGAGCCTGTGTCGCTGCCGCCAGTTCACTTTCCGCACGGACGCCCTTGAAACGCCCATAAACCACCGTCGCTGGCTCGCTCTGTAACTCAACCACAATGTAAACCGGTTGATTGGGGTTACTCAACAATTCGCGAATGCCGGGCATCAATTCCACATCATCCGGCAAAGATGCGCGTGGCGGATTTCCGCCTTGCGCCTAGGCTGAAGGAATTGACGGCCCAAACGCAAGGGATAAAACTAACAATCCCGCTAGAAAAACGTAAAACAAACGGAATTTTTTGCTCATCCTTTTCTCCTCTGTTATTTATGAAAGGAAATGGTCAGGTTTTGAAACAAGAAAAACAATTTTTGGGTAGCTCAGACCTGTCTGGGTTGTCCCTCCTTTCTGACACGAGAAGATACTGCTTACATCAGAACATCTATCAACCCTCACCATTTGGATTGTAGTTAAAACGAAAACAAAAGTCAACTCGAATCATCCCGGAGAGCCAAAAAATCACCCTATTTTTGGATCAAAGGCAAATACAGGAAAATCCATGCCTGAATTGTATAGGTCGTTTCTGCATCATAGAAGGGCAAATTTTCCAAAGGATTGCCGGCAGCATCCCGAATGGCGGCGTTTTTTGGTATTTGTAAGCCGAGTTTACCGCTCCCATTCCCGGTGGATAGACTGACCTCATAGACATTCATACTGCCCCTCACCCCCGTAACGGCGCTGCCGCTTAAGTCGCCGCTTTCCACAACCGAAAAGTCGTCCGGGGTTACATTTTGAACCGCCTCGCTAAACGTCGCTTCAAACCGAACGGCGCTGGCGCTGGTCGGGCTTTCATCCAGCCGGCGCAGGGAAACGACTCGAGGGGCGGTTTTGTCAATCCAGTAAGTTTTGTCAGGATCAAAATACGGCAGTCCGCTGAGTACGTTGCCGGCTTCGTCGCGGGCGGATGCGCCGGCCTTCAAGCGCAGCCCAAGCCGGCCTTCCGGCTCACCAGTGAACAGAGTTAGCGTATAGGTTTGCGGGTTTTCGGCTTCGAGGGTCTTCACCCCGCTGCCCGACAGCCCATTTTCTTCCACCGTCTCAAAGTCGGCTTCACTCAAGCCGAAAACCGGCTCGCTGAAGGCAATCCGAAAGCGCGCTTCGGAGGCATTGGTAAGCGTCTTGTCCAGCAATGTGAACGACTGAACCGTTGGCGCGGTTTTGTCAATCCAGTACACATTGACCGGATCAAAAGGCGGGATTTCTGTCAGTGGATTACCGGCAAGATCGGTTATCGCAGCGTCAGATTGCAGTTTGAGCCCCAGCGAGCCGCTGCCGCTGCCGGTATCCACCGTAAGGGTGTATGACTTGCCCGAACCGCTAATGCCAGCGACGCCGCTGCCGCTGACCCCGCCGCTTTCTACGGTAAGAAAATCATTGAGGTCCACCTCTAGCACATCTTCGCTAAACTCGGCGGAAAATTCCACGCTTTGCCGATTGGTGGGGGTAAAACCGCCTTTTGGCCGCAGCGATACAAGGCGCGGCGGTTCGCGGTCGGGCAATTGTTCCATGGGGCGCACCGCTACCGGCAGGTGCAGGTCGGCTATGTCTGTCCCATCGCCGAAAGCGCTGTCGGTATCGAGTTTAATCGTCCCAAACGCCCATTGACCTAACGGCAAATCGCCGAAATCCGCCGTAAAGGTGACGGATACGGTCCCTCCGTCATTAACGTTAAAGAAAGAAGGATTGGCCGTTATCCATGTTGGCGCGGTGATGCTCATACTCACCGTTACGCCGCTGACATTTTTGAAAGTGCGTGTCCACGAGCAGGCGGCCACGCAGAAGTTATCTTGCAGCCCGGGCAGGTTGAGCGTTTTGGGGTCGCCGCCGTTGGCCGGGTTGGCGGCCTCAAAATTGGCGGTCGTCTCCTCCAGAATTAAGCCGGCTCGGGCGGCTGCGCCTAGGTCCACCCGCCCGGCTCCG
>CALHYE010000015.1 GCA_938040735.1 uncultured Bellilinea sp.
GCCATCCGCCCGATGATGACCTTGACCCTGTGCGCCGATCACCGCGTGGTGGATGGGGCGGTGGCTGCCGCCTTCCTGCGCGATTTGAAGACCGTGCTGGAAGATCCGCAATTGATGGTGTTGTGAGCGAAGGAGGAGGAGGAGATGCAGCCGATAGATATTACCGCAACCATGATTATTTTGGGGCTGGCAGGAGCGTGGTTGCTGCAATTGTTCCTGTCTTATTTCCAATTACGCCGTTTTTATGGGCGGGTCAGCCAGCTGCGCAAGACCGGCAATCTGGTTTCGATTGGAGTGGCTGGCTCGGCCTGGAAACGCCGCCAATACGCCATCTTGGTGGTTGACCCGCACACGGATATTATCCGTCAGAGCGAGCAGCTTTCCGGGTGGACGGTACTGGCGAGTCTTAAACCGCTGCGTGGTTTGGAAGGGATGACCTTACAGGATCTGCTGGACGAAGAAAGACCCTTGCCAAAACACATCAACCGCAAACTGGCGCTGGCTTTGCGCGATGCAGCAAAGCACATCGTTGATTTCAAAAATCGCAAAAAGGAGGAGGATGAACAATCATTAGTCGAGTCATCAAATTCTGTCGAAACTGTGTCCACCTCACCTTGAGCGCGAAAGGAGGTTGCTAGGGAAAATAATCTTCACTTGTGCAGGTTGCCTTACCACCCAATCAATTTTTCAAACATCATTCTCTGAAGGAGGAAGACAATGGATTTCTTAGTTCAAGCAGCCGTGTGGTTCATCGGCTTATTCCAAAGAGGAGCAGAGGTTTTCGTTGGCCTCGTAACCGGCATTATCCCGCTGGTGATCGTCCTGCTGACGGCCTTCAACGCTCTCATTGCTTTGATCGGTCAGGAACGGATTGACAAGATCGGTGAAGCGGCCGGTAAAGAAGGCTTCAAGTACATGCCGCTGCGCTATCTGGTGCTGCCGGTGGTGGCGGTCTTTGTGCTGACCAACCCCATGGCGTATACAATGGGGCGCTTCCTGCCCGAAAAGTATAAACCGGCTTTTTACGATGCGGCGGTTTCGTTCGTCCACCCGCCTCTGGGTATCTTCCCGCATGTCAACCCGGGTGAGTTGTTCGTGTGGGCGGGCATTGCCCAAGGGGTAACCACCGGTTACGGCGCTGCCGAAACGGCTGCGCTGGCTGTGCGTTACCTGATTGTCGGCTTGATCGTTATCTTCATCCGCGGTATCGTCACCGAACGCATCACCGCATTCCTCTGGGCACGGCGTGCACAATAATAAGGAGGTGTTGAAATGCAAGGTATAACCAAATTCCTCGAACGAATTGGCCGCGGCGCCGGTAAGGTGGTGGGTACCCTGTATCAAGCCGGACGTGAAGCCATTGATCAGGTGGTCAAGAACATTTTGCCCTTCATGGCCTTCATTGCTTTCATCATCGGTGTCATCCTCGCCACCGGTGTGGGTGATGCGCTGGCGCGGGTTTTACAGCCGCTTGCCAACAGCCCGATTGGTCTGGTCATCATGTCGCTCATCATAGGTCTGCCGGTTTTGTCCCCCCTGCTCGGACCAGGCGCCGTGATTGCTCAGATCATTGGAACCCTGTTGGGTACTCAATTCGCCACTCAAGCGCTGCCTGCTTACATCGCCTTGCCTGCACTCTTCGCCATCAACCCGCAGGTGGGTTGTGACTTCATCCCGGTGGGTCTGGCGCTTGGCGAAGCTGAGCCTGAAACCGTTGAAGTTGGCGTACCGGCGGTTTTGTTCTCCCGTCTGATCACCGGTCCCATTGCCGTTATCATCGCCTGGGTTTTCAGTGTGGGTCTGTAAGGCATGATCGGGGTATGAGGGGTGCTCTCACCCGCTTTTCCCTCATACCCCGTCTTGAAAAATTTTGAAAAAGGAGGATCGTTTGCCATGGCTGAGGAAAAGAAATATCGTAAGGTACGGATCAAGAAAGGTCCCAAGGGCTGGGGCGGCCCGTTGATCATTGAACCCAAACCGGGAAAGGATCTGATTTACTCGGTAACCGGCGGCGGCATTCACCCGCTTGCTCAGCACATTGCCGACCTGACTGGCGGGCGTCCGTTCGATGGTTTCAAATCCAAGGCTGATTTCAGCGAAATTGCCGTTGCGGTGATTGACTGCGGCGGTACCGCCCGGGTGGGGGTTTATCCCATGAAGAAAGTTCCCACCGTGGATATCTACCCCACCTCTCCTTCCGGTCCGTTGATGCGCTTTATCACCGAGGAGTACTTTGTTTCGGGTGTCCGCCCGGAGGATGTAGAGCTGATTGACGAGTAAGCGAAAGCCAGTGGACGAGAGCATGGTCAAGTATTCTGCAACGATTTCAGAAATTGGTCCGTTGGTAGATGAGTTCATTTCTGCGCGTGTCCTGGTCTTCTTCGGCCAGAATGCCCCGGAAGAACTCCGCGAATTTGCCATCTTGCACGATGGCGAGACACTCATCGAGGATGTGGCGGCAGGCGATCGCTTTTGTATCGGTGACGAGTGTTTTACCATCCTTGCTGTTGGGGAGGTGGCGAACCAGAACCTGAAAGCGCTGGGTCATTTCATCATTAAGTTTAACGGTGAGCGAAAGCCCGAAATGCCCGGCGATATTTGCGCGGAGGTTCGCCCCCTCCCGCCTATCCGGGTGGGGGATACCTTTTCCTTCATATCCGATTCATAAAAAGAATGCTCAGGGACGGAATATCGTTTGCACTTATTTTTTATCTTGAAAGGATTAACAAAATGTCACTGCGGGATCGTCTTAGAAAGTACGCGCAACAAAACGGGCCGGTGCGGGTGGGTTTGATTGGCGCCGGTCAGATGGGGATTGGCTTCATGAGCCAAACCGAAAAGATGGATGGTTTGCGGGTTGTCGCTACCGCTGACATCATCCCCGGTCAGGCCGAGAAGGGCTACCTCGAAAGCGATGTGCCGGCAGATGCGGTGGTTCATCTGGATGAAAACCCTGAAAAAGCCTCCGAATTAATCGCGGCCGGCAAACGAATTGCGACAACCGATGCCAGTTTTCTGGTGCAGATTGGCGCGCTGGATGTCATTCTAGAATGCACGGGCGTTCCCGAAGTGGGGGCGCAAGTTTGTTACACCGCCATTCAGAATGGCAAAGATGTGGTCAACATGAACGTCGAGGCGGATGCCACTGTTGGTTATGCGTTGGCTAAAATGGCGGAAGAAAAAGGCGTTGTCTACACGCTTGTGGCGGGCGATGAGCCCGGCTCGATTAAGGAACTCTATGATTTTGCCGACGCTCTCGGTTTTGAAATTGTCTATATCGGCAAGGGCAAGAACAATCCGCTCAATCGGTCGGCAACCCCCGATCAATTGCAGGAATCGGCCCAAAAACAGTTTATGAATCCCAAGATGCTGGCTTCTTTTGTGGACGGCACCAAGACCATGGTGGAAATGACCTCAATCGGCAACGCTCTCGGTTATCCGCCAGAGGTGACCGGCGGTTACGGGCCGACTTGTACGGTCAAGGACTTGCCGAAGGTCTTTGCCCCAAAGCAAGCCGGCGGTATTTTCGAGGGCGCCAAGGCGGTTGACTTTGCCGTTGGCGATGTTGCGCCGGGTGTGTTTGTCATCATCACCACCGATCAGCCCAAAATTATTCGCGATTTGCGCTATTTGCGGCTGCTGGGAAATCCCCAACATAATTACTGGGCATTGTACCGTCCCTATCACCTTGCGAATTTGGAAGCGCCGATTACGGTGGCTCATGTGGCTCTGGATCAGGAAGAACTATTGGCTACCCACCGCCCGCCGGTGGCCGAAACGGTTGCCTATGCCAAACGCGATTTGCAGCCGGGCGAGAAGATTGACGCCCTGGGCGGTTTCACCGTCTATGGCATGATTGAACGCGCCGAGAAAGCCCGCCAGCATGGCGAAGTGCCTTTGGGTCTGGTGGTCGGCGGAACGATAACCCGGCCGGTGAAAGCGCATGAGCCGATTCACTACGATGAAATTGAGTTAAATCAAAATCAGATGATTTACCGGCTGCGCAAAGAGCAAGAAAAATTGTTAGGATACTGACCGATGAGCGATACAATCTCTACCACCCTCACGATTGATCATCCGGCCGGGCTGCACGCCCGTCCGGCGGCCCAGTTTGTCAAGACGGCTGCCCGCTTTCCGTGCAAAATCACCGTGCGCAAGATCAATTCCGAAAAGCCGCCCGCCAACGCCAAAAGCCCGCTCAGCGTGCTGACGCTGGGGGTTAATCAGGGCGACAGCGTCGAAATCACCGCCGAGGGCGAGCAGGCTCAGGAGGCGGTTGAGGCGCTCGTTCAACTGGTGAAAAGCAACTTTGGCGAGCCGGCGGCGGCTCACCCCTGAAAGAAAGGCGGCCGGTCATGCCCCGTTATCAAGGTTTGCCAGCTTCTCCGGGAATTGCGATCGGCCCGGCGCTGATCTACCGCACCCACAAGGTGACTTTCACCGAGCAGCGGGTGGACGACCCGCGCGCCGAAT
>CALHYE010000016.1 GCA_938040735.1 uncultured Bellilinea sp.
CTGGTGAAACAGGTCGTGGATCAGTTGAAAAACACGGGTATGCAGGTCGAACTATTCGATCAAGTCTTGCCCGATCCGGATTTAGAAACGGTGAAAATCGGCGCCCAACGCATGCTTGACTTTCAACCGGATTGGATTGTGGCGGTTGGGGGAGGTTCGGTGATTGATGCGGCTAAGGGGATGTGGGTTTTGTATGCGCGGCCGGATGTTCAGCCGGATGCGATCAACCCGATTGAAATCTATGGGTTGCGCCAAAAAGCCCGTCTGGTGGCTATTCCCACCACCTCCGGCACGGGCGCCGAAGTTACCTGGGCGGTTGTGCTGTCGGATCATCCATCACGCCGAAAATTGGGCTTGGGCAGCCGCGAGGTTATTCCAGACATTGCGATTATTGACCCTCAACTTATCAAGGATTTACCCCCTCAAATTTCTGCCGATACCGGCTTGGATGCCTTGACTCATGCCATTGAAGGCTTTACCTCGACCTATCACAATGATTTTACCGATGGGTTGTGTCTGCATGCCGCAAAGATGATTTTCGAAAACTTACCTAAAGCCTGTCGGGGCGATTATCCGGCCAAAGAGAAGATGCACTACGCAGCAACAATTGCCGGTCTTGGATTTGGTAATTCGATGGCAGCCCTGGCTCATGGGTTAGGCCATGCCCTCGGAGCGGTCTTTCGAGTACCGCACGGCCGGGCGGTAGCTTTGTTTCTGCCTTACACAATAGAATATTGCGCTAACGCGCCCGAAGGGGGGACGCGCTACCTGGATTTGAGCCGATTTTTAGGTTTGCCGGCCGAAAACGAAAAACAAGCTGCTGTAATTTTGGCTGCAAAAGTTCGGGAATTAGAAGAGGCTCTATTTCAGCCGCTTTGTATTACCGATTTGGGGGTTGATCGGCCTGCTTTGGAAGCGGAGATGGAGCGATTGGTTGAAAATGCCTTGAATGATACTCAAACGATTATGTCCACCCGAATACCAGATTACGATGATCTCCGTCAGTTGTATTATTATGCCTATGAAGGGAAAAACATTGATTTTTAGGGAGTGAACATTTATGTTCGGAAAAATGGTCAAAATCAACTTGAGCAACCGCCAAATCCGGCGGGAGCAAATACCTCCCGAGTGGATCGAAGGTTTTATTGGGGCTTCCGGTTTGGCGGCAAGGCTTTTATGGGACGTGTTGGATCGCGATCGTTCGCCACTTGCCCCGGAGAATCCGTTATTATTTGCCACTGGGCCGCTCACCGGCACCGGCGGCCCAACCACCGGGCGCTTCACAATTTGCGGGCGTTCACCGCAAACGGGCTGGTGGGGAGAGTCGAATATCGGCGGATTTGTCGGGCCGGAATTGCGTTATGCCGGGATTGATTATTTATGGATTGAAGGCGCTTCTGATAGTCCGGTTTATCTCTGGATTTATAATGACCAGATCGAATTACGGTCTGCTGAACATTTATGGGGTAAAGCGGATACTTACCAGACTCAGGAAATGATTCGTCAGGAAGTTGGCGTGCCTCAGGCAAAGGTTGCCTGCATCGGTCTGGCTGGTGAAAATTTGGTGCCATTTGCCGGTATTCTCTCTGACCATGGCAGGCTGGCTGCTCGAACCGGCATGGGGGCATTGATGGGCTCGAAGAGGTTGAAAGCAGTTGCTGTTCGGGGAACCCACCGGTTGACCCTGGGGCGAGATGAAGAATACCGAAAGTTGAGAGTGGCTTCAAACAAACGGCTGCTGGATCAAAACATGACAGCGGTGCTTCGCTCCACCGGTACATCCGGCGGTGCGGAGTATTTACAATATCTTGGAGATATGCCGCAAAAGTATTGGACGGCGGCGAAATTTGAGGGAGCTGACCGCATCAGCGGGGCGACCATGGCCGAAACGATCTTGAAAGGCACCACTGCCTGTCAGGGTTGTGTGATTTCCTGCGGTCGTGAAGTAGAGGTTAAACAAGGAAGTTATCCAACGGATGGAGTTGTAAAAGGTCCGGAGTATGAGACAATCTGTTCTTTCGGTTCGCAATTGATGGTGGATGATCTGGCGGCAATTACAGCGTTGGGAAATCTTTGCGACCGGTTGGGAATGGACACGATCACAGCAGGAAATGTGATCGCCTTGGCGTATTTGTTATACGATCAAGGCAAACTTACAACGCAGGATAGCGGAGGGGTACAGCTTCGCTGGGGTGATCCTGAGCCATGTTTTTCTTTACTACACCAAATAGCCAAAAAGGAAGGATTGGGTAATTTGCTTGCTCAGGGCAGTAAGGCGTTAGCCGCCGCCTATGGTGAAGAAGATTTAGCTGTGCAGGTGAATGGGCTGGATGTTGCCATGCATGACCCCCGCGCATTTTCGGGACAGGCGTTAGTCTATGTGACTTCGCCGCGAGGCGCGTGTCACAACCAGAGCGATTATTTCAATGTTGGGTTGGGGGGTACGGTGGAGGAAATCGGAATCCGATTTACCGACCGATTTAGTCCCGAGGGCAAAGGAGCTCAGGTAGCCCGTCATCAACACTGGCGGACAGTTTGCAATAGTCTAACGACCTGCTTTTTCGCGGTTGTTTCCCCGCTGGAAGTTTTAGATCTGCTAAACGCCGCCATGGATTGGGATTGGGACCTGGCGACCATGCTAAAAGCCGGTGAGCGGGCGTGGAATATGAAGCGACTGTATAACTTGAAACTGGGCTGGAAACCAGAACATGAAAAACTACCGAAGTTGCTGCTCCAAGCCCTTATGGATGGCGGTCAGGAAGGCAATATTCCCGACCTTCGTACCATGCTGGAGGAATATTATCAATGCAGCGGCTGGGATAGAACGAGCGGATATCCTCTTCCCTGGAAATTGGAAGAGTTGGGCTTGAAAGATCTGGTTGATGGATAATCAAACCAGAATAATATTCGAATTTCCCTGCTGGGTAGGATTCAACGAAATGGCTTGCGGCTGAACCGCTCTGGACTTGGTTTCGGACTTTACACAAGTCAATAAAAGGATTCTGGTCTGAGGTCAATTTATTTCCTTCGAGTGTTCTCCTCGATGTCCATCAGCAAATAGATGCCTTCGGAGATAGCTTGAAGGGTGACAAACAAGAACAAGCCCGGAATCAAAATCAAGAAAGCCTGGACAAGGGTAGGCACTAATTCGATAAACAGGTTGGCGGAGGATTGAGTGATAGTCACAAAAATTGCGCTAATAAAAAAAACCAGAAACAAACCCGATATAATTAATACTACCCACGAGAGAATATTTGCCCAATTGGCGACTCGAATCATGCGTTGCGGTCGGTGATATAGATCATTCATTTCAACTTCGGGGGTTTCGGCATTTTCAGACATGGACTGTTGCTCCTTTGTTCGCAAGATACCTTTATTTTATTCTGGTTTACGAGTGAGATCTCCATCGGAATTGAACTATTTGTTGAATAAATGGTTGTGCTAGAATTTCTTCATCTCATTTTGGAGAAACAGCAATGAAACCAGTACGGGCCGTATTAATTGGTGCGGGCCAGCGCGGGGCAGAAGCCTATGCGCCGTATGCGTTGAGGCATCCGGAGCAGCTCAAGTTTGTGGCAGTAGCCGAACCAAATGAGGAACGCCGGCGGAGATTTGCGACTGTCCATGCCATCCCTGAGGAACGCTGCTATGAAAGTTGGCAAGACTTAATGGAACAACCCCAACTGGGGGAAGCCGCAATCATCGCCACTCAGGATTGGCTGCATACCCAGCCGGCGCTTGCCGCAATGAACAAAGGGTATCACGTTCTGCTCGAAAAGCCAATGGCAACCAGTTTGGAGGAATGCGAACAACTGGTTGAGGTGAGTGAAAGGAATGAGCGGCAATTACACATCTGTCATGTGCTGCGCTACACGCAACATGCACGGAAAATGCGCGAGATTGTTCAATCCGGCATATTGGGAGAAATTATTGATGTAGATCACCGCGAAAACGTTTCCTTCTGGCACATGGCTCATTCCTATGTCAGGGGCAATTGGAGGAATAGTCACCAATCCAGCCCAATGATTCTGGCGAAATGCTGTCATGATCTGGATATTTTACCGTGGATCTTGGGACAACGCCCGGTCATGCTGAGCAGCAAAGGAGAATTGACACATTTTCGGGCGGATAAAGCACCGGTTAAAACTCCAGAACGGTGTGTCGAAGATTGTCCGATAGAGAGAGAGTGTCCTTACTCGGCTATCCACATCTATGTGGAAATGCTGCCATTCTGGTACTCGTATAGTCAAACATGCACCAATTCCTTTAATAAAATCATTATTGAGACCTGGATGAAAAAACCGGCATTGATACGGACTTTTTCACACATTTTCCCTTTCCTGAAACAGGTTAGCGAATACAATGGCTGGCCGCTAACCGTGCTTGCCCATGACCCGACACCCGAAAAAATTGAGGAAGCCATCCGGAACGGCCCTTACGGCAGGTGTGTTTACCACTGCGATAATGATGTGGTGGATCATCAAGTGGTCAGTATGCAATTTGAAGAAGGAACGACCGTGACCTTGACCATGCATGGTCATTCTCATGTCGAACACCGTTCGACCAGAATTGAGGGGACAAGAGGAAGATTGATGGGAGTGCTTGGAAATGGCGGCGGTTGGATTTTGGTTGAGGAACATCGCAGCCGAAAAAAGAGTTATATAGATACGAGCCCGCCGTCGGGCGAGGGGCATGGCGGAGGTGACAGCCAGTTGATGGCGGAATTCGTTGGCCACGTCCGAGAGGGAGGATATTCGGAATCGGTAAAACGGGCTGCCCGTGAGGCTTTGTTCAGCCACAGGCTGGCTTTTGCTGCCGAAGAAGCCAGGTTAGAGCAAAAGGTGATTCCCATTAATCCACAGGACTTGAATTAATAAACCTTGGAAATTTTTTATAAAAGCAGACTTTGATGAATTATTGACTATAACAGTTAAAAAAATAAGACTTGTATTCGTTTGTATTTATTGTAAAATAAATAAAGAAAGTCAACGTATTTTCCCAAACAAATACTTGAAAAGGGCAAACTCATTGCGAGATGAGGGCGCAAAGTTATGGGTCTGAATTGTTCAGACCGCCAGACTGCCGAAAGTATGCGTACCGTTCGGCAGTTTTTTGCTCAGCATTAAGGGAGGTGATCAGACAAATTAAACCCAAATTTCATCCGGATAGATTCCAAAATTCAAGTTTCGCTGGAGGAGGATTATGCTTAAAAAATATTTCTTTTCAGGATTGTTGATTGTAGTTATGCTGGCGGCTTTGATTTCGCCAGCAATTGCCGATGATGGAACGGTTGAACCTTTATTCCCGACCTACTCGACGGAAACCGGAGAAATGGTCAATGAAACTCCGAAGCTGTGGTTTGTTGAGTTCAACGGTTCGCCGACGGCAGATGGCGGGCGTCTAACCACCGTGCGGGCGGAAAAACAAACCTTCCGAATAAGAGCAGAGCGGGCAGGAATGGAATTTAACGAAAGGTTTGCTTTTGACAAATTATGGAATGGTATTTCAATCGAAATCAGCCCTTCTGAACTGCCCAAGTTATTCCGTATTCCGGGGGTGAAAGCGGTTTATCCGGTTGAAACCTATGTTTTACCAGAGCCGGTTGAAAACCCCAGCCCAGAATTGGTCAGCGCCCTGGCGATGACCGGGGCAGATGTTGCTCAAAGCGAATTGGGCTTTACCGGTAAAGGGATCAAAGTCGCAGTAATGGATACGGGTGTTGACTTTGATCATCCGGATTTGGGAGGCTGCTTTGGACCGGGCTGCCGTGTCTTCACCGGTTACGACTTTGTGGGCGATGCCTTCAACGCCGATCCAAGCAGTCCCGGTTACAACCCCGTTCCTCAACCGGATCCTATCCCGGATGATTGCAACGGACACGGGACGCACGTTGCCGGCATTATCGGGGCGAACGGCCAAATTAAGGGCGTCGCGCCCGATGTGAGGTTTGGCGCCTATCGGGTGTTTGGCTGCGAGGGATCAACCACGGCAGATATCATGCTGATGGCGATGGAACGGGCTTTGGATGATGGGATGCAAGTTCTGAATATGAGCATCGGCTCGGCATTTCAATGGCCGCAATATCCAACTGCTCAGGCGGCTGACCGGTTAGTCAAGCAAGGAATGGTTGTAGTCGCTTCAATTGGTAACAGTGGCGCTAGCGGTGTATATTCTGCCGGCGCGCCGGGGTTGGGCAATCAGGTGATTGGAGTCGCATCCTTTGACAACACGGATATTTTCTTGAAACTGTTTTTGATCAGTCCGGATGATACTCCGATTGGTTATGGCGTTGCCTCATCTGCGCCGGAACCTCCTACATCAGGCACATTCCCAATGGCGCGGACAGGAACGGTAACCTCTTCGGCGGATGCCTGCGATCCTCTGCCAGCCAATAGTCTGGTTGGAAAAATCGCGTTAATTCGTCGGGGTGGTTGTACTTTCCACCTAAAATCGTTGAACGCAATGAATGCAGGAGCAATTGGGGTGGTTTTGTACAATAACAGCGCCGGAAGATTCAGCGCAACGGTGGCGGGGACGCCTGCGATTACCATTCCGGTAGTGACAATTTCCAACACCGAAGGCGCTCTGATTAATGAACGTCTTGCGAGCGGGGATGTTTACCTGACCTGGACGGAACAAGAAGGCTCCTTCCCCAATCCAACCGGGGGTTTGATTTCATCGTTCAGCTCATACGGATTATCGCCTGACTTGAATGTGAAGCCAGATATAGGGGCGCCAGGCGGTTTGATTTACTCCACATTCCCGCTTGAGCAAGGCGGTTATGCAACGCTAAGTGGGACTTCGATGGCTTCACCTCACGTGGCCGGCGCTGCGGCTTTGCTTTTGCAGGCACGGCCTAATTTACCTGCCGGTGTTGTGAGAACGATCTTCCAAAATGCGGCTGACCCCGCATTATGGTGGGGGAATCCGGGACTGGGTTTTCTGGACAATGTTCACCGTCAGGGAGCGGGAATGCTGGATATCCCGCAAGCCATCCTTTCCACTGTAAAGGTTGAACCATCCAAATTAGCGTTGGGAGAAAGCGAAACAGGGCCGGCCGTCAGGACAATCACCATTGCCAATGAAGGAAATTCTACAATGGCCTTCACTTTATCCCATCAGCCTGCATTGGGTACGCATGGGAGTACCTTTAGTCCTTCATTCAATGCAAATTTTGCTTCGGTAACTTTCAGTACAAATGAAGTGAGAGTTGCCCCTAAGAGCAAGGTGCGGGTGAATGTCACCATTACTCCCCCGGCAGCCCCGCTGAAAGGGCAATACGGCGGTTACATTGTCTTGACTTCTCAAGATGGTAAAGTAAATCGGGTTCCTTATGCCGGTTTCATCGGGGATTATCAATCCATCCAGGTCTTAGCGCCGACTACTTTTAACTTCCCGTGGTTGGCGTTACTATATGGTGGTAATTTCTACAAACTGGATGATTTGGATTGGTGGTTCTCCATGGAGGGGGATGATATTCCCTACTTCCTGGTTCATTTTGATCATCAATCTCGCCGATTCAAGATGGAAGTTTATCAGGATTTGGAAAAGGGACCGGATCGTTTCTGGTATAACGCCTATGACGAATCTTATCTGCCGCGGAACAGCTCTGCTACCGGCTTCTTTGTTTTTCCTTTTGATGGATTTACCTACGCCGGTTCCAGCGTGTTCGAGGTTCCGGATGGAATTTACTATGTTAAAATTTCCGTCCTCAAGGCGCTGGGAGATCCGAACAATCCCGCTCACTGGGAAACCTGGACTTCACCGCTATTTGAGATTGACCGACCTTAACTCATAATTACAGTTAAGTAACTATGGACAATCGGTCAGCGCCAATCACTGGCCGATTGTCTATTTAAAAGCCTCATCATTTGGGGAGGTCAAAATTAGATTGATGACTGAGCCGTACTTTGGAAAAGAGGATTATTCTATGGGTAGATAATCCTCCAGAGAAAAATTTTCCTCCTTCATCAAAACAAGACCGGCCTGGACAATCGGTCTTGTTTTGGATTCCATCGGGGTGATTAAACCTGAATAATATGGCTGGCTGCTCTTCGTAAACGATCTCGGATGGCCAGTCCTAATCCGTGCTCTCCAAAGTCGGTTGTCAGAATGACCTCAACCCCGGCCTGTTCGAGTGTGCGCATACCGGCGAATAAATTTCGTCCAATTTCTTGAAGGTCATTCAAGGAGCCCAGTGAAATTACCTCCAATTGCAGAAAGGATTCAAAATGATGGGTTTCTTCATCAACTGTGAGAATACCGACGGATTTTTGTTCCTCTTTTCGAGTTTGCGAAATCTGTTCAAGGATTTTTTTTATGGCGATTTCACGATTTCCGGTGGTGTTTTCGATAAGGATCAGAGTTGAATGGGGTGAATAATGCCGGTCTAATAAACCCGGTGAAGGCATGGATTCCTGGCCTGTCCCGATTTTGTTTTTGGCGGCAAGACGAACGCTTCCAATTACCCGTTCAATTTCTTCGCGGGTTATTCCGCCCGGTCTCAATATCACTGGTGGGTCTTGAGTCAGATCAAGCACGGTGGATTCTAAACCGATGGGGCATTCTCCGCCATCAAGCACCAGATCAATTCGACCGCTAAGGTCGTCCAATACATGGCTTGCCTGAGTCGGGCTGGTGTGACCAAAGCGATTTGCTGAAGGGGCAGCGATGGGCAGGCCGCTTGCTGCAAGCAGAGCCTGAGCCACAGGATGAGAGGGCGCGCGGACTGCGACATGTTCCCCGCCAGCAGTTACATTTAGGGGAATGTCTGGTTTGCGGGGAAAGATTAAAGTGAGAGGACCGGGCCAAAACCGATTCACCAATAATTCGGCTTGGGGAGATTGAGCGATGATCACTTGATCCAGCCAGGTTTTGTTTTGAATGTGGACAATCAATGGGTCATTAGCTGGCCGGCCTTTTGCTAAAAAAATGCGCTGAACGGCTTGGCTGTTGAAGGCATTTGCCCCTAAGCCATACACCGTTTCAGTTGGAAATGCGACCAAACCGCCTGTTCGGATGATTTGCGCGGCTTTTTGGATCATTTTTGGATCGGGGTAGAGCGGGTCTATTTTCAAAATCTCAGTCATGCGAATCCATCTCTAATGAGTTTTCCAAATACCGCGCTGCATGGAAATCGCTTCTTGTTGCGCCTTGAGAAATAGGTCTTTGCAAGCGCTATCGGGTGGGTAATCTCTCTGGCGGGCAAATCCCATGCGAATCAATTCATAATTCACAAAAACCCCATCCACAAATACATATCGCAACAGCCTTCCGAAACGGTCGGTTTCCGAAGTGTCCCTGTAAAGGGTGATGGTTTGATTTTCTACAAGCTCTTTGTTGAATTGTAACGCTTGTTCGGCGAGGTCTTTTTCTTCCGAGTCTAGTTCAGGGGCATTAATTCCGATATAGCGCAGGTTGGTCTTTTGATTATTAAGCTCGATTTTGATCGTATCCCCATCAATTACCGAGACAACTTTGGCAATTTGTGGATCTTCTGTTGTCGGAATGCACTCAAATTCACTGGCTAGCTCAATGGGCTGAGAAAAGTCTGCTCTTTGAGAACTGCAGCCTTCCAAAATGAAATTAATCAAAAATAGAAAAATTATGAGATGAATAATCTTCATCGGTTTGGTTTTCATCGGATTATCAGCAAGAGGCTTATATTGCGCCAAACGAAGTGGTATTATAAGCCAATATCTCTGAGAATGTGATGCAGGAAACAAGATGAGTAAGAGAAATTCGATCCAGAAAAAATTGTATCAAATCATTTTTGAGCATGATACTTGGGAAGGTCGGATTTTTGATGTGATTCTGATCATCCTGATTTTGGCCAGCGTGACTGCCGTGATGGCCGATAGCATGGCGGATATTTCGCTGCGGTATGGTCATTATCTGTTTATTCTGGAATGGTTTTTCACGATTTTATTTACCATCGAGTATATTCTGCGGCTTTACAGTTCCCCAAACGCTGCTTATTATGCCCGCAGTTTTTACGGTCTGATTGACTTAACGGCGATATTACCCACCTATGTCAGTTTATTTTTCCCAGAAAGTCGTTTTTTGATCGTGATTCGGGTGCTACGCGTTCTGCGTATCTTCAGAATTTTGAAATTGATGGAATACGTAGAAGAATTAGAAATCCTGCGGAGCGCAATCGAATCCAGCTGGCGAAGGATTTTGGTGTTCCTTACAACGGTATTAACTGTTGTGCTGATTGTTGGCTCGTTAATGTATCTGATCGAGGGGCCAGAGGCTGGGTATACCAGTATCCCCCGCAGCGTTTACTGGGCGGTAGTGACGGTTACAACGGTAGGTTATGGGGATATCACCCCATTGACACCACTGGGTCAGACGCTGGCCGCTTTTTTGATGATCCTTGGTTATGGTTTGATTGCAGTACCTTCAGGAATTGTAACCCTTGAATTGGGAAAGGAGAAACAGCGCCGCCGCCGATTGAACCGGGTTTGTCCAAATTGCAATCATCACGGTCACGATCAAGATGCCCGCTTTTGCAAGCTCTGCGGTGCCGAATTGTAGACAACCGGAGGCGGATCTGGAAAATGGTGAGAGAAAAAAACCAATCGGAATTTATTTTTCCTATAAAATTTCTCTTATTATTTCAGCAACGAGGAGGTTGACAGGACTATGGCTCAAAACAAAGGGGAAAGCATTCAACAGGAAGCCGGTAAACTAAAACGCGAATTAACCCTTTTGCCCTTATTTGGCTTAATTTATTTTACGGTTTGTGGGGGCGCTTTTGGGATTGAACCATTGGTCGGGTTGTCTGGACCGGGGATGGCATTGGTTTTAATTGTGTTGACGCCGTTGATTTTTAGCATCCCTAATATGTTATTGGTGCGTGAAATGACTTCGATGATGCCGGTTGAGGGAGGTTATTATCATTGGGTCAAGCAAGCTTTTGGACCGTTTGCCGGTTTTATGGCGGGATGGATGAACTGGGTGGTATCCTGGGTGGATGTGGCTATTTATCCCGTTTTGGCAGCCTATTATCTGGGGTATTTTATTCCCGCCCTGCGTACCGGCATGATCATTGATGGCGTTGAAATACCAGCGTGGGTTTTATCCTGGTTGGTTGCCCTGGTTTTGATCTGGATCATTACGGGGTTAAATATTCGAGGAGCAAGGCTGGCCGGTATGACAGCCAATGGTTTGGGAATTATCATGATCATCCCTTTAATTCTGATGTCCGGTTTGGGGATTTTCCAATGGATCAGGGGAGGGGCAACCCTTTCCATTCCACTTTTACCGGAAGGGGAGTCGATAACCGGGGCGCTCAGCGTAGGTCTATTTGTGGTGATGTGGAATTTTATGGGATGGGAACTTCCCGCTGCGGCGGGGGATGAGATTGTGAACCCCAAACGGACTTATCCGATTGCAATGGTATTGGTTTTAATTGCAGCCATTGCCACGTATTCTCTGCCTGTCACAGCCGGTTTGTTTGGCGGAGCCGGAGAAGACGGTAAATACCATTTGTGGGGGCAGGAAGAACCCGAAGTTGGCGCCGGTATTGGTGTCCTCATGGCAGAGTACGGGATCAAAGAGGAAACACTGGTTGAATGGGGTGTGGATCCACGCGCTTCGGTTGGCTGGGAATTTCCAGATATTGCTCATGCAATCGCTGATAAAGTTACCGGCGTAAAAAACAGCCCGCTAGCCGGCGTTTTGGGTTTACTGGTCACAATTTCGGCAATCCTAAGTATGATTGGGCTTTTTATTGGGAATGGTTTGGGAGGGACAAGAGTTCCATTCGCAATGGCTGAAGATGGGATGATGCCCACTTTTCTGACAAGAGTCCATCCTAAATTTGGCACACCTTATGTCTCCATTCTCCTCTGTGGTGTGATTTACTCGATATTTTCATTGCAGCCTTTTGCCTTTTTGGTGGTTGTGGATGTGTTCTTAAATATGATGGTGTTGTTTGTTCAATTTTTAGCGCTATGGAAATTGCGTTTTTCAATTCCGGAAGTACCTAGAAAAAAGATACCGGGTGGAACCATTGGGCTTTTTTTGGCAACTTTAGGGCCTTCCATTGTAATCTTCGTAGCCATTTACAGTCAGCTGGTTGAAGAAGGCTTAAATTCCCTCTGGTTGGCGCTGGCATTCATTGTTTTAGGAACATTGCTTTATGTACCGATCCGCAAGTTTGTTAAGCCGGGAATTCCGGATGTTGATCCTTTCCGGTTGGAACCTGAAGAAGCATGACTTGGGAAAACAAAGAGATTCGCACAATTCTCAGGATTTGATAGAATAGAGATGTCGAATTTTGAAAACCAAGGAGAAAAAGCCCTATGTTAGTCGGTGAGCGAATGTCAACCCCTGTATTGACCATTGAGCCGGATGTGCCGGTTCAGGATGCCCTGGCAAGGATGCGCAAAGACAAAGTGAGACGATATCCGGTTGTGGATAAACGCGGGAAATTGATCGGTATTGTGACCAATACCGACTTGATGAATGCTCAGCCTTCTGAGGCGACCACTCTGAGTGTGTGGGAAATCAATTATTTGCTGAGTAAGATCACGGTTGAACGGGTGATGACCAAAAATGTGATTGTCACTCAGGAAGATTGCCCGATTGAAGAAGCGGCTCGCATCATGGCGGATAATAAGATTGGGGGTCTTCCGGTCATGCGCGGCGAGAGTCTGGTAGGCATCATCACCGAAACGGATTTGTTCAATATCCTTCTGGAGATGCTAGGCGCTCGAAAATCCGGTGTTCGATTGACGGTTGAGTTGTTGGATCAGCCCGGCAAATTGCATGAATTATCGGGCGCTATTTATAATTTGGGGGGGAACATTGTAGGGTTAGGCACTATGCTGGGCGAAAGAGCAGAAACGCAAAATGTAACCGTCAAGGTCAATGGAGTTAAGCTGGAAGATTTGAAAAAAGCGGTTACTCCAATTGTTGAGAGAATTATTGATATTCGCGAGACCAGCATGGCGTAAAAAATAGGTTCATTTACAAAACGGCGCTTCATGAGAGGAGAAGCGCCGTCTTTTATTTTAAGACCATTCAATTTAGAAAATTTCAAAAAAAGGTTATAGATACTATCTATTAGGATGAAATTTTTGTATAATAAATATGGTACTTGATTTCAAGTATATATGACACAAGCGGGTTGATATATATATTCGATTGTTGGATCAGTGCGGGCAGGAGGGCGCTATGTTTTACGTGATTGTTGCGTTGTGGGCAGTTGGGTGTGTAGCGTGCTGGTTGTTGCGGCGGGTACAAAAGAAAGTGTTGACAGCAACTTGTATTGCAATACCCCTTGTCGGAGCATCAGTTTCTCTGGTTCTAATGAACACTTATGAAAAAGGTATGGCAATTGCTGTCATCTTGTTGAGTGTGTATATTTTTATCATCTTCATGTCAGCTTTACTGACCTATCGGACGAATCAGCAGCATCCTGGCTCATAGTTATCCTGGAAGGTTAGGGGCTTTACCCTTTCCCTCGTTCAAACAGAGGTAACTCTTTTGAGGGATAAAACTATTGTTCCCAAATAAAAACAGAGACTGTTCTTATAATTTCGAGAACAGTCTCTGTTTTGTAGTGATCTGTAATTACTTACCGAATGAATAATAAACTGAAAAGCTTATAGGCGGTCATGACCACGATGACGCTACCAAACATTTGTTTTAGGCGTTGGTTAGGGACAAAACTGCTGGTGATTCGGGCGCCAACGAAAGACAACCCAGCGCCGACGACAAGAAGAATCAGAGTTAGAGTTGGATCCCATACAGCGGTCTTGAGGTGAGGAATAAGCGCTGAAAATGAAGGAGGAGTGACAGCGAAGGCATTGATGCCAGCTGCCCGTTTGGGCTCAAATCCAACCAAAATCAACGTAGGCAGTAATAAAAATCCTGGCCCGACTCCAAGAAAACCGGCAAGGACAGATATCGGGATTGCCAAAATGAGCGCAAGCTTAAAGTTTTCTTGTCCCTCTTCCCTTTTCTGGATTGGTCTAAACAAATTAAAGGCCAGAAAAATCACTGAAGCAAAGTAAATTACTAAAATCACAATTTGCGGGATGAGTTGGGCAAGCCACGAGCCTAACGGCGCTGAAACCGTAGTGACGATTCCGAGAAGAATGGCTTTCTTCCAATCAATTAGACCGCTGCGCGCGAATCCAAAAGCAGAAAATAGGGCTGTAACACCGTTGAGCAAAAGCGTTAGGGGTTGAACCTGATGCACGATATCGGTCATAAAAAATGAAAAGAATGGTAAAGCGGCAAATGCTACGCCAAGCCCCAGCATTCCGCTTAGTAAAGATAGTACTGCTAAGCCTGCAATGAGCCAAAGATTTAAGGTTGTCATCAATTCCTCCATAAATGGGTATTAGAATGGTTTTGAGAGCGATCAACCAAAAAATCCCTGCAAAGTTCCTCTTTGGTTGATCGGTATGTCCTTATTCCGGTTGAGCATATCGTTCAAACCGCCCCAGTCCAGCAGGGATATGGTTGGAACTTTGATGCTATTCGAAGCAATTTTTCTTTCCTTTCCAACACTCTAACCTCAAAAAATAAACAAAGTTGTTTTCCGTTCCGCGGTGAGTTGGGTTGGCGCTTCCTTGCTAAATGATTCTGGAAAAGTCAACTCTGTTTAGTTCTCAATTATATTCATGAATTTGAATATGATTTTACTTCGAAAATATAGGCGTTCAAGTGATTAAAAGCAGGATAAGTCCGTTACAAATGTAATCCAAACTTATGGATACCTGCCTTGTGGGAAATGATTTTGGTGAACTCTGGTAAAATTCTTTTTTGAAAAACCTTGCCCAGGAGTTTTAGATGAAGGTTTATATAACCGGTATTAGCGGCTTTTTGAGTATTAATTTGGTACGCTACTTGTTACAACACGGATATACGGAAATTTCGGGGATTGATTTGGTGGATTTTACCTATCCCGAAAGAGACAAAATCGAGTTTTTACAGGGGGATATTCGCCATCCTGAGGATGTTCGCAAAAGCATGCAGGGGGCTGATATCGTCATCCACACCGCTGCGGCGTTACCCCTCTACACCCCTGAGGAAATTTATTCCACCGATGTGGAAGGAACTCGGATTGTCCTGGAACAAGCCTTGGAATATGGAGTTAAACGATTTATCCATATCTCCAGCACGGCGGTCTACGGCGTTCCAGACCATCACCCTTTATATGAAACCGATCCCCTTGTGGGTGTTGGTCCCTACGGCAAAGCCAAAATTCAGGCTGAAGAAATTTGTCTGGAATATCGCCAAAAGGGGATGTGTGTTCCGATTTTGCGTCCTAAGTCCTTCATTGGCCCGGAACGTTTGGGGGTTTTTGCCATCTTTTATGAATGGGCAAGCGAAGGTAAAAATTTTCCGATGATTGGATTGGGAAATAATCGTTATCAATTACTGGATGTTGAAGATCTGTGTGATGCAATCTATGCGTGCATGACATTGGATCAAGAACGGGTAAACGACACCTTCAACATCGGCGCAGCTGAATTTACAACGATGAAGGAAGATTATCAAGCGGTGCTGGATGAAGCCGGTTTTGGGAAACGGATTATTCCTTTTCCGGCAGGTCCGGTGGTATTGGCATTAAAAGTGTTAGAAGCGCTAAAGTTATCTCCGCTGTATCCGTGGATTTACGAGACAGCCTCGAAAGACTCTTTCGTTTCAATTGAAAAAGCCCAAAGAATTTTAGGATTTCAACCGAAATATTCCAACAAAGAGGCGTTATTGCGGAATTATCGTTGGTATTTGGAAAATAAAGATACTTTTAGAGAAGGGGAGGCAGGGGTCACTCACCGCGTGCCCTGGAAGCAAAAAGCGCTGAAAGTCGCTAAGGTTTTCTTCTAAGCCTGTATATCAAATGAAAAAAGTACGCCCTCGCTGTTGAATTGCTGAGGGCGTACTTTTTAGCTATCTCTCTATTGAGTTGACAGTTTCTGATTACGATTTTTCACAATCAAAGGAAAAGTGAGCAAAGCAAGAATTTCGAGAATCACTATGGATATCAAAAGCCATGACTTGCTCTGGTCGTATAAGAAACCCAACAAAGCGCCGCTGACAAACCAGGCAGCGCCATAAAGGGTATTGAAAATCCCATAAGCGAAGGCCCTTTTTCCGCCGGGCACAATATCAGCCACTGCAGCCCGCATGATGGTTTCGTGAACGGCCATAATCATGCCCCAAAGAATTGCGGCGATGATAGCACTGAAGTATTGGCTGGAAAAGGCTAAAAATGGCAGCGGAAGTGAAATTAAAGGTACAACCATTAATGCCGTCAAGCCAATTTTGTCATATGTCTTTCCAATAATCAGCGCTGCCAAGGCATCAACGCCCATTGCAATTGCATAAAAAATGGCAATTTGAGCGGCGGGTACGACACTTTGGGTTACCCAGTGAAAGGAAATAATTTGAAAATTTGCAAAGCCGGCCACGCTTAAGAATGTAAAAGCGGAGTAAAACCAGAAAATGCGAGGTAAGGCGGAGTTTTGGGTGGAATTAGCGCCAGACTCAGTCGAAGACGGTTTTTCCAGCTCTTCTGGATTTGGCACTCTGATCCTGGCCAGCAATAATGCCACCAGGGTAAGTACAGCAGGAATCCAAAGGAAGCTAAACCCGTCTCGATAACTTTGACGCTGGGCAAAAACAGCCGCAAAAATCAACGGACCGATGAAACCGCCAACCTGATCGAGCGCTTCGTGAATACCAAATCCCCAACCGCGCCCAACTTGATAACTAGCATGAGAAAGCATGGTGTCCTTGGCTGGCGAGCGAACGGCTTTGCCAATCCGTTCAAGAATAAGAAAAATGGCGGCAATTTCCCAACGATTGGTGTAGGCTAACAAGGGAATACTGAGCAGTAATCCATAGCCCACAAAAGTTGCAATCCAATATGCGCGCGTGCGTGAGGCAAAATAACCGGATACCAATCGCAAGGCATAGCCTAAAAATTCTCCCAAGCCGGAAACCAGGCCAATCGAGGTCGCACTAGCGCCTAAAAAAGCGAGATAAGCGCCACTCACTCCGCGACCGGTTTCATAAGTAATGTCGCCTAGTGCGCTCACCAAACCGAACAGAAGTATAAACTCAATGGCGCGAGAACGCGACGATTGGCTTTTGGGCGATGAAGTGGTTGTCATGACGATTCTCCTTTGTTGTTATATACGATGACAAAAAATTTTTAGAATAGACAACAAAAAAGCCGCAAAGCGGCCTTTTTGAAGTATTCGTGGCGGGAGCGACGGGATTCGAACCCGCGGTCTCGGCCTTGACAGGGCCGCATGTTAACCACTACACCACGCCCCCGCGAACGAGCGAATATTATCATAAAGTCGCATCTCCGTCAAGAAAAAAGCGTTATTTTGCCGTTGTTCCCGTTGATTACCCCGAAAATTTGTCCCATGTTTCTATCGGTTCGTTATTTTTTATTTTTTGCAATATTTGCTGTGCGAACGAGCGAACCAGACTTGATGGATGATGTGTAGCATTTTCGATAATCGCCATTCGTTCCGCGTGATCAATTTTAGCTAAGGCTATCAAAATTGCCCTCAGGAAGTAGTAGTCTTCTGTTTCGTTGGCGAGGATTTCCTTGAGTAACGGTACTGCCTGCTGAATTTTGAGATTCCCAATAATCTGGGCGGCAATCAACCGGCGTTCTGGAATGGTGTGATGAAGAGCATCTAAAAGTTTTTGATGATATTCTTGATTGGAAAATTCCTCCAATGAAAAACCACAGTGTGGACAGGTCTTGTCCTTCTCGTCAACAATTTGCCAGCATCTGGGACAATAGTAGGTAAGCATGGTCAGGTCTGGTTTGACGATGTTGAATTTGACTGGTTGACAAGGTTGATCAAGGCCGAGATAGTTTGTGTGAGGTTGTTGATTTCGATTTCCAGTTCGTTAGCGATGGCAGGGTCCAAATTCCCATAGCCGGATAATACTTTAGGGCGCACATCTAATAACCCCGCCCAACATAGGCTCAATTGAGAAGTCAACAATCGGCTGGATTTTTCTATTACAGGTTGTAAGTGGTATCGTTCTTTAATCTCCATGAATTTATTCAAAATTATATAGATTTGTTGTTCCAGGAGGGCTGAGGTTTTATCGGATATATCGTTATCGGTTTGGTAAAAAATCTCATTCTGGGCTTTGTCGTGTAAAAGGGATAAAACTTGATGAAGTAGTTTCTCGAATGTTACCAAAGAAGCGGTGAGATAGCGCTTTTGAGCTTCGTTCAAGATTTCGGTCTCGGGGGGTGAATAATCCGGATGGTTCATTCTTTTTTACCTCGTAAAAGAAAAAACCTCTGATGATTGGTTGTGATCATCAGAGGCTATCAGCCTTTTTTGGCGGTTCGGTTACAACCCAGCGAGCCTCATCGCTTGTTATAAAAAATTATACCACTATTAATTGCTGCCACTGATCCATTCTTCATTGCTAAGTTTCCAATCTACAATTTCGTCCGGTCTGAACCAGAGAGCAATTTCGGCTTGTGCATTTTCAGGGCTGTCAGAAGCATGGGTAAGGTTGCGTCCCACTTCCAAGCCAAAATCATGGCGAATCGTGCCGGGAGCCGCTTCGGTGGGTCGGGTGGCTCCCATGGTTTGACGCACTGCAGCCACGGCTTGCGGGCCTTCCCATACCATAGCCATGACCGGAGCAGAACAGATATAGCGAATCAAACCTTCATAGAACGGTTTTCCTTTATGAATGGCGTAATGTTCTTCTGCCAGTTGAGGGGATACCTGTAGAAATTTTGCAGCCACTAATTTCAACCCGCGCTGTTCAAGGCGCTTAATAATTTCACCAATCAAACCTCTTTGTACAGCATCGGGTTTTGCCAGTACGAAAGTGCGTTCCACAATGTCCTCCAAAGTATAATAAGATCTTATCGCAGCAGTTCCTCTGCTTTGGTGTAGGCTTCAAGCGCTTCCTGTAAGCGATTGCTGCGTAAGTACGCATCGCCGAGTGTCTGCCAGATGGCGATATCAATTGGATATTGGTAAAGGGCATCTCTTAGATCATGAATGGTTTCTTCCAGATACTGCCCATCCTTGATCAGCTGATTATAAGCCTGCAGCGCTCGTTCGAGGTTATGAGATTGAAGCGCTGTTTGGGCAATGGTTAAGATCTCGTGATGACTGCCGGCTTCGATTGTCGCAGCTGCTGGTTGAGGCTGCTCCACTTCGATGGGGGGTGTTTCAACAGGCGGGGATTCAAATTCCGGCACCCAGTCTGCTGGAATCGTCTCCTGTTCCATTTCGGTTTCTTCTTCTTCCAAATCTTTCAGCCAGGAAGGAACTCCTTCCTCCGGGGGCATGGGAGGTGTTTCTTCGCCGAATTCATCAACACTTTCGCTTTCCGGTTCAGGCATCGGCGATGAGGCTGCTTTGAGATGAACCGGTTGGGTATCTTCAAGGGTTTCGACTACTTCTTCGGGTAATTTCATGGATGATTGTGTAACATCTGTATCCGAGAGGGTTTCTGTTTCCATAGAGGTTTCAATATCTTCTTCGGCGGGCAATTCCTCTCGGATCCATTCCGGTAAGTCTTCCTGACGCTCTTCGGGTTTGGTCAAAAGGGTCTCTTCCGAGGCGCCTTGCTTTGCAGCCAGACTTTCTAACCATGCAAAGGTTGCGTCTTCATCCCCTAATTTTTCTGTGCTGAGAGGAAACGGAGGCGCAGAATCTTCTTCTTGAGTTTCTTCCAATTTTTGCTGTCCAAATTCCTCGGTAGGAACTTCAAAAGCGGCTTCATCTTCTTGCAGTGACTCCATCAGCCAATCCGGCAACGGCTCTGGAGAAAGATTCGGAGCGGGCTGTTCCAATGCGTTCTTTTCTGTCGCTTCAATCTCTTGAAGGGTAAGAGAATCCTCCGAGATTTCCTTCTCGGTCGAAGTTAAGTCCTCTTGTGGAAAGACCGTTTGAATCATTTCCTGATCGGTTTGGTCGGCGGGAGGTTGCTCTTCGCTTTCCAATTTTGTGTCGGGGATTTGGGGAGATTCTTCAACCAGGGACTGAATCCAATCCGGCGGGGTATCCTGTCGCTCTTCGGGGGGAGTTAACAAGGTGGCTTCATCGGCTCCCTGTCGGGCTGCCAGGCTTTCCAACCAGGCCATCGTCGCATCCATGTCTTCCAAATCTGGTATGGTTTCAATGGGCGGCTCAGCCGTTTCGCGGGATGGAGGTGTTTCCTGGATTGTTTCCACTTCGCTCTCATTGAATGAAGGAAGGTCGGTAATAAGGATCTCGGCTTTGGTTTCGGATGGCTGGTCTTCCGGGGTGACCAGATCTTTCAACCAGTCGGGTTCTTGTTCTAATGCGGCTTCAACTTCAGTATCTGCCCCGCTTATTTCTTCCTCGGAGGTATCTTGGTCGAAGGAAGGAATTTCAACATCGGGGCTTTCGACGGTTTCCGGCTGCGGGATAGAGTCCTCTGCCGCGGCTTGGATTTCTTCACCCAAAGGCGGCGCGGGTGTTCTTCCGGTCAGGTCTCCTTCATCTACCGGAAGAATTTGCTCCAACCACCCAAGATCCTCTTTCTCAGACGTTTGTTCCTCAAGCGCCGATTCTTCTGGGGCAATTTCTTGCAGCCATTCTGGGATTTCACCCATTTCCAATTCTTCCTCGGGGAGGTTAAAACCAGATTCTACGGTTTCGTCCACTTTTTCTGCGGGCGCCCAACCGGCCTCTTTCATCCATTCAGGAATGGTTTCTTCTTCGGAAATCTCAGGAATCGGGGTTTCAAACGATCTGGGGGGCGCTTCTTCGATAGGCGCTGGACTTTCTTGAGCAGCAGGGAATACTGAATGGGTCTCTTCGGTTACATCACTCGGCTTAATTTCAGAGAACCAATCCGGTAAAGGTTGTTCCTCCTCGCTCTTGAATTCCACACCTGCGGTTTGAGCCCATTCCGGCAAGGCAGCTTCTTCCTCAATGGTTTCGATTTCCAGCCGGTCAAGAGTTACGGCATTATCAGGCACTTCCAGGCTGCTTATTGCATTGGGGGGCAAGTAGGCCAGGTAAGGTTCCATTGCAAAGACGCGTTGTTGATAGATTTTTGCGTCTTCCGCCCGAGAGGTCTGGGGGAGGGTTTCGGCTAAGATACGGTTGGCTTCAAAACAATAGGGAAGCTTGGAGATCAGCCGGCTGCACACTTCAATGGCTGCCATAGTTTGACCGGAGAGAAAGTACATGCGCGCCAAAATGACTTCCAGATCAACCCGCAAGGGGTCTTCGGCAAGCGCGGCACGGATTTCTGCAATGGCTTGCTGGTACAATTCTCCCCGTGCATACATGCGAACTAAAGCGCCGCGGGTCAGACGAATTTTAGGGGGTTCAACACCATCCCGCCTTCCGTACAAACGGCGGAGCTCATCCTGGACGGCGGTGTTGGAAGGCTGGGCTTCAAAGGCTTTTTCCATATGCCAGATAGCGGCATCCAGGTTGCCTTCGTCCTCGCGGATAATGCTCATACCGATTTGCGAAATAAAATCATCCGGCACAGCCGAAAGGATGCGCTGCAGCACATCGGCCGCTTCGGCATAGCGCTGCGATTCAAGATAGGCTTTTCCTAAAAGGCGGTAGGTGTCTATGTGTTTGGGATAATACTTGAGAATATGACGACAATGAGTAATGGCGGCGCTGGATTCGCCGCGATCAATCATCGCCTCAATTTCACGGTTGTAGGTACGTAAAGGAATTTTAGCCATAAGCCACCTCCCATTGGTTAGTATGCCCCAAGTTTTGGGATAATGCAAGTCATTTGAAAGACGAGGTAAAAAAAGAAACCGCAACAGATGACCTGTGCGGTTTCATGAGCGACATGCTGTTTGGTCTTTACTCTCCCAGATAATCGCGTAGCTTGCGACGAATGGTGGGATGACGCAAACGACTGAGAGCCTGAGCCTCGATCTGTCTGACTCGTTCGCGGGTGACGCCCATCTTTCGGCCGACTTCTTCAAGAGTGTAAGCCTGCCCATCCAGCAGACCATAGCGAAGCTGGAGGATGCGAACTTCACGCGGCGGCAGGGTGTTCAACACCTCTTCGAGATGCTCCCGCAGCAAATTATAGGTGGCAGTATCATCAGGCGGCGGCGCTTCGTCGTCCTCGATAAAATCTCCCAGCACGGAGTCTTCTTCGTCGTCGGTCGGCGTTTCCAGCGAAAGCGGCCGGCGAGCCACTTGAATCATGTTCTCCACTTTTTTGGGCGGAACATCCAGGGCGATGGCTAATTCATCCACCGAAGGTTCTCTGCCCAGCCGCTGGGTTAGCTGGTGTTGGATGCGCAACAATTTGTTGATTTGATCGCCCATGTGGACTGGCACACGAATCGTGCGTCCTTGATCGGCAATGGCGCGGGTAACCGCCTGCCGAATCCACCAGGTGGCGTAAGTGCTGAATTTGTGACCGCGGCGATAGTCAAACTTTTTGGTTGCGCGAATTAAGCCAATGTTGCCTTCCTGAATCAGGTCGAGGAATGGAACCCCGCGTCCCATGTATTTTTTGGCAACACTGATGACAAGGCGGGAATTGGCAGTAATCAAGTGTTCGCGAGCAGCCCAGCCGTCTTCAATTAATTTGCGTAACTCGTGACGGCGGCGGTTGCCGACATTGCCGCGCGCCAGTTCCTCGCGGGCCAAGCGTCCGCGCTCGATCCGCTGAGCCAGTTCAACTTCCTCTTCAGCGGTTAGCAGAGGAACGCGGCTAACCTCCTTGAGATACAAACCGATGGTGTCATCGGTATCAATGTTTTGAAGGTCGTCAAAAATGATCTCGCTGGCTGCTTCTTCAGGTTCTTCAATTTCCTCATCCAGCGCCAGTTCGTCCTCAGCGGGTTCGGGAATCAGCGATTCATCCTCAATATAGGGAATGCCAGCGCTCATCAGGGCGGCAAAGGCTTCTTCCAGTTGCTCAACATCCTGTTCAGCCTCAGGGAAAAAGTGGAGGATGTCGTCAATGGTGACGTAGGATTTTTGCCGGCCCAGCTCAATTAAGCGAGCAATGGCTGGATATTCGTCTTCTTCCTCGTCCACAACATTAATCAGCGGATTGTCCATACGTTTCACAAACTTCCTTTTTTGAGAAAAGTATCTCAATATTCGTTCTAATTTTTTCTGTTTATCCAGCATGTCTTATCTGCTCGTATATTCTATTTATTCAGAATACACTGTTTTATGAGGAAAATCAATCCCTTGTATACCAAGGCAACTTCCGGCGCAGATTTTCCTGCTGGATTTTCTACCATCCATCACCCTGACAAATAAACGAGCGGATAATTTATCCCGCCCGCCGCAGTTGGTGGTCTAAGTCATTGAGGCAATAAATTGCCGCATAACACTATATAACAAACCGACAAGAAATTCAATAGGTTTTTGAAATTCTAATCAAACTTTAATCCAATTTTGGGGGGATTGAGCGCCAATTTTATCTTTAAACCTAATATTTGTCCTGAAAACGGGTGATTAATTTTGATTGACATTTATTTCGGTTGTTATACAATGAGTGAGTGCGTCTCGATTGAACTCAGACGCATTCATGGGTTAATCCCCCCAAATCCCATTATCAACCTGGAGGCAATATGGATATTCTCGGTCTTTCCAGGCACGGTCTGCAAACGCCGTTCGAGCAGATAGCCGTGCTCAGTGTGCTTGTAGTTGCGTTGCTCAGCCTTTTGTATGCCTGGTTGCTGCGCAACAATGTTTTAACCAAGGACAAAGGCACCGAAAAGATGCAGGAGGTCTGGGAAGCCATTCGTCAGGGCGCAGATGGCTACCTTCAGCGGCAATTGAAAACCATTCTGCCGGCGATCGCCCTCCTCACCATTGCGTTGTTCCTCAGTGTAGCGGTGGTTGAACCAAGCCTTGAGGCGCAAGAGGAATTCGGTCATCTTGGAGCGACCAATGTCGTATTGATTGTAGCCTTTGGGAGAACGATTGCGTTTATTATGGGGGCTTCCTTCTCCCTGATTGTCGGTCAATTGGGGATGCGCATGGCCATTCAAGCCAGCGTACGGGCAGCTTCTGCCGCGCGGCGCTCCTTCAACGAATCGCTCTCCATCGCTTATTATGCTGGCACAATCACCGGCATGCTTACCGATGGTTTGGGGCTGATGGGGGGCACCTTGATTTTTATTGTCTTCGGCCGGGCAGCGCCGGATGCTTTGCTGGGTTTCGGTTTTGGGGGTACTTTACTGGCTCTATTCATGCGGGTTGGCGGTGGAATTTACACCAAAGCCGCAGACGTCGGCGCAGATTTGGTCGGTAAGGTTGAAAAGGATATCCCGGAAGATGATCCGCGTAATGCCGCGGTGGTGGCTGATTTGGTGGGCGATAATGTCGGTGACTGCGCCGGGATGGCGGCGGATATTTTTGAAAGTTATGAGGTTACCATCGTCTCTGCCCTGATTTTGGGGTTAGTGCTGTATCAGGCTACCGGACAGATCCATTATATTGTTTATCCGTTAGTCATTCGTGCCATTGGGGTAATCAGCTCGATCATCGGGACATTTACGGTTCCAATTTGGGAGCGCTTCCCCATTAAGTTTTTGCGGGCGCATGATGCCGAAGAGGCAATGTTCCGCTCCTATGAAGTATCCAGCATCAATACCGTGATCTTCTCCTTCCTGCTGGCAATTTTATATGCCGGGGATTGGCGGTTGGGTTTATTAACCACCATTGGCGTGGGGTTGGCAGTCGCTTTCAATCCGCTCACTTCTTACTTTACGGCAACCCGCAAAGCCCCCGTGCAGGAGATTGTGAAATCTACCCGTACCGGACCGGCAACTACTATTCTCTCCGGTTTATCGGTTGGAATGGAGTCGAGCGTATGGGCGTTGGTGGTGATTGCAATTTCCTTTACGCTGGCTAAATTGATCTATCAGGCGGACGGGGCAAATTTTGTTTTGTATGCCGTTGCGATGATTGGCATTGGAATGCTCAGCCATACGGGAAATAATGTGGCGATGGATTCTTACGGGCCGATTTCCGACAATGCCAATGGGATCGCAGAAATGGCCTGGCATGACATGGATGACCCCGAAACGCTGAAAGCGCGCCAGATCATGGCTGATTTGGATGCGGTTGGCAACACTACCAAAGCGATTACAAAAGGAATTGCGATTGCATCTGCCGTTATTGCGGCAGTCAGTTTGTTTGCCTCCTACATCACGGATGTAAACCGCGCCAAAAGCGGTGTCATGGAGGCTATTCGCATCTCGGACACGACCGTTTTCATTGGTTTCCTGCTGGGCGGAGCACTACCGTGGTTGTTCAGTTCCCTCTCGATTCGGGCTGTATCGAGGGCTGCCAGTGAAATCGTGGAAGAGGTGCGCAAGCAGTTCCGGGTACCGGGTATCATGGAAGGGACGGTCAAACCTGATTACGCAAGGGTGGTATCCATTTCTACTCGTTCTGCACAAAAGGAGCTGATCCCGTTAGCCGTTATTTCAATTACTATGCCGTTGCTGGTGGGTTTGGTTTTGCAGGTAGAAGCCTTGGGTGGTTATCTGGCGGGCGTCATCTTAAGCGGTCAACTGCTGGCTGTATTCATGGCAAACGCGGGCGGCGCATGGGACAATGCTAAAAAGGCAATTGAAGATGAGCCGCGCAGTTTAGAGCAGAACACTGGAAAAGGCTCCGAACGCCACAAGGCGGGCGTAGTCGGGGATACGGTTGGCGACCCATTGAAGGATACTGCAGGACCGGCATTGAACCCGATGATTAAAGTGGTCAATTTGGTGTCCTTGCTGGCGGCCCCGATTATTGTCAATTTCCAGTTAAATTCCTTTGTTGGGATTGTAGTTGTCTTAATCCTGTTTGCTGGATTTATCTGGGCAGTTTGGCAGAGCAAACGCCCGGTACCGGATGTAGATAAACCAATTTAGGCGAAATCATCGAAAAAAAACGAGGGCGGTGTCAGATTCCGCCCTCGTTTTGTAATTGGGTGATGGTCATTGTAAAATCTTCGGGATAGGGGGCGGTGATTTGGAAGATTTGCTGTAATACCGGGTGATAAAACTCAATTTTCCAACTGTGCAAGGCAATCCGCCGTATCGGTAAGGGTTGGCAAATGTCCCGATAATGTGTCGGTAAGCGCGGATGTGCCTCCGATTGACCGGGGGGATGATCCCACGGGAAGTAAAGCGGATCATTCAGAAGCCAGTAACCGGCGGCGGAAAGATGCGCTCGAATTTGATGCGTATAGCCAGTTTGAGGTGTCGCTTCCAGCAGCAAAATTCTTTTTTGCAACGATTGAATCAGGTGGATGAGCGTTGTGGCGGATTTACCCCGTTGAAAGTCAACCACTGTCCGATGAGCTCGATCTCCATTGACCCGCAATGGGTAGTTTATTTCAAGCGGGTTGTTATTTAGAGAACCGATCGCCAGCAAATGATACGCTTTCTTGATTTGGCGATTTTGAAATTGTTGATTGAGGTGACGATGGGTTTCTGCATTACGGGCAAAAAGGATTGCGCCGCTCGTTTCGCGATCCAGCCGGTGGACAACCCACAACCTGCCAAATTTCTCCGTAAGGAGTTGATGCAAATTGGGTAGATTCTTCTGATAACCATCGGGGATGACGCGCAAACCGGCGGGTTTATTCACAACCAGCAGGTGTTCATCTGCATAAAGAAGGGGTATCTCATGACCCAGAAACATGGTCTAAGGGGGAATTGAACACCTAAAAGGGCTTAATTTGTGAAAAGGCATGAGTATAATTTGCTTAATCCAATCATACCATCGTTAGGAGGCTGATCATGCACATCGTGCTTGTTCATATTCATGTTAAGCCAGAATTCCGAGATGCATTTATTCAAGCAACCCTCGAAAATGCGCAAAACAGCATTCAAGAAGAAGGAATTGCCCGCTTTGATTTTTTACAGCAGAAAGAAGATCTAAACCGATTCACCTTGATTGAGGTTTACTACGCAGATTCGGATCAGGAAAAACACCGTCAGACCGCCCACTACCTAAAATGGCGTGAGGCCGTGGCGGAGATGATGGCAGAACCCCGGCAGGGGGTGCAGTACTCCAATATCTTCCCCGGGGAGGGAGCGTGGTAAACGAAACTTTTGGATTTGACTTTCAAACCGCGCAGCGGATTCTGTTTGGAAGCGGCTCGGCTGCCCGTCTTGGGGCTTTGGCGGCTGAATTTGGCCGGCGCGCTTTGTGGATTTCAATTAGCCGGCGCTCATTTCATGAGGAATTGGAGCAATCCTTGAACAATGCCGGCATCTTTTATCAAATGGCGGTTGTGCAAGGTGAGCCAAAGCTCAATCAGATTCTCGAACTGGTGAATCAGGTAAAAACCGATCAACCTCAGGTGATCATTGCCACTGGTGGAGGCAGTGTTATGGATTGTGCCAAGGCGGTGGCCGCCTTGGCGGTTAATCCTGGCGATCCTTTAGAGTATCTCGAAGTAATTGGTAAGGGTAAGCCTTTGCCCGTCCGCTCTTTGCCGGTCATTGCGGTTCCAACAACGGCTGGAACAGGTAGTGAGGTAACCCGGAACGCAGTCATCACCATCCCGGAACATCAAGTCAAAGTCAGTCTGCGCAGTCCAAACATGCTGCCCGCAGTGGCGCTGATTGATCCATCCCTGACTATTGGATTATCGCCAGAAGTAACAGCCAGTACCGGTATGGACGCTCTCACCCAAGTGATTGAGCCGTTTGTTTCCATTCGGGCGAATGCGTTTACGGATTTGTTTTGTGAGGGGGGGATTCGAAAAATTGCGCGTTCATTAAGAACGGCATACTACGACGGGAATAATCTCGCTGCGCGCGAGAACATGGCTTTTGGCAGTTTGATGGGTGGGTTGGCCCTCGCCAATGCCGGGTTAGGAGCAGTGCACGGTTTTGCCGCTCCGTTGGGCGGCATGTTCAAAGCGCCGCATGGCAGCCTTTGCGCTCGTTTGCTTCCGGTCGTATGCCGAGTAAATATTCAGGCTCTCCAGAAGCGCAGTCCAAATCACCCCGTCTTGGGGCGATATCGAAAGCTGGCGGGTTGGCTGGTGGGAGAGGAGACCGCAGATTTATTGCAAGGTGTTGAGTGGTTGGAAGAATTATGTGAGGAATTGAGAATCCCCCGATTGCGAGAGTACGGTATTCAGAAAAATGATTTTACCCAAGTGATTGAAAGCGCTAAAAAAGCAAGCAGCATGAAAGCCAACCCAATTGAGTTGGCTGAGGATGAACTTTACTGGATTTTAGAGGCTGCCCTTTGAGGAAAGTCGTTCAGGCAGCCTCGGTGAAATAACTGACTGCAATAACCCCCGGCCCGGCATGGACAAGAATGGCGGGTGGAAGGTCGTAAATCCGAACGGTTGAGATTGTCAACTGGTTCTTGAATTCTTCTGCCAGGCTCAGGGCTTCTTCCTCGGCATCGCCGTGCATAATGGTTAGTAAAGCCCCGTCATGGTGCGGACAGTCCGAATAAACCAGTTCTTTCAAGCGCGCCATGGCACGCCGTTTGGTTCGCTGGCTCTCAACTGGTTCGGTACGGCCGTTTTTGAATTGAAGGATGGGTTTGACCTGCAAAAGGCTGCCAACCAGCATTTTTGCTCCGCCAATTCGGCCGCCTTTGTAAAGGTACTCGAGCGTATCAACCACAAAATAGACCCGCTCCCGCTGGCTCATGTCTTTGACCCGCGCAATGATTGTGTCGGCATCCAGTCCTTCTTTTGCCCAGCGGTGCGCTTCCAGGACTATTGAAGCCAGCCCAGAGCCGATAGTGCGCGTATCCACAACGCGAATATCCCGTCCGGGAAAATCAGCCGCAGCTACTTCGGCGCTACGGAAGGTGCCGGAGACATCGGCTGAGGGGGTTAAGACTATGACCGTGTCCCCGTTCTGAGTGTATTTTTCATAAATGGGATGATATAGAGCCGGGGGTGGAGCGGCTGTTTTTGGCAGCGTTGTTGACTCGCGCAGTCTTTTTAGGAAAGTTTTACTGTCCATTTCGGTGTCATCGCGGTAAGTTTCATTACCAAAGACGATGATTTGAGGAATATAGGGTATCCCCAACTCCTCGGCTTGAGCAACCGGAATGCTGGAAGTTGTATCTGCAACTATTGTGACCATAATGAGACCTTTCTTGAGATTGTTCGAATAATAAAAAATAGCATCACACAAAGGTGATGCTATTATACAATGATAAGGCTTGCGGATTAATCCTCAAAAAGGGGTTGCTGCCAATTGCCTCGAAAGGCAAATTGATTTACCGGATTTCGGGTTCGTTCTTTTTGCTCTTTTTCCTGCACTTCCTTTGGCAAATCTTCTAAATCGCCGGGGTAACCCACGGCAATCATCACTCGCGGGGTGTAACTTTCCGGTACCTTAAATAGTTTGCGGGCTTTTTCGGCGTCAAATCCGGCCATCGGTCGGCAACTTAAACCCATTGCTGTGGCTTGCAGCAACAGATTCTGATTAGCCATACCTAAGTCGTGCAGCGCTTTTGAGTTTTCTCTCCCATCCGGACGAATATCCTGGCTGATGGCCAGCAGCAGTAGCGGCGCGCGATTTGCCCACACCTGATTATCGGGATTAAGGCATGAGCGGGCTTTTTCCAATTGTTCTGGATTCGAAGGCTCGAAAACCAGATAAACCCATGGCTGGCGATTGCTGCTCGAAGGGGCTGAGCGAGCGGCTTCCAACAAGAGATGAATTTGTTCCCAAGTTAACAAGCGATCCGGATCATAAATTCTGGAAGATCGGCGGGATTGAATCAATGGGTGAATTCCGGGATGGGGGAATTCACTCAAGTCAGTTGGTTTTGTTAAGGATTGATCATTTTCAAGTTTCATTTGGATTTCCATCCTTTTTTTTATTTTTTTCTCTACTTATTTTAACCGGCAGGTTGTAAAATTGATAGCAATTGTATGACGCCTTGCTGAATCACTCAAAGGACTTGTGGATATGAATCCAAATCGATCTGAAATCAAAAACGCTTCCCTCGCTATTGTGATTTTTGGGGTTACCGGTGATTTGACCCGAAGAAAACTACTTCCGGCTTTGTATGAATTGATGAAAGCCGATAAACTACCCGAACAATTGCATTTGGTTGGTTTTGCCCGCAGAGATTGGAATGACGAATTTCTTCGTGAAAAATTACAAGCCGGTATCGAGGAGCATTCCCGCAGTAGGCCGATTGATCCTCAGGTTCTGGAGCGTTTATTAGCCAGAACCCATTATGTGCAATCCACATTTGAAGATTTTCAGGGTTACCAGAAACTTTATGAATTGATCAAAAGTCATCGGATTCAAAACGTTTTATTGTATCTGGCAACTCCTCCGGAGGAATATCTGGTGATTGTTGAATTGCTAGGAAAAAGCGGTCTGAACAAGCAAGAAAATGGCTGGACAAGAATTGTGATCGAAAAGCCATACGGGCGGGATATTGAGTCTGCGACTGTATTGGAGCAAGCCGTTCACCGTGTTTTCTCCGAAAAACAAGTTTACCGAATTGATCACTACCTCGGTAAAGAAACCGTCCAGAATATCCTCGTTTTTCGATTTGCCAATGCGATTTTTGAACCTTTGTGGGATCGCCGCTATGTTGACCATGTCCAGATTACCGTTTCCGAAACGGTTGGGGTTGGTACGCGTGCGGGTTATTACGATAATGCCGGCGTCATCCGTGATATGTTCCAAAATCACCTTTTGCAATTGGTTACCCTGACAGCCATGGAGGCCCCGGTTGGTTTTAATGCTGATGCGGTTCGGGATGAAAAAGTAAAGGTATTGAAAGCTTTGCGTCCCCTGACCGGGAAAGACGCCATTCAAAACACTTACCGCGCCCAATATGTATCCGGTACGATAGATGGGAAACGCGTGCCGGGTTATAAGGATGAAGCCGGCGTTCCACCTGCCTCGGTTACTGAAACCCTGCTGGCTGCTCGTTTGTATATTGATAACTGGCGCTGGGCTGGGGTGCCTTTTTATGTTCGATCTGGAAAAAGGTTGCCAACCCGCCTGACCGAAATCGTCATTCGATTTCGTCAAGCCCCTTTATCACTTTTTGATTGGCATAATCTGGCCGGCGATGCACCTAATACATTGGTTCTCAGTCTTCAACCGGATGAGGGGATTCGACTGGAATTTGGCGCAAAAGCGCCGGGGCCGATCAATCAGATTGCGCCGGTCAACATGGAATTCAATTATCAAGAGACCTTCGGTACGGAGCCGCCCGAAGCCTACGAGCGATTATTGCTGGATTGCATTCAAGGTGATGCCACCCTGTTCACCCGCTCTGACGAGGTCTTAAGCCAGTGGGCGTTTACATCCAACATTTTGGAGGCCTGGCAGCAATTTCCTGTGCGAAACTTACCGGTCTATGAAGCGGGTACATGGGGGCCGCCGGGTATTGATGATTTTATCCAGCAGGATGGACGGCAATGGCGTAACCCTTCCAGTGATTAGGTTAATTGGTTTTTCCACAATTGGGGCATTTCCGTTCGCCCGCTTTGAGTACATAACCGCAGAAACGGCAGGTTTGCGGTTGGAGGTTGCCTAAGGGCGCTCCGCAAGCAATGCAATGAGGTTCACCGACCGGATTGGGTGTGTTGCAATATTCGCACACCAGGCGCTTGAATCTCTCGGATAATTCCAAGGTGCTGTTTAGCGATTTGGCGGTTTGATCAATCACCCGCCAGATTTGATCCATGAGTTGAATGGACTCAATATCTTGAGCAAGGTCATCAAGCCGGTGGAGTAAATTTAGGGGGTTGCGTAAAGCAAACAACGCTGTTTTCCCTAAACTGGCGGCCACCCCTAACCAATTTTGTTGTCCCATCTGAACCATGATCCCATCTTCATGAGATTGAATCGAGACAGTGATGGCAGTTTGTCCACCGGAGGCGGCGTTGGGTCGAGTGCCGATTTGAACCACAATTTTATTGCCGCTGCCAATTTGCTGGGCGCGATAGTTGCCGCGGTTAAAGGCTGCAAACAAACTGCGGGAAACGTCGGATGGTGTGATGACGCCGTGATAAATTCTTTGCAGTTGATCCGATCGGTTATAATCTAAGGAGATGCTCATAGTTCAGGCTTTCAAAGATCAGGTGAAAGAATGCGTTTGAAAAAGCGACGAGGGCTGTTCCTGCTGTTTATTATAACGATGATCCTCCCGTTTGGGTTGCTGGGGTTTGAACAAACTTCCGTTCAAGCTCAAATTCCCACCGTAGACATACCCACCGTCACCAGTACTCCCAGCGGACCAATCGTCTCGGTTAGAGCCGGCAGCAATGAACCATCGATCAACGTCCGCAGCGGGCCGAACGCATTGTATCCCCGCGTAGGTGTTCTATTGATTGGTCAGACGGCGGTGGCAAAGGGCCGCTCGCCGGGCGGTGACTGGATTTTAATCGAATACCCGGGTGCGCCGGGCAACGTGGGTTGGGTTTACAGCGCTTTTGTGAATATTACCCCCGGCGAATTGCCGATTGTAGAGCCGCCTCCAACCCCAACACGGGATATGACTGCGACCATAGACCCGACTCTGGCTGCGCAGTTTATCGTTACGGTTGCTCCAACCCGTCTGCCCACTTTCACCCCACCGCCGCCGCTGGTAATCCCAACTTTTCAGAATCCATCTGCGGCAGTTTTGCCGGGTGTGCCGATGGGGTTAATCATTATGGTTTTATTTACGGTTGGCGTTTTGCTGGGTATCTTCTCGTTTGTCCAACGGCGTTAAGCGCCAAAGAAGCGGTTGAGCTCTCGAAAGCAGGCTGAACTGATGCGATGCCCAACCGGCGAGTGACAAAAGTGCACCTCAGCGTTGGCGTTTCTCAAAAATTCAACCACCTCATGAGCGCGCTGAATCGGGACGATGTCATCTTGACTTCCGTGGGCGACAAAGAAGGCGATATTTGAAAGTCCAGCTGGAGGCTGATAATCGTCCGGTAAAAAGGGCAGAAACCCGGAGAGTATCGCTGCTTTGCGCACTTGGGAGGGAAATTGGAGACAATAAGCAAGCGAGAGGGCCGCTCCCTGGCTGAAACCCATCAGGTCAATGGGTTGATCGGGAAGGGAATAATCGTGCCGAATTTGCCTGACGAGTTGATTAAGAGTCTGAGCTGGTTCAATAAAGGCTTGTAGAGTTGCCTCTCTGCCGGGGCGGTGACCAATCCATCCAAAACCGCCTTCCGGGGTGGAAATTAAGCCGCGTGGAGCGAGGATCCAGTATTCCGAGGATATGTTCCGCTCAAAGATCTGCATTGAGTTTTCATCCCCTGTCCAGCCGTGAATCATGAGAAGGATTGTTGAAGATGCATGATCAGCGCTTGGGCGAAGGCGAAGCACCCATTGTTGGTAAAGAATAACGGTCGGTTCAGTTGCCTCTTTCACGTTTGACTATCCACTCTAACAAACTCAAAATAAACACAATTGCCACCACCGGGGTTAAGCCGGTAATAAAACAAAGGATTCCCAGAGCAAGCGCGCCACCGCCATAGAAGTAAAGGATCAAGCCGCCGCCAACCAGTAAGATCAGCAAAATGCCGCCGACGATTAGGCGAAGGGTGGTTTGACGGGCGTAACGACGCAGGTCGAGAGTCATTGGCTAATGTTTAGTCGGTGAGATCTTCTTCTAATAATTTACCTGGAGGTTGAGCCCCACGAAAGCGGCGAACGATCTGGTAATACCAGGCAAGTGATTCATGCAGACGGGGCAGAATGTCCAGCACACTTTTTTCACCCGCTTCCAGTAGCTCTTGTGGTTTAACTTGATCAAGAGGAGCGACATGGTGGACTTCGGGACGGATAATCACATCCGGTTTTTCTACCTGTAAGCGCAATTCCGTTACCATGCGACTGGTGATGTCCATGGAGTTGACAAAAATTCGCAGGGATTGGGCAATTCTGGATTGGGTAATTTGTTGAAGAATGGGACGTGGAAGCGGCGGGTCAATCGGCACACTCAATTCTGGCATTTCACGCCACTCCTCGGGTACTGGCGAGAGGCAGACTGCAACAACGGGTAAGTGCGGAGCAAGCCAGCGGGCAACCGCAACGGGGACGGGATCCAGAACGCCTCCATCGACCAGTTCCAATTCGTTGATAAAAACGGGTGGAAAGACGCCGGGTATGGCAACGGTTGCCAGCACTGCCTGAACAACGCTCCCTTTATTGAGGATGATTTCCTGTTTGGAGCGAATATCCACAGCCGTCAATGCCAGAGGGATGGACAAATCCTCAAAATTCTTGCCTTCCAGATAAGTGTTTAGGAAGTTGACCAGCCCTGTCAGCCCAAGTAAGGAAGGTGGATCATTGGGTTTTCGGGCAAAAAATTCTTTTTGATTGACCATTCCCAATTCAGAGATGATCAAGTTAAGGCTGACGCCAGCGGCGTAAACGGCTCCGACGATCCCGCCTGCGCTGGTACCCGCAATCGCTCGAATCTTGAAGCCCTCTTTTTCTAATTGTTTAATCACGCCGATGTGGGCAATTCCTTTTACCCCACCGCCTCCAAGAGCCAGTGCAATCTCGGTCATCTAAGTTCTCCTCTCGGTCATTTTCACATCAAGCCTTGCAAAGTATATCAGAGAGAGCCTTTTTTAGCGTTAAAATGTCTGATTCATCGTTGTATATTTGGAGAGAAAAACGAATGAAGTGTTGGTTTCGCCAATGAGTAACGGGTATTTCAACCTTGAATTCCTGATATAACCTTTCCTGAACGGCAAGCGGGTCTATTCCATTGGGCAAAGGAACGCTGCCCATCTGCATGTACCACAATGGATCATCCGGGTACAAAGCCGGCTGGTCTATAACTTCTTCAATAACTTGCCGCGTCAGGGCAGCCAGTTGATGGCATTTCAAACGTAACGCATTCCAGTCGAGTTGTCGTTGAAATTGAATGGCATCCGGCACGGTCAGAAAGGCGGAGATATCGCGGGTGCCGCTCCACTCGAGATAATCAATAAAAGAAGATTCGCCGGGCGTTTCACTTTCCCAACCCCACGAAACGACCAAGGGTTCAATCAGGTGTTGGACTTCAGGGCGGGCATAGAGGAATGCGGAGCCCTTTGGCGCGCACAACCATTTATGGAGATTACCAACATAAAAATCAGCGCCGATGTCTTCGAGATCAAGGTCAATTTGACCGGGAGCATGAGCGCCGTCCACAATTGTGAGAATTCCTCTCTGCCGGGCAAGATTACAGATATCTTTAACCGGAAGAATAATTGCGGTGGGCGAAGTAATGTGACTGATGAAAATCACTTTGGTGTTCGAGGATACGCCCGCCCAAAAATCCGCAAGGATTTGGTCGGTTTTTTCTACTGGCAGGTTTACGGGCTGATTGATATACTTGAAACCGCGCTTTTGAGCAAGAAATCGCCAGGTTCGGTCCAATGCTCCGTATTCGTGATCGGAGCTCAAGACTTCATCCTGCTCGGAAAGGTTCAGACTTCGGGCAATGATATTCAGTCCGGTAGTTGCATTGGTCACATAAACCAAATTGTCGGGGCGGGTGTGGAGATATTCGGCTAATACTGCTCGGGACTGGGCCAGAAGATTTTTTGCCCTGCGCCCCAAAAATTCGACCGGCTGGCGCTCAAGTTCTCTTTGCCAGGATTGATAGCGTTCAAAAACAGGTATTGGAGTTGCTCCAAAAGAGCCGTGATTGAGAAAGACAATATCCGGCCTAAGCAAAAATAATGAACGATAGGATGATGGTTTTGAGTGAGTTTGGCTAATCATTGGACTAATCTCCGCTATGGCATTCCGTCTTTTTTCAATCTTACCACCGCAGTCTTCCCCACAAGTAAAACGTAATTATTACCATTTTTATGCCGATGTCATTTGGTTTGGGGTACTTAATGGGAGCGCGCTTTCGTTTTTAGCGGTTTACGCGACCCGGATAGGAGCCAGGGCTGAACAAATTGGCTTGATCAATGCCGCCCCGGCGATCATGGCAATTATATTTTCATTACCATTTGGAGTGTGGATTGAACCTCAGTCAAAACGCCGGGCTACATTAATTACCGCGCTTTTAATGCGAATTTTTTATTTTCCCCTGTTCCTGATTCCTTCCCGCTTACCGGTTGAAGTTCAAATACCAACGATTCTTGTGATGGCATTTTTGATGAATATACCCGCCACCGGCTTGGGGGTGGCATTTAATGCTCTGTTTGCGGAGGCGATTCCGATTCAAGATCGCGCTCATATTGCGGGAATTCGGAACGTGTTTTTTGCAATTGTCTCGATCCTCACTTCTCTAACCTGTGGTTATATACTAAATCATTTTGAGTTTCCGCTGGGATACCAGATTGTCTTTGCGATTGGTTTTATCAGTGCGGCTCTTTCGACTTTGCATTTAGGGCTGATTCGTCCATCTCATAAAAATGGTTTGTTTCGCAAGATTGAAATGAAAGCGGATGGAAATCGAGGCGAAAATGTCAATGCGAACAAAAGTCCAGCAAAAAGCGCAACAGGCTTTTTGAACAATCAACTACACTTTGAAATTCTTAAGAGTCCCTTTCGCTCCGTTTTATTCATGATGTTTTCTTTTCATTTTGCGCAATTCCTTCCGTTGCCTTTATTTCCCGTCTTTGCGGTCAAGATATTGAGAGTTTCGGATCAAATCATCAGTATTGCCAATGCTATCTTTTTTCTGGCGATGTTAATCATCTCAAGCCAGGTCGCATGGCTGGCTGGGCGGTTAGGCAACCAGAAGGTCACCGGCTTGGGTTTGATTTTCCTGGCGGGGTATCCATTGATATTAAGTCTTTCTTACACTCCAATTCCTTATCTGGCGGCACACTTGTTGGGAGGAACTGGATGGGGTCTGGCAAGCAGTACGATGTTCAATTTTGTGCTAGAAAAAGCCCCGTCAGAAACCCGATCGGCGCATCTGGCCTGGTTTAATTTATTTGCCAACGCAGGAATTTTGCTGGGATCATTAATCGGTCCTTGGGTAAGTTCGATGATCGGTATCCGATGGGCTTTGTTGTTTTTTGCTGCATTTCGTTTTTGGTCGGGGCTGAACATAGTCCGCTGGAAGTAGATGTGTTAAAATCGCTGGTATGTCCGTGAAAGTTGTTGCCACCAACCGAAAAGCACGTTTTGAATATTTTTTACTGGAAACCTATGAAGCCGGAATTGCGCTTCAGGGAAGTGAAATCAAATCCATTCGAGCAGGTCAGATCAGTTTAGCGGAGGCTTATGTTCAAACCGATGGAAATGAGGCCTGGCTGATTAATGCACACATAGCGCCCTATGAACAAGCCAACCGCTTTAACCACGATCCTCGCCGTCCACGAAAATTGCTGCTCCATAAGCGAGAAATCCGCGAGCTGTGGAATGCTGTGCGCCAAAAAGGGGTGACGATAGTTCCAGTCCAGGTGTACTTGAGGGATGGCAAGGCAAAAGTGGAAATTGCTATTGCAAAGGGGAAAAAATTGTATGATAAACGCCATGAGATTGCCAAACGCGATCAGACCCGAGAAATTGAGAGGGAAAGAGGGCGTGACTATTAAGATAATCCTATACCCCATTTTGGTTGGGGGTTGAGGATGCTGGGGAATAATTTTCTGGCTTTGGCAGCGACCTTTGCTTTAGCCTTACTGTGGTTGCGGTTTAACGATTATCTTGCCCATCGTGGTTGGATCAGTTCTCAATTAAGCAGGAAAATCATTCATGCCGGCACGGGCCCGATCTTTGTTTTATGCTGGTTGTTGTTCACCGAACAGTCGTCTTCCCGCTGGCTGGCGGCGCTGGTGCCTTTTGCGATCACCGTACAATTTTTTTTAATAGGGATGGGGGTCATTCGCGATCAGGCTGCTGTGGATGGGATGTCGCGCAGCGGCGATCCGCGTGAAATTTTGAGAGGACCGCTGTACTACGGGATCGTATTTGTGATTCTGACGATTGTTTACTGGTACGATTCACCCATCGGCATAACTGCTTTGATGATGATGTGCGGTGGGGATGGGCTGGCGGATGTGATTGGTAAGAGAATCCCAAGTAAACCGCTTCCATGGTCGCCTAGAAAAACGTGGTTGGGAACTGTCACCATGTTTTTTGCCGGCTGGTTGTTTTCCATCTCAATTTTGTTTGTGTTTGTAATCGCCGGTAAACTTTCCATAACTTTTTCTGCGTTACTTTTACCGGTAACTTTCCTGGCTCTTCTTGCAACAACGGTTGAATCCCTGCCGATGAAGGATATTGACAACCTGACAGTCCCATTGGTGTGCGTAGCTTTTGGGCATTTACTTTTCTGACCGAAGAGGATTTTTGATGATCCAAATTGATGGCAATCACCTTGATATTCGCAGTGTGGTTTCGGTTGCTCGACATGGTGAAGCAGTAGAAATTGCCCCTACCGGGATAGAAAACTTGAGGCGATCCCGAAGTGTATTGGAAACGATTTTGAAATCCAATCAAGCAGTTTACGGGATTAATACCGGCTTTGGAATTTTTTCCGAGAAAAGGATAGCGCTTGAAGATAGCAACCGGCTCAGCCGGAATTTGATCTTGAGTCATGCGGTAGCGGTTGGAGAGCCGCTACCAGGCGAAATTGTGCGGGCTGCGATGCTGGTGCGCGCCAATACGCTGGTCAAAGGGTATTCGGGGGTGCGTGAGGAGGTTGCCCAAACTCTGATAGAGATGCTCAACAAAAAAGTTACCCCGCTTGTCCCTCAGCAGGGTTCGCTGGGATCATCGGGTGATTTAAGTCCTTTATCTCATCTGGCGCTGGTTTTTACGACGGATGAAGCCGACCGGGACGAAGAATCGGGCTGGGCAGAGTACGAAGGTGAAATCATGACCGGCAAACAGGCGATGAGACGGGCAGGAATACCTCGCCTGATTTTAGGCCCAAAAGAGGGACTGGCAGTTAATAATGGTGCGACTTTTAGCGCTGCAATGGCGGCATTGATCGTTTATGATGCTTACCAGGCCATACGGACCGCAAATAAAGCCACCGCTTTAAGTTTGGAGGCTCTGCTGGGCTGCTCGGCTGCTTTCGATGAGCGAATTCATCGGGTTCGAGGTCAGGACGGTCAATTGCGTATAGCCAATGAGGTGCGAGAAGAAATTGGGGGCAGCACTTTTATTGACGCCGCCTGTCGGGTACAGGACGCCTATTCATTGAGATGCACCCCTCAGGTGCATGGGGCAATTTTAGAAACTATCGAATTTGCGGAGCGGATGATTCAAAAGGAACTCAATGCAGCTACCGATAATCCTTTGCTGTTTGAACCGGGGATTGCACTATCCGGCGGGAACTTTCATGGTGAGCCGATTGGACTTGCAATGGATTATGTGGGAATTGCGCTGGCTGAATTGGCGGCTATTTCTGAACGAAGAATTTTTCGGCTTTTAGACGCCAAATTAAATGGGGGGCTACCTCCTATGCTGGTAGATTCGCCGGAGGCGGCCGGTCTCAACTCTGGTTTGATGATGCCTCACTATACAGCGGCTTCTTTAGTGCTTGAAAACCAAACCCTGGCTCATCCCGATAGTGTGCATTCTCTGCCAACTTCTGGCGGGCAGGAAGATCACAATGCCAATGCTATGACCGCAGCCCGCCACTGCCGGCAAATTTTACGCAATACGCAGCGGGTGCTGGCAATTGAGTTATTTACGGCTGCCCGCGCCGTTGATTTGCGTATGAGGCAGATGCCACAGTTTCGTCTGGGACAAGGAACTCAGCGCTTGTGGTCGGCGTTGCGAGAAAAAGTTCCCTATCGTGATGGAGATGCGTGGTGGGCGCCGGAAATTGAACTGGTTGAGAAATTGGTTGAAAGTGGAGAATTGTTATCCTAAACTCTTATCCGCTTTTAATTGAGTATTGATTGACAAATTGGATTTTTCTGGTTATCTTTTTGACTATGAAATGGGCAGAAACTCGTTTATCGAGAAGAGAATTCCTTAAGATGAGCCTCTTTGGTTTGACCAGTTTGGCGATGCGGCCATGGAGAGTATGGGGCGAGATGCTCCAGGAATGGCCAGATGCTGAACGGTTAGGAAGAGTGTGTGTTGGTAAAGTGAACATCCGTAAAAAGCCTTCGGTTGACGCAGATTCGTTGGGTGAGTTATACGAAGATGCAGTTGTCATCTGGCTGAGAGAGGTGATTGGTGAAGCCCCGCTGGGAAGACAGAGCCGACGCTGGGTTGAAACGCCGGACGGTTACATTTACGCTCCCAGTCTTCAACCGGTTCGGTACCAACCCAACCAGCCCGTAACCGAGTTGCCTGTAACCAGTGCTGGCCGAGGAATGTGGGTTGAGGTCACCATCCCCCATACCCAGATATTTTTGGAAAACCGCTCACCGGCTTCACCTTGGTTGAAATACACCATTGAATATAATACCGTTCCGCGGCTGTATTTCAGCCAAATCTTGTGGGTGGATGACATTCGAACGAATTCTCAGGGAGAAATTCTTTATCGGGTGAATGAACGTTTTGGTTCTTATGGGGACGTATTCTGGGCGGCCGCAGAGGCATTTCGTCCTCTTAAGCCTGAAGAACTCGAGCCTATCCATCCCGAAGTTGAAAACAAGCGCATCGTGGTGGATGTGACCCCCACCCGGCAAATTTTATCTTGTTATGAAGGAAAAAGAGAGGTATATTCCTGTTTGATCTCTTCCGGGGCAATCTGGAATGCGGTTGGGGAGGTTGTGGAAGCATGGCGGACACCGCTTGGAGCCCACCCCATCTGGCGAAAGTCGGTGTCCATTCACATGAGCGGCGGGCAAACTGGCACGGGTTATGATTTACCGGGCGTTGCCTGGACGACTCTCTTCACCGGTGAGGGAGTTGCCATTCATTCGACCTTTTGGCATAACGATTTTGGAACACCCCGTTCGCGGGGCTGTATCAATTGCACCCCTGAAGATGCCCATTTTATCTTTCGCTGGACGATGCCGGTTGTTTCCCTTGATCCGGGAGATGTTCAGGTTGGTATGCCCGGCGGCACAATTGTTGATGTGATTGAAAAATAAATTTTGGAGAGGATTTGATGACGGTAAATGTTTCGGCAGGTTTGGCCTTTTTAGCGGGACTGGCTTCCTTTCTCTCCCCTTGTGTTTTTGCATTAATTCCAGCCTATATTGGGTATCTAAGCGGCCGTTCGGTGGCTGCAGCCCAAACCAATATTGGGCGGGTGAACACGCTCAATACATTTTTTCATGGGATTGCCTTTATTCTTGGTTTTAGTGCCGTGTTCTTGACACTTGGCCTGACGATGTCGGCAGTGGGGAGTTTATTGTATGACTTTCGCTCAGTGTTGGCTAAATTGGGCGGGATCATTGTGATCATTTTTGGACTTCACCTGACCGGCTTGCTGCGCTTGAGCTTTCTGGAATATGATCTACGTCCGCAGACCAAAATTCACCAAAATCGCAGTCTGCTTTCTTCTGCTTTATTGGGGGTTACCTTCTCTGCCGGCTGGTCGCCATGTATCGGACCGGTTTTGGGGATGATCCTTACCCTTGCAATTAACAGCGGTTCGGTAAATCAGGGTTTAGTTTTGTTAAGTTTTTATTCGGCTGGTCTGGCTGTGCCGTTTCTTCTGGCAGCATTGGGAATCGGCTGGGTGACTAACTTGATTCGCAAGCATGGAAAAGCAATGTTTTATATTGAAAAAGCCATGGGGGCGCTGATGATCATCGTTGGCGTTATGTTGTTTTTGGGTGTCTTTAATCAGTTAGCCCAATTTGGCACCTTTATTGATTTGGGGCTTTGAGGCAAAGCGAGGTGAACCGGAAGACAGCAGTCTTGCTTTTGGGCGGTTTGGTTTTTGGTGGTTTGGTTGGGATGCTCATTTTTTGGGGTGGAAATCAACCCCTAACTGCTCAACGGGAAAGACAAATTCCGCAATCCGGTCAACGCTTTCCGGATTTTACGCTTGAAACTCTGGATGGAGAAAAACTAACTTTTTCGGAATTTGTCGGGAAGCCGATTGTGTTGAATTTTTGGGCAACCTGGTGCGATCCCTGCAAAGCCGAAATGCCGCTTTTTGAGACAATTTACCGCCAAAACTCAGGGGTTGTGGTGTTAGGTGTCAACTATAACGAACCCGCAATTATCATTCGTCGTTTTGTTGAAGAGCGCGAGATCACTTTCCCTATCCTGCTGGATGCCGATGGTAAAATAGCCGAAAAATTTCAGGTTTTCGGTTTTCCAACCACCTATTTTGTGGATCGGGAGGGTATCTTGAGAGGCATGCATGTTGGACAATTGGATGAGGGACTGCTCTCCTCCTATTTAGAAAAGATTGGAGCAGTCCCATGATGGTGGTTACGGTATTTGTAAAGCAGGGCGACCCGGCCGCAGAAAAGGTCGTGGCATTGTTAAACCGCTTGAGAGATGAATATCCTCATCAGCTGGCTGTGGTTAGCATTGATCAAGATGAAGGCTTGAGGGCAGCCTATGAAAAAGACTCCCCAGTTGTTCAGGCAGGGCCTTATCGGCTCGGTTCGCCCTTTAGTGAACAAGAATTACGAGTAACGCTGGGGGCGGCGATGGATCGCGCCAGACATCTTAATGCGGTGGGCGACGAGGGTTACTCAAGACGCATTCAACGAGGCAGACAAGTCAACACCGCCGATCGGATTTCGTTGTGGTTGAGCAACCGCTATATGCTTTTGATTAATTTTTTTATTTTTCTTTATGTCGGTTTGCCGTTTCTTGCTCCACTGCTGGCTTTGAATGGGATGAAAGCGCCAGCGAAGGCGCTTTACACGATTTATAGTCCCTTGTGTCATCAATTGACTTTTCGCTCGTGGTTTCTTTTTGGAATGCAGCCTTATTATCCGCGCAGTCTTGCCGAAGTGCAAACGATGGCTTCTTATGAGCAGTTGTTCAATGTCTCGCCGGCGGATTTGGCGTTTGCCCGCCAGTTTACAGGCATGGAAGAGATTGGATATGGGGCTGGGAGGATCGGATACAAAGTTGCCCTTTGCCAGCGAGATGTCGCTATATATGGTTCTTTACTCGCATTTGGTTTGATATTTTCGCTCACCGGCAGGAAAATCAGGTCTTTGCCGTGGTACCTTTGGATTATTTTCGGTTTGGCGCCGATTGGGATTGATGGTTTTTCTCAATTGCCCAGTCTGTTGTCCTTTCTGTCTGAGTTACCGGTAATTCGCGAGAGTACGCCCGTCCTCAGAACAATAACCGGTGTCCTTTTTGGAGGCACGACTGGCTGGTATCTCTTCCCGATGATTGAAGAGAGTATGCGGGAAACAAGGGCATTATTAACCCAAAAACAATCCGTAGTCGCTCAAATTAAACCGCAAGGGTAAAGCCAAAATGCCTTATATGGAAATCAACGGCTTAGAGTTTTACCGATTTGATTTACTGGGGGATGAGGTTATTCAGGCGGTGTTTACCCGAAAAGGGGGGGTAAGTCCGAAACCATGGGCAACCTTAAATTTAGGCGGGACAGTGGGAGACAGCCGCGAGAATGTGATTGAAAACCGCCGGCGTATCTTTGAAGCATTGGGAATTGAAGTTGCTTCCATTTTTGATGTGTGGCAGGTTCATTCTGACAGGGTGCTGTTTTCGGATAAACCGCGTCCCCTTGACCAACCACACGAAAAGGCCGATGCCATCGTAACCAATAATCCTTCGGTCACTTTGTTTATGCGGTTTGCTGACTGCGTACCCGTTTTATTGTATGATCCTGTTCATCAGGTAATCGGTTTAATTCATGCTGGTTGGAAAGGTACCGTACAGAAAATCGCTTCCAAAACGGTTCGGTTTATGATGGAAAATTACGGTACAAAGCCGGGTGATATTCTGGCCGGGATTGGGCCTTCGATTGGTGTTGATCATTACATTATTCGGGAAGATGTCGCCAGAGAAGTCCAAGAATCCTTTGGTGAGAAGGCTGGGCAGATTCTTCAGGCAACCAATGGCGTTATTCATTTTGATTTATGGTCGGCGAATGAAATCCTATTACGGGAAGTTGGGGTAAAATCCATTCAAGTTGCCCAGCAATGTACCGCATGTGACCTTGAGCGATGGTTTTCTCATCGGGCCGAGCAGGGCAACACCGGCCGATTTGCAGCCTTAATCAAATTAAAACCGACATAAGGAATGAGCCGGCAAAATGCCATTAAGTGTTGAGGAAATTCGAATCAACTACCTGCGGGTGCAGGAAGAAATCCAACGAACGGCTTTGAAGTGCGGCCGAAAACCGGAAGAAATTCGGGTTGTTGTTGTTTCCAAGAGCCAACCGCTCGAAGTGATTGAGGCTGCTATAAAAGCGGGCATCCGAAGTTTTGGCGAAAATTATCCAGAGGAAGCGGTTGATAAAATCAATGCTTTCCGGCAAATTGAAAGTATAGAATGGCACATGATTGGACACCTGCAAAGCCGAAAAGCAAAACTGGTAGCCGATTATTTTAACTGGATGCATTCTTTGGACAGCCTGCGGATTGCTGAAAAGATGGAAGGACTGCTGGCGGAGCGGAACAAACACTTGAAAGTTTTATTGGAGTTCAATGTAGGGGGTGAGGTCTCTAAGTTTGGTTGGCCGGCCAGCGACCAAAACCACTGGGCTGAATTGATTCCCGAAATTGAACAAATCCAAAGATATCCACACCTGCAGATCTGTGGTTTGATGACTATGCCCCCTCTGACCGCTACCTTGCAAGAAGCGCAGGGATATTTTCGTAAACTGCGAAAATTGCGTGATTTTTTGCAAGAGAGGTTGCCTTCGCTAAATCTGCATGAGTTATCGATGGGTACCAGCGCTGATTACCCGGCTGCAATCATCGAAGGGGCTACCATGGTAAGAATTGGTCAGGCAATTTTAGGGCCAAGAGATTATTCGAAAGGTTGAACCATGATTGATCTATTAATTTCATTGATTCAAGCATTAGGCAGTGTCTTGTTTATCGTTGTAATTGTCAGCGTTGTGCTTTCCTACTTTATGTCGCCATACCACCCGATTCGTGCAAATCTCGACCGTATCGTTGACCCACTCCTAAGGCCGATCCGTCGGGTTGTCCCTCCGTTGGGGATGATTGATTTCAGTCCGCTGGTATTGATTATTTTGATTCAGGTGGTACAAACTTTATTGATTTCCCTGCTGGCTTCTTTGAGGTAGTGCCATGGCTAATTCAAAAAAACATCGCTTTCATAATGCCAAATCCGGCTGCGCTATTACGGTGAGCTTACATTTGAACTCAAAAGATAACAAAATCGAGAAAGTTTTACCGGATGGTACGCTGCAAATCGGATTGGTCAATCCAATGAGTGATCCTGAAGTTGACACGGCTTTGATTAAGTATTTATCCGAATTATTTAATGTGCCCATCCATCGCTTTGAAATCATTGGCGCAAAAAATTCCACCAATAAATTGATTAGCATCATTGGGTTAAGCGTGGATCAAGTTCAGCAAGTTGTAGGAAGGGTTGTGAAAATTCCTTCTTGATGCGGCTCAGTTATCACAGATGGACATAAACCAGAGGGCGTAATTGGCGGTATCCCGCAACTCAATTTGATGAGAATACAATAAGGGATACAGCTGGGAGATTACAGAGTCTTGACGATGATGCCTTAGAAACCATAAGGCAGCAATTTTTTCGTCTTCACTTCCGTTTGCTAATGCGTCCAAAAGCAAAGGGATGGCAGGATCGCCCTTGGAAATCCCCACCCCTCGCTTGGCGGCAAATGCAATCAGCCAAGCAGTATCTGCAGGCTCCTTCTGGAGGGATGGGAGATAAGGATTGGCTTTTTGGCGGTTTTCCAGCGCTTGACCGGCAGCATTGCGCACGACCCATTGACCGTCTTCCACTGCAATTTTTTCCAATAAATCAACCACCCATTGGCTTTGAATCAAGGACAAGCCAAAAACGGCTGACCGCCTGACCAGCAAATCCTCCGACTCGGTTAATTCCTTTAGGCGGGCGTGACCCTTGCGGGTGTCCAAGGTCAACGTTTCTGCTGCTGCTAAGCGAAGCGTTTCATCTGCAAAATGAATGCAATCGAGGATTGCTTTTTCAGCATCCGGATTTTCAAAGCAGGCTAGTGAAAAACAGGCTGCAATACGCGTTTCAGGTTGTTCATCATTCAATAATGAGATTAAGTTCGGGATCGTTTTGCTGTCTTGTAAGGCTCCACATCCTAAAGCGCCTATTGATCGAATTGTTGGGGAAGAATTATCCAGGTATTGTTTGAATAACATTGTCAGGGCTGTATCGTTAGAGGATACACAACCTGCTAAAATACGCACTCGCAGCGGGTAGGGCAGCATTTCATTTTGGAGAAAAGGAATGCTTTTTCTTAACACCAATGATCTTGATGGATGATTGGAAGGTGTGTCCTTAATCCACCGCAGACTGTTAATCAGGTTGGTATAGAAAGGAGACTCATCGCGTTGAAGGTAAGTATCCAGCCAATTGTCTGGCTGTAATATGGTTAAGTAGTGATAGTATTCCTCTTCGATGGATGAGTATAGCCGCATGGGTAGTGAGATCTGGCTGGATTGAGTTTGAATGGCTGCAAGATAACCTGTCCAAATCGGCGAGGAAAAACTTAGCCGGTCTCCCTGGTGTTCCGTGAGAATTCCTGCCTCAAGCAAAATAGATAATATCCGACCGCCCGAGGTTACCGATTTGGGGGCCATCTCTTTCTGGAGAGAAGCGGGATTTGCGATTTTATCTTCTTCGATCAGTTTGGCTTCTTCCTCTCGATCTAAACGAACGCTAGAAAGCGATTTTTCGGCATCGGCATAATCCAAACAGGCCGATTGCTGCTGAATCATGGCTGTGGCGAGGACGCTCATTGCAGCAATTGGCACTCGATAGTGAGTCAACCGGGTAAGATACGCTGGGATGGCAGAATATTCTTCAATCCCTTGCTGGTCGCCGGCAAAAGCCCCCCAAACCTTAAGCGTCCATTGCAGGGGTGTCCAATAAAGCGGATCGTAACCGAGCCAATGGGTGACCAGCAAATTGTCTAAAATTTCCAAATTCTGTTGTTGGGAGGCGGTTACTCCAATCAGGTTATTCCACAATATTCCCCAGCGATTGATAAAATCCGTTAATTGGTCTCTCGTCCAGCCGGCCAATACAAAAGGTTCGAAAGAAAGGCGGTTTAACCCGTCAAGATATTGATTATTCGCTGCTACCACGAATCGAATGGATGGGTACTGAGATATTAATTCTCTTATGAAGGATTGAACAGCAAGGAATTGATCTTTGTTTAATTCGTCAAGATCATCGAAAATACAAATCACCCTTCCTTCATGGAAGATGTTACGAATAAAGCCCGGAATCTGGGGTAAGGCAGTTACCGGGGCGGATGATGAAAGGGCTTTGATGATCGGTTCCAACACATCTTTTTTAGGGGTAGTTTGGTACTCAAGATCATGGATGTGAAGATAAACCGGAAAATAATCTGCCCATTTTCCGGCTTGTTTGTCCTGACGGGCAATTCGTGAAGCCATAAATGCCAGAGCGGTTGATTTGCCTGAGCCGGCTGCTCCAAGCAGAGCCAGATAACTGCCTCCTTGCAGAGCTTCAAAAAGGGTTAAGCGCGGCCAGCCAAAACGGGTTGCAAATTCGGGAAATTCGGGCAAGAAAGGCAGGATATGGGAGGTGTACCGTTCGACTGAAACCGGAGTTTGCGGGTCAGTTTGGGGAGGTGGCGCGAGCAAATGGGGTTCAACCACAATTTCGTCCAGCGAAAATAAAGAAGCGCCCAGATGGTTTCGTTGAGCTCTCCGAAGGGCATCCTGTCTGAGCGCGCTTTCTACGCCCGACATCCTTTTTCTGCGGTTGGCTTCAGCGATTTGCTGGATAGTCTGGCGGATGAAGGGGAACCCTTTCCACAACCGGTTGATTAACAACCAGAAAAGCGTACCGCCAATGAAGCCCAGCCAGAAGGAAAAGCGATCCAGCGCAATGTTATCCAGTCCAAACATGATACTTTATCCTGCGTAGATAATTCTGCCGCAAGAAGGGCAGTAAAAAATGGTAGAGGGGGATCGGGCAGACTGGCATTGAGCGGGAGTAAGACCTGCACCACAAGCGCTACAGGAAGAATCTTCAACCGACGCCACAGCAATCCCTTGTTTTTTCTGGCGTAATTTTTCGTATTCAGCAAGTATATGGGGGGATATTTGGGAAATGATCGCCTGTTTTTCGATCATCAACCTTTGTTGATCATTTTCCAGGCGAGTTTTTTCACCCATTAAGCCGGCTTGGCTTTGGGATACTTCGGCTTCAACCTGTAAAAGAAATTTTTGCATCTGGTCATATTCATTCTTTGCCTCTTCCAATTGGATCATGATTTCGATCTGCTGATCCTCCAGCCCAGCAATACTGCGTTTGAGGAAAGCCACTTCGTTTTGCAAATCTTGTAATTCTTTGGGGACTTTAATTCTTCCGGAATAAAGATTGGCTTCACTCTGTTCCAGTTTCAGCCGACGGTTTTCGACCTCATGTTCAATCTTTCTTAATTCTCGTTGGATTTGGCTTAATTTTTCTCCAGCTTGATGATGTTGCTCTCTGGCGTTTTGTAGGCGGGCGTCATTCTCAATCTCTAGCAAGATTGAGTTGATCCGCTGCTGAATTTGATCCAGCCGAGTATCTACCTTTTGTAATTGAAACAAATGAAAGGATTGGCTCATAAAATTGTTTGAATGCCGGTGTCAAATTAGACTGTCCTTTTTGAATTGCAGGGACATTTCTTCTCAAGTATACTTCAATTCGAATTCTCTTATGTCTCCAAAAACCTCTCGATTTATGATCTTTGCGGCTGTAATTTTAAGTGGGGTGCCATTTCTGGTTGGGTTTCTATTGCAGGACGAGAATTTTATATACAGCGGTTTTTTATTGAACCCCATTGATGGATTCAGTTATTTGGCGAAGATGCAAATTGGGCTGCGCGGAGAGTGGTTATTTCATTTACCATACACTGCGCAGGAAGGGCAAGGTGGGTTCCTTTTCTTGTTTTATATCCTGCTTGGACATATTGCAAGGGTCTTTTCGCTGCAGCCGATCCTTGTTTTTCACCTAGCCCGCTTTGCGGCAGTGGTTGTTATGTGCTTGGGAATTGAAGCCTATCTACGGTCGCTTCAAGTGAGATGGCTTCAAATCACATTCTCTTACCTCTTGGTTATGGTTCTGTTTGGTTCGGGATTGGGGTGGGCGGCAGGATTATTCGGCGTTTTTACAATGGACTTTTGGGTTGCTGAAGCCTATCCCTACTTGAGCATGATTGCCAATCCACATTTCCCATTAGGGATTGGTTTATTGCTGTGGTTTTTCTCTAAAGTGCAAAAGAACAGACCAGCCCAATGGTTTGACCCGCTTTTGGGGGTAATCCTTGCGATTGTTTTGCCTTTTGCCGTTGTGGTCGCGACGACGGTTTGTGCCGTCTATTATTTCTTGCGGTTAATTCAGCGCCAGAAAATCCAATGGAAATTGCCGATGGTTTATTTATTCCCGGCCGGGATAGCGCTAATCTATCAATATTTCGCAATTCTGTCCGATCCTTTATTGAAAGAGTGGAATGCTCAAAATCAAACCCTCACTCCCTCGCTGATTATCCTCCTTATTTCATTTGCGCCCCTGATTTTGTTTGCATTGATTGGATTAGCAACCTGGGGGCTAAGAGAACGCGATGCGAATTTAAATCTAACTGCAGCCTGGTTAATCAGCGGGATGGGTTTGGCTTATTTCCCGTTTGCCCTTCAAAGGCGTTTTCTGTTAGGTTGGTTAATTCCAGTCGCGATTTTTGCATTGTTCAGTTTAGGCAAGATTGCAAATCTCCAAATATCCAGGTTTCGCAAATGGTTCTGGTTGATCTTACCGCTTTGTTTAGTTACGAATCTTTTTCTATTGCTTGGCGCTCTACAGGCTTTTGTTCAACATCAGTTCCCCCTGTATCTGAGCCGTAATGATCAAACAACATTAGAGTGGATGCAACTGGAGGTTTGTTCTCAAAAAGCAATTGCACTGTCGCCGGCTGAATTTGGTCTGCTTATTCCAGCTTACACCGATTGTCGAGTCATCTACGGCCATCCTTTTGAAACGGTCAATGCGAACACCTTAAAGGATTGGCTTGAAAGATTTTACAATGGAAGATTAGGGAGAGAGGAATTCAATCTTTTTGTTGAACAAAATCACGTGGATTATATTCTTTGGCCTCGAAACAACGCTGCTCAATTTCCAGAATGGATGAAAGCCTTGTCAATTGTATATCAAAATGACTCTTTTTCAATCCTTGAGGCGCGATAGATAGGATCAAGATGCGTAAAAAATGGTGGTGGTTAATTCTGGTTATCCCGCTTGCCCCGTGGTTGCTCAGTTCGTTGAATTTTTTCTATCCGAGATATTCAGAATTTTCAGACCTTACCATTACTCACTTGCCAAACGCGGTTTATCTCCTGGACAGCATCAAGAATCATGGTAGTTTTCCGTTTTGGTCTAACTTGATTTTCAGCGGTTATCCCTTTGCCGCAAATCCATTAGCGGGTTTATGGTATCCGCCGGGATGGCTGGCATATATCTTTCCCTTCCCCCTAGGTTTTAATTTGCTAGCGATACTGCATCTATTGTGGGGGGCGATTGGAATTAAATTCTTATTAGATCGCCAAAATTTACGGGAAGAAGCCAGTTTGTTTGGGGCATTTGCCTTTTTACTGATGCCGAAGTTGTTTGCACATTTTGCAGCCGGACACATTACCCTAATCTATGCTGTTTGCTGGACGCCCTGGCTTTTGTTTAATCAAATTGCCAATCAGCATCAATCGCGGTGGCTAATTTCCGCTGCTATCATGGGACTGATAACTTTAGCGGATGTGCGTTGGCTGGCTTATGCAGTATTTTTGTGGGGCGGATGGGTGGTTTATTACCTGATTGATCAACGCAAAACACTTCCCCCCACGAAAAAAATCCTACAAATAGTTGAGATTCCAGCAGGATTATTGGCGGCGATTTTATTAGCGGCGGTTTTATTATTGCCGCTGGTTGAATATACCCGCCTTTCAACCCGATCTCTGATGAGCCTAAAAGATTTCTCAATTTATTCCTTGCCGATAGAAGAAACCTTGGGCTTGTGGATACCCGATTTTGGGGGCTATGCGGAATGGGTTCTCTACCCCGGTTCGCCGGTTTTTTGTCTTGCAATTTATTCTTTAACTATCCCAAGCGTTCGAAAGAAAACCGTATTTTGGTGGCTGGTTGTCCTGTTTAGCCTGTTGCTATCTGTTGGAGAATCGTTACCATTTTATCCATTCCTGACAACTTTGCCCGCAATGGATTTATTGCGGGTGCCGACTCGCTTTTACTTTTTAGGTGGAATGGGATTTGCAGTTTTAGCAGCCTGGGGTCTTCAAGATCTACTCGAAAGGGACAGGCTGTTTCGTCCTGATCCGGTCTTTTTTATGACACCCTTTGCCGCTTTTACAGGTTTCTTCGGATTGGGTTTCCTTGTAATGGGGCAGAAAGTTCCGGCAAATTTAATTTGGGGATTTTTCAGTCTGCTGGGGGTAATATTTTTGATTGCCGTGTTAGAGCGAAAAAGAACCCTAATCATTGCTGGTGCAAGAATATTGATCTTATTTCTGGTTGTTGACTTATCGCTGGTTAATCAACAAAGCATCCGGGCGATAAAGATCGAGGAGATTTTTTCCGAAAGCAAACCGGTTGTTGAGTTCTTGAAGGCTCAAAGGGGAGAATTCCGGGTTTATACCCCTTCAAATAGTATTCCTCAGCATATTGCGGCATTCCATCAAATCAAAATGGTTAATGGGGTTGACCCCTTGATCCTCAAAGCCTATCAGCAATTTTTTATCAAGGCCAGCGGAGTGCCTCTTGATCGCTATAGCGTTACCCTTCCCCCCTTTCCGAATGACGATCCAAAAACGGATAATCAAAATTTTACCCCCGATATGGAATTGATGGGATTGCTTGGTGTAAGATTTGTTGTGTCGGAATTTGACATCCCCTTGCTTCAATCCAATGAAGTCGCTCGGTTTTCTAACACCCGGATATATGAAAACCCTTATTTCCACGGTTTGGCGTGGATAGAGCGCGGCGGAGAAAAACAGCCGATTTTCAATCTTCAAATTAAGCCTAACCGGCTTGAATTGACCGCAAAAGGGCCAGGAAAATTACTTGTTTCGCAAATATATTATCCCGGCTGGATTGCTTCGATGGATGGTCAAGCAGTTAAGTTCACTACAAGCAATGGTCTATTTCCGGTTTTTGAATTGCCGGATGGAGAACACACGATAGAATTAGAATTCCAACCGGTTTTAGTGTATATTGGATTATCTATAAGCATCATTTCATGG
>CALHYE010000017.1 GCA_938040735.1 uncultured Bellilinea sp.
TCGACCGCGCGCCCCCATCAGGGGGTGTTATTCGCATCCCGCCCTCCCCGCCAGTCCGACCGTTTCGACCGCGCGCCCCCATGAGGGGGTGTTATTCGTATCCCGCCCTCCCCGCCAGTCCGACCGTTTCGACCGCGCGCCCCCATGAGGGGGTGTTATTCGAATCCCGCCATCAATTAAGTTTTCACCTGATTTTGAAACACCTGCCGGAAGTGATAACCGTAGATGGCGAAGGTGATCGCCAGCGCAAATTTGCGCGGATATTTCCACAGCGTCCAAAAGAACAAGCGCCAGTATTCTTTCCTTTCCCTGCCCAACACGCCCAACCGCCACAGTGAAGTAAAGAAGGCATAGACCTCTTCCCAATGGATTGAAACATTCAAACGGGGCGGGTTATAGTTTTCGAGGAAGGTTCGCACCCGCTCATAAAACATTTTAGGGTTGTACAGTTCACCAATCAAACGCCGATAGCCCTGCTTGAGGGTATCCAGTCCCATTTTGGGGAGGATGTTGGTTGAGCCATCCGTATTGCTGCCGGTCATCTCTATCATCAACCGTCCCTCACGCTCCAACCGCTGATACAACATTGTCCCATAAGGCGCCTGTAGCATTCCCACCATGGCGGTAACAATCCCGGTTTTCTGAATAAATTCCAATTGTTGTTGAAAAATATTGGGTTGGTCGCTGTCAAACCCCACAATAAACCCGCCCATCACCTGTAAACCAAATTGCTGCAGCCGCCGGACGCTTTCTACCAGATTCCGGCGCAGGTTTTGCCCTTTGTGGCACTCCGCCAGACTCTCTTCGGCCGGCGTTTCAATCCCAACAAAAACCGAGGTGAAACCGGCTTCAACCATCATCCGCATCAGTACCGGGTCGTCCGCCAGATTGATCGAAGCCTCGGTAATGAAATGACAGCCCTTTTTCCCCTGCCGCCAGCGGATAAGCGCAGGCAGGATTTCTTCTTTGAGTTGCTTGCGGTTGCCGATGAAGTTATCATCCACAAAAAAGATGTTCCTGCGCCAGCCAAGGCGGTACATTGCGTCCAATTCAGCAATGATCTGATCAGCCGACTTGGTGCGCGGGCGGTGCCCCAGCATGGCGGTCACATTACAAAAATCGCAGTTAAACGGGCAGCCGCGTGAATACTGGATACTGAGCGAATCATAATGACGGGTATTCAGCAATTCCCAACGCGGTACAGGGGACTGACTCAGATCTGCGAACTCGTCGGTAGTATAGACCCGCTGAGGGCTGCCTTTTTCCCAATCCTGCAAAAAAAGAGGCAGTGTAATCTCCCCCTCATTCAGCACAAAGTGATCCACTTCCGGGAAATCCCGCCATTCACCCATAAATAGCGGACCGCCAGCCACAATCCGCTTTCCGGCCGTCTTACACCGGGCAATCACCTCGCGGGTGGATTGCCGCTGAACCACCATTGCCGAAACCATCACCACCTCAGCCCACTGAATATCCTCATCGGTAAGTGAATGCGTGTTCAGATCCACCAGCCGGAGTTGCCATTCCTCCGGAAGCAGGGCCGCAACCGTCAGCAACCCTAATGGCGGAGAGGACGCCTTTTTGCGGATAAACTGCAAAGCATAGCGGAACGACCAGAAGGTGTCCGGAAACTTGGGGTAAACCAGCAAAGCTCTCATTTTATTTCCTCCGAAGCGTTTAACGGCTCTTACAACCCCAGTGTACGCACTTACCGCCGCCCTGTAATGTATCTCCGGTCACAATTCCTCATCCGGATTTTAGGATGCAAGTCATACCATCGGAAGGATTTTCCGCTGTTCATAATCGAATGCCAGCTGCTGGTTTTTCACGAAAAACCAAGATTGTATTTCGAGTTATAATATCGTATATCTCCTTGTAATTTCTTCTTGGAGAACAATCTGCTTTCTTCTTTATTCAGTAACACAGGTTAAAGGTGATTTGATGATGAATATCCTGCTCGCTTTCGTTACTGGATTAACTACCGGGGGATTGAGTTGTCTGGCAGTCCAGGGAGGTTTGCTGGCCAGCTCGCTGACCGGGCAAATTGAAAAAGACCTTCAACAATCCTCAACTCAAAGCCGGCAGCGATCCCGTAAAAACCAGCCGGCTAATTCAAAACCTCAGCTTGCCAAACCCATTCTGGTATTTTTACTGGCCAAGCTGATTGCTTACACGATTTTAGGGCTGTTCTTGGGTTTGGCTGGCCGCGTCCTTCAACTTTCTCCCTATATGCGCGCCGTCCTGCTGATTGGAATTGGTATTTTCATGCTCGGATCTGCCCTGCGCATGTTGAATGTTCACCCCATGTTCCGTTACTTTGCTTTTGAACCGCCGGCCGCTCTGCGTCGCTGGCTGCGCCGAAAAGCTGGCAGCAGTGCCGAGTCCCCTTTATTAACCCCCGCTTTGCTTGGCGCATTAACGGTATTGATTCCCTGTGGGGTTACTCAGGTGATGATGGCCGCAGCCCTCGCGACCGGCGACCCGTTGCAAAGCGCGACTTTGATGTTTGCTTTTACGCTTGGCACCTCACCGCTTTTTTTTGCCGTGGCCTACTTTACCACCCAAATCGGCGCGCGTCTCGAGCGCTATTTCCTGCGCTTCGTTGCGGTAGTCGTTTTGATTCTGGCTATCGTGACCATTGACAGCGGTATCGCCCTCGCGGGTTCGCCGGTATCCCTGACCCGCTGGTTTAACCAACAACTGATAGGCGCTCAACAACCCGGTTTGGTTGATTTTCAACCACTTGAAGACGGTAATTCATCAGCACAGGTCATCAGCATTCGGGTTCAAAACTATGGGTATGAACCCGCCCTCATCCGCGCCGAAGCCGATGTTCCCACTCGCTTACGATTGATCTCAAAAGATGTGTACTCCTGCTCCCTGGCATTTACCGTGCCTTCCCTTGGAATCCAGGAATTATTAAGACCAACCGGCATCACTGAAATTGAAATTCCACCTCAACCGGAGGGAACCCGCCTGGTATTTTCTTGTTCGATGGGTATGTACGGCGGGGTAATCCTTTTCGAGGATGTATAAAATCATGAGACAGAAAATCACCCTTCAAATTCAGGGCATGGAATGTCCCAACTGTGCCATGAAGCTGGAAAGCATCGAGGATCGGCTGCAAGGCATCTTCCGTGCCGAAGCCAGTTATCATAAAGCCATCCTTAAGGTTGAATTTGAGGATGAAGTGATTAGCGAAGACATCATTCGAACAGAAATCTCACGGCTCGGTTATCAGGCCGTTTGAAATAAACCCTAAAAAATACTCCCCAACAGTCCAGGGTAAAAATTCACCTTTTGCCCAAGGAAGCATTTCACTTCCGGCGGATGAGATTTAATTGCTCCGCATTTATACTGGCAAGCGTAATCCATACCTCAGCAAAAAGGAGGAGTCAATGCTTGCCAGAATCACAAACCCCAACATCCGTGCTGAAACCCGTACCATTGAAATCGAAACCAACGCAACCCCAAGATTTATAAAGCCTCTTTTCAATACGCACTGGAAGCCACCCTGGATGAATCCCAGGCCGGTTTGGACGAAAATATCACCCTGAATATCCCCGTCATTCAAATCATCGGCGAAAAGGATGAGGTTTGGGGCAGCGAGTTATTGCCGGAATATGTACAACGCTTTCCCAACTACAAACAATATCGAGTGGCGGGAGGTCTCATCCATAGAGATGTATTCCTCAAGGCTGAGTTATTCCAGAAAGTTTTGGAGACTGCCCTTGATGAATGCCTGAACAACCTTTCCGCTCCACAACGTTAATTTTTCTGTATGGATCTTCTACAGAGAGGGTTTGAGATGAAATCTATATTGTCTCCGTTTTTCAGAGTAATGTTCTCACCCGATGATTTCTTTGAGGAAATTCGCCATGCAACCGGGTGGAAAATGCCCTTAATTCACTTTTTTCTACTGGCATGCTGGTTGTCGCTTGGATCGGTCATTTCCTGGGGACTTGGGATTGACGGTGCAAATCCGATAAATTCATCCCTCGGCGCTCAGATGGATGTCTATCCTTACTGGAAAGATACCCTTTTACCCCAAACGGGGGTATGGTCATATCCGATTGCGATGGGTTTGATCATCCTCGAAATGCTAATCATTACTTTGATTTTCACCCCAGTGATATATCTGGTGTTTCGATTCTTAGGAGGCAGCCCACAACCTCGTGGTATTCTGCATGCTTTTCAAGGCTTTGTCTATGGCTTGACTCCCACAGCATTTGGTGGTTTTTTGCCGGTAGCGGCCTTGATTACGGGTGTATTTGCTACGCTTCTTCAGTTTCAACGCGGCCCTTCCATCACCTTACAAAACCGAAAGGGGGGTAGTTATGTATTAATCGTTTTGTTTCTGGCGTACGCCATTTATCGTTACTGGCAGCGAGAACTTATTTGAGAGTTTCCCGTTATAATCTGATTGATGGCAGAAAAGAAGTATTACGTGGTCTGGAAAGGGTTAAACACCGGAATTTTTAGCAGTTGGAAGCAATGCGCCGAAGCGGTAAGCGGGTTTTCGGGAGCGGAGTTCCTCTCGGTAACCTCGCTTTCCGAAGCCCGCACCGCTTTTCGTTTTCCAAACCGCAAAGCCTATCAGACCTACCGCCAGGCTCAAAACACCGCCAAGGTTGACGCTCCAATCCCGGAGAGTTACTGCGTGGATGCCGCCTGTAGCGGCAACCCCGGTCTCCTCGAATATCGCTGTGTCCATACAACCACAAAGAAAGAATTGTTTTTTCAAGGGCCTTTTGAAAACGGCACCAACAACATCGGCGAATTTCTGGCCATCGTTCACGCCCTGGCCCTGTTCACAAAGAAAGGCATTACCAGCCCAATCTATACCGACTCGGAAATTGCCCTGCGATGGATTAAAGAGAAAAAGTGCAAAACCAGACTCAAACAGGATCCGAAAAACGCCCGTTTGTTCGACCTGATTCGGCGCGCCGAAACCTGGCTACAGGAAAATACTTTTGAAAATCCCTTACTTAAATGGGATACCGAACACTGGGGGCAGATCCCTGCCGATTTTGGACGGAAATAGCCCGTCTAATGGTATGATTAAACAGCCTGTATAAACTCCCCTCTAGATCAATGAAAGTACCCCCTCCTGCCGGCTCTAACCCTCTGGAATCCCTTTCCCCCGCCCTGCTGGAACTGGTTTTTTCCCAAATCCCCATCGGTGTCGCCATATTCGATACCGACTTTCGGCTGGTGCGCTGCAATCCAGCCTTTGCCCAAATGGCGGAACAGTATACCGCCCTAACTCCCGAAGATCTCAAACCCGGTCTCTGTCTGGGTGAATATTCCCCCGGCGGGCGAGGTTTTTTTGATCTCTCCCTCTCTCAGGTTTTGCAGGGTGAAACCTTACGAATTGAGGCATTTCCCGTCGAAAACGGCGGCATGATCAGCTACTGGGATGCCATTCTGGCGCCAATCACCCAGGAGGGACGGGTAATCGGCATTTTAGACATTCTCACCGATGCGACGGAGCGGGCGAAAGCGCAGGAAAAAGAGGGAGAAACCCAAACCGCTCTGAAACTTCTGGTGGAAAATGCGCGTCATTTTGCGCTTTACCGCATTGAGCTCGACCCACGCCACCCCATGGGGGGCAAGGTGATCTTCGTCAGCCCATCTCTCAAAGACATTGTAGGCATTGAAGATCCGAACCAGTTTGAGCAGTGGTTTGAAAATATTCACCCCGAAGATTTGCCGCGCGTGAGAGAAGCCAATCAGCGCTCCGTTCGCTTGGGTGAGCCGTATGATCAGGTTGCCCGCGTCTTTCACCGCCAAAAGAAGGAGTGGGTCTGGCTGCATACCATTTCAAATCCTCAGCGGGATAAGGATGGAAGGGTAACTCATTTTGACGGTATGATCATTGACCTGACCAATCAGGTCACTCTGCACGAAGCCGAACGCCGGCAGGCCGTTGCCGAAGGTTTGCGCGAAATTTTACGCCTGATCAATTCGCATCATCCGCTCAGTGAGGTTTTGCAAGTCATTGCCCGGCAAGCCAAGGAATGGCTGCATGCCGATTCGACGATGATCCGCCAAACTTTTGTCGAGGAAAACCGTGTCCGCACAGTGGCACAGTGCGATCTGCCGGCGGATTTTGACATCATTGCCGAAACCCCCTTTTATCAGGGTTTAACCGATCAAGCCTTGATGGATGGGGATGTGGTCATCATTGAGGACATTCCATCGGTGTATTCACCCCGGCTGGCACGCCCCGAATCCACCCACGATCCGCTTCTGGCAGCCGGCCTTGCCGCTACGGTCAAGCACTATCACAGTCTCTTGAAAACGCCCCTCTTCATCCGCGGGCAAATTTTTGGCGCAATCACCTTTCATTTTTCCCAACCACGCAAGTTCAGCGATGAGGATATTCAACTGGCGCGCATGCTTTCGGATCAAACTGCGCTGGCTATCGAAAATGCCCGCTTATTCGAGGTTGCCGAGCGCCGTCACCGGGTAGCAGAAAGTCTGCGCGAAATTCTTTCCATCCTCAATACCGAACGCCCGCTGGATGAAGTGTTACACGCCATTGTTACGCAGGCTCAACAGTTACTGGGGGCAAAAGCCGTCGCCATCCATCGGCTGGATCACCAAAAAAACCTTCTCATTCCTGAGGCTTCCGTTGGACTTTCGCCGGAATACGTCTCATCCATTCATTTACCTTTGGGACAAGGCGCATTGGGCATTGCCGTGCTGAAGCGCGCCCCCGTTCAGGTGAATGACACCTCCGCCGTGTTTTCCGGAAAGCGTGTGCAGTCTTCAGAGGGGGAAAATATCCGGCTCGACCAAGGACTGGTTCAAAAACTGCAACAATTTGCCGACCGCTACGGGGCAGTGCTGGCCGTACCCATGGTGATCAAATCTCAAATTTACGGCGGGCTGGCGCTGTACTACTCCAAGCCGCGCAATTTTTTGCCCGAAGAGGTGGAATTGGCGGTTTCCTACGCCGATCAAGCCTCTCTGGCCATTGAAAACGCCCGACTCATTCAGCAGGTTAAAGAAACCGCCGTGATGGAGGAGCGCAGCCGTTTAGCCCGCGACCTGCACGATGCCGTCACCCAAACCCTTTTTTCCACTACCCTCACCGCCGAGGTGCTCCCCCGCATCTGGGAGAAAAATCCTCAGGAAGGGCAGAAAAAACTGGAGGAATTGCGGGAACTAACCCGCGGTGCGCTGGCCGAGATGCGCACCCTATTGGTGGAACTGCGTCCAACTGCCATGCAGGAAGCCGAATTAAACGACTTGATCCGCCACTTGGGGAATGCCTTCATAGCCCGTGCCCGTATTCCCCTTACGTTGACCATTGAAGGCAGCCAGCCTTTACCTCTGGATGTGAAAATTGCCTTTTACCGGGTTGCTCAAGAAGCCTTGCATAACATTGCCAAACACGCCGAGGCAACCCAGGCCTGGCTTAACCTGATTCATACACCCAACGGGCTGCGCCTGACCATCCGCGATGACGGGATTGGCTTTGACCTGAATAAGCTCAAGCCTGACCATTTTGGATTGGGCATCATGCGTGAAAGGGCTCTTCAAGCAGGCGCCCACTTTTCTGTGGAAAGTCAGCCGGGCGCAGGCACAACCATCACCCTTTTCTGGCAGGAAACACAAAAAATGAGCGAGGGGAGAATAGTCCATGAGTGAGGAGAAAAAAATCCGCATCCTGATTTGTGATGACCACAGCGTTGTGCGGAACGGTCTGAAATCTTTCCTGAGCATCTACGAGGATTTCGAACTGGTCGGCGAGGCCCGTAACGGTGAACAAGCCGTTGCGCTGGTCAATCAGTATCGGCCGGATGTGGTGCTGATGGATTTAATGATGCCGGTACTGGATGGCGCAGCCGCCACCCGCCGGATTAAGGAGAAATTCCCCAAAACTCAAATCATTGCCCTGACCAGTTTCAAAGAGCAGGAACTCGTCCAAAACGCCTTGGAAGCCGGCGCAATTGGCTATCTGCTCAAGGACCTTTCCGCCGATGAACTGGCGCGCGCCATCCGGCTGGCCTACGAAGGCAAACCCACTCTTGCACCCGAGGCGGCCGAAGTGCTAATTCAGGCTTCCCGTCCGCACCAGCGCAAATTGGGGGACGACCTGACCGAACGCGAACGGGAAGTGCTGGCTCTGATGGTTGAGGGGTTAAACAATCAACAAATAGCCGAGCGTCTGGTGGTCAGTCTTTCGACTGCCAAATCGCATGTCAGCAGCATTCTTTCCAAACTGGGGGTCACCACCCGCACCGAGGCGGTTTCGCTGGCTCTCAAGCATAAAATCTAAAACCATAACACCCCCGTCGTTCCCCCTTCCACAGCCGGATTTTTCGGGTTGCGGTGAGGCGGATTTTCTAAATTCACCCTATCCTTTTGGCTAACAAAAGTTCCATCCTCCGGGCAGGCATAAATCCCACTCCTCGCAGGTGATGAATACCGGATGATCCGGTACACTGAACCTGAGCAAACGATACCTATTTACCCGAGGAAAATATCATGGATCACAGGGTGTTTATGGATACAAAATCGCCAAAGATGGAACAATTCTTGAATGGCAAGAATACAATGATTGTGCGCACTGAAACATGGATGATGGGCTGCAGGTTGGAGACATCAAAGCGGTGAAGGGGCAGCCATGAAAATTTTACTGGCAGATGACAACCCCGAAGTCCGCACGGCGCTCCGGCTGATCCTCGAACATCAGCCCGATCATCAAGTTCTCGATGAAGCGGATAATGTGGTTCGTCTGTTGAACCTCACTACCCAATACTGTCCGGAAATTCTGTTACTGGATACCGATCTGAACGGTCTGAAACCCTGCCGGGACGACCGCGGATTGATTGAGTTGCTGGAAACCCTCAAGTTGATTTGCCCCAATCTGGTGATTGCTGCCCTGTGCAGCGGACAGATTACCGGCAAAGAAACCTGGATTGGGCAGGTCAGCGCTGTTTTTTGCAAAAGCGACCCGCCCGATCTGCTGTTGAACTGGCTTAAAAATCCGTTCAACTCCCAATGAACCACCGACCCTATTCCAAAAATCGCCGGACTTGTGCCGACAAGAAGCGGGCAACTTCCCTTTCTTCAAACGGCCAGGCATAAATGAAACGGGTTGCGGGATATCTTGATTGAAGCGTTTGAATTTGTGCAGGAATTTCGTGTTCAGCATGTTCGCCGCCGCGAGTCATCATCGGAGTAACCATGACGATTCGCTGAAAACCCTCCTCAACCGCTCCTTTCACCGCCTCTTCCAGGGTTGGCGCACAAAATTCGTTGAAACACACCCGCGTTTCCAGGCCGCTTTCAATTTCGATTTGTTGGGCAAGCGAAAGGCTGGCAGCATGAAAAGGGTCATTCTCGGCTGTGCGCGGCCATTGGCGCATCTTTAAGTCCAATGCTGCGTAGCGCGTCCGGCTGGCTTCATCCATACTGTGAGGTGCGGCTTCAAAACGCGCATGTAATCCAAAAAATTCGGCCAGTTCGCGTTTGGGAAAATCATTGGGCGGTGAACCGTGCATGGTCAGGATTAATAAAGTTTTCATCTTTACCCTTTACAATAAACCTGTGATTCTGCTCAAAATTCTCTTCATCGGTTGGATCATTCTGGTCGGGGCGGTCATCTTGAACGGATTGGCCAGTTGGCTGGGTCTGGTTACGTGGTACACTTTCCTGACGAAGATCGCTCAGCAAGGCTGGCTTTCAGCCTTTCGCCAGACCCCGATTATAAGCCATCTTTTTCTTTTTTTAATTTATCCGCTCTCTTTGGGCGGTTTGGCATGGCTGGGGCTAAAGTTAATCCGCTTCTGGTAGACTGCTCAAAACAAGCCCTGTCCTGAGGTACAATTCAGACATGGATAGTCATTTGCCTGAACCTTCTGAATTTCCAGAAAGCGGCCTGACCGCCGAACAACGCCGGACATTAGAAGGCCTGCTCTTCATTCTGAACCACGAACCCGACATTAACTTGCGCTTGAAAGCCGTGCGCGCCCTCAGTCGTTATGAAGAAATGAGCGCGCTGCGCGCTCTCGCCGAACTTGCGCTCTACGAGGAAGATCAACCGGTTCGGCAGGCGGCGCATCAGGAATTGGTTAACCTGTTTGGCGAGGAAAGCGATTCGTTTTTGGAAAGCATCCGTAGTGAATTTGAAGACGACCAAGAACCGGAAGATGAAATCTTCCCCACTTCACCGCTGATGGATCGAAACGCCCCCAAAAACCCATCGGATTATTCGTTCTCGCCGGTCGTGCAGGAAGAACGCACTCCCCTCTGGTTATGGGCAGCGCTCTTGTTGTTCGTATTAGGAGGCATTCTTTTATTTGTTTTGAGATGAGTGGAAAAAAAATGAACGGAAGAACATTCTCCCGAAGAGAGTTCTTGAAATTGGGTGTGGCGGCCCTGGCGGGAATGGCCTTCCAACCCAAAGTAGTCTGGCGGCAGATGATTCAAGACTGGCCGGATGCCGAGCGGCTGGGTCGGGTCACTTCCGGCAGAGTCTCTATCTGGTCAAAGCCTTCCGCCGAGAGTCGGCAGCTAAAAACCATCTACGATGATCACATCGTCATCTGGCTGCGCGAGGTTATCGGCGAAACGCCCGGCCTGACCCTCAGCCGGCGTTGGGTAGAAACGCCCGAAGGCTACATCTATGCCCCGCGCCTTCAGCCGGTGCGTTACCTGCCCAATGAGCCGGTCAGCGAACTGCCCACCGGCCCGCTGGGGAGGGGCATGTGGGCTGAGGTAACCGTCCCCTATCTGGATGTCACTCTCCACAACCCGCCAGCCCGCGCCCCATGGCTCAAAGAAGCCCAGTTCCCCCGCCTGTATTACAGCCAGATTTTCTGGATTGATGACCTGCGCACCGGCAGCGATGGGCAGGTGTATTACCGGGTAACTCAGAAATATGGCTATGGTGATATCCTGTGGGCGCCGGCCTTTGGCTTCCGCCCGTTAACGCGCGAGGAACTTGAACCCATTCACCCCGAGGCGGAGGATAAACGCATTGTGGTCAATTTGAATTATCAGATGCTCTCCTGCTTTGAAGGTAATCGCGAGGTGTACACCTGCCGGATTTCTTCCGGCGCAAAGTTCGATAAGGATGGCAACCCCACCGAAAAATGGTCAACGCCGGTTGGAACCATGCCAACCTGGCGCAAGTTGATTTCCCACCACATGAGCGGAGGGGTGAGCGGCAGCGGCTGGGATTTGCCCGGCATCGCCTGGACGATTCTTTTTTCCGGCAATGGTGAGGCAATTCACTCCACCTTCTGGCACAACGATTTTGGCACACCCCGTTCTCGCGGCTGCATCAACGCCGCTCCCGATGACGCCAAATGGATCTTCCGCTGGTCTGAACCCCATATCCCCTATGATGTCGGCGAGATGACCATCTCCATGCCGGGCGGCACGAAAGTGCAGGTCCTAGGATAGCCGTTATGCCAGTAACTCCTTTTCACTTCGGAGCAGGACTGGCCGCCAAAGCAGTTTTACCGCGCCGCTTTGGGCTTTTGGCTTTTTGCGCCGCCAACATCCTCATGGATATTGAACCGCTTTACTACATGCTCAGCCGTCAGTATCCGTTGCACCGCTTCTTTCACACGCTGGCGGGCGCCACCTTGCTTGGTTTGTTGACCGTTCTCCTATTTTCCTCATTCTCAAAACTTTACAAACACTTGCATATCAATCTTGAATGGCTCAATGCCGAATTTCACCCACCCGCAATTTGGTTTGGCGCGTTGAGCGGGGCGTACAGTCATGTTCTATTGGATAGTTTGGTTCATAACGATGTCCAACCTTTTGCGCCATTGACGCAGGTAAACCCCCTGTTAAGTAGCCAATCGTCCATAACCCTTGAAAACTTGTTAATCATCTTGGGGCTCTTCGGTGTGTTGTTCATCGGTTTGAGGTTTGTTTTTTTCTCAAAATCCACCTAGCAAAGCCCATCAGCCCGTGATACACTTATCCCGCCGATGAACAGGTCAAGGTTTGTTTCCTCGTTGCTGGGCTACCTGCTCTTTGGGGTAGGTCTTGTTGCCGGATTGGCCTGGTGGGGCAGCAGCGCGTGGGCCGATCTGGAAGCCTCGTTATTTGACGCATCCATCACAGCCGATTTGGTCCTGAACGACCTTCGCTGCCCCCAATTTATCACACCCGAAGAGATTGCCGCAGTATCCATCCGCCTGCAAAACCCCACCGACCGCATCCTGCGCCAAAGCGCACGCATCCACATCAGTTACGGCTTTGTGACCCTCATGCGGGAAGAAAATATCATCGTTGAAATGCAGCCGCGCGAAAGCCGGCAACTGGAATGGTACGTCTCCGCCGAGGACGCAGCCTGGGGGCGGCTGGTGTTGGTGCGTCTGCACCTTTCCCGCAGTTTTCCACTCCCCAGCCGCACCGCCACTTGCGGGATTGTGCTGGTCAATTTGCCACGCTTGAGTGGGGTTCACATCTCCTGGTTGTTGGCAGTGATCACACTGGCAGGAACCCTTGGCGGTTGGCGGCTGTTTCTCAAAGCCAATCAACCGCCGACCGTTCGTCAGCGCAACATGGCCACTTTGATGGCGGCCTGGATCATCCTGCTCATCGTGGGAAATCTGCTGGCATTTCTTGGCATTTGGATCGCTGCTGGTGTGCTTTTCCTGCTTACGATTATCTTTCTGGTTATCAGCATCACATACCTCATTTACCAAGTCTGATTTTAAGCAAATCCTTTCAGTTTTATCAGGACGGGGGAATTGGAAATCATATACAATTGAACATGAAATCTTAACACGGGTTCAATAAAGGGAGAGTGCAAAATGGAAAGCCGGCTCCTAATCATGTGCCGGTAGATAATTTTATAAAACCTGTCTCTAATTATTAACATGAGAATGAAAACCCAGCGGGGGTCAACATGTCTCAAACAACCGACCTGTCCTCCTCAGCTTCCCCCTCCACTAAGTCCATAGACCTGTGGCTGGGATTGCTTTATGTCCTCCTGCTTGGAATACCGGTTGGATTGGCGGTTTACGAACGCTGGTTTGATCATTTCGAAATTCGAGATATCCTTCAAACTTACTGGTGTAAAAATCATGAATACTGCCCGGCGTATCTCCCCTCGTACTTTCTCATCATCTTCGCATCCTACTTGGGCTTTGCCGGGTTATTTTACAAAACTGCCCGTCCTCTGGATTCGGTTTTTATCTCTTTAAATTCTCCCCCTTCCACCGCCGTCCCTCAATCTTCACCGGCGCAGCGGAGATTAAGATGGTGGCTGTTCCAAGGCGCAGCGGTCTGCATATTGACATCCTTAATTTTTTTCGCCGGCTTGCAGCGTCTGCCGTCGTTTGAACTGCTGATGGGGTTATTTTTCGTTCTGGCAGCCTTCGCCATCGAAGAGAAAACGATTATTCCCTTTCGTCAAATTCTACGTTGGCTTTTTTGGGGAGCGGGGCATCTGGTATGGCTGCTTTTCCTGCGCAGTTTGACGATTGGCCACGCTGCCATTCTCCCAATCGGATTACTGACGGCGATCACCGTTTGGGCATTGATTCGCCTTACCCGCCCTCCGCTCATTTACTGGATCACCTGGGCGGCCATGGGTTTCATGACTTTCCGTCTGTGGGGATGGGAGTATGCTGTGGTTGGCGATGAATACTCGTTTTACTCGCTTGCCATCCAGCGCTTGGAACAACCGGGATTTTGGGCATCGCTGCCCCGGCTTTTTGACGCGGAAGGCGTTTATGGCGCTCACCCCTTTTTTTCCACCTTGATCCAGATGGGGTTCATGTCCCTTTTCGGTCAAGACAACTTCGGCTGGCGGATCAGTAACATTTATCTGACCGGGCTGTCTATTGGTTTGTTTTATCTTTTCTACCGTTCCTTTCTCGCACAGCGGCTATCCCTTTGGGCCGCCCTCGCGCTGACTTTTTCACATTATCTCTTCAACTTCAGTAAGATTGGTTACAACAATTTGCAAGCGCTATTTGCCTTTGGCGTATTAATGGCTGCGGCCGGGTATGCCGTCCGTCACCGCGCTCGTTTTTCCTATGCCCTGGTTGGCGCAGCCAGCGGCTTTTGTTTTTATGTGTATCCTGCGGCTTTATACGCGCTTCCCGTTGCCGTTCTCTGGCTGATTTGGTTTGATTTTCCCAAAAATTCAGCGGCATGGAAACGCTGGTTGTCGTATCTGCTGCCATTGATGATTTTGCTGCTGCCGCTTGTTGTTCAACCAGCCTATTGGCAGAACAAAATTACCGGCACCCTCTTCAATCCCAACTCTTATGCCAGTCAATACCCTCTTGCTGGGCAACTCATCAAAAACAGCGTTTATGCCCTCTTTTCTTTCCTTTACACCGTGGAACAATCCCACTTTGTGGTCGCTTCTCATCTTGACCCATTCAGCGCCATGTTGCTGCCAGTCGGGCTGGCGTCCCTTATTTTCGGCTTACGCCAAAAACCAATTAATGCGGTTTTCCTGCTCAATTACATCATTTTGCTCTTTCTGGTCGGCGCAACCCATGACCGGTTTGCCCCATCCACCACCCGCATGTTCATGCTGCTGCCGTTTTATGCCGTGCTGACCGCGCTGGGATTAGCCTGGTGTGTCCAGCAGCTATCCGATTTTCCTTCCTTGCGCCCGGTTCAGCGGTTTTTACCCGCGCTGGTATTGAGCGCCATTTTGATAACCAACAGCTACATGGCTTACAACCTCTACCGAAACCTCACCAAAGGCGTTCCCAGCCTTGAAGTGTTGATGGTGCGACTCTTACAACGCGATCAGGCGCTTTACCCTGACCAACCCAAAACCTTTCTTTTCTTTACGGACTCAAATTGGGACATTGAGGGTATTCGAACCCTTGCCCAGGTCTACCGCATACCACCCGGCCAGGCGCAATTGCTTCGCTACGAGACCCACAACGGCAAAATACCGCCGGAAGCCGCCCAGATTATTGCCGATGCCAAAACGCTCGTGATTATTCAACCCTGGATCAAGCCGGAATCTCGAATACTGCTGGCGGAACAATTGCTGGCAAGCGGCAAAGAAGCCTGTCTCATTCAGGATACTCCCTTCACTGAACCGCGATTTACGCTGTTTCTTCACCCAATCTGGCGGCGGCTTTGCCCTCACACCGGCAATTGGAATTTTTTTGATTGACAGACCGCCCTACCTGCGGTATGATAAGCCCGCGTCCGGGTGGGACCGGCGCGGCAGAATCCGCCGAACCCTGTCAGGTCCGAGAGGAAGCAGCAGTAAGGTGGTCACTCTGGGCGCCGCCGGCAAACCTGCCCGGCGCACTCGTTAAGGCAAAAGATGACATCACAACCGCCCATTTGCGATTATGAAGGCTCCGATTATCAGCAGCGCTTCTGGGAACAAGGGGGACGCGCCTACGAAGATGCGGTTGAAGCGGTTGCACTGCGTCGTTTGCTGCCTTCTCAGGGTCAGTTAATGCTTGAATTGGGCGCTGGCGCCGGTCGCAACACCCACCGTTACATCGGTTTTGAACAGGTCGTGCTGCTCGATTACTCCCGCACTCAACTGGAACAAGCCCGCGCCCGACTGGGCGACAACCCGCGCTATCGCTTTGTGGCAGCGGACATCTACCACCTTCCTTTTGTTTCCTCCCTCTTTGACGGCGCCACCATGATTCGCACCCTGCATCACATGGCTGAACCGCGCCGCGCGCTGGAAAACGTACAGCGGGTATTGCAAAACAACGCCATCTTTATCCTTGAATTTGCCAACAAGCAAAACCTGAAAGCCATCCTGCGTTACTGGCTTAGAAGACAAACCTGGAATCCCTTTAGCCCGGAACCGGTTGAGTTTGCCCCCTTAAATTTCGATTTTCACCCCGCAACAGTCCGCTCGTGGCTGCGCCAGTGCGGATTTGCGATTGAACGCACTTTGACGGTTTCGCACTTCCGCTTTGACCTGCTCAAGCGGTTTATTCCCCTGCCGCTGTTAGTGAGCCTGGACAGCCTGGCGCAACGGACCGGCAACTGGTGGCAACTCAGCCCAAGCGTTTTCCTTGGCTGCCGCGCAAAAAAAGCCCCTTCATCCAGCCCCGTCAACGGATTTTATGCCTGCCCGGATTGTCAAACCCCCTTGGAAGACACTCCGCCGCTCATTACCTGTCCGGGTTGCGGGCGTCAATTCCCGGTCGAAAACCAGATTTACGATTTTCGGCTGAAGTAAGCCTCATCCCCGTTCAACCGTCTTTTCAACCACCCAGAAATGGGACAGACCGAAAATCCGCAGGGGTGTCTTTTCGATGGTTTGTAAAACCAACCGTAGCAGCCGGCCGGCCCAGCCAAACCGCTGAATCAGGTTATCGTACGCCCCAAAGATAATCGTCCGCCGAATCAATTTCACCGGCAGACCTTCAAACAAATTTACCAAATCACCCCGGCTGTAAACCCGCACATGCGGCGCAAGCCGGTCGCGCCAACGCCGCGGCAGGTAGTTCACCAGTGGTATGTTGCCAAAACGGTACCTGCCCTGCCAGTAGATACCATGCGTTTCAAACGGATAACCCCGGTTGGGGCAGAACAAAACCAGCCGACCGCCCGGTTTCAGTACCCGCACAATCTCGCGAATCGCCTGCCGGTCATCCTGAACATGTTCAATCACTTCGTGACTCAACACCAAATCAAAGGTATGATCCGGCAAAGGCAACGCCTCTCCGGCTCCGCAAATCACCTGTTCGCTGTGTTGATGCGCCTCTACAGCGCGTTCATGCTCAATATCCAGTCCAACGGCTTGTACGGCGCTCTCCGCCAGCCGGGCAAGGTACATCCCCACCCCGCAGCCATCCACGAATACCCGTCCCTTCAGCCGCTCGCCGCCAGCCTCGCGGATCATTCTTAAGCGGCGTTCCTGGCCCGCCCGCCACACCTGCGAAGGTACCCCGCGTTCGGCGGCTTTCTCCATGCTGCTGTTTTCCATACCGCACAATCCTACCACGAATTTCGCTTGTAAGGATTGACAAACGGGGGGTTTTATCCGAAAATGTAGCCCTCAAACTCATTTTATTTTCAGGAGGTGACGGTTCAAGTGAACACCCTTAAGCTTGGCGAGCATTTTATTTGCGATCTCTCGGGGTGCGACCGGGAGTTGTTGTTGGACGCCGAACGCGCCAGCGAATTATTTACCCGCGCCGTAGATGAAAGCGGTCTGACCATCGTGAATAAAGGATTTTACAAGTTTAATCCGCACGGTTTTACCTGTTTTCTGCTGCTGGCAGAATCCCACGCCAGCCTACATGCCTGGCCGGAATACGGGTACTGCGCGATTGATTTGTTCACTTGTAACCTGAGCCTGGATATTTCCCCTCTGGTAGGACGTTTGCAGGAATTATTTGGCGCTGAACACTGCTCGGTCTATCACCTTGACCGTGCCGCCGAAGTGCGCGAGCCGGTTTTGATCTGAAGGACAAACAACCATGAGCAGCGTTTGGTTTACGGAAGAACTGCATCCTTACTATCGCAAATCCCTGCGCGTCAAAGCCATTCTGGAGGACGAACAAACCCCCTACCAGCATGTGCAGGTATTGGATACCGAGTTTTTCGGCAAAACCCTGATTCTGGATAACATCATCCAACTGACCGAGCGGGATAATGCCGGCTACCACGAGATGATCGCCCATGTGCCCATGCTGGCGCAGGGCGCTCCCAGGCGGGTACTGATCGTCGGCGGCGGGGATGGCGGCAGCCTTCAGCAAGTTTTGAAACATTCCTCCGTCGAAGAAGCCGTCGTTTGCGAACTCGACCGGCGGGTGGTGGAAGTCAGCCGTAAGCACTTTACTCAATTTGGCGACCCATGGAGCGACCCGCGCGCCAAACTGGTGATTCAGGACGCATTCACCTACCTTGAAGGCGGTCGTGAAAAGTTTGATGTGATCATCTCGGATACGACCGACCCGATCGGCATGGCAGAGCGGCTTTTTAGCGAAGAATTTTATCGTCTGATGGCAGCCGCCCTCAACCCCGGCGGGGCCATCGCCACCCAATGCGAGCAGCCCTTCTTCGATACGGCTCTGATCCGTGAAATTTACTCCTTTGCCAAAACCCTCACCCGCCACCCCGCCTACTACTACGCTCACATTCCCACCTACCCCGGCGGCGGCATCGGCTTCATGTACCTATCGGATACGCCGTGGCAGGAAGGCTTAAACCGCCCATACCCGCAAGGGCTGAATTACCTCAATCGCGAAGTCCATCAGGCCGCTTTTGCCTTGCCGGAATTTTTCCGGCGTGAATTGTACGCCTGATTCAGGCCGGTTTGACCGCTTGGTGAATGGCTACCACCCCAAACAGGTGACGGCGGAAAGTTACTTGTTCAAAACCGACCGACGCGACCGCCTGCGCCAGCGTCTCTGCGCTTAAGAAATTCTCGCTGGAGGTTGGCAAATACACATACGCATCCCGTTCGCCGGTGATGATTTGACCGAGCAGCGGGATGACCTGCCGCATGTGAAAGCGGATGAAGGGAGAAAGCAGACTTTTTTGCGGCGGAGGAGTGGTATCCAATGCCACCCAGCGTCCACCCGGTTTAAGGACGCGGTATTGTTCGGCAATGGCGCGCGGCAGGTCGGCAACATTCCGCAGCAAAAAGCCGGAAACGACCGCATCAAAAGTTGCGTCAGCGTAAGGCAGGTTCAGCGCATCGGCAGCACACCAGACCAGCCCGCGCAGGTTGCGCGGTTGACCAGCCAGCATCATCCCAAGGGTAAAATCCGCCGCCACCGAAAGGCACTCCGGCTGCTGGCGCAAGGCTTCGCGGGCAATATCGCCCGTACCGGCTCCCAAATCCAGCAAGCGCGCGCCGGGCTGAAGCCGCGCCAGGCGGATGATCTCCTTCCGCCAGCGCACATCCTGACCGGCGGTCATCAAACGATTCATCAAGTCGTAGCGCGGTGCAATTCGGCTGAACATCCGCTGCACGCGGGCTGCCTTTTCACTGCCGCTCAGATCACTCCTCATTACGGATCGGCACCCAGGCTAAAATGGTTGTCCCGTTGCCCGGCTCTGAAGTAATTTCTACATCTCCGCCGGCATTGCGGGCGCGGGTGAGCATATTCGAGAGGCCGTGTCCAATCGTCATCTGCATATTTTCAGGATCAAACCCCCGCCCGTCATCGCTGATTTCCATCAAAGCCCGTTCAGATGAAAGCCAAAGGGTAATGTTCACCGTCCGCGCCCGAGCATGTTTGGCAATGTTGGCCAGGGCTTCCTGACAGATATGAAACAGCGCCACCGCCTGGGCTTCACGCAGCGCGGCCATCTCTTCATCCGAACCCTGCAGGTTGACGGTCAACAGCGTATTGGCGCGGAATTCCTGAATCAAACGCCGGATGCCCTGCATCAAGTTTTCGTTGCGCAATTGGCGCGGGCGCAAATCGAGAATATAAGCGCGAATATCGCGAATGGTGCTGTTCAGATCGCTAATCGCCTGTTCGATCCGCTGGAGCATTCCCTGCGGGTCCTCTTTGACCAGCAAGCGGGCGTGTTCCAGCGTCAGGCCAACCGCGTAAATGGACTGAATGATGCCGTCATGTAAGTCCATGCCGATGCGCTCGCGTTCCTCCAAGACGGCCAGACGGCGGCCCTGTAAGTTCAACCGCACATTTTCAATGGCGGTCCCTACCCAAGAGCCAATGGTCGCCAAAAATTGCACTTCCATCTCATCCAGCGGGCGAGGATGACAGGACGCTACACACAAAACCCCCAACACGCCCTGCCGACCGTTGATCGGCAGGCAAGCGATTTGGTGAAATTCACCCAGCAGAACATCCGGATGCAGGTCGGGTAAACTGGCATCGCTCAGGGAAATGATTTGAGGTTGATTGTTTTTGGCAACTTTTCCAATCACCCCTTCTCCCAACTGATACTGATCTTTGGCAAACAAGGCCCTTGCCTGATGCCCGCGGTGCAATACCAGATTGAGATTACGGCTGTTTTCCATGCGCAAATAAACTTCCCCAACCTCTAATTGCAAATAGTCCAGGACTTGCGTCAGGGCTTTATCCAGAATCTGGTCAATATCCGCCGAGGTAGCCAGAGTGGAAGCCAACTCGTTGAGCAAAGCCAGGTTTTCGTTACGGCGGGTGAGGATACGGTCGCGCTGGATCAGTTCCTGATACATCCGGGCGTTGGTAATTGCCACGGCGGCATAAGCCGCCAGCATTTCAATCAGAAGCTGGTCATCCGCAGTGAATTCAGGGGCGTCCATTTTATCGGTCAGGTAAATCTGCCCGATGTGGCGGCCGGCATGGCGGATGGGAACGCCAAGAAAGGAGGTCATGGGCGGATGATGCGGAGGAAAGCCGACACTGCGCGGATCGCTGGCAATCTCCGCTACCCGAATGGGCTGCTGAGAATGCATCAGCGCGCCGATCAGACCCAACCCGCGCGGCGGATGCGCCATGCGCGCCAGTTCTTCTTCGCTCATTCCAACCGGAATAAAGGACTGCAACTCGCCATCCGGCCCGATGACCCCTACGGCGGCATAGCGCGCCCCGGCCTGTTCACAGGCAACGGCTGCAATCCGCTCCAACAGCGTTTCAAGCGAAATTTCCTGCACCAGTTGTAAACTGGCCTGATGAAGCGCCAGCAAACGTTCTTCTAATTGTTCCCGGGTTAACTGCAATCCGCTCATACGACCCTTTCCCTATCTTCCCGATGTATTTTACTCGAATTGTCCACGAACTGCAATTTAGCAGGTTTGACAGATTTAGCAGGCGCTTAAGAAATTTTGGGGGGTCGCAATCTCCGCCGGAGCGGGCTATAATAAAAGCGAGGGAAGGAAGGAGATTCTATATGGATGAACAACAACTCAAAAATCATCAACGCATCAATGATATTCTATTCGGCCCGCTTGAACGACCGGCTCTGGCGTGGCTGGCGCGAAAGATGCCCGCCTGGGTCACTCCCGATTTACTGACCGGCATTGGTTTTGCGGCCAGTATACTGATTTTCGTTTCGTATTGGCTGACCTCTTTCAGCCCTTACTTCCTCTGGCTGGCGTCGTTTGGCTTCATCCTGAACTGGTTTGGGGATAGTCTGGACGGCACACTGGCGCGCTACCGTAAAATCGAACGCCCGCGTTACGGCTTTTTCATTGACCACGTCACAGATACCTTCAGCGAAATTCTGGTCTTTATCGGGATTGGACTCTCCCCTTATGTGGATTTTCGGGTGGCGCTGATCGGCTTGATCAGTTACCTCAACATTTCCATACTGGTGTACCTGATCATGGTCACCAAAGGGGTGTTCAAAATCTCTTTGTGGAAAATCGGCCCGACCGAAATCCGCGTGATGGCCATTCTCGCCAATACGATTGTGTTTTTCATCGGCAACCCGGCCTGGATAACTCCTCTGGGCGAAATCTCTCTTTATAACACCATTGTCTTGTTTGTGGCCGGCCTGCTTCTGGTATTCTTTATCTACGAAGCCCTGCGTACCGGCGGTGAACTGGCAAAAGAGGATGATTTCTCCCGTCAACGCCGCGAAGAGCGCGAACGACAGCGACAGGCGCGCCGCGCCCAGAAAGAACGCGAAAAGATGATGCGCAAAGCCCGCAAAACCGGCGCTTCCCATAAGAGCATTACCGGCGGGGTGTCTTCAGATTAGAACAAGCCAAAAAACGACCGGAAAACTCTCTACTAATCCACTTTGTTAAGACCGAATCGGTTCAAACGCCCTCCCGATTCGGTCTTTTTACGGCTTGTCAAAAAATTATTTATATTATTGATTGATTTTATAACTATTTATCCACCAAAATTCTATAAAAATTATAAGATTTTCTTACAATTTTCCTATTGATTGGATAGATATTACCCTTTATAATACAAAGAACAAACCGAATAAGCGGGTTTCACACCTGAAGGCGGCGATGATCTGTGCAGAGGAAATTGGTCGCTTGACCTCGCAGGGAGGAACGATGCGCAGGGAGCCAGAGCGAAACCGGCCTGTGCAGGTTGTGAATCCGAAATTTTGGAGGCGTTGAAGCGTATGCCTTAACATGGTCGCTTCTCTCTTTGGGAGAGAGGCATACGTGGAGTCAGTAGCGAAACCGGCCAAATCCGTTTTGGTCGGTTTATTTAATTACATCACTATAAATCGCCTTTGGGAGGGCAGCCTATATGAAACACAAAAATTATGATTATCGTTCACTATCGAAATTAACCTTCTCCATCGGCAGCATCCTGTTGATCGTTGGGCTGCTGCTGGGAATGTTCCCGCAGCCGGTCGGCGCAACCGTTGCGCCCGAATGGGATAAAAGCTCATT
>CALHYE010000018.1 GCA_938040735.1 uncultured Bellilinea sp.
TTCCCAATTCCCCTCGTCATCCAACGCGACAGCGCCATCCCCATCTACCGCCAACTGAGTTCAGCCATCCTGAAAGCTATTCAAGAAGGCCGGCTGCAACCCAACCAGCAAATCCCTTCCGAAAATGAGTTTGCCCGTCAATATGGGATTGTGCCAATGACCGTCCGCCAAGCTATGAATGAATTGGTGCGAGGCGGCTATCTCTATCGCGTGCGCGGGCGCGGCACGTATGTCGCCCCCCGCTTTTTGGAACACAGCCTTGAGCGGATGCTCTCTTTTTCTGAGGACATGCGCGCCCGCAGCTTGCTGCCGGGTTCAAAAATTTTACAATTTGAGCGGGCTGCCCCGCCCCTCTCCATTCAGCATGCCTTGCGTCTTGGCGAAAACGAAACCGTCATCCATGTCCGCCGCTTGCGGTTAGCCAACGAACAACCGGTGGGCGTACATAATGCGTGGATTGCCCGCGTGGATTTCAGCCAGGCTGAACTCGAAGCGGTTGGATCGCTCTATCAACTCTTAGCGCGGAAGGAGGTGTTTTTATCCGAAGGAGACGACCTGATCGAAGCCATTGAAGCGGATACAGAGTTGAGCCGCTTGCTCAACGTTCACTCAGGCGCAGCCCTTTTACGGGTCACCCGAACCGCCCGCGATCAAGCCGGCCGCCCAATTGAGTATGTCGAAGCCACTTACCGCGCCGACCTGTATCGCTATGCGGTTCACGTGCGCCGCTAAAGGTTTGACTAACCCACCAACTTCAAATTACCAAGAGGAGAGCAAGATTATGTTCAAGCGTGTTGCCCTGTTTTTAATTGTGGCGCTTTCGTTGATCCTCGCCGCTTGCGCCCAGCAGCCAGCCTCCACCCCCGCTCCAACTCAGCCGGCTGCCCCCGAACAACCCGCCCAACCAACCCAGGCTGAGCAACCTCCCGCCAAAACCTACAAAGTGGCGTTAATTACCGCTCAGGGCGGGTTGGGAGATCGTTCCTACAACGATTCCGGTTACGAAGGTTTGAAACGAGCCGAAAAAGAACTGGGAGTTGAGGTGAAAGTGATCGAATCGGCCGACCCGGTCGGCGAAGGCGAGCAGTTATTGCGCAGCGCAGCCGAAAGCGGGTTTGATCTGGTCATTACCCTCGAATACAGCCATTTTGACCCGCTGGCGCGCGTCGCCCCCGACTACCCCAACACGACCTTCGCCATTCTCAACATCGCTGTCGAAGGGGATAATGTGGTGTCGGTCATCTTCAAAGAACACGAAGCCTCTTTCCTCGCCGGCGCGCTGGCCGCCATGGTCACCACCATGGAAAACAACGAACTGGTCAACCCGGAAGCCGTCATCGGCGCAATTGGCGGAACGCAATCGCCGGGCATTGATAAATTTATCGTCGGTTACACCGAAGGCGCTCATTACATCAATCCGGAAGTCAAAGTCCTTTCGGCTTACTCGAATTCGTTTGGCGACCCCGCCAAAGGCCGCGAACTGGCGCTGGCTATGTACGATCAAGGCGCCGATATCGTCTTTCAGATCGCCGGCGGCACCGGTGAAGGCGTCTTTCAGGCCGCCGAGGAAGCCAAGCGCTACGCCATCGGCGTTGATTCGGATCAGGACTACATCAAACCCGGTTTCATTCTGACCAGCATGATCAAACGGGTGGACAACGCCGTTTACGACCTTTGCTCGCGGTTGGTTAATGGCGCATTGCAAGGCGGGGCGATTGTGGAATACGGCTTGAAGGAAGACGGCGTCGGCCTCAGCCCCATGACGTACACCAAAGACAAACTGCCAGCCGAATTTCTTACGACTGTGGAAGATTTGAAAGCCAAAATCATCAGCGGCGAGATCAAAGTCACCGACATCACCAAACAATAATCCCTTCTTGCCGCGTTTTGGGCGGGCTGGTGCTTCCCCCGCAGCCCGCCCCCCTACCAGCCAGCGGAGGTTACCGGTTGTGTCCTACCTGTTGATGCAGTCCATCACCAAAACGTTTCCCGGCGTCATCGCCAACGACGAGGTAGATTTATCGGTTGAACGGGGCAGCATTCACGCCCTGCTTGGAGAGAACGGCGCCGGCAAAAGCACCCTGATGCGGATTCTCTATGGCATGTACATCCCCGATCACGGCAGAATCCTCTTGAATGAACAAGAAATCCGCATTCCGAATCCGCGCGCCGCAATCCGTTTGGGAATTGGCATGGTGCATCAGGAGTTCCAACTGGTGCCTTCGCTGACTGTGGCAGAAAACATTGCCCTAGGCTATGAACCCCGCCGCAACGGTCTGGTGGATCGCAAAACTCAACGCCTTCAAATCGAGGAAATTCTGGCGCGTTTTGGTTTCAGCCTGCCGCTGGATAAACCGATAGCCGAATTGCCGGTCGGTATCCAGCAGCAAGTCGAGATCATTAAACTGCTCTTCCGCAAGGCGGAATTGTTGATTCTGGATGAACCCACCTCGGTGCTCACCCCCCAAGAGGTGGAGAGTCTTTTCAAAGTGCTGCAGACCCTGCGGGAACAGGGAAAAACGATTATCTACATTACCCACAAACTGCGCGAAGTAAAAATCCTTTGTGAGACGGCTACCATCCTGCGGCGCGGCAAAGTGGTCGGGCGGGTCAAGGTGGCGGATGCGAGCGAAAAGGAACTGGCCAACTTGATGGTCGGCGAGCAGGTAATTGATCAGGTCTTCCCGCGCAGTCAAGGGGTGGGACAGGAGCGGTTAACGTTGAAAGAGGTCTCGGCGCTGGATGACCGCGGCGTCCCGGCTCTTAAAAACGTCTCCTTTAGCCTTCGCGCCGGAGAAATTGTGGGCATTGCCGGGGTGCAGGGCAGCGGACAGAGCGAACTGGTCGAAGCGATCAGCGGGCTGCGCCCGGTAAAGGGCGAAATCTGGCTGAACGGACGGAGAATCACCCGGGCTTCGCCGCGCCGGCGGCGGGAAATTGGTCTGGCGGTCATCCCCGAAAAACGCAAAGAACAGGGTTTGAATCTGTCCACCCATATTCTGGAAAATGTCGTTTCCACCCGCTACTACAAACCGCCGTTTTCAGGTTGGTTGACCCTCTTCACGCGCCCGGCGGAGCGGTTTGCGGCGCGAGTCATCGCTGAATACAATGTCGCCGCGCCGGGCGTCAAAAGCATGGTCAAAAACCTGTCCGGCGGCAATCAACAAAAGGTGATTGCCGGCCGCGAAATGATTGATCAGCCGGAGGTATTGATTGCCGCCTACCCAACCCGCGGGCTGGATGTAGGGGCGGCTCAGTTTGTGCGCGAGGCGATGGTAAAACGCCGCGATCAGGGAGGCGCTATCTTGCTGATTTCCGCCGACTTGGATGAATTGTTCGCCGTTTCCGATCGGCTACTCATCCTTTATGAGGGTCGAATCGTCGCCGAAAAGAGACCCGACGAAACCGCCTTTGAAGAAGTAGGACTTTACATGACAGGACATCTCCATGCAGGCTGAACCATCGCAACTTGAACCGTCCTCCCCCATTCCATCCGCCGTTGAGCCGAAGACGCTCTCCCTTCCGCCGCTGGTTTCGTCCATATTGCGAAGCCTGTTCACCTTGCTGATCGCTTTGTGGATGGGCGCGCTGGTTATGTGGGTTTCCGGCAAAGACCCGCTGCAGGCTTATCAGGCATTATTAACCACCTCGCTGGGCAGCCGTACTGCGGTCGCCAATTCTTTGCTGGCGGCCACCCCTATTCTATTCACCGCCATGGCGGCGGCGGTCGCCTTTCGCGCCGGCATTTTCAACGTTGGCGCCGAAGGCTCTTTGTATTTGGGCGGATTTGCCGCAGCCTGGGTCGGGTTTACGTTTACAGACCTGCCCGCCTGGCTGATTATTCCGCTTTCTTTTTTGGCTGCCGGTCTGGTTGGAGGCTTGTGGTGCTACTTTCCGGCTGTCCTGCGTTCCCGCTTGCAAGTGGACGAGCTGGTTACCACGATCCTGCTCAACTATGTCGCCATTTTATTCACCGAGTATCTGGTCAACGGCCCTTTTTTGGTGCCTGGGGTGGCTAACGCCATGTCGCCTCAAATTGCGCCGGCAGCCCGCCTGCCGCGCCTGTTGCCCCCTTCGCAATTGAACGCCAGTTTTCTGCTGGCGCTGGCGGCCGCGCTGGCGATGATCTACCTGATGACTCGTAGTAAACTGGGTTATGAAATCCGCATGGTCGGGGACAATCCCCAGTTTGCGCGCTGGTCGGGCATTCAGGTCGCCGGAGTCATTGAAAAAGTCATGGTGATTGGCGGTATCTTAGGCGGGCTGGCGGGCGCCGGTCAGGTGATGGGCGTGCATTACCGCTTTATAGCCGGTTTTTCCTCCGGTTTGGCATTCACCGGCATGACCGTTGCGTTATTGGTGCGCAATTCGCCTGTTGGGGCATTGCTGGCTGCTCTGCTGTTTGGAATGCTTCGCAGCGGCAGCGCCACGATGGAAATCATGACCGACGTGCCGCGCGATTTGATTCGTGTGCTGGAAGCGACTATTATCTTCTTCGCCGCTATTGAATTTGGCAGTCTGGTTTGGAGGCGCCGCCGTGAACGCTGATACCCTCGCCAATATTTTGTTTGCTTCCTTGCGGGTTATGACTCCCCTGCTTTTAGCGGCCCTTGCCGGCCTGATCAGCCAGCGGGTCAATTTATTGAACATCGCCCTGGAAGGGCTGATGCTGTTTGGAGCATTTTTTGCAGTGGTATTTGGGGCGCAGTTCGGCAGCCCTTGGACAGGTTTGTTGTTTTCAATCCTTTTGACCACTCTGATCACCCTGATTTACGCGGTTGCGGTAGTTGAGCTGCGCGCTAATTTGATTGTCGCCGGACTGGCGATCAACACGCTGGCGGTTGGTTTGACTTCGTACTTGCTGGTGGTCATGTTCAACGCGCGCGGAGCGTATTCGCCGGCTGGATTGGTCAGCCTGCCAAAACTATCCATTCCCTTGCTGGCGGATGCGCCTGTTTTGGGCAAAATCCTCTCCGGTCATGGGGTTTTGGTTTACCTTTCTTGGATTTTGGCGGGATTAACTTCGCTCTTTCTCTATCGAATGCCGGCCGGTATTCACCTGCGGGCAGTCGGAGAACGTCCCGAAGCCGCCGAAACAGCCGGGATCAACCTTAAAGCCGTTCAATACCTTGCGCTGCTGTTGGGAGGTGTGTTGTGCGCCTTAGCCGGCGCTCAACTGGCGATCGGCGATCTGACCATTTTTAATAACAATATGATCAACGGGCGCGGCTTTATCGCCCTGGCTGCGGTCTTCTTTGGCGCCGGCAAACCGGGCCTGACCGCCGTAGGCTGTTTTGTGTTCGGCCTGTTTGAGATCCTTCAATTCCGCCTGCAAACCTCCACCAGCATCCCTCCGCAGCTGCCCCAAATGCTTCCCTACTTAATCGTGGTGCTGACTTTAACCGGCATCTCGCTCCAAAAAGCCCTGCGCAAAAAGAGGATTTCGGTATGACGCCTCCTCAGGTGTTGATCAGCGGTTATCCCAGTTTCGACCGCATTCTGCGGGTTGACCGCGTTGCGGGGGAAGGAGAAACGGCCATCATTCTATACCCGCCGGGCATTCCCAAACCGACCCCCGGCGGCTGCGCCGGGAATATCGCGGTTTGTCTGGCGCGGTTGGGCATCCATGCTGCCCCTTCGCTAATTCTAGGCGACGACGAGGACGGTATGCGCATGTCCGCTTTGCTGCAAGCCGAAGGGGTTTCGGCAGATCTCTTGACATTCAAGCCGGGCGGCAAGACGGCGGCAACCTATCTTTTTATCAACCCGCAGGGCGGCCATCAAACTTTCTACTTTCCGGGCTGCGCCGATGATGATGTGGATATTCTCCTGCCGCAAGATAGGGTTCAAGCGGCAAAATTCGCCGTCGTCACCGTTGCCAGCCGCAGCCATACCCGCCGATTTTTACAAGGCTTGCTTCACAGCCCGGCGGTTCTGGTCTGGTCGCTGCGAAACGACCCTCATGCCTTTCCCCCCGATCTGGCGCAAGAATTAATCAGCCGCTGCCGCATTCTGGTGATGAACCGCAGCGAACAACAAGCGCTGATGGGTTGGATTGGGGTAGACCGTTTAAAGGCGCTGTTGGATCGCGGCGTTGAAGCCCTGATCGTTACGCTGGGGGAGGAAGGCAGCCTGATTTACCGATCCGGCGGCGTCGTCAAAATACCAGCCGTAACCCCTCCTCAGGTTATTGACCCAACCGGCGCGGGAGATGCCTATGTTGGAGGTTTTTTGAGCGGTTTATGCCGCGGCTTGCCGTTAGAAATTTCGGCTAAAATTGGAGCGGTCACCGCCTCTTTTGCGCTGGAAGCGTGGGGATGCCAGACCAGCCTGCCAAACTGGGAACAAATGGTCAACCGCTACTACCAGACATTTCGCGAGTACCCCGAAAAGGAACAGTGATCCGTATGAAACGCGCTTTGATCTTAATTGATGCGATTAAGGATTTTTTAGACCCTCAAGGGGTTAATTATTACCCGGTTTATGAGCAGGTCTTATCCGCCATTCAGCGGGCGTTAGCGGCTGCCCGCCGGGCCGGCTGGATGATCGTGCATGTTCGTGAAACTCACCCCCCTCATCACGCCGAGGACTTTGAGTTTGAAAAATTGCCGGTCCATTGCGCCGAAGGATCGCAGGCGGTCGAGTGGGCAAAAGGAATTGAGGTATTGCCGGGTGAATATACTGTCCAAAAACGCCGTTACAGCGCCTTTTTTGAAACCGATCTCAATTTATTGCTGCGCGAAAAACGGATTGAGCAGGTTGTTGTGGTAGGCGTGAAAACTCACGTTTGCGTCCGAGCCACCGTTCAGGATGCCTTTGGCTGGGGATTCCGGCCGGTTGTGGTGCGCGAGGCGGTGGGTTCCAATCACGCCCACCTGCACGAAGCCAGTCTGGAAGATATCCAACGCTACATGGGGGAGGTCGTCTCCCTGGAAGAATTTGAACAATGGGCATTATCCCCGAAAGGAGAGGAACATCGTGAAATCTAAAACCAGTTGGTACCTCAAACTGAACGCTGAGGACTGCGCCCCGCGCGTGATTCTGGTGGGCGACCCTGCCCGTCAAGCCCTGTTTGCCGAGCAAATGACCGATCCGCGCGAAGCCGCCAATGAGCGCGAATTTCGCACCATCACCGGCAGCTACAAAGGCGTACCCGTCTCGGTCATCACCGTGGGGATCGGCGCTCCGGCTGCCGTCCTGGTGCTGGAAGAGTTGTGGGAATTGGGCGCGAAGGTGGTCGTCCGCGCCGGCACCGGCATGAGTCTGGGTATCCCGTTGGGAAATTTCATTCTGGTTCAGGCGGCTGCCCGTCATGAAGGCGTCTCCACGGCCTACCTACCGCTCAATTTTCCGGCTGTGCCGGATATGGACTTGTTCCATAGTTTTTTCCACACCCTTAAAGAAGAAAAAACCCCCCTTTCGGCCGGCGTTATCCTCACATCGGATAGTTTTTACACGGATTTATTCTCCCACTCGATCGAAGACCGTCAGCCGGCCCGTCCGCAACAGACCCTCTTGCAGCAGTACGCCGCGGCAGGTGTGATCAGCGCCGATATGGAAACCTCGGCATTGTACATAGCCGCCCAAGTTCTTGGTCTGCGTTGTCTAACGCTGCTGGTTGCCACCGTGGACGGCCTCCAACGGCGCATGCTGGAAGGGAACGAACGCCTGAACAAAGAACGCGAACTGGCCCGCCTAGCGCTGGAGGGAATCGTCCGTTATACCGAAAAGCGGTAGGGGGCGAAAAATGAACCGGTTTCGATCCTCCAAAATTGTGATTGGCATGATTCATCTGCTCCCCTTGCCGGGCAGCCCGCGCTTTAACGGCGACCGCGAATCGATCTATGAACGCGCTTTGTGGGAAGCCGAGACGCTGGAACAGGCCGGCGTGGACGGCTTAATTGTAGAGAACTTTGGCGACGAACCTTACCGCGCCGCCGAACCTGAGCCCGAAACTCTGGCTTTTATGGCGGCCGTGACCCGTGAGGTCATCCGCCGGGTGAAAATTCCCGTCGGGGTCAATATCCAGTTTAACGCCTGGCAGGCGGAAATGGCGGTCGCTTATGCCTGCGGAGCGGACTTCATCCGCGCCGAGGTGTTTGTGGATACGGTGGTGAGCGCCCAGGGGATCGTTTACCCCTGCGCCGCCGAGTTAACCCGCTACCGCCGCCAGTTAGGCGCCGCCGTACAGATTTGGGCCGATGTGCAAACCAAATATACCGCTAACTTGCTGCCTCAAAGTCTGAGCCAATCGGCGTTGGATGCCCAGGCGGCCGGCGCCGATGCGATCATCGTCACCGGTGCGGCGACCGGCAAAGCCACCCCGCTGGAAGCCATCGAAGAGGTCAAGCAAGCCGTTCAGATACCGGTCTACGCCGGTTCCGGGACAACCATTCAGAATGCGGCGCAAGTTCTTGCGATTGCGGACGGCGTAATTGTCGGTTCGGCTCTCAAAGAAGGCGGCGCAGCCGCCAACCGCGTTTCGGCGGAACAGGCGCGCGCCTTCCTCCACGCCGCCCGCTCCTCTACCTCTTGAAAAAAATAATCATGGAGAAAAAATGATGACCAAACGCATTTTGGACGCAGCCGCCAGCGACTTTTTTTCGATGAACGCCGCTCAATTGGCGCAAAGCATTCGCGAAACCGAAGGGCGCACCATCTCCGCCGAGGTGATTTGCACCTACGAACCCCCCGTTGAAGGCGTAACCCACGCCGAAATTGCCGCCGCGTTCGGTGCGGACATCATTACGCTCGACCATTTTGACCCCGATCATCCCGTGATCCGCGGCTTGCCTGCGACAATTGCCGGCCAGCCGGACATCCTGAATCAGCTAAAACGCCTGATCGGGCGGCCGATTGCCGTCAACATGGCGGTTACCCGCCAAAACGAAGGCGGCTGGCTCTACACCCGGCGCTACTCCCCGGAGCGGTTGGAAAAGCTGGCGCAGCAAGGCGCCGATATTGTCTTCCTCTACGGCGATTCCGCCACCGGCCAGACGGCCGCCGAAGTAGCGGACGTCGTCCGCGAGGCGCGCCGCCGCTACGGCGATGGGCTGATGCTGGTGGGTGTGCCGGATGTTTATTTTCCCGCCCCGGTGGATGAGACCATCCGCCGGGAATACATGCAGGCGCACCAGCAAATTTTGGAAGCCGGCGCTCAGTGCATTGGCTTGATCATGCCGGGCAGCAAACAGGGCTGGCGGCTGGAGGACACCGCCGCTCTGGTGGATCACATTCACCAATTGAACGGTCTGGTCTGGTTGATCTTAACCCACTCGGTAGAGGGCAGCCCGCCCGAGAATATCCAGCAAATGGCGTTGAACGCTAAAATGATCGGCGGAGATGTTTACCGTCTGGACGAAGCCGGCCTGGCCGGGATGCCGCTGCCGGAAAATATTTTAGAATTTTCGCTGACGATCCGCGGCAAACGCCACACCTACCGCCGCATGGCGCTCTCGGCGCTGCGGTAAGCGGGCAAACCGCGCCATCCGTCCGGCAGCCGCTGCCAGGGCCGGCG
>CALHYE010000019.1 GCA_938040735.1 uncultured Bellilinea sp.
TTTGCAGCGAGAATCCGGTTCGCCAAATTAAACCGCCTATCGCAGAGAAGAAAACCATTATTCCATTATCAAAAATAGAAATTAATGCTCTGTTAGATAGCGCTGTTCATTCTCGTTACCCTCATCGAAATCGGGCGATAATTCTCGTGTTGATTGATACAGGAATTAGAGCGACTGAGTTGTGTAACCTGTTGATAAATGATTTGAATTGGGTTACTGGGCACGTCAGAGTTGTCGGCAAAGGGAAAAAAGAGCGTTTAGTTCCGATATCAAATGAAACGCTTGGGGTTATTGAAGATTATCTTTCCATTCGGAAAAATACGGCTCAATCTGCTCCATTGTTTGCGCTAAAGAGCGAGAAGCCGTTGGATCGATACAAGTTAAGAAAAATTCTAGCAGAATTAGGCTCTAGCGGTAAGGTAAGTCATGTTTTTCCTCATCGGTTCAGACATACTTTTGCGATTCAATTTCTGAGAAATGGGGGAAATATATATTCGCTTCAAAAAATTTTGGGGCATTCAACTCTAGATATGGTGAAGAGGTATTTGGCTATTGCCCAAAATGATATTGATCATGATCATGCCATCGCCTCGCCAGTTCGGTGTTGGAATCTGTTTTAGTTTTTGAAAAGCGACTGCCGATCTCACGGTTAGGGTCCGTGAGGTCGGCGGTTCAAATCCGCCCGCCCCGACAGGTGAGAGGATGAACCCGACATCCTCTTTTTTTATTGTCGGCGGTTCTCCCATCGAGGGAGGTTTTGCTCTTGCGGATTTTGTACAACAAGGCGAATTGAACGAGAAATAACCCGATAAAGATTCGTTAAAAAGCGGGCTCCATTTGGGGTGGTTTTTGAAACCGGTAGGGAATTATAAAAAAACCAAACAACGGTTCACCGGTGGATTGAATGAAAAGCGGGGCCGTCGCGCTTTTACCCATGAAAAATCGGATGAACGGATTCAGGTGCGGGTGATTGGGGTCATAAAGGAAGATTGAGAGCTGCTCAAGCGCCGGATCAAGTTCATAACTAATGGCAAGAACCTGATGATTTTGGGTCGGGCTTTGGACGCCGCGCACGCGCACCAAACCCAATACGGCTGGTTCGCCTTTTTGTAGCAAACGGCGCAGTTTTGGGATTTCGTAACGTTTGACGCGGGTTACGATTTGTTTTTCGTCAATGACCATCCATTCCATAAACTTAAGTACGGTAAAAACTTTCAGGCTGTCTAATTGGCGGTCACAAAGAAATCCAAAAAATTTCGGATCAATTTCCTGCGGTGTTTGGAAGAGAGGGGGTAACCGGTTAGCATGAAAATAATCCAGCGCGGCAAAACACATTCCTCCGCACAACCCAAAAGTAATCTCATTGATGTTTATCATCCCGGCATAAGGCAGATTCATAAATACCGGGAATTGAAGTTGAAAGGAGTTGATGAAACGAAAGCGATGCCGGGATGAAAAATTACTGGAGATTTTTTCCATTTTTACTAACAAAATTTAAACGAATTATTTACTTGAAAAATGGAGGTTTCGATCTTATTATAGAAAATAATACCATCGAATCAGAGAATTTAAGGGCTATTTTATGATCTAAATACTCAATGATTTCCAAGAGGGTGAAAACAAAAATCATCCTTTGGTGGATGGATTGTTAGGTAGTAAAATCAATAATAGTAACAGTATTTATCCAATTTTTTGCCAGCCAATGGAGGAAAACATGAGACGCGCTCAGTATCTGGGGACAATCTTGTTGATTTTAAGTCTATTAATGGCTTGTACGCCAGCCAGTCCACCCACCACAGCACCCACTAATCCACCGGTTGAATTGCCTACATCTGCTCCACAAGCTACCTCTACGCAACAGGTGGATGTGCTGACCTTATTGCGCAGCGCGACGATCCGGATTGTTGCTGAAGGTAGTTTCGTTGATCCCGAATTAGGAAGTGTCTTTAACGTGCCGGGGCAGGGCTCTGGATTTATCATTGACCCTTCGGGTATTGCGGTGACCAATAACCATGTTGTCACTGGCGCGGCCTTGTTAAAGGTTTATGTTGAGGGTGAAACCCGTCCGCGCAATGCACGAATTTTAGGCGTTTCCGAGTGCTGGGACTTAGCGGTAATTGATATTGAAGGCGAAGATTTTCCATTCCTGAATTTTTATGAGGGTGAGGTAATTCCCGGTTTGGAAGTGTATGCTGCGGGCTTTCCTGTGTTTGGAAACACCGAATATACACTGACGAAGGGAATTGTTTCCAAAGCCAATGCGGACGGAGAAACCAGTTGGGCTTCTGTCCCAGCCGTGATTGAACATGATGCCCGTATTCGCGGCGGTAATTCTGGCGGCCCGCTGGTCACCATGCAAGGGCAGGTGGTTGGGGTCAATTATGCGGGTAACAATGTGTTGGATCAAAACTTTGCAATTCGGGCAAAGGAAGCGCGCCGAGTGATTGAAACTTTGCGCTCCGGACAGGATTTTGAGTCCATTGGGATTAATGGGCAGGCAGTTGTTTCAGAAGATGGAAGTCTTTCTGGAATTTGGGTATCATCGGTAAAGTCCGGTTCACCTGCGAGCAAGGCGGGTGTGCAAGCCGGCGATATTATTACGATGATGGAGAATTTGGTATTAGCTACCGATGGAACGATTAGCGACTATTGCAGTATTTTGAGAACCCGCAGCGCCAGCGATGTTCTTTCCATTGAGGTCTTAAGATTTTCCACTCAGGAGTTTCTGGCCGGCGAATTGAACGGCAAGCCGTTGCAAACCAAGTTTTCCTTTGCGCAGCAATTGGAAGAAGATGTGGCCGGCGGCAGCGGACAGACCTATGGCGATTATGTGCTGGTGCAGGATGATTACGGGGCGATACAGGTCGCCGTTCCATCCACATGGACACAGGTGGACGGCTCTCCGTGGGTTTCGGATGGTGAAATCATCGGAGCGGCGATCACTGCGGCAGCCAATTTAGACCGATTTAACAATGCTTTTGATGAACCGGGCATTTTCTTTGGTGTATCGGACGAGGTTGCAAAACTGGCCGGCTATATCCAGTTGCTGGATTATTACAAATCCGTTTTCCAATCCTCCTGCAAATGGCAAACCCGCGAAAAATACGAGGATAACGCTTTTGAGGGTTCCTATGATGTGTATAAGAATTGCGATGGGGCGGGCAACCTGTTTGTGGTGCTTACCGCCCGACCCAAAGTGAATAAAACTTCTTTACTGGTATCGGTTTTGTTCAATGCCATGACGGAAGCAGACCTTACGGCCTTTGATCAAGTGTTGGCAACCTTTGATGTTGTAGGGGTTTTACCGTAAAGTTATACGGCATTTTGCCGATCAAGGGGGGCTGAACTTGTTTCAGCCCCCCTTTTTATTGGTAAAATCGGGTTACTTATTGTTTGAATCTTGCAAAAGGAGTGAGGTAATGAATCGAAAAAACAGGATGATCCTGATGGGGGGCATAATCTTAATGCTGGTTTCGCTGGCCTGCAATCTCAGCCTTCAGGATGGTAAGTTGACCATACCGATCACATTGAAAGAGGAGGCGATTAAGCAAATCATTACGACCGCTCAATCAGCAGCCGCTTCGCAGGGTGAAAGGCTGCCGGTTATTGAAGTTGAAGATATTGAATTCATTGAACCCGACAAGATCGTTGCAAGGGGGCAATATCGAGCATTGGGCGGTCAACGGTTGAATGGGCAGGTTGAACTTAAGTTCTTAGTCGTCAACGACCAGCCCAAGGTTGAAGTGACCGCCATTAATATTCCCGGCGTAGACCTGGCGAGCGATGCAATCAAAAGAGTCAACGAAGCGCTTTCCAAAGTGATTCAGGATCAGGTGAAAGAATCAGGAGAAGGGGCGGTGGTTAAGTCTATAACCGTTGAAAAAGATGCGTTGAAAATTGTGGTAGAGGTTACCGTTCGCCGCTGAGGATCAATTCTTCAGATGACGCTGATGCGGTTGCGCCCTTTTTCCTTTGCCTGATAGAGCGCCTTATCCGCGGCGTTGCTAATGGCGATTGCGGTTTTGAACTGCGGGAAAGAAGCAATACCAGCGCTGAATGTGACCGTGAACACACCTTCGGCGCCGAGGTGGTGCAGCCGGGAAAAACTTTCCCTCAGTTTATCCACAACCGAGGCTGCTTCGGCGGCGGTAGTGTTGGGAAATATGATTGAAAACTCCTCCCCGCCATAACGACCGATTAAATCGGTGCGGCGTAAGCGTTGTTTGAGCATGCGAGCCAGGCTCTTAAGCACTCGGTCGCCAGCAGAATGTCCATAGCGGTCATTGACATTCTTGAAATGATCCAGATCAATCATTGCAAAAGAAAGCGGTTGTTTGTCTCGCTCCGAACGGAGTAATTCCTTGACGAGCCTTTCTTTGATGGTGGTGTGATTGAGCAAGTTGGTTAAGCCATCGTAAATCATCAAGGAGCGCAGTTTGCGGTAACGCTCGATGCGAGAGGTGACTGAGGCAATCAGATGCTCCGGTTTTACAGGTTTGATCAGGAAATCATCGGCGCCCATCATAAGGGCGGCCAGCTGGCGGTCGCGATCGGTTTCAGCGGAGAGAAAAACGATCGGTACCGAAACAAAATTTTCCATCTGGCGGATCATCCGCGCCAGTTCAATTCCATTACAGTCTGGCAGGTACATATCCAGAAGAATCAGATCGGGGTTGAATTCGATCATGGGGTGAATCATCTGGCGCGGGTCGGTTACAATGCGGGTTTGCATACCGATTTTTTCCAAATGCATGGCGTAAAAACTGGCTTGCGATAAGACATCGTCAATAATCAAAATTCGATTGGGGACAGTCGGCGTTGGATTGGCGAATTCATCCAGAGAACCAACTAAAGTACTGATGTCCAGCGGATGAGTAAAAAAGGCCGACCCGCCAGCGCGCACGACTCTTAGTCGTAAATCGAAATTATCCTCCGTGCTGATGATGATCAATGGTATAGGATTGGATTGTTTTTTCAGTTTTTGCGCCAGTTCTTCGTAATCTTCAAAAGAAAGGGTTTTTGAATCGACAAAGGCGAGGATGGCATTGGGCAATGACCAGCGCAAAGCAGAAATCAGTTCGTCTGATTTTACAAATTGGTTAACCTGATAACCAAAGGCGCTGATTTGATCGGTCAGTTCTTGGGCTTCTTGTTGATTCCGAATAAAAAGAAATATCCGATAATTCAGTTTAGGTTTATAAACCGATGAAACCATAAAAGAGTCATCGGACATCAGATAGTTGGTCATGCGAATCGTTGGTTTCCGGTTGATGTCAAAAAAGTATTCCAAGGTTTGAGGATTTTGTTTTTGATTATATCTGATTCTTCCTTAAAGAGCATAACTTTTATCGGCAATACCAAGATTGTACACTCTAAGGGGTGATTGAATTTTGTGCTGGCGACTCATCTGAGGTTCAACAAAACGAAAATAAAAGTATAATAGGTGAAAGCTTGCGCGTGGTATTGTCAGGCAAGAAATGGATTAAAAAATTGTCTCTTTAACCCACAGACCAAAGGTATTCAACCAATACAAATCATTCTCCAAAGGAGTTTACAACAAGAAATATGGCAAAGGATAAAAAAGTTCGCGTAGCAATCGTTGGGGTGGGAAATTGCGCTTCTTCGCTTGTGCAGGGAGTGCACTACTATCGAAATGCTTCCGAATCGGATCGCATACCGGGATTGATGCATGTCAATCTTGGCGGATACCACATACGCGATATCGAGTTTACGGCTGCTTTTGATGTGGTAGACACAAAGGTTGGAAAAGACCTTTCAGAGGCGATTTTTGCTTATCCTAACAATACCTACAAATTCACCGACGTGCCCTTTCTCAACGTGCCGGTTTACCGCGGAATGACCCATGATGGGTTGGGTAAGTACCTCAGCCAGATTGTCAAAAAAGCCCCCGGTCCGACGGCGGATATTGTGGGTATTTTGCGAGAAACCCAAACGGATGTGGTGGTGAGCTACTTGCCGGTTGGTTCTGAAATGGCTACCAAATGGTATGTGGAGCAGGTGCTGGAAGCCGGCTGTGGTTTTGTCAATGCGATCCCCGTCTTCATCGCCAGTTCGGAATACTGGTCAGAGCGCTTCCGCCAGAAGAAATTGCCCATCATTGGGGATGATATAAAGAGTCAGGTTGGAGCAACCATTTTACATCGGGTTCTCACCAGCCTGTTTGTGGATCGCGGGGTGAGACTCGACCGTACCTATCAATTAAACTTTGGCGGTAACACCGATTTTCTCAACATGCTGGAACGGGAGCGTTTGGAGTCCAAAAAAATCTCGAAGACCGGAGCAGTGACCTCGATGCTGCCGTACACCCTTCCCGAAGATAATATCCACGTCGGGCCAAGCGATTATGTGCCGTGGCTGACCGACCGCAAGTGGTGCTACATTCGCATGGAAGGAACGACCTTTGGCGAAGTGCCGCTCAATTTGGAAGCGAAATTAGAAGTGTGGGATTCTCCCAATTCGGCGGGTGTGGTGATTGATGCGATTCGCTGTGTGAAACTGGCCCTTGACCGTGGCATTGGTGGACCGTTATATGCGCCATCTTCCTATTTCATGAAGACCCCGCCTAAACAATTCCGGGATTCGGTGGCGCTGGAGATGACCGAAGCATTTATTCGTGGTGAGGCTGAGTAAACACCGCTTTCTCCTTTTGGGTATCATGTGGGCGCTCATTGGTCATCTGGCGGCGTGCGTAAGCGTTGCTGAACTGCCGCCAGATGTTCAATTAATTCCCTCGCTGACGTGGACGACAGAGGGGATATCCACACCTTCGCCGTTTCTTCCCTTGCCTTCATCCACGGCCTTTGCCCAAACCGATACCTCCACCCCGACTCCGGTTTTGACCCAAACACCCTTAACCCTTGGGATGTTTTCACCCCGCCTGAACAAGGGGGTTGTGCCGGTATCGTACTTGCAGGATACCTGCCGCTACCTTGCCGACCGCTGGAATCCGCAGAATGCCGAGCCGGGAACGCTTGTGGTGCCGATTATGTATCATGGTGTCCGAAAAGAAGGCGGGGCAATTCATGACAACATCACCGTGTCGGAAAAGTATTTCAAAGAAACCATGCAGCACGCGCTTGATTTGGGGTTTCAAACGATCACAATGGAGCAGTTGGCTGCATTCTTGCAACACAATGCCTATATCCCGCCTCGTTCATTACTGTTGATCATTGACGACCGCCGGCTGGGAACCGTTCGCAACCATTTTTTGCCGGTTTTGGGGCAATACAATTGGACGATGGTCATGGCTTATATTACGGGCGTAGCCGATCAGAGAGAATGGCGCGAGATTAAATCGGTGCTGGAAAGCGGAAGGGTTGAGATTCAAGCCCATGGATTCCTGCATAATGGTTCAACCTACTTTACGGAGAACACTCCGGCTGAGGTTATCCACGATGAAATTTATGGGCCAATTACGGCATTTGAGGAAAATTTGGGCTATCGTCCAATCGCCTTCATTTGGCCGGGTGGGAATTTTACTCCCCACACTGTGCTTGAAGTGCGCAAAGCCGGTTATCAATTGGGTTTTACTGCTTACGCGCGAGGCCCAATCCTGTTCAACTGGATTCCACAGGGAGAACCGGAACGCTCTGCGGGTGATCCGTTGCTGCTTTTACCGCGTTACTGGAGCACAGCGGCTTATCTGAATTTGGATCAGGCGGTAGAATTGGGTCAACAGGCAGCCGAATATGCGCGCCAGAATCAACAAACCGAATTCGACTGGTACCAGCAATCCTGCCGTCCGGCTTATCCTCCTCTTGGCCTGACCGCCGAAGCAACTCACCAGCCATGAACGATTGTATCTTTTGTCAAATCATTGCGGGTGAAGCGCCTGCCACAATTCTGTATGCCGATGAGCAGGTCACGGCGTTCTATGATATCCATCCGATCACGCCGGTACACATTCTGGTGGTGCCGAACCGGCACATTGAATCGGTGAATGAAGTAAAGGAGGAAGATGCGGGATTGTTGGGGCGCTTAATCGTGGTTGCCAGACATTTGGCCCTTGCCAATAACCTGCATCGGCGCGGCTACCGGCTGGTGATTAACACCGGCCCGGAAGCCGGACAGTCGGTTTTCCATCTTCATCTCCACTTAATTGGGGGACGAAGAATGCCGTTCCGATTTGAATAGAGGGGGAGGATGAGCAATAAGCATCGAAGAAAATGGCAGATTCTGGTTGGGGTCATGGCGATTTTGTTGCTGAGATGTGTACAACCTGCGCCTCAATCGGATTTTTGGAGGCCGGTTGACGGCGGCAATGGATTGGCTCCATCGAATGATTCACGCAAAGGTTCGCCAACGCCCTCTTTATTTTTTACATTACCGCCCACACGAGTTCCCGGCGCTCCCATTTTCACCCCGACCCCAGATCCGCCAAGGCTGCTGCCCACGCTTCGTTCTGAGCAAGAGGAATACGTGCTTCAACCTGGCGATACCCTTGGCAAGGTGGCCCAAATGTTTAACGTGGACATCCAAAAGCTGGTTGAGGCCAATCAAATTGCCAATCCAAATCTGGTGCCGGCGGGTTTGAGAGTAATCATTCCTGCGCCTTCTCCGCAACCCCCCGGGCCGTCTTTCAAGGTGATTCCCGATTCGGAACTGGTGTTCAGCCCGGCGGCTATTCCTTTCGATGTGTTTGCTTTTGTACGCCAGCAGGGGGGGTATCTTTTCTCCTACCGCGAAACGCTGGACGACCAACCTTACACGGGCGCGGAAGTGGTCATTCGGGTGGCGCGCGAATACTCGGTCAATCCTCGTTTGTTGTTGGCTGTCTTGGAGTACCAATCCGGCTGGGTCACTCAGGCGCAGCCGCCGGCGAATACCATGGATTTCCCCATGCGGTTTTATGATCCAAACCGGCGCGGGCTTTACCGCCAACTTTCTTGGGCTGCCAATCAACTCAACCGGGGCTATTACCTCTGGAAGGTGAATGGCATTTCTCACTGGCAGCTGGCCGATGGCGGGCTTGTGCCTGCCGACCCAACGATCAACGCTGCTACGGCGGGGGTTCAACATCTGATGGGTTTGTTGTATTCCCGCAACGAATGGGATTTTGCGGTTGGTCAGGAGGGCATCTTTGCGGTCTTCGGCCGCTTTTTCGGTTATCCATTTGACTTTGGGATTGAGCCGCTCCTGCCCCCCGACTTAAAGCAGCCTGTCATGCAATTACCCTTTGAGGAAGGGATCATCTGGTCATTTACGGGTGGTCCTCATGGCGGCTGGGGGGATGGCTCAGCCTGGGCCGCGCTTGATTTTGCCCCTCCAGACAGCGGCTGGGGGTGTGGAATCAGCAATCAATGGGTGACGGCCGTCGCAGATGGTCTGGTGGTGCGGTCGGAGGTCGGTGTGGTGGTTTTAGATTTGGACGGGGATGGTTATGAGCAAACCGGTTGGACGGTTTTGTATCTTCACCTGGCGAATGTTGACCGGGCGAGTCTTGGCATGCGGGTCAAGGCCGGCGACCGGCTTGGACATCCATCCTGTGAGGGCGGAGTTTCCAACGGCACCCATGTTCACATCGCCCGAAAATTCAACGGCGAATGGATTCCGGCGGATGGTGCGATTCCGTTCGTGCTGGACGGCTGGGTTTCCGTTGGGGATGGTGTAGAATATAATGGAATGTTGGTTCGAAATGGAGTTGTTGTTGAAGCGTGGGACCGCCTGCTTCCTGAAAATCAAATTTCCCGCTAGACGCTTTCAAATTGGGGTGGCGCTGGGCGTCTGGCTGCTTTCAATTCTCGCCTGTTCGCAGGGTTATGTTTCGGATTATGACCTGACCGCAACGGCATTATTCCCTGTTGGCGGGTCGGGGGGTGGCGCCGGCGATTTGGAGGTTACCGCTTTGCCTTCCGCCCTACAGGGCGGAGATGGAGAAAATCTCCCAGTAGCGGTTAATACGCCCAATCAGCCGCAATTTACTCCCTCTCAGCCCGTTTTTACACCCCTGCCGACCCGAAGTACGCCTCTGCCGCCAATTTTGTATTATACCCAAGCCGGCGATACCCTGCCGGTGGTCGCGGTTCGTTTTGGGGTGCTGCCAGAAGAAATCACTTACCCGGAGCCCGTTCCGCAAACCGGTCTGATAAACGCCGGAAAACTGCTGATCATCCCCAACCGTCTGGATCAGACCGGGCCGGCTGAATTGCTGCTGCCCGATAGTGAAATTGTGTTTTCACCCTCAGCGCTGGATTTTGACATCAACGAGACGATCCGCCAGGCAGGCGGCTTTCTCAGTACGTATCGCGAATATCTGGCAGACGGCTGGAAAAGTGGGGGTGAGGTGATCTATAAGGTTGCGATCGAAAATTCGATCAATCCGCGTCTGCTTTTGGCGTTGGTAGAATATCAGTCGCATTGGGTCTATGGCCAGCCAACCAATCTGGCTGAAACGGATTATCCTTTGGGAATGGTTAACTCTGAAAAGAAAGGTCTTTATAAACAACTCAGCTGGGCAGTCCAACAGCTTTCGATTGGGTATTACGGCTGGCGCAATGGAATCTTAACGGAAGTCCAGTTTTCGGATGGCAGCCGGGTGCGCCTTGCCCCCGGCTTGAATGCCGGCTCGGTGGCTTTACAATATCTCTTCTCCCGTCTATATCCCCAAATCCTGTGGAATGGCGTCTTGGGGGGTGACAATCGCTTTGTGAAACTTTATGAGGAGATGTATGGCAACCCATGGGTGCGCGCGCAAGCGGTTGAACCGTTGCTGCCGGTTAACCTGACGCAACCGGAATTGATCCTGCCTTTCCTGCCCGGCCGGGTGTGGAGTTATACGGGGGGGCCTCATTCGGCATGGGGGCCGGATGGCGCCCGAGCTGCCCTGGATTTTGCCCCCGCCAGCGTGGAGACCGGCTGTAACATTTCCGATGATTGGGCGACAGCTGTCGCCAGCGGGTTGGTTGTCCGCACCGATACGGGTGTCGTGGTTTTGGATTTAGATGGGGATGGATACGAACAAACCGGTTGGGCGATTTTGTATTTGCATGTTGCCAGCAAAAACCGCGTCAGTGTGGGAACATGGGTGCAGCAAGGCGATCTGATTGGCCATCCTTCCTGTGAGGGGGGTACTTCTACCGGTACCCATATTCACATTGCGCGCAAGTATAATGGAGAATGGGTTTTGGCAGACGGAGCGTTGCCCTTTGTGTTGGATGGCTGGCGGGCGATTGCCGGTAAAAATCCTTACGAAGGCAGCCTGATAAAAGATGGACGAGTCATTAATGCCTGTACATGCGGATCCTTTGAAACGCGGATCAGCCGTTTGAGTAGTGGAAACTAAGCGATCATTGAAGCGGAAAAGTTTCTTTTTACTGGTGATGATATTGAGTCTGACAGCCTGCCTGCCGCAGGTTGAGTTGAATGATTCCGGGGAGGATTTTTCTTCCATCGTCCTTCCCGCCACACCGGGCGAGGAGGGGCTGCCAACTCCCTTACCAACTCGTGAACCCTATGCTCCCGGGACGCTGGTGGATTACACTGCCCAAACCGGGGATACGCTGCCGGCGCTTGCTGCGCATTTCAATACGACCATCCGCGAGATTTTAGAAGCCAACCCCTTTATTCCGCCGGATGCCACGACCATGCCGCCGGGAATGCCGATGAAAATTCCCATTTATTATCGTCCGCTGTGGGGCAGCCCTTTCCAGATTCTGCCTGATCCGTTGTTTATCAACGGGCCGGCTCAAATTGAATTTGATGCAATCTCGTTTGTTAATCAACAACCCGGCTGGTTCAAGGACTATTCGTTTTATCTGGGAAAACAAGACCGCCGCGGCGGCGAAATGATTCAGTACATTGCCACCGAGTACAGCATCAGTCCGCGATTGTTGCTGGCGATTATTGAATATCAAACCGGGGCTTTAAGCCAGCCTCAACCGGCTGTAAATATCGAACTTTATCCGCTGGGGTATGCCAATCAATTCAGCAAAGGTTTGGCGCGGCAGTTGTTATGGGCTGCAAACACGCTGAATAATGGCTATTACGGCTGGCGGACCGGCCGGTTGGATACAATTCGCCACGTGGATGGCCGGCTGGAAAACCCCGACCCGTGGCAAAATGCCGCCAGTGTGGCGTTACATTACTACTTTGCCCAAATTTTTCCCCAAGAGGCTTATGAGTACGCAATCAGCGGCGAGGGATTGCTGCGGGTATACAGCGAATTGTTTGGCGATCCGTGGATAGGGGTTGAGCCCCATATTCCCGGCAGTCTCGTCCAGCCTGAAATGAGTTTTCCGTTTCCTGCGGGAAAAACCTGGGCCTTTACCGGCGGACCGCATACCGGCTGGGGAGAAGGCGAACCCCTGGCCGCCCTCGATTTTGCGCCCCCCAGCGTGGTGGGTGCTTGCCGTCCAAGCGAACAGCCCGCCGTTGCAGTTGCCGATGGGGTGATTGCCCGGCGCGGCGATGCGCTGGTGGTGCTGGACCTGGATGGGGATGGCGATGAGCGCACCGGCTGGACGGTGTTCTATCTGCATCTGGCAAATGATTCGCTGCCGCCGGTTGGAAAACGACTTCGCAAAGGTGAGCCAATTGGATTACCCTCCTGCGAGGGAGGTAAAGCCACGGGTACGCATGTTCACGTTGCCCGCAAGTACAACGGCGAGTGGATCCCCGCTTACGGGGCATTACCGTTCAATTTGGAGGGCTGGGTGGCGGCAAGTGGAGATCAGCCCTATCAGGGTACATTGAGCCGAGCCGGGCGGACTGTTCGGGCTTGCGAATGTTCTGATCGTTCCAGTCAGGTGCAGTCCCAACCATAACAAAACAAACGCCCGTTGAAACTTTCAGCGGGCGTGAGGGTTGAGTGAGTAAAATAGCTAGCCCTCTTTGATGACGATTTTGTTCTCGATCGTCACATTATTGCGAATGGTGGCAATCGAAGGGCAGTATTTTTCTTCAGAAAGCTGCACTGCCCGTTCAACGGCGGCCGGGTCAATGTTTTTGCCGGTAACCACATATTCAATCAGCATGTGGGTGATTTTTTTGGGGTGGTCGGCAGCGCGGGTGGCGTGAACCAGCACTTCAAAGGCGGTGACTTCCTGGCGTTTTTTCTTCAGGATGGAGATCACGTCCATGCCGGTACAACCAGCCACACCGATGGCGATTAGTTCCACCGGACGGAATCCGGATTCGTTCCCGCCAACTTCTTTGAAACTATCCATGACCAGTGAAAAGCCCGAATCGGAACTGCCTACAAATGTCAGATCACCTTTCCATACGGCTTTGGCTTCCATGCGGGGATTCCTCCTGTTTTCAAGCTAACGCTTCGCGGATTTTTTGTACCAGATGACTTTCCGGCACAGCGCCGACAACCTCTCCCTTTCCGCTGTTAATGACCGTATGGGGTACGCCGGAAACATTGAACTGATCGGCCAAACTGTTGAACTCCATAGCCTCAATCATTTCAGCCTCTACCATCGGGCTTTCCAGCGCCATTTGGTGCGCCAGCACCACTGCACGCGGACAATAGGGACAGGATGGAGTGACAAAAACCTGCAGCAACACCTTCTGGTTAAGGTTGTTCAAAAATTCGCGGGTTTCCGGTGAAAGCCCCGAATCGCGTTTGGAGACGATCAGAATATCGTTGATCAGCGAAGTGAATTCATGCCCGGCGGGAATACCGGCATAGCGAATTCCAAAATCATCCAGATTATCCCCCAATTTACCGAGAATGACAAAACCGGGTGTTTTATCCACGTTGTATTTCTTTGCTAGAGCGGCATCCTCTTTCAGATCAAACACTTGCAGGGTCAGTTTGTCTGAAAGGGAAGTCACCTCTTCCAGCAACTGTCGGGTATCTTCACAATACTCACAGGGATCATTTGAGTTGCCAAAAAAGATCATCTCAACCGGATGAACCATACCGGCTAAAACATCCCGCACCTGATTGCGAATTTCATCATCTAATAAATTGCTCATTTTTTCCTCCAAAAATTTTCCATCCTCACGGGATGTTTATCCATATTTTATCAGGTAAAGCAGCCGCCTTCGCCAAATCCGCATACCGGACATACAAGGTTGAGTAAACCGTCATAGTCCATGATCCCTAATCCGCAAGCCGGACAGGGTTTACCGGGCTGTGGGCGGCGGAGGCTGTGATTTTGGCTGGGCAGATCGGGTTGCAGCGTGAAAGAAGAAAATTTGTCCTTGTTGCTGTAGAACTTTTTTCGATGCAGATGTTCTTCTTCGCCCATCCTGACCGATTGCTCCTAGCTCCGGTTATTTAGATGTACTCCCTGCTATAAAGTTACATTATCCCGGATCGTGGTTCAAAAACTCTTCAAGGTGCAAGCGGTGAAATAACCGTTGGCGGATTTCCAGTGGCAGCCCTTGATTACCCGGCTGATGCTGGTACAAATCAATCGTCTTCCGCAGGGTGTTGATGACAATCCGGCAGTTTTCACATTCATTGAGATGTTGTTCAATTTGCCGGCACAACTCCGGGTTTAATTCACCATCTACGAAATCGGAAATGGAGGAAAGCAACTGCTGACAATCCAGATGATCGCTCATTTTTGCTCCCATTCTTTGAGCCGCTCGCCGAAATAACGGGACAACTGCTGGCGCAGGAACAGGCGGGCGCGCAGAAGGCGTGTTTTGACGTTGGTTTCCGTCAAGCCCAGCAATTCGGCAGTTTCCTTAATGGACAAGCCCTCCAGATCGCGCAAAATAAACACACCCCGCAAAGTTGCCGGCAAATGTTGGATGGCCTGATCCAGAAAGCGGCGGGATTCTTCGGAAAGCAATTCATCCTCCGGCAAACAACACCAATCCGCCAGAATTAAACCGTTTGAGGATATTCCCTCTTCTGAGTCTTCTTCTTGAACCGCGGTATCCAGTGCAAGGTCAGGTTTTTGTTTTCGTAAGAGCATTAAAGCTTCATTGACCGCAATCCGATAAAGCCATGTAGAAAGGCTGGAGCGGCCTTCAAACTCCGGCAGGGCGCGCATGGCTTTGAGAAAGGTTTCTTGTAAAACATCCTCGGCATCCTGAGGGTTGTTGGTGAATTTGAGGGCAAGTTTGTAGATTTTTTCGGAGTATAAATCAACCATTCGCGCCAGCTCGTGCCGGTCGCCTTTTTTCAAGGCTTCCAGCGAAAGGGGTGTTTCCGGGATGCTCTCACCGTTCATTGGTTAGATGTCCTTTTTTATCAGAAAGTTGCGCGGAATCACGAGAGCGTCCAGTTGGGCAACACATCCAGGTTGAGGGGATGACGTTCGCCGGCGATGTAATGAAAATAACCGGCAGAGGCAATCATTGCGGCGTTATCGGTGCAAAGAGAGAGCGGGGGGATATGCACCGGAAATTCTCGCTGGGATAGAAAGGCATTTCGCAAAGCCTCGTTGGCAGAAACACCCCCGGCGACCAGTATCGCTTTGGCCTGATATACCTTTGCGGCGTGGAAGGTTTTTTGGACAAGGATGTCCACAACGGCGGCTTGAAAACTGGCGGCCAAATCGGGGATGGGCAGGTTGCGCCCCCGGCTTTCCAGATCGCGCACGGTGCGCAGGACTGCGGTTTTCAAGCCGCTGAAAGAGAAGTTCCAGGTGCCCTCCAGGCGGGCGCGCGGAAAGGTGAAGGCCTGAGGGTTGCCATCCTGAGCAGCTTTTTGAATGGACGGCCCGCCCGGATAAGGCAGTCCCAGCAGGCGGGCAACTTTATCAAAGGCCTCGCCGGCAGCGTCATCTAAAGTGCCGCCCAAACGCTGGTATTCGAGATGCTGGCGAATCAAAATCAATTCGGTATGACCGCCGGAAACCAGTAATGCCAGCAGGGGAAATTCCGGCGGTGAGGGAGGGCTGGGGGTGTCGGCCGGGTACAACCACGCCGAGTAAATATGTCCCTCCAGATGATTGACGCCGATTAACGGCAGGTTTTGAGCGATGGCGAGTCCCTTTGCCAGATTGACCCCAATCACCAGCGAACCGGCCAGGCCGGGGCCGCGGGTTACGGCAATGGCATCAATATCGGACAACCCCAAATGCGCCCGCTGCAGAGCCTCGTCCACAATGGCGTAGATGGTGCGGATGTGCTGGCGGGAAGCGACCTCGGGAAATACCCCGCCGTAATGAGCATGGATATCTACCTGACTGGCGACAACGCTGGAAAGTAAGGAGCGGCCATTTTCGACTACTGCGGCGGCGGTTTCATCGCAGGAGGTCTCAATCCCCAGAACTCTGGCGGAAGACAGATCAGAAGAAAATCGGCTCATCATGTCTGATTTATACCACAGGTTTAACGGCGCATCGGTAAAACGAAATCATACGGATAATCCGCAAACCGCTCAAAAACGCCGTCTTCGCGGGCAAAATAGGTATCTTCAATTCGGAAACCCATCTCGCGGGAGGGGTAGTACAATCCGGGTTCGATGGTAATGACCGCTCCAGGCGCAAGCACATCCTGTGATCCGGCTACTGCGCCGCTGAACGGCATTTCATGGACATGCAGCCCAAGACCATGCCCAACACTATGGACATAGCCTTCCTGAGTTTGCGGGTCAGACTCAATGGTGGGATGACCCAATTCCCCCAGTAACCGGCAGGTGCGTTGCTGGTAGCGGGGGAAGGGCGTATCGAGGGCTAACTCAGATACGATGGTGTCATAGACGCTTTTGACTTGCTGGTAAAGATCAAGCGCTTCGTCGCTGGCGTAGCCCAATGACCAGGTGCGGGTGAAGTCGTAGTAATAGCCGCCGCCGGCTTCACATGGGAAGATGTCAAAGACAATGGTCTTCCCAAGCCGGACAAAATCGGCCGGATTGCCGCTGCTGTGGGGCACACCCGCATCTCGGCCAATAGCGAAGATGGTGCCTTCGGGATTTTCTGCGCCCAGTTCGCTAAGCCAAAGATTGATGCGGCCTTTGACATCCGCAATGGTCAGCGGTTTGCCGTCCGTTTTCACCAGCACCTCATTTTCCACGCGGTGGTGGGTTAGAAAGTCAGCCGTGCGGGCTACAACTTCAGTGGTGATTTTTGCCATGCTACGGATGCGCTCGATTTCCTGAGCGTCCTTCGTCATCATGGCCGGCATCAGGATTGGATCACGGGTGAAGCCAACCCACTCTACTTCGGGCAGCAATTGGCTGAGTTCTTTGAGGATACCCAAGATCGGGCCGATTTCAATCTGTCCATAAAGGGCGACCCGGCCGCGTTCCAGCCCTAAGTCGCTCAGCATTTGGCGGTAACGCAGAGCGAGCGCACGGGTATAATCCTGCCCGGCCTGTTCTAGCAGCGGTTTGAGAGGGTAATCCGAGTAAAGGCGGACGGTTAGACCGCTTTTGGCGGCTTCGTCGCGTTCCATAGGCCCGCAAAACAGGACAGCCGGCTGATGGCGGGGCTTAATCAGATCGGCGCTGGTAATATGCCCGCCACCGGTCAGGTAAACCATCGCCGGGTTGTGCATAGCGCTGCCGGTTACCAGCAGGGCGTCAATTTCATTTTCTTGCATGAGGGCATCAATCTGGTTTTTCATGGGGAATCCTTAAGATGGTTTTGGGGATTATTCAATGATGTTTGGTCAACAGACGCTGTAACTTTGTGATCAATTCCTCCTCCTGCTGAGGTAAAACGGTGCGGGGGTCAAGCAGGACCTGATCGTTTTCAATGCGGGCGATGATGGCGGGATCTCCTTCCCTCAGGCGGGCAAGAAAGCGGTCTGCTTTCGGTACCGAGAATGCCAGCAGAAAAGTTGGCAGGGTTTCCTCGGGTAACGAACCGCCGCCGACCGTCGAAACCCCGCCGATCACGTTGCCAGCGCTCAGTTGCGCCTGCCAACGGAGCGCCCGTCGGCGGATTTCTTCCTGCGGAGCAGCGATCATCCTCCAGACTGGAATTTCCGTAAGGGCTTCGTCTTTCAAGTAATGGAGCAGAGTCGCTGAAAGAGCGGCAAGGCATAATTTATCTGCCCGGACAGCGCGGGCAAGGGGGTGTTTTTTGATCTTGTCAAGCAGACCGGCTTTACCGACCAGGATGCCCGCCTGGGGTCCGCCGAGCAATTTATCGCCCGAAAAGCAGACCAGGTCGCAGCCGGCTTGCAAAGATTCTTGAATGGTGGGTTCGTGAGTCAATCCAAACTGACTTGTATCCAGCAAGGCTCCTGAACCGAGATCGTCAATGACAAAAGTCTGGTATTGGTGAGCAAGGGCGGCAATACTCGTGAGAGCCGGTTCACTGGCAAAGCCAATCAGGCGGAAGTTGGAATGATGGGCATGTAAAATTAATGCGTTGGGGTAGTTTTGCAGGGCGGTTTCGTAATCGGACAGGTGGACGCGGTTGGTCGTGCCGATTTCGATCAATTTTGCGCCGGATTGCTTCATCACATCCGGAACGCGGAAACCGCCGCCAATTTCGATCAACTGGGTGCGTGAAATAATCACCGGCTTACGGCGCGCCAGCGCTGACAATGCCAGCAGAACCGCAGCGGCGTTGTTGTTGACCACGAAGGCATCCTCTGCTCCGGTCAGACGGGTTAAGATTTGTTGGGCATGAATCTCGCGCTTACCGCGTCTTCCGGCGGCTAAATTAAATTCGAGGGTACTGTAACCGCTGGCACAGGTTTGAATGGATTGCAGGGCTGACGGGCTCAGCGGCGCGCGTCCCAGATTGGTGTGAAGAATGACGCCGGTGGCGTTGATGACCGGTTGCAGGGTTAAGTGCGTCCAGTTGTTAAGGGTCTCTTCCACCGCCCTGATCAGGCGCTCTTCATCGAGATTTGTTGGAGATTGTTCGATCCCTTTCCGGATTTGCTCCAGCGTTACCCGAATGGCGCTCAGGGTCAAAGGCCTGCCATATTGGTTGATCCACCGTTCGGCTTGTGGCGTTTGCAAAAGCCGGTCAACGGAAGGCAGATTGCGAAGCTCATTCATTTTCGCCGGTAACAAAACGGCTGCGTTCGGCTAAGCGGATGGCAAATTCAATCGCTGCTAATCCGGCTGCCAGCGCAAATCCCAATGGCAGGGTTAAGAAACGCCCCATTTGAAACCACGCCAACAGGTCAAAATATAAACCGACCCAGATGGCCTGCCGGATGATGATGCCGGACGTGACCGGCGTAGGGCTGGGAAAACGGCGGTGGAGAAAATAAACTACCGGCAGGGCTAAACCGCTGGCGGTGATCGTGATCAAGAAAAAAAACAGCCAGCGCGGTCCAAGGGTTGGCAAGGTCAGGTTGAAAAGCAGGAACAATCCCGCCAGACCGAGGGCAGTCAGAATCAATGCGGAAGCGAGGAATGGAATGAAAGGCGGAAGATTTTGTTTTTCCACAATGCTACCTCTACGAAAAATTATATCCCATCCAGGCGAGAGCGAGGGGGGATTTTTGGAACAGGTTGCACGGAGCGGGCCAAATGGACTAGATTGGAGTTGATTGTAATTTTTACCAAATGTGGTAGAATTTGGGGTAACTGATTGACCGGGATCATCCCGGCGCTCATCCAGAGAGGTGGAGGGACCGGCCCGACGAAGCCTCGGCAACCGCTGAAAAAAATCAGCAGGTGCCAACTCCGGCAGAATCCGCAATCTGCGACGATTCTGGAAGATGAGAGAGCGATCCATTGCCCGATGTGCCTCTCGTCCAGAGAGGTTTTTTATATCTTGGAGGTAAACCCATGCGACGAATCTACACCAATCGCCGATATCTGGATGCCCTTGAACAACGAGTGCTGGTTTTTGACGGGGCAATGGGCACCAGTTTGCAAAAGATGAACCTGACCGCCGAGCATTTTGGCGGCGAAAAAACGATGGGCTGCAACGATTATCTGGTCATTACCTACCCGCAGGCGGTTGAACAGGTACACCGCTCCTTTTTAGAAGTGGGCGTGGATGTGATCGAGACCAATACCTTTCGCTCGAACCGGATCACCTTAGCGGAATACGGTCTTCAATCGCGGGTGTTGGAAATTAACCGTACCGCAGCCGCACTGGCGCGCCGGGTTGCGGATGAATACAGTACCCCCAATCACCCGCGTTTTGTTGCCGGTTCGATTGGACCGTCCGGCAAACTGCCTTCGATGGATGATCCGGAATTGTCGGATGTAACCTTTGAGGATTTAGCGGAGGTCTTTCGGGAACAGGCGCGGGGATTAATTGAAGGCGGGGTGGATTTATTATTGATTGAAACTTCACAGGATATTCTGGAGGTCAAGGCCGCTATTGAGGGCATTCATCGCGCCTTTGCGGATACCGGCATTTATCTGCCCATTCAGGCTCAGGTAACGCTGGATACTTCCGGGCGGATGCTGCTGGGGACGGACATTTCTGCGGTGGAAACCATCTTAGAAGGCCTGTCAATTGATGTAATCGGGATGAATTGCTCCACCGGCCCGGAACACATGCGTGAACCTATCCGCTTTTTGGGAGAAATCAGCCCGCTGCCGGTTTCCTGCATCCCCAATGCCGGCTTGCCGTTGAATGTGGACGGTCAGGCGGTCTATCCCCTTGAACCGCAGCCGTTTGCCGAAGCGCTGGCGGAATTTGTCGAGAAGCATGGCGTTAACGTGGTTGGCGGCTGCTGCGGCACAACCCCGGAGCATCTGCGTCTGCTGGTTGAAAAAGTTGGACACAAACCGCGTCCGCCGCGTCCGCAGTGGTACATTCCCCGTCTCGCCTCTGCCATGCAAGCTCAGCCCATGCTGCAGGAACCGCGCCCGTTTTTGATCGGCGAGCGGTTGAATACCCAGGGTTCGCGCAAGTTCAAGAAGTTGATTCTGGAAGAACGCTATGACGATATTCTGGAAATTGCCTATGAACAGGTTGACTCGGGGGCGCATGGTTTGGATGTGTGTGTGGCGCTGACCGAACGCGCCGACGAGGTTGAAACGATGCGCAAAGTCATCAAAAAACTGGCGCCGGCGGTTCGCGTTCCATTGGTGATTGACACTACCGAGCCGGATGTGCTGGAAGCCGCTTTACAGACCGCGCCGGGGCGTTGTTTGATTAATTCCACCCATTTGGAAGGCGGACGGGAAAAAGCCGACCGCGTGTTTGCGCTGGCGCGCAAATACAACGCTGCGGTAATTGTCTTGACGATTGACGAACAAGGCATGGCGAAAACCGCCGATCGCAAACTGGAAATTGCCCGGCGGATTTATCAGATTGCCGTTGAGGAACACGGCCTGCGCCCCGGCGATCTGGTGTTTGATGCGTTGACCTTTACGCTGGCGACTGGCGATCCTGAATTCGCCGGATCGGCCATTGAAACCATTGAAGGCATCCGGCGGATCAAAGCCGAGCTGCCGGGCGTGCTGACTTCGCTGGGTGTGAGTAATGTGTCCTTTGGGCTGGGCGCGCGAGCGCGGGCGGTTCTCAACAGCGTCATGCTTTATCACTGTGTGCAAGCCGGTCTGGATATGGCAATTGTCAACCCGGCCCACATTACCCCCTACGCTGAAATTGGTGAAGAAGAACGGTACCTCGCTGAAGATTTGATCTTCAACCGCCGTGCCGATGCGCTCCAACGGTTCATCTCGCACATTGAGCAAAGCGGGGCTGAAAGCGAAGGAAAGACCTCCCAGACTCAGGCGGCATTGCAAGCGATGTCAGCCGAACAGCGGCTGCACTGGCGCATCTTGCATCGTCAGAAAGAAGGTGTGGAGGCGGATATTGACGAGATCATCCAGCGCGGCAACCTTTCTGCTCGTCACCAAACGGCGGTGTATATTCTCAATGAAGTATTACTGCCGGCCATGAAAGAAGTCGGCGATAAATTTGGCAGCGGCGAGTTGATTTTACCGTTTGTTCTGCAATCGGCTGAGGTGATGAAAAAGTCGGTGGCTTATCTCGAAAACTATTTGGAAAAGAAAGAAGGGGTCAGTAAGGGGTTGATGGTGCTGGCTACCGTGTACGGCGACGTGCATGACATTGGCAAGAATCTGGTTAAGACGATTCTGGTAAATAACGGCTATGAAGTGATTGATCTTGGCAAGCAGGTACCGGCGGAAACGATCATCTCCAAAGCGGTGGAGGTCAACGCCACCGCAATTGGGTTGAGCGCACTGCTGGTCAGCACCAGCAAACAAATGCCGCTGATTGTGAACGAATTGCACCGGCGCAATTTGAACTTTCCGGTACTGATCGGCGGGGCGGCCATCAACCGCCGTTTCGGACGGCGGATTTTGATGACCGAGAGTGGGGAGTTGTATCCGGCGGGAGTGTTTTATTGTAAGGACGCTTTTGAAGGGTTGGCGACGATGGATGCGCTGGTGCAACACGAAGAACGCCAAAAATTACTGGAAACCATCCGCCGCGAAGCGGAAATTGAACTGGGACGGCAAGTCCAGTCAGACCAGGAAGCAGCCGTGACGCGCCGTTCCGCCATTTCGCCGGCAGCCCACATCCCGCGTCCGCCGTCTTGGGGCGTTCGAGTTGTGAGGAGTATGCCGCTGGAATCCGTGTTTGAGTGCCTGTTTAAGAATGAATTGTTCCGCCTATCATGGGGGGCAAAGAATACGCACGGTGAAGCCTGGGAAGAATTGCAGCGCGCCTATGAGGAACGGCTTGAAAAAATGAAACGAGAAGCCATCCGCACAGGCTGGCTCAAACCCAAGGGAGTATATGGTTACTTTCCGGCTCAGGCGGAAGGTAACGACCTCATCGTGTATGAACCGGGCAGCGTTCAGCAGGGTAGCCCGGCTGAACTGGTACGATTCCACTTCCCACGCCAATCCAATGGAGAGTTTTTGTGTCTTGCCGACTATTTCAGCCCGAGGGAGAGCGGGCAGATGGACCTGGTGGCGTTTCAAGTTGTCACGGTAGGAGAGGGGGCTACTCAGCGTTTCGAGGAATTGCAATCGAAAGGCGATTACAGCGAAGCTTATTTCGTCCACGGATTGGCCGTCCAGACCGCAGAGGCAGCCGCTGAATACCTGCACCGCCATATCCGCCGCGAACTGGGTCTGCCGGCGGGTCAGGGCAAGCGATATTCTTGGGGGTATCCTGCCATTCCAGAACTGGCAGATCATCAAAAAGTGTTTGCGCTTTTACCGGCCGAGTCGGAGTTGGGCATGCGCCTGACCGAGGCTTATCAACTGGTTCCGGAACAATCTACGGCAGCGATCATCGTTCATCACCCACAGGCAAAATATTTCAATGTGGGGGAAAGCCGGGTAGAACAATTAATGCGGGCTTAGAGGTGTGAGATGAAAGACTCAAAATTCCTGGATTTACTGCAAACCAGCCAGCGTCCTCTGCTTTCAGATGGGGCAATGGGAACGCTGCTCAATCAGCGCGGGGTTTCGTTTGAGCGTTGTTTTGACGAACTGAACCTGACCGATCCGGCGCTGGTGGCGTCCATCCACCGCGAATACATTGATGCCGGTTCACAAATCATTCAGACCAATACCTTTGGGGCAAACCGCTTCAAACTCATTCATCATGGTTTGGAACATCAGGTGGCCGAAATCAATGCGGCGGCTGTTGAACTGGCGCGGCGGGTAGTGATGGCTTCTTTTAAGGATGTACTGATCGCGGGGGATGTTGGACCGTTAGGTGTGCGCCTGGCGCCGTTTGGGAGAGTGCAGCCGGAACAGGCCCGCCAGGTTTTTGCTGAGCAAATTGCCGCGCTGGTCGAGGCAGGCATTGATCTGTTGATCATCGAAACCATGACCGATTTATATGAAATCCGGGAGGCGATTATGGCTGCACGGCAAATAAACCCCCACGTACCGGTTGTGGCTTCGATGACTTTTACCCGAGATGACCGCACGCTGTTGGGCGATGATCCGATTAAAGTGGCGCGAGGCATTCAAGAAGCCGGCGCGGATGTCATCGGAATCAACTGTTCGGGCGGGCCGAATCAAATCCTGCGGATTCTCAAACAAATGCACCTCGCTCTGCCGGAGGCGCGCTTTTCGGTCATGCCGAACGCCGGCTGGCCCGAACAGGTTGGCGGGCGAATTATGTACCCGGCTTCGCCGGAATACTTCGGCGAGTATGCCTTGGCCTTCTGGAAAGCCGGGGCCAATTTGATTGGGGGGTGCTGCGGCACCACCCCGGGACACATCTCGGTGATGCGGCAGGCGATTGAAACCCGCCCGCTGGAAAAATTCAGCAACGGTTTTTCGTTAGCGGTCGTGGAAAGAGAGGAAGCCAGTCACGAAAGGCAGGCGCCAACCCTGATGGCTCAGAAATTGATGGACGGGCGCTTTCTGGTTGCGGTCGAAATGGATCCGCCGCGCGGTTTGACCACGCAGAAATTGCTGGCGGGTTCGAGTTTGCTGGCTGAAGCCGGCGCTGATGTGATTAATGTAGCCGATAGTCCGATGGCAAGGATGCGCATGAGTCCATGGGCAGTGTGCCGGTTGATTCAGGAGAAGGTGGGCATCGAAACGGTGCTGCATTTTCCCACACGAGGGCGCAATCTGCTGCGTGTGCAGGGAGATTTGCTGGCGGCTCACGCCTTGGGAGTGCGGAATGTGTTTGTGGTGATGGGAGATCCGACGGCAATTGGGGACTATCCGGACGCAATGGACAATTACGATTTAGTGCCTTCCGGTTTAATAAAGTTGATTAAACAGGGATTCAATGCCGGTGTGGATCATGCCGGGGTGGACATTGGACAACCGACTTCGTTTTTTGTCGGCTGTGCGCTTAACCTGACTCCTTCCAACCCGGAGAGTGAGCTGAAGAATCTGCGCCGAAAGTTGAATGCCGGAGCCGACTTTATTTTGACCCAGCCGATCTACGAACTTAAACCGGCTTTGAAATTCCTGGAGCGGATCAGGAGCGAGATTGAAGATTTTCATACGCCGCTCCTCGTCGGGGTTCTACCGCTGGTTTCTGCCCGCCACGCTGCATTTTTACAGCATGAAGTGCCCGGGGTGAATATCCCGCAGGAAATTCATGACCGAATGGCCTCCGCCGGAGACCGGGCTGCCCAAACCGGTATGGAGATTGCCTTTGAGCTGATTTCGCAAATGGTTGAATTTGCCCAAGGGATTTATCTGATGCCGGCCTTCAACCGCTTTGATTACGCAGCTGAAATCATTGAAAGAGTGCGTCATTTAGAAATGCCGGCGGAACAACCAAAATTTCCACCTGCTTGATGACAACAATTATGACGAGATGTGTTAGACTTGGTGGATAAGATGTTCCTGCGGGGAGAGAATCTTGACTCGTATATTGGTGCTTTCAGATATACACGGTAATCTTGATGCGTTAGAGGCGGTCTTACGGGATGCGGGAAAGGTGGATGCCGTCTGGTGTTTGGGGGATGTGGTTGGATACGGTCCGCAGCCGAAAGAATGCCTGCAGCGCGTGGCAAACTTACCCGGTTTGATTTGTATTCAAGGAAATCATGACGCCGCCGTAACGGGAAAATTGGATCTGTACGCCTTTAATCGAGAGGCCATTCTGTCCATTCAATGGACACGCGCGCAATTAACGAGCGCTGACGTGGAATGGCTGGCAGGTTTGCCGGAAAAAGTAGAACTGGAAGACATCACTCTTACCCATGGCAGTCCCCGCAATCCCATCTGGGAATATTTACTGGATTTGAACACCGTTCAGATAAATTTCTCTTATTTCACCACCGATTTTTGTCTGGTTGGTCATACCCACATACCGGTCTTATACACTTACATTAATCGGAATGGCAATGGCAAAGACGAGGGGTATGTGGATTGGATGATCCCCCCTCCCCAACAGGCGATTAAAATGATTCCCCGCACAATTCTCAATCCGGGTTCGGTAGGTCAGCCGCGGGATCGCGATGTGCGGGCTTCCTATGCTATCTATGTGCCGGAAAGTCGGCAATGGGAACTGCGGCGGGTTGAATACGACATTCGCGATGTCCAGCAGAAGATTTTGGCGGCTGGATTGCCATCACGGCACGCCTCCCGTCTGGAAGAAGGCTGGTAGAGGAACAAATCGGTCGCCCTTTTCGTCATAGGGCTAACAAAAGCCCTTTTTACCCAGGAGGAGTCCCATGTTCAAGAAAAGTCTGGTCATCGTGATGTTATTGGTCCTGACGCTGACGGCCTGCGCCCCTGCGCGCAGTGAAAAACAGGTAATTCCTGAAAGCATGCCTCAGGAAATGTTTGCCGGAGCTCCCCAATCTACGTATGCCGATTCAGAAAGCGCCCGAACCTTTCAACAGGAGACAGGCAACATGATGGGGGTTGAAAATCCTGTCGAACGGATGGTCATCCGCAATGCTAATTTAAGCATCGTGGTAAAGTCCCCGGCTGAGGCGATGGATCAAATTATCTCCATGGCGGAAGGAATGGGTGGGTTTGTGGTAACTTCCACTCTCTACCAGCGGCGACTGGCAAACGGCAACCTGGTTTTGGAAGGGAATGTGACGATTCGCGTACCCGCCCTGAAGTTGAATGAGGCGTTGGATCAAATTAAAGGACTGGTGGATAACCCGCAAACGGACATCCTTACTGAAAATATCAGCGGACAGGATGTCACCGCCGAATATACCGATCTTAAGTCACGGCTGCGCAATCTGGAAGATGCCGCCGAGCAACTGCGCAAAATCATGGAAACGGCAACAAAAACCGAAGATGTGCTGCAGGTTTTGAACGAATTGCGCAGCGTCACCGAACAGATTGAGGTGCTGAAAGGCCAGATCAAGTACTATGAAGAATCGGCGGCCATGTCGGCTATCTCGGTCAACCTTCAGGCTCAGGAAACGGTTGCGCCGATTTCTGTGGGCGGTTGGAAACCGGAGGGCGTAGCCCGCGATGCCATTCAGGCCTTAATTGACGCCTATCAAACCATTGCCAGCGGGGTGATTTGGGCAGTTTTGTTCTGCCTGCCGATTGCCCTGCCGGTTGGATTGGTGATTTTCTTCATCGTGCGCGGTTTCTTACGCTGGCGAAAACGCAGAAAATCAGCTATACCGGCGGTTGCTGAAAAAAGCGAATAATCATCCCAATACAAGGCTGATCTTGCAAGGGATGCCTTCGGACTGGACAAAAAACCGAAAGCGTCCCTTGCTTATTTCCTGCCAGCGAAGCGCCCCTCCGCTAACCGACCTGGGCGTTTGGTTGAGCAGCAAGTCAAACCAGCCTTCAAAAGAACGCCCTAAATCAAGTTCTAACTCAATCCCGCCTTCCGAAATTTGCCATTGCTTGACTTCCAGCCCTTGACTGATGTGTAAGTTACTGCCAGCGTATGCAGCAGCCTCGGTGAGGGGGTAGGCAGCCAGCAAAGCGACACCGTGTGCCGGAATGGGCGGCAGGTTTACCGGATTGCCGGGTTGACAGGTAAAGGATTGATCGTCCCAGAAGGAATGGAGGAGATAGCCTTGTTCGGGGAGTTGGAAGTCTTGCAGTTCAAAGCGCCATTGTTTGGGGGTATCTTCCCAATTGAAATGCGCCAGCACGTGCCATTGGCCAATTGCCCCTTCTAAATCTAATCGCAACCGAGTGGGCATCTCGCTGGTTAGTAAATCCAAAACCTGGGCGGTTTGACCAATGACCGGCAGCAGGATGCGGGCAAGCCGGATTCGGTCTTGCGGCAGTGCGGGCAGGTCATCGGAAAGCAGCAGCGATCCGCCGGTGAGCGCAATGGCCGTTGCTAAACTTTCGACTTCTGAAAGGGTTAGACGGGTGTTGGGGCGCACCAGCAGACAATCCGGGTCGTTGATCCACCAGCGGCGGTGCAGCGGCGCGCGGGTGAGGATGTTGTTGATGGAATTGCGGGCAGAGGGCATGTGTGGTTCATGTTTGAAGGGGAAACGGATGTCATTGAATGCCGGAAGCCAGTCACCGCTGACATCGGCTCCAATGCGCATTGCCTCAACCAATCCCAGCACACTGCCGAGGGGAGCGCCGCACCCCAACAAGAAGGTATCCTCGCCGGCAGCCTGACGCAGGGCTTGCATGCCCCGGCGTAATACCTGCGCCCGCGTAAGGGTAGGATTACGGTATACACCCGGCAAGGCAGCCGCATACAAAAAATCCAGTTTGAGATACGGAAAACTCCACTCATGCGCTGCCGTTCGGACAACCTCACAGGCATAGTCCAATGCCTCAGGCACGGTCAGGTCAAGAGCATGAGCAAAAGTGTTCCACACAAAACCGGCATTGACCGGCCGCCCGCGCCGGTCGCGCAGCAGCCATTCGGGGTGTTCTTTTTCAAGCCGCGATTTTGGGTGAAGGATGAAAGGCGCCAGCCAAAGACCGGGGGTGAAGCCCGCTTGAGCAATTTCCCGGGCTAATTCGGCAACTCCTTGGGGAAAGGTGTCCTTAAAGGTGAACCAATCACCCACCTGGGATTCAAAACCATCGTCAATTTGAACCAGTTGTAATGGCAGAGAGGGCTTTAATTGAATGAGAGTGTTCAGATTATCCCTGACATTCTGAGCGGTAACATTGGTATAAAAATGATACCAGGAACACCATCCAGAAGGAGAATCATTTGGAAGACGGACTTGATGTTCCTGCGCAACGGCTTGAAGATAAGGTTGTAAAAGGCTTTTTTCGTCCGGATCAGCGATCAGCAGGACAGCCCAATCAGTGCGCATGCCTGTTCCGCTTTCCAGCAGGGTATGATCGCCATTTGCCCATAAACGTAAGGCGGGTTTATCGAAGAGGATGGCTTCAAGGCTGCCGAAATGCTCACGTTGGGAGAGAAAACCGGCGAGAATGGATGTGCGTTGAGCGGTATCGGTGAGGATGCCGAAAAAATCGGATGTGAAATAGCCGGTTTGTTTGAGGTCAGGAGTGCCGGCGTTGATGACCATTGGCTTTTGAAAAGCCCCGAGTCGAGATCGGCGTAACGAGGAGGTGGCAGGGTAAGCGGCAGTGTATGACCATGACTGCCAGCCATTGCTGTAAAACCAGACATCTTCGGGGTGAAAAGGTCGGCCAAAATCAATACGGCTCTGGGGCTGTATTCCCCCTACTCGCATCATCTCGATGCGTTCAATCCACACCGCTTGTTCACCTTGATTGAAGAGGTTAACCCGCCAGAATAAAAAAGGCAAATGATCGGCGAATGCGAACTCAATGCGGGTTTGCAGACCGCCAGGATGCGTTTCGCTATCTATGGAGCAGCAACGCAGGCTGCCTAGAGCGCTTTCAATTTCGCTTTCGGTGATTGAATGCGGCAGCCAGCCTTTCTCGAATAGATGGTGTTTGCGGTTGTTGAGGGTGCAGGCAATCTCCAGTCGAATCTGTTCCAAACGGGCAGGGCGCTGATTGGAAATAACCGAAAACCACCCATGGTCGGGGTCAAGAATTAAATCAAAGTGAGCGTGGTGAAAGGTTGGCACTTAAATCCTGCCCTCTTTTTGAAAGATTCCAGGCGATACGGCTTTGTGGTTAAAGGCGTGGTAAAAGAATCCCTTGCTGCCGCTGGTACTTTCCCTTTTTATCGGCGTAGGATATTTCACAAGGCTCGTCCCCTTCGAAAAATATCACCTGAGCGATGCCTTCGTTGGAGTAAATCTTGGCAGGGAGGGGGGTGGTGTTTGAAATTTCGAGGGTGACATAACCCTCCCACTCCGGTTCAAAAGGGGTTACATTGACGATAATTCCACAGCGGGCATAGGTGCTTTTGCCCACACAAATGGTCAACACATTGCGGGGAATGCGGAAATACTCCACCGTGCGCGCTAACGCAAAGGAGTTCGGCGGAATAATACACACCTCCCCCTTGAAGTCCACCATTGATTTCGTATCAAAGGATTTTGGGTCAACTACGGCGGAGAAGACATTGGTAAAAATTTTATACTCGTCGGCAACGCGGATGTCGTATCCGTAGGAAGACAAACCATACGAGATGACCCCGTCCCGCTTTTGATGATCCACGAATGGTTCAATCATACCGTGTTCTAACGCCATCTTGCGAATCCAATGGTCGGATTTCAATCCCATGCTGGTAACTCCCTGATTGGTTTGGATTTATTTCAATCCGCCGCGTTCCTCCAAAATCTGCTTTACGGAGGAGTCGAGCTGGTCGGATTGGGATTCGATTTCTTTCAATTGATTGATTAACAATTGAGCTTCGCTAACGCCTTGCAGGTTGATGAGGTTGATGCGTACATTGTAGGCTGCACAGGTTAGCGCCGCTCGCGCCAGGGTGGCGGCAGAAGCGGCATCACTGATGGCGTTGAGATTGCCGGTTTCGGTCACCTCGGCTGCCAGTTTTTGGACTTCGAGGCAGTTGCGGGCGGTAATCAGCGGTACCCGCGAGGCATTCAGTGTAGCCTGTTCAATGGCTTTCTGGCGTTGTTGTTCCTGTTCGGGGGTGTCTTTAGGAAACTTATAGGCTTGCATGACCGATTCAAACGCCTGCGAGTCCTCTTCTACATTCCGCAGCAAGGCCGATCGCAAATTTTCGGCCTGTTCCAGAATTGACCACATCCGTTCCTTGACAGTTTCGTATTTCTTCTTGCCCAAAGTCAGACGGGCGACCATTGCCACCAGCGCCGCGGCAACTGCGCCGGTGTGGGCTGCGGCTGAACCGCCGCCGGGCGTGGGAGTGGCGGCAGCCAGCGCGTCCAAAAAAGAAGTTTCCAGAGGGGCGGGACTGGGCGGCTGTCCGCGTAATAACTCCATCAGCCGCTGTTCAAGAATCTGATTGGGGGAAAATTGATCCAATTGCAAGTACCACACAGCGGCATCGTTGAGGGCTTCTTGTGGAATTAAGCCAACCAGCTCGGAATGATGAACGCCGGCGCCGTATCTTGCGGCTTCGATGCGGATCATCTCCATCACGCGGGCAATCGGCGTTCCGCGGTAATTGGTCAGGTTCATTGAAACCTGAGCGCGTCCTTCAACCAGAACCCCCATGGCCTTCACATAACGTAAACCCCCGGAAGAATGACGCACGGTTTTGGCAATTTTCTGGGCAATCGCCGTGTCGTTGGTGTTCAGGTAAACATTGAAGGCAATTAACGGCTGACGCGCGCCTATCACGGTTGCGCCCGCAGTCCCCAGTACGCTGGGGCCAAAATCCGGCTGGCGTTCAGGGTTATTGCTAATTTCGGCTTTCAACCCTTCGTATTGACCGCGGCGGATATTTTCTAGATTTTGACGTTCGGGTCGGGTGGCTGCTTCTTCGTAAAGATATACCGGAATACCCAGTTCATCGCCGACTCGTTTTCCCAATCGCCGCGCCATTTCTACACATTCCTGCATGGTGATGTCGGTGATGGGTACGAATGGCACAACATCGGTGGCGCCGATGCGGGGATGGGCGCCTTCGTGCTCTTCCATGTTAATCCGCTGAGCGGCGCGGGTTATCGCCTGAAAAGCGGCTTCTTCCACGGCGGCAGGCGGGCCAATGAATGTAATCACGCTGCGGTTGTGGTCCAAATCAGAATGGCGGTCTAAAATGTGGATTTCCGGGACGGATTGAATTGCCTGAATGATTTCCTCGACAATCTCCGGGCGGCGGGCTTCGGAAAAGTTGGGAATACATTCGACCAGCGGGGTTGGCATATTGACCTCGTAAGGTTGGGATGGGTCAATTATAATCGTTTATGACGGTATGAACGCCGGAAAGGAGTGAAAAATGTGCGGTCGGTTTTCGCTGGCGCTTGATCCGGAAGAATTACGCGAAGCGTTTGGGTTGATTGAGACCCCCTTGGGATGGCAGCCGCGGTATAACATTGCGCCAACCCAGCCGGTGGCTGTTATTACCGATATTCATCAGCCGAGAGTGGAGTACATGCGGTGGGGGCTGGTGCCGTCCTGGGCAAAGGATATTTCGATCGGGCAGAAAATGATCAATGCGCGTGCAGAGACCATTCGAGAGAAGCCCTCTTTTCGATCGGCTTTCAGCCGGCGGCGATGTTTGATACCGGCGGATGGCTTTTTTGAATGGAAAAAGTCCGAGCGGCCTGCTAAATCGGCAGCAGAACCTCATTACTTCCGATTGAGAGGCGGTCTGCCGTTTGCATTTGCCGGCTTGTGGGAGGTTTGGCGCTCGCCGGAAGGCGATGAATTGAAGACCTGTACGATCTTAACCACCGATGCGAACGAACTGGTCGGCGCAGTTCATCATCGTATGCCGGTTCTGTTTGAAGTGAGCGAAGCGTGGCAATGGCTGCAATCCTTGCCAGCCGATGAACTGCTGGCTTTATTGAAACCATTCCCGGCTGAGAAGATGGAATCCTATCCAATCAGCCGTTTGGTGAATGATCCAAAACGGGATGAGCCGGCGTGCGTCCAGCCGCTGAGATGATATTCTGTCTCCAAACCTCACCAAAATTTGCGTTTTTCCTTGACCGGACAGGGGGGTGGTGGTAAAATCAGCCCGTTCATGCCCCCATCGTCTAGGGGACCAGGACGCAGCCCTTTCAAGGCTAAAACGGGGGTTCGAATCCCCCTGGGGGCACCAGAGCAGACTCGCCGGAAGGCGGGTCTTTTTTTATCAGGGTTGAGCAGCCCTTTCATGCCATCGAGGCAGGGTCAGGCTAAAACGGGGGTTCGACGTTGCCCTCGCAGAAGGGATCCCCCTGGGGGCACCAGAGCAGACCCGCCGGAAGGCGGGTCTTTTATTATTATTCGTTCACTCTCAGGCGGTTGCGGCTGCTATTGAGAAAACTGATAGGGATGGTTAGACTTACTTCCGTCATTTTATAAAGTTCATGATAAACTTAAAGGCTATGTGGCGTTGGATTGTCGGGCTGGTGACTTTGTTTTTTATCCTGCCTGCTGGGATTGCGGCACAGGCGGATGAGGAAATCTTAATCGTTTCTCCTGCCGACCAGCAAGTCTTGCAAGGGGTGATTGAAGTTCAAGCGCGTTTACCTTTGGACAATGTGCAATCCTATGAGCTGCTGTTTGGATACAGCGGCGATGTGGAAGAACGAAACCTGTTCTTGCTGACCCAAGGAAACACCCTTTCGGATTCGCAACCACTTTACCGTTGGGATACAACCCTGATCCCGGATGGGGACTATCGGCTGGTGTTGTGGGTGTATTTTAGAAGTGGGGAGAAACGCGAAGCGGTGGTTGAAACGGTTAAGGTGCGCAATTATTCTGCCGTGGAATTGCCTGCCGCAAGCGATCCGCTCCTTTCACCGATGCCGGTTACCCAAACACCGACGATTACGCCGACATCGTTGCCGGTTACACCGACCCCGCCAAAGCCCAACCCGGGCAGTATTCAACCCGTCCAATGGACGGCCAGTGTGGTGCGAGGCGTTGGGGTTACCATCCTTTTCTTTGTGATGTTGGGTGTTTTTGTTACGCTGCGCAGGCCGAAAAAACGACGATAAAAGTACAAAGGAGGGAAGAGTGAATCCTCTCGGTTCGCGGTTTCGCCGCGTATTTACACGAAAGAGCGCCTCGGAGATGGACTTGACCGTCCCGCCTTTTCTACTGGTTGGCTTGGGCAACCCGGGACGGGAGTACCGGGAAACCCGGCATAATGTCGGTTTTATGGTGATAGACCGGCTGGCACAGGAAAACGGAATCACTTTGAGCCGGGTGCAGCAAAAAGCGATTATCGGTTTTGGTCATTTGGGAGAACACAAGGTGCTGCTGGCCAAACCTCAAACCTATATGAACCTTTCGGGTGAGGCGGTGGCCGGGTTAGTGCGTTTTTATAAAATCCCCCCTGATCAATTAATAGTGGTGCATGATGATCTGGATTTACCATATGGCAGCCTGCGGATTCGCCCGGATGGCGGTTCGGCAGGACAGAAGGGGATGCAGTCCATTATTAACCGGCTGGGTACGCAGCAATTTCCGCGTCTTCGGTTTGGAATTGGACGCCCGCCGGGCAGCAAGCAAGGCGCAAATTATGTATTGCATGGTTTTTCACCGGAAGAGAAGAAAGAACTGGATTACTTACTCTCTCGGGCAGCAGAGGCATTGAAAACCTTTGTCATCGAAGGTCTGGAAGCCGCCATGAATCGCTTTAATGGTAATCAATTGGAAAAATGAATGTTTTAGAAGCTTTACGTTCGCTTAATGCGTATCAAAATTTGCTGCAAAGGCTGCGGAATGGCGACACCTTAGCCGGCTTGGGCTTGATGCGGGCGGCGCGCCTGCCTTTGCTGGCGGCTCTGTGGGAGGATCTGAAGGTGCCCATCTTGTGGGTTACCGATCGTACCGACCGCGCGCTTGCCATGATGGATGAGCTGTCCTTCTGGATGGATCGAAAGACTTTGCAAATTTACCCGGAACCCAATCCGCTTTTCTACGAACAGGCGGCATGGGGAACGGTAACCCGCCGCGACCGTTTAAATAGTTTGACTTCCCTGGCGGTTTATCACTTTCTGGGTTCCCCTCGCCCTTCTCATCCGCCGGTTGTGATTGCTCCGCTGCGGGCGGTCATGACACGCACTCTGCCGCGCCGTGATTTTCTAAAATCATGCAAGGTGATTAAGCTCGGTCAAAGTATTTCTCCGGAAATTTTACAACGGCAATGGATGGAAATTGGCTACCAGCCGGCCGACACTGTGGTGGAACCGGGGCAGTTCGCACAGCGCGGCGGCATTCTCGATATTTGGGCGCCGGCTGAAAACTTGCCGGTGCGGATGGAGTTTTTCGGAAATGAACTGGATACGCTGCGCCGTTTTGATCCTGCCACCCAGCGCACGGTTGAAAAAATCGAACGCCTGCTGATCACGCCGGCGCGAGAGGCGCTGCCGGGGTATGCGGATCAGCTAGATCTTGCCGATGGACAAGCTCTGGACGAATTTTATCTGCCTCTGGTTCATCCTTCCCCGGCCAGTATCCTGGATTATTTGCCGGCCCAGTCGTTGGTGATTGTGGATGATTTGCTGTTCTTGGGGTCGGTGGCCAACGAAATTGAGGAGCAAGCCGTCAAACTACGCCGCGAAAGTATTCAGGAAGGAGTGCTGCCGGAGAATTTCCCCATTCCTTATCTCACATGGGGTGAGATTGTGGATGAGCTCAACTCACTGCGCTGGCTGGATTTTGGCCAGAGCAGCGGAGAAGAGCCTTCGCCGCTGGCAGAATGTTTTCAACCCGGGCCGCGTTATGGCGGCAGATTAAAACCGTTTTTTGAATATCTCAAAGACCTTTGCAATTTGAATCAGCCGGCGGTGATTGTTTCACGGCAGGTATCCCGTCTCAAAGCCTTATGGCGGGAACAAGGGTGTGAACCTGATCAGCCCGAATTCAGAGAAGGTTCACTCAGTGAGGGCTGGACGCTGATCCTTTCCCCAGAAAGGCGTTTCCATTTACTGACGGACAGTGAAATTTTTGGATGGGAGCGGCCTCAACCGCGCATACGCGCCAGACCGGTTGCCGAAGCCCCCGAAGCGTCTTATGCTGATTTCAAACCCGGTTCATGGGTTGTCCATGTGGATTATGGGATTGGCAGGTTCATCGGATTGGTGCAGCGAGTGCTGGATGGAGTTGAGCGTGAATTCCTGTGTGTGGAATATGCCGATGGTGACCAGTTGTTTGTCCCTGTGCATCAGGCTGACCGCCTCAACCGTTATATCGGCACGAGCGGTGAAGCGCCAAGCCCCACCCGGCTTGGCGGGAACGAATGGCAGAATACCCGCCAACGGGTGCGCGAGGCAGTTTTGGAGATCGCCCAAGATTTGCTTGATCTTTACTCGCGCCGACAGGTGGCGCAGGGTTTTGCTTTCAGTCCCGATACGCCGTGGCAACAGGATTTGGAGGCTTCTTTCCCGTATGTCGAAACGGAAGATCAATTAAAAGCGATCGCAGAGGTCAAGCGTGATATGGAACTTGCCCGGCCGATGGATCGGCTGTTGTGCGGGGATGTCGGTTACGGTAAGACCGAAGTGGCTCTACGGGCAGCCTTCAAAGCCGTAATGGACGGTAAACAGGTAGCCATGCTGGTGCCGACAACGGTGTTGGCGCAGCAACACTACGAAACATTCCGCCAGCGTCTGGCGGCCTTTCCGGTGGAAGTGGAAATGCTCTCGCGATTTCGTTCCCCGCGCGAACAGGATGAAATTATCCTGCGTACTGCCCTGGGGGAAGTGGATATCCTGATTGGCACCCACCGCTTGCTTCAACCGGATGTGACCTTCAAAGACCTCGGTTTGTTGATTATTGACGAAGAACAGCGATTTGGAGTAACCCACAAAGAACACTTCAAGAAGATGCGCACCGAAGTGGATGTGCTGACCCTCACGGCTACTCCCATACCCAGAACGCTGTACATGGCGCTGACTGGCGTTCGTGACATTTCGGTCATCAACACTCCGCCGGCGGAACGTTTGCCGATCATCACTCACATTGGCCCCTATTCGCCCCGTCTGGTGCGGCAGGCAATTGTGCGAGAACTGGAACGCGGCGGACAGGTCTTTTTTGTGCATAACCGGGTACAGACTATTCGCGCCATGGAACGGCATTTGCAGAAACTGGTGCCGGAAGCGCGGATTGGGGTGGCTCACGGCCAGATGAATGAGGCTGAATTGGCGCAGGTGATGCATGATTTCACCCGCGGCAAAATTGATGTGCTGCTATGTACCTCGATTATCGAATCGGGTTTGGATATCCCCAATGCGAACACCCTGATTGTCGATCGAGGCGATACCTTTGGGCTGGCTCAACTGTACCAGCTGCGCGGGCGGGTTGGGCGAGGGGCTCAGCGCGCGTATGCGTACTTTTTCCGCCACCGGCGCAAACCGCCCACGCCGGAAGGTCAGGAACGATTGGAGGTAATTGCAGAGAATACCCAACTGGGGGCCGGTTATTCGATTGCCATGCGGGATTTGGAAATGCGCGGAGCCGGTGAGTTGCTGGGAACGCGTCAGCACGGGTATATTGCCAGTGTGGGTTTTCACCTGTACACCCGCTTGCTGGCACAGGCGGTGCGGCAGTTGAAACAGGTGAGCGGTTTGGAAATGCCTCCATTGGCAGTAGATGAGATGCGCGAACTAAGCATGGCGATAGCGGTTGAATTACCGCTGCCGAGTGGTATTCCCTCGTCGTATGTGCCGGATCAGCAGGTGCGGCTGAACCTTTACCGCCGCATTGCGGATATCAAAGACCTTGCCGAACTGGATGCGCTGGTTCTGGAATTTGAAGACCGATTCGGCGCTTTGCCGGAAATGGTGCGCAATTTGTTTTATCAGATGAAGGTCAAACTGATGGCGCAGGAAGCCGGTTTGGTTTCGGTGGCTGTGGAAAATGATCAGGTGGTCTTCCGCTTTCCATCACTGCCGGAGAATGTGGAAACGCGCAATCTGCCGCCAATTGGTGCGACCGTGCGCGCCGGAAAAAATGCCTACCGAATGCCCTTTAACGGAGAGGATCCGGAATGGCAGCGGGCTGTTCTTGAAACGATCGCCGCAATTCAGGCCGTGCTGCGCGAGGGCAGAACAGAAGAAAATGGCGTAAAGGAACAGATCTAGAAATTATGTTCCTTTTATTAAAGCATGTTACAATCGAATTATTGAGCGGTTTGCTGAAGCAGAGAGGATCGTGTTATGGAGTTCAAACTGCAAGCGCCTTATATTCCCACCGGCGATCAGCCAGAAGCCATCCGTCAACTGGTTGAAGGCGTCCGAAAGGGCTATCGCCATCAGGTCCTGTTGGGCGCAACCGGTACGGGTAAAACCTTTTCGATGGCGAATGTGATTCAAGAACTACAAATGCCGGCGCTGGTGATGGCCCACAACAAAACCCTGGCGGCTCAGTTATACGCTGAATTTAAGGAATTTTTTCCCGAAAACGCCGTTGAGTACTTTGTCAGTTATTACGACTATTATCAGCCTGAGGCTTATGTTCCTCAACATGATTTATATATTGAAAAAGAAACCGAAATCAACGAGGAAATCGAACGACTGCGACTGGCAGCCACCACCGCCCTAATGACTCGCCGGGATGTGATCATTGTGGCTTCGGTTTCCTGCATTTATGGTTTGGGCAGTCCGGAAGAGTTTGGGAAGGGGCAGATTCAACTGGAAGTGGGAAAAATCTACCGTCGAAATGCGTTGCTGCGCCAGTTGGTTGAGATTCAGTATCAGCGCAATGATCTGGAATTGCGCGGCGGGACTTTTCGGGTGAGGGGGGATACGCTGGAGGTCTTTCCGGCTTACGAGGATCGCAAGGTGATTCGAATCGCTTTCTTTGGGGATGAGGTGGAGCGAATTCAGGTGGTAAATTCCCTCACCGGTGAACTGCTTTCTCAACCCGATTCGATGGTCATCTTTCCAGCCAAGCATTACATCACCGGCGAGGAACGGTTGAAAATTGCCATCCAGAATATCGAAGCCGAGTTAGAAGAACGCCTGGCGTACTTCCGGCAAAATAATCAGTTTCTGGAAGCGCAGCGGTTGGAACAACGAACGCGATATGATCTTGAAATGCTGCGTGAAGCGGGTTACTGTTCCGGCATTGAAAATTACTCGCGTCATCTCGATCAGCGCCCGCCGGGTTCACCGCCGTGGACGCTGATTGACTACCTGCCCAGCGAATATCTCTTGATTATTGACGAATCGCACATGACCATCCCCCAAATTCGCGGAATGTACAACGGAGACCGTTCGCGCAAAGCAACCCTGGTGGAGTTCGGTTTCCGTTTGCCCTCGGCGCTGGATAACCGTCCGCTTAAGTTTGATGAGTTTGAAGAACACATGGGCTACACCATCTATACCTCGGCTACACCCGGACCTTATGAAATGGCGCGCGCCGAACAGGTGGTGGAGCAGATCATTCGTCCAACCGGACTGGTGGATCCGGAAGTGGAAGTGCGCCCGACGCGCGGACAGGTGGATGATCTGGTCAAGGAAATCCGCCTGCGGGTTGAGGTTGGAGAACGGGTGCTGGTGACTACCCTGACCAAGCGCATGGCGGAAGACCTGTCCGATTATTTGATGGAGATGGGCATTAAAGTCCATTATCTGCACTCTGAGGTTGAAACGCTGGAGCGGGTCGGCATTTTGCGGGATTTGCGGCGAGGCGTTTTTGATGTGGTGGTCGGCATTAATTTGCTGCGCGAAGGTCTGGACTTGCCGGAAGTTTCGCTCGTGGCGATTCTGGATGCGGACAAAGAAGGCTTTTTGCGTTCTTCGACAGCGTTGATTCAAACGATTGGACGGGCTGCCCGGCATGTTAACGGTCGGGTGATTATGTATGCCGATACCATCACCGACTCGATGAAAACGGCGATTGATGAGACCAACCGCCGCCGCGCAAAACAGATGGCTTATAATCAAGCCCATGGCATTGAGCCGGTCGGAATTGTCAAAGCCATTCACGATATTACCGAGCGGATTTCAGCCGGGGCGGGGATTGCCGAAAGACGGGCGGAATATCGGACAGGCGAAAAGGGCGGATTCTTGCCGATGCCTGCCAATGAATTGAGGCGACTGATCAATGAAATGGAAAAACAAATGAAGCAGGCTGCTAAAGATTTGGAATTTGAAAAAGCAGCGGGGTTGCGCGATCAAATCTTCGAACTGCGGACTTTGCTGGCAGAGGAAAGTAATCTGCCGCCGTGGAAGAAGGCGCGGTTACTTTCAGGCGAAGATTAGCGTTGGCTTAATTTTTGCGCTGGCGCAATCTCATTGAAAAAAACTCCGTTATACTGCGGATCTGTCTAATCCCGCAGGATTTGAGAGCCGCCATGAGTGTACAAGCCAATACTGGACTGAAAAGTGTTCTCTTCCAAAGGCATATTGCCGTTCCAATCGAACATGGTTCATGGGTGTTTTTGCTTGGCCCGATGATGGTTGGCGTGGTCGTATCAGGCGTTTTAAACAGCGCTCAAGGCTGGGTGATACTGGCAGCGCTGGCGGGATTCTTCTTTCGCCAGCCGCTTACGATTTGGGTCAAGGTGATGAGCCGCAGGCGGCCGTCCAAAGAGCGGCTGCCGGCATTTTTCTGGATGGCGGTATACGGCTTGATCGGTCTGATCGGAGTGGCCGGTATGCTCAGCCAGGGGCTGGGTTATCTGGTGGTGCTGGCTTTACCGGCGCTGCCGGTTTTGCTGTGGCACTTGTGGTTGGTCAGCCGCCGCGAAGAACGACGGAAGCCAATTGTGGAAATTGCCGGCAGCGGGGTTTTAGGCTTATCAGCCTCGGCCGTCTATTGGGCAGGGATCGGGGAGGTCAATTGGATCGGTTGGGCGCTCTGGCTGCTGTTGTGGCTGCAGGCGATTGGTTCGATAGTATACGCCTATCTGCGCCTCAATCAGCGGGATTGGAAGAATATGCCTGCAATGGCGGATAAGGTTCGGGCTGCCTTTGTTCCCTTACTGGTTTGCTTTGGCAGTTTCGTTTTGGTTGGGTTGCTTTCGTATGAGGGTGTGTTACCGTCTCTGTTGCCGCTGGCTTATTTGATTCAATTCGCCGAGGCAGTTTGGGGCGCGTTAAATCCGGCCATGGGTGTAAAACCGGTTGTCATTGGTATACGACAATTGATTGTCAGCGCTCTGTTCATGGTTGCCTTTGCGTTGCTGTGGATACATCCAACCTTTGGGCTATAGCAGGCTCAGGATGTTTGAGCATAATTGGGCAAGTCGCCATATACCAAGGCACGGTTGCGTCCCGATTTTTTTACGTGGTAGAGAGCATGATCGGCATGGCGCAGCAGGTTCGTAAGATCATAACCGGAGACCGCATTCGTTGATACTCCCATACTGATGGTGATGAAAAGCAGCTCATTCCCGATGTTGATCGGTTCAAGACTGATGGATTGACGCAGTCTTTCCAAAATTGGTTTGATATGATCATCAGAGATGCCGGATAACAGTAAAACGAATTCATCCCCGCCATAGCGTCCAAGCACATCCGAAGCCCTCAGTCGGTTAGCGATGCGCTTTGCAATATTACTTAAGATGAGATCCCCAATGGAGTGCCCGTAGGAATCATTAAAGTCTTTGAAGTTATCCAAATCAAAGACCACCACTGCAACGGGTAGATTTAATCGCCGGTTCTGTTCGATTACCTCGTTGCATTTCTGGAATAAACCACGCCGGTTGTAAATACCGGTTAACGGATCGGTTACGGATAAGTTTTGCACTTCTTCATAGAGACGGGCATTTTGCACTGCTAAAGCGGCCTGATCGGCAAAGGCTTGCAAACGAAAGATGACTTCCTCGTTGAAAAATTCCAGCGTAGGACTGTCTAAATTCAGGAATCCGATCACCTGTCCGCGGCTGAGCAGCGGCATTCCGGCATAGGACTTGATCCATTTCATGGTCGCATTGCTGCGCCAGAGAGAGGATTTTTCGGTATTCGGGATTACCAGCGGCATGTTGCTTTCAAGCATTTTTTGAAGGGTTGGAAATTCCTCTAATTTGAAGCGCAAACCTTCCAGAAATTCGCCCGTCTGACTGGATAGATAACCCCGATGGAAAAGCACCTCAACCCATTCGCCATCCAATAGCATGATATTGGCCGACTCATGGGGGACAACCTTGCCGACGTTGAGCAGAATGCGCTCGAGCACCTCGCGGAAGTTGAGGGTGCTGTTCAAGGCGGATGCCGTATCCCGTAAAGCGTCTGAAAGGGCGCGGAGTTGGCGTTCGGTTTCTTCTGCCCACTTGCGTTCGGTAATATCAAATGCAATGACCACGAACCCCAAAATTTGGTTTTGTTCATGGATGGGGGTCACCGTACAGTAAGCGGTGAAGTCAGCCCCATTTTTTCTCTTGAGGGTGATTTCGCCGCTCCATAGATCGCCGCGCCTGACGGTAGCGCGGATCTGTTCAATAGCCGGTATGGAAGAGATCGGAATGAGGGTTTCGAGAATCGGCTTTCCAATGAGGTTTTCGACTGGGTGGCCGAATAACTGTTCGCAATGCTGGTTGGCATACATGACATTGCCGGACTGATCAACTGCAATGGCAGCTTGACCGATGTGATCCAACAGGTCGGCCTGAAAGCGGATTTGTTTCTCGCGTTCTTTTTGGATGGTAATATCTCGGTAACTGGCAATTGCGCCGACAAAACCCTCTCCTTCTTCCATCAGAGGGATGGCCGTCACCGACAACCAGCGCACCTTTCCTTCCGAATCAATCAACCCCTGTTCAAAATCCTTCACCACTCGTTTTTCGTTCAAGGCAATGGACAAGGGAATTTGTTCAGGGCGCAGAGGGGTGAGAATGTGATCTACCTGTAACCAGCGGCAGTTCTCGCAGGAAGAATAGAGCAATTGGTCGTGATGATGATCGAACATCTCTTGAGCAGCCCGGTTTGAGAAAATCACTTCGCCGGCGTGGTTGACCATCACAATCCCTTCCGATAAAGTCTGTAAAATGGTTTCCATTCGTTCTTGTACCTTTTGTAACGCCTGCTTTGCTCTTACCTGTTCTGTGACGACTTGAAAATAAACCGAAATGCCATTGGATTGGGGGTACACCCTGACCTGATACCAGTTTTCATAAGGCGGTTGATTGAAATAGGTTTCAAAGGTCAGCGGTTGTTGGGATTGGATCGCAAATGTGTATTTTTCTTCGAAAATTGAACCCCTCGCTTCCGGAAAAACTTCAAACAAGGGTTTGCCGAGGACTTCTTGACGGTTGCGGTGGAGCATTCTTTCAGCAGCCTGGTTGAAGTACATAATGACGAGGCGCTCGTCCAGCGAGAAAAAGGCATCGCTGATGCTTTCTAAAATTTTTTGAGGTTGTTCCGCAAATTCAACTGGCAGGGACATCCTTCACCCTCTTTAGAACAAGCCATTCCAACAAATCCATCATTTTGTAAAACATAGTTTATTGGAAATGTAAAGGATTTGCAAGGACTCGTTCAGCATTTTTCGGTTAAGATTGGATTATGAAAAATGGGTCTGGATTGTTTGGTAACAAAGTAAACCCAATTTTCCTGTTGGGCGTTACGTTTTTGATGCTGGTCAGTCTGCTCTCGCCGGCAGCCGTTAAGGCCGAGGACCGCTTGCCTCCGGCTCTCGATGAGGGCGTAACCCTTGAGGGAGAGGAAAATTCTATCCAATTTACCGGCTGCGACCGCCAAAATTTTGAGCCGGTCAATGGCGACTTTGAGCAGCGGGTTGTGGAGTTGGTTAATGAAGAGCGCAAAAAACAAGATCTTCCTCCGCTCAAGCGGATCATAGACCTCGATTATGCCGCCCGCTACCACGCCCGCGATATGGCGGAGGATCAGTATTTCAGTCACGATTCCTATGACGGCAGCCAAAAAATTTGTGGTTGGAGCACGCGGATTGGAAAATTCTACAGCAATTGGAATAGTTTAGCCGAGAACATCGCTGCCGGTTATGCCACACCCGATGACGTGATGCGCGGTTGGATGAACTCTTCGGGGCATCGGGCTAACATCCTTAGCGCCAGTAACCGCGAAATTGGGGTGGGGTACTGGACGGGCGGGTATTACCGCCATTACTGGGTGCAGGATTTTGGGCGGCGCAGTTCCGTTTATCCGGTTGTGATTCAGAGGGAGTATGCCAAAACCAGTTCAGCGGATGTGGAATTGTATATTTACGGACAAGGCGTTTGGACGGAAATGCGCCTGCGTAACGATGATGGGGAGTGGACGGCCTGGCAGCCGTTTCAGCCGCAGATCAATTGGCGCTTGAACTGGATCAAGGGCATTCGGACGGTGACGGTGGAACTGCGCAACGGTTTGCAAACCACCCAAAGCTCAGACACAATTGAATTGACCACGGGTGAACCTCAATTCGATGTGCAGCCGGCTTCCTTAACCTTCTTCTATGAAGCCGGCACAGGACGCCTGATTCCGCTCTCCGCCTCGGTTTCAGTCCAAAATAGCGGAAATGATCAGGCGCTGAATTGGACGGCAGAAAACACCCATGGGGATTGGTTGTCGGTTTCGCCGCAGACAGGAAACACACCGGGCAATCTGGTTATCGCTCCTCTTAATAACCCGGGTCTTTTTGTTCAGAACGAGATTTTGAGCGGCAGTTTGACCATCCGCGCCAGCAGTAACGTTCCCGTAGCCGGTTCGCCAAAGCAGGTTGCGGTGCAGCTGCTTGTGGTTGAGCAGGTACGGCAGGTTTATTTGCCGATGGTGAGACGATAAACGGGGTCAGGTAAGCGGTGGTCTTGAAAGGGATTGCACTACCCGCAAAGCGGCTTTGACCTGAGCCTTAATTTGGTCAAACTGTCCGGCCGCAATCCACTGCCGTTTTGCCAGCCATGAACCGCCGACTGCCAGCACCCGTTGATGGCTGAGATAGGCTGCAAGGTTATCAGTTTGAATGCCGCCGGTGGGGATAAAACGGACATTCGGAAACGGATCGGAAACGGCTTTGATGGCGGCAATCCCGCCCATGGTTTCGGCAGGGAAAAATTTGAACACCTCGATGCCCAGCCGCAGCCCTTGCAGGATTTCGTTTGGAGTGACGGCGCCGGGCAGAAACGGGATTCCCTCGTGGAGCGCCCATTCGACAGCGTCCTGCGGCAAGCCGGGTGAAACCAGAAAATCTGCACCGGCGCCGGCCGCCTGTTTAGCTTGTTCCAAAGTCAGGATGGTGCCGGCTGCTAACAAGATGCCGGGGTAGGTCTGACGGATGCGCTGGATGGCCGGGATGGCGACCGGCGTCCGCAGGGTGATTTCCACCAGCGGCAGACCGGCTTCGATCAAAGCGCCGGCCAACGCTTCGGCGCGGTTCAGATCATCCATTTCTACCACCGGAATGATGCCATAAGAAGCAATGGAGCGATAAATTTGATTGAACATGCTTAAAAGTCCAGAAAACGAGCCGGGTTGTTCACCAAAAGATCGGAAACGGTTGCGTCATCTACGCCCCGTTCTTTGAGGCGGGGGATAAAATCTAAAAGGATCTGACCAAGCCCCAGCGTTTGGGGGTTGTGGACTTTCCAGGATGATTTGCGAGCCCGGTCACTGGAAAGCAAAATTTGTTTCGAGTAACCGGCGTCAATCAGATCACAGATTAAGTGGATGCGCTCTTCATCCGACCAGTACTGTTCCTTGCCAATCTGGTCAAAACCAAGAAAGACGCCCAGTTTTACCAGTTGAAAATAAATTTCGCGCGGCAGGTTTCGATCGAGATGACCAATGAGCAATTTATGCGGCGAAACCCCTGCCTCAAGCAGCAATTTGGCCTGTTCAAGCGCGAAAGTACCCGCTTCGGTGTGGGTGCTGACCGGCGCGCCTGTTTTGCGGTGCGCGATTCCGGCTGCGCGAATAACCCGTTCTTCCACCTCGGCGGCGTGATTCAGGCTGGTGGCTGCCTTAATCACGCCGGCGCGGATGCCCGTGTCCGCAATTCCAACGCTGATTTCCCGCATCATCCGCTCCGCAATTTGTTCGGCAGATTGATTATGTAAAAATTGAGCGGAAAATTTTGCTTTGTGGTGACCCGTAACCGCAATGATATGAATCCCGGTGGCTTGCGAAATTTGACCAAGGTCGAGCGGCGAGCGGCCGATTTCCTCGGTGGTCATTTCAACCAGCGCGCCGCCGCCTGCCGATTTGAAATAGCGCAATTCAGCAACCGCTGCCGGAATCGAGTTGAGGCCAAGATCGGCATCCTCCAGCGCAATCGAATCGGGAGGATACCAGAGGACATGCTCATGGCAGGCGGTAATCCCCAGTTGATCGGCAGAGATGGATCCCAGTACAGTTTGAACCGCCATGATAACCTCCTTTTCTAATCCAGTACCGCTCCAAGTTGAAGAAGCGTGGATTGCAGTTTCGAGATGGGAACTTCGCGGGGTTGACAATTCAACCTCACCGCAAGGGCTGCGGCTGCGCCGGCGGCTTGACCCATCGCCATGCACTGTCCCATGCTGCGTACCGAAGCATGGGCATCGTGGTCTGCCGAGAGGCAGCGACCGGCAACCAGCAGTCCTTCGGCTTTTTGAGGCAGCAAACAGCGATAAGGAATGTGATAGGTCTCGCCTTCGGGGAGGTATTCCCAGCGGGTATCCTGTCCGGCATGATGTTCTTCAATGGGAGCGCCGCACTGAGCAATTGCATCTTCGAACTTGCGGGCAGAAAGGACATCTTCGCGGGTCAGGCGGTATTCCCCGAAAATCCTGCGGCTTTCGCGGATGCCGATTTGGGCGCTGAACCCGCCCAAGGCGGCTTTTTCGTAGCCGGGAATTTGCTCGATGAGAAAACGAGCATATTCAAGAGCTTGCCGTCGGCCTTCGATCTCGGCCTGAGTTAACTGGTTTAAGTCGAACGGGTCTACATCCCGAACGCGGGTCATGTTGGTTGCCATGACCCCCGGCAAGGGGGTCATGTGGACACTGCCTTCTTTGCGCGGCAGATCGTAGCCCAATTGATCGGCTTGCCGCATTTTCGCGTGTAATTCCGCCTTTTTCACGCTTTTGGCTCTTTCCACGTCCACATTAATCAATTTGAAGGTGGTGGTGAGGGATTGAATCGGAGCGTCTTTACCGCTTTCGAACGGTACGCCCATGCGGGCAGCCACATCGGCATCGCCGCTGGCATCAATGACCACTCTGGCGGGCAGGCGGAACAAGCCGGCTTTACTGGCAATCACCGCCCCGCGAATTTCCGTGCCTTCGGAGAGGACATCAATCACCAGTGCGTGATAATACAGGCGGACACCGGCCTGCCGGGCGAGCTGCTCCCAAACGACTTTGAGGGTCTCTGGATCATAAGTGATTCCCTGTCCTGCGCCGTAGGTGTTGGGACGGTAGATAGCGGCTTTGCGTTTGAGCAATTCTTCAACCACAGTATCCGGAACACCGCCTACCACCTTGCGCGGCTGAGCGCCGGGTGTAAAGAAGCCATAGAAGGTATCCAGCACCTGAGTGCTGATACCCCCCATAAAACCGTAGCGTTCCACCAGCGCGGTAGAAGCGCCAAGGCGGGCGGCGGTAATCGCGGCGGTTGCGCCGGCCGAACCCGAACCAACCACCAGCACATCGGCAGGGGGCAGGTCTTGGAGAGAGGTGGAGTAAATCATCATAAGAGCGCTCTCCTGACAAATTCAGCGTACCGTCCAGCCGCCATCCACGGTCAGGACGGCGCCAGTCACAAACCGGGCAGCATCCGAGGCCAGAAAAACGGCTGCCCCGGCGACATCTTCTGGCTGACCAAAATCAGCGGTCAGAGGCTGTAATTCGGCCAGGCGGGATCGAATGATTTGGCTTTGCTGGGCACGCCGACTCATCGGCGTAGCGATCAGACCCGGGCAGATGACATTGGTGCGGATGCCGTGCGGAGCGTAGTATGCGGCAATCGAACGGCCCAGGCTGATGGCTGCGCCTTTGCTGGCGGCATAAGCGTGGGTGGCAAAATCTTGATCGCCGCCCACCAAACCCAACACCGAAGAGACGATCACGAGGGCTCCCTGGCGTTGCGGGAGCATTGCCTGAATGGCAAACTTGCAACAGTAGAACAGGCTGTTTAAGTTTAAATCAAGGGTTTTATGCCAGCCTTCCAGCGTGCACGAATCTACCGGCCCATCGCCCCAGCGTCGGCCGGAGCCGCCGGCAACATTAACCAGCACATCCAGGCGATCAAATTGGCCAGCGACCTGTAAGGTTGCCTCTTCAACCTGATCGGCGCGGGTGACGTCCACGGGCATCACGGTCGCGGTTGAAGGGAAAAGGCAGGTTTGACGGGTTTCTTCGGCGGCTTTTTGGTCAATGTCCCATAGAATGACCTTGGCGCCTTCTTTTGAAAATTGGCGGGCAATTGCCGCGCCAATACCGCTGCCTGCCCCGGTGACTATTGCGACTTTATCCATCAACTGCATGGTTAGCACCCGTAAACTCTGCGCACACGGGCGCGGTAGTCATCGTAACAGGCATCAAACCGTTTTTTCGATTCTTCACGGCCAAGGAAGTAACTGCTGGTCAACACAATAGGCGGTTTACCCATGGCGGTAAGCTTCTCGGCAATACGGCATTTGAGCGCGTTGGTGATTGCCGCAGCGCCAATGGTGGAGCCGGGGCCAACCGGGTCTTCCAGTCCATCAATCCGCACCATGGCATCGCCAGCGGGGGTGCAGTTGTCAATGACGATGTCGGCAATATCCACCAGTTTTTGGCCGCTGGAATGAAGCGCCGGGCTGACCTGACAATGATCCACCGAGACAACGGCAATGACCGGCATGTTCAACCGTTTGGCTTCCAGCGCGACATCAATAATGACCTCATTAACTCCGCTGTTGGAGAAAATGAGGAAGCAATCGGGAGGCGAAAAAACAAAATTCCGCAAAATAATTTGCCCCAGACCTTCGACATGTTCTAAAAACATGGCTTGCCGTTGGCCATTTGAGCCGACGACGAGGTTGTGGAAGGTGAGGGATAATTCCACAATCGGATGGAAGCCGGGAAAACTGCCATGACGCGGGAACATTTCCTCGACAAAAATGCGCGAATGACCGCTGCCGAACATATGCACCAGCCCATTCCCGGCGATGGTTTGAGCGCAAAGTTCGGCTGCCTTCTCAATGTTTTCCAACTGAGTCTGCTGAATGCGGGTCAGAATGGCCTGGGCTTTATTCAGATATTCCAAAGAGGCGTTGTTTTGCATAGATCCTCTGTAAATGATTTCAGCGAATTTGAGTAATGCTGTATTCGTACCGATCGGCGCGGTAGTAACTGGTGGAATATTCGATCAAATCCCCCTCTTCTACATAGGTAGCCGTGCCGACATACAACAAGGGCGCGCATTCCTCCACTTCCAGCAAGTCGGCGCGATAGCCATCGGCTGCTACTGCCCGCACCACAATATCCATGCGTTTGATCATCAAGGCAAAGCGGTTGGTGAGCACTTCGAACAGGGATTGATGGGTGAAATCTACGTTTTCAATGCCGGGACAGCGTTCGGTCAGGATGATGGATATCTGATGACAGATCAATTCGTTATCCCCATAGCGCAACCGTTCCAGAATCACACAAGGCGCACCTTTGACTTTTTCCAAGACGGGCACATTTTCCATTGTGACGGTGGAAGGTTCGCAGCGCAACACCTTGGACGAGGGCACCCGTCCCATTTCTCGCATTTGCTGGCTGAAACTGCGGTCAAGGAAGAATTGAATGCTGGGAATATCGCGAACAAAAGTGCCTTTGCCGGGATAGCGTTCGACCAGATTTTCATCCACCAGTCGGCCGATTGCCTGGCGGACGGTTTGCCGCCCGACGTTATAAGCCTGACAAATTTCTAATTCGGGGGGTAACATGCTGCCGGGTTTGAGTACGCCGCGCTGAATCATGCGGCGCAGGTCTAAATAAATCTGGTAATACAGAGGGATTGGATTATGTGGATCAACCGTTGAGTAGGGAAGGCTCATAACTTCTCCGTTTTTCTGTGGAAATGAGTGTGAACATAACTTAAGAAAGGTTAAGCGGATACGTTCCTAATTCATGGGCAGCTTGAAACAAAGTAACCACGTTTTCGGGAGGTACATCGGCTTGAAGGTGGTTGGCAGGGGCTAATATGTAACCGCCTCCTTCTGCAAGTTGAGCAAGCCGTGTTTTGACTTCTTGAACGACCTCTTCCTGGCTGCCGAGCATGGCATGACTGATATCAATACCGCCCAGGAAACTGATCTGATTGCCGAATTTCCGTTTGATTTCGGGAATATTGGTCGCCGCCAGGGGTTCCAAGGGGTGAAGGACATCCACTCCCAACTCGATGAAGTCCGGAATCAACCGGTCAATGGCGCCATCGCTGTGCAGCATAATCTTGATATCCGGTTTATGGCTGCGAATGGCGTTAATCATTCTTTGCAAGCAGGGTTTGATGAAGCGGCGGAACATGGCCGGCGATAAAATTAAACCGGAGTTTCCGGCGTAATCATCGCCGGGCAGTTCGATCATGTCGAACCACAGTCCGCCGGCCCGCATGGCGGCATCTAAAAGTCCTTCGAGCAATGCAGTGATGCGATTCAGCAGCGCCAGGGCAAACTCCGGGCGTTCGATTAAATCGGTGAGAAAGTTTTCTGTGCCGCGCAGGTCGCAGGCGGTTTGGAAGGGGCCATGTGAAGCCACCATGCGCATCACCACAAAAAAGGGGGTGGCGGTTTGCAATTGCTCAGCCCTTTGTGCAACCCCCTCCATCCAGGAGGAGTCCAGGGGGTCAGGCCAGCGCACAAGCCGTTCAATATCCTCGATATTGGTTGTGCCTTGCAAAAGACCGCTGCCGGCATAGTAGTAAGGCAAAGCCCGTTTCCAGATTTGACCGAATGAATCATAAAAAGTGTTTTCATCCTCGCCGGGGATGACCGGGCTGTTGGGCAGGCGCGCCGGCCAACAATAACGGAAATCCGTACCAAGGCGGTTCAACAACCGGTCATCCATGTAGGAAATGTTGTGACCTTTGCGGAAGGGTGGTACGGCTTCACCGAGATGAAAAACATCCAGCAGGCGAAAGTAGAGGTCGTCCACCAGCCCATAAGGACCGCCTCCCAGAGCAGTAGGGACGCGGTCGGGGGCTTGGTGCCGAAGGGCGGTATAAACACGCTGGCGGGGAGTGAGGGGAATTGTCATAAAAAAATTTTAAGAACGATTATTCAAATATGCGTACATTAAGTCAATTTTAGCCGAAGTTCGATAAAAAAGCAAGTTGACACGCATAATAGAATCATCTATAATTAGAATGTTCGTACATTTGGATGTATTAAATACCCCCTTTGGAGAAAAGCAAAATGAGTCACAAGATTGCCATGCTGGGTACCGGCTTAATTGGGCGTTTTTACACCATGAGTCTGTTGAAGTATCGTGGCAAGGAACAGGTTGTCGTCGCGTATTCGCGGCGGGCGGAGCAGGCTCAAAAATTTGCTGCAGAATTTGGTATTCCACGATGGACAACGGACATGGCGGAGGCCATCCGCGATCCGGAAGTGGATACGGTGGTAATTGGTTTACCCAATTACCTGCATAAACAGGCGGCGCTGCTGGCAGCCGAAGCGGGCAAAGCGGTGCTGTGCACCAAGCCGTTGGCAACCAGCGCCGACGAGGCTTTGGAAATGCTGGAGGCGGTGGAAAGAGCCGGCGTCTTCCATGGCTATCTTGAGGATCTGGTGTACACCCCCAAAACGCTTAAGGCCCTGGAGTCCGCTCGGAAAGGCGCCTTAGGCAAGGTCTTGTGGGCGCGCTCACGCGAAACGCACGGCGGGCCGCACAGTGACTGGTTCTGGACGAAGGAGCAGTCCGGCGGGGGCGCTATTGTGGATATGGGTTGTCATTGCATTGAAATTGCCCGTAATTTTATCGGCAAAGAAAACCGTCCGATTGAGGTGACCTGCTGGGCAGATACCCAGGTTCATCCCATCGATGCAGAAGATCATGCGGTTGGTTTGGTGCGCTACGATAATGGGGCCATTGGGCAGTTTGAGGTTTCGTGGACTTTCCGCGGCGGGATGGATTTGCGCGATGAGATTGCCGGCACAGAGGGGACGGTTTGGTTGAACCACTGGCTGCGTACCGGTTTTGAGATGTTTACAGCGGTGGGGCAGGGCGGTTATGTTGCTGAGAAGGCCGAAGGCGATACCGGTTGGCTTTTCCCGGTTGGGGATGAAATTGGTTCGTTGGGCTATGTCGAAATGTTCCTGGATATGTTCAATGCCATGGATGAAGGCCGTCAGCCGATGGAAACCTTTTACGATGGGTATGTGGTCAACGCGATTATTGACGCGTGCTACAAATCCGCCCAGACCAAAAAATGGGAGCCGGTTGAATTGAAGGTGTGGCGCGGCGGTGAGGGCAGAGACCTCGGCGCAGAATTGAAGGATTACGACGGGGAGCATTACCTGATCAAAGAAGAGCGAATGCCCAACGGCAACCTCAAAGTCATCCTGAAAAATAAGAAAACCGGTGCAATTACCCAGATTATCCGCGAATAAGGACTTTGTATAACAAATGGACAAAGTTCTTAATAAAATATACGAAATCGTCTATTGAATTTACGAAAGGTTTTTGTAATAATTAGGACAAGTTGTTCTTCCCGCAACGATGCGCCGTGAAAATATCCCTGTTTTCGCTCTGAATTTCAGTCTTTGCTCTATCCCTATCCATGAATCATACCTTTCAAGCAAGAATCAAAGCCCCAATTTTGTTGAACAGCGCAGAGGCGGAGATCATCCGCGCTTTGCGGCGGCAGGGATGTGTTACCAGCACGGATATTATGCGGATGACCGGTTGGTCAAAGGCCAAGACGGCCCAAGATATTCGCGATTTGGTTGAAAAAGGGTTTTTGATGGACGCAGGCGAGGGTATTTCTCAAGGTGGAAGAAAACCCCGCCTGCTTTGTATTAATCGCAATCTTGGTTTTGTGGTTGGGGTGGATATTGGCGCCACCAGTGTGGATGTTGCTCTGGCGGATATTTCGGGTAGTATCCTTCAGCGCTACAGCGAGGCAGCCGATGTCCGTCAGCGCCCCGAGCCTTTTTTGGGCCGTTGTGTTGAGATTGTCTTTCACTTAATGGAATTGCAGGGATGCCGGGCTGATCAGATTTTAGGAATTGGCATTGGAGTGCCGGGGCCGGTGGATTTTGCGCGCGGGGTGCTGGTTGCTCCGCCATTGATGCCGGATTGGGAAAATTTTTCGATTCGGGGATTTGTAAAGCAATCCTTCCCGAACGCGTTTGTTGTTGTAGATAACGATGTCAATATCATGGCGCTAGGGGAGCAGCGCGCCGGTGATGGGATTAATGTAGATCATTTTATTTTTGTTAAAATCGGCACCGGTATCGGAGCAGGAATTGTTTCCAATGGAAAAATTCACCGGGGAAGCACCGGTTGTGCCGGTGATATTGGACATATCTGTGTAGATAAAAACGGACCAATCTGCCGCTGCGGGAATACCGGTTGTTTAGAGGCAATGGCGGCCGGCCCGGCCATTACAGAGAAAGCCATTCAGGCCGCGCTAAACGGGAGCAGTCCGCTCCTAAAAAACTTATTGGATCAGAATGGGGGTGTTTTACGCCCTGAAGATGTAAACGCCGCCTGCCGCGAAGGAGATCAGGCTGCCTTGGAGATCATTCGTGCCAGCGGTCAAATGATTGGGGATGTGTTGGCGGGGCTGGTCAATTTCTTCAATCCCAGCCATATTTTTATTGGTGGGGGTATTGCCAATTTTGGCAATCATTTACTGGTTTCTATCCGCCGGGCAGTGCTGCGTCGTTCTCTGCCGCTGGCAACGACCCATCTCTCCATCAATTTTTCGCGGATGGGTGCAGACGCTGGAGTAACCGGCGCGGTTGCGCTGGCGCTGGAATATCTGTTCGTCATTGAAGACCAACCAACCACGACCCTATGATTTGGAAAATCACCGGAAAGGAGGTGTTCCACACCTGTCAAAATAAATGCTAATGATCGTTTGTCCGAATTTTTGTTTGAACGAAAAACTTAACAGAAGGAGAAGATGAACATGCAAAGAAAACCCCTCTTTACAATCCTCGCCCTCATCATGGTCGTTTCCATGGTGCTGGCAGCCTGCGGTACTCCCGCAACACCAACAACCGAAACTCAGGCTACTCAACCGCCGCAAACCGGACAACAACCCACTCAACCTCCGGTCGAATCGAAGGGGCCGCCCTTCACGATTGGGATTTCGAATCCGTTCATCAGCAGCGAATACCGGACGCAGATGATCGCCTCGTTGATTGAAATCAACAAAGAATACATGGCGAAAGGGCTGACGACCGAGCTGGTGATCGAGAGCGCCGACACGGACGTAGCCGGACAGATTCAGCAGTTGCAGAATTTGATGGCGAAGGGCGTGGACGCGATTCTGGTCAATCCGAGCGATGTAAATGGTCTGAATGCGACGCTGCAGGAAGCGGTGAGCAAGGGGATCATTGTGATCTCGGTGGATCAGGAGTTGAACGTGCCGGGCGTGTACAACGTGGGCATTGACCAGAAGGAATGGGCGAAGACGAGCGCCAAGTGGCTGGCGGAGAAGTTGGGCGGCAAGGGCAGCATTGTGCTGATCGAAGGTTTCCCTGGGCATCCGGCGAATGTAGCGCGGATGGAAGGGGTGGACGAGGTGCTGTCGCAGTACCCGGACATCAAAGTACTGGCGAAGGATACCGGGAAATGGGATGAAGCGACCGGGCAGCAGGTGATGTCGAACTTCCTGGCGGCGTATCCGAATCTGGATGGGTACTGGACGCAGGATGGGATGGCGATTGGCGCGCTGCAAGCGGTGATTGCGGCCAACCCGGCAAAGTTCCCGGTGGGCGTAGGGGAAGGCCGCTGCCAGTTCCTGAAATTGTGGGAAGAGGTGTTGAAGGATCGCCCGGACTTTGAGACGATTGCGGTGGCCAATCCGCCGGGTGTCTCGCCGACCGGTCTGCGGATTGCGGTGAACATGCTGCTGGGCAAGCAGGTGGACAAGAGCAAACTGGGCGGTGTGAACGGTTTGTCGTTTGTCATACCGGTGCCGATCATTGTCACCAAGGACAATTTGCAGCAGGGTCTGGAGATCTGCAAGGACAAACCGGATGCCTACCTGCTGGACGGTATCATGACCGACCAGGAAGTTCTAAATACCTTCTTTTTGAAGTAAAACCATGAGTGTGTCGCTTTCTGCCCGCAATATTGTCAAACGTTATGGGGGCGTCGTTGCACTGTCAGACGGAAACCTGGATGTTCATTCCGGGGAGGTGGTCGCACTGATTGGGGCAAATGGAAGCGGCAAAAGCACGATGAGCAAGGTCATCAATGGAGTAGTTGTCCTCGATGGGGGACAACTACTCCTCGATGATAAACCCGTGCGCTTCTCGTCCCCGCAAGCCGCCCGCAAGATGGGCATTGCCACCGTCTTTCAAGAACTCAGCCTGGTTTCCAAAATGACCGTTGCGGACAACATTTGGTTGACGCGCGAGCCGTTGAAATCCAGCGGAATGATTGACCGCAAATTAATGTGGGAAAAGACGGAAGCCTTGCTGGATTTGTTCAGCGGGACTTTCAAGGCGGATTTGAAGCCGGCCACGCTGGTTTCGGCTTTGCACCCGGACGAAAAACAAATCGTTGAGATCTTGAAAGCCATCAGCCTCAACCCGCGCATCTTGATCCTGGATGAGGCAACTGCCAGCCTGGATAGCCGTCAGGTGGAACGTTTGTTTGAGCTGGTGAAACGCTGGAAAGCCGAAGGTAAGGCAATTGTCTTCGTGTCTCACCGCATGGAAGAAATTTTCCGCATCGCAGATCGTTACAGCGTCCTGCGGAATGGTAAAACGGTTGGGCAGGGGGACATCAAAGATATTACGGAGAAAGACTTGATTCAATTAATGACCGAGAAAGAAAAGGTCTTTCAGTTTACTAAAGCAGCCAGTGGGGAAGATACAAGCGGATTGGATCATCCAATCTATTTAGAAGTCGAAAATCTGACTACCGAAACGCTACGTGGAATTAGCCTGAAAGTCAGGCAGGGAGAATTACTGGGAATTGGCGGTCTTCAAGGACAGGGTCAGCGAGATTTATTACTGGCTCTATTCGGAGATATTCCTTACGAAGGAAAAATTCGGATTAAGGGTGAAGTGGTGCGCTTCAAACATCCCCGACAGGCGATGCGGAAAAAACTGGCGCTTGTGCCGGGAGACCGAGCCAAGGAAGGGCTGCTTTATATCCGCTCGATTCTGGACAATTTTTTACTGCCCTCGTGGCAGAACTATGGGTTCCCGCTCAAAATGAAACTTGCAAAGCGGGATGCGCTGACAATCAGTGAAAGGCTCAGTCTGGTGATGGCCGGTTTGATGGCGCCGGTCAGCAGTCTTTCGGGCGGCAATGCCCAAAAGGTTGTCATTGGCAAATGGCTTTTACGCGATCCGGATTGTTACTTACTGGATGACCCAACCAAGGGTGTGGATGTCAATACCAAGGCCGAGTTTTATGGCCTGCTGACTGAACTTTCGCAGCAGGGGAAATCCATTCTGTTTTACAGTAGCGATGACGATGAGTTGATTGGATTGTGTGACCGGGTGATTGTGCTGCATGATGGAAAAATCCGCGCTGAACTCCAAGGGGCTTCTTTGACCAAGGAAAATCTGATTGCTGCCAGCATGGGCGTTTCCAACGGAGGTGAGGCATGAAACGGTTTTCCTGGGATGAAATGATGAACCGTTACCCCGCCTTCTTTGCCATTATTTTGCTGGTCGTGGCGCTGATCATCAACTTTATCTTACAACCCAACATGTTTGCCCGGGACACTCTCAACAGCAATATGCGGGTATTCCTGCCGATGATTTTGCTGGCAGCCGGGCAGGCGATTGTCATTTTAGGCGGCGGGATTGATATTTCGGTTGGCGGCATTGTTTCAATTGTCAACACCATTCTGGCGACGCAGGTTGGTTTGAACGGATCGCCGGAAAAAATGTGGACTTTTGTTTTGGTTTCGCTTGGAGCGGGTATTCTGGCAGGAGCCATCAACGGCTTCTTCATTGCCTTCTTGCGCTTACAGCCGATTATTACCACCTATGCCACCAGTTTTCTCTATGTTGGTTTTGCTTTGTTTATCTTGCCCAATCCCGGCGGCGGCATTCCGGCTGAGATTGCCAATGTGTATCGGAACACAACTCCTTTGGGGTTACCGCTGGCGTTTTATGTGATTGCGGTCGTCTTATTGATCTGGATGTATATCCGTTCAACCCGATTTGGAAATTACCTGTATGCGGTTGGGGGCAATGCCGAAGCGGCCTATGAAACGGCAGTGCCGGTCACGTGGGTGCTGTTCAGCACCTATGTTGTGTCCGGCTTCATGGCAGCCCTGGCGGGGATCGCGATTACCATGTTAAGCGGTTCGGGAAATGCCGAAATTGGCGTGCCGATGACACTCACTTCTATTACAGCGGTAGTGATTGGCGGTACCGCCTTGAGCGGCGGCATTGGGGGGGTGGCAGGGCCTGTGGTTGGAGCGATTACACTGGGAATCATTCAAAACATCATTTCCTTTTCGCGGATTGATACATGGTGGGAGACCTTTGTTAAGGCATCCATTATTGTGGTGGCGCTGGCAGCGCCGGGTGTGATCAATCTGCTTCGGAGGAAAAAGGTATGAGAAAGTTTAGCATTTCCCCTCCGGTTGCGGCAATTTTGCTTGCAATCGTCCTATTTTTGCTTTCGGGTTTTTTACCAAATGGATTTGGCAATGACATCAATGTTGCGATTGCCCAGGCCACCAATATTGTGCGTTTGGCGGTGTTTTTAGGGGTGATTGCAGCCGGTCAAACGCTGGTGATCATCAGCGGTTTTGAAGGGATTGACCTTTCGGCCGGCGCGGTGGTGACTTTGGCGGCGATCCTGACTTATGTAACGGTGAAGGGGGAGGATGATAAAGTCCTGCTGGCGCTGTTGATTTCGCTGGCGGTAGGGGCGTTGATCGGTTTTATCAATGGCTTGGGGATTACTTTCTTAAAAATTTCTCCATTTGTGATGACATTAGGCATGTCGGGTGTGGTAACCGGTTTGATTATCATCATCAATCACGGGAATGTCAGTGGAAAAGTCGCCCCGATCATGACCCGGCTGATAGCCCGTCCTCTGTCTCCTGATATTCCCATTCCGAATGCCATCATCATCTGGATTATTTTTGGTTTCCTGATGTGGCTGTTGTTGGAAAGGTCAACCTTTGGCAAACATCTTTTTGCAATCGGCGTCAACCGCGTGACGGCCAAACTTTCCGGCGTGAATGTTACAGCCACAAATCTGGCTGTCTATTCACTGGCGGGCGCGCTGGCGGGTTTTGGCGGGTTTTTGCTGGTTGGGAATACCGGGGTTGTGTTTATTAATTTGGGTCAGCCATTCCTTTTCCCTTCCATTGCTGCAGTGGCGGTAGGCGGCACATTACTTTCGGGCGGCAAGGGCAGTTATTGGGGTACGATGGCAGGCGCGATTGTGCTGACTTTGATTACCAGTCTGTTGACGACCATGCAAATGCCCGATTCGGTGCGCAGGATGGTATTGGGCGCTACGCTGCTGGTTATGATCTCGATCTACGGCCGGCAGCGCGGATTCAGACAATAATATTCTCAATTTCAGGAGGCAGGCCATGACTAAAACTGTAAAAGTTGGCATGATTGGAGCCGGGTTCGTCAGTGATATCCACGCCCACGCTTTCAAGCAATATGTCCACAATGCCGAGATTGTGGCCGTGGCATCACCCAATCGGGCGGGGGAATTCGCCAAGGCTCATGGAATCCCCCATGCTTTCAATGACTACCGTGAAATGCTGAAGATGAAGGAAATTGATGTGGTCACGGTGGCAATACCGAATTACCTGCACTGTCAGGCAACCATGGATGCCGCAGCAGCCGGAAAGCATATTATTTGTGAAAAACCGCTCTGCAAGACGCTGGAAGAAGCCGATCAAATGATTGAAGCCACGCGGAAAGCCGGTGTCTTGCTGATGTATGCCGAGGAATTGTGTTTTGCGCCGAAGTACGTGCGTGCCAAGAAATTAATAGAAGAAGGCGCGTTAGGTGAGCCGTTTTTGGTCAAGCAATCCGAAGAACATGACGGCCCCCACATGCCCTGGTTTTGGGATGTGAGCCTTTCCGGCGGCGGAGTGCTGCTGGATATGGGATGTCACTCGGTTGAATACGGGCGCTGGGTATTTGGCAAGCCCAAAGTCAAAAGCGTTACCGCCTATTGCAATACTTTTGTGCACCAGGAACGTACCAAAGGCGAAGATCACTCGATTATGGTGATTGAGTACGAAGGCAACAAAATCAACATTGCCGAAAACTCATGGGCCAAAGGCGGTGGGGTGGATGACCGCTGTGAGATTTATGGCACGAAGGGCAATACGCGCGCAGATTTGCTCAAAGGCAGTTCCTTGTGGACTTACAGTCAGGAGGGCTACGGCTATGCGGTGGAAAAGGCCGGCACTACTCGCGGCTGGACTTTCACCATGTTTGAGGAAGTGTGGAATTACGGCTTCCCGCAGGAAATGCAGCATTTTGTCAATTGTGTGTTGGGAAAAGAAGAGCCTATTGAAACCGGCGAGGACGGGCGCGAAGTGCTGAAGATTTTGTATGCTGCTTATCAGTCTGCCGGAGAAGGACGGCGGATTGAGTTCCCGTACAATCCCCCGCAGGTCGAAAAACCGATCGATTTGTGGCGAAAATTCTAAATCTTTTTGGAGGTATCATGACAGTCCTCAACGTGAAAACAATCACATATGAACAATTAGCCAAGGTAATAGATCATTCCCTGTTGCGTCCGGAACTGACTTCTCAGGAGGTGATAGAAGGATGCCAGCTGGCAGCGCGTTACCATGTGGCAACCGTGTGTGTCAAGCCCTGTCATGTGCGGCTGGCGGCTGAACAGTTGAAAGGCTCGGATGTGCTGGTCAGCACTGTGGTTGGCTTTCCGCACGGCAATAGCGTAACCGAGATCAAAGTCGCCGAAGCCCAGCGTGCCATGGATGATGGGGCGGTGGAGTTGGACATGGTGCTCAACATTGGCGAGCTGCGTTCCGGCAACGATGAGTACGTTTTCCAGGACATTAAAGCCGTGTGTGATGTCGCTCATGCCCGCGGGGCAAAGGTCAAGGTGATTTTGGAGAATGCCTATCTGACTGATGAGCAGAAAGTGCGCGCCTGCCAGTTAGCAGAAAAAGCCGGGGCCGATTGGGTGAAGACTTCTACCGGCTTTGCCCCCAGCGGGGCGACGCTGGAAGACCTTCGTTTGATGCGCCGCTCGGTCAGCGAGAAGGTGCAGATCAAAGCGGCTGGCGGTGTGCGGACGTTGGATGCGTTGCTGGCGGTGATTGAGGCAGGGGTAACGCGTTGTGGGGCTACGGCAACCGCCAAAATTTTGGATGACTTCCAGGCACGGCTGACCGGTGAGCAAACATCCACCGACGAGGCAAAAATCGGCGGTGGATATTGAGAGAGGGGAGGATCAGAGAATGACAAAAATGAGCAAATCAACTATCGGGGTGGGAGTTGCAGGAACCGGCTTCATTGGGCCGGCTCACGTTGAAGCCTTGCGCCGGAACGGGATTACCGTATTGGGGTTAGCCGAAAACACCCGCGAAAAAGCCGAGCAAAAGGCGGCCGAGATGGGCATTCCGCGCATTTACGGATCGCTGGATGAGATGCTGAAGGATGAAGATATTCAGGTTGTTCATTTGGCAACACCCAACTATCTCCATTATCCCCATGCCAAAGCGGCGCTGCTGGCGGGAAAACACGTGATCTGTGAGAAACCGCTTGCGATGAATGCCCGCGAATCGGCAGAGCTGGTGCAACTGGCTAAAGAAACCGGCAAGGTCAACGCGGTCAACTTCAATATTCGGATGTACCCACTGGTGCAGCAGGCGCGCAGTATGGTGCAAAGCGGTGAACTGGGCGACTTGTTCATCCTGCAAGGTTCGTATTTGCAGGACTGGCTGTTGTTTCCAACCGATTGGAACTGGCGGCTGGAGCCTGAACTGGGCGGCACCCTCCGAGCGGTGGGCGATATCGGCTCGCACTGGTTGGATCTGATTACGTTCATTACCGGTTTGCGTGTAGTCGAGGTGTTTGCCGATTTCAAAACCATGCACCCCATCCGCAAAAAACCGGCTAAACCAGTGGAAACCTACACGGGCAAGATCTTGCAGCCGGAAGATTATGTGGATCAGCCCATTTTTACCGAGGATTATGCCACCGTTCTGCTGCATTTTGAAAAGGATGTGCGCGGGGTGTTGACGGTTGGACAGGTCTGCTCGGGACGAAAGAACCGCCTGTTCTTTGAGATCAATGCCTCAAAATCTTCGTTGGCGTGGGATTCGGAACGGCCGAATGAGTTGTGGGTTGGCCATCGAACCCAGCCCAATCAGATCATTATGAAGGATCCGGCCCTGCTCTCACCGGAAGCCCGGGCGGTCACATCCTACCCGGGTGGACATAATGAGGGCTTTCCGGATACCTTCAAACAGCTTTACAACAAAGTGTATGCTTATATTCTTGCTGGAGATTACAACAAAGCGCCAGATTTCCCCACATTTGCGGATGGTCATTATGAGATGCAATTATGTGAGGCAATCGAACGCAGCGCAAAAGAAAAAGCTTGGATCAAAGTCTGAATAGAACGGAGGGAGACATGAAACTTGGATTTTTTACAGCTGCACTACCGGGGAGCACCCTGGAAGAAGTTGCCCGCTGGGGGGCGGAAAGCGGTTTTCAAGCGATTGAAATCGCTTGCTGGCCGCATGAGAAAGCCACGCGGCGTTATGCGGGGGTAACCCATATTGATGTGAACCAATTGGATCAGGCCAAAGCCCGCGAGATTCGAAAAATGCTGGATGGGTATGGGTTGATGATTTCCTCGCTGGGTTATTACCCCAATCCTCTCCATCCGGATCCGGAACATCGCGAAACGGTCATTGCCCATCTCAAAAAGGTGATTGACGCGGCAGCGCTGCTGGAAGTGGGTGTGGTTGGCACGTTCATTGGAAAAGACAAGAACAAGACTGTGCCGCAAAATCTGGAGGATTATGCCCGCGTTTGGCCGCCGATTGTGCAATATGCCAAAGAGCGGGGGGTGAAAATTGCCATCGAAAACTGCCCGATGATTTTCTCCTACGACGAGTGGCCGGGCGGCAACAATCTGGCCAGCACACCAGCCATCTGGCGCAAGATGTGGGAGATCATCCCGGAGGATAACTTTGGCTTGAACCTTGATCCTTCTCATCTGGTTTTGCAGATGATTGATTACGAGCGGGTTGTGCGGGAGTTCGCCGGCAAAATTTTCCATGTTCATGCCAAAGATCTGCACATTGACCGGGAGGGATTGTACAATCATGGAGTCCTCTCGCAAGGCATGGGCTGGCAGGTGCCGCGGCTGCCCGGCCTGGGCGACATGGACTGGGGCAGGTTCTTTGCAGCGCTGACAGCCGCCCGCTACGACTACGTGGTCAGCATTGAGCATGAGGACCGCGCATTTGAGGGATCTGAAGAACTGGTCAAGCGGGGTTTTTACCTTGCGCGAGATGTGTTGAAACCCTATATTCATTAACCATCCCAGGAAACAGCCCTGTGCCTGGGCTTTCACCGGGCACAGGGCTGTTGTAGATGAGAACGACTTATGAAACAATATATCGGCTGTGATTTAGGCGGTACTAATCTGCGCGCTGCGCTGGTAGATGTTGAAACGGGAGAGGTGCTTTTTCAACAGAGTGTGCCGACTCTGGCGCGCGAGGGCCATGATGCGGTGATGCAGCGCATGGCAGATTTGTTTCTTTCGATGATCCGGGCTGCTGATCTAAGCATAGAAGACGTTGGTGGAATCGGGATCGGCGTGCCGGGTGTGCTTGACCTTGACAAAGGGGAAACCCTGTTTTTGCCCAACTTACCCGGTACCTGGCCGCATGTACCTCTGCGGGATGTATTGCAACAAGCGACGGGATTGCCGGTAGCGCTGTTAAACGATGTCCGTTCGATCACTTTTGGGGAGTGGCGTTTTGGGGCTGGAAAAGGTGTAGATACGGTGGCAGTGCTGGCGATTGGCACGGGGATCGGCGGCGGATTGGTGATCAATGGTCAATTGCATTTAGGCATCGGCGGTACTGCCGGTGAACTGGGTCACATGGTGATTGATTTCAACGGGCCACGCTGCGGCTGCGGCAATTACGGTTGTCTGGAAGCGTTTGCCTCTGGACCGGCGATTGCGGCTATGGGGATGAAGGCCGTTGCGCAGGGTTTGACGACCAAAATTGGCGAGTTGTGCGGATATGATTTGAACGCCATCACACCGGCGCTGATTGCCGAAGCAGCAATGAGCGGCGACGAAATAGCCTGTGAGATTTACCAACAGGCCGGTTTTTACCTGGGGGTGGCGGCTTCCAGTTTGTGCGCTTCCGTCAGCCCGCGCCGAATCATCGTTACCGGCGGGGTGGCTAACGCCGGCCGGCTGCTGCTTGACCCCATGGAAAAGACGATGCGCGAACGGGTGCATATTATGCCGGTAGAACAGGTGGAAATTGTGCCGGGGCGGTTGGGAGACCACGCCGGCGTGATTGGAGCAGCCTGTTGGGCGGCTAACCGGCTGGGATGAGCCGGGAATTTTTTGCTTTTGATTTATTCGCGGCGCAAATTCATTGTGATATAATTTGGCTGCAAGGCAGTTCAGTGCCGCCGGGGCCCGTAGCTCAGCGGCAGAGCGCGCGGCTCATAACCGCTTGGTCGAAGGTTCGAATCCTTCCGGGCCCACAGAAATCGTGTTGGTCGCCGGCCCCATCGAGGGGTGGTATTCGCATCCTTGCGGGCCCACAGAAATCGTGTTGGTCGCCGGCCCCATCGAGGGGTGGTATTCGCACCCTTGCGGGCGCACAGAAATCGTATCGGTCGCCGGCCCCATCGAGGGGTGATATTCGAATCCTTCCGGGCCCACAGAAATTGTGTTGGTCGCCGGCCCCATCGAGGGGTGATATTCACATCCTTGCGGGCGCACACCTGTTTTCATCAGCGATAATTTCATAGCCAGCGTATAGCCGTTCAATAACTCTGACCGGGAACACGGTCTCTCTCCCCGCGGATTAACCCCAAAATCACCGCTTTTTTCCCCCGGCGGGGGATGGAATCTGGCGGGCGGGTGGCTTAAGATCAGGCTGATGATGCTTTTCACGTCGGTTTCTCTCGGCTTGTGTGTACTGGTGTGTGAGCGCCAAACGGC
>CALHYE010000020.1 GCA_938040735.1 uncultured Bellilinea sp.
GCGTTGGCTTGCGGAGCGTAAAATATGACATGCCCGCGGCTATGGCCGGGGGTGTGTCGCACTTCAATTTCTTCCTCTCCTATGTTGAGAATTTGGCCGTGTTCAAAAAACAGCGTGGGCTGAGGCATTTCCGGCATTTGAATGCCGAACAAGCCGGCTCCGCCGCCGGACTGGTACAGCTCTAACTCATCCGGATGAATGCCGATCGGTAAAGGCGGATCGTTCAATTGAGAAAACAACTTGGCGCCGGCAATGTGATCGAAATGGGCGTGGGTCAGCCAAATCTGGTTCAGGTTTAATTTACGATCCACAATAATCCGGGCGATCTGGTGGCTGTCAAACGTCGGGTCAATGATGACAGCCTGATTGGTGGCGTTATCCACCAGCAAGTAGGTGTTGTTATCCAACGGGCCTAAAGAAAAAGTAAGGATTTCCAGTGTCAAGGGGCTGCTCCTGAGACTTCAAACTGAATTGGCAACACGATGAATGAATTGTAAAGCGCGTTCAAAAACCAGCTGGCGGTCAGGCTCACGAACCACCACATGTCCGCTGTTTTCCACCCACAGCATCTCTTTATGAGGACTGCCCAATGCGCTAAAAATTTTCTCGGCATTTTCCGGCAAAACGCCCCGGTCGGCGCGAGAATGAACCATCAGAACCGGTATTTTGACCTGAGGCAGAACTTGCCTGAGCTCAGCCAGCAAATCGCGCAATTCAGCAATTGAGGCTGTGGGGTAATAGGGGTACTCCAGGTGATCGGCGGCAGCTTGAGGATTATGCCAGTCCGGTGGGCCTTTGGGAACGCGCGGTTGGACATACTGGAAGAGTCGAATGAAGTTCAAGCGCCAGTCCGGTGGGAGTTGATAAGGCGCAGAAATCGAAATGACTCCCCTCACGGGTAAGAAAGAAGCCGCATACAGACTCATCGCTCCTCCCAGGGATAAACCGGTCAGAAAGATTTGCTCACACGAACCGCGCAGCAGGTGGAAACCATCTTCCAGACTGGTCAACCAATCCTGCCAACGTGTGCGCGGCAGATCGGCCGGGTCGGTTGCGTGGCCCGCCAGGCGGATGCCCATCACCGTGATGCCCTGATCGCGCAGGTATTCTCCCATCCAGCGCATCTCTTTGGGCGTGCCGGTTAGGCCATGCACCAACAGGCAGCCAATTTTGCCGCCCTGGAAGAAAAAAGGTTCTGCTCCAACAAGAATTCGAGGCAGTTTCATAGCGGCTTATTCCAGAATGATCAACTCGCGGGGAAGGCTGGTCAGGGACTGGCAGCCTTCGGCAGTTATAACGACATCATCCTCAATGCGCACCCCGCCCTTGCCCGGCAGGTAAATACCCGGCTCAACCGTGTAGACCATTCCGCTTTCGAGGAAAAGCGGGTTTTCAGCGTACAGGTAAGGCGGTTCGTGGCTTTCCATTCCCAGACCGTGACCGGTGCGGTGGATAAAGTACTCACCGTATCCGGCCTCCTCAATCACTTGACGGGCAGCCCGGTCAACCGCCCCGGCCGGAATGCCGGGTTTTCCAACCATTCGCCCCTGTTGGTTGGCGTGCAGCACGATGTTGTAAATGTGGCGTAATTCCTCGCCGGGATCTCCCAGCGCAAGGGTGCGGGTTATGTCTGAAAAATAATCCTCGTAAGAGGCGCCCCAATCAAACAGCGCCAATTCGCCGGGTTTCAAGGGCGTATCCCCGGGTACGGCGTGGGGGTTTGCGCTGTTCGCGCCAAAAGCGACGATGGGAGCAAAAGGCAGTTCTGGGGCTGAGCCGTTCCGCAGCAAGGCAACGGTTAACTCGGCTGCCAGTTCGCGCTCGGTGATGCCGGGCTTAATCAACGGCAGGGTTTGCTCAAAAGCCTGCTCGGCGATCTGCACGGCGCGGCGCATAGCGGCCAGTTCCTGCTCATCTTTGCGCAGGCGCAGAACATTCAAAACCGGTTCAGCCGAGACCAGCCGCGCATCGTGGGCTGTGCGGCTGATGAACTGTCCTTCCAGAAAGCGGAAACGGGTCGGCTCAACCCCTATTACCTTACCATGCAGCCGGCAGGCGTCGCTGGCTTCCTGGAAGGATTTCTCCCAATTTTCAGGATTATCGCCAAAGGCGATTAATTGGAGGGGAAGTTTGGAATGACGCGCCTTTTCGATTTCTAATTCAGGCAGAATCAAGACCGGGGGGTAGGGCGGCGCGATGATGAGGGTGGTTGGGCGTTCGCTCAGGTGGAAGTGAATGCCGGTCAGATACACCAGTGAGGGGCCGGGGTTAAGGGCAACCGCATCCAGACTGGCGGCGTTCATCAAGGCAATCAGGCGGCTAAGGCGATCATTCGTCACGGTTTTTCTCCTGAACAAATTATAATCCAACCCCTGCTGAAAGGTTCCGCAGCAGGGGCGGATAAATTTCTCTGTTTGCTCAGGTTAACGAGTCTTCGCGTGCCTGTAAGTCAGCCCGTCCAATTTTACCGGTGGGGGTCATGGGCATTTGGGGGATAATTTCAATGGCCCGAATCGTATTTTCCTCGCCCAAAACCGCATTGCAGTGATCCATCAATTCTTGGGGGGTTGCGCTGGCGTCTGGATATAACTCAACCACCGCTTTGGGGACTTGACCAGATTGGGGATCTTTCTTTGCGATGACACAGGCATAACGGACGGCTGGATGGCGCAAAAGGGCCTCTTCCAGCGGGCGCGGAAAGATGACTTTGCCGTGCATCAAAATGCGCTCACTCCAGCGGCCGACGAGGCGGATGTAGCCGTCTTCGTCCATCACACCCATATCACCGGTATGCAGCCAGCCGTTGCGGAGAGCCTCGGCAGTTTTTTCGGGCAGATTGTGATAGCCAATCATCACCCCGCCGCGAATAATAATTTCTCCCGCTGTTCCGATGGGGACTTCATTATCCTGCTCATCGGCAATCCGCACCTCGCGGTCCGGCAATTCCGGCCCAATCGCCATGAATTTTGATCCTTGCTCAGGGCGGGGATATCCCAGGGCTACAAATCCTCCCAACTCGGATTGTCCGTAAGATTCCACCAGCGGCGCGCCCAGCTCTTCCTGATAAGCCTTTTTTAATTCAGGCGGTACCGGAGCTCCTCCCGAAACCACAAAGCGGAGGGCGGAAGGTTTACGGCCGACCTTCCGGCAGTGCAGAAGCAGATCGTTCAACAGCAGGGGGTTGGCTACCATAAAAGTTACCCCGCGTTGTTCCAATTCATTCCATACCGTTTCCGGGTTCCAACGGGTGCGCACCCCAATAAAGACCCCGCGGTGGATGCCGGGCAGCAAATTACCCACCAGATGATACGAACTGGCCAGCGAAGTCGGCCCAAACGAAACATCTTCCTTGCTCAATTGCAGCCGCTCGGCGATGCAGTGGGTAGCCCGGGCGGTGTAGCCATGGGCAAGAATAGCGCCCTTGGGCTTGCCGGATGAACCGGAAGTGTAAGAAAGGTGCGCGGCATCCTCCCCATCCACCCTGACTGCCGGCGGTTTAAGATTAGCCGCAACCAGCGTGTTCCAGTCGAGGGAAGCGGGTTTTTCTCCGTCCAGGCAAATGTAATGCCGAATTGAAGGCATCTGCGGGCGGTTTCGTTCAACCACTTCGTGTAAGTCGCCGGTATAAATCAGGACGCTGGGGGTTGAGTCCTGAACGAACCAGGCCAAATTTTCGGCTTGGAGAACATTGATGTGATCGGAAATGGCGCCCAATTTCCACGCGCCGAACATGGCCATGACATAATCTAACCCGTTGTGAGCGAAAATGCCAACCCGATCGCCTTTTTGGATGCCCAAGTCGGCTAATGCGCCGGCGACGGCATCGCTAATTTGTTCGCCTTGCGCATAGGTGATGGATCGGTTGCGGTCGCTCCAGTAAAGGAACGGGTGTTCAGGCAGACGCCATGCCATCCGGCGAAGCATGTCGTTGAAGGTTAAAAAGCCCATAATGACCTCCGAAAAAGGATTGTACGAATGGACACGAGGGGGGAATGATGCGGCAAAAAAGATATGACTAGTGTAACGAATTTAAGGGAGTGATTTCAAGGAGTAAAATTAATTTAAGAGTTCGAAAATCAATGGGATGGGATTATTCCACGTGGTGATTTGAGAGAGGAGCCTGCAAAAATTTTTGTTGACAAAAAAAAAACTTCATAGTAAACTTTCGTGCGCTGGCAAGGTAGCTCAGTGGTAGAGCAGGGGACTCATAAGCCCTTGGTCGTGGGTTCGACCCCCACCCTTGCCACCTTTTTATTTTCTTTTTTCCCTCAAAGTTGAAGTAAAATTGCATAAAGTATTCCCTTTGCCGCATGATTCCAAGCAGGGGCATTCTGTATCCTTTGGCGGAGGTTTCGGTTCAAATGCAAAGCCCCAATTCCCAACTTGCTGAAGCAATCACGAAAGTTGCGTTAACGCTAATTTTTTTGGGTGGCATCTTCTGGTTTGTTACCGCCGGATCTAGTCTGGGTGGTGGGGGAATTGAAAATTTTCGTATGGATTGGCTGGACTGGGCATTGCTTTCTTTTGCCACTTTTCGGCTGGGACGGCTGATTGCTTATGATCGGGTTGCAGAGCCCTTTCGTGCGCCGTTCACCCGAACAGTGAGGGATTTAACCGGCGCTGGCAATACCGTTGTTCCAAAAGGTAAAGGAGTTCAACGGGCGCTGGGACAGTTGATCTCCTGCCCGATTTGTGCCGGCACTTGGGTGGCTGCCGTTCTGGTGATGTTGATGTATTACTTCCCCGGTCCTACCCATGCTTTTCTGGTCATGACGGCAGCCATTGGCGGAGCCGAATTGATTCATAACGCCACCGAAGTCTTCTGTTGGACCGGTACGCTCAACCGTGCCCGCGCCGGGCAGATATTCAATGACCGTTCAGAAGAGGATCAATCCGACTGACGCCCATTTGCTTAGTGGGAACTATTTCCTCATCTCCTTCGTCCTGATGGTGCATAATAAATGCGGCACTTTTTGGATGTAGGAGTAAAAAAACATGCTGAAGAAATTGTTTCCTGTAATCGTGGCTTTGAGTGTTCTGGCAGTTCTGCTGTCTGCCTGTGGATTGCTGCTGGGGCCGCAAGATGGCGGAAAAGACGCACAGAGCGCTCAACAGACGGCTGTAATGCAGACTGTTGCGGCCGTCATGACTCAGCAGGCCTTTGAAACGCTGATTGCGCAGGCAACCCAAATTGCCGGTCAACAGAATACGCCAACGCCCCAACAACCCACCTCTGCCGCCACTGAGGTGCAGAACACACCCGTTCAACCCACGGCGACGGTTGTGCTGCCCACCGCAACACCCACACCGAAACCGATACCCTGCAATGCGGCATCATTTGTGCGGGATGTTACCATCCCGGACGGCACAGAGTTGGTCGCTGGACAGAAGTTCACCAAGACCTGGCGATTGAAGAATGAGGGCACCTGCACCTGGACGAAAGATTACGCCCTGGTCTTTGTAGATGGCGCTTCGATGAGCGCGCCGGCAACGGTCTCTTTGAAGAGTGAAGTACGCCCGGGCGAAACGGTGGATGTTTCCGTAGATCTGGTTGCTCCGACCAAGGCGGGTACTTACAAAGCCAATTGGATGCTGCGGGATGCTTCGGGACGCACCTTTGGGCTGGGGAATAATCAGGATAAACCTTTCTGGGTGAGTATTAAGGTTTCCGCCTATAAAAGCGATGATGTGCCTTCCGCAATCTATCCGTTGGATTTTGTCGCCAGCATTTGTCAGGCGGAATGGTCGAGCAACGCCGGTAAAGTAGCCCGCCCGTGCGCCAATGTCAGCCAGAGCGAGACTCAATGGGCAGCCGTATTGCTCAATCCTAAAATAGAAGGCGGCCGTCAGGAAAATGAACGAGCCCTGTGGATTCACCTTGCCAACCCAAACGACTGGATGCAGGGGTTCTACCCGGCGCGCAATATCCAAAGCGGCGATCGTTTCAAGGCCTGGGTTGCCTGTCTGGATGGCAACACCGCCTGTGAGGTACAGTTTAGCCTGGATTACCGGATTGACGGTGGTACTATTGAAAATCTGGGTAAATGGAGCGAGACACTCGACGGTAAATGGACGCAAATCGATCTTGACCTGAACGCGTTGGTTGGAAAGAACGTCCAGTTTATCCTGGGGGTGACCAATAAAAATAGCAAAGGGCCGGTGGATGCGGTGTGGTTTGTCCCATCCGTGCAGACCATAACCCCCTGACGATTTTGTGGGCTGAGCCAAATAGAACCATCCCCGCCGGATATTCAGGGCGGGGATGGTTCTGTCAGGCGGTTGCCAGTTGTTCCGGTTGGGAGAAGGGATCGAGATCCTGCTCCATCTGGTGGCGGAACTGCTTGGTGTAAAGCGAGTAGTACTTTCCGCGCTTGCGCAGCAGTTCCGCATGGGAACCCATCTCAGCGATTTTACCCTGCTCGATGACCAGAATTCGGTCAGCCCGTTTGATCGTTGAAAGGCGGTGGGCTATAACAAAACTGGTGCGCCCTCTCATCATCATCTCCATCCCGCGTTGAATCAGGGCTTCGGTGAGCGTGTCCACCGAACTGGTGGCTTCGTCCATGATAAATACTTCCGGTTTGGCGAGTACCGCCCGCGCCAGACTGATCAACTGCTTTTGTCCGACGGAGAGGAGATTGCCGCCCTCGCCGACTTCTTCATCATAGCCTTTTTTCAGCTTGATGATGAATTCGTGAGCGCCAGCCAGTTTAGCGGCTTCCACAATTTCTTCGTCGGTAGCATCCAGCCTGCCGTAACGGATATTTTCGCGAATGGTGCCGGAGAAGAGATGCGGGGTTTGCAATACCATGCCGATGCGAGATTGGATGGCGTGCAGGGAGTATTCTCGGTAGTCTTTGCCGCCGATGCGAATGCTGCCTTTTTTCGGTTCATAGAACCGGCAGATGAGATTGACAATGGTAGTCTTGCCGCCGCCGGTTTCGCCAACCAGTGCAATGGTTTCTCCGCGTTTGACATGCAGCGAAAAGTTTTCCAGGACGGGTTTCTTTTCGCCATCGTCATAGTAGAAGGTAACGTTATCAAATTCAATATCGCCCTGAATGCTGCCTGGGTCATATGCCCCCGGCAAATCTTTAACATCCGGCACGGCATCAATCATGGAGAAAATGCGCTCACCGGAAGCGATTGCATGTTGCATTTCGGCAAACACCCGTGCCAAATCCTGAATCGGCCACATCATGAAGGTGACGTAGGAAACGAATGCCTGAATACCGCCGACCGTCATGCCGCCGATCTGCACCTGCCAGCCGCCATACCAGACAATAGCAGCCAACGCAATCGCCGAAACCAGCTGAACACTGGGAAGGAAAAGCGCGCTGAGCCACGCCGCCCGGTAGGAGGAGCGGTACATATCCGCCGTGAGGGTTTTGAATTCTTCCAGATTGGCATCCTCGCGGCAAAGGGCTTTGACAACCCGCACGCCGGTGATGTTTTCGTTGAAGGCGCCGGTGATTTTTGAGTTCATCTTACGCACATTGCGAAACTCGCCGAGGATGCGTTTGCGAAATTCGTAGGCAACGTAAAACAGAACCGGCAGGATGGCCAACACAATCAGCGCCAGTTTCCAGTTGATGAACAGCATGAATCCCATAGCGGTGATGATGTTCATCATGCCCCAGGTGACGTCCAGTAAACCCCAGGTGACCAAGTCGGCAACCCGCTCGCTGTCCGAGGTAACGCGCGACATGATCCAGCCAACCGGCGTGCGGCTGAAGTAAGAGAGGGAAAGTCCTTGCAGGTGGTTGAACATCTTTTGGCGCAGATCGTAACGCACCCGCTCGCCCAACACCCCGGCAAGGTAGATAAAACCGAAAACGCCGCTGGCTTGTACGAAACCCAGTAAACCGTAGATCATCAACAATCGGTATAATTCGTTCCGGTTTTGGGCGAGAATGCCGTTATCAATAATCAGTTTGCTGAGATAAGTAAAGACCGAATCCAGCGAACTTACCAGCGCAATGGTGACCAGAAAACCGACCACCCAGCGCCAGTGAGGACGGGTCAAGGCGAGAATACGCCGTAAAGTTTGACCATTAAACTGGGTTTTAAATTCTTCTTCCTCAAAGGTCTCAAGTGACACTGGCTACCTCCTTTTCCAGTTCATCATCAATGCGGGTTTGAATTTCATAGATCTGGCGGTAAATGCCATCCTGTCGCACCAGGTCAGCATGCTTGCCGCGCTGGACGATCCGGCCTTTATCCAGAACGAGGATCAAATCGGCATCCATGATACTTTGAATGCGATGAGCAATGATAAAAGTAGTTCGTCCCTTCATCAGGTTTTGCAGCGCTTCCCGAATCCCGGCCTCGGTTTCGGTATCTACGGCGGAAGTTGAATCATCGAGGATGAGAATGCGCGGGTTTTTGAGGAGGGTGCGGGCAATGGCCACCCGCTGTTTTTGACCGCCGGAGAGGGTCACCCCTTTTTCGCCGACAAGGGTGTTGTAGCCCTTTTCAAAGGTGAGGATAATGTCATGAATGGCGGCGGCTTTGGCGGCGGCTTCCACTTCTCCTTGCGGGACTTCCCTGCCAACCCCGTAGGTGATGTTTTCGCGGATGGTGCGCGAAAAGAGGAAAGGCTCCTGCTCGACTATCCCAATCTGCTGGCGTAAAAACAGGCGCGGATAACGCTTCAACTCGATATCATCCAGCAAGATGCGGCCGGAGGTGTATTCGTAGAACCGCGGCAGCAAGTTGACCAGAGTGGTTTTGCCCGAACCGGTTGAACCCAGCAAAGCCACCACCTGACCGGGTTCGCACTGAAACGTAATATCTTCCAGAGCAATGTTGCCGTCATCATAAGCAAAACCTACCTGCTCAAATTCGATTTTGCCGAGAATGTCGCTCTTGGGACGGTGTATTCCGGTTTCCAGCGACTCGCGCTCCTGTTTGATGATTTCCATGACGCGGTTGTAGGAGACCATGCCCGTTGAGGTCTGGACGATCAAACGTCCGAGATTGCGCATCGGGAAGATGATCCACACAATCAGGCCGGCGTAAGCAAGAAAGGTGCCGACCGTGATTTCGCCGTTGATGGCCATCAGCGCGCCGACCAGATAACCGACCAGTATTTGCAGGTTGCAAATCGTGTCGGAAATCGGCCAAAAGAGCGAGTGCATCTTGAGCAGTTTTTTGCCGCGTAAAAACTTTTCCCAATTATCCCGTTCGAATTTTCCAATCTCATATTCCTGACGGGCAAAGGCTTTGACCACGCGAATACCGGTCAGGTTTTCTTGCAGGGTGGTTGAAAGTACGGCATCCTGGGTTTGATACTCCTCGTAGGCTTTTGAGATTTTTTGGAAAAAGACCAGCGAAATTCCCACAATCACCGGAACGACGACAACCGAGATTAAGGCAAGTTTGACGTTTAATTGAAGCAGGGCGATAAAGTTGATCACAAAGAGAAGAAAAATCCTCCCAATGCCGATGGCCTGATCTGCGAAGAAGCGGCGCAAAGCATCCACATCCGAAGTAGACCGTTGAATTAGTTCTCCCGTTTCCATGCGGGAGTGATAGGTAAAGGTCAAGCGCTGAATGTGATCGAAGAGATAATTGCGCAGGCGGCGGGTGATGCCTTCGGCGGTTTGGGCCGCCAATTTACCGCTGAGGAATGAAAAACCACCCTCAAAGCCGGCCAGCAAAATGAAACCGAGCGCAATTGCCGGCAAGGTGAAGGCTGCGCTGCCGGCCACTAGATAGTCATCAACAAAATAACGCAGCAAAAGGTAAGTGAGCGTTTTGGCAACCGCCGAGATGCCCAGACTCAAGGTTGCTGCGATGTAGAGCTTGCGAAAACCGCGCATCAAACGCCACAACCCTTTGAGACGGTTAGGGTGGACGGCGCGCTTTAAGTCATAATTTAAGACGGCTTCCGAGACAGCCAATTTTCTTACCTCCTGTGAGGACTTAACCAAAAACAATCACAAAATTTGTGAGTTCGTACAGTATAACGCGGATTATCGGATTTACAATCATCCCATCGGTCATCAAAACCTGACCAAATGGGTGGGAAATTATGGAAGTTCTATGTGTTCGGACAAGTTTAATTGAAATCCTAATAATAGGTTTATTTATTCGCCCTTCATGGCTAACCAGCCGTGTAAAGTTGCCCGGTAAAGCGCTCGTTCAAAGTATGATCCTCTTAACGAAAGATGGTCGTAGCCTTTTTCGAGCAGCGCTTCCATTAACGGTTGCATCTGTTGGGCGTAATGGCGCATACAGGCTTCCGGATGGATGCCCGGCCACGAGTAACAGGTGACGGTTGTCCGGCGGTGGGTGGTGGGGAT
>CALHYE010000021.1 GCA_938040735.1 uncultured Bellilinea sp.
CATTCACCGCCGCTTGAATGGTGGTGTAATCACAACCACTGCTGCAAACCGTGATAGTTGCCGCCGAAACCGGTTGGGCGGACGGCACGACCAACCACAGGCCGCCGACCAAAGCCAGAATCAGGCTCAATTGAATCAGAAAACGTATCGCTTTCATCCTTAAAATCCTCCTCTTTTGAAAAAACAAAAAACCAATTGGATTTCCAGAATTTGATGAAAAACAGGAACCGCTTTCCCCCTTGATGCACCTCCATAAAAATTGCGTAAATTCTCAGTAAATTCCCCGTAAATCCTGCGTAAATTCAACATAAATTTTAGCAAAACCGGCAGCGTTCGTCAACTTAAAAGCGGTTAAGAATCCTTAAAAATCGGCTTTACCGCCCGGTCGGGAAATTGATCACTCCAAGGATATGACATTCGGCTTAAGCGAAGAATGCCGATGACCCGCTGATGGGTTAAGTCGTGCTAAAATTTCTTTATGCCCTTTCAACCCGTCGCCCGCCCGGAAGACCTGACTCTCTTCAAAAACTTATCCGCAGAAGAGATTCGCTCCATCCTGAACGCCGCCCGCCCGCAGCATCTTGAAGCGGGAGAATTTTACTTCCTGCAGGACGACCCCGCCGAAGCCTTTTACATCCTCATCAGCGGAAAAGTCCGCCTTTTACAATTTACCCCAGACGGTCAGCAAACTCTCCTTCGCATCATTGTTCCGGTTACCCCCTTTGGCGCGGTTGCCCTGGCCGAAGATGAGGTGTATCCGGTTTCCGCTCAGGCCGTCGAGCCTTGCGCGGCGTTGGTATGGGGCAAAACCCTCTTGAACCAGCTGCTTAGCCGGTACCCGCGGTTGGCAGTCAACGCGGTAAAAATTATGGCGGAACATGTTCAGGAATTTCAACAGCGTTTCACCGAAATTGCCACCCAACGGGTTGAACGCCGGCTGGCGCGCATGATTCTTCGTCTCGCTCATCAAACCGGCGTCAAGACCCCGCAGGGTGTCGAAGTCAATTTACCGCTTTCTCGTCAGGATTTAGCCGAGATGGTCGGCACAACCCTCTACACCGTCAGCCGAACGCTCTCGCAGTGGGAATCGCAAGGCCTGATTCGAGCCGGCCGTGAGCGCATCCTCATCCTTCATCCACATGGATTGGTCAAAATAGCCGAAGAAGAAACCTGAATCCCGCCCTCAAAGTTGCTCAGGAGCAAAGATAATGGCGGTTTTTCAAGGTATGATCAGAATAGAACCATGATCAGCCAACCCGAAAATAAGATTCTCCCCGAATCCCGCATCGGTGATTTAATGCGAAAGTATCCCGGCGCCATACCGGTTTTCTTACGCCACCGCATGGTTTGCGTCGGCTGCTGGATGGCAAAATTCGACACGGTTGCGGATGCCGTTTGGAATTACGGGCTGGATATGGAAACTTTCCTGTGGGAATTGAATCAATCGGTTGATTCTTCTCCGCCTGATGGCGCTGAATGAGCAGCAGCCATCGCGGCAAAGCCATTTCTTAATTCTGCAAAATCCAATAATTTTCCACCAAATCCCTTTTGCATCCGCTCGGCATCCCGCCGGTCGGCAAATACCAGCGCGCTTGGGGTACAACAAATCCTTATTTGTGATTCCAGTAGATAATACCCGCGCGGCAAATCCACCACCGTTTCGTATAAAAAATCCACCCCCAAGCCGGCGTTGAGACCCCTCTCTCTGTGCATCAATCCCATGCCGCAGTGAACGCAGCACGCAAAAACCGTTTCTCCCGAATCCGAAAAAAGGGTCAAACGGGTTCGGCTAGGGCATTCTTTACCGCAATACCCGCAAATTTCCTTTCGAGACTCGCTACGACGAGCGGTCACCACTCCGCCATGAACCCGCTGGATTAAACCGCTCGCCTCCAGGGCGCTTAAGTCGCGATGAACGGTCATTGTGGAGACATTCAAAAGCCGGGTCAATTCACGAACCGTTATCCCTTGCTTTTGAGCAACCAGCTCGATGATTTTTTGATGGCGAAGATCACGAATCATTGGACATCATCCTTGTTTTTCATACAAATGCGATATATTTTGGTATAATTATAACATATATTAACATTTCTTATCATTCACGGAGAACAATTATGAAAAAATGGATCATCCTGATTGCCTTACTGGTCATTTTGGCAGCCTGCTCGGCTCCAGTCCAAAGCGGGATAACCGTTCAAGATGCCTGGGCGCGCGCAGCATCGGCATCCGGCAGCATGACCGCCCCAAACGAAAACATGCAGCGCTCCGGCGGCATGGGACACAGCGAAAATTCCATGAGCGGTTCCAACAGCGCAATTTACATGGTGATTTATAATCAATCTAATGAAAACGATCGTTTATTAGCCGCCAAAACCAATGTTGCCAAAACGGTTGAAATTCATCAAACCCGCATGGAAAACGACATCATGATGATGCAAAAAGTTGAAGCGATTGAGATACCCGCCAACGGCAAAGTGGACCTCAAACCCGGCGGTTATCACATCATGTTGATTAATCTCCAACAAGACCTGAAGGCAGGGGAAAAAATTCCATTTACCCTGGTTTTTGAAAAACAGGGCGAGATCAACCTCGAAGCTGAGGTTCGAATGCCTTAAGAGCAAGACCGCCGGGGAGTGGTTTTGGGGTCAAATTTCACTCCCCGGCATCAAAATTGCACCATCGCAGGGGGAAAATCAACGATGAGCGAAACTCAACAAAACCAACAGATTGACTTGAAAAACACGGCAACAGCCCAAAAAATTGAAGCGCTGCTTCGAAGAACCGGCCCCTTAACCCAAAGCAACCCCAAAAGAGCGCTTGAACTGGCTCGCGAAGCGGCGCGACTGGCCGGTGAAAATGCGCCTTCAAGTTTAGAACACCGAAAAGTGCTTGGGCGGGCTTTAATTGCTCAGGGAAAAGCCCTGCTGGAACTGGACGGCTACGACCAGGCGATTCCCTGCTACATTAGCGCCCTGGAATGCTTCAACCCGGCGGTTGACAGCGTCGAAACCGCTGAAGCGTTACTGGGTCTCGGCAGTGGCATGATGATCATGGGATCTTACCCCGAAGGGCTTCAATATCTGATGCGCGCGCTCTCTGCCTTTCAAAATCTGAAGGATCAAAGCGGGGAAGCCGCTGTCCGAATTCAGCTGGGCAAACTTTACCTGCTATTAGGCGAAGCCGAGAAAGCCTTACCCCACCTTGAAACCGCCCTCGATCTGGCTCAGTATCTGACCGACTTGAAACTGGAAGCCCCGGTTCAGGTGTATCTCAGTCAGGCATTTTCCGAATGCGGACGTCATCAAAGCGCCGTCCAGGCCGGATTACGCGGCGTGGAAATCTACCAGAATTTAGGCATTCATCGCGGCGAAGTGGAAGCCCTCAACACCTTGGGGGAGGTGTATTTCAAACGAAATGAATATGGGCTGGCCCTCAATTTTTTTCAACTCTCAGCCGATGTAGCCAAAAAGTTCGATAAACGCCTTGAACTGGTCAGAGCCTATCGGAAAATCGGGCTGATTCACCTGGCCGTCGGCAACATTTCTCAATCAGTGGATTCCTTACAATCCGCATTGACCCTTGCGAGCGAAATCAACGCCCAGGTTGAACTGATGGAATGTCATCAGGCATTGGCACAGGCTTATAAAAAAGCCGAGAATTACCCCCAAGCCCTCGAAGCGTACGAAAATTACATTTCGGTATATCAAATCGTTTATAACGAGGAAAAAGACCGCCGATTAAGAACCCTGGAAGTGATTCACGAGGTAGAGAACGCTCGCAAAGATGCCGAAATTTACCAACTCAGAAATGTTGCCCTGCAAAAAGAAATCGAGGAACGCAAAAAGGCTCAGGCAGCCCTGGAACGACTGGCCACCCAGGACCCGCTGACCGGGATTGCCAACCGGCGTTACTTTTTAGAGATTGCTTCACGGGTCATTGAACAGGCCAGACGCTACCAGCGCCCGGTATCCATTGTGATGATTGATGTGGATCACTTCAAGGAAATGAATGACACCTTCGGACATAAAACTGGCGATAAGGTGTTAATTCATATCACCCGCTGCATGCAAGCCGCGCTGCGCAAGGTGGATATCCTCGGACGGTACGGCGGCGATGAATTTGTGATTCTCTTGCCCGAAACCACTCAGGAAGGCGCCAGGAGACTGACCGAGCGCTTGAGACAAGCCATCGCTCAGCAGTCCATCACCGCCGGCGGAGTTTCTATACCCATCACCCTGAGTATCGGGTTAGCCAGCAATGTAAAAGAACCCGCCCTGTCCCTGGATGAACTCCTCCAGCGGGCAGACCGGGCGCTTTATGATTCAAAATTGAACGGCCGCGATCAGGTGACATTTTACGAGTAAATTTTTCCTCAGCCGCAACTATCGCAGCCGCTGGTCGAACCGCAGGCGGCGCACCCACCCCCGACCCGGCCAGCGATCAACTCAGCGTCGGTGGCTTCTCTAAGCCCTGCAATTCGGACAAAAAACCGCAACGCCTTACCGGCTAAAGGATGATTCGTGTCAATCTTGACCACCTCATCCCCCAAACCAGTAATTCGAGCGTTGAGAATTTGCCCCTGCTCGGTGCGAACCCGGAAGGGATAACCAATCTCAAATGGAAACGAGGGCGGAAATTGCGATTTTGGCAGTTCAAAAACCCCCTCCGGATGGTAAGGCCCGTACGCATCCTCGGGTTCGACCACAATCTCTTTCTCGTCACCCACCCTTAAGCCAGTTAGTTGGCTTTCCAACCCGTTGATGATATTGTTGAACCCGTGCAGATACTCTAACGGGATGCCTCTCGAATCGTCAACCATTTCACCGTCAACCCATAAGCCATATTCAAGTCCAACAACGACCCCATTTTGTACCGAGTCAATTTCCATTCCATATTCCTTGAAATCGTGAAAAATGTTATAAAAGATAAAGTAAATCCAATTATACCCGAATAATATTTTTGGCTGAAATTTCAGAGGTGCATACATGAACCCATACCTGTTCGATGAGGCGAAATACCTGGAATGGATTAATCGAGGATTGCCCCAAACACCCCATGCCCCAAAAGTACTGATTGCAGGGGCAGGCGTAGCCGGTTTAGTAGCGGGCAGGGAATTAAAGCGGGCAGGTTATCAGGTTCAAATCATCGAAGCTCAGCAGCGAGTAGGCGGCCGCATCCTGACATTGCGTCATCCCTTTTCGGATGGTCTCTTTGCGGAGGCTGGCGCGATGCGCGTTCCCAAAAATCATTTATTGACTTTAGCTTATATAGATAAATTTGGACTCAATACGGCTCCTTTTATCAACTACCATCCATCGGCCTACATTTTCATCAATGGCAAAAAAATTCGAAGGGGTGAGGAAGAACAAACCACGGAATTTTTTGGATATGAGTTAACCCCCACGGAAAAACAAAAAAGCGCAGAAGAATTGTGGCTCGAAGCAATCCAACCTTTTATCAGGAAAGTCGCAAAAGAAGGTTCTTCTGCATGGGACTCGATCGTCCGAGAATATGACGAGTATTCCGTGCGGGAATTTTTAGAAATTAAAGGCTGGTCCGAAGCCGCCATTGAACGTTTCGGTTTGCTCTTCAATCAGGAAGCCATCATGAATTCATCCTTTTTAGAGTTATTGAGGGAAGAAGTCGGTCAATACTATAAAGAGATGGTCACCATTGAAGGAGGCATGGATCAACTACCCAATGCGTTCTTAAGCGATCTTCGAGAAAATATCTGGTTTGGTCAAAAAATTACCGCCATTGAGCAAAACGAGTCTTCGGTAACTTTTCACATTCGTTCGATTTCCGGGAAGCATTCCCTAACTGGCGATTTTGCCATTATCACTCTTCCATTCCCGGTTTTACGCCATATCGAAACCATCCCTCCCTTCAGTCCCGCCAAACAGAAAGCCATTCGACAGTTACACTATGACGCGTCAGCCAAAATTTTTCTTCAATTTCGCAGGCGTTTTTGGGAAGAAGAAGGGATTACGGGAGGCGGGACGGTCACTGACATGGCTATACGCAATCTATATTATCCACAACCTCATCATCAAACCAAGCGAGGTGTTTTGTTAGCCTCTTACACCTGGGGCGAAGATGCTCAGCGCTGGGGATCCCTGCCGCCGGATGAGAGACTTCGGCAAGCGCTTGAAAATGTCACCGCTATTCACCCGCTTGCACAAGATGAATTTGAGGTCGGTCACTCCTACATGTGGCATGATGACGAATTTGCCGGCGGAGCCTTTGCGTTGTTTGACCCCGGTCAACAATCCTTACTCCATAACCATATCTACCGGCACGAGGGCAGAATTTACTTCGCGGGCGAGCACACCTCGTTAATTCATGCCTGGATCCAAGGCGCCATTGAATCGGGATTGAGAGCGGCCTTTGAAATTACCCAAGCCGCCGCCTTTACCCCCCTGGAGTGAAGCCCTTTAACCCATTCAGATTGGACGATCGCTTGAAATTAAACCAATGATCCGTTATTGTGACTCTGGTGAGTAATCAATGAACGCCGAGAAAACCCAATCTCAAATTTTTACTGACGAAGTCCTTCCCTCTTTGTTTCATAATTCCCCCGGACAATTTTTACAATTTTTATACCGCGACGGAAATAAATTTTTGTCCTTTTACTGGAAATTGGCCGGCGAAAAATGCCCATCCGAATTGAAGCGCGACTCGTTTGGACTGAACTATTACTTTCGCGAACCCGCCAGCCGAATTCTTATTACGATGATTTTGCTGCCCGAACCCATTCAAGACGGAGAATCTTACTTCTCCGCTTTAATCTACCGCCCCGACCGCCGCATCTTGTTTGTTGCGGATACAACCAAAATTATCAACCTGGAAAAATACAGCCCGTCAGAAAACCCCACCGGCACTCTCATGGTGGAATGGACGCGCAGAAAAGTGCGCGAAGTCATCGGCAGCGGCCCGGCCCCATATCAGGAAGAATTTTACCGGGCTGTCATTGAACAGATTCGCGAGAGTTGATTTTGGTTAATTTTGACGGGTGTAAACGACCTGAGTAGGATACGCAAATTGGATACCAAACTCATGAAATTTTCGGTAAATTTCATAATTGATTGCTTGTTGTACGTCCATGAAATAGCGAAAATCACTGGTTTCCACAAAATAAACAATTTCAAAGTTTAATGAAAAATTCCCATACTCTTTAAAATGCGCTCTGTCAAAGGTCACCTCAGGCTTACTGGAAATAATTTCCTCCAATATTTTCGGGATTCTTTCAAGATTTTCAAGAGATGTTTCGTAGGTTACCCCAAGGGTAAATAATGCTCTCCTGCGGTCCATGCGCCTGAAATTTTGGATTCGGCTGGAAAGCAGGTCAGAATTTGAGAATATCAACTGTTCGCCGCTCAGGCTTCTCAATCGGGTACTTTTTAACCCTATCTTCTCAACCGTCCCGATAAAATCTCCGGATTTGATCGTATCCCCGATTACAAAGGGTTTATCCAGAGCAATCGAAACCGAACTAAACAAATCGCTGAGGATATTTTGAACCGCCAAACCAACCGCAATCCCGCCAATTCCCAAACCGGCAATCAAGGTCGTAATTTCGACGCCCGGCAGGTTATCCAGAATGATCAAAATAACAAAAATCCAAACTCCAATTTTTAGAATCACCCCCACAACACTCAGGGTTGTTTTTTGTTCACCCCCCACATCATCTCTGACGGATTTTTGCTCAACCCAAAAATCAATCAAGCCTAAGATCCAGAAACCCACCTGCAACAATACCACCGTAACCGTAATGATGGAACGGATAGATTGTAAAGGTTCGCTTAATTCCAAAAACAAGCTTCCAACATAAATGCTCAGCCATACCAAAAACCATATTTTGATTTTTTGGATGATTCGATAAATCAAGGTGAAACTTTGAAATTTAGAAGACTCTGACTTCCTTTTGAAAACTGAACTGAAAATTCTCCTCAGCAGCTCAAAAAGGACAAAAGCAGCCAGCAAGGCCGCCAATGCAAACAACCAGTTATCCAGATGATTATTGAAAATTAATCGGTCAAGGGTCATTGTATCAGGATTATAACTTACCCTCGTTCAACATTTGCAAAAAAACTTCCACCACCCGCGGATCAAACTGTTTCCCAGACAAACCGGTAATATATTCGATCACATCTTTTTCTTCCCATCGTGCTCGATAGTGGCGATCAAAACGCAGCGCGTCCCAAACATCCACCACCGCAAAAATCCGCGCGGGAAGTGGAATTTGTTCGCCTTTCAATCCCAGCGGATAGCCATTCCCGTCCCAATGCTCGTGATGAAAGGTGGGAATATCCAGAGCCGGCTGTAAAAACTCAATTCCGGAAAGCATAGATTGAGCGTACAAAGGATGTTTTCGAAGGATTTTCCAATCCTCCGTCGTCAATTCCCCCTTTTTAAGGAGAATAGTGTCGGGCACAGCCATTTTCCCAATGTCGTGTAAAACAGCCCCTCGCCAGACATTGACCAATTCCGATTCACTTAACCCCATTTCCCGCGCTAATTTTACCGTTGCTTCGGCAACCCGGCGGGTATGCCCCTCTGTTTCAGCATCGCGCATTTCAAGCGCCATGGACCATCCCAGAATGGTCTGATCATAGGCGGCAGCCAGCTCGCGGTTGGTTTTTTGCAAATCTTCAACCATCCGCGCATTGTCAATGGCGATAGCCGCACCGGATATCAGGGAATTCAGGAATTCGCGCTTTTCGGCATCCAGCCGCAAGGTGTGCCGCTGAAATACCTCTAATACACCGTGCAGTTGACCCTTGGCAATAATGGGTGTCCCGTAATATGAATTTAATCCTTCTCTATCCAATGGGATGATGTGTTCTATTTCACCTTCCCACTCGGAAAAATTGGGCACAAATAGCGGCGACCGCTGCTGAGCCACCTTTCCGGGCAATCCCCAACCGATAGGCGCAGGGCTGGTACGAATTTCCAGACTGCGAAATCCCCATCCTGCAACAAACACCAATCTTTGATTCTTTGCATCAAACAACCAAACATCCGCAGCATCTACATTTAACTGCGAAACAACCTGATCTAACAAAATACTCAATGTAAAACGAAAATCCAAACTTGAAGTTATGGCTGTTTCAATCGTTCGGAGGGCCACAAGCTGTTGCAGCCTTTTTTCGGTTTGTTCGTACAAGGTGATTCGGCGAATCGCCGTGGCGACCATATCCGAAATGGAGGTGATCAACCTCAGATCATCTTGAGAAAAGGGACTTTCTCGAACAATCAACAGGCTGCCCATGGCTTGTTCGCGTTCTAGCAGAGGGACACACAAAACGGCGTTTGCCCGATTTTCAATATCCGCAATCAGCAGGGTTTTATCCAAACCAATTTCATTTCCCAAAACCGGCAGACCGCTCTCAATTACCTTCCCGATCAAACCTTCACCTCGATTGTAACGATACCCCTGAATTGGACGGAGAATTCCCACAGCCATTTCCACAACGCTTAAACCCGTTGGCTCACGGAAAGCCAGCGCGCCGCCATCGGCATCCAAATGGCGGGCAATTTGATCCAACACAATACTGGAAATTTCAGTCTTCCCTCTGGCTGAACGCATTACAGCGCTGATCGAGGCGATGACCTCCATTTCTTGTTCTCGTTTCTTAACTTCGGTAATGTCTGTGATATATCCCTCGACTGTGTGAATCGCCCCGCCATTATTGATCAGTCCTACACCCTGTTCAAGCACCCAGCGTCCCTGATGATTCGCAGTCCGAATACGATAGATCACGCGGTATGGTTTTCCCGCAAGGGCGGTCTCTTCAATTGTCCTCGCAACCTCGCCTCGATCATCTGGATGGATAAGATCTTGAAATTGAATGGGATTTCCTTCCAGCAATTCCTCCGGTGAATAGCCGGTTAATTCCACACAACCCGGACTGATAAAAGTAACCTTTCTCTCTTTTAGGGAGTAACGGTAAGCCATGCCCGGTAGATTTTTCATCAAGACCGATAGCATCTGTTGGGTTTCCGTTACCGTTTCTAACGCCTTCTTTTGCTCGCTTAAATCTGCAAATAAATAAGTGATCCCGGCAGCTTCGCCCGCGGTGTTTCTCAGTAAAGCAGCAGAAAGACCAACGGGAATCTCTCTCCCATCTTTCGTCTGGCACATAATTTCTTGAATTTGGATGGTTTTGCCCGATAAAACCCTTGTTCGAATGGCCTGAAAATGAGATTCCTGATCTGGCGACAAAACTGGCATTTCTTTCCCATTCACCTCAGATGCCGTCCAGCCAAAAATGGAGGTAGCTGCGGGACTCCATTCGATCACCCTTCCTTCCATGTTCTCAACAATGATCGCCAGCGGCGAAGTACGAATGATTGCAGCCAGTTTTTCGTTCGATTCCTTTAAGGCTTCCTCGATTTTGCGGTGAGATTTCTCCCGCTCCTCCAACGCCTCCGCCATTTGATTAAAGGTTTTTTCCAATTCCAGCAAACCATCTGCGGTAGCTTTCATTCGGGGTTGGGTGCGAACCGCCAGATCACCGCGAGCGATCTTTTTTGCCGCATTCAACAGAGGCTCGCTTCTTCTTTCCAAAACCCTTCCACTAATTAGATAAGCCAGCAAAATGCTCAACAAGAATACAGCGATAAACAAGAAACCAATCGTAAAAAGCAACTTTTGAAACTCGCGGTTGACATTTTCCAGCGGCAGGCCGCTGCGGATAATTCCAAAAGGCTGGCCTTCAAGGGTAAGCACCCGGTAAGAAAATAAGCGGGTAACACCATCAATCCCTGATGTCGTGAACTTCCCTTGATTGACCAATTCGTCATTATTAATTTTCTGTTCAACGGTGAAGTCGGTTTCCCCAATCAAATTGGGGTTCTCGGGGAAAATTGCAACGATTGTCCCGCTCAGGTCGGTAAAGACGGTTTCGGTTTCAGCCGGTATGCCGGAACGCACGATTAGTTGTTGAAACAGTTCAGCAGGTATCCCGGCATATATGTACCCACGAGTATGATTGAATTCATCCTGAATTGGTACTACGAACGGCAAAATCATTCGGCTTGTCAATGGATCGGTTTGCAACATCCCTATGCTTAAGGATTGATTTTGCAAGGATTGCGCTACCGCATCCACCTCAACCAGATTTTCAACTGGCGAGGTGGTAGGTAACTGACAAAAGGCACCTCCTTTCTCATCCAAAATTGCCAGACTAACAAAACTCCCTCGATTGAAATATTCATTGAGAAGTTTTCTGCATTCTGAAATCTGTAAAGGCAGCCAGCGATCCACCCGAGTACTTAATTCCGCCATGACAATTTGAGCATTTTCCACACTCCACAACTGCCGCTCAGCAATACCATTGACCATTAACTCGGTTTGATTTTCCAGATTTCGATAAATATCAACACCCCAATTAAAGGCAAAAAACCCCGCTGCAAAAATCATTGGCAATATTGCCAGTAAAATAAGCAGCATCAGCCTGAAACGTAATCCCTTAAGAAAATGAGACATTGTATGAAACAAACAAGAAAGAAAGCTCAATATGAAAAGGCGCTAAATCCCCAATCACCTTCTTTAACATGAAGATATTAATATTTTACAAGACATTTGATTTTATACAAGCCAATCCGAGAATCATTTACCGCGATTCTCGTGTAGAAAGAGTAAAATTGAAGTGACAAAAAAACGAGGGACTTATGACCAATATAAAAACCTTTCTTGAGTTTAGACAAGATGAATTAAGCAGCGCGGCGATTTATGAATCTCTTGCCGGCATTGAAAAGGATGAACGGATTCGCAAAGTTTACGAGAAAATGGCAGCGGTGGAACGCAAACACGCAAAAAATTGGGAAGAAAAATTGCAGGCTGAAGGGATTCAACCGCCGCCCTTCAAACCCTCCATTCGTGTTCGCCTGATCATCTGGCTGGCCAAACGATTCGGGCCTGAAATGATTCTTCCAAGCCTTCAAGCCATGGAAAAAGACGGTGGCTCCGCATATCTCAAATCGGGTGCAGACAGGCAAATGGCAAGAGATGAACAGACCCATTCGCTTGTTCTCGCTCAAATTAAAGGAAACTTACGCGGAGGCATGGAAGGCAGCGCTCTTGCTCAGTTAGAAGGCCGCCACCGTTCAACCGGTGGGAATGCCTTAAGGGCGGCGGTATTAGGCGCAAACGATGGGCTTGTCAGTAATTTGAGTCTCGTCATGGGCGTCGCCGGAGCAACCATGGACAACCGATCTATTCTGGTCGCAGGGATTGCCGGCTTGTTAGCCGGAGCCTTTTCAATGGCTTTAGGTGAGTGGCTTTCCGTTCAATCTTCCCGCGAATTATATGCCAATCAAATCAAAATTGAAGCAGGCGAAATTGAACAAGCCCCTGAAGAAGAAGCCGAGGAATTGGCTTTGATTTATGAAGCGCGTGGAATCCCATCGGAACAGGCAACCCAAATGGCGTTGAAGATCTTGCAAAACAAAGAGGGCGCACTAGACACACTCGCCCGTGAAGAATTGGGCATTGATCCAGAAGAACTCGGCGGCTCGGCGTGGGAAGCGGCCATTACCTCCTTTATTTTATTTGCAATCGGGGCTGTGATCCCGGTAATCCCCTACACATTTCTAGGCGGAACTTCCGCTTTACTTTTCAGTATCATCTTCAGCGTAATTGGTCTTTTTTTTCTCGGCGCAGCCATTACTTTATTCACCGGACGCTCAATTGGGTATTCCGGAGCGAGAATGGTCATCTTTGGTATGCTGGCTGCGGCAATCACCTTTGGCATTGGAAGATTGATTGGAATTAGTATTTCGGGATAATATTCATGAAACCTTTCGAGCAATTGATTACTTTCCTGCCGTCCACTGATCTTCAACGTACCTCAGACTTTTACTTGAATGGTTTAGAACTGCCTTTGGTGCGCGATCAGGGCGATTGTAAAATATTCCGCGTCTCTCCTGCGGGATTCATCGGCTTTTGTTCTCGCATCGAGGTGCCGTCACCGACCAGGTCAATCATCTTAACTTTTGTAACCAACGAAGTGGATGAATGGTTTGCAAAACTGGTCAACGCCGGCGCACTAGTGGATAAACCGCCAACCTACAACCCAAAATACGCTATTTATCAGGCCTTTGTCCTTGATCCAAATGGATATCGAATTGAAATCCAGCGCTTCGATGAACCTCTCCCCAACCAATCTATATGAGTCCAATTCAAATTCCCTTTGGAAAATCCAATATACCAATCCAATTAACCTTTGCTTATGACTGGTATGAGCCCAAGGATTATCCGCCTGTCCCCCAGCCTCTTTCGGTTGTGATTCGGGCTTTGCAGAATCCATTGGGCAATCCCAGTCTTGAATGGCTCAAATCATCTCAAAAGGCAGCCATCAGTATCAACGATAAAACGCGGCCTGTGCCGTATGCCGTTATGCTCCCCCCTTTGCTGGATTGGTTGAATGAACACGGCATCCCTGATGATCAGATTGAATTGTTTATCGCAACCGGTACACATCACCCGGCAACCAACGAGGAAATCCAAACCATCCTTCCAACCTCTGTCTTAGACCGCAAGAGAATTCGGATTTATTCGCATGACTGTGATGATCAAGACAATTTAATTTTTTTAGGCAAAACCCGGCGTGGAACGCCTGTGTGGGTTAATAAACGGTTTTATCAGGCCGACTTGCGGATTGTAACCGGCAATATCGAACCGCACCATTTCATGGGATATTCTGGCGGGGCAAAAAGCGCAGCAATCGGTTTGGCTGGCCGTCAAACAATCAATCATAATCACGCCATGTTGAACGATCCGCTTGCTTTTTTGGGAGAATATGAACAAAACCCAATGCGTCAGGACGTAGAAGAAATTGGCAGCCTGATAGAGATTCATTTGGCTTTGAATGTTATCCTCAACGCCAATCGTCAAATCCTGACCGCTTTATTTGGAACACCTCGTGCGGTCATGGAAAAAGGAATATCTATTTCAGATGATTTATGGAAAGTTCCGGTTTCTCACGCCTATGATCTTGTGATTGCCTCAGCCGGCGGTCACCCGAAGGATATAAATTTATATCAGGCTCAGAAAGCCATCACCCATGCCGCTCTTTTCGCTCGCCCCGGCGGAGTGATTATTCTTGCTGCGGCCTGTCCCGAAGGGATTGGCAGCCAAAAAGCGCTGGATTTTGTTGACCAATTGACCTCGCCGGATGAGGCCATTCATAAGTTTCAACAAATGAACTTCCAAATCGGGCCTCACAAGGCCTACCAGATTGCCCTGCAAGCAAAGCGGAATGATCTCATCCTCGTTTCTGAAATGCGTCACGATCTGGTTTCCAAGTTTTTCCTGACGCCGGCAAATTCGATTGAGCAAGCGATAGATATTGCTAAAAATCTACTGCCGGAAAAATTCAGCGCCGTCATATTGCCCCACGCAACCGCTCTTTTGCCAAAATTTCCAAAATAGGGGGTAAGAATAAGACATGAAACGACCCATTTTTGAAAATCCTCATCTGAACGGCACATCTTTTTTCCTTGATGGTACAAAGCCGGTTGGAGTCCTGTTGCTGCACGGTTTCACAGCAACGACTGTTGAAGTTCGTCCGCTCGCCGAACACCTCCATAGCCACGGATTTTCGGTATATTGCCCCCTCTTGCCCGGACACGGCACTCGCCCTGAAGACATGATTCCCGTACGCTGGCAGGATTGGTACGATGCGTCTCAAAAGGGGCTTGAAAAACTTAACCATATCCCTAATGTTTTTGTCGCGGGCGAATCAATGGGCGGACTCCTCTCTCTGCTTCTGTGTGCTGACCATCCCACGATAAAAGGAGGCATCCTTTATGCGCCGGCCATCAAGATTGATGGGATTTGGCGTGCAAAATGGCTGGCTCCTTTTGTCAAAATCATGCCGAAGAATTATCTCCCTGACGAGAGCGAAACCGAACCGGAAACGGACACCTTGCCGTGGCAAGGTTATAATGTGGTCGCCTTGGCGGCTGTGGTCGAATTAGAAAAACTGCAAAAAGAAGTCCTCAGGCAAATTCATCTTGTCCGTCAACCGGTTTTAATTTTTCAAGGCAAAAAAGACCGCACTATCAATCCGGCTGGTTCACAATTGTTGTACGAAAAATTACCTTCCTCAAATAAATCCTTAATCTGGTTGGAAAAAAGCGGCCATTGTGTAGTATTAGATCGGGAACTGGACTTTGTCCAATCCCAAACTGTCCAGTTTATCAAAAATACACTGGATCACGGTTAACATTACTGACCATTTTTGAATTGAATAATTGAGGAAAGGGTTATAATAATAAATAAATGCGGTAACGTTATCCGTGAATTCTTGGAGGATGAATGACAGAAAATTCGCGCCCGCCCGGAAAAACCACGATTGCCCCTGAAGTGCTTGTTTCTATTGCTCGGCTGACAGCCCTTGGCGTAGCCGGTGTTAACCGGCTGGCAACCATCCCCTCGGAAGTGGAGCGATTTTTCAGCCGCGGAACAAGCGAAGGGATCAAGATTTCGGTAGAAAACGATCAGGTTTACATTGACCTTTATGTCATCCTGAACCGAGACGTAAAGGTGCGTGAGGTATGCCGGGCAATCCAACAACAAGTCGCTCGCGCCGTATCAGAGTTGGTTGGTATGGAAGTCGGGCGAGTCAACGTTCATGTTGAAGATATTGAAACGGGTGTAACCATCAATTAGCAGTGAAAACCTCATTGAATTTGGAAAATTAACAACGAAGGTGTTATGAAACCCCGAACCAGGGCAAGAAGCATAGCCTTGCAGGTGCTTTATGAGTGCGACCTGACCAACCACCCTCCTCAGGCTGCCATGGAAGAGCGCCTAAAAGATGAAACGCTGGATTCGAATCTGGTGAAGTTCGCTTACGACATCATCAATGGGGTTTTACCAATCACCCGTCAATTAGACGATTTCATCGCCCAACATGCCCCAGAATGGCCTTTAGATCAGGTCGCCGTAATTGACCGGAACATATTGCGAATCGCCTTGTGGGAATTTGCCGTTGAAGGTTGTACTCCGGTTAAAGTCGCCATCAACGAGGCGATCGAACTGGCAAAAATCTTTGGCGCAGACAGCACCCCGCGTTTTGTCAACGGAGTTTTAGGCAGCCTTGCCAACCGGCAGCAAGAAATTAGGCAAAAATTCAAGAAAATCACCTCTTCAGAGGACGGAAAAACCGCTCACCAAAATTAACCCCTCGCGAGCGGTTTCTGTTTTTTCATAATTCACTCTACTCGCTGAGGATACTCCATGAAAACCGCGCATAAAACTGGTGTTTTCCAAATCTCACTTCTGATTTTGATCGGTCTAACTCTCCTCAGCGCCTGTTCCATTGATCTTTCCTCGTGGATGGGATCTCCAACAACGCCACCCGTCCCGATGACGAACAACTCCGTAGATCTGAGTTATACCAAAGTCACTTTTCGGGCAAAACCCCCTGCGGATGCGCCAAAAGGTGAAATCACCCTCGAAATTCTCGATGAAGTTACCGGGCTGGCGATGAATCCTCAGCGATATCCAATGATGGAAAATTCGGATGGGTCGTTTCAATCAGAATTACTTTTTCCGGTTGGTTCGGTGATAAAGTATCGTTACCTCAGAGGGGATTTCCCGTATTTCGTTGAATACAACTCTCATGGCGAACAAGTCCGCTATCGCATGGCAGCCGTAAACTATCCTTTATTCATCGAAGATACCATTGCTGGTTGGACCGATTTTCGTTTCAGTGGATTAACCGGCACAATCAAAGGACAAGTTTTTGACTCCAACACCAAATCTCCCTTCCCCAATGCTCTTGTGTGCGTTGGGGGAATTCAAACCCTAACCGCGAGTGACGGCTCTTTTATTGTGGAAAATGTCGCCGAAGGCATTCATAATTTAGTGATCTACAGCATAGATGGTGGTTTTCAAACTTTTCAACAAGGGGCAATCGTTGCCGCCAACTCAACCACTATCGCTCTTGCCCCGTTAACTCCTTCCACATTTGTCAATGTAACTTTTATCGTCCAAACCCCGCCGACAAATCTGCAAGGATTACCAGTGAGAATGGTGGGAAATCTCTATTCTCTCGGAAATACATTTGCCGAGATAAACGGCGGATTTAGCGTTATTGCTGCCCGCGCACCTTTGCTCACCAATGTTGCCGAAAATGCATATGCCATTTCCCTGCGGTTGCCGGTCGGGTTTGATTTGCGATACAAATACACTTTAGGAGATGGTTTTTGGAATGCGGAACACGATCAGGGTGGAGGATTTGTCCTAAGACAACTGATCGTCCCCCAAAACGACATCACTATCACTGATCAGGTAGCCACTTGGCAATCCGGCAATGCGGGAATAATCACCTTTTTAGTTAGCGCTCCAAACAATACCCCCATCGAGGATAGCGTTTCGATCCAATTCAATCCATACATATGGACAAACCCGCTTCCAATGTGGCCTTTGGGCAACAATCAATGGCTATTTGTCCTTTACAGCCCGTTGAATATGTTTAATTCATTGCAATATCGTTACTGCAGAAATGACCAATGCGGTTACGCTGATGATCTGGCTACTGCCGGTTCATCAGCAGCCGGCTATCCGCTGGTGATCGGCAATGAACCCCAAATTCGCCGGGATGAAGTTAAGGCTTGGTCAGGTTGGAATACTGCCCAAAAGTCAACAGAAATAATTGCTCCTGAAATTCAACCTCGCGGGAGTGGCTTCGTATGCGGTTTTGAAATTAGCCCCAATTACAACCCGACCTGGCAGCCTTATTTATTTTGGGGGATGAACAAAATTCGTATGTTAGAAGCCAATATCACTGTCTTAACGCCTGCGTGGTCTTACATCAATACCTCAACCCCTAATTTTGAACCAATAGCCGGCATGGACTCGCTCTGGCAGGATAATCTTCAGGCTATTCAAACCGCTCAGCAAGCCAATATGACCACCTGGCTGTATCCCTACTTGCGCAACAGCGCCCAGGTTTGGTCAGAGCCCCATCTGGATAAGATGTGGTGGGAAAACTGGTTTGAACGCTATCAAACCTTTGCAATCCATTTTGCGGATTTAGGCGCACAAACCAATACACAAGCCATCATTTTTGGGGGCGCGCAGGTTGCTCCTGCCTATCCAAACGGTCGTCTTCCAAACGGACAGGCCTCTGGTGTACCGGATTTTGCAAACGAACGCTGGCAGTTAATCTTAGATACCGTCCGTCAGCGTTATGGCGGGAAGGTGGGATGGAGCATTTCGCTGGTTGACAATAGTCCAATAATCCCCGAATGGGTTGACCAGCTGGATTTTCTATATGTTCAACTTGCTATACCACCCATGTTTTTATCCTCTTTGCCGCAAGAGGAGCGAATCAACCAAATCCAAGATTATCTGGATACGGTCTTACTCCCAATTCGCCAGTCCACCAATAAACCGGTTATTGTGGCGGTAAATCTTCCTTCTACAACCATAGAAGATACAATTTGCTCCGATGAAAACTGCTTAGCATATGACTCGTTTTTCCCACCCATTTCCACGCCGGAAAAATTTACGCAAGATCTACAGATACAAGCCGAAATTTACGGGGTTTTTCTCGCTGCAATTAATGAACGCCCCTGGATTGACGGGATCGTATCGCAAGGTTTTTACCCGCCCGCAGCCATACAGGATGCTTCATCTTCAGTCCACGGCAAACCAGCATCGGATATCCTCTGGTACTGGTATACGGAGTGGTCAGAGAGCACTCCCTAACTTTTCAACCTAAAGGAGAAATCAATTTGATGCAAGCCTTTGGAATTCCATCAAATTACGGAATTGAGAACCATGGCTTTCAAAACACAGGAAATATTTTTTGGAATTATGCATCCGCCAGCCTGATTGAAGAGGGTATCAAACGCAATGAGGTCGCCCTTTCTTGTGATGGAGCAGTGATTGCCTACACCGGAAAACATACCGGTAGGTCGCCAAATGACAAATTTATTGTGCAATATCCTCAATTAGAAGATGAAATCTGGTGGGGGAAAATCAATCAGCCCCTTTCACCTCAATCGTTTGATCAAATTTACAAAAAGTTTCTCGCTTATTTTCAAGGGAGAGATTTATTTGTTCAAGATGTTTATGCCGGCGCGCATCCAAATTATCGCCTCACCATTCGAGTGATCACAGAGAAAGCCTGGCATAACCTCTTTACACGCAATTTATTGATTCCGATCCCCGTTTCTCAAATTCCACACACCATTCCAGACTTTATAATCCTCCAAAGCGAGAACTTTCAAGCCGACCCCAAAAGTGATGGCGTCCGTTCCGGTACTGTGATCCTGATTGATTTTGAACGAAAGATTGTCTTGATTGGCGGAACAGGTTACGCTGGCGAAATCAAGAAGTCCATTTTTACGATCATGAATTACCTTTTGCCGCGTCGGGGTGTACTACCCATGCACTGTTCCGCTAATGTTGGTAAAAACGGCGATGTTGCCTTGTTTTTCGGGTTGAGCGGAACCGGCAAAACCACCCTCTCCTCCGATCCAGAGCGTCAATTAATCGGGGATGACGAACACGGCTGGTCTGAGGAAGGCATCTTCAACATCGAAGGCGGTTGTTATGCAAAGACCATCCGCCTAAGTCCCCAATACGAACCAATGATCTGGGCTGCCACCAATCGCTTTGGGGCTGTGTTGGAAAATGTAGTGTATGATCCGGTGTCCAGAGTGGTTGATTTTGAATCGGATCAGTTTACCGAAAATACGCGGGGGGCTTACCCGTTATCGTTTATCCCCAACAGTCTCAATCAGGGATATGCCGGTCATCCACAAAACATCTTCTTTCTTACCGCCGATGCCTTTGGTGTAATGCCGCCCATCGCCCGGCTCAATTACGAGCAAGCCATGTATTACTTCTTATCAGGATACACTTCCAAACTAGCCGGAACAGAAACGGGATTAGGCAGCGAACCGCAGGCAACTTTTTCTACCTGTTTCGGTGCGCCTTTCTTGCCGCTGTATCCAAACCGCTATTCCGACTTACTTGGTGAAAAAATCCTGCGACATGATGTGAGAGTCTGGCTAATTAATACCGGTTGGATAGGCGGCCCCTACGGGATAGGGAAACGAATTAATCTGCCGTACACCCGAGCAATGATTACCGCTGCCCTCAACCACGATTTAGATGAAGTGCCTTTCCGGCAAGAACCATTTTTTGGATTAAACATTCCTCTGTTTTGTCCGGGGGTTCCCTCAGAAGTCCTAAATCCGCAATACAACTGGAAAGACAAACAAGCCTATCAAGAATATGCCCGCAATTTGATTTTACAATTTGAAAATAATTGCACTCAATTTGCCAAAAATGTCACCAAAGAGGTGCTTGCAACCGGACCGCATCTCTGATTTCGATCAAGCGAGGTAAAACAAAATCACCGCCGCAATGACCAAAAATGGAGCATATGGTATTGCTGTAAATGGGCGATAACGGCGGGCAAGCACACTACCCAGCAGATATAATCCGCTGAAAACCCCGCCTATCACAACCGAAAAGAACAAGCTAATCGCAATTTTGGGCCATCCTAACAACAAGCCTAAAACACCGCTGAGATTAACATCTCCAAATCCCAATGCAACTTCGTCTATTTCTTCTCCCCGTCTCTTGGACATCCACCGGTTGAAGAGAATCCCAAAATAATAGAGAATGAACATAATTCCAAAACCCGTAATACCTCCAAGCAGGGAATTCCACCAACCATTCCAGTAAATACCCATTGGAATGCTGAGCAAAATACCCGCGCCGATTACCTCGTACAATACCACTCGATACTCCACATCCATTATAAAAACCAAAGCAAAATACAAAAAATACGGCAGGCTTAACCAAAAACCAAATCGTTCGGGGGGAAAATAGAAAATGATTGGCACAAGGATTGTTGAAAGCGCCTGAACAATTCGCGATCGAAGAACGGCTCGAGCGCCACAATGGCCGCATTTCCGCAAAAACAAAAAATTTTGCAGTGAAATTTTATTTCCGCACGATGTACAATGAAGAGAAGTCAATCGGCGAGTTCGAGGTAAAACATCCGCCAGATAATTTAATAAGAGGCCAACCATCCACCCCAAAAGGAATAGCAAGGGAAGGATCCCGAATTTCATGATTAATCCTGTGTTGCAGCCGGCATAAATTTTTCTTTTCTCTCCCCTTCTAACATCAAGATTCGTTCCTTTTCTGCTCTTTGGGCTAACTGTTGGCGTAAATCCTGAATATCACGCGGCAATAAGTAAATTGCGCCCAGGAAAAACAAAAAGCACAAAATCCATGCTCCTACACAAATAATCAGAATTGCATCCTTCAAGGAAGAATTTACGGCAATTAATCCTGCAAGCGCCGGAGCAACTGCCGAACCACCCTGCTCAATCAGGTTTTGAACTGAATTAGCCGTTGATCTCACTTCCGGAAGGGTTACATCATAAACGGTTGAGAGGACATTCGGCGCTGCAAACGGGATGAATATCGCCGTGATCGCCATGGAAATTGTAAAAAATAAAGTATTACTTTCAGGTATACTCAGAGAAAACCATAACAAAAGTGCGCCCGTGATAACCCCGAATGCCGAAACAATTAGACGTCCGCGCATATTACGTTTGAAAAGATAATCTCCCAATGCACCCCCGATGGGATAGCCGGCTGCCAAAAACAAAACAGCAATGACCATTGTGATCAAAACCTGATTGGAGGCGAAACCTCTTTCCGTTTCCAGATAACGGAAAAACCAGAATGTGATCACCTGCCACGGAAAGACTCCAAAAAATCCCTGTGTAAACAACAGCAATAGGCTCTTTTTTCGGAAGAGACCCAACGCAGTTTTCCACTCAAAACGATAATGGGTATGTTGCTCAATATTTTCCAATTCGGGCTCAGCGCCGCCGCGCGGCATTTCTTTAACTGTGGTAAAAATGACAACCGCAAGGACAATACCCAACGATCCGGTCAGGATAAAAATACCTTGCCAGTGGATCAACTGTGTGAGCGTGATGGCTAACACCATCCCGATCATGTATCCTAAGGGGCTGGCTATTTGCAGCAGCCCGTAGACTTTACCGCGGGTTTTAGGAGGAAAATAATCGGAGATTAGAGAATACAAACCGGGATAACTGGCATCATCAATCCCTGTGGAAGCGCGTGTAACCACAAAAACGCCAAAAGTTTTTGCCAAAGCGCTTAACCAGGTTGTCGCTCCCCATATCAGAGACGCTAAAGCCAGTAATTTTGATCGCGCAAACCGATCATAGAGGTAACCCCATAAAGGATAAAAAACTCCTCCAACCAAAATAGCGCCGGAAAAAACCAAACCCATTTGAGCTTCGTCAATCTGAAAATACTCCATGATCGGCGTGGTCAATGGGCCAATCAGCAATTTATCGGCCTGGTGCAAAAGCATAAACACAAAAAACACCCCCACCACAAACCAGCGATACCGTGCAGATGGTTTCATCCTCACTCTCCTGATTGAATCAAGATCCTCAAACAAGCAAAGTATAGCCAAAGATGGTAAAAATGAGAAACGATTTATCATCCCAAATTTTGACCATAAACGAAAAGGTATAATGGATGATACCAATCGGAATTCAATTGATCACCCCAAAAAATCGGAACGCATGAAAAAGATATTAAAGTTTTGGCAAAGCGATCCAACTTTTTTATCCAATGTCAGCGCCATTCAGGTTAACCCCGCAAGCGATGGACACTTTGTTCCATTCCCTGACAATTTTGACAAAGACCTTCTAAATGCGCTAAAACAAGACGGAATTGACGCGCTTTACTCCCATCAATCGGAGGCCATCCAGGCGATTATTCAATCCAAACACACCATCATCACAACTGGAACAGCCAGTGGAAAGTCGCTTTGCTATCTTTTGCCAATTCTAGAACGCTGCCACAACAACGAAACCGCCACAGCGTTGCTGCTCTTCCCGACTAAAGCGCTTACACAAGACCAGTTCAAAAATTTTTTGCGCTTATCCCCATCCTCCTTAAAATCTTCCATATCAATTTACGATGGCGATACACCCTCTTCCCAACGAGCAAAAATTCGCCATACCGCCAGAATTTTACTCAGCAACCCCGACATGCTCCACACCGCGATACTCCCCCACCACCCAAACTGGGAAAGTTTTTTTCGGGGTTTGACCTATGTTGTACTGGATGAAGTCCATCTTTATCGCGGTGTGTTTGGCTCTCACATTGCCAACCTGATTCGCCGCTTGAAACGGATCAGCCGGTTTTATTCTGCCTCGCCGACGTTTATTCTCACTTCTGCAACGGTCGCCAATGCCAAAGAACACGCCGAAAATTTGGTTGAAGAATCGTTTCAACTGATATCCCACAGTCAATCTCCACGCGGCCGAAAATATTTTTTACTCTACAACCCACCCATTATTCACCAAGAACTTGGGGTGCGGCGATCAGCCTTAAGCGAAGCCGTTCGGATAGCCGGCGATTTGATGGTCAAAGGCATTCAAACCCTTTTGTTTACTCACACCCGAAAAAACGTCGAGATAGGGGTGAAATTACTGCAAAGCCAGAATCCGGATCAGGCTCAACAGGTTTTTGCTTATAGAAGCGGTTACCTGTCGGTTGAAAGGAGAAAAACAGAAGAAGCCCTGAAAACCGGTAAAGCCAGAGCCGTTGTAGCTACCAACGCTTTGGAATTGGGAGTAGACATCGGAGGGATGGAAGCGGTCATCATCAGCGGTTATCCGGGTAGTATCGCCGCAACCCATCAGCAAGCCGGAAGAGCGGGTAGAAAACAACAAGATTCTTTAGCGGTTCTGGTTGCCTCTTCAAACCCCCTGGATCAATACATCATCAAACATCCGGAATATCTGTTTGAAAAGCCGCCCGAAGTGGCGCTGATTAATCCTAACAATCCGCTGATCTTGTACCAGCATCTTCGTTGTGCGGTATTTGAATTACCATTCCGCCAAAACGACACCTTCGGTAACCTTTCTTGGGAAGAGATTCATCCTTACCTGCAAGTGTTAACTTTGAATCGGGAAGTATTCGCAAGCGCAGATCGTTTTCTCTGGCGCGCAAACCAATATCCTGCTCAAAACATTTCGTTACGAAGCGCCGCTGGCGACTCCTTCCTATTGCATGTTGAAGAAGATGACCGCTTGATCACCATTGGCGAAGTTGATCAAGCCAGTGTGGATTGGATGGTCCATCCGAATGCAATTTACCTGCATCAGGGCCAAACCTTTTTTGTGGAAGCGTTGGACTTTGAAAAGAAACTGGTTCGTCTGATTCCCTTCAACGGGGATTATTACACCCAACCATTAATGGAACAAAACATCCAAATAATTTCTGAAGAGAAAAATCGTTCCGTTCCGGGTGGAGCAATTCGCGTTGGCGAAATCGAAGTTACCCGCCAGTTAACCGGTTTTAGGAAAATTTCATGGCAAACCAAAGAAATTTTAGCGACTGAAGAAATGGAACTTCCCCCGCGAACATTACGCACAGTTGGTTATTGGATTGAGATGGACGGCCTTAGCGTCCAAAAACTTTTAGAGAATAACTTATGGAGCGGAAAGCCCAATAATTATGGGCCAAATTGGGATCAACAGAGAAAACTTGCCCGCCAACGCGATCAATACACCTGTCAGCTTTGCGGTATGCCGGAAAAAGGCTCTAACCATCATGTTCATCACAAAATCCCCTTCCGTCAATTCACATCCTATGAACAGGCTAACCGATTGGAAAACCTGATTACGCTCTGTCCAGCCTGTCACCAGAAAGCCGAAAATGTTGTCCGTATCCGTAGCGGCTTATCGGGGCTGCGTTATCTCCTCTCCCAAATTGCGCCTCTCTTCGTATTGTGTGATCCCGGCGATTTAGGTTCTTACAGCGATCCTCAATCACCGATCAGTCAAGGCAACCCGATTGTAATGGTTTACGACAACTCGCCCGCCGGCATTGGCTTATCTGACATTCTTTTTGAAAAACACGAAACCATCCTCAGCAGCGCGCTTGAAGTCGTCCAAAACTGCCCTTGCGAAGAGGGCTGCCCTTCTTGTGTGGGGGTTGGCGGCGAGAACGGAAGCGCTGGCAAGACGGAAACGCTAGCCATCCTCAAAATTCTAAACGGCCAGCCACTTGGCTTATAATAAGTTTATGGATGACACTTTACTCAATCGCTTGCGTTCTTTGGGGATGCAACTGGGAAATGCTCCGCTTTCGACTAATCCACCTCCCAAAGTCGAAAGATTGATTTCAATTGAAAAAGTGGTTAATGGAATAAATTACCCAACCTTATTTGGCGATATTTTTATTTCCGAAAAACAATATCCGCCAGATTACAATCATGGGATCATTGATTTTTCCAGCCTGCCAGATCTTTCATCTCTCATTGCCTGGTCGCGTATCCCGATCGAATCCGAAACTTCCATTAAAGAATTTGTCTTTCTGGATACAGAAACCTCCGGACTATCGGGCGGGACTGGCACGTTCGTTTTCCTGATCGGACTGGGATACTGGAAGAATGACCATTTTCTTCTAACTCAAATTTTCTTGCGAGACCCAAGCGAAGAGCCGGCTTTTTTGACTGCTTTGGAAGAATTTCTTACCCCTTTCAAGATTCTGGTAACCTATAACGGCAAGTCTTTTGATGCTCCACTACTGAACAATCGTTTCATTATGAACGGCTTTCAATCACCGGTTAAGAGACTCCATCACATTGATTTACTATCCCTCACCCGGCGGGTCTGGCGAAACCGGCTAGATGACCGCTCACTGGCTAATTTGGAACGCGAAATTCTCAACTTGGCACGCGCTGAAGAAGAAATACCCGGCTGGATGGTTCCCCAGATTTATTTTGAATATTTGCAAACCCAAAATTCCGCACCATTAAGAGGCGTTTTTTATCACAATGAAGTGGATATTTTATCGCTCTCTGCGCTGTTCTTGCATTTAGCCAATTTATTGAGAGATCCTCTTGGCTCGAATAATCCACAAAGTTTAGACTTAATCGCCATCGCTCGCCTTTACGAAGAATTGGGGGATTATACCAGTGCAATCCAGTTATACGAAGCCAGTCTGGAAATCGGCCTGCCTGCCCATTTCTTCATCCAGACCCTTTACCGTTTTGCCAATCTGCACCGCCGTACCGGTAAAATAGAAGCATCCTTGAACCTATGGCTGAAAGCAGCCGAATTTTATGAGGTGGATGCTTGCATTGAAATTGCCAAATTTTACGAACATCAACAAAAATCTTTTCAGCACGCCATCGAATGGACGGAGCTGGCGCTGACCTACCTTGACCAATCACCTTTACCTCGTTATCTCAAAAAACAAAGAAGAATAGAATTAGAACATCGCAAACAACGATTGTTTCAGAAACAAAACCGTTCTAAAAATCAGGACATTCCATGAAGACCTCTGAGGAAAATTTACATCGGCAACTAAAACAAGCAGTAATCAAGCAAAAGACCAGTCATCTGGAAATGCCTGAGGCTCAGCCGCGACTTTTACCGCTTTATCAATTGCTATTTCAATATGAGGAACATGTCAGCAAGTTGGTATTTCAAGTTTTTCAAGGAAATAGGATGTTCATACCATTTCCCTTAATGGGTTTGCTTCAAGAAGAATTCAAGAAGTCCGAATCTCAAGCTGATACGGAAACTCAACGTTTGATTCATCAATACTACCTGTATAAAACCCGGTTAGATGAGATTTACAACCTGATCGAACAAATTTTGACCACCCAAAAAGATGGAGAATATTCCAATGGCGGATGAAATTCAAAAGGTATTCACAGCCTACGGGCAATTGGAGGCGGACATGGTTCGGCTGATGCTGGAAGCGGGCGGCATCACCGTGATCCAACGCAGAGAAAGCGCCGGAAGCGTCTACGGATTAACGGTCGGACCGTTGGGAGAGGTTCATTTATACGTACCTTCAAACCAGTTTGAAGACGCCCAACAACTCATTCAAGCCATGCAATCTGGAGAGTTTGAAAACCTTAGCGGTGAAGATGAATGGGACACAGAAAATTTAGATGATGAAACGGATTAAATGGGCTCTACTATCCTCTTAATTTTCTCCTGATATCGTTCCATAATTTTTTTAGTTATCTGGCCGACTTTTCCCTGTCCAATGATCTGATCGTCAATTTGACAAACCGGTAAAACCCCTCGGCTGGCGCTGGTGATAAAAGCCTCATCGAGGATTTGTAAATCTGCGTACTGAAAACCTTCCATCTGTAGCGGGATTCCCATCTCGTGAATAATCTCCAATACATGCTTCCGAGTAATTCCCGCCAAAACATGCGTATCGTCTGTAAAAACAACTCCACCCTTTATCGCAAAGAAATTACTACTTAAACCTTCCAGCATCCTGCCGTTGTCATCCACCATTATCACTTCATTGACCCCCTTCGGGATGTTTTGGCGGATTTCATCGGCTGTATGAATAAAAGATGTTGTCTTTGCAGCAGGATTTTTACGTTGCATCCGCGATGTGATAACTCGCACGCCGTTTTGATAATCTTGCGAGGAAGGCACAACCAAATTTTCTAAAAATACATAAATTTCGATTGTTTTGGGAATAGCAGAAGTAAGCGGCACACTAATGCGTACTCTGGCTTCTTCAGCCGGAAAATTTTTGAGCAACTTACGTAATACTCGGCGAATTTCCAATCGTTGTAGTGATATTTCTTTTTGAGTCAACCTGGCCGATTCTTCCAAACGGTCAAAGTGACCTTCCAGATCCAGCACATTCAATTTATCATAGGTTCGAAAAGTGGTATAAACTCCATCAGGAATTAAGCGAGTGGCCTGATCCAATGAACGCAGATCAATGCTGTCGAATACTTTTTTAAGGGAAAATTCGTCCTGTGTTTGGGTGATACAATACGCTGACACCATTTTATCCACCTTGGGGTAACATTTCTATTGGATTATACCGGTTCAGAAAAAGTTTCAAAGGACTCATTAGAAGGTTTTCATGTGAAGACAAAATCATCAAACTATCGTTTTTATGCGCTGAGTGTCTTGATCCTCTTGCTCACACTTGGGGTCGGTTTGGCTGTTGGGTACCTTATTCGCGACCGACAAATCCTCACCCTCGCCAAAAGCAGTTATCCCCTCTTCGAGCAAGCCTATGAATTACTGGTTCAGCATGGTTTCTATCCCTTGCCTGACCAGAAAAAAATTGAATATGGGATGATTCGCGGTCTCTTACAGGCTTATAACGATCCTTACACAATGTTGGTTGAACCGCCCCAGCACGAACTCCAAAGTCAGCAATTACGCGGCAAGTTTGGCGGAATAGGCGCTCGGATTGATCGAGATTCCCAAAATCAATATCGGCTGTTTCCTTTCGATAACTCACCCGCAAAACGCGCTGGCGTTCAGGATGGAGATATTTTATTGGCAATTGATGGGGTTGAAATTAACGCCGAAACGCCTCAAGATGATGTCCTCTCCTTGCTTCGAGGCGACAAAGGAACTAGCGTAAGGTTGGTGGTCTTTCGCAACGAGGATCAACGAGAGTACAATTATCAAATAGTTCGAGAGGAAATAGCCCTTCCTTCCGTTACCTGGAATTTATTGCCCGAAGACGAAACGGTTGGCTACATACAAGTCAATCTGATGTCCTCAACAACTCCGGACGAAATTCAAAATGCCGTCCAAGATTTGACCTCACAAGGCGCTGGTTCCTTAATCCTGGATTTGCGAAACAATGGCGGTGGTTTGGTGGACACAGGCGTTAAGATTGCCGAATTATTCTTGCCCGCCGAAAGTCCAATTTTGACTCAAACCTACCGCGGAAAAGAATCAAAAACCCTTCAAGCCAAGAATAACGGCCCCTTCACCCAAATCCCATTAGTAGTGTTCATCAACAATTCCACTGCCAGCGCTGCTGAAATCACTTCCGGGGCTTTAAAAGCCCAGCAGCGAGCCGTATTAATTGGCACACCGACTTTTGGTAAGTACACTATACAATTGGTCTTTGAATTGCAAGACGGGTCATCATTGCACGTTACCGCAGCAGAATGGGAAATTCCGGGTCTAATACCGTCCATTCGTGATCATGGCGTATTACCCGATATCTGGATCGAAAACGAAACAACCGATAATCTGAATAACCGTTATATTCAAGCTGCCCTTCAGGCTCTAGAAGTGAAAAAATCGCCTTAATTCATTCAGGTTTTAACCGCTGATAATCTTGCGGCGTATCCAGGTCTTGTAGCACGGTGGGAGTTTCCACTTCGATATAGCGGATTTCATCGTGATGCTTTCGTAAAAAATCACGCATTGTGTAAGATGGACTGAGATTTTCCAATTCACCCCAGAGAGATTTCTCGATCAGCCAGGGGTGCCCCCGCCGAAACTGGTAACTCGGCACAATGATTTTCGCGCCAGTTTTTTTATAAAAGTCCAAAACTCGCTTTACAACTTCTACCTCCATTTGGGGTTGATCGCCCAATACGATTAAAACCGCCGCAGCATTTCGAGGAACGGACTTAATTCCAACCTTGATCGAATCGGTCATTTCGCCATTTGAATAATCGGGGTTGAACACCGTCCTGACCGGGAACGTTAAGGACAAAATGCTTTGTTGAATGGCTTCGCGATTGGCTCCCACCACGGTATAAATTCTTTCAATTCCGGCAGAATGGAGCGTCAATAAGACGGTCTGCAATACGGTCTTTCCGCCCCAATCCAGCAGCAATTTCGGTTGCCCCATTCTGGTAGAGAGCCCAGCCGCTAAAACCAACGCCAAAACATCTTTGGCTACGCGCAATTCCTCAACCACTCCAACCCCTCAACCACTCATAATCCTCTTCTCGATCAATATCCTTCACCTCTTCCGGATTTTCCCACTCAAGCGCTTCAACTGGATATTTTTCAAACAAAACTTTCCCGCCGCGATCCCCCTCCAGTCTTAATAAATCTTCAAAGCAATTCTGGTCAAATAAAACCGGGTTGATAAAACGCCCCTGGCAAGATGCGGAAAAAATGAAGCCGTTTTTTGTGCGGTGGGCAAGAATCAATTTCTCGATTAAACGCCTTGGAACCTGCGGCACATCGCTCATTAAAAAGACCGCCGCGCCTATCTGATCGGCAACCCTCGCCAGTCCGCTTTTCACCGATGTACTTAACCCTCTTTCCCAATCCGGATTATGCACCCGAACGACCGATAAATCCGAAACGGCTTCTTCGACCATTTCGTGATGAGCGCCGGTAACAACGACGATTGGATGCAGACCGGCCTGAATGCCTTTTTGGACTACATGCCAAACAAAAGGTTTTCCCCGCCACTCCAAAAGTTGTTTAGGCCGGCCAAACCGCTTCGAAGCCCCCGCCGCCAGAACAATCCCTGCCACACGCTCGAATCGCTCCACCACCCGTTCCTCTGGCACGGGCTGAGCCGCATTACCCCAAATGACCCGGTGATACTGATCAAGCAATCCTCTGGATAGGTTTTCTCTTTCTTGCCCATCCAAGACCACTTGATCCAATTGGTTAAAAAAGACATTCCTGACGGCATCTTTGGGTATATTTCTTAACCCGCCTTCTTCCGCCAGCAGGTATTGTTCAATCATCTTCAGGGTAATCTGCTGCCCCATCCGGCTGTCGGTAATCTCCGCAAACCGTTGCGCTCGAAAAACCACCTCTTCGCTGAGCGCCTGACCCAATCCAGAGAGACCTGCAACCACCACAACCTGATTCACCCACCCAGGTATCGGCGGTTCATGCTCTGCGGGGGCTTTGAGGGGTAGTCTGCGCGAACCATCCGCTTCAATGATGAGCGGTAATCCGAGCCGGTCGCAATTTTCTTGAACGAAATCAATCTCTTCGGGAGATAAGCCGCGAGTTCGATCCCTCGCCCCAATTGGGCCGGTCAGCAAAAAAGCGCCACGAATGGGTTTTTGAAAAATCCGTCTAACATCGGCTGGCCTTTCAATGATGGCATGAGCATCCGCCAGATTCAATTGGTCGGTGCAGAGATGAGCCGTAGCCGCCAGTACCACCGGCGAATCAAGTTCCTTCGCAATATTGAAAAGGATGGTACTCTTTCCACCTGCTCCAACAATCGCTACCCGGCTTCTGTGACTAACTCTCAAACAGTCCCTTAGGCGCATATTACGTTCCACATAATTTCCTGCGCAGTTCGGGTACGGAAAGGACCGCTTCCAGCGCACCTCCGCCAACCGCTAATGATTTATCCGAAACCAGATTGCACAGGCGCGGATCTTTTCGCGGGTCAATATCACCTACTTTCATTCCTTTTGTAACCGGTAAACCTTCCATCACCAAACCTCGAATGACGCCGTCGAATTGAGCCAGGATCGGCATTCCGTCAACCTCAGCCACCGCTTGACCTTGGGTAACAAAATCGCATATTCTTGCAAATGACTTGAAGCAGCCATCTTTCGGCGCTCTCAACACCCGCTCCTCCACAAATCCATTTACCCCTTCGGGTAAACCGCTGTCCGCTTCTGCAGTACCATTCCAATATACTCTACCCAGCGTCGGGCCGCGTTTCGTTTCAATGATCGCATGACAATTCAAACCAACCGTAAATCCTGGCCCTAAGCCAATCACGAACGAACCAGCCTCCAAACCAATTTCAGGGGGAGTTTTTTTCAGCCGCGCGTCCACGAGGACATCCGGTTTCAGCCATTGGATCGATTCTCCTGCTGGATCAATCAAAACCGGCACAACCTTTTTTTCCAAAATCGAAAGAACTTCCTCTTTGGAAGCGGCTTTTTGGGCGGGCACTTCTTCCACAAAAGTTGACCCGCTAATCACCGCTTCCGCAAAGGATACAAAACGCCGTACAACCAGCGGCATGGGCAATTCAGTAAAAATTACTTGAGCTCCGGCTCGAAAAAGCCGTACCCCAACGCCGCTGCCCAAATCTCCGCCGCCGCGGATGAGCACCCTCAAATCTGACATTGCAATGCTCAATAAATGGTCATTCTTCTAACCCAAATAAAATTCTTTCGGGGGTGTAGGGAAACTGATCAAACCATTTCCCGGTTGCATTGCGAATGGCGGCTCCTACGGCTGGCGCAAGCGGAAGATAGGGCATCTCTCCCATGCCGCGCGCCCCCCATGGGCCGCGCGGGTCAGAATACTCCAGCACAATAGATTGGACTTTTTCCGGGATGTCCAGTATCGTGGGAATCAGATAGGTGGAAAGTGTGTTGGTCAAAACCTGTCCATCCTGCTGGATAAAGTTCTCCAAAATCGCGTAGCCAGCTGCCTGCACCACAGCCCCTTCCACCTGCCCCTGCACCTGTTGGGGATTTACCGCTTTCCCTACATCATCGGCACAAATGACATTCACCAGCCTCACCTGCCCGGTTTCGGTATCCACTTCCACTTCCACCGCTTCCGCCACATAACCATAGGCAAAATTGGGCTCGGATTTTCCGGTTTCAGGATCATAGGGTGTAGTTTTTGGAGGGCGATATTGAAATTCCGCTCGCGCAGGTCGTTCTTCATTCTTCCATTCTTCTAATGCTTTCTCCGCCGCCCCACGGATGGCATTTCCAGCCATGAAAGTCATACGGGATGCTGAAACACTTCCCGAATTTTTGGTAACGGCAGTATCCGCGGCTACCAATTCCACTTTTTCCATCGGCAGACCCAGCGCTTCGGCTGCCATCTGCACCAGTACTGTGTGCGAACCCTGACCGACCTCAGCGGCAGCGTGGTAGAGAATCGCTTTTTCGATCTCGGCATCACCATGCAATTCAATAATTGCCCAGCAATTCTCCGGTGCGCCAAAGGAAAAACCCACATTTTTCAAAGCGCATGCAAAACCAACTCCGCGCTTTAGGTATTTTTTTTCGGTTTCTACCCGAAAACCCGCTGGCCTGTACCAGCCGCTTTCACCCTTTTTCCAACCGGCGGCATTGGCACACGCCTCAACGACCTTTTTAATGCTCACTCCCGGCGGCAAAGGCGTTCCAACGGAAAGTAAATCTCCTTCATCCAATAAATTGCGCATCCGAATTTCCACCGGATCCATCTGCAATGCTTCCGCCAGTTTGTTCATTTGCATTTCAGCGGCAAAAGCTCCTTGCGGCGCGCCAAAACCTCGGAAGGCGCCATTCGGCAGGTTGTTAGTATAGACTGCATACGAATCAACCTTGACATTTGGAATCAGGTATGGGCCGGTGCACATCAAGGTTGCATTCCCCAAGACTTTTGTGGAGGTATAAGCGTACGCCCCACCGTCCGCAACCACTTCCATTTCGGCTGCGATGAGTTTTCCATCCCGCCTTGCGCCCCATTTTGCCCGGATGTAGTAGGGATGCCGTTTATGATGTCCAATAATGGACTCTTCTCTCGACCAGATAATCTTTACTGGGCGGTTGATACCGCGTTGATGTAGCCGCCAGGCTGCCAGCGCCAGCACAATCTGAACCGACATATCTTCCCGACCGCCAAAAGCCCCCCCAATTGCCGGGTAAATTACCCGCACTTGATCCAGGGGTAAAGCCAGGGCATGGGCAATCTGCTCCTGATCTTCGTGCGCCCATTGTCCTCCAACAATGACCGTTACTCGGCCCTCTTCATCAATATACCCTAAACCGGCTTCTGGTTGAAGGTAAGCATGCTCCTGCGCAGGCGTTTGATAAAAAGCCTCGACGATCACATCGGCTTCTTGAAAGGCTTTTTCGACATCTCCCTTGCGGATGCGGTAACGTCCAAAAATATTTGACCCCTTGTCTGGATGGAGCAGGATTGCATCTTCCTTCATGGCTTTCAGCGGGTCGGTTATGATAGGCAAATCCTCATATTCTATCTCAATTAACTTCATCGCTTCTGCGGCAATTGCTTCCGTTTCAGCAATGACCAGCGCAACCTGATCTCCTACAAACCGCACCCGATCAGCAAACGGTTTCGTAGAGCCGGGACCGCACAACACCGGTTGATCCGGCATAATTAAGCCATATTCATTATTGGGAACATCTTTTGCAGTAAATACAGCCAGTACGCCCGGATATTGTTCGGCTTTTGAGGTATCGAGTCGCTTAATGATCGCATGGGGCCGATGGGCAAACAAAATCTTCATGTAACTCTGATTGGGTAAGTTTATATCGCCCGGATAAAGCGTTTCCCCGGTAACCTTGCCAATCGCATCTACACGCACAACCGACTCACCGACAACACTCATGGCACAACCTCCTTACAAACATTTCACCGCCGATACTTTTTACCACGATAACTCACAGGGGGGACATCATAAGGGCCATAACGGGAAGGGCCCAACAAACGGAACAAAACCATACTAATGAATTGAAATATAAAGTAGATAAGAAAAGCCAAAATCAACGTCATCCCTATTTTGACATACAATAATGGATCAGCCCCCGGAGCGAGCAAGTCAACCGGGATGACAAACCATTTCTGGCGGGCATTCTCTTCCAATAAGGCAATCGTTCCAAAGTACCCCAAAATGGGCGTCAGTACAATCAAAACAAACCCTACTCCACGCCAAATCGGGTGAACAGAATTGCGCGTTTCGCGCATCATCTCCTGTTGCTTGGCCTGTAAATTTCCATACTTGTTTGGCATGATCCTTACCCTCCCTTCTGAACCAGTTGGGCAGCATCCTCAACTGCCTGTATGATTTTATAATAACCAGTGCATCGGCATAAATTACCGGTCATTGCCTGTCGAATTTCCTCTTGAGAAGGTGTTGGGCGCTCTTCCAGCAACTTGGCAGCCGACATCAAGAACCCCGGTGTGCAATAACCGCACTGAACGGCGCCTTCCTGGATGAAAGCCTGTTGAAGCGGATGAAGAATACCATCGCTTGCCAACCCTTCCACTGTGACAATTTCCGCCCCATGCGCACGGGTTGCCGGCACCATGCAACTCATCACTGCAACGCCATCCAGGAAAACGGTACACGCGCCGCATTCGCCTTCAGCGCAACCCTCTTTGCTCCCAATCAAACCAACATCTTCACGAATGAATCTTAAGAGCGATTTTTGATGCCCGCCGCGAATGGAGTAGCGTTTGCCATTGATCGTTGTATCAATCGGCGTGCCTTCCTCATGAAGAATAGACTTATTCAATTGACCCTGGGGGTACTTTTCGCCTCCCCATAACAAGACAGGGCGTTGAGGAAAGTTATCTTTTTCACTGTGTGAGGCTAATGTAGCCAGAGCTCGCCGGGTAATCACACCGACCATCCTGCGGCGGTACTCCGCAGTTCCGCGTACATCCGAAATGGGACGCGCCGCTTGCATGGTTAATTCAGCGGTCTGCTGAATGACCTCCGGCGTGAGGGGTTTTCCACATAAATATTCTTCCGCTTCCGGCGCATGGATAATCGTTGGCGCTACTGCCCCCAACGTGATGCTGGATTTCGAAACCCGATCTCCATCCATGGTCAGAACAATGGCGACATTGACCAGAGAAATGGCTTGCGCTTTTCGGAGCGCATACTTAACAAATACTCCCCTTTGATTAAGGTTTAGCGCTGGAAATGCGATATCCACCAGCATCTCATCCGGACGTAAGTCCACCCGTCGTACCCCCTGATAAAAATCTTTCAATGGAAGGATGCGGCTTTCTCTCAAAGATCGCAGGGTGATGCGCGCTCCTAATGCCATCAATGGGGTAATCGTGTCGTTGGCTGGCGAAGCCGTGATTAAGTTGCCGGCAACCGTCCCGCGATTGCGTATTTGAGGTGAACCGACCTCCCAGGCTGCCTGAGCCAGCGGAAATGCCAGATCCACAATCATCTTCGACGCGACGCAATGGTTATGCGTCACCAGTGGGCCGAGGTGAATCCATCCATCCTCATCCAGAATAATTTGATCCTGATTCGGAATGCGCGAAATATCCACAAGAGTTTCGATGCCATTCCGAACGCCACGTTCAATCTCTAGAATCAAATCCGTTGCTCCGGCAATAATCCGCGCTTTTTCCCTTTTTTCGGCAAGGATATTCAAAACTTCTTCGATTGAGACCGCGCTAAACACATTCTTCCACATGGACGCCCTCCTATATACGCATCCTCTCTCCGCTACCGCCATTCCGCAGCATGATGATTTCTGCCATGATGCTGACCGCAATTTCCTCCGGGGTTTCTGCGTTTAATTCTAATCCCATCGGAGAATGTACGCGATTAAGCAATTCCTCAGAAACGCCTTTTTCAATCAAAGCCTTACGGGTTACCAGCCAGCGCCGTTTGGAACCAATCAGCCCGATGTAGGCAGCCTCGGTATGCAGTAAAGGCTCCAAGCCTTCAATATCAATGTTACTACCGCGGGTCGTTAAAACCAAGTAGGTATAAGGGGTAATATTTAAGTGTTGAGGAAGTTCGGCCATTTTCACCGGGAAGAATAAATCCGCCCCGGGGTTGGCTTCCGGTGTGCAGAACTCCGGCCGGTCGTCACAAACGGCAACCGTAAATCCCAACCACTTGGCTAAGTGAACAACCGCCCTGCCAACATGTCCGCCGCCAATCACCACCAGAGTGGGTTTGGGTAAAATCGGTTCCACATATACCTCCAATGTACCGCCGCAAACGCCGGGATCGCCTTGTTTTGGGTCAACCATGCTGTAGCGGAGGTTGCGAATCTTTCCATCCCTCAAGGACTGAATAGCCTCCTGAATAATCCGGCTTTCCACCTCGCCCCCTCCTACTGTACCGATAAACGAGCCGTCCGGAAAGACCAGCATTTTGCTGCCTTCGTGACGCGGTACCGAGCCGCTGGTTTCAATAATCGTACACACGGCCGCGGCTCTTCCTTCTTCAATGACTTTGCCAATTTCACGATAAATCGCCAACATGATCAACCTCACCTTGTAGGATTAATTTGCAGCGGATTGTTTCTCCTTTAAAGCCCGCCAGAGACGTTCGGGTGTAATCGGATTTTCAAAAACATCCGCGCCGCACGCATCCAGCACCGCATTGCCAACGGCTGGAGCAACTCCATCCATAGGGATTTCCGCAACAGCCTTGACCCCAAAGGGGTGAGAAGGTTCATAGGTTTGAACAAAAACGGTTTCTAATTGAGGCATTTCATTAGCGCGGAAGATATGATAATCCACCAAATCCCTCTCGCGAGCCCGTCCGTGTTGATCATAGACCATCTCTTCGCAAACGGCATAACCTAGCGCCTGGGTCATCCCGCCTTCAATTTGACCGGAAGCCGTCACCGGGTTTACGATGACGCCCGAATCAACCGCCATGACCAACCGGTCAACGGTAATCTGCCCGGTTTCGACATCTACGGTGACTTCTGCAAATTGAGCCGCAAAAGGCGGCGGTGAAACCGGTGAATAATAAGAACCAATCCCCATGATTTGCTCCTGATCGGTGTGATGCAGGGCATTCAAAGCGACTTGCTCCAGCGTTACATACTCTCCACTGGGCGCAATGGCTTTGCGATCCTCAAGCAGGATCTCTTCAGGGGAAACCTGAATACCCGGCTGGCGCTCCTTGAGCATGCGAGCAGCCCGTTTTTTGATTTTTTCGGCGACTTCCTCGGCTGCTTTGACCACCGCAGCGCCGGATATGTAGGTCGTCGAAGAAGCATAAGCTCCTTTATCAAAGGGGGTGAAGTCTGTATCCGAAGAATAGACGATGATATCTTCTACCGGCGTCCCCAGTACTTCCGCCGCCATTTGCGCCAGTACCGTATCGGAGCCGGTGCCGAGGTCAGTCGCTCCTACCAGAAGGTTGAACGATCCATCGTCATTCATCTTGATACTGGCGCCGCCCATGTCCAAATATGGGATCGCCGTTCCTTGCATGACCAGCGCCACACCAATTCCGCGTCGCAAATGGGGTTTTCCCGGCACAATATGCCATTCCGGATTACCAAACTTTTGATCCCAACCGATGATGGCTTTGCCTTGCCGAACGCATTCTTCCAGGCCAACCGTTTGAATAATTTCGGGACGCGGTTCACGGCCCTCGCTCCACGCCGTACTGAAGGGATGCAGTTCTCCTTCACGGATGGCATTTTTCAATCGAAAGGCAATCGGGTCTAACCCCAAATCGCGGCTGATGCGCTCCATGTGCCTTTCCAGGGGCCAAAATCCCTGCGGCACACCATAACCTCGATACGCTCCGGAGGGCGGCTTGTTAGTATAGACAATATCGGCGTAAAAGCGAATGTTGGGGGATTTGCGATACGGCCCGTCCCCCACATATAACGCCATGGATTTATGACCGGTATTACCGGTAACCGTCAAACCATGACAGCCGTATGCGCCGGTATCTGAAAGGACGCGCATCTCATTTGCGGTAATCGTGCCATCCAACTTGACCCCGGTTTTCATCCGAATCCGCATTGGATGTCGGGATCGGGCTGCGATGAACTCTTCCTCACGGGTATACTCATACATCACGGGTCGGCCGGTGGCAATCGTCAAATGAGCGGCAACATCTTCAATCAGCACTTCCTGTTTTCCTCCAAAACCGCCGCCAATCCGCGGTTTGATGACCCGGATGCGTTTTACCGGCAGTCCGAGCACTGGGGCCAAAATTCTCCGCACATGGAAGGGCACTTGCGTGCTGGTGCGTATCACCAGACGATCGTCCTCATCCCAATAGGTTACAACCACATGCGGTTCAATATGAGCCTGTTGCACTTTGGGAACCACATATTCGGCTTCGTAAATTCTGTCAGCCTCTTGAAAACCTTTTTCTACATCCCCAATGTCAATATGGATTTGCGCCGCCAGATTTTTTTGCGGATTCGATTCCCCAAAATTGACGTATTCGGGTTCATCATGAATAACCGGCGCGCCCGGCAACATCGCTTCGCGGGCATCCAGAATGGCCGGCAGAGGTTCGTATTCAACCTCAATCAGTTTGAGCGCCTGTTCGGCTATTTCCTCCGTTTCGGCGGCGACAAACGCTACCCGGTCACCCACAAAGCGCACCTTTGAATCCAGCGAAAAAGTATCCAGCGGACCAGGAATCGGATCCGACTGCCCGGCGGTGGAGTAAACCACCCGGGGAATATCTTTGTAACATAAGACCGCTGCCACGCCGGGCAATGCCCGGGCTTTGCTCAGGTCAATGTGCTTAATCCGGGCATGCGCTACCGGACTATGCAGCACTTTAGCGATCAGCATGCCGCGTTTTTCCATATCGGCTGCAAAGGCTGGCTTTCCCTGCACCAGTTTAATCGCATCTACTTTTAATTCGGGTTTTCCAATCCGGGAAAGGGTTTTTTGACGGACTTCAGGGGTGACAAACATCCGCGGCATGTAAACTTTTCGACGGGTTAGTGTCAACCTTTCAGGCGAACCGCTTTCGCTTCCCGCGGAAGGCGGTTCATCCGCTCCAGAAGGCCAATCAAGCGGCAAAGGAAGACCCAATTCCTCCACCCAATCCTGCTCGTCTTCCTCTCCCCGCAAATTCGAAGCTGCCTTGAGAATGGCCTGTACCGGTTTCAAGTAACCCGTACAGCGGCAAAGGATTCCTCCGATGGCTTCGCGCACTTCCTCTTCGCTGGGATTTTGATTTTTCTCCAGCAAGGCTTTGGCGGCAAGAGCAAATGCGGGCGTACAGTAACCACACTGGATCGCGCCGCTTTCCACCAGCGCTTTTTGAATGGGGTGTAAGCCGGCGGTCTTTTTCCATCCCTGATCGGGGTGTTCTCCCATTCCTTCAATGGTTTGTACATTTCTGCCATCTACCTGTACAGTCAGGAGAGAACAAGAATTAATCGGCTTGCCATCCAACAAAACAGTACATGCGCCGCATTCCCCTTTTTCGCATCCGCCGAACTTGACTCCAAAATATCCTTCTCGCCGCAGGGAAGTTAGCAAAGTTTCACCATCGGTTACTTCCCAGTGCTGAACAATTCCGTTGAGAGTAAAGGAAACCGTCTTCATTCCTGCCTCCTCATTTGCTCTGATCGCTTGATGCGGATTTGTCCAGGATTCGGCGCACGAAAACCTGGCCCACCGCTTGACGATATTCCGCACTTGCCCATTCATCTCCGCTGTCACTCAAAGCATTTTTTACCGCTTCCAATACTCCGCTGTCTTCCGGACCATCCAGAACCAGTAAGGGGGCATTTCCAAAACCGCCCGCAGCAACCCTTATCCTTCCCGAAGGCCAGCGGGCAACTGAAATGGCTAGAATGGGCTGGTCCATTGGTGTCCGAGATACTTGCTCATAATCTACATCAAGATTTAAGTTCAACTGAATTGCATTGATCCAAAACCCGCGGGGTTGGCGCAGCGAGAACCAATCGCCAATGGATTGAGGTTGTTGATTGGGATGCCAAATCAATACGGCGTCCATTGCCATCATTGCAATTGCCAGCGGCGAACGTCCATCCGCTGAAACAAGATATCCCCCCACCGTAGCCTGATTTCGAAGATTCAGGGTCGCCGACTTACGGATAACATCTTTAAGGACAAGAGGAATTGGATCAAACTCAAGCAGCTGTTGCAAGGTGACCGTTGCCCCAATAATAGCTTTATGTCCAATCACCTCAATCCGATTTAGCCCTAAATCCCTCAAATCCACCACACAGAGGTCTTCTTGTTTGGATCGGCTGAGCGCGCTACCCCCACCCAGCGGTACAAATTTTTTATCCCCCGCGCTGAACAAAAGTTCTGCCTCCAGCGCCGTTTTGGGGCGATAATATTCTCTGATCATTGCACCAACCTCCAAATTTGGAAAAAAAATTAAGTTGAAAAAAACCGCGTTTTTATTGCTGGGCAAACGTATCAATCAGGAGTTTTACATCACCGCCCACCGGATAGAGGATCGGACAGGTACAGCCATACTTGCGATATTCATCTACTTTGGCGCGGGCTTCTTCCGGCGTCCCCGATGCGGTAATCCGATGAATCAGATCTTCCGGGACGAGATGTTTGGCTTTTTGAATTTGCTCGTGCGTTGCCGGCCAGCCCAGTATGGATTGAATTTCGGCTACCACATCCGGTGAAACCCCCGAAGCCTTGGCGATATGCGGCTGTTGCGCCAGATACTGGGTTAATAATTCCCGCGTGGTATCAATGGCCTTTTCCCGGTCATGGTCTACCGAACAAACCACCAGCTGAGGTCGGTCAAGGTCATCCAGCGTGCGTCCCGCTTTCTTTGCGCCTTTTTCCAATAGCTCCAATGCCCGGATGTTATATTCTGGCGGGACGCAGTAATTCAACACCGCCCCATCCGCAATTTCCCCGGTCAATTCCATCATCTGATCGCCGGTTGCGCCAATCATAATGGGCACATTTCGGGGTTCGCGTCGTCCATGAACCACATCCAGTTCAATGCCTTCAACATGGACAAACTCGCCGTGAAAGGTGACCCGCTCCATGTTCAATAATCGCCGCAAAACAATCACAGTTTCCTTCATCGCAGTCAGCGGTTTTCGTCTATCAATTCCAACATTTTTTGCAAGCGGATCCCACCATGCCCCAATGCCGCAGATAATCCGGTTCGGCGCAAGATCATCCAGGGTTAAGAATGTGGCTGCCAGCAGACCAATATTCCGAGTCCAGTTATTAATGACCCCAGAGCCCACTTTAATCCGCTCGGTCACGGCTGCATAAGCCGCCATCGGAACAATTGCATCCCTCACTAAACGACTTTCTGCCTGCCAAACCGCCTCGAACCCGCGTTTTTCGGCATACTGGACATACTCAAGGCCGTCGCGCAGATCATGGGCATCCTGCAAATAGAGCGCTACTCTTTCGGACATGGTTTTCCTCCTGTTGAAATAGTTAATCAAGGTTCAATTTGCATGGCTTCAATTTGTTTTAGCAAGTCCAAATCTTCGGGTAAATCCAAATCCAAACTCAAGCTGGAAAGCTGACAGATTTCCACTCGAACGCCTTTCATTCGCGCTTGTTCAACATGCTGATGAAACGACCCCGGCCCATAGCGGTATTCAATAATTCCAGCCGGATTCATATAAAGAGCATTTGTGCCATCATTGCGCCGGTCGGGTGAAATCACGACTACCGGCGGATTTTTGGCGCGTTGTAGAATTCGCCGAACGTCATTCACTGAAAGCAGCGGCAAGTCAGCCGGCAGGATGAGGATTTCCTGCGCAGCGTACATTTGGGCCACAATCGTAGCCCGTTCCAGCGCGGTGTTCAACTCCGGCTGACCGTCTTCTTGAACGGTTCTGGCGTCATATTCCCTTGCCAGTGAAAGCGCCGCAGGGTCGCGGCTCACCACCAGAATTTGTTCAATTTCCTCTACCTCTCGCAAAGTGCGCAGAGTGCTGCTTAACATGGTGAAATTCAATAACGCCCGCTCATCTTCCGATAATACGCTTGCAAGACGAGATTTGCCGCGACGCAAGGGTTTTACGGGGACAATAGCCCACAAGCCCATTCGTCAAAACTCCCTTCTTTGTGGTTGATTCGGATTGCTGTCTTTGCTGAATGCAAGGATTTTTTTAGCCAGAATGTGGCGATCCTGCTCATTGTGCATGATCGTGTTCGTGCTTAATACCATTATACCTGACGACTTTATGGTTGATTCAAAACCTCGATCGAATTCATCTATAACCAATCCCCACAATAAGGCATCATAATGTTGAGCAACCGCGAGAGGGGAAGGTTCAATCCCCAATTCGCGATACATTTTTGCGGCCGGACCTTTGATCGTTTGCCCTTGAATGATCGGAGATACCGCAATGGCCTTTTTGGATTGGATTAAGGAAGCAACGCCCCTTACCGATAAAATGGGCTGGATGCTTACCCATGGATTGGACGGAGCGATTACAATCAAATCACTACTTTCTAATGCCTCTAATACCCCGGCAGCCGGTAAAGCCTGTTCAATCCCTTCAAAGGCAAATTCCTGGACAGTTGGTTGGCAGGCATGGCGAACAAAATAATCTTGAAAACCAAGCCAGCCATATTCGCGAGTTTTCACCATGGTTCGAACCGGGTCATCGCTCATTGGCAGCACCCGTGCCCTAATCCCCCAACCACGGCAGAACTCATTTACCACCTCGCTCAAGCGTTGACCCTCTCTTAGGCGTCGGGTTCGCTCTAGATGAGTAGCAAGGTCTTTATCTCCTAAACGGAACCAGGTCGGCCCGCCGAGTTCGCCAATTGACTGCAGCACTTCAAAAGTTTCATCCTTGCGTCCCCACCCCGTTTGGGGATTGGCTAATCCTGCAAGGGTGTAACACACGGTATCCAGATCGGGGCAGATCCTCAAACCAAAATGTTCAAAATCATCTCCAGTGTTAACGATAACCGTCAGGCAAACATCCGGCTGACAGAGCGCAAAGCCGTGCGCCAGTTTAGCGCCGCCCACACCGCCTGCCAGAACGGTTACTTTCATTAGTATCTTCCCTCTCTCAACGGAATAAATCCAACTCAACCGGGCGGGGCAGTTCTCCAAAACTGCCTTCACGCAAAGGATAGGGAAAACCCCTCACATGAACAATCGGTGTCCGCTCATCCGCCTGCCCCATGACCAAAGATGCGGCAGCAGCCAACTCATCTGCCGCTGCTACCTGCGTAATCCGTAATTGATAACCAAACATATCGGCTTCACCGCGTAAATCCACGAGGCCGGGCATTCCCGACAGGCCAATTGCTACGCCGACCGTGCCTAACCGCCAGGCGCGTCCGTGGGAGTCGATGATCAACACGCCAATTTTCACTCCCGACCGATTCTGAATTTCTGAACGAATTTGCAGCGCTGAACGATCCGGGTTTTCGGGAAGGAGCAAAACCCACAAATCAGCCTCACCATAAGGGCCGCGCACATTGGAGTGATCAATACCGGCGTTGGCGCAAATAAAACCGTTTCGGTGCTCAACAATAATCGTACCGGGCCGCTTGCGAATCACCTGACGCGATTCGCGCAGTACCAATTCAATGAAACGCGCATCTTTTTCAACTTCCGCCGCAATTTGAATGGCTTGATCGGACGGTTGTACTTCCGGTAAATACACTAACCGGTTTTCGGCTTTGGACACAATTTTCTGGGCAAACACCAGAATATCCCCATCCAACAATCGGATATTCTGGCACGATAAAGCATCCATTGTAATTTTTGCCAGATCATCGCCAGCCCGAATGAGAGGAATATTTTCTAATGGAGTCAACTCCATCTTTTTCATCCAATATCCTCACGACTTTCTGGGAATACCGGTAATCCGAATCCCCGAAGAGGGGACGCCATATTGTTTATTCAATCCGATCAGAATCGAGGTTAAGCCCTCTACCACCACGGCATTTTCAACCGGTCCGGCATTCCAGCCGGTCAACCCGGCATCCTCCACCAGTTGCAAGACAACCTCGCGGGCTTCTTTATTTCCGCCGCATACCAGCACATCACAATCAACTTTCTCATCATGGAGCAGATGCTCATAGGAAATATTTTGAAATGCAGCTACCACTTGGACTTCTTCGCCCAAAATTTTTTGGGCTTGTTGAGTAGCGCTCCCTTCCGGCGGCATTTGAACGCGGGTAACCTTGGGCGGCACCAGCGGCACGGTTACATCAATCACAATTTTGCCCTGGGCAAACGGTTTCATCCGTTCACACATTTCAGCATGAGCCGCATACGGAACCGTCAAGACCAAAATTTCGGCTTCTCCGGCCGCCACTTCATTGGCTTCCCCGCGGACAAAGTTGTTTTTCCCAAGCAGAGCCTCAACTTCTTGGGCTGCCGCCTTTGCCTTCTCCTCCTGTCGCGACCCAATGATAATCGGATGACCGGCTTTTGCCCAACGGTAAGCCAGTCCCTTACCCTCTTTACCTGTCCCTCCAATAATTCCGATGGTGTACGTTCTTAGTGGCGACATTGCCTGTTTACTCCTTTGTTTTGATCAGGATACCTGAAAGAGTTTTTGAAACCGTTGCCAGGTTTGAGAAGAAAGATGGCGGGCCTCGTAGGCAATTCTTTCTTCATCCAGCGTCAAAAGTTCACGATTGCGCATCAGGAACTGCCCCGCCACCATTGTTGAAGTTACCATGCTTTCATGAAAGCCAAAGATAATATGCCATGGCAAATTATCCTCATTCAATTCGGTAAAGGGATGGTAGTCCACAAAAATCAGATCAGCTTGCGCTCCTTCACAAATTACCCCCAACCCGCCAACATTGAATTGCTGTTCGGCAAGAGCGCGGTTGTTACGAACTGCCATCTCGACCACGGTTGTAGCCGGCATTCGCCGGGGATCCCGATTCCACAACTTATGAGCCAGATAGGCCGTCTTCCATTCTTCCCACATCGCATTGGAAAAGCCGTCATTTCCCAAACATACCCGGACACCTGCTCGCAGCATCCCTTCGGGTTGTGACATTCCTACAGCGTTGTTCATATTCGAACGCGGTTGATGGGTAACCCATGTTTTGGTTTGCGCCAATAACTCTACTTCTCGCACATCCACATGAACCGCATGAACTGCGATACTCCGTTCGCCCAAAATGCCATGGCGGTAAAGCCGGTCCACAACTCTTTCACCGCACTTATACAGGCTGTCGTATTCATCTGCCGGATCTTCGGCAACGTGAATATGAAAACCGACCTCGTCAGGGGCTGCATTGCGGCATTTTTCCAAGGTCTCTTCGGAAAGGGTTAAGCTGGCATGGAGACCGAACATCGCTGCCAGTCTTCCAGGCAAAGGATTATTCTTTTTCGCCAGTTCGATAAAGCGCAAATTTTCACGAATACCTTCTTCAACGCCTTTCTCGCCCTCTCGGTCGGTTACTTCATAACATAAAGAAGCCCTCACGCCAGCCTGAGCCACCGCTTGAGCAATCTCATCCAGCGATCCGCTAATAGCGTTCGGTGAAGCGTGATGATCAATCAAAGTCGTTGTGCCATGCTTGACCGCGTCAATCAGGCACACCAACGCCGAATAGCGCACATCTTCTAAACTGAGCGATTTATCCAGCGACCACCATAATTTTTCGAGGATCTCGGGAAAATCTTTTGCCGGGATACCGGGAATAGCCATTCCCCGCGCAAATGCTCCATAAAAATGGGTATGAGCGCATATATTACCCGGCATCACATACTGGCCGGCAGCATCAATCACCTCTTCAGCGGGATAGGTTTGTTTGATGTCCTCAAATGGAGCAATTTGAGTGATAACCCCATTTTGAATTAGTAAAGCCTTATCCTCAAGAATTTGATTGGGGATTTGCCAGGTAATGATCTTGCCGTTCTTGATTATCATGTCCACCTCACTCTCTGGGACGGGAGGATGAATTTTAAAAAACCGAAAGGAATCCCTTTCGGTTGGCTCAACGGTTGTACCGGAACAGGTACGAGGTATATTTGGATTTCGGGAAGGTAAATATATGGATATTTTTCATAGGATCGGTGGAGGGGGTGGGCGGCACTTTTCGACGGGTTGACGAAAATTACCCGACGCCAGTCAAGATATTCTTGAACTGACCACCGAACCTTTACTCTTTTATTTTAGCAGAATTTCGGCTCGAAGCAATAATTCTTTCTGAATAATGACTTTTGTCATATAATCAAACCATCTTCTTTCAGGAGAATTTTTTATGCCAAACCGCCAGCAAGCGCTTGATTTCGCCAATGCCATGCGAGAATCCTATTTAGAACAATTGAAAGACTTTGTTCGCATCCCCTCTATTTCCACCGACCCCGAAAGAAAAGCCGATATGCAGGCTGCCGCAGAGTGGATCAGTGCCAAGTTCAGAGAAATCGGCTTGACCAATGTTTCGATTTACCCAACAAACGGTCATCCGGTTGTTTACGGTGAGTGTCGCTGCGCAGACCACTCCAACGCGCCAACCGTCTTAATTTACGGGCATTATGATGTCCAACCATCCGAACCCGACGATCTTTGGAAAAGCCCCCCCTTTGAGGCAACCGTCCGCGGGGACAATCTTTATGGGCGAGGCGCATCGGATATGAAGGGTCAGGTTGCAGCCACGATTTTTGCTGTTGAATCAATTCTCAAGAACGGAAAAATGCCCGTAAATGTAAAGTTCATGATTGAAGGTGAAGAGGAAATTGGCTCGCCGAACTTAAGTTCCTTTATGGAAAGTCACAGGGATTTACTTGCCTGTGATGTTGCCCTGAATCCCGACTCCGGGATGATTGCAGCGGATCTGCCCACCATCACCTATGCACTGCGCGGACTAGCCTACTTTGAACTACGCGTTTATGGGCCCGAGCACGATCTTCATTCGGGTTTATTTGGAGGAGTGGTTCATAACCCCGCTCAGGTCATCTGTGAACTGATTGCCGGGATGCACGATCCGGATGGCAGAATAACCCTGCCGGGTTTTTATGAACGAGTCCGTCCCCTTTCCGAAGAAGAAAGGACCGAACTGGCAAAACTACCAATGGATGACGAGTATTATCAACGCCAAACCGGTGTGCCTGCTTTGTATGGAGAAAAGGGTTTTACCCCCGTTGAAAGGGTGGGAGCTCGTCCCTCTCTGGATGTGAACGGCATTTATGCTGGTTTTACGGGCCAGGGACAAAAAACGGTCATACCCTCCTGGGCAATGGCGAAAATTTCCACCCGCCTTGTGCCGGATCAAGACCCTGCAGCGGTTTTCGATCAGCTAAAACAGTACTTAATGGAAAAAGCGCCTAAAACGGTTCGCTGGGAATTAATCCAAATGTCCTATGGGGCTGCATCAATATCGGATATCCATCATCCTGCTACTCAAGCCCTCGCCAATGCGTTTGTATCTGTGTGGGGCAAGTCCCCCGTTTACAAAAGAGAGGGCGGCAGTATCCCGGTTGTCGGAAATATGCAGCAAATTCTGGGCGTGGAGTCGGTTCTAACCGGTTTTGGATTATCCGACGATAACATTCATGCCCCCAACGAAAAGTTACACCTTCCAACCTGGTACAAAGGGATCCAGACATTAATTCATTTCTTTTACAATTATGGCGAGCAGAATTGATTTAAACACCGGTTGAAATATGAGCACGGATCAATTAAAACTACCATCTTACGGAGGACAGGCTCTCATTGAAGGAGTTCTCATGCGCGGTAAGTACGCCCTAGCGGCAGCCATGCGTACTCCCGATGGACAGATCATTATTGAAACCGAGTTGTTAAAAGGAATTTATCAATCCGGTTTGAGCAGAGTACCCTTCCTTCGTGGATTAATTCTTCTCTGGGATGCGTTAGGCTTAGGAACCCGTTACCTGACCCGTTCGGCCAATTTACAAGGCGGCGAAGAAGAAAAAATCGAAGGGGCATCCTTGTATCTGACTCTAGCCGCCTCTTTAGCAATTGCCATTGGCTTATTCTTTCTTACCCCAGCTGCTATTGGCAAAGCCATTCAGAACCTTACGGGAATTTCTTCCCTTGCCATGAACTTGATCGAGGGTATTTTACGGCTGGGCGGTGTTATCTTTTATATTTGGGCAATTGGGCGAATTCCGGATATCCAGCGGGTATTTGCCTATCATGGAGCAGAACATAAAACCATCAATGCCTTTGAATCTGGAGCCAATCTAAAACCCGAAACCGTCCAGCAATACCCTCTTGAACATCCCCGCTGCGGAACTTCTTTCCTTCTAACATTAATCGTCTTGTCTGTGTTGGTCTTTTCACTGGTAGGAAACCTACCGTTCGGATTATTGCTGCTTTCGAGAGTACTACTCATTCCGGTTTTAGCCATGCTGGCTTACGAATACATCCGTTTTACAGCGAATCATTTAGATCATCCGTTGATTCGGTGGATGATCCGCCCCAATCTGGCGTTGCAATCGCTGACAACCCGAGAACCGGACCTTGCCATGCTTGAAGTCAGCATCGCCTCGTTTAATGCCATGCTTGAACTGGAAAACCAATCGCAGCAAAGGATTAATTTCCCAAAATCTGAACCTGCAGCCGTCTCCGACGCGGTCGGACATCAAAATCCACCAGAATAATTTGCTGCCACATCCCAAGCACCAATTGATGATTTTGAACGGGAATCGTTACAGACGCCCCGAGAATTGCTGCGCGGATATGGCTGTGTCCATTTCCGTCACCCCAACGGGCATTGTGGGCGTAATTTTCGCCGGAAGGGGCAATCCTTTCAAACACCCTTCTTAAGTCTTGCAAACAACCCGGTTCATACTCAATGGTCGTCAACCCGCTTGTGCTGGAAGGTGTAAATATCAAACAAATCCCTGTTTCCACTTCGGTTTCCTTAAGGACATCGCTCACCTTTCCGGTCACATCAATAATATCGGTATTCCCATGAGTGTCAATTTCTATTTCTTTAACATAAATATTCATATATCACCTCGCCCAGCCGAAATTGCAGAAAATCAACCAAAAACTGCTTGACCGCTTACCGAACCTCATTATACTGATATTGAAGAGATTGGGAATTGGCAAGAAACATATGGGAAAAACAATTTACTCGATAGTATTTGGAATACTAATCGGATTGCTGGCTGCCGGATTAATTCTACTGATTTCAGCGCCTTCACAAAGCGCACCCATCCTGATTTTACCCACACCTACCCCCTCTGCAATTGCCATTCATATTACAGGACAGGTGCAGCAACCGGGGTTATATCGCCTGCCGGCCGGCAGTCGAGTAGAGGATGCTCTACTGGCCGCAGGTGGCCTCACCCGTCAGGCTGATGTGGATCAAATCAACCTTGCCGCCCGATTAAGCGATGGGCAAAAATTAGTTGTACCGGAAAAAGGCGCGATTTTATCCCTCAACTATATTGATCCAACCCAATCTACCGCCAACTCAAATGAAGATAACCTCAGATTAATTGACCTTAATTCGGCTACTCAGCAGGAATTGGAGAGCCTCCCCGGCATCGGCCAGGCCAAAGCCAGTGAAATCATTGCATATCGGCAAAAAATTGGCAGATTTGTTACAATTGAAGAAATTCTAAATGTGCCGGGAATTGGATCGGCCTTATTTGAAAAGATCAAAGACTACATCACTGTGAATAATTCACCCTGAACTGGGTTCGAGGAAAAAATGGAACTTAAACAGCAAATTGAGATATCCTTGAAAGAAGCCATGCGCTCCGGTGATGAAACGCGCAAACGTACTTTGCGGTTAATCCTGGCCAGCATTAAGAATGCCGAAATTGATAAAGGCTCTGCTCTGGATGATGCCGGAGTTTTGGGAATCATTCAAAAAGAAGTGAAAATCCGAAAAGAAGCGCTGGAAGGCGCTGAACAGGCTCACCGTGAAGACCTCAAGGAAATGACTTTGGCGGAGATTAAGATTCTCGAAGAGTTTTTACCCACGCAGATGAATGAAGCAGAGTTGAAAGAACTGATCAAAACCGCCATTGAAGAAACCCAAGCCAAAAACCCTGCTGACACCGGTAAAGTTATGAAAGTCCTCATGCCAAAGGTACAGGGACGGGCGACAGGCGATCAGGTTAGCAAGCTGGTTCGGGAGTTGTTGTCTCAATAACAAGCGATGAACGATAATCGCAGCGGGTTATTTGCCAGGCGGATAAATCGAAATCTTTTTCGATTATCTTTACTGATACTTACCAGCATTTTATCTTGGGGAGCAATGGTATTGCCGATTGCCATCCGCCAGCCCATAGCACCTCTGCAAATTGGTGATGTTGCCTCCCAGGACATCCAGGCCCCTTACGACCTTTCTTACATCAGCGAAGTATTGACGGAACAAGCCCGTCAGGATGCCCGCAACCGGGTTGCGCCGGTATATCTACCCGCCGATCCCGCCATCGCCCGCCGGCAAATCGAAAAATTAAGGGTCACCTTGAATTTCATCACCAACATCCGTTTTGATACTTTTGCTACAGCCGAACAAAAATTTGCTGATCTCTCCGCAATTCAAGATATTCAAATTTCTCCCGAAACAGCCGAGGCTATTTTAGAACTGAGCGACTCCCGCTGGCAAACTATCCAGCAAGAATCGCTCTCGGTGTTGGAACAGGTCATGCGACGAACAATCCGCGATGATCAATTAGAAGACGCCCGTCGTAGTGTACCGACCTTGATCAGTTTTTCCCTGCCCGAAGATCAAGCAAAAATTGTTGCGGAGCTTGTAACACCTTTTGTAGTACCCAACAGTCTTTACAGCGCAGAATTGACTGAACGAGCACGCGAAGAAGAGGCACGTAAGATTGAGCCAATCGTCAAAACATATCTTGCCGGAGAAACAATAATCCGTCGCGGACAAATTATTACACCGCTGACATGGGAAGCCTTAGCCGCTTACAATCTCATCCAACCGCGAAGTCAACAGGAAAATTTACTTGCAGCCTTTTCCCTGATCGGCCTGATTACGGTGTTTACCGGGCTTTACTTTAATCGCCGCAAAATGCCGCTGGTGGAAAACCTGAAAGGGCTATTACTCCTTTCCATTACATTTTTAGTCTTTTTATACGGCGCAAAAATTATCATCCCCAACCGCACCGTACTGCCCTATATCTACCCGATCCCTGCTTTTGCGCTCTCGCTGGCCAGCCTGTTCAGCCTCGAAGCCGGTTTGATCTTTCCCTTAATCCTCTCGATTCTGGCAGCTTATGGCTTGCCCAATAGCCTCGATCTCACACTCTATTACATCCTGACCAGCATGGTCGGGGTACTGGTGATGGGCCGAGGGCGGCGCATTGCCAATTATTTTTGGGCCGGCGTTGCCATCGGCCTGACCGGTACGGCTATTATTCTGGCGTATCGGTTGCCCGACACCATAACCGATTTGTTAGGAATTGCCACGCTCAGCGGCGCCGCCTTCCTAAACGGCTTGGCATCGGCCAGCCTGACATTGTTATTCCAGTTCCTGTTCGCCCAATTGCTCGGTATAACCACCGCCCTCCAATTGATGGACCTTCTTCGCCCGGATCATCCGTTGTTGCAGCATGTGTTGCGAACCATGCCGGGTTCCTACCAGCACTCGCTTCAGGTTTCCAATTTAGCAGAGCAAGCAGCCGAAGCCATTGGCGCTGACGCACTCCTGACTCGCGCCGGAGCAATATATCACGATATTGGCAAATCGTTAAATCCATCTTTTTTTATTGAGAACCAAATTGGCAACAAAATCGATTCCCATGATGATTTAGACCCAGAGGAAGCCGCTCAAATCATCATCCGTCACATCACAGATGGGGTTTTGCTGGCTCAGAAACACCGCCTTCCTCGCCGGATTCAAGATTTTATCCTTGAACATCACGGCACATTGATCACCCGCTACCAGTATTCTCAGGCGCTCAAAGCAGCCGGCGGAGATCCAACCAAAGTGGACATCAACAAATTCCGTTACCCCGGCCCTCCACCGCAATCCAAAGAAACGGCAATTCTTATGCTTGCCGATGGGGTGGAAGCCCGCGCCCGAGCCGAATTACCCAAAGATGATGAGGAACTCCGAAAAATTATTCGCGCTGTGATTGATTTTTGCCAGAAAGAAGGGCAGCTCGACAATACCAATCTCACCCTGCGCGACCTCAGTCTAATTACCGAATCATTTGTGAACACCTTGCGCAACACCTACCATCCCCGCATCAAATATCCAGAGATTAAAACCCCTCAACAGACGGGTACAACCGAAAAAGAACCAGCGCCTATCGAAACATCCGTCAATCAAACTACCGAACCTCTTAAGGGTCACGATGATCATTAATATTCAAATTCAACCCCCTTTTGACAAGGAAATCCCAGAAGATTTGGTCTCGCGGGTCGGCCACGCAGTCCTGATGCAAAGACCGGCTGATAGTCTGGTTGAAACAACGATTGTCCTCGCCGACGATGAAACGCTTCGCGAACTGAATTCTTCTCATCTGGGAATTGATGCCCCCACAGATGTTCTATCTTTCCCTGCCGATGAATTTGACCCGGATGAGCAAATGACTTACATCGGCGATGTGATCATCTCTGTTCCACGAGCAAAGGAACAAGCCAAAACAGCGGGTCATCCTTTGGAAAATGAAATCAGCCTCTTAATCGTGCATGGCTTATTACACCTGTTGGGTTACGATCATGATAATGACGAACGAAAGGCAGTCATGTGGAAAAAACAGGCCGAGATTCTCAACCGTCTGGGAATTCACATCAATCAACTTCCCGAATGACCATGCTTCGATTTATCGTTGAACGACGACCGGCATTTGAGCACGCCTTTCACGGTCTGAAATATGTGCTGCTGACGCAGCATAATGCCCGCATTCATCTGGCAATGACCATCCTTGTCCTATTTACAGGACTTATCCTAAAACTGGACACTTTAGAATGGGCATTGGTCATCATTGCAATCGGTCTGGTTTGGATCACCGAAATCATCAACACCGCGCTTGAAGCGCTGGTTGATCTAACAACCCAACAGGTTCATCCTCTGGCAAAAATAGCCAAAGATACGGCGGCCGCAGCAGTTTTATTTGCGTCAATGATCGCTGTATTGTTAGGTATTGTTGTTTTCCTGCCCTACCTCCTTCAGTGGCTCTCTGATTTCAATCTGAATCCATAAACCTTTACAGGAGAGAACATGTCAGAATTCCGCTTCGGTACAGTTGGTTCTCCAACTTCAACCCCCAAAAAGCCCGGCGGGAGTGTTGGGGCCGTTCAGCAGATTCATTCGCTGGGACTTTCTGCTCTTGAATTGGGATGGGTTCAATCTGTTCGGGTTTCAGAGGATACTTGCAGGCAAATACAATCAACGGCCGCTCAATTGGATATCTCCATCAGTGTTCATGCCCCATATTTCATCAATTTGAACGCCGACGATGAAGAATGGCCAAAATCCCGCCAAAGATTAATGGATGCAGCTTATTATGGTTTTTTAGCCGGCGCAACCGATATTGTCTTTCACCCGGGCTCCTATTTCAATCAACCCCCACAAGAAGTTCGAGAAAGGGCAATTCAACGACTGGGCGGTTGTATCAACGAACTTAAAGCCAAAAACGTCCGTGTAATATTACGCCCAGAAACTATGGGAAAATCTGCCATGTTGGGTTCTTTGGAGGACACATTGATCATGAGCCAACGGTTGGAAAATGTTGAACCTTGCCTGGATTTTGCTCACCTTCATGCGCGTGTGGGGGATGGTTCGATGAATAGCCGTCAAGAATGGCTGCAGGTTCTCAATGAGTACCAAAACGCGCTCGGTACTAAAGCCCTCCAAAGACTGCACATTCATCTTTCAGGAATTGAATATGGAGTGAAAGGAGAAAAAAATCATCTTCCATTGCGTGAATCCGATTTTGCATTGGAAGACTTGTTTCTGGCGTTGAAAGAAATGAACTGCTCGGGTAGAATTCTATGCGAAAGCCCTATTTTGGAAGAAGACGCCCTATATATGAAAGAAGTTTGGGAAAAATTATAGATATTCCTTTAGATTATGTTCCACTGCGTAAGCAGCCGCTTCAGCCCGATTGCTGACACCCAATTTTGAGAGAATGCTGCTGACATAGTTTCTTACCGTTCCTTCCCCCAAAAACAACACCTTTGCAATCTCTCGATTGGTCTTTCCCTCAGAAACCAGCAGTAAAACGTGCTTTTCCTGCTGGCTCAGGTTGGCAAAGGCAGAAGCTTCTTCTTCCTTCACCGAGCGCCGAACTTCCTGAAATACCCGTTGAGTCACAGCAGGATCTAATGATGCCTCGCCACGACCAACCGCTTCAATTGCGCGTATCAAATCCTCTCCGCCGATTTGTTTCAAAACATAACCAGAAGCGCCCGCCCGAATTGCAGAAAAGAGCATTTCATCCTCAGCATAGGAGGTCAGCATGATTACTTTAGTTTCGGGATATTTTTGGGTAATTTCTTCACACGCTTCAATACCCGATGCACCCGGTAAGCGAATATCCAATAACACAACATCCGGTCGAAGTTGAGCCACTTTTTCTAATGCCTCTTTTGCTGTGCCTGCTTCCCCCACTACTTCAAATTGGGGATGATGTTCAAGCAAGGCTTTCAACCCAAGGCGTACTACTTCGTGATCATCAACCAGCACGATGCGTTGTTTGCTCATAATTGCCTCCAGGCGAAAGTATAGCGAATTATCCGATCTATGGCAAGTAAAATGATGTTCGAACGTAAAAGGATCGAAAACTTTTATAATGATCGTTTGACAAACTATTTCTGTACAATTTCTAATCTTTTTAATTTGGAATTCCTCATTGGGTGTGGTAAACTAAAACATAGGGCGGCTATATATAATCGCTCACGATGATTTTTCAGGAAGACCAGTCAATAAAAATATGAATTCTAGCCTAAACCGCACGGTCATTTATATCGAAGACGATCAGGAAATGATTGACCTTGTCTCAATGATCTTAAGCCGTCGCGGGTATACGGTTAAAGGAGCGCAAGGGGGAAAAATTGGATTGGAAATCATCAGGCAGGAAACGCCCGATTTGATCCTGCTGGACTTGATGATGCCGGATATGGACGGCTGGGAAGTCTATCAAAATCTCAAGTCAGATGAAAAAACGAAAAACATCCCGGTCATTGTGATTACCGCCAAAGCGCAGGCGATTGACCGCGTTCTTGGTTTACACATCGCTCACGTAGATGATTATATCAGCAAGCCGTTTCGACCTCAGGAATTACTGGAAAGCATCGAAAAAGTGCTTGCCAAAACCGAAAGTAAGGATCACTCAAGCCAAAATCAATGACCCAGTGGGTTACGGTTCAAAACCTGAATCGCTCAGAAGCGCCGATCATCAAAGCCCGCCTTTGCATTTCGTTTTGGTCAAAATTTCGCGGATTAATGTTTCAAAAATCGCTGGGCGAATATGAAGGCATATTGATTGACGAAAAGAACGATGGGATTGCCAACACCTCCATCCATATGCTCTTTATGCGCTTTGCTATCGCCGCTATTTGGATTAATTCAAGCCTCAAAGTTGTAGATGCCAAAATTGCCCATCCCTGGGTTCCGTTTTGCGCGCCGGTTCAGCCTGCTCGGTATGTTTTAGAAATTCATCCCAATCGCCTTCTCGACTTCAAACCCGGTGATCGGGTAAAATTATCGCATGAATAAACGCCTTGAATTAATTCTTTTTATTGGTATTTTATCTATCTTATTCACCCCTTTCGGGAAGGTTGTCGCACAATCTTCTGGAGATTTGCCCGTCTACATCGTTCAGGCTGGTGATACGATTAATACGATTGCGTTGCGGTTTGGAATATCCCCTCAAGATTTGATTGCAGTAAACCAGATTGCCAACCCCGATTTACTGCCGGTAGGAACCCCCTTGAAGATTCCCGGATTTGAAGGTGTTTCAGGTACATTAAAACTCACCATTGCCCCATTTGGAGCAAATCTGCGAACCATCAGCCGTCAATATGAAGTTGATGAGAAGATAATCATCCGGCTAAATCAATTAACCAGTCCCGCCCAAATTTATGTTGGATCAACCCTGATCTTGCCTGAAAAAAAGCAAGCATCCGAACTCAAACCTTTAACGGTTCTTGGCGAGAGAGAGACACCTCTTGAAACGGCTGCTCGATATTTGTCAAACCCATGGAAATTGATTATTTATAACCAGAAAGAAAGCGCTACCCGCTTCCTGAGTCGTGAAGTAATTTTCAGCGACACAACCGAAGAAAAGGGTGAATTAATCGGCTCGCCGTTGATTAAGAACATTGAAATAACACCGCTCCCGCTTCGTCAGGGAAAAACCCAACTGGTGCGTGTCTATACCTCAAAGCCACTAAATCTTTCCGGCTCATTGAACAACACCCCCTTGTCCTTTTTTCAGGAACAAGAAAATCAATTCATAGCTATCCAGGGGATTCACGCCATGGCACAACCCGGTCTGGCTTTATTAACCCTGAAAGTTCAGGCTGATGATCAACACCTTTTCGAGATTGAACAACCTATCTTACTGGAACCCGGATATTATCCGCAAGATGTCCCGCTCACCGTGGATCCCTCCACTTTGGATCCAGAAATCACCCAACCAGAAGACGAACTGATTCGCACTGTCACAAAAGTGGCTACCCCTCAACGCTACTGGACGGAAAAATTCCGGGTGCCGGTAGATGAACCCTGTATTCGTTCGTGGTTTGGCAGCCGCCGATCCTATAACAATAGCGGCTATATCTATTTTCATACTGGCGTGGATTACGGCGTATGTGCGAATAATCTCAATATCTACGCACCGGCCCCCGGCTTGGTCGTGTATGTTGGAGAATTGACGGTACGAGGAATTTCAACGATTATTGATCACGGCTGGGGAGTTTATAGCGGTTTTTGGCATCAAAGTTCTACCAAAGTCAATGTGGGAGACTTTGTGGAAACCGGCCAGATTATCGGCGAAATTGGCGGAACGGGGCGGGCTACCGGCCCTCATCTTCACTGGGAGATATGGGCAAACGGCGTTCAGGTAGAACCGCTGGATTGGCTGGAAAAGGTGTACCCATAAAATTGTCAACTTTCGTCATTATCAGGGTATAATAAACTTTGTTTAGATCAAGATAATGAAAAGCATATTTTATTCCATCGAGCAATAGGAACATGCCAGTTCAGATCGAAAACTTGCAAGAGACGTATTGGGAAAAGTTTGAAATTCAAGAAGAAGATCTCGAATTTCTTTACAATCACCTTCTGGAAATTGAAACACCCCTTACGGCCAAAGAATTAGCCGAAGTATTAATTCGAGAACGAATTCGCCGTGAGACGGAGCGGCTGATGGAGATCCAATCCGCACGGGGTGAAATTTATCAACCAAAAAACACCTATCAACCGGGCGAACAACTTCAATTTCCTTCACTCAATTGGGCAAAAGGCAAAGTTATCTCCGTAAGACCGGGATTTAACCCAGATCTTCCACCGTTTGAAGTCATCAAGGTTGAGATGGAAGATGGCAACATTAAAGAGTTTGCTGCTTCCTTAACTGATCATATTCTAAATCAATCCATCCAAAACGAAGTCACCGAACCAGCCCTTAACAACGATCGAATTACGGAAAAATACAGCGATCAAATTGCTGATTTGCTGACTCAAACTTTTGAAACCGTCCCTGATCTGGTTCAAATTGCCGGCGCATGGTTTCCACGTTCGCTCCTGGTAGATGTCAGCGTTGGACATCTCAATCTGGCGGAAGCCCTGCTAGAAATGTCTGGCGGCGGTCCGCTGCCTACCGAGGTTATACTAGATCAAATCGAATTGCCTACCGATGTCAATCGAAAACTGACCGAATTCTCGATGAATCTGGCATTGCAAGAGGACGAGCGCTTTGACGAGGTTGGCCCTGCCGGTAAGACCCTCTGGTTCTTACGACGCCTGGAACCGGAAGGGGTACAAAACACGCCCTTGTATTTACGCTATCAACCCGTTTCAGTTGATACCAGCGTAGCCAGATCGGAAATCGAAGCGTTAAATCGGTTGGTGTTCGATGAACTCGAACCGGAAGGTGATTTACCCCGTAAAGCCGAAGAAATTGAGGTCAGTTTAATTTTTCCCCATTGGCGAGCCGGTACAATTCCCCTCTCCCAAAGTATTACCCGCCTTTTCCCGACGGCATATGAAGCCCCCCGTGTTCGCTTCCTCTTTGTAGATGAAGAAACCGGCAAAGAATTTCCCGGTTGGGTAGTACGCCCAAACCGTTATGTTTTCGGCATAAGGGAATGGATTGAAGAAAAGGAATTAATTCCAGGTTCTTTATTTGTCATCAAGCAAGGAAAGGAACCGGGGAAAGTTGTCATCCGGGCGCTCAAGAAAAAATCAACCAAAGAATGGCTGCGAACGGTTCTGGTCGGAACCGATGGTGGCATCGTTTTGACCATGCTCAAACAACAGATCGGCAATGAATACGATGAAAGAATGGCTATCGCGATTCCCGACCCAGCCGCGCTCGATCAGGTGTGGGAAGCGGGCTCCCGTAACAAAACGCCCTTGGATAAAACCATCCTCAGCATGATGCGCGAAATGGTCAAGTTATCTCCTCAGGGACATGTTCATGCCCAGGAACTTTATGCAGCCGTTAATCTGGTGCGTCGCTGTCCTCCGGGCGTGCTGGTTTCCATTTTGGCAAATCAGCCCAATGTCCTTCACCTGGGTGATTTGTATTACCGGCTAAGCGACAAAGACTCAGAGGTCTGAAAAAATGAGCATTTCTAGCCGCTTCAGTCTCATTAAGCCAACCCTCCAAACCCCCTTTCACATAGACTTTGAATGGTGGAAAAGTCACGATCAAAATTGGCGGGTTTTCCTGCTGAGCTTTTTATGTCCCGAACACCAGAGCATTTTTGAAAACATGGGCGAGGCAACCTGGATAGATTGGGTAAACCCACAAACTGCGGAAGTAAATCAAGTGGATGGTCTTCAGCATACCTTGATGGTCCATTGTGCAAAACTGCCCAATTTTCTGTCTCAAAATACCTCCCTGGTCAATGCCGTTTTTCGAGTTTTTCTTTCCAACGGAAATACACCCCTTACCCCGGTTGAACTTGCTGAGATCATCAATAGACCTGCCGAGAAAATCCTACAAACTTTCTCTGGTACGACGGTTTACCAGGGAATTCGTCCTATTCAAAGGGGATAAAAGGTTGGATTAAGCACATCTTTTTAAGTGTTTTTGCTGGCTGTGCTATAATTGAGTTTGATCAATTCACATCATGAATATTCTTGGGTGCTCGCCCATCATTTATTCCAATTAAGTTGCCCCTGTAGCTCAATGGACAGAGCACCGGACTTCTAATCCGTTGGTTGTGAGTTCGAGTCTCACCAGGGGCGCTCATTTAGCCAAAGGAGTTGACGTATGACTGAGCTTGAAAGAAACGGTGTAATCACATTTGCCGGTAAAGACGTGACGGTTGTTGGCCCTGACTTGCAAGCAGGCGACTTGGCGCCAGAATTTACGGTTCAGGCTCAAGACTGGTCAACTGTCTCTGGTTTGAGTGCAACTGCCGGTAAGGTGCGAATCATTGCTTCTGTTCCGTCTTTGGAAACTTCGGTGTGTGATCGCGAAACCAGACGTTTTAATCAGGATGCAAGCAATCTGAGCAAGGAGATTGCGATTCTGGTCATCAGTACAGACCTACCTTATACCCAAAAAAGGTGGTGCGGTGCAGCGGGTATTGATCAAGTGATGGTTCTTTCCGATCACATGGATGTTGATTTTGGTAAAAAATACGGTGTTTTACTTAAAGAATTGCGGATATTAAGGCGGGCCGTTTTTGTGGTTGACCGTAATAACCGCATCACCTATGCTGCTTACATGCCTACCATCGGAGCAGAACCGGATTATGATGCTGTTTTAGAAGCTGCAAAGCAGGCATTGTAATGATGGTTGTGTTTCATTTAGTGGAGGTACGATGGTGACCATTTATTTCAAGTCGAGAAAATCTCATGCCAGTTTTACCGGTTTAGATGAAGCCGCCCCAGCATTGGGTAAAAATCTAAATAGCTGGAACAACAATCATCCCCATCGCTGGCAACCAGCAACGGATATTTACGAAACTGAGGAAAAAATTATCATTCTCATGGAAATTGCCGGTATAAAAGAAGAAGACCTGACCATCCTGCTCCATCAAGATACTCTGGTTGTTCAAGGAATTCGTCGTTTTAATTATGAGACACCTCGCGCTATTCATCAAATGGAAATACCCTACGGTGAATTCAATGTAGAATTGCACATCAACATTCCCGTAGATGACTCTCAAATCGAAGCCGTCTACGACCAAGGATTATTGCGAATAGACCTTCCCAAAGCCCGCCCAAAACAAATTCATATCACCAAGGAATGAACGACCAGTATGCCAGCATCCAGATGGAACATCGACTTGAACCAAATTTATTTTCAATTTGACGCCGAAGAAGAAGGGTACGAGGAAGTTTTCCTGAGTTCAGACGAAGGGGGAGAAGAAATTTTCATAGAAGAACCAATTAACAAACAACTTGAGAATAATCAACCCGAAGAAATCATCAAATTGCCGGAAATTTTACCCATCCTTCCATTGAGAGGGCTGGTAGTTTACCCACAAACCGGAGTACCGCTGACGATTGGACAACCGCGATCCATCCGTCTGGTGGATGATGTGGTCACTGGTGATCGTTTTATGGGGTTGGTCGCATCAAAACACCCCGAAATTGAAAGCCCCGACCCCGAACAATTATATGGAGTGGGCACGGCCGGGTTAATTCATCGGATGTTTAGAGCGCCTGATGGTACCATCCGTTTGCTGGTTCAGGGATTGTTTCGCTTTCGCATTGTTGAATTTGTTGCAACCGAACCCTATCTCAAAGCCCGAATTGAGGTCATTCCTGAAAAACAGGAAACCGGTTTAGAAGTGGAAGCGCTGGCTCGGAACGTCCGAGATCAATTTGCACACATTGCGGAAATGATTCCATCCCTGCCGCGCGAGCTGGTTGCAACCGTTACTTCGATTACCGATCCGCTGCAAACCGTTTACACGATTGCCAATCTCCAGCGGATGGATATTGAAGATGCGCAAGAAATCCTTGAACTGGATTCAACAACCGATAAACTGCATAAACTGGTTACGCTTCTAACCCGTGAAAGCGAAGTTCTGGAATTAAGTCAGAAAATCCAGAAAGAGGCGCGCTCTGAAATTGATAAAGTCCAGCGTGAGTACTTTTTACGTGAACAGCTAAAAGCCATCCAGCGTGAACTGGGCGAAACCGATGAACAGGCCGCTGATGTGGAAGAATTCCGCAAGAAAATCGAAGAGGCCGGCCTGTCTGAAGAAGCCCGCAAACTGGCTCAGCGCGAACTGGAGCGCCTCTCCCGTTTACCGACCGCTGCAGCAGAATATGGAGTTATTCGCACATTTCTGGATTGGCTGGTTTCGCTGCCGTGGTCTAAAACTACCCCAGATAATCTTGATATTGCCCACGCCAGAGAAGTTTTGGATCAAGACCACTATGGTTTGAAGGACATTAAGGAAAGAATTCTGGAGTATCTGGCTATACGCAAATTAAGACTGGATCGCACTGCTGAATTCTCTCAAGATACCGCTACCGATGTCATCCGCAGGCAACGCGAGGGAGTGATCTTGTGTTTTATCGGACCTCCCGGCGTCGGCAAGACGTCCTTAGGCCAGTCCATCAGCCGTGCAATGGGACGGAAATTTGTTCGGATTTCATTGGGCGGCGTCCGCGACGAAGCGGAAATTCGCGGCCACCGACGCACCTATATTGGGGCAATGCCGGGACGGATTATTCAGGCTTTGCGCAGGGTCGAAACCCGCAATCCCGTATTTATGCTGGACGAAATCGACAAACTCAGTTTCGATTTTCGGGGCGATCCAGCCTCGGCCCTATTGGAAGTGTTAGACCCTGAACAAAATCAGGAGTTTCGGGATAACTACATTGAAGTTGCCTTTGATCTTTCGCAAGTGATGTTTATCACCACCGCCAATCAAATGGAAACCATACCGGGACCGTTGCTGGACCGAATGGAAATCATCCAACTTTCGGGTTATACCGATAGTGAAAAATTCGAAATCGCCAAACGATATCTCATCCCCCGCCAGTTAAAGGAAAACAGCCTGCGGCAAGATGAAATCGAATTCACCCCCAAAGCGCTGACGACTGTCATTCGTCATTACACACGCGAAGCCGGAGTACGCAACCTTGAACGGGAAATCGGCTCAATCTGCCGAAAGGTAGCCACAAAAATTACCGAAGGGAAAATCAACCGTCAGGTTGTAGACGAAAACACGGTTCGAGAATTTTTAGGCAGACCCAAATATTTAGGCACGGAAGAAATTCAACGCCGAACGGAAATCCCCGGTGTGGCAACCGGTCTGGCATGGACACCGGTTGGTGGGGACGTTTTGTTTATTGAAGCCACCATTATGCCGGGCAGCAAGGGTTTTATCACCACCGGCTCGGTTGGGAAAGTCATGCAAGAATCGGCTCAGGCAGCCCTTTCGTATGTCCGCTCGCGTGCCGCTCAATTAGGCATTGATCCAAATATTTTTGAAAAATCCGACATCCACCTTCACATCCCAGCCGGGGCTCAGCCCAAGGATGGTCCATCGGCGGGAATTACCATGGCTACTGCTCTCGTATCATTACTTACAGGCAAGTTGGTGCGATCGGATGTGGGAATGACCGGTGAAATTACCCTTCGCGGTCAGGTTTTACCGGTTGGCGGCATAAAAGAGAAAGTCCTGGCTGCTCATCGTGCCGGCTTAAAAACTATCATTTTACCCAAGGGAAATGAAGCCGATTTGGAAGACTTGCCTGAAGAAGTGCGTAACGCCATCCAATTTATCCCCGTTGAAAGGGTAGATGAGGCTTTGGAACAGGCTCTGGAACAAGAAGTCGAGCAGCCCGCTAAAATCTGATTTTGGGTAGAAAGATGGATTTATGACAAAAGTATTGATTATTGAAGACGATCTCTCGATGCGTTCTTTATTGAAAACGTTACTTGAAATAGAGAATTTTCAGGTAAATGTTTTGGAAGTCAACAATGAGATGGATCTGGTTTCTCAAATCCATAATTCCGGTGCTGACGTCATATTGATGGACGTTAATCTCAAAAGAACGGATGGCCTGACCATATTGCGACAGATACACCGGGATGGACCAGAACAGAAAAAATACCGCGTGATCATGACATCAGGTGAAGACAGAAAACAAGAATGCCTGATGGCCGGTGCGGATGAATTTTTACTCAAGCCCTACATGCCGGCAGACTTAATTCAAAAACTAAAAGTGTATTCTTAATTTAATTCCAAACAGGAGAAAATGTTTGGCCAAAAAACAATCCCTCACCAATTCCCAATGGTTCACCATTGATCTACACATTCACACCCCCGCTTCGAGTGATTATCAACAACCCGAAGTAACTTTTTTGGACATCTTACAAAAAGCCGAAGCCCGAGGGTTGGACATGATCGCAATTACCGATCATAATACCATCGCTGGCTATCGCAAGATGATGGAGGAGATTCATTCTCTTGAATTCCTCGATAAATTGGGGAGACTCTTGCCTGCTGAAAAACAACGGTTAGAGGAATACCATCGCTTGCGTTCGAAAATTCAGGTTCTGCCCGGCTTTGAATTTACAGCCACCTTCGGTTTTCACATCCTTTGCATCTTCCCCCCCGAAAAATCAATCCGAGAGTTGGAACATTTGCTTCTCAGCCTCAACATCCCGCCAGATCAAATTGACGAAGGTTCCCAAACTGTAGGCGCAACAGAAGATGTCCTAACCGTTTACCGAGTGGTCAACGAAAATGGCGGTATGGTGATTGCAGCCCACGCCAACTCAAGCAATGGTGTTGCCATGCGCGGGTTCAATTTCGGCGGACAAACCAAAATTGCATTCACCCAAGACCCCCATCTTCACGCGCTTGAAGTTACCGATCTGGAACAAAAGGGACCTCGTACAACTGCAGCCTTCTTCAATGGGACAAAACCAGAATACCCCCGTCGGATGCACTGTATTCAGGGTTCAGACGCCCACCGGCTCAGCTCCGACCCTGCTCGGAAGAAAAATTTTGGAATCGGTGAAAGGGCAACCGATGTCCTCTTGCCTGAATGCACATTTGAAGCTCTCTTAGAACTTTTCAAAAGCAACGATTTTTCTCGTACGCGTCCTCATCAGCATAAAGAAGAGCCGGGGTTTGATTTTGTTCAGAATGCGCAGGAAGAAGGCCCCAATATTATTCAGGATTTTCACGAGAGTATGACCGTACGGGGCGGTAAATTGTACGCAATTCTGGCAGATGTTTGTGCATTTGCTAACACCAATGGCGGAACACTTTACATCGGGATCAGCTCCGATTCCAAAAAACCGCCGGTTGGAATACAGGATGTCGAACAAAGCATCCACACCTTGGAAAAGGAAATCAATAACCGGATTAGTCCACCCTTACATTGCGCAATCGACTCGCTAGATTATAAAGGCAGAAAGATTATTCGGATATTAATCCCCCGTGGAGAAGAACCGCCTTATGCCGTTGACGATAATAAAATCTACATCCGTGATGAGGCGGAAACCGGATTGGCAGTCAGAGATGAAATTGTCAGTCTGGTGTTACGGAACAAAAATACCATACTCCCTTCACCCGGCGAGGTTAACCCCTTTGACTCTGTCCAGCCTTCTGAAGGCATCCGTGAAGATTTGGGTGTAGAGCCCCGTACCGGCGTTGAGGTTCTACCGCCTGAAGAGCGGCAGGGAAAACAATACTTTACCATGCGCGATCTTCGTAATGGAAATGTGGTTAAAAACGTTACGCAAGCATCGGCGCGTAAACTCTGGCATTATGCGATCGATCGCTACACCGAAACAGTAAAATCCTTCGACCCAAGTAAGATCAAATGGATTGGGGATTATGGCTTACTTAGAAAGCATAAGCAGGGTAATATCACTCGGTTTGATCTCATACTTCACACACCTCAGGGTTATCGCTACTTTTTTGGGGTAACTGAAGACGGTATTCACGGGCAATGGCGTAAGGTTACCGGCATGGATGACGGAGAAAGATGATACGAGTTGGCATAATCACCATTTCCGACAGAAGTTCACGGGGTGAACGCGAAGATCTTTCTGGCCCAGCCCTCGTCAACAAGGTCACCAATGTGGGTTTTCAAGTCGTCTCCACCGTAATCATCCCTGACGAGATTGACCAGATCAAATCGTGCCTTATCGAATGGTGTGATTCGGAAAATTTTGACCTTATTTTGACAACCGGCGGCACAGGCTTTGCTCCCCGCGATGTAACCCCCGAGGCCACTTTAGCGGTTCTAGAAAAAACCGCTCCTGGAATCACTGAAGCAATGCGGGCGCACAGTCTGAAAATAACCCCGCACGCCATGCTCTCCCGCCAACAAGCCGGCATACGAAAGAAAACCCTAATCATCAATTTACCCGGCAGCCCAAAAGGAGCGGTAGAAAACCTTGAGGTCGTTCTACCAGTTTTGCCCCATGCGATTGAATTGCTGCAGGAAAGCCCTTCTGCGGAGAAAGGACATCAAAAAGCATAAGTGGAGGTCAACAATGGCAGAACATTCAACCGAACTACGCAATGGTCATAAACGCACAACGGTTAAGTTGGAAACAGGCGAAAGTGTAGCCCTTTGTCGTTGTTTTCTATCAAAAGAATTTCCTTTTTGCGATGGTACCCACAAAACTCTGGATAGCGATGCGGGTCCAGTAATTGTGCAAGCCCCCAAACCGACAGAAACAAATTAGTCCTGTTATAAGCGGTCATTTTCCAGGGCTTTTTGAAGTTCATCGCCGTTTCGGATGATGCGGACTGGGATTCCATAGGCTCGCAGCCTTTCGAATACACCGCATTCTTTGGGGTATGCCCCAAAACTTACAGCATCTATCCCAATAACGATTGGTCTCAAATCCTTGCGCATGAGCATCTCAATTGCCAGCTCGAGGACATTAGAACAAACTGCCGTAATCAGCACAACCGTACTGCCTTTCGGGATTTGGGTTGTTTGTCCCTCAATTAAGCTGGTTAGTGGCAAATTTCCCTCGGGCTGCAAAAAAGCCAGCGTTTCCAATAATTTTCCCATTTGCCGCACGCCTTTTTCGGCGGGTAAAACGCTCAATGATTGAGCTGCGCAGGCAAAACCCACCGACCGGCCGCGCTTCAAATAATAATCTGCTACGGAAGCCGCGCAAGAAACCCCATATTCAAATGAATTCGGCGGTAAGGGAATGATCAACTTTTGGGGGATAATCCAGTAGTGATTGGCGCGATCAATTCGTTGTGTGTCGGCAAGCGCCGAGTGAGTGCCCGACTGTGCATCCAGCAAAATCCAAATATCGGCTTGCGGATCTTGTTCAAATTCTTTTACCATTAATCGGTCTTTACGGGCGGTCGTCTTCCAATGAATTCTGTTCAAGGGATCACCAGGAGCATATTCCCTGACTCCGGCCGCATAGGGGGTCACTTCAAGGCTCTTGCGTCTTAAAGCCCTCCCGCCCGGTAACTCCCCACCCGGTTCAGAAAATTTTTGTAAATTCACCATATAAGGGAAAACCAGTAAAGTTTTATCGGATGGAATGACTTTATTAACCGCAAAAAATCCAAACGGGTCACCCGAAATTAAAACCGTCGGCCCAAGGCGAAATGCTCCCCTTTGGATTAATAAGGTCCTCGAAAAATAGGAGCGGCTTTGCCTTGGGCCAATTCCCGAAATTACTCTGGATCCCTGTTTTTCGGGCAAGGGGGATAAGTCCTTAATCTCGATCCATAACCGACCGTACCACGAATCATTATGGACTTCAAATCTTTCCTCAAAAATCTGTCCGACGGGTAACCTCAACACCCGCGCACTCCGCGAAACCCTCAAACCGCGTAATGCCGCCACCGCCCAAAAAAAGGCTAATGTAATCAATGCCAGCAAGAGGTAAATAATTCGATAATACACAAACACGGTTGGTTGCTGGGTCAAATAAGCTCCCGCAACGGATCCAGCAAGCAGAATGAGGAAGATAAAAAATGGCGGGCGAATTTTCATGCGGATGAAGGCTGAAAAGCAAGATCGCCGCCCGGAACCGGCACCAGCGTGACCAGTTCGTGAATGATCTGATCGGCGCTTAAGTTTCTTAACCTTGCCGAAGGTTGAATCACCATTCGATGGGAAAGGATACTTTCAGCCAGAACTTTAACATCATCAGGGAGAACATAATCCCTGCCGTGAATGGCTGCTCTTGCCTGCCCGGCGCGGAACAAACCAAGGCTTCCTCGCGGGCTTGACCCAAGGTAGACATCCTGATTTTCGCGGGTAGCCCGCGTCAATTCCACTATGTATTGCCGTAGAGGACGGGATACATAAACCGAACGAATAATTTGCTGAACTTCCAGTAATTCGTCCACTTCAACAACGGCTTCCAACTCCTCAATCGGATGGCGTAATTGTTGCAGCTCTAGAATTTTCATTTCATCCAAGAGCGAAGGATAACCAATTTTGATCCGCATTAAAAAACGGTCTAGTTGCGCTTCTGGCAGAGGGAAGGTGCCTTCGTACTCGATTGGATTTTGTGTGGCTAAAACCAAAAACGGAACTGGCAGGGGATAGGTGACTCCATCTACGGTAATCTGCCGTTCCTCCATCGCTTCCAATAGAGCCGATTGCGTTTTGGGAGTCGCCCGGTTTATTTCGTCCGCCAGCACAATTTGCGCCATAATCGGTCCAGGCCGGAATTCGAACTGCCGGGTTACCTGATTGAAAATGGACACGCCGGTAACGTCACTTGGCAACATATCCGGCGTAAACTGGATACGGCTAAATTTAACGCCCAAACTCTTCGCCAGACTTCGCGCCAAAATCGTTTTACCGACTCCCGGTACATCGTCAATTAGGAGATGTCCCTGACAAAGCAGGCTGATGATGACCAGCTCAAGTGTATGAGTTTTACCCACAATGACCCTTTCCAGATTTTCCATCACCCGCTTGGAAAAGGACTGAACTTTTTCGATGCTGTGATTCATTCAATACTCCTCTTGTGTGACTGCACCTTACCAAATGCAAATGAGATTCCTGCGGTTGTCAGGCAAAAGAGCAAAGCACCTAAACTGATCCAACAAACCAGAGGAAATGCCGTAGGTAGATACTGGAGAGTTAACCTGTGATTCCCGGCAGGCACACATACACCTTTGAAAAGATAATCCACACGCTCAACCGCTGCCGTTTCGCCATCAATTGTGGCAGTCCATCCCGGATACCAGCTATCGGCTATACGGACCCATCCGGTAGAAGCAGCGCTTATAGCGACCTCAATCAAATTAACCTCATCCCTTAGCACTTCAATGGCAATATTTGCATCAGCCAAATTGGATGGAATATTACATTGATCTTCCGCTTCAACAATTATACACTCCTCAACATCAGTCATTTCCAACGGTTGTAGAACCATTGTTTCTGCTTTATCTCGAATCCGTTGACACCCCCTCCAGTCAATCCTTGGTTCGGGTATCAGCGATTTAATACTCCAATTAAGGTCATTTTCCAATTCAATCACACTCCCCACACCACTTTTTTCGAGCAATTTTTGAGCTTCATCCGGGGGGAGTTTGTTCATCCAATCCATCCACTGGTTAAAGCGGTTTGTGACCAGCGGGTCAAAATTATTAACCATAGGTACTCCGGACAATAAATTAATGTTAGGAAGAGGAAGTAATTTCAATTCATCCCAGTTTGAATTCGCATTGAAATCACGAAATGACAAGTATTTTTCGAATTTCAACCGATTTTCCACGGAGGTTGGGATATATACCCGTGAATTCTGCTCCAAAGGTTTTGAAACGGACGGCGAAACCTTAAAGAAACCTGCGCGAATGAACGGGTTTGTAAATGCGCCCGCCATCCATAAATCCACCAATACAATCCCCACAGCAAAACCCTGCCATAAGGTTTGTTTCTTTCGGAGAAATTCATCTTCTTTGGGAGTGAACAAAGCAACCAGCGAAATCGAACATAATAAAAATCCAAGAGTAACAAAAGAACGGATAAAAGTTATTTTAATTTGAGGCAACAAAATACCGGCCGCTATCGCTCCTATGATAATCGCCACACTTGCAGCAGCCAACAACCGAAGTCTCTTGATACCGGCAGCCGATGGATGCTCCCAAGAATGAGCCTCAACACCCGCCAGTAACGCCAAGGAAAAAACCGCCAAAAACATCCAGCGGGTTGGGGCTTGAAACATATCAAAAGTCGGGATATGGCGGTAAAGCCAAGGAAATATGGGTGTGTTCTTTCCCAAGCCCATGGCAACTGCAATAACAACAACTGCCCACAAGAACTTTACCAATCGTCTCTTCTCAGGATTAATAACATTTCCGGGTTTTAACTTGAAGAGTGAAGCTATCGAACTCAATGAAAGTAAAATAGGCAGCAAACCGATATAGAAGGCATCCTCCCAATAAGCCCCAAATCCCCAATACCCCCCGGCGCCGGGGTTACCAAATAAATCCGGAACAAAAAAACCAAGTAGACGCCAAGGCCAGAGAGAATAGTTCATGGCATATTCATAATCCACCGCATCTGAACGCTGGGATTGAATTAAATACTCATAAGTGGGGACCAGTTGAATACTTGATAACGAAACCGCCAGAATCATCCCAAACCAAAGTAAAGCTCCTATTTTTATCCTTGCTTTCCATGTCTCTATTTTCGCTACACGAAATAACGTCCAGGATGCCGCGAAGATAAGAGAGTACCAACTTAATTGAGCATGGCCCGCCAGCAATTGATTGGCTGCTATCAAGGCCAATCCAATCATCCAAATCCATTTTTGAGAGAATTTTTCAGACTTTATCAACCCCTCGACTGCCCAAATCAACCAGGGTAACCAAACACCTGCCCAGATCATGCTGAAAAAAGATGCGCGCGCTACAAAAAATCCGCTAAGGCTAAAGGCTAAAGCGGCGATCACCTGCCCCCGGGGTTGTATGCCCAATTTCCTGAGGAGCAAAGCCGTGCCAACGCCGCCAATCCCAAGATGAACGGGAACCAATAAGGTATAGGCCCATGCCAAAGCCGGCACACCTCCAACCTGATAAAAGGGGTAAAGAATCCACGAGAGTGGATATAGAAAAGCGGTTTGATAATTGGCAAAAAGAGGCGCTCCCATACCATTCAATGGGTTCCAAAATGGAAAGATGCCTTCTTTCAACAAAGCAAAACCATAAGCCCGCCATGGGATAAATTGCAGCCCGGCAGTTCCCCAAAAAATCACTTTCCCTTCCAGCAGCGGAATCAGAAAAAGCAGAAATGGAGCAAGAAAAACTAGCCAAAAGACGTAATTTCCATTTTGCCGAAAAGATTTCATCCAATTCTCCGCCTCAATTTCAATACTCAATATTTACTTTGAAAATCACATATTTATTACTTTCTGAGATTTCGTTGAGGAAATTCAACTCTGAATTCATTACCATAAATTTGGGAGGGGTTGTTTTGTTCATAATCCAATAATCCACGCTTTCATCAATTAAAAAGTTTAGAAATTCAGATGAATTATCTTGCGAATAAAGAAACTCCATTCGCTCTCTGATTTGATTTGCTCGAATACTTTCAGGCCCATGTCCTATAATTACCCGGACTGGAGCATGGGCTGGCAGCAATGTGGAAATTTCCCAATCTGCCAGAACAACAGATTGATTGGGGATCAATTTGCTTACTTTTTGAAATAGTTGGTCCTCTTCTTCGCTAATGTACAATGGAAATGCCTTTGAAGAAACAGCGCGTAATGCTCCAGAAAAAATTATGGCAGTGGTGACAAAATTTACCAAAAACCAAAATATTTCTGTTTTTCCTATTTTGTTTCGAACACGAGATAAACCATCTATAGCCAGAACACTTAAGATCACGAAACCACCCTCAGCCAGGCGTCTCTGAAGAGGATATGGCATATAAATAAGCAATGGGAGCAGACATGCCCAGGAGATTAATAGACCTTGAGGCAGACGATTTAAGTTCTTAACCATTCCAATTAAAGCAAATGGAACAATCCAACCGTAAGCCAGCAAATATTCAGTAATCGGTGGGGAAAGAATGATATTTTGGGACTGCCAATTTTTCAAAAAGGGATCTATCTGAAAAGCAAAAAAAGTGTAGATCACCAAAGGAGAAGAAACCAAAACTATTAAGAGCAATCTCAACAAGTCGTCCAGTGAATATTTTTGTATCCCATAACACTTGTTCCATTTTACGAGAATTATCTGAAACAAATTGTAAGCCAAGAGGACTAACCAGCCAATCGGCACAGAAAGAGGCTGCATGAAAGCCATAAAATTCCAAAGAACCCCTATTATTAACCCTTCTCTTATATAATTCGACTTCTTTTCCAAATACCTTGCTAAGCCTAAAAACAAAAAAGCCCTCGCCCATACTAAGTGAGGAATTGAGAGAAAGGATAAAAATCCAAAAGTCTCCGGAGAATAAAATTCTAATGGCAGATATGACCATAAATTCTGTAGCCCAAACAAATATAAAAATCCAAGCCCCCCTCCAAATGTCGACAAAAGCAACGAAGAAAAACGAAGGTTAATTTCCTGAATATAAATCGCAATAAAACGATATATTGAATAAACACAAAAACCAACACCTATAATACGAAATAGATGGAAAATAATTATTCTTGTTTGATAATCTCCGTCAGATCCTGTCAATTTTCCTAATATAATATACGGAAAGAATGCCAAGAAACCTTTTTGTGGGAAGGCAGTATATGGCGTCTTAAAAAGCCACTCTCCCTTCGCGCCAGCTAACATTTTTGCTAAGTAAGAATTTCCATCTTCAACACCAATTAACAGCCCCGTATAGACTGTATCGCAACTAGAGTTGTACCAGCCGATAATGTAAGGGAAGGATGTAATCACGGCTGTTAACAGCCAGAATAAAACAAGTCCGATCTTTTCACTTTTTTTCATTGAACCGGCTTAAGAAAAGACAAGAAGTAAAACCAATCCATGAAATGATGCTTATAGATAATCCAATATACACTAAAACCGGTTGGAATTCTAATTCTATCGTGTGTTCTCCATCCGGCAATTCAAAAACCGGAAATAGACCATTGCTTGTAGTGAACTTAACTGCTTGACCATCCAT
>CALHYE010000022.1 GCA_938040735.1 uncultured Bellilinea sp.
AGCATAGGATACCGCGCAGAATAATCCAATTCCGGGGTGAGATAGGATAGAAAGCCCCACAAAAAGACCCCCAAAAACAGGGTTGTGATAAACCTGACCGGTGGGATTGGGTTTTACAGCAAAATACCATGAAAAAAGCAAGAAAATACCCGATATACCTGTCGTGATACCATCTCCCCACAGTGTTCGATAAAAAAGGTGGGGAACAAGTAACAAAAACACGCCTGCCCATTGTGCCGCTTGCTTTGACCCTGTAAATTGCTTTACAAACAAATAGCCTGCGAAAGCCTGAACTGGCAATAAAAGTCCTGGGAAGATAAGAGCGGCAGTGGAGATGTCTCCGAGCATCATCCCAGTAATTGCGTAAACATAAAGTCCTAAAGGTGGATAGGCAAATGGAATACCGGGTATTCCAAATCCTCTCAAGTATTCGGGAATCTTATATCCATTTTGAATAAGTTGTCTTGCGGATTCAAGGTAGTAACCTGCAGGGTTGACTGGAATTGTGTGATTTTTCAAGTACAGAATATACAAAATCCCCCATGCGAGAAGCCCCAAGTATAAAGCAATGGAGTCGTTTTTGATCGTTATCCTTTGGACTTTTTTTAGTTGGTGTCCTATTGCTATGGATAATAAACTTACAATCAAGACAATAATACGATATACCAGCAGTCTATGGGTGCCTTCAGGGGTCAGATGATGGTCGCTTGAGATATATTTCTCCACAAAAGCGGGAGTTATAACAAATACAATTGCCACCCCAACAATTCCAAAAAATACAATGAGTCTTTGAATTATTTTTTTATTCCATAAATAGGCTAGCCACATAGTTGTCTTCCGAGAAAACTGGTTAGAATTTTCGCCATATTATAGACTTTTTGTGGATGATCATACAAACCACTCACCCGAATTGGATTATAACCGTTTATAAATTTAGCGTGATTTTTCCAACCCTGATGCAAGCGACAATCAATCTATAACACACTATTATGCTTTGTGAAGAATCTCATTGGCAAGATTTTCTAGACTTGTTAATGTGAGAATTAACGACGCATGATCCAAAGGAAAATCGAATCCTGTCACCCAATCTTTTGCTTCGGAGGGGGCAATACGGTTGGAGTGAACGAGAATGGGAGCGCTACGAAGCCGATGACTGGCTGTGAGAGACCAGCGGTTGTTCGGCAAACCAGCGGCGGATGAATTCCACCTGAAAGCGATAACCTCCGTTGGCCGCTTCAACCACATCGCGCCGCAGCAGGTCGGCCAGTCCCGCTTCTGAATAAGCCGGGAAAATTTGCTGCCATTCATCCACGGGCAGGCAGGCCGCTGCGCCTTGGCGGGCAAGGACAATTGCCATGCTGGCTGCTGACGGGCTGAGTTGATTGTGAGCCAGATCGTTGAAGAAGATCCTGTTTGCTTTGCGGGCGCGCTCTAGCGCCTCTTCCAGATCGGCCAACGTAACCTGAAAGCGGCTGGCAAGCGGTTGCTCGTTTTTCAGCAAGACCAGTTCAAAACAAAGCGATTGCACCAGATACGGATGACCGCGGGTCTGCTCGAAAATGACCTGACTGACTTCCGGCGGGTAGGTCAGTGGAAACGGTTTGACGGGTTGTTCGATCAATTGGAGGGTTTCAGAGCGAGTCAGGTAGTCAATTTTCAGCACGCGGGCATTCATCAGAAAGTCGCGCCAGAGAGGCATTTCTTCGGGCAAGTGAGTGCCTGCCAGCAGAATCCTGAAACGGGAATGGTGCTGAACCGTATGGCGGGCAAATCCAAGATACAATTTTGCCAAATTAAGGTTGGCTTTCATCAGCAGTTCCAAACTTTCAAATTCATCCATTGCCAGCAGGAGGGTTTGACGGTGGCTTTCCAGTTGTTTTTCGGTGGCGGCCAACCATTGATTGAGAAGTTGATAAAGGCTGCCCTTGCCGGAGGATAACAGGGATTTGAAGGCGGGTAATTCCACATTGCGAAACCGCAGCGCGGATTGGCGCACCAATTCGACAAATTCCGGCACCAGCTCATCGCTATCACGGTAGCCGGCCAATCCCTGACAGTCCACAAAACAGGGGATGATGGATGAGTTTAAGAAATGGCTGAGGTTAAGTAACAGGGAAGTTTTACCCATGCGGCGCTGTCCAAACAGCAACAACGGGGGACATTTTTCCTGCATCAGCATTTGGTTGATGCGTTCGATGATCTCGCTGCGCCCGACAAATAAGAGGGATTGCTGCTCGCTGAGCGGCATTCCACAAATGTACGGATTGGGGATTTCCTGCTGATATTGGGCAGGGATGGTCATGGCTTCGATGTGGGAAGCGAGGATGCGCTGCCATTGGGTGATGATGGGGGCAAAGCGCTGGGACTGCGGGTCGCGGCTCAGGAGTAACTCGTTTTGCAAGGTTGCCAGTTTATCGCGCGCCATGCCCAACCCCAAGCGTTGTTGATAGGGGGTATTCTGCCGCAGGGCGTGGTCAACGTCTCGGCTGATGTTGTGCAATGCGATGAGAATTGTGGAAAGCGGCCCTTCCAGCAGCCCTACAGCGGTCTGATGGCGGATGGATGCCAGCGAGTGAACATCTTTACAGGCTTCAAATTGGCGGGCGGTTAATTCCATTTGCACTTTTTGGGCAACCGGTCGTTGAGCGGTAGTCGAAAGGTAAATTAACACATCCTGAAGCATGTCGGGCTGACGTTCAGAAAGCAATAACAAATATTCATCCAGATCGGGCCAGGGCAGCCGCTGTTTTTCATCCCAAAAGGCGGCGTGCAGCCGGAACCAACGCAATTCGCCGCGGCGGTTTTGGTCGAGGTTGAGACAATAATTATTCCAAATCGCCACCAGGGGGTAAAAAATCAGCGGCCGCCAGTGAGAAATGGTCAGACTGATTACCAGCGCTGCCAAAGCAACGCTGATGAGGTGGGGGTGATGCTGATAGCCAAGCAGGACGTGCGGCCCGAGGGGAATCCAACCGATCCCGGCCACCAGTCCGCTGGCTATGGCGGCCGCATTATTACCGCCAATTTGACGGGTGAGGGCGCTGCTCAGCCCAAACAGCAAGGTGATGAATGCCCCGCCGGCAATGCCGGCGCTGATCGTTATCTGGATGGTTTGACTGGGCTGACTGAGCAATCCGGTATAGCCCAGGATCATCCAGATGCTCAGCAACACAGCCGGGATCATGAGACGCCGCCAGCCTTTGCGACTGCGTAAATGGAGGGTCAGCCAAACAGTTAAGAATCCGGCCGGTAAACTGCTGCCGATCAGCAAAATAAGGGCCGAACTGCTTAGGGAGTGGCCAATTTGCAGGGTTTGAGGGCTGTTGATCAGTTCGCCAGATGCGATTACCCAAAATCCCAAAATTATAACAATGCTGACCGAGATGCCGGTGATCACACCCAACAGGCAGCGCAGGATAGAGGACGGGCGTTGGCGCATCTGGAGCAAATTCAGTTGAACGCTGGCTGCCAGCCCGGCAGCCGCAGCGGTGACCACAAAATAAGCGTCCATATCCTGAGAGAGCAGGCCGGTCCCTACTCCCAAAACGAGACCAAAGGTCAGACCGCTGCCAAAACCGGAAAACAGGGCGCCGCACACACTGGCCGAGAGGGCGTAACCGACCCCAATGGCCAGATTGAGCGGTAATTCGCTCAGCGAATAACCGAGGACCGTTCGAATCAGAGGAATGAGCAGGGCAACTCCGATGCCCACAAACAACCAGGTGAACACCAGAAAACGCACCAGTTGGGGGTTGCGGCGTTGTTCTCTCGTCAATTCGGTCAGGCTGAAATCCAGCGGTATGGAGGGGTCAATTTGGGTCAGATAACGCTGCCAGGCGGATGGATGAACGATCAACCAGAAGAGAATGCGCAGGGGTGAAATAATCCTGACCCGTTCGGTGGGAGCGAGAGATGGAGGCGGTGGGATCATGGCGTTTCCATCAGGTATTGATAGGGTCGGATATTGGCCAACGCGTCGGCTTTCCAGGATTCATCCGATTGATTTTCTTGCAAGGCAACCAGGCGGGTGCTGCATAAAATTTGCAGCAGGGCCGGCCAGCAGCCGCTGTGCTGAATGATCCAATCTGTGTCTTCCGGGGAAAAGGGGGTGGGACTGGATCGGATCAACCGGCGGGCTTCTTCCTCACTGAACGGGCCCAACTGGATAGAGTGGCCAAAAATGTTCAAAAAAGGCGAAGGTTTTCCCAGCGAAGTTTGCAAAACCGGTAATTGATTTTGAGCCGCAATCACAAACGCCAGTTTTCCGTCGGTGAGATTGGAAGAAAGCGAGCGCAAACTCCACCAGAATTGCTGGGTGAATTCGGGATTGGTGAGTGCAATTTGAATTTCATCGAGCAGGATGACGGTTGGGTTGACCAGATACCGGACGATGATATCCACAAACTGAATCAGGTCGAGCGAGGAGGGGGCAGGAAAGTTCAACTGCCGCAGGACGTAGAGCAAAAAACCTTCGCGGCTGCAAACGCGGGGGTCTTGAAAATCCACATACACCCAGCGATAGCGTTGAGGTTCGTCCAACCAGTTTTGAGTCTGGTCCGGGCGTAGAGCGGCGGAGGGTGTTCGGGTGATGGTATGGATGTAATGCAGCAATGAGGTTTTTCCGCTGCGAGAAAGGCCGCTGATGGCTACGTTTTGCATGGGAGCGCTGTTGAGCGCGGCAAAAATGCGGCGGAGTTCGCGCGTGCGCCCAAAGAACTGGTGGGGTTTGAGAATGGGCGGCCCGACAATAAAAGCCGGTTGACTGGCAGGGGTGGGGGTGGATATGAGCTCGTTCGGAAAAATTTGACGCACCAGGATATCGGCGCTGGGGTGCCCGCCGCGAGTGAGGAAGGAACGCAAGTCGTTTTCGTTTTCCCAGCCGCCGCGGTGGGCGATGATGCGGGCAAGATTTTCAACATCCTCCAGCCGGGCAGGCACACGCTGGTGGTAAATCCAGTATTGGATGGCGCTGCCGCCCTGCCTGCCGAGGGCGTAACCCAGTTCGTCAAACACCACCTGGCGGGTTTTGTTTTCCAAAAATGCAATACGGTTGATGGCGCGTTGGAGCAGTTCGCTGAATCGGGGTTCGCCGGCTGGCATAGGGGGTGCCTTTCCCGTCTTTTGGAGTGGTCTTAGAGCGCAACTCAGAACATTTTTGAGTGTTTTCCTAGTATATTATAGCCGTATTTACGTTCCCCCTTGGTTTTGATGGTTTATTTAATGCCAATTTCGTCTCACTGCCGACGACTTCAGGGGATCGTGCAGAAGAAACAACTCTGGCGATGGGGATAAAGCCGGAGTTGTTTCTTTTATCGGGTTAATCGTTGTTTTCGGCTTCGGGGGTGGGAATTTCGGTGCCGGGGCCGTATTCGTAGACTGCCTGCCATGGCTGGTAGCGGGTGTAAATGCGATCCTTGAAGTACACCTGTCCATTGCGGTAGACCGTCCGGTTCACGGTTACTTCGGCCCCTTTGGCTTCCCAGTCCACCTGTTTGATTTCCCCCTCGCGCAGGTCTGGGTTCTCTTTGTACAACGGTTTGGGGGGTTCGACAATGTTGACCGGGCCGGTGGTTGTCCATTCCACGCTTCGCCCGTCGGAAGTGGAGTAGAACTTCCAGGTTAGCGTGCTGGCGTTGGGATTGACGTAGGTTTCCATCAAAAGCCAGTATGGGGTATCGTTGGTGAATTTGAAATCCACAATCGGAACATAAACTGTGGCGTCCAGTCCGGCTAAATTGGGATCAATGCGGTTGCCGTAGGTTTTTTCGTAATAACTGACCCGGTAGGCATGAGCGTGGCGTTCGACAATCGGATAGCCGCCGAAGAAGGCCGTGCGAAACAGGGTTGTACTGACTTGACACACGCCGCCGCCTACGCCTTTGATGGTTTGTCCGCCGACGATGATCAGCGCTTCGGCGTAACCGTTATCCAGACTGATGTTGCCCAAGGCGTCAGCCATGGAAAAGGTGGCGCCCGGCGGCACCAGCAAGCCGTGGAAACGGCTGGCAGCCGCCTGAATGTTTTGCACCCGTTCACGGCTGGAACCGTAAAAATAGGAGGTGTACTGGCTGACCAGTTCGGTGATTCCCAGACTTTCGGCGGTGGCGTCGTCGGTTACCGGCGGGTTGGTATAGTCAAACACCAGCGGGATGGTGTGCTGATCCTGCTTCAATCCCTCTTGAATGGCGCGCAGCGTGGCATTCACGTTGAGGGTGCGGCCGATGACGGCCGGTTGAAGCAGATCCAATTGGCGCGTATCATCATTGAAAATGAAACGAGCGTTTTGAGGGTAGGTGCGCAGATTTGGTGCTAAATTGGAGAGAAAGGTGATCAGCATTTCGCTGTTGAGGGTGACTTCGTATTGTTCGCCGTCTTGATGGCGTACCCGTTCAATAGTGAGCATGGAGGCCAGGGTGGTGCGGTCAAATACCCATGGGCTGCCGGGCGCGGTTTGGTCTTCCGGCAGGGTGAGGGTTAATGGCTGGCTGAGGATACGTCGCACCAGTTCAGCCTGCTGGCTGGCGTCCAGAATCACCGGCGGGGTTTCTTCGACAACTAAGGGAACGACACCCTCTTGCAAAGACTGCACCTGGGCTGAAACCAGCGCCAGCGAGGCGTCTATATCGAGTGTGCGGCCGATTTCACCGGAGCGGACGAACACTTCTTCGCCTTGTAATCCTAAATTGGCTTCAATGACCGGCCGGTTGATGACCGGGGCGATGCGGTTAAGGTACGCATAAGCAATGCGCTGGTCAAAGAGCATAACCGGCGAAGTGTTTTTGCCCACATACCAGGCGCGGAATTGATCCTCAAGCCGCTCGATCAGGCTGCCTTCTCGCCCAACCCGAAAGGCAAGCGAGGCAGAAGCGCCGGGGTCGAGGAAAAGACCTAATTCCTGCGGTGAGGCGACCCACAAATTTTCTTTATCCTGCAGGACAATCCGTCCCTGGCTTGGAAAGGTGATTTGAGCGGAGATTTTCTCGGCGGCTTCGGCCGGGCTGAGGCCGCCAACCGGAATACCGGCGACCTGGACGCCGGGGAAGATTCGCCCGGCAAACCAGACCTGATAACCCACAATGACAACAAGAACCAGAACCACCGTCAACCCAAGCGAAAGCAGCATAGCGGTCAGCCATTGCTGCAGAAGCGGCCGCTGGTTGGAGTAGGTGAGTGAACCGATTGCTTTCATGATAGAAATTATACCATCCCGACTTAATGATGACCAATTTAGTCTGTTTTACACAAGATACAGGGTTAAGACGGCTGGGAGGGGTTAATTGTTCCGGTTGCAAGGATTGTTCCGGCTAAGGGTCGAAGGGGGAGACCAATTTTGAAAAAAGGGCATTAAATCCCTTGACAGGGATGGGGATAGGGGTATAATCCAGCCCGTTGCCTGTGAGGGCGACCCGGTCTCGCCGGAGACGGCAGATCGCTCAAAACCAAATACGCCACTTCCGAAAGAATTCTGCGAAACCCCTTGACAATCCGAGACAGGGCGGGTACAATATAAGTCCCAAACTGTGAAGAGATCTTGCTGAAAAAGCGGATCGGTAACAATTGAAAACGGGTTGGTACAAGAGGGACCAGGCCTGGCAAGGACGTCGAGAGATGCGCCGGTGTTGACCAAAGATGAACGACTTAGGAAAACATCGGCGATTTTATCGCCAAAAACTTGACAGGGAAAAGCTGGTAGGGTAGAATCTGGCCCTCGGAAGCAAGCGGAACCTTAACAACTGAAGAGTGATAGGAAGGAAGCCAAGAAAGAGAGCTCCGTCAACGATCCGTAACGAACACCTGAAAAGGTGATATTTTTTGCGGAGAGTTTGATCCTGGCTCAGGATGAACGCTGGCGGCGTGCCTAATACATGCAAGTCGAACGGAGGTTGTAGCAATACGACCTTAGTGGCGAACGGGTGAGTAACGCGTTGGTGACCTGCCCCGAAGTGTGGGATAACAGCTCGAAAGGGCTGCTAATACCGCATGTGATCCCCCGGATTAGATGCCGGGTGATTAAAGGCGAAAGTCGCTTCGGGAGGGGCCTGCGTCCCATCAGCTAGTTGGTAGGGTAATGGCCTACCAAGGCGA
>CALHYE010000023.1 GCA_938040735.1 uncultured Bellilinea sp.
AAAAAGTATCTCTTTCCGGGCAACCTCCTTAGATAAATTATTGGATTGTGGAGAAAAGACCGTTAGGAACTTGCAAAAAAATACCGCTGTTTTGGTTTTTTAACCGAAACGAGCGGTATCTCTTGCCTGAAGAGAGGAAAAAACACAGGCATTCTGGGTTGAAGCCTGCCAACCCATAGCCCAAGACCAGATCATCTGCCCATGATTGCGGGTGAAGGAACAAAAATTAAACATCGCCCTTAATTGTACAGCGCTTGATGAGAAGGTCAACTTTTGTGCAATTTTTGGTTCGGAATGGAACAGTTATCTTAATAAGTGTTTCAATTTGAAACATTGAGCGATTTTGAGTTGCGGATGCGGAATTCTTCGGGGGATAAATTCATCTGTTTGAAGTAGCGCCAGATGGTTGTCCGGCCTACCCCCAGCATCTCCGACATGCGGGTGATATTGCCCTGACAGTACTGAGCGGCTTGTAAGATGGCGCGCCTTTCCAGTTCTTCGAGCGGCAAAATTTTGCCGTCCTCGCTGCCGATGGAAATATCCGTTTCGGTCATCGGCTGCAGCTGAGGCAGGTGGGCGGGTGTAATCAGCCGGCCCGGGCTGGCCTGAACCGCCGAGCGGGTCAGCACCGATTCCAGTTCACGGACATTGCCGGGCCAGTGATAGGCCTTGAGAAGGCTGAGGGTTTCGCGGCTGAGGGTCAGCGGATGTCCAACCTGTTTGGACAATCGTTGAAGAATTTGTTCAATCAGCAGGTCCAAATCCTGTTTGCGTTCGCGCAGGGGCGGCAGCACAATTTCAAAGGAGCTGAGCCGGTACAGCAAATCGGCGCGGAAGTTGCCCTCGCGCACCAGATGCTCCAGCGGGGCGGAACTGGAGGCGATGATGCGCACATCCACTTCAATGGGTTTGCGGCTGCCGATCTTCTGGATGATTCCCAATTCCAAAAAGTTGAGCAGTACACTTTGCGCCTCGAGCGGCAGTTGGTCAACGTCTTGAAGGAATAGTGTGCCTCCAGCAGCCAGTTCAAACTTGCTGGTAATCGGCGCGCTGTCTGGTCTTCCTTTTTCGCTGCCGATCAGTTCGGTTAGGGCTAATTCGCTGGGAACGGCGGTGCAGGCGAAGACGACGAACGGCGCCTGGCTACGCTGGCTGTGGTAATGAATGGCGCGCGCCAGCAAGTTTTTGCCCGTACCCGGTTCGCCGCGGATCAGCACGCAGCCGCGGGCAGCAGCCGCGCTGCGCGCCATACGCCGCACCCGCCGGATGGCAGGCGATTCGCCGATCAGGTTTTGCAAGTCGAAGGTGGGCGAGCTGACCTGTCTTTGTACGTATTCGCGCAGGGTTTTGACCGGACGCAGGACGGCAATGGCTGAGCGCAAGCCGTGCCGGCCGTGAATGTACTGCAGACTGAGCAGGCAGTTGATCGGCTCGCCGGCGGCCGTCAGCTGGACTTCCAGATCGTTGATCGGAATGAGTTTTTGAAGCGCATCCTGGACCACGCGCGGAAAACGGATGAAGGCTTCCAGTTTGGAGCCAAGCAGGTTATCCGGTTTCACCCGCAGGATGTTGGCGGCAGTCGGGTTGGCGTGCAAAATAGTGCCTTCTGCATTCCACACCAGAATGCCTTCCTGAATGCTGGAAAGAATGGCATTCAGGCCGGTGAGCTGGTTGTTCTGTTCTTCCAGCAACTGGTCGGCCTGCCGCTGAGCTTCGATGGCTCTGGCGGCGGCGGTGACCATGCCCAGCGAATGGGGGTGCAGATGGTCTCTCGGGGTGATAATCCCCAATGCCCCAATTAATTTACCGGAAGTGTCGAAAACCGGCGCGGCGGCGCAATCATACGGATGAAACGGCTGACGGAAATGCTCAAATCCTTGCACAACCTGGGGCATTCTTTCGAGCAGGCTTAAACCGATCCCGTTTGTGCCAATTTCTCCTTCGGCAAGCAGGGTGCCGGGGGTAATCCCCATTCTTTCCAGAGAAACCATGATGTTGGCATCTCCAACGGCATCTAACAGGTATCCCACATTGTTGGCAAACAAAACCGCCGAATTGGAATTTTCAATGTATTGATACACATCTTCCATGACCGGACGGGCAATAGCCATCAAGTCGAAATGATTCACTTGAATGGAGAGCAGGTGCTCGGCAGAAAGATGGGGTGGACGATGGGGTGAATACGGATCAACTCGCGCCCAGCAACGCTCCCACGAGGCGGCAATCACCGGGCGCACTTGAGGCAGAAGGACGTGGTTGGTGACGAAGGCGATCCATGCATGCTGGATTTCCTCGCCCGGTGGATGATTCATGGACTTCTCCTCTCCCGAATAAAATCGCTCTAAAACGATTCAACCCCACTATATTCTAGCCCATTGCGCTGCCGGATTCAATCACCAATTTTTCCAATTTTAGTATTTGATGGGATCGTCAACTTGAATTCCAATCCTGGCTTTTTCAAATTCACGGCCACCCCTCCGGGAAATGCAGACTTTTCAAAAGTCGAAACCCCGCGACAAAGACCTTCAATTTTCAACTCGGTAGAGGAAAGGGGTGGTGAATTGGATAAAATTTTACGAATAAGTAGTTGTTTGATCAATGATTGATTGATATACACCTTACAAAAAAGTTTATTCATTTCAGTCTTGACAGAAATGATGAATAGTTATAGAATTAAATTGTCCGCATTGGACAAACGTGGCCTTTTTTATTCAAGGAGCGAAGAATCGTATGGTTTCAGACGAAACGGATAGCGGTGATAGTACCCCTCCCATATCGGGAGACCTATCCACCCTGTCCCAGTTCATTGAAAATATGGGATTGCACTTTGAGGAGTACGGCATTCCTCGCATTGGCGGAAAGATTCTCGGCTTGCTGTTGATTTCCAGCCGACCGGTTTCGCCGGAAGAGATGGCCGAAGTGCTGCAGGTCAGCCGCAGCAGTATCTCCACCAATCTCCGCACGTTGATGATGGCCGGACTGGCAGAGCGGGTTTCTCTGCCGGGGGAGCGCAGCGATTATTATGTGTTCTCTGACGAGGCCTGGGAAAATTCGCTGGAGATGCGATTGGAGAGCATTCAAAACCTGCGGGAGATGGCGCAAGAAGGCCTGCAAGGACTGACGGAGGGTCACCCGGCCCGCCAGCGAATGGACGAGATCATCGAATGGTCAACCCTGCTGGAAAAGTCGTACCAAAAAATTTTAGAGGAATGGCAATCCCGCCGAGAGATACCAGCCTGAAGGTTTGTGAAGCATAACTGCCTCCTTTGACCGGCTGGTATCTCGACACCAGCCGGTGTTTTTTACCGGTATCTGACGGACAAGGAGGTTGAACATGCGCTACCTCGTACTGCGTACCGAAAACTTATCCAAGGATTTTCACCGCCGACCGGCGCTCTGTGGGGTGACGCTGGAGGTTGACCCGGGGGAAGTGTTTGGCTTGCTTGGACCGTCCGGTTCGGGAAAATCCACCCTGTTTCATGTTCTACTCGACTTTATCCGTCCATCCCATGGTCAGGCGTTGGTTTTAGGAATGGATTGCCAGCGCAACGGTTTGAAAGTACGACGGCTTGTAGGCTATTTGCCGCAAAACCTGACTTTGCCAAAAGGCGTGACGGCCGGTCAACTGCTTGAGCGCTTTGCAGCTTTGCGCGGCGGCTTGGAAATGGCTTTTGCGCATGACCTGGCAGCCCGCTTCCAGGTCAACCTGGAGTTGGCGTGTGAACGGCTCTCCGCTGCCGACCGCCGGAAAATCGGTCTGGTGCAGGCTTTCATGCACCGTCCTGAATTAATTTTGCTGGATGAACCTTCACGGGATCTGGAAACGGCTGCCCAGCTGGAACTCTACCGCCTGATTGCCGAATTTCGCGCCGAGGGCCGATCGGTGGTGATCGCTTCCCAATCGGTTTCCGAGATGGAGCGTATTTGCGACCGGGTTGCCATTTTTCATCAGGGACGGGTAATTGCCGTGGAACGCGGCGCTCAATTGCGCGCCCGCGCCATCCGGAAAATTGAAATGCGATTTGCCAATCCGGTCAACCCGCAAATTTTTGTGGGATTAAGCAATATCAACCAACTGATCTGTGATCAGAATAAAGTCTTCTGCACGGTGCAGGGAGACCCGGATGCCTTGCTGAAAACCGCCAGCCAGTTCCGTGTGCTGGATATCATCAGCCAGCAGCCCACTTTGGAAGAGGTTTATCAGACCGTTTACGGCATTCCAGCCTATGCGGCTTGATTTATTCACAGACCTTTGGCTTGAAAGGAAACATCGCTTCGCCCTTTGGTGCATAACCCTTGTGGGCTGGAGTGCGGCTTGTGCCTTATTATTTCCAGTTCTGGCGGACGAAATTTGGATTGATGCGCTGGTAGAGAGGTTTAACCCCAACTTGGATCGAGAAGCCGGCTACTGGCTGCTGATGCTCCCCGCTTTTGGGTTGCCAGTTTTTGGCGGGGCGTTCGCCTTTTTGGAGGGAGGAAGGTTATTCAAGGGACAGGCGGTGCGCCATTCCATCGCTTTTTTGCTGGCTTATCCGCTGCCACGCTGGCAGGTTTATCTCACTCGTTTGGCTTATCTTTCCTCGGCTTGTTTTTTGCTGACCGTGGTGGGTTTTCTCAGCGCGAGCGGCATGATTCTGCTGACCGGCAATTCGCTGCCAGGGGGGCTGTTTGGGTTACTGCCCGGCACATTTTTGCTGGTCCTGTTATTGGGAGAAGTGGGCGTCCTGATCGGGATTTTGAGTCCATCCTTCTGGCTCGACTGGCTGGCAGGGCTTGTTTTTCTTTTTTTGTTATTTTTTCCCTTTGGGTTGACGGCAGGGGCTGATGCGATGCGATACTCACCCCTGTTCTATGCGCTGGGAGAGTCTCCGCTGCTGGGCCGGGTTGAGATTGAGAATTTGCTCGTGCTGGGTCTGTTCTGTGCGGCCGGCGGACTGGCAGGCGGCTATGCGTTCGAACGGCTGGAATTGGAGTGAACCCTTTTTTAACAAATTGCTAACCTGTTCTTTGAATAATCTTAATTCAAATTCAGTATGATAAATGCAGGCAGTCGTTGCTCATTCCTCCGGGCAAAGTCGTGCTCCTGGTGGGTAGGTGATACAGGGATAAGATAGTGGTAGAGACGGAAAGGCAGCCTGAGAAGGCTGTCTTATCCGTTTAAAAATCGGAAGTGATACATTTTGTTTTGAGGCAAAGGGGTTGTAAGGTATAATTTTGTTAGAAATTCAATCTGTCTAAACCGTTCATCGTGTTTCCCGTAAAAGGAAGGTAGCCATGAATCCGCTGATGGATCCCAATGTTGCATACGTTTTGCTCGTGCTTGGGCTGGTTTTGGGGATTCTGGCGCTCTTTTCACCCGGCACCGGTTTGTTGGAAATCGGCGCATTGTTTGCGATTGTGCTGGCAGGAATTGGCGCTCTCAGCCTGCGCGTTAATCCCTGGGCGTTGGGTGTCTTGGTGGTCGGGGTTGTGCCGTTTTATCTGGCACTGCGGCGTTCTCGCCATTGGATCTTCTTGCTGCTCACCATTGCAGCCGTGATTGCCGGTTCGGTATTTCTCTTTGAAACCGCCGACGGTCAACCGGCGGTTAATTTTTGGCTTGCGCTGGTCACTTCGATCATTGTCATCCCTATTCTTTGGGTAGTTGGAAGAAAAGGGATTGAGGCCATTGGACGCAGGAAAGATTTTGACCTTACCCGTCTGGTTGGGGCGGTTGGAGAAGCCAAAACCGACATTTACCGCGACGGCGCTGTGTATGTGATGGGTGAGGAATGGTCAGCCTGGAGTGAAAGTGAAATCCAGGCCGGCAGTAAGGTGCGAGTGGTCAAACGAGACGGATTGATTTTACAGGTTGAAAAAGTAGCCGAAGAGTGAAAAATCCCGTAAGGGATCATCCCATCCGAAGGGCTGTGGTAAGAACAGCCGATTAAGAAAAGAGGAGGTTTGTAAAAATGGAAGTTATCTATTGTCTCATTGGGGTAGTCGTCCTGGGGGCGTTGGTTTTCCTCGGCACGGCGATCAAAATTGTGCCGGAATATCAGCGGTTGGTTGTGTTCCGCTTGGGGCGCTGCATCGGCGCCCGCGGGCCGGGCTTGATCATCCTCATCCCCTTTATTGATCGAGCAGTACGGGTGGACTTGCGCGAACAGGTGCGCGAAATCCCCGCTCAAACCTCGATCACTGCAGATAATGCACCCATTTCGATTGACTTTTTGTGGTACTACAAGGTCTTCGACCCGGTGCAGAGCGTGCTGCAGGTTGGCAACTTTGAGATGGCAGCCCAGGGTATTGCGACAACCACCCTGCGTTCGGTGATCGGCGGTATTATGCTGGACGGCGTGCTTTCAGAACGTGAAAAGATCAATCAGTCATTGCGTGTCCGGTTGGATGAAGTGACCGAGCGCTGGGGTGTCAAGGTAACCAACGTAGAAATCCGCGAGATCATTCCGCCGCGGGATGTGCAGGACTCGATGAATCGCCAGCTGGCAGCAGAGCGAACCCGCCGCGCGGTGGTGACCGAGTCGACCGGTCAGCGTGAGGCGGCCGTAAACATTGCCGAAGGTGAACGTCAGGCCGCCATTCTGCGGGCGGACGGTCAAAAACAGGCTGCCATTTTACAGGCCGAGGGCGAAAAACAGGCTCAGCTGTTGCGGGCTGAAGGTTATGCCGCGGCCCTGGAAAAGATATTCGCGGTAGCCAATAGCATTGACCAGAAGACCATGACCCTGCAGTACTTCGAAACCCTCAAAAATATCGGCGCCGGCCAGTCCACCAAGTTTATTTTCCCGATGGAATTCACCAGTCTGTTGGGTGACTTTCTCAAAGGGCGTTACACGCCGGAAAATAAAGAATAATCTCATTGACCAAGAAACCCCACCCGACTGAAACCGAGATGACAGTCGGGTGGGGGTTTTTCTTCGAATTTCCTCGCGTATGGACTATCTCATCGAAAAAGCAAATTGGCGGGATTTTGTTGATCTGTATCGTTTGGAAAAAGTGGTATTTGAACAGGACGCCTGGCCGTGGTTCGATTTGCTGATAGTCCTGACTTTTCCGGGTTTTGTGCGTCTCAAAGCCGTCCATGGAGATGGAGGAGGAATGATCGGTTTTGTGGCGGGAGAATTGCGCAGGGGGGATGGAGCGGGCTGGATTGTGACCCTGGGGGTTTTACCGGAATACCGCCGCAAGGGGATTGGACAAGCGCTGCTCCGTCAGTGTGAGCGTTTGTTGAACAGCCGCCGCATCCGCCTGTGCGTGCGCAAGTCCAACCTGCCAGCCTTGAAGTTGTATCAGCAGGAAGGCTATGTGGTATTTACCACCTGGGCCAACTATTATCATGGTGGAGAAGATGCGTTTGTGTTGGAAAAGATCCTCCCCGGTTAAGAGGTTTCTTAAAATTTAAGCGAAGCCGTTGACTTTACCCGCGAGTCAGTATAATATAGTAAAGAAAGGTTACGAGGCGCATCCAAATGCCTGTGGTTACGACATATTCAAAGAATGGCTCATTTTCGGGGCACGCGTGGTGACGCGTGCCTTTTTGTAAATTTCAAATCGAAAGGAGATCAATTCAAATGGATTATGGGATGATCGGGAAGCGGGAAAAAGCCAGAAGGTATGCACAGGAGCGAGAACGGATTCACTTCCATTCCTTTACCGTAACGATGGATGGAAACAACAATCCGCATCACATTCAATATGAAAATGGACGCTGGCAGTGTGACTGCGATTTCTTCAAGACGCGCGGGGTTTGCAGCCACACCATGGCCCTTGAAATTGTACTGGAGAATATGCTGGCTGCGCCGGTAAACAACCTCTAGGAAGCATTTTAGCAGCACAAAACAAGCCCGGCGCAAGAAGACCGGGCTTGTTTTTTATACGCTTCAATGACAAATTTAGATATACGCCAGTTTAAGGCGGGGTTTGGTTTGAACGTACAGGCCGTCAATGGCGTCCTCTTGATTGAGGGCGAACAAGCCTTCTACGGAGGAAAAGAAGCGCGCATTATCGCGGGCGGCTTTCAAGTCCTCCCCCTGCAAACTGGCAAGAGCTTGTTTGTCCTTGCGGAAGTTTAAGTTTTGGCTGATGCGGTCGGTCATTTCTTTGAGGATGAAATGACGGGTGTTACTTTGGGCATCGCGTAAATCCCTGACGCCGGTGACCAGATTCAGGAAAGCCATTTTGAGGTTGCTCTCGTCCACATCCTCCTGAGTCAGGCGTTGGGCTTCCCAGAAGTAGGACTCTTTACCGCGGTTGATGTCGTAAAATGCCGAAAGGAACACCAGAAAACGCAAGTATGCCTGCCGGTAGGCTTTTTCAAAGAAAGAGACCGCCTGTTCTTCGCTGATTTCACCTTCAAACAGGGTGATTAAGCCGGCGGCAGCCAGCATAGCGCTGAAGGTTGCCAGATGCACCCCGCTGGAAAGCAGAGGATCGAGGAAACAAGCAGCATCTCCTACGATAAAGTAACCCGGCCCGGAGAACTTTTCTGCGGTGTAGGAGTAGTCGCTTTCGGTTTTGAGGTCGGAGACCAGTTCGGCCTCCCGAACGATGCGGGCAATCAGCGGCGATTCAAGCAGAGCCTGCTGGTAGATTTCTTCCAAGCCCAGCGAGCGTTTGGCAGCGATTGCATCTTTATGCATGACAACGCCGATACTCATGGTATGGTCATGCAGAGGGATGGCCCAGATCCAGCCGTTATTGATCGAACCGACGGCAATGTCGCCTTCTCGGCCGGTAGCCAGCCGATCGGTGTTTTTCCAATAGCCCCAAACGGCAATGTTCTTGAAAACCTGATGGTAGCGTCGGTTGCGCAGGTAACGGTTGGCCATGATTCCGTTGCGCCCGCTGGCGTCTATCAGATAGTCAAAGGAGATGCTGCCATTTTGTCCGGCGTTACCATTCCCGTGCTGGTTGACCAGATAGGATGCTGAAACGGGGCGTTCTCCCTCAAATTCAAGGCTGCGGACTTCGACACCCTCAAACACCTTTACACCCTGACTTTTGGCGTGTTCGAGGAGCAGTTGATCGAATTCGGCGCGGGTGACTTGAAAACTGTAGGTGGTGTCGCCGGCCAATTCGCCAAAATTGAGCGACCATGTATCGCGGCCCCATTCCAGATAAGCGCCCTGTTTGCGCTGGAATCCGAAAGCCTCCATTTTTTCCCGCATTCCAAGAAGGTTGATGACGTCAATCATCGTCGGCAACAATGATTCTCCAATGTGGTAGCGCGGGAAACGCGACGCCTCTAAAAGAGTCACCTCAACGCCAGCTCTGGCGAGTAAAGTGGCAGCCGTTGCCCCACCGGGGCCGCCGCCAACGACTAAAATCTTGGTGAAAGATGGAATTTCCAGCATAAAAACCTGCCCTTCGCTAAACCGGATAATTTTTATTCTATTTATAGATTATCCAAGTCAACAATTGGCTTGTCAAGGGGATATTTCTTATAGGCTTCTTATAAAAGCCGTTTTGAAAGAGGAAAACAAAACCTGGAAAATTCTTGACAAAAACACTATACAAAACATTGAATTTGTATAATGTACAACATATCATAAGGATGCAGACCGTAAGTCATCCTCGAATCATTTCAACAGACGGAGAAAGGGTTTACTCGTTCCAAATCCTCATCCAAATCATTCTGTAATAAGGGAGAAATAACAAATGAAACCGTTTGCAAAAGTTGTGTCCTTGATTGCTGTTCTGGCGTTGTTCTTTGGCTTCGCCATCAGCCCGGTGCAGGCTCAAACCAAAGGCGAGCAGTGCCAAACCTTTTTTGTCAATGTCAGCCATGGCATCAACGGAACCCGGCTGGGACTTTCAAAAGAATTGCCGGTGATCGCCTACGTATACAAAGATGGCGATGTGCTTGCAAAAATTCCGCTGGTATTCAAAGACACTTTTCAGGCTGAGTTACCGGTAGGCGAATACACCATCGAAGTCTTTTCGGAAGAATTAGGCGTTTTCATTGACTCGATGAAGGTCGGGCCGGTGGAAATTCCCGGATGTGTCAAAGTCAACTTGCTGGCGCGTCTTGGCGAGAAAGGCGAACCCACCATCCGCGTGCTGGTGCGAGAACTGGCGAGCAAAACTGCCAGCCGCTAGTTCATCCTGATTTCCAGCCCTTTTTCCCCGGTCTGTACACCGCCAGCCTTGCTGGCGGTTCTTTTTGAAGGGTGATTTTTGGCCTTTTTGGAAAGTCTTTATTGATTTTGTTTATAAATATGATAAACTATTATTGTGGGCGTCAATCAATCCGATTACTCCCGCCGGTAAGATTAGAGATGGGGGTAGGGATTGAAATCCTTTCTTTTTTTTCAAACAGTGGAGGAACAAATGAAAACTGTGATTCGGCTTTTGTCTATTGTCGTCTTTCTCAGCCTTCTGGTGGGTTTTTCTTACACGCCGGTTGAGGCGGGCGGCAAATGCCCAACTTTTATCGCGCATGTGACTCACGGTATTGACGGTACGAGGTTGGGACTCACTCAGGAATTGCCGGTGGTGATTTATGTTTACTACGGACCTAAACTAAAGCTGCTCGATAAGATTGAGTTGAAGTACAAGGAAAGTTTCACTGCCGAACTACCGCGGGGGACGTACCTGATTGAAGTCTATTCCGTGGCATCGAATCAATATATCGACACGATGACGGTTGGGCCAGTAGAAATTCCCGGCTGCAAAAAGGTGATCTTGCAGGCTCGTTTGGTGAACGATATCCCGGTGATTAATGTGATTGTTCGGGATCTGGCTCCCAGGCAGGTGGTTGCCGAATAAGGTAACCTCTTCAGTAAAAATTGAAGAAACCTTTCCTCAGCGCTGCCGTCAACCAACCGGCGGCGCTGTTGGTTGGTCGGCCTCTGCTCTGGTAGAATGGTGACAGGACAATTCGGAGGAGCAACATGGAATTAGCGATCATGATTGAGGGGCAAAATGGCTTAACTTGGCCGCGCTGGCAGCGGATCGTTTTGGCGGTGGAGGAACTGGGATTTGCCGGTCTGTACCGTTCCGATCATTTCACCAATGCCCGCCCGCCGGATAAGGACTCGCTGGAATTGTGGGTTTCATTGGTGTGGCTGGCGGATCACACCCGCCGCATCCGCTTTGGGCCGCTGGTTACGCCGTTTTCATTTCGCCATCCGGCGCTGACGGCGCGCATGGCGGCTGCAGTGGATGACCTTTCCGGCGGACGGCTGACGCTGGGGGTGGGCGCCGGCTGGCAGGAACGCGAACATGAGTTGTTCGGCTTTGACTTATTGCCACCGCGGGAGAGGTTTGAACGCTTTGAGGAAGGCGTGATTGTCCTGAAGCAGTTACTGGCTGGGGATAAGCCGGTTACTTTCAATGGAAAGTACTACCGTTTTGCCGGGGCGCAGATATTCCCCGCTCCCCAGCGCAGAGCCGGCCTGCCCATTCTGATTGGCGGCAACGGGAAGAAACGCACCCTGCCGCTGGCGGCAAAATATGCCGACGAATGGAATGCCGTCTTTCTCACTCCGCCGGCCTTCCGCGAGTTGAACCAGTCTTTGGAGGAATGGATCCTTCAAGCCGGCCGTCACCCGCAACAAGTTCAGCGTTCGATGATGACTGGGCTGGTTCTTGGCAAAACTCAGGCGGATTTGGAAGAAAAAATGCACGCCTACGGGGGTGGAGGCTGGAAGCCGGCGGATTTACGCGCGCGGGGTCTGATTGTGGGCAGCCCTGCCGAGGTGGTGGAGCAAATTCAGGCGCTGAGCGAGGCGGGTGTCCAGCGTTTGATGCTGCAATGGTTAGATCTGGATGACCTGGAAGGGATGGAAATTTTGGCAAAATCGGTGCTGGAAAAGATTAACTGACGAAATCCACCAGCCCGCTTTTTTGCAAATCCTGGAAAACCGCTGGAAGGTCATTCGTATAACTGAGAACCAGGTAATTCCGGGCGCGGGTCATTCCCATATAAAACAAGCGGCGCTCTTGCGCTTCTTTGGCGGGTTTTTGAGGGTCATTTTCGGCAAAGTTAAAGGTGCGGTTCAGGAATGGAAGGATGACCGCTTCCAGTTCCAATCCTTTGAAAGCGTGAATGGTTTCGACCCGAACTTCGCATCCTTTCAAGCGGGATTTAATTTTTTCAATATCCTCTCTAAATCGGACTAGAATGCCAATTTGGTGGTCGCGTAGTCCGCCGCTGCGCAGGGTTTGAATCGTATCCATGATGAAGTTGTTCTCATCAATCGCACCGCGGCACTTGCGCAGCAGCGGACGCTGCCCGTGCCGCATCGTTTGAGGGTTCAAAGACGGGCTCACCTGTTCGCCCTCTTCCGCCAGTGACTGCTGAATTTCTTCGTAATCTTCAATCAAACGGTAGGCCGCTTGATAAATTTCATAGGTGTTGCGGTAGGGAACCCGCAGCCAGCGGGTGCGCCCAACCACGGGAATGCCTTTCTCTTTCCAACTGAAGTAGCGGTAAATGCTCTGGGATGGGTCGTCTGCCAGAAAAAGAAGCCCATCCGGTTTGAGAACCGCTTGAATGACTTTGAGCCATAAGGGCGCCCAATCCTGCGCTTCGTCAATCAGGATGGCATCGTATGGCTGGATGTTTGCCGAACCATTCTGCAGTTTTTGCAGGGCATGGCGGTGAGCTTCGTGCCAATCCCACCGGTGATTTGCTTGCAAGTGTTGTTGATAACTTTGACAGATCTGAAAGATTTGTTTTCGTTGTTCTTTGCTCAGGCGCAGGTCGCGCCCGATGCCGCGCCGCTCAATATTGAGGTAGGTGTCAATCTGGTCAATGCCCATTTCGCGAACCCAGTTAATTTCGTTTTCCAGGTCGTTGGACTTGAACTCGGCAATGGCGGGTATTGAAGAGCGGTTTTCTTTGAGCCATTCCTTCAGCTCAATTTTTTGGGGGTCGTCCAGACGGGTTATGGATCGGCACAGGGCATCGAAAGTAAGAGGTTTGATGGATGTTCCCTGGAAGGAGCGTTCCAACATTTGCTGCAAGGCTTTGTTGTAGGTGAAGACACCGATTTTCCAATCTGGATACTGGGCAGCCAGGAATTTGGCGCGTTGAATCATCACCAGGGTTTTGCCGCTGCCCGAAAAACCGCGCACAAGGCGGATGGCGAAATTTTGCGCCAGTTTTTTACCTTCTTGGGGCAGTTCTTCGGCTTCGGGGGTTTCATGCAATTCTTCAAAGAGGGCTTCCTGTCGGGCTTGTTCTTCCTGTTTGCTGGGGCGTTGGGTTTTTGGAGGCTCTTCTGGTCGGATTGGCTCGGCGACAATTCGTTCCTGCTGCTCATCCAGCACAAAAACGCGTTGATCCTCCGTGGTGATTTCCACGATCGGGTAAATTACGGCGCGAACGTAATCGAGTTCATCGCGGCTCAGTGGGCGCATCCGTTCGACCAGAAAGAGGTTCTTCAATCTATCCAGTAGAATGTCCGAATTTTGGAGGTGATGTTTACCAAATACAAATTCTTCCCCCCAAACTTTTTGCAGTTGAGTGATTGTGCTGGGCGGCAGGTTGGGCAGCACGGCGGCATAACCCCACGGGATGGCTTCACCCGGCAAGCCGCCGTTTTGCTTGCGGTTGATTTGATTGGAAAGATTGATGGCGTAATTGCGCGCTACCTCGACGGGATTTTTTTCCTCTCTTTCTTGATTATTGCGTGTGCGAATCAGAACCCGATGAGGATTTGCGCTGACAACTTGAATCCAGTCTTTCACTTCCAGAACAATCACCCCGTAATTGGTTACAACCGTAAAGTCGGGATATTTCAAATCGCGGCTTTTGTGAATGGGGGTTTCAACATAAACCGTGAACTCTTTGGGGAGATTATTTTTCAAATACCGCAGAGTTTCTTTCTCGCCATAGGTTGCATGCTCTTTTAACATGCCGACAATTTCAGCCATGCTCCTCCCTCCCTGTGCCGGTTTGGATTTGGTTTAATTTTACTAAAAAATGCAAAAATCTACCGCAGGAATGGCCTTATCGGATATCGATAGAAAGCGACTGAGTTATCTCGCCAATTTGGAGGGTCAGCGTTCCGGTACCCCGAACGTTGCCGATTTCGAACAACCAGCGGCATAAGCCTTGCCCATCGGCGCGGATCGTGCCATCCGCAGCGGAGAGCAGAGTCTCGCCGGCCGGGTTGAGATAAGTCAGCGTACAAACTTCTTGCGGGTTGGTTTGTATTTCCAGCAAGGATTGACCGTTGATTAACGTGATATACGGCCGGCGGATTATCATAAAACTGGGCGGTACACAGGTCGTTTGGCTGCGGTTTTTGCGATTGGCGGGCGGGATTTCGCTGGGTTGGATTGATAAGTTTTTCAGGGCAGTATATTCCAGCACCGGCTGATTTAATGCGGATGGCAAACCGGCGTAAGTCGTTACGGCTGGTTCTTGCAGGACCATTTGCCCCTCGCAAATGCTCCCCTGAAAGTAGCGCAGGCTGGTTATTTCATGGACTACATCATGCACGGTGATGCGGATGAAAATTCGATTTTGTTGGAGACTGTAATCTCCGCGCCAGAGGCGGGGATTTTCCCGATTCAACCAGTCTTGAACGGTGGACAGGTCTTCGGCTGAGGGAGGGTTTTTGAAGCAGCTGAATTTGGAATAAAGGGCTAATCCATCCGGGTAAAAGCGATAGAGTGTGTAACAGCGTTCTGGCTGCTGACCAGCTTCTGAAACCCGTGAGATAAAAACATCCTCCAACCCGCCGGGGGTTGAATCGGCCGGCAGGGGGGTGGCGTTTAATTCCTGCGGCATGGGCAGAGGGGTTGGCTGGAACAGGTTCTCAATGCCCACACAAGCCGAGAGGATGGTAGAGATCAAAATCAATATCGGAAATAAGAAAGATCTTGTCCGTTGAGTTTTTTTCAATTGTTTAGGGGTGCGCATCTTTTATTTTATCGACCGCTTAATGGAAATCGGTTACACAGGCCGGCAGCGATTGGCGATCAACCTGACTCTCATCTGTCACTGCAAATTGTGACGGTTGACCTGTGGCGAAATATATGACTTTATAGATAAATTATAACAAGTACTTGTAACCGAAGGGGTAATCAGTTTGGGTAATTCTTATCATAGATGTCTTGTTGGGCTGGAAGAAAATATTCTCAAGACTGAGTGAAATTGGATAAGAAGAACGCCAACAAATCAAAAGTGAATGGACTCGGTTGTGGGAGAAGCCAGCATCCACCGCCAAGTGAAGGTCGTTATCTTGGACATTGTAAATTTGCTCTTAGGGTTTTAGAACACAGATCTTCTGTGTTATCCGTCTCAGGTTTACCCCTGTTTTTTTCTTGGTTTTCAAAAATCAATGAGGTTAGATTAACCATCTTGAGGCCCATTTCATGAACAAATGGGATGCAGTCCTTAAAATTTTGGATATCATGCTTGCGGAGGTGCATTAATATAATGTCTCCACTTTGAACGGCTTTTAGCTCGCGGAAGTTGGTTTTATGAAGGAGAGCCCAATTTTACGACCACATGACAATGGTTAAGTTTTGATTACAACATAAATTCAGGAATTTCCAACCCAAATCTCCGTAAGGCGGGCGAGCAAATTTTATTTCCAAATCTTCGTTTGTGATTTTTGTTAGTGTCCTTTTCCATTCAATATATTCTTGAATAGTTTCGCTCATAGAAAGGCTGCTGGGTTGAGCATGAGTAAAACTATGGTATCCAATCTCGTGTCCTTTGTTGAGAAGTCTCTTCCAAATTTCCGGGTCTTTTGAGGTTGAATTTTGCAAACCTCTACCGGTTGGAAAAAAAGTTACTTGAACTTGCGCGTTTGCATCCAGAAGACTCTCCAATTCACATAAGTGATCGTAGTTGTTACAGTCATCAAAGGTGATGGCGATGGATTGCGTTTCTCGATTGCCATGCCAGTATATGGCTGGTGAACATGCAGCCTGCACCAGCGGCTTGAGGCTCGGATAGCACAATAATGTGACAATGATTTTGAGAAAATCGCGGCGAGAAACCCTTTCCAATCCTATCTTCCCCTAATGCTTGATCAACACCGCTGTCCTTTTCGTGATTTTTATTATTATAACTCAAGAGATTGCTAACTAATGCGTCATAAGTCTTTAGAAACATGAAAGCGATTTTTGGCATCGGGCTGATTCTGGAGGGTCATGGTTCGTTCTGCGTGTTCCAACACACCAGCAATGTCATCCTCCAGATGGTTAGCGCAAGCTTGATCTTTGAGAAAGCGCCAGAAGCGTTCGATTGGATTGAGATCAGAGCAGTAAGGCGGCAATCAGACAACCATTACCCGATGCTCAAACAGACTAAGAGCGGCCAAAGCCGAGGCGCTTTTATGATACGAGACATTATCCATCACCAAGACAACGCGACCGCTCGGGTATTGCTTGATCAGCAGTTCTTCCAAGAACCCGATAAAGGCCGCGGTGTTCTTGATCAGCGCCGTCGTCCAGGTGAGGGTGTCTTTGGCCCATTTATAGCCGCCAAAGACATGCCGCTTCCGCTTTTCGCCCGGACGGGTGGCCGCTACCCGTTTTTGCGTTCCGACCTTCATCCAGCATGCCCGCAACGGCGGATCGAGCGTCAGGGTTGTTTCGTTCACAAAGATGAGCTCAAAATCGTCTGCGAGGCTCTTTTTTTGAGCGATTTCAGCAACTCAGCCG
>CALHYE010000024.1 GCA_938040735.1 uncultured Bellilinea sp.
CCCGATTCAAACCGCCTATACCAACATGCTGCGCGAGAAGATTGAAGCGGTGCTGGAAACCCTGCCGCCGCGCGAAGCGCGCATCCTGCGCCTGCGCTACGGGCTGGAGAACGGCCACCAGTACACCCTGGAAGAAGTGGGGCAAAAGTTCGGCCTGACCCGCGAGCGCATCCGCCAGATTGAGGGCAAAGCCCTGCGCCGTCTGCGCCACCCGCGCCGGTCACGGCAGTTGAAAGAATATTTACTGTAAAATATTCGTCATTACACAATTTTTGTATAAAATTAACCGAGTAATTGGAATTTGCAGTTTTTTATACACATTTTCCAGCTCTCCCATTTTTTTGATTATTATGTTCTCTTGCCTTTGTGAGGTAAGATTTTATACCAATGCAGGGATTGTATAAACAAATTTCTTATAAGGAGAAAAAATGCCGGGCAAAGCCAACGCTCCTAAAAGCGGAAACGAATTGAGAGACCAGGTCATTCAATTGGCAAACTCATTGGGATTGGAAGCAAAGCCTGAAGTTAAGGCTGCCAGAAGATTGTGGGGAGCGAAGCGTTCGATAGATGTGGTCGTTACAGACAAGAACAGCGGGAAGCGGCTTGGAATTGAATGCAAATATCAAGGCGGCTCCGGATCAGCGGAAGAAAAAATATTCGCTACGGTTCAAGATATTGCCTTTTGGCCTATTCCCGGAATTGTGGTGATCAGCGGTGAGGGCTTTTCGGAAAATATCAAAGGCTACTTGATGTCCACAGGCAAGGTTGTTTGGTATACTGATTTAGAAGACTGGTTGCGTTTGTATTTTGGGTTATGAAATGAGCGAAACTTTATTGCCAAAGCCGTTCCTCAAGTGGGCGGGCGGGAAAACTCAACTGGCCGACGATATCTTGAAGCGCATGCCGGTCTATTTCAATACCTACTTTGAACCGTTTGTTGGCAGCGGCGCAATTTTTTTCCGACTCTATCGCGAAAGAAAGATCAAACACGCCATTCTTTCGGATATTAATGCTGAACTGATTGATACCTACAAAGCCATTCGAGATTGCGTTGACGAAGTCATCAAGGTATTATCTTGTTTTCCCCATGATAAGAACTTTTATTATGAAATCCGTTCCAAAGATCCCTGGAACATGTCCTTGGCTGAACGCGCGGCTCGGATGATTTACCTGAATAAAACCGGTTATAACGGTCTCTATCGCGTCAACCGACAGGGAAAATTTAATGTGCCTTTTGGAAAATATAAATCCCCAAACTATCTGGATAAGGAAAATCTACAAGCGGTATCCCTTGCTCTCCAAAAAGTGGAATTAATTTGCGCTTCATTCGATATTGTCCTAAGAAAGACAAAGCCAGGCGATTGGGTATATTTTGATCCCCCCTATATACCGCTTTCTCAAACGGCAAACTTCACCTCTTACTACTCGAATGGATTTAATTTGCAGGACCAGGAGAAACTGCGGGATATTTGCATTGAATTGACAAAGAAAAACGTCTATATTACTCTCTCTAATTCAGATACCCCCATCACCTCCAATTTGTTTTCTTATCCGTTTTTCTCCAAGGATATCGTGTATTCTAATCGGGCAATCAATTGTAACGGGGCAAAACGGGGAAAAATTACTGAATTAATCATTTCGAATTACCCAATGCAAAGGGAAACTCAATTAAAGCTATTGGAAAGAAATAGTTTGTACTTTGTTCATAGTTACACGGAAAACAAGATTTGTTATTGATTTACCGGCTGTGCCAATACCCGTTCTTACAGAAAAAAGTGCGGCAGAGTGGCGGTCATAACTGACGACTGACCGCTTCAACAGCGCCGCCGACAAAGTCTAACCGCCAAAAATCCAATCCGCGCCGCAACTCGGGTTACAATTGCAGGGATGGAAAGCGCCTCCCCCGGTGAATTGCCCGACCTCAAAGGCCTTGACCTGCGTCCGGCGGTGGAAGAAACCTGCCGTCTGCTGCTGGAACTTTCCAGCGCCGATCAGGCGCTGGTCTACGCCCGTCAGAGCGATTCCACGCTCTACGACCCGCTTTACGCGCTGGGACGCTTCTCGCGGCCCGAAAAGGCCGCTTTTTGGTCCACCTCGCCGGATACGGCCACCGACCTGCTGGCCGAGGTCCTCCACCGCCGCTCCGATCCGCTGTGGATCAACGATGAAACCGCCCGCCGTTCCTTGCGCGCCTCCATTCTCGGCAGTTTAGAAGGCCAATCCTACCTTGGGCTGACCCTGCATAACCGCTCTCAGCCGCTCGGATTTCTGCTGCTGGGCTGGGAACAAAGCGGCGTTCGCCTGCCCGACGAGCGTCTCCACCTGATTCGAGCCCTGGCGCGTTCGCTGGCGCTGGCGCTGGATAACGCCCGCCTGTACGAACTGGCCTCCCAGCAAATCTTCCAGGCTATCCGCCTGCAGGAAATTGGGGCGGCTATTTTACGGCAAATTGAATTGAAAGAAGCGCTGGCGCTGGCGGCCAAGGGGGCGATGCAATTGACCGCCGCCTTTGGCTGCATTCTCCGCCTGCGCGAGGGGGATGGTTTGAACGCTGTGTATCGCGCCGGCAGCCCGCCCCTGCTGGATGAGGATGAGTGGCAGCCTCAGCAAATCCTCCAACGCAGCGAACCCTTACTCATCAACCTGCCGGCAGCCTCACCCCTTGTTGAAGAGGATAGCGCCTTGTTGGCTTTGCCGTTACCGGGCGGCGACGGCGAAGCGATTGGCGTGCTGGAACTCTATCAGAAACGCCGCTATCTGAACGCTGCCGACTTACGGATCGCCCGCTCCTTTGCGGCTCAGGCCGCCATTGCCATCCAGCACGCCCGCCTGTACCAGCGCATTCAGCAAACCGCCGTGACGGAAGAGCGCGCTCGGCTGGCGCGCGATCTGCACGATTCGATCAGTCAGGCTTTGTACGCCGCCTCGTTGTATACCCGCGCCGCCGAACGGCAATTGAAGAGCGGCAACCCCGCGGCGGTTCAGTCTCACCTGGATGAGATTGGCGCAACCCTGCGCAGCGCGCTGAGCGAGCTGCGCCTGCTCATCTTTGAACTGCGCCCGCCCATTCTGGAACAGGCCGGGCTGAGCGGAGCGCTCTTCCACCGCCTGAAATCGGTGGAAGAACGCGCCGGCATCGGGGTGGATTGGCAAAACAACCTGAATATCCCCCTGCCGCGCCGGGTGGAAGAAAACCTCTACCGCATTGCCCAGGAAGCGCTGAACAACAGCCTCAAACACGCCCGCGCCGGGCAGGTCAGGGTGCGATTGGAACAGCAGCCAGGGCTGGTGCGCCTGCGCATCGCCGATAACGGCGTCGGTTTTAACGCCGGCAGCGGGCAGACCAGCGGCATGGGATTGAGGATTATGGAGGAGCGCGCCCAACAAATCGGCGGCTGCCTGACGATCGAAAGCGCTCCCGGCGCGGGAACGGTCATTTTGGTGGAGGTACCCTATGGAGACGATTCGGATTCTGCTGGTGGATGATCATCCGGTGGTGCGCAAGGGCATTCGCGCCATGCTGGAAAGCGAAGAAGGGATGGAGGTGGTCGGTGAGTGCGCCGATGGCGGACAAGCCGTGCGCCAGTACGCCGCCCTGCGCCCGGATGTGACGTTGATGGATCTGGTCATGCCGCAGGTGGACGGGATTGAAGCCATCCGCCGCATTTTGGAAGTTGATCCGTCGGCCCGCATTCTGGTGCTGACCAGTTTTTCAACCGATGACAAGGTGTTTGCCGCCCTGCATGCCGGCGCAGCCGGTTACCTGCTCAAAGACTCCGACCCGGATGATCTGCTGCGCGCCATCCGCCAGGTCTATCGCGGCGAGTCCTCGCTGCACCCGGCTGTGGCGCGCAAATTGCTCAGCGAAATGACCCAGCCGCGCCCGCCGGCCGAGTCCGATCCCCTCACCGAGCGGGAAAAAGAGGTGCTGGCTCTGGTTGCGCAGGGCCTCAGCAATCAGGAAATTGCCGAGAAGATGGTGGTCAGCAAAGCCACCGTGCATTCGCACGTCAGCCGCATTCTGGCGAAATTGCAGCTGGACAGCCGCACCCAGGCCGCCCTGTACGCCATCCAGAAGGGCTACATCACCCTGCCCAAAACGCC
>CALHYE010000025.1 GCA_938040735.1 uncultured Bellilinea sp.
CATACCAAGATAGCAAGTTCTGCATCCGGCGCATCCGTTCGGTGGTCGGACGCAGGCAGTGCTTATTTTTTCTCTGTGTCATCCTGCCATACCAAAGTTCCAATCCCCAAGCCATCTGTGCCAGCAAGATTCAGCCCGTCAGGGTAACGCTCAATTTCATATTCGTCTGAAATCGGGGCATTTTCTGGTGGTTGAACAGATTGTCCCTTGGATCTGCTTTTACGAATGCAATGGAAATGCCGCGTCATTGAGCTATAAACCACAGGCTCACCCGGTGATACGGGTGAGCCTGACTGGAAAGGAGAGAACCGCTAATGGCAACCGATAATCTTAACAAAACGGGTTCTCAATCAGCCGTTGCCGCCAACGCTGCGCTTCGCCGCTTTTGTACGTTGTAGCGCAGGCGGAAGGCTGTGCCGATGGCTGCAATCACAACCATTGCCGCCAGAACGCCGCCAACTCCAATCGTGTTGAAGTTTTCGCCCAAAAAGCCGGTGATCAGCATGTCCTGGCAGAAGTATAAGAAGGTGGAAGTTGCGCCGGTCACGCCCTCAACACCCTGTAACTTGGCAACCGCATCAGCCCACGGGGCCACAAAGATGCCGGTGAGGGTCGCTAACCCGCCCATTAGAATAGTAGTGATGAAAGTGCGCAGCATATCGCCTTTGTTGGGGGCGGCCGCGAACACCCAGAAGAACAGCAGGGCCGGCAGGTCGGCCAGCGGCACGCTTAACGTACCGGGAATGATGAATGCCCACAAAATCATCACCGGCACCATCAACGCCGTAGTAGCCAGGACCGAGGTATGCCCCACCGCAATCGCCGGGTCAACGCCAATGAACAGTTGCTTTCCTTTGGTGCGCGCCTGCATGAAGGCCGCCGCCGCTTCCGAAACCGGCACCAAAGCCTGCATAACGATGCCCGACATCATCGGCAGCAATACCAGCGCGGTAGCCAGTTGGATCATCAGCATGACGATATCGCCCCACCAGAAGCCGGCGCCAATGCCCATCAGCAAGCCGATGATACCGCCCAAAACCGCCGGTTCGCCAATCGCTCCAAACCGCTTTTGCACATATTCCGGGGTGAATTTGGCGGAAGATGTGAACGGCAGTTTATCCAGCAGATTGGAAACCGCATGGGCGAACATGCCCCACCACACATTAAAGCCCTGATAGAAGGCGATGTTCTTAAAGCCGTAGAATTTCTCCGGGTAACCCTTGTTGGCATACCAGTCTGTGACCATCAAGTTCACCCAGCACCAACCGGCGGCTACAATCAGGGAGGCCAGCACATTATTGGTGAGCGCCAGCATAATTAAGGCACAGATGGTGGCTTCCCATGTATCCCAAATGTTCAGGTTGAGGGTATCGGTCAGGTTGGTAACAATCAGCAGCAGGTTGACGGCCAGACTGATGGCGATCACCGCATAGGCGATGGGATGACCAAAGGCAAAAGCTGCATAAGCGCCCCAGCCAATGTCGGTGTAGGTGAACACCCCGCCGAACCGTTCGGTCAGCGCCGTGGCTGCCGGCCCAACCCCGGCGAGGAAAAAGTCCACGATAATGTAGACGCCCTGAAAACCGACCGAAATCATCAAACCGTTGCGAATGGCGCGCACCGGGCCGAGTCTGACGATCAAGCCAATCAGGCTGAAAACCACAAAAATCATGAACAAGGCGCCAAGGTTGACGACCGGCTCCAGCAATGCCTGAATAGTATTAAAAAATCCGTCCATCTTGAATCCTTCCTTATCTTGTAAATGAGAATCAAAAAGAGCGAAGCGGGGCAAGCAATTTACGGTATCTCTTGGCAGATTCCTCCTTCTTTATCCTTGCGGGGAAGTCATTAATCTTTGATCTTGCTAACGGCGTCAAATATTTGGTCGAACAATTCCTTCTGGCCAATACCGGTCAGCAGCGGCACGCCGTTGAACACCGGCACATCATCGCGCGGCGGAAGCACAGCGGTGGCCACGATGATATCGGCTTTGGTGGACTGCAGCAGCACATCGGCGTCGGAAACCTTGCCTTTTTTAACCACCACCGATACATTGCGCCGCTTGGCTTCTTCCTCGATCTTTACGGCCGCCAGAGTGGAAGTGGCGATTGATGATCCACACATGACTAAAATTACAGCTGCTCGATTCATCCTTAACTACATCCTTTCCGAAACAGAGGTGGATTGAAGTGGAAGAGAATTTTCTTCAAAGTAATTCCGCAATTCTTTCAGCACACCCAGCACATCTTCGCGGGTGCCAATGGTGATGCGGAAGTACTGATCGCCGGGAAGTCCTCGGGCATTGACAAAACTGCGGGTGATGTAACCCTTGCCTAGCAGGTACTCATAAATCTGGCTGGCTTTCAGCCCGTTATCCACGCGGATCATCACAAAATTGGCTTGAGACGGAATGGGGTAAAAGCCGGGAAATTTCTTGAGTTCGTTGTAGAGCAATTCGCGGTCTTCTTTAACACGGCGGACGTTTTCCCGAATGTAATCGGCGTCCTCAATGGCGGCAATGGCTGCCACTTTAGTCACCAACCCAATGTTGAGCGGTGTGCGCACGCGGTTAACCGCTTCGATCAATTCGGGGTGGGCTACAATCCAACCCAAGCGGATACCCGCTAATCCCATTGCCTTTGAAAAAGTGTGGCTGATGATCAGATTGGGATATTCGTCCAACAGGTCTTCAACCGGGCTGTCGCCGAATTCAAAGTAAGCCTCATCAATGGCAACCAGAATGCCGGTTTCGCACAAGCCGCGCACCAGTTCTCGGCTGATCTGATGTCCATCCGGGTTGTTTGGGCGGGAAACCAGCGCCATTTTGGTCTTGGGGGTGATTTTGGAGGTAAAACTTTCCAGCGTGTAGTTGAAATCCTGATCCACCGGTAAAACGCTGACTACGGCAGCGCCGTAGAGCGGCACGCGCCGGGTATAGGGCGAATAGTCCGGAGTTGAGATGAGAATCTCATCGCCGGCATCCAGAAAGGCTTTATACAATAGATCAATCACCTCCATTGACCCGTTACCGCAGGTAACCCAATCCGCCCGGCCGGGCAGACCAGCATATTCAGCCAGTTTGGCGCGCAATTCTACATCCGTGTAAGGGTCTTCGGGGTAGTAATTGAGACGATCGGCAATCTGACGCACCGCCTCAATCACTTTGGGGGAGGGTGGGTAAACCAGTTCATTACCCATCAAGCGACGATATTCCGGCTTTTGCCAACCCAGCCGAAAATGATGCAAATTGTAAATTTCCCCAACTTTGGCGGCTTTACTGATAAATTTCGACAGTTCCATGATATTCATTCCTTTGCTGTGATGAAAAATAAAAAAAGAGCGATTACACACCAGCCTGTTTTAGATGATTAAGCAGCAAGGTAACTCCCTCTGGCTGGCGCAATTGATGCAGTTTCCCCGCATCTGAAATAAAATCCGCCAGCGCCGATAAAAATGCCACATGATCATCCGGGTTAGAAATTAGCAGCAAGAAAACCAGGTTTGCCTGCACTTCGCCTCCCTGCCCGCCCATCGGTTCAAAGACTACCGGCTGATCTAAAACGACTACAATCAAGCCCGGCGTCAGCGTCCACTCGGCATCGGCATGGGGAATGGCGATGCCGCTGCCCGGGGCATGAATGCCGGTGGGGTATTTTTCTTCACGTTCCAGCAGCGCCTGAGCAAAGCCTTCCTTTGCCCAGCCGTTTTCAATGGCAATTTCCGCTATTTTTAGCAGTAACTCGCGCCGGCTTAAGGCTTGCTCAAAACGGGTGATTTGCAGGGAATTCAGAACGGATAACAACAGTTCACCTCAAAGGTACAGATTTTTTAGGAATGGAGCGGGGATGGGTTAAAATGCCGAGGCGTTCGGGCTTTCTGGAATTGCTGTTTTTGATTATAGAAAAAAGCCGATGGTTTTGTTTCATCGGCTTTTGTAATTACAACTTATGACAAAATTAGATCAATTTGACGATTGACCGAAACCCGCACACTGGCTATAATGGGGCGAGATTTGCAAAAACCGGTTAATACAAGATTGTCTTAATTTTTCCAGCCTGCCATGCCCGGTCTTAAGTTCAATATCAACCCCCGTCAGCGTAACATCATTTTTGCCTTGCTGGAAAGCGACGGCCGGTTGACCATTGATCAATTGGCGCGGCTGTGCGGGGTTACGGCGCGGGTTATCCGCTACAATTTGGATACGGTGCGCGCCTGGCTGCGCAATGAGGGGGTTCCCTTGCGCATTCGGCCCGGCTTTGGAATTGAAATTGAGGCCAGCCGCGCCCAGCGCAAACGCCTGCTGACGTTGATTGATCAACCCGAAGAAGATCGTCTGATATTTTCCCGTGTTCAGCGGCGGCATTTGCTCTTGTTTGAATTGCTTTCATCCCCAACCCCGCTCACGTATCAACAACTGGCGGAGATCGGCGGGGTTTCCCGCTCTACCGTTGTCAACGACATCGAAGACATCGAAACGTGGCTGGAGTTGTTCTTCGTTACCCTGAAACGCTTGCCAAATCGGGGAGTATTTCTCAAATCCGCCGAATCGAGCCGCCGTTTTGCCCTATTGAATCTGATCCGTGAAGAACTGGGCGACCGCAAGTGGTACCTGATCTGGAAACAGCCGGATGCCGGTTTTAGAGGGGATAAATCCATTCCGCCGCGGTTGGAGAAATTTTTACGCAGCCTGCCGCTGAAAACCGCTCACATGGAGATTTTACGCATTGAAAACATGATCGGCCGCGCAATGTCCTTATACTCCAGAGTGGAAATTCTGGTTTATCTGGCCATCAGTATTGCACGTTTGCAAGAGGGTAAGGCGATTCCGCCCGAAGAGGCCCTCCGTGTGGAACAAAACCTGTATTACGAGGTGTCAACTGCGGTTTTTGGAGATTTGCGCGCCCGTTATCATTTTCCCATTGCCCCCTCCGAGGTAACCTGGCTGGCAGCCAGCCTGTGCGGCGCAAAGTGGGAATCGCCCTCGCTGGACTTGAGAGATCACGCCAGCCGCGCTGAGTTGGAAGCGCTTTACCCGGCCGGAGCCGCCTGCGCCCGCCAGATTATCTCCACCTGCGCCCGTCAACTGCATCCTTTATTACTCCTAGATGAAGAACTGTTTGCCGAATTGGCGCGCCACCTTGAACCGGTGATTTACCGCACCCGCTACCGGCTGCCTATTTTGAACGAAAACCTGCCGCAGGTACGCCGTCTGTATCCAGAAATTTATCTGGCTTCCCAGCAAGGCCTGCGAGAAATTGAGCAAGACCTGGCATTGACCTTTCCGCCGGAAGAAACCGCCTATATTGCCATGTATCTGCTTTCGGCTCTAAACCGCCTGAACATCAGAGATCGCAGTAAAACTTCGGTGGCGCTGGTAGGGGACGGAATCCGCGCCAAAGTGTCTCTGCTGCGCGCCCGGCTGGAACGCGAGTTTCCCAACCTGAAAGTGATTGGAATTGTAAACGGCTTCAGCGCCGAAAACGAAATCCTCCAACAGGCTGACCTGATTCTTTCCACCGACCCCATCGAAATACCCGAATATCCGGTTCTAAACGTCAGTCCCTTCCTTCATCCGTCAGAAAAGAAGATCATTCAAAACTGGCTGGTGGAACGCGAGGGTCAAACACAGCGTTTTGTGTTCAGCGATGTCGAGAAAGCCGAGCTGGTTGACCTACTGCGTCCCGATCACATTTTGATTAGCGGGGAAGAAATGGATTGGCGATCGGCCGTCCAGAAAGCCAGTCAACCGCTTTTGTCTAACGATTATATCCTTCCGGATTATGTTCAGGCGATGATTTCCATCATCGAGAAGCACGGGGCGTACATGTGGCTTGCTCCACAAGCGCTGATTCTGCACGCCCGGCCGGTAGATGGCGTCCTGCGCCTGTGCCTGAGTATTCTCATCCTGAAGACGCCAATTGCCTTTGGAGCAGCCCCCGAACACCAGGCGCGCATCTGTCTGGTGCTTGGCGCAGTGGACGATCACGCCCACCTTAAAGCCTTGTTGGAACTAAACCGCCTGCTGAATCAGGAAAATTTCCGCGAAAAACTAATTCGGGCGCAAGACTCTGCCGAAGTCATCCGCATCTTTTGGTCATCCTTGATGAGTTTCAACCCGGAGACGGCGCCCGCCGACCCCAATTAATTTAATTTTGTCATAACCAATGTTGTACAAAATCCAACATACGATTTTCAAGGTAACTCTCTATAATCAATTCAAGGTAAAGCGGATGCGTTCGGTTTTTCACGAAGTCCATTACAATTTAACGGGAAGGAAAAGAGCATGGAAATGGTGGAACAACAGGTGTTTGAACAAATCATAGCGGTTGAACACGAACATGGTTTACACGCCCGTCCGGCGGACCTGTTTGTGCGGTGTTCCAATCAGTTTTCCGCGTCAATTTACCTGTATAACCTGTCCCGCAATGGCGAGAAGAAAGCCAATGCTAAAGGGATTTTGGGCGTGCTTTCTCTCGGGGTACGTAAGGGGGATGTGATTAAGATCGTCGCCGAAGGCGAAGACGGCGCTGAGGCTGTCGAGGCGCTGACCGCTTTGATCCGCTCCAATTTTCAAGAGTAAGCGGCTGCCATGCAAAGCATTCCGGCGATTTCGGTTTCTCGCGGCATCAGCATCGCGCCGATCTTCCAATTTCGTAATACGCCGTTGATTTATGAACGCCGCCGCATTGAAAACCCGCTTCACGAGTGGGAACGCTATCAACAAGCGGTGCGCAATAGCCTGACTCGTTTGGAGCAAATTTATCATCAAGCCGTTTCTGAAGTGGGTACGGACGAGGCCGGCATCTTTCACGCCCACATGTCCATTTTGCAGGATCCCGACCTGAACGAAGGCGTAAAAGACCGGATTTACAGCGAAAAAATCAACGCCGAAAGCGCGCTGGTTGAGGTCAGCGAAGAATATTGCCGCATGTTGGAAGAAATCAACGATGACTACATCCGCGCCCGCATCACCGACCTGCGGGACGTGCGCGATGGGGTGCTGCGCATTTTGTTGCATGTGGACGATCAGCAGGTCAAACTTGCTGCGCCGGCGATTGTGGCAGCCCGCGAACTGACCCCCTCGGAATGTTTGCTGCTCGACCGTCATCTGGTGCGGGGTTTTTGCACCGTTGAGGGGGGCGCTACCTCTCACACCGCTATTCTATCGCGCAGTTTGGGCATTCCCGCCGTAATCGGCATTCCCGAACATCTGCTAAACCTTCCAAATGGGACGGTCGTGATTTTGGATGGGTATGAGGGAAAAATTATCTTACAGCCCGATGCGGAGACGATTCAACACTATGAGGGGATGCAGTCCCGCAAGCGGCAGATTTTCAATGCGGCTTTGCGCGAATCTCACCGTCCGGCCGTGACCAAAGACGGGCATCCGGTAGAAGTATTTGCCAATATCGCTAACGATAATCCGCAAGACCTGCAAGAGGCCGTCAAAAACGGCGCTGAGGGTGTGGGGCTGCTGCGCACCGAATTCATTTATCTGGATTGTGACATTCTGCCGGACGAAGAGGTTCAATTCCACAAGTATAAAACCGTGCTGGAAGCCTTTGGCAATAAACCGGTGATACTGCGTACGCTGGATATTGGCGGCGATAAGCAATTGCCCTACCTTGACCTGCCCTACGAACTCAATCCATTCCTGGGTGTGCGCGGCCTGCGACTTTGCCTGCGGAATTTACCGCTTTTCAAAGCACAAATTCGGGCCGCGCTGCGGGCCGCTTCCTACGGCAATTTATACCTGATGTTCCCAATGGTCACCAAGGCTGCCGAAATTCACGCCGCCAAAGCCGTCATTGCTGAATGCCGGCAGGAACTGGAAGCCGAGGGCTGCAACATCCCTACCCGTATCCCGATTGGAATTATGATCGAAATACCCGCCGCAGCGTTGATGGCGCGGCATTTGGCTAAAGAAGTGGATTTCTTCTCGATTGGCACCAACGACCTGACTCAATATACTTTGGCGGTTGACCGCACCAATTCGGCGCTTGCCGATCTGGCAAGCGGCTTTGACCCGGCAGTGTTGAACTTGATTCAAGCGGTGATCGAAGGCGCCCACACCCAGGGAAAGAAAACCGGTATTTGCGGCGAATTGGGCGGCGACCCGTTAGCCATTCCGCTGCTGGTGGGCATGGGGATGGACGAATTAAGCATGAACGCCGGCGAGATTCCCGCCGCAAAACAAATCATCCGCCAGATTTCGCTGAGAGAGGCGCAAGCCGTCAGCCGGCAAGCTCTCGAACTGGAAACTCCGCAGGAAGTCATGGCGTTGGTTAAGACAGCCTTTCCGTTCATTGCGAATTACATCTGACGTCCGGCTTGAAAGAGCAAAACGATGCGCGCTTTTGAACGTCCCGAACAGGAACGCAAAAAATTCATCTCCCCCGAAAAAGAAGCCAGCCTGCCCTACTGGCTGGTGCGTTTTTCTTTCGTTTTAGGAGTGCTGGGCGTAATCGGCTTCTTTTTAGCTTTCTTTTATCAAACCGTGCTGAACCGGCTGGGTTTGCCTTACCGGCAGGCGCAGGCGGCGGCTATTCTGGTGGTCTTTATTGCCTGGGTCATTTTTACACTGGCTTGCCGGCGGCTGGGCATCAGCGCCCGCGGCTTGACTTACCCGAAACTGATGTCGATCCTGCGCAACGAAGTCGAAACCCCGCCGGATGAATTTAAAGCCAGCCGTAAGCAGGTTGCGGCGGCTTTTGGCAGTTTGAGCGATGATTGGCTGCTTTTTCCGGATATTTATGCCGATGACCCTTCGCAGGCCTTGCCGATGGTTCTGCTCGGCCCGGGCGGGGTGTTTGCCATTCGGGTCAATTATCAAGACCCGCGTTCAAAGGGCTTTCAAGACCCGGCGGTCCCATTGTTAGCCGGCAGCGCCGCTTTGGAAAAACGGTTAGGTGTGGCGGTGAAACCCATTCTGGCGTTTACCCGTCACACCAAACGCTACTCAAATCCACACGAACGGGTAAAGGTGTTTACCTTTCCGGATGCGCTGGTTTATATTACCTCTCGGGAAGCCGCATTAGACGCGCACCAGCAGCGGCAAATTGGACTCCAGTTGGCAGAATTAGCCAATCTTCCCTTGAGCGTATTCCGCTCGGTTATTTGAGCGGCATTCACCCGCCGGTTAATTGTTCCGTTTTGAGAATCTTAAGAGACGAATCATTAAAAAGACGCCGATTGGCGGATTTGTCACATTTTCTCTAGTTGGATCGGTTGGAAAAGCGCTAAAATAAAAACGACCGGCTTTTGCGGGATGTTTTAAAATAGAGTCGGTCGTAACTTACCCCAAACCCTCGTGTATATTTGCCTTTCTGGGTAAAGGTATTAAGTCTTACCATTGAGGTTGCAAATGGCGCGATTATCTTCCGGTCATATTACCCTGGAAATCAAGTTTCGAGATATAGATTTAGGCTGGGTGCAGTATGATGTTCGGTTTTTGTGGAACGACAAGAATATTGTGAACAAAGAAGTCCTAAAGGGAGGCTCTGATTATTGGGATGATCGAAAAGAACATGCCTTTAGGGTCAATGAATCGGACAGAGATAGCCTGATACCCTTTTTAGAAACCGTTCTCGCCACTAATCAGGCTGATTACTGGGAACCGATTGAACCCGATATGATTCTTGAAATTTTACCCAACAGGATGTTCCCCTTCTCGGAACAGAGCCGCAGCGAAGGTTATTACACAATTATCGCGATGATTGATGAATACAATTTCGAGAACTGTATTGCTTACAGCGGGGACGGCCTGGCGCTGATTATGGCCTGCAACAGGGAGCAGTTGACCGATTTTCTCAACGCGCTAAAAGAAGAATATGAAGATTTTCGCAAAAGGTTTGGCATAAATTAACCAGAAACGGGCGGTAATGGTTCGCCCGATTGGCGGTATGTCCTTAGCCGCCGATTCCCTCATTCATTCCACAACCCATTTCAAAATAATCGTGACGATTATCACTATTCGTTATGACAAGAATACGCTAAAATAATATTCAAATTATTGAATATATAAATTGGATGGACCTATGTGTAAAAAGTGCCGCTCGCATTGCGGAAGCGCCTATCAATGCCCTAAAAAGCCCCCATAAACCGGAACGAATCGAGATGGTTCAATCGTTCGGAAAATGATTCAATTATTATGGAGGCTAAAATGGCTCAAAACTGGTACCCAATTATTAATGAGGATTTATGCGCAAACTGCAACACCTGTGTGGATTTTTGTCCCAATGGCGTGTATGCGGCCGGGGACTTTCACCCCATGGTGGTGAACCCCAATAACTGTGTTGAGTTTTGCCGGGGTTGTTCTAAGGTCTGCCCCAACGAAGCCATCACCTATTTTGGTGACAATCACAAGTAAACGGAGGTTAACATGGCTCAAAAAGGTTTATTAATGTGTGTGTGTCAGGGCACGTGCCCTTCTTTTCAACAAATGAATATCTTTGATGTGGGGAATGCGATTCGGCGCGAGAATCTGGTGGATTATGTGGCGGTTCACCCGCAACTCTGCTCCACCGATGGCGATAAATTCCTCACCACCCTGCTCAAAGGGGACATGACCGATAAACTCTTCATCGCTGCCTGCGATCCGAACATGCAGGTCAAGATGTTCCGCGATGCCCTGGAAGCAGCCGGTTTTGATAAAAACAATATCCGGGGAGTGGATATTCGCAACATGAATACCGAACAAGCGGTTGATGCCATTACGAAAATGGTGACCGCCGAATAAATGGCCTCTGGGTCATGGCGGGAGACAGTCCATTCTCCCGCCATGACCGCCTGAAGGCGCGAGGCCGTTTAGCCATTGAGCATATAAGCGGATGAATTACGAAGAATTAGCGGAGATGTTTCGAGTGCTGGCAAACCCGGCTCGTTTGCACATCTTACGCTTGCTTGTTGAAGGCCCCTTATGCGTTGGCGACTTGTGCGAATGCACCCGCCGGCGTCAGGCGTATATTTCTCAACAATTGATGGTGCTGCGTTCCGCCGGTTTTGTCGAATGTGAGAAAACCGGCTGGAAGGTTTGCTATCAATTGACGGATAACTGGCAGGCGCGCTTTGTGCGCTTGTTTTTCACCCAGATGTTTTCCAACTCCACAAACTTAAAAATTAAACCTTGATCATAAGGAACCATCCAGCATGCCAAAGAACCAATCCCGCTCCCGATCGGGCAATTCGTCGTTGTCCACAACAACCAGCCGCTGGTTGATTTTGGCCGCGATTCTTGCAGTAGCGGGAGTCATTTTGTGGCAAAAAAATCAAAAATCACCGAATCAACCGGCGCTTGCTGAGCCGGCCGAGGTTCAGTTTGAGCGGAATTTGCAGCAGCAAAAGCCGATGCTGGCGTTCTTTCATTCCACCGATTGTCATTCCTGCATCGAGATGATGGAACTGGTGGATGAGGTTTATCCGCAGTTTCAGCAGGAAGTGGCTTTGGTAGATGTCAATGTGTACGATGCCGCCAATCAAAATTTGTTGCGGCGGGCGCGCATCCTCAGCATTCCAACCCAAATTTTCATCAAGCGGGATGGCAGCGGCAAGGTTTTCCTCGGCGTGATGAGCAAAGAACAGTTGCGGCAAGAATTACAACAACTAACGGCGGAACCCTGATGAATTTCGATCCGGCTCTTTTACAACCCTCTTCCTTAATTGGCTATTTTTTGGTCTTTTTCGGCGGGGTGCTGACCAGTATCGGCCCGTGCAATGTAGCCATGATCCCGCTGATTGTGGGGGTAATCGGCGGCAGCGCTCAGATCACTCGCGGCCGGGCGTTCAGCATTTCCTTTGTTTTTGCCATCGGGCTGGCAATCACCTTTGTGCTGTTGGGGGTAGCCGCCGCGCTGATCGGCGGGCTTTTGGGCGGCACCACTCGTTTTTGGTATTATCTGGTGGCTGCTGTCTGCTTTTTCATCGGTTTGCAAATGCTGGGAGTCTTCCATCTCAACCTGCCGGATTGGTTTGGCGGCCTGCGGGAAAAGGTGACCGCCAGAGGTTTAGGCGGGGCTTTATTGTTCGGTCTGGTTTCGGGTTTGGTGGCTTCGCAGTGCGCTACGCCGGTTTTAGCGGCCATTTTGACTTATGTGATGGCCGAAAAGACCGGTCTGCTTTATGGGGCTTTGTTACTTTTTATTTACGCCATGGGGCGCGGCGTGCCGATTGTGCTGGCCGGCACCTTCACTGGCGCGTTGAAGAGCCTCAACGCCATTGCGCCGTATTCTTCGTTGCTGGAAAAAATTGCCGGCGTCATCATTCTCGGCGTTGGTTTATATTTCTTATACATTGCCTGAGCGGCGCGGTAAGAGGTGCGGGGTGACCGATTTCCAAAACAAAAATGTCCATCAGCGTGCGCTGGTTGGGGGGATTGTGTTGGTGTTGATTGGGATTGTTCTGGGGATTAAAGCCTGGCAGGAAGATTGGTTTTCTCCCCCAGCGCCGGTGGAAATTCCGCCTCAACCGGTCGTGTTGTTGTTCAACCGATACCGCGGGTGTGAGTGCGCGCTGAATGTGTACGAAGCCGCCGAATGGCAGGTGAGGGGCTGGCCGGAAGAAGCCCGCTCGTCGCTGCCGGTCATCGTCCTGGATCTTGACCGGCAAACCGGCTTGGGTAAACAATTTCAGGTGCATCGAGCGCCAACTCTCTTGCTGCTGGATGAAGCCGGCAATGTGATTTACCGTCAGAATGAAATCGTCCGAGATGACCTTCCGTTGGATTTGGAAACGTTTGAGCGGAAAATTCGGGAGATGAGATATGGCAGGCAGTGAGTTGGTTTGGCAAACCGATTTGGAAGTCGCTTTAAAACAGGCGCGCGGCGAAGGCAAGGGGGTGTTGCTGCAATTTCACCGAGAGGATTGCGCCGGCTGCAAAAAGTTGTACGCATTAACCTACACCGATGAGCAGGCGAATCGGGAAATGCAGCGCTGGTTTGTCCTGACCCGCGCCGATATTTTGAAGGATCGCGCCATCCGTTCGCGCTATTCCGCCTACTGGACGCCGTCGTTCTATTTTTTAAATGCGAGCGGAACGATGCTCTATTCGTTCAACGGCTATCTCAATGCGGAAGATTTTCGGGTGCTGCTGCGTTTGGGCAAGGCAGCCCTGGATTTACCGCGCGGCCGCTACTTTGAGGTGATGGATTTGATGGATGACGGGCTGGCGCTGTTCCCCCAAAATCCGCGGGCGGCAAGCCTGTTGTTCGTTCGGGGCATGGCCGAGTACTTAGCAGGCAAAGAGAGGAGCAGTTTTCGCGGGACAATGCGGGAGATTTTGGACCTCTACCCCCAAAGTTTAGAAGCCCGCATGTGGCCCTGGATGGACGAACCCTGATCGAAGCGGCGCGCGGTGACGTAAACCGTTAATATCACCCCGAACGTAGTGACGCTTGCACCGGACGATACCAAAGTTAATGTCATTTCGAGCGAAGCGACACGTGCACCGCACTGCGTACGGTGCAGTGCAGGTGTCGGTAAAGGGCAGGTGTTGGTGTAGTGCAGGTGGAGGTCTCCCCCACAGCCTCCGCAACGGCCTAGCGGGAGATTGCCGCGCTGCCTGCGGCGGCTTGCGCGTCCGGTTGTCAATCCCCCTGAATTCCGCTACAATTAGGACAAAGAAAGCCGCTTTTTTCGGATAACCATGATTAAAGCCCTGCGATTCATCCTTGGTTTGTTGCTCGGCATCAGCCTGAGCGCCTGCGCGGCGAAACTCAATCAGACCCAAATTCCGGCGGGCTATGTGGATTTATCGGTATTGCAGCCACTGCCGACGCTGGTGCGCGAGGTTCCGCCGTTGCGTGTAGCCGTTGCTTCGGTGGTTTCGCCCAAAGGGACGGTGCAGTCGTACAACGACTTGCTGGAGTATCTTTCCAACCGCTTCAATCGGCCGGTGGAACTGGTGCAGCGCCGCACGTACGCCGAGACCAATCAATTGATCGCCGAAGGGCAGGTGGATGTAGCTTTTGTTTGCACCAGCGCCTATCTGGAAGGTTCCCAAACCTTTGGCATGGAACTGCTCGTGGCTCCGCAGGTGAACGGCGAAACGGTGTACTACTCGCTGCTGCTGGTTCCGGCCAACAGTCCGGCCCAGTCCATGGCCGATCTAAAAAACCGCGTGTTCGCCTTCACCGATCCGATGTCGCTGAGCGGGAGGGTGTATCCGACCCTTCTGGTGCGGCAATTGGGCTACCAGCCGGAGGCGTTCTTCTCGCGCATCTTCTTCACCTACAACCATGATGAAGCCATCCGCGCAGTTGCCAGCGGGCTGGCGGACGGGGCGGCGGTGGACAGCCTCGTCTACGAATTTGCCGTACAGCGCGACCCGGATCTGATGGAAAAAGTGCGGGTGATTCACCGTTCGCCGCCGTTTGGCATTCCGCCGGTAGTCGTCAGCCCGCTGGTGGACGAAAACTTAAAGCGGGAACTGCAAAAAGTGCTGATGGACATGGCGCTCGACCCCGACGGTCAGCAAGCCCTGGTTGAAATTGGAGTGGAACGGTTTGTACGAATCAAAGAGTCGGCTTATGATGGAGCCCGGCAGCTGGTGGAGCAGTACCATCAGGAGGACAATGATTCCTCTCATTAACCGCTGGGCAGAGCGTTTTTGGACGATTGCCGGATCGGTCAGCATTCGCACCAAGATCCTTGGTCTTGCGGTTGGATTGGTGCTGCTGGCGGGCATCAGCAATACGCTGCTGACCCGTCAGGTGCTTGTTCAAAATATGGAAGCCCAGTTGCGCGATCAAAGCGTCTCGGTAGCCCGCGATCTGGCGGCGCGCGCGGCCGAGCCGATTCTGCTGAATAATTTGCTGGCGCTGCAAGACCTGCTGTTAGAAACCCAAAGCAATAACCCCTCTTTTCGGTATGCTTTTATTGTGGATGCACACGGGCAGATTCTAGCTCATACTTTTGAGGGCGGCTTTCCGCTGGCTTTGGTGGAACTCAACGCCGCTTCCGGCGATCAACACCACCACACCCTGCTGCTGGCCACCAATGAAGGCATGATTTATGACACAGCCGTGCCGATTCTGGACGGCAAATTGGGAACCGCGCGGGTTGGCCTTTCTACTACGGCGGTACAGAATGCGCTGGCGCGGGTCACGCTTCAATCGCTTATGGCAACCCTGACCATTCTGGCGCTGGGTTTTCTGGTGGCGAGTTTTCTCACCCATATCCTCACCCGTCCGATTGTGGAACTGGTGGAAGCCACCCGCCATGTTGCCCGTGCGGATTATTCGCTGACCGTCCGCCCCTGGGCGAAAGATGAGTTGGGCAGCCTGGCGCAGGCGTTCAATCAGATGACCGATGACCTCAAGCAAATGCAAACTCTGCGCGCCGAACGCGAACGATTGCAGCAAATGCTGCTGGAACGGGTAATTGCCGCTCAGGAGGAAGAACGCCGCCGGATTGCCCGCGAACTGCACGACAGCACCTCTCAATCCCTGACCTCGCTGCTGGTCGGCCTGCGCACGCTGGAAGCGAACTGCTCGGAAGTGGATCAGGAAAAAGTGGGGGAACTGCGTCAGATTGCCGCTCAAACCCTGGAAGAGGTTCATCATCTGGCGATGCAGTTACGCCCCCGTGTGCTGGACGATGTGGGGCTGCCGGCAGCCTTGGAGCGGCTGGTCTTTGAGTGGCAGTCCCGCCTGCACATTCCGATAGACCTGATGATCACACCCGGCACCCAGCGCCTGCCGCCTGCGGTTGAAACGGCGCTGTATCGGATCATTCAGGAAGCCTTAACCAACATCGCCCGCCATTCGTCGGCGCGCTCGGCCAGCATTCTGGTGGAACGCCGCCAAAACCACGTCATCACGGTGATCGAAGATAACGGAGTGGGTTTTGACCCGCAGAAGTACCCCAACGATCACCGCATCGGTATCCTCGGTATGCAGGAGCGCGCCAAGCAGTTGGGCGGCCGCCTGACGATAGAAAGCGAACACGGAGAGGGAACCAGTATTTTTGTAGAAATTCCACTGGAAGACCATGAACTCGAAATCAAGCGAGAAGAAACGCATCCTGCTGGCGGATGATCACGCCATTTTACGATCCGGCTTGCGCCTGATGCTTTCCACTCAGCCGGATTGGGAAGTGGTTGGAGAAGCCGCCACCGGCGCGGAAACGATTGAAAAGTGCGAACAACTCCAGCCGCATCTGGTTCTGCTGGATGTGAGTATGCCGGGTTTGAGCGGGCTGGATATTTTGCCGGCTTTGCGGCGGGCAGCCCCGGGCATCAAAATCCTGATTCTGACGATGCACGATGACCGTCACTACCTGCAAGAAGCCCTGCGAAACGGGGCTTCCGGCTATGTGCTGAAGAAAGCCGCCGATACCGAACTGATTACCGCCATTCAGGCTGTGTTAAACGGGGAATTTTATGTGCATCATTCGATGATGCGTTTCGTGCTGGAAGATGTGCTGGAAAATCAGGCATCGCCTTCGGATGAGTGGGATCAGTTAAGCGAGCGGGAACAGCAGGTGCTGCAACTGGTCGCATTGGGTTATACCAGCGCCGAAATTGCCGAACAGCTCGCGCTCAGTCCCAAAACGGTGGAAACTTACCGCGCGCGGGGCATGGAAAAACTGGGTTTGCGCAGCCGGGCGGCGTTGGTGCGCTACACCTTGCAGCGCGGTCTGATTTCCCCGTCCTGAATTTTGCAACGGACGGAGAGTCAAACTTTTCCTGACACCCTCCGCCAATTCAGCGGAGTTTTCCTGATTTGAAATGGCCGTTTGAGCGATTACCATTAACTCCGGATGGGTATAACCCCTTTCCGGCATTGGTTTATGTCATTCACGGCAAAGCGGCGCAAGCCGGATGAACGGTACTCCGAACGCAGGGAGACTTTCCAGCGCCGGCGGGGATCTCCCAACCGACCTCCGCGATGGCTCTGCGGGAGATTGCCGCGCTCGCTGCGCTCGCTCGCAATGACGCTTCCCAATCCCGAATTCTCATTAATGTAATCTTACCGAAAGGAGATCGCTCATGGCTGATGAAGAAAAATCAATGCGCCTTTCTCGCCGCAATTTCATCAAAATTGTTGGGGTAGCCGGCGCAGCATTGGCTTCTCGCCGTTTTTTGGGCGGGCATACTGCGGCAGCCAACCGGCCGAGGGTTGAACTGCCCGAACTGCCCGCTCCACCGGCGAACGCCGATGCGGATGTGTTGCTGCGCATGCAGGAAGAACTGGCGCGGGCTTTGAAGAAGCCGCCTTCTGAACGCCGCTGGGTCATGGTGATTGACCTGCGGAAATGTGTGGGCTGCCATGCCTGTACGATTGCCTGTGTGGCCGAAAACAAGTTGCCGCCGGGGGTGGTGTATCGCCCGGTCATTGAAAAAGAAATCGGCACTTACCCGAATGTATCGCGCCTGTTTGTGCCGCGCCCCTGCATGCAGTGCGAAAAACCCCCCTGCACCCCCGTTTGTCCGGTCAACGCAACCTACACCAACGAAGAAGGGGTGGTTGTGGTGGATTATGAGCAGTGTATCGGCTGCCGCGCCTGCATCACCGCTTGCCCATATGGGGCGCGCACCTCGGATTTTGGCTATACCTATACCGAGGAGACCCCGGTTGCCGACGGCTTGATTCTCGGCCGCGAAAGAGCGGACGACTACGAACGAGCCTCCAATTTTGAGTACGGCAAAGGCTACGACCGGCCGGGCGATCATGGATCGCCGATCGGCAATGCCCGCAAGTGCCACTTCTGCCTGCACCGCCTGCATGAAGGCTTATTGCCTGCTTGCGTAACCACCTGCATTGGACGCGCAACCCTATTTGGGGATGCCAATGACCCGGATAGTCTGGTGGCTGAGTTGATCAGCAAACCCAATGTGACCGTGTTGAAAGAAGAATTGGGCACCAAACCGCGCGTCTACTATCTGGTTTAGGAGGGTTGAGCCGATGAAATCTGAATTGAACTTAAAGAAGGTGATTTATGGGTTGGGGGCGATTGCGCTCGCCTTTGGGCTGTGGGGGTTTTACCTGCGCTTTTTTGTCGGTGAGCGATTGGTCAATTACGGGTCGTATGTCGTTTGGGGGTTGTGGGTGGCGATGTACCTTTTCTACGGCGGCATCTCCACCGGCTCGATGATGATTGCCTCTTTGGATTATCTGTTCGGCATTCGCCTGTTCAAGGGCAGCGGCAAAATTGCCCTGTGGGCAGCCGTGGTGACCATGCCGGCGGCTCTGGTGACCATTGCCATGGATCTGGGACACATGGAGCGGGTCTGGAAAGTGTTTTTACAGCCCAACTTGCTCTCGGTCATGGCGCAGTTGGTGTGGGGCTATTCGATCTTTATGGTGGTTTTGCTGGCGGCTTTATGGCTGGTTATCCGGCTGGAAAGCGGTAAGCAGGACGCCCGCCCGTGGCTGCGCTTTGTGATGGGGGTGGGTTTGTTTTTGTCCATTTTCCTCAGCGGCGGGGTGGGCGCGCTGCTGGGAGTCAACGCTTCGCGGGAGGCGTGGCATACCGCCATGCTGCCGGCGCAGTTCCCGGTCTTTTCGCTGCTTTCCGGCTGCGCCTTGATGCTGACTCTGCTGGGGTGGTTTGCCCCGGCCGATGAAAAACGTCCCCAGCAATTGCGGGCGCTCTCCATCGGCTTGCTGATTTTGCTGCTGGTCAAAACTTATTACCTGTGGGTGGATTACTCGCAAGCCCTTTATGCCGGCACGCCGGTTGCCAGCGAAGCGGTTACGCTGGTGCTGTTTGGGCGTTACGGTTGGGCTTTCTGGCTGCTGCAGCTGGGATTGGGCATGGTCTTTCCGATTGCCTTTCTTCTGTCCCGCCGTTTTCAGCAATCCCCCTTCTGGAGCGGGGTGGTGGGGGTGGCGGTGCTGGTGGGTATTGCGGTTGCCCGCGCCAACATCATCTTCCCCATGCTCTCAATTCCGGAGTTGGAAGGTCTGGCGCAGGCTTTTACCGGACCGCACCTCAACTATGACTACTATCCCAGCCTGATGGAATGGGCGGTTACCCTGGGAGTCACCGGCGGGGCTGCCCTGGCATGGCTGATCGGCGTGGATTATCTGCCTTTCTTAAAAATCAAAACCCAGGAGGTCGCTCAATGACGGACACCTCATCTTCTCAAACATCTACCCAGCCGACCATGAGCCGGCGCGAATTTTTGCGCAATGCCGGAGCGGCGGGATTTGCATCGGCCTTTTTAGGTCTTACGCCGGCGCTGGCGCTGACTCAAGAAGGCGGAGCCGAGTCGGGAGCGATTCCCATTCATTCGGTCGAGAATCAGATTTACTCGGTGTGTTTGCAGTGCAACACCATTTGCGGCATCAAAGTCAAATTACTGGATGGCGTGGCGGTCAAAATTGACGGAAACCCTTACAGCCCCTGGACGATGAACCCGCATCTGGATTACGAAACACCCTTCGTACAGACCGGAACCGTAGAGGGCGCCATTTGTCCGAAAGGTCAGGCGGGTTTGCAAACCGTTTATGACCCGTATCGGGTGGTGAAGGTGCTGAAACGCAAGCCCGGCACACCGCGTGGCGCAAATCAGTGGATTACCATTTCCTTCGAGCAGGCTCTGAACGAGATTGTCGAGGGAGGAGATCTGTTTGGCGAGGGTAAGGTGCCCGGTCTGCGCGAATCCTACGCCTTGACCGACGCCAAAGTTGCCGGTGAAATGGCTGCCGCCGTCAAGAAAATTTTGGCGGAAAAGGATGAGGAAAAGAAAAAAGGGCTGGTTGAGGAGTTCAAGCAAACCTTTGCGGCTTATCTGGATACGCTGATTGACCCCGACCATCCCGATTTTGGACCGAAGAACAATCAGGTGGTGTTCAATTGGGGAAGGATGAAAGGCGGACGCAGCGATTTCATCACCCGCTTTTTCCGCGATGGATTTGGTACGGTCAATACCCATGGTCATACCACCGTTTGTCAGGGTTCGCTGTATTTTACCGGCAAGGCCATGTCCGAAAAATTGGTGGACGGCAAATGGAACGGCGGCGCGAAATTTTACTGGCAGGGGGATATCCGCAACAGCGAGTTCATCATTTTTGTGGGCGCCTCGCCCTTTGAGGGCAACTACGGGCCGCCGCTGCGTGTGCCAAAAATTACCGAAGGGTCGGTCAATCACGGCGTAAAATTCGTGGTGGTGGATCCGCGCCTTTCCAAAACGGCCGGGAAAGCCTGGAAATGGCTGCCGATTCAACCCGGCAGCGAAGGCGCGATGGCGATGGCGCTCATCCGCTGGGTGTTGGATAACGAACGCTATGACGCCGATTACTTGAGCGCGGTTAACAAAGCCGCCGCCGCGCTGAAAGGCAACCCAACCTGGACGCAGGCAGCCTGGCTGGTTAAACTGGATGAAGAGGGTCAACCCACCACCTTTCTGCGGGCGAGCGAAATCGGTCTGCGCGAAAAAGAACCCCGACCGCTTTCGACCGACCCGGAAAAAACCTACGATTTTGACTACTTTGTAACCTTGCGGAACGGCATTCCGGTTGCCTTTGACCCATACGCCGAAAGTGAAGCCGATGCTGTCTTTGGAGACCTGTGGGTGGACGGCGTAACCCTGGGCGGTTTCAAGGTCAAGTCGGGTTTGCAGATTATTGCCGATTCGGCGCGTGAACGAACCATCGAAGAATGGGCCGAATTGTGCGGGCTGGATGCCAAAGACCTGGTCGAGGTGGCGCGGGAATTCACCAGTCACGGCAAACGCGCCTGCGCCGATATTCACCGCGGAGTTTCTCAGCACACCAACGGCTTTTACAATGTATTGGCGTGGTACACCCTCAACGCGCTGATCGGCAATTACGATTACGCCGGCGGGTTGATCAAAGCCACCACCTATGACTACACGGGCGGTAAGAAGGGTCAGCCTTATCCGTTGGGGAAGATGGCCGGAGGGAAAATGGCGCCGTTTGGGCTGTCCATCATCCGCCACGATGCCAAGTATCAGGAATCGACTTTATATACCAGTTTGCCCAAAGACAAACGCTACCCCGCCAAACGCAACTGGTATCCGTTAGCCAGCGACGTCTATCAAGAGGTCATCCCTTCGATTGGAGATGCTTACCCCTATCCGGTCAAGGCTTTGTTCCTCTACATGGGATCGCCGGTTTACTCGCTGCCGGCCGGGCATAAACTGATTGAGGTGCTTACCGATCCCAAAAAACTGCCGTTGTTCATCGCCTTCGACATCACCATCGGCGAAACGAGCATGTTTGCCGATTACATCTTCCCGGATACGGCCTATCTGGAACGCTGGGAGTTTAACGGCTCTCATCCTTCGGTGCCGTTTAAAGTTCAGGGCATCCGCCAGCCGGCAGTTGCCCCTGTGGTGGAAGAGGTGGAAGTTTACGGGCAAAAAATGCCGCTTAACATGGAAGCCGTTTTGCTGGGGATTGCCGAGCGGCTGAACTTGCCCAATTTTGGCCAAAATGGGTTAGGGGAGGGTATTCCCTTGATCCATCAGGATGATTTTTACCTGCGCATGGTGGCGAATCTGGCTTTTGGGGAGAAAGAGGACGGTTCGGATGCCGTGCCGGATGCCGACGACGAGGAATTGCGCGTTTTCGAAACCGCCCGCCGGCATCTGCCTTCTTCGGTGTTTGATGTTCAGCGCTGGAAAACGATTGTCGGGGATGCTTTGTGGCGGAAAGCGGTGTATGTGCTGAACCGCGGCGGACGTTTTCAGAATTTCAGCAAGGCTTATAAGGGCGAACAGGTTACCAACAAATACGGTCAGATGGTCAACATTTATCAGGAAAAGACCTACGGGATTAAGGATGCCATGACCGGCAAACACCTTTACGGGTATGCCAAATACATCCCTGCGGCGCTGGATGTGACCGGAAAACCGGTGGAAGACGGCCCGGATTTCAACCTGCGTCTGATCACCCACCGCGAGATTATGCAGACCAAGAGCCGCACCTCCGGCAATTACTGGCTGAATGCGCTTCTTTCCGAAAACACGGTGATTATGAATGTCCAGGATGTGGAACGGTTGGGACTCAAAGATGGCGAGCGGGTCAAGATCGTTTCAGCCTCCAATCCGGATGGCGTGTGGAATCTGTACAACGGCACCAAGGTACCGATGATCGGCAAAATTAAAGCCGTGCAGGGGATGCGGCCCGGGGTGGTCTCGTTTGCGTTGGGTTTTGGGCATTTTGCCTATGGCGGGGTTGACTTTGAAATTGACGGTATCCGCGTTCAGGGCGACCCGCGCCGCACCCGCGGTTTTCATGCCAATGCGGCAATGCGGGTGGACCCTTACCTTGGGAACACCCCGCTGCTGGATCCGGTTGGCGGCAGCGCCGTGTTCTACGATACAATGGTCAAGCTGGAACGCGCCTGACCGATGTGCTGGGATGCCCTTGGGAGGAAAGCCGCGCTTTCCTCCCAAGGGAGAAGGTTGAGGAAACCAGATGGACACACTGCAACAACTGCTGGAACGCTGCGCCGGGCTGCATCATCACCTTTGCCCGCGCCAGGTGCTGGGGGTGCGCATGGGTTTATACGCCGGCAAATTATTGGGATTGAGCCTGCCGCAAAGCGACAAGCGGCTGTATACGATTGTCGAGACGGATGGATGCGGGGCGGATGGCATTTCGGTGGCCACCAACTGCTGGGTCGGCCGGCGGACGCTGCGGATTGAGGATTACGGCAAGGTGGCTGCCACTTTTATAGACACGCAGAGCGGGCGGGCAGTCCGGCTGGCTCCACGCCCAACCGCCCGTCACGACTCGCGCCGCTACGCGCCGGAGGCCGCCAGCCGCTGGGAAGCCAATCTGATTGGTTATCAGCGAATGCCGGATGAGGAGTTGTTCGCTTACCAATGGGTGCGGCTGATCCGCCCGGTACAGGCGCTCATCAGTCAACCGGGAAAGCGGGCGGTCTGCGACCGCTGCGGCGAAGAGATCATGAACGAGCGGGAGGTTTTCCTGGGGGAATTAACCCTGTGCCGCGCCTGCGC
>CALHYE010000026.1 GCA_938040735.1 uncultured Bellilinea sp.
GATGCCGCTGCCGGAAAATATTTTAGAATTTTCGCTGACGATCCGCGGCAAACGCCACACCTACCGCCGCATGGCGCTCTCGGCGCTGCGGTAAGCGGGCAAACCGCGCCATCCGTCCGGCAGCCGCTGCCAGGGCCGGCGGATGGGCTTCCGGTATATTAGTTTCCGTCATCATGGACTTAATCTTACGCTCAACAATTCCGCCTCTTTATCGCCCCAGTACACATCCGCGTACAAAATACCGTAGCGGACGCGCAGCAAGATGCTCAAATTCCACGGGCGGATGTAGTAATGGATGCGGTCATTTCTGCGGCTGGGTTCCTCGATCAGTTGGTTGAAATCTTCATCCGAGCCTTGCAGTTTCATGCTCTTGGCGGTAGCCGTGACCTGCTCCATCTCCCCTTCTTTGCGGATGGTCATTTTACCGCTTTTGCGGTTCAGTTCTAAAACAAACTCTGCGCCGGCGGCGGAGACCTTGTACATGAACTGCGCTGGCATTGCTTTTTCAGGCGCATCAGAATGATTTTGCATGGGCAGCGGTTCCTCACGAATGGGTTTGTCAATGATCGCCAAATCAGGTTTGACCTTTATCTGAACGGATGGGTCTTTCAGCATCTCCTTTACATCCAGCAGACCGGTTTTCTCGCCTTCGGCGGCCGGTTGGGAGGATGCGCTGACAGCGGTTCTGGTTTTGCGCTGGACGGGCTTGGGGCGGGCGTTCAGATCAACCTCGGGAAATTCAAGGAAGGCATCCAGCGACTCGATCTTCCAGGCCTGCTTACGCCGTTCAATTTCGTTCCCAATGCGTTTCTTTTCCTCTGCGGTCTTGGCTAAAGTTTCTGCCTGACGTTTCTTACACACCAGCCAGCGCTGACGGGCGAGTTGAATGTCCTCTTCAACAGCCGGCCAGCTGCCTTCACGCCAGACCATCTCGTAAAATTTAAGACAATCCATAATTTTATTGGCGCGTTCCAGCGCCGCTCCGGCTTGGGCCACCGTCAAATCATTGTAAAAGGCGCTGGCTTGATCCAGTAAACAAGCGCTCAAGTAATCGGACACCTTTCTCAGCAAAGACTGGTCGGCGCTGACAAGTTCGTCGGACTGAGAAAGGGCTTTGATAAATTGTTTGTCCAGCAAATATCCCCAGTTTTGTCTTTGCAGCACGTCCATCATGGTTTCGGAAAGCGGCAAGCGTTTTTCCTTCACAAAGTTCAGAGCGGCATCCCACATCCTCTCTTTCGTCAGGAAGATGAAAAATTCAAGGACAAGGTCTTCAACCGTTTTGTTCAAGCCTTCTCTGGAGAGATAAGTCGCCAGCAGGCTGCCATACCGCTCCACGCTGGGATATTTCACAACCAGTTCTTTAACCTCGTCAATTTTATTTTTCTGCCGGAGCGCCTGCAGAATAATTTCCACCTGTTCCGGCTTTTTAATCGGTTTGGATTTATTGGCTTCATAATGCGAGATGATCGTATCTGGAGCGGCTCCAATTCTTTGAAGTTCCTCCAGTTTCTCCGGGTAAGGCTTGGCGCGCACGGAAAGGTAATCCAGTTTATCAACCGCCGGATTGGGAAGAACCCCCCGGCTGCGGAAGTCAACGACTTGCTTGTAGTATTCTTCCCAATCATAAGGCTTGAGGGTATTTTCCTGGCTTTTATCCAGCAGTCCTTCATACAGTTTAGCCAGTATTTCCCCCCAAACATCATCAATCTTAAGGCTGCCTTCACTGAAAGAGCGGATCACCCAATCCAGCAGTTTGCGGGTATCCTCAAAGCTAAATTGCGCGGCAGTCGTCATGAATTTCGCCGCTTCGTAGAAGGTTGAAGCGCTATTAAGGGCGGCTATCTTTTCAAAAGCTTTGGCTTTCCAAAAACACCGTTCGGCATCGGAAATTTTGCCAAGTTGTTGGTAGAACTCGCCGGCCCGCACAAACTCTTCACGGAACTCACAGGCGAGGGCGTCGCATTCAAGCGCTTTGACTTCCTGTTTGATCAGCCGCCAGTTTTGCGCGGCGCGCTCCAGCAGGTAAGCATCCTGTTTTTGTCTGCCGGCCTGCATAAATTGTTCGGCGAGTTCGGCGGGCTGGTTGGAATCCTTCTCCCAATCCTCCGGCTTGCCAGCCTGAATGCGCACCAGATGAACCGAGGCATCCCAGTCGTCCTTTCCGGTCAAAGTCCTGTAGCGGTCGGTCAACTCTTTCAGGTCGCAATCATGGAAAATACGCCAAAATTCCTCCAACCCTTGTTGAGTGTCCACAATCAGGATGCGTTTTTTGGCGCGGCTGGCGCCGACATACAAGCGGTTGATGAAGTACTCCAGAGGGATGATTTCCTCCGAAGACAGGGGACGTTGTTTTGAGCCGGGCGCCAGCAGGGAGAGAAGTTGTTTATATTGCTCATCCTTGACGCAGGCATTCCCAAAACAATACAGGACAACCCGGTCAAATTCCTGACCTTTGGCGCGCATCGGGCTGAGGATATTCCGTGTCAGACCGGTTCGATCCGGATTGAGCGCAAATTCGGACAGCACAGGATCATTTTGAACGAAGGTCAGTTCTTCGCCTTCCTGACAAGGGACAATAATCACATTCTCCTCTTGTTGGGGCAAAGAGGTTTTTACCGAGGGACTGTTCACTTCAAAGAAGGAAGGCATATCGGAGGGGTCGTCATACCAGGCCGTTTGCGGTTCAAGGCCTTTTTTCTCAAAGGCAATCCCGCGCAGAAGGTGGATAAAATTACACAGCTGCACAATGCTTTTGCGGGAACGGTAATTGAACCGCAATTCTTTGTAATTAATTTCCAGAGAGGGATTTTGCCGCCGATCAATCTGATCTCGAATGGTGCGGTAAAGATTTTCGCTGGCGCTATCCCAGTCAAAGCCGGTAGGATTCAGGGTTTGGAAAGGATCGCCGGCAAATGCAAACGGAATTTTATTGAGGGTGTCCGGGTATAACTTCCTCCTTGAAAACACCGAAAGCCGGAAAATCAAACGCAATTCATTCCGAGTAAAGTCCTGCGCCTCATCGCAGAAGATAACCGAATTTCCCTCAAAAGATGGGGAAAGCCGGTCCTCCCACATTGCATTCAGCACGGTCCGAGCCAGGTCCTGATCATCCCAATACCGTCTTTCTTCCGCCAGAGGTTTGTACCATTTGCTCCAAATCGCATCATGAATGATCTCAAAAGTTTGCTGAACGACCGATTTCCTCTTAGATGGGAAGGCATGAAAATCATCCGGGTCCATAAACTCATCCGCTTCTGAAACGCTGCCCTTAATGTAGGTGCGGATAACATGCCAGGCAATTTCGGCCATGGAGCGCAGGGTTTTATCGGGGTGTTTTGAAAATTTTTCCTCATACATGGCGCGAAAACGAGGGAAGTGAACATACCGATCCAAAGAGAAATCGGCTGGGTTTGGAAGAAGACGCTTAAGATAATCCCGAAAGACAAAAAAGGTTTTTTCGGTTAGTTGTTTAGCCTGTTCTTGAGCAAGTCTTTCCTTGAGAATAGCCTTGCTGGCATTAATCGTCAGTAATTTGTAAACGACATTCCTTGCCGCATCCAGCAACTCCGGACTGTAGGTAAGGTAAACTGGCGGGGCAATTTGTTCCTGTTGAGGAAAGTAGTTGAACAAATACTCGGCGAACAGGTATTGCAGCACTGTGGACTTGCCGCTGCCCGGCCGCCCATTGATGAATAACGGGTAAAAACCCAGCGGTTGTTTGAGAATGGCAACTTCTTCCTGCGAGAGGGCTAAATTGGCTTTATCATCTTCTTCTTGAATTTCAAGCCACAATTGATCATCGTAAACCACAATGGAAGGATAGGAACGCCGCGCGAAACGAGCCAGTTTTTGTTGTTCCACGTTCCCGTTGAAAACATCCTCATACTTGCGGCTGAGCTGATTATGGTCTTCTTCGTCCCTAGGAAAAACCGGAGCAATCAAAAAAAGAATTTTATTAACCGGCAAACGCTGATACAAGATGCCAACCTTCTCATTCCCCGTGTAATCGTTTTCACCGTCTTCAATGGCTTTGAGTAACAATGTGTGAAGTTCGCTTCGGTAAGAGGAAAAATCTTTCTGGTCATGGCTGGATGCGCCATTTGCTTTTGAGGAGGTTCTTTTCCACCAGTCTTCGCTTTCCAAAATCATCCAATCGTTGTGTTCTTTTGTAAAGGTCAATTCCTGGTATAAAAATTCTTTCTCTTTGTCGGTAAGTTCAGGAAGAACGCTGATGGATTGATCATTGCGGCGCTTTTCCGTCCACACTTGGTTTAGGTTTTCTTTAGAAAAATCTCTGTCAAATGTTTCAATATATTGGTCGTAATTTTTGTAAAAATCGGTGTAATCCTTGTGGCTCTTGGGCAAGAATCGCCAGAACACGAGCAAACAATCTTCCCCGTCATAAACCTTGCGGATAACCAGGCGATAGCTGCGCCCGAAATCTTTCTTTACAAAATAAGCCCCGTAAGAATCGAGGTTCTCAATGGTTTGTTTCTCTTCCAGTTTTTGGGCAAGTTTACCGACTTCTTCCTCATGGTGATGTTCTTTTGCCTCTTTTAGACAGATATCCGAAATGTGGACGTAAAATGTCATTTTTCCTCCTCCTTGCGTGCGGATTTGGTTTGTTCCGATATTGTATTATAGAAGATTACGCGACCTTTTTGCCTTAAGTTCAAGCCGGAAAATGCCGATCTTTCTTAATTTCGAAAAAGGCCTGCCGCTCTCATTGGCCCGTAAATCTCTTCATTTATCTCTCAAAACAAAATCGAAATATCTTTCGAGTTACGTCAAAGTTTTCTCCCTCATCCGTTGTTTGGTTTCTAATCGAGTGATTTCCTGATTTCTGATTGTTAGCAGTTCGCCCCTGTTTGGGCATCCCTTCAAGCGGACTTTTGAACTTTGCGCAAAGGGAACTCTATGACTTTGGGCTAACAGCGTTTTCGCAAGTATTTATACAATATTATATTGGTATTATAATTATTACAAGTGAACTGTATGGCGGGAAAAATTTATACTTGAGGCGAATATCAAAATGCCAAACAGAATATCAAATCAACTCCGTTTTATTTTGTTTTTTCTGATTGTCATCTTGTCGGTTTCTCAAACCAAAATATCCAACGCGGCTCAAAGCTCATGGCGGCTCATCGGTCTCCATGACTTAACAATTCGCGGTCTGGCGATTGACCCACGCTCGGCAAACATTATCTATGCAGGAACAAACCGGGGCGTTTTCAAGAGCGTTGATGGCGGCAATTCTTGGATTGAGATCAATAACGGTCTGCTGGATAGGAGGATTTACGCCCTGGCAATAGACCCAAAACAAAGCAACACGCTTTATGTCGGCGCTTTTGAGGAAGGTATTTTCAAAACCACCGATGGCGGAAATAACTGGAATCAAGTGTATAAAGAAACAAACGACCCCGCGACATGGATAACGGTTCTTTCTGTTGATCCCCAATACACCGATAAAATTTACGCCGGCACGTATCGTAAGGGCATCCTTAAGAGCAGCGATGGAGGCAGGACTTGGAATCCTTCCGGAAATGGAGTGGATGCTCCCGACATCATCGCAATCGCCATTGATCCAAAAGATACCCATATCCTTTACGCCGGTACGTATGGCAAAGCCTATAAGAGCGGCGATGGCGGAAAGAATTGGCGAGAAATTAGCGAAGGTTTTCCCGAATCTTGGGCTTATGTCTACCAATTTGCGATTGATCCTAAAAACACAAAGACCATCTATGCCGGAACGCAATACGGAGTCTACAAAAGCGCAGACGCAGGGTTGTCTTGGGATGCCTATTACGATGGCATAGAAGACATTGAAGTGATCTCCCTCGCAATCGATCCCAACAATTCAAACACAATCTACGCCGGCGCAAGTGGAAATGGCGTTTTTAAGAGTACGAATGGGGGATCATCATGGAGCCCAATGAACGACGGCTTGACCAACTTACAGGTGAATACGCTGGTCATCCATCCCGTCACCGGGGTTATTTACGCGGGAACTGAGAAAGGCTTATTTTCCTTCGAGCAAAGTAAAATTTTCCTTCCGCTGGTGCGTCGTTAGCGATGGAGAAAACCTTCTTCACAGCCAGGCGAAAGCGCCGCGCTCCCTCGTTACAGGACTACCGCGTCACCTTGATCAGTACCGCCCGCACCGCCACCCGCCATTGATAGCGGTCCTGCGCTTCCTGGTACCCCTGACAGGTGATCAAGG
>CALHYE010000027.1 GCA_938040735.1 uncultured Bellilinea sp.
AGTCCCTTTTTACTCAAAAATCACCCGTTTGAAGGATAGCCAGACCGCTGACTGGTGATATATTAACTAAACGAACGGTCGGTAAGATTAATTCGGAGGTACTCAGTCCTATGCTGCAAGAAAACAGACAACGCAATCAACTCCTTTTCCTGCTCTTTTTTGGGGTGCTAATGGGCGCGCTGGATATCGCCATCCTCGGCCCTGCCCTGCCTTCCATTCGCGCCGAATTCGGGGTGGACGAACGCAATCTGGCCTGGATGTTCAGCAGTTATGTCCTCTTTCAACTGGTCAGTACGCCCCTGATGGCTAAACTTTCCGATCTTTACGGCCGCCGTTGGATTTACATTCTGGATATCGCTTTATTTGGAGCGGGATCGCTTCTGGTCGCTGCCTCAACCAGTTTCAGCGGTGTGCTAGTTGGACGCGCCATTCAGGGGTTTGGGGCCGGCGGCATTTTCCCGGTTGCCAGCGCGGTGATCGGCGATACCTTCCCGCCCGAAAAACGCGGCAGCGCTCTGGGCATGATTGGAGCCGTTTTCGGCATTGCCTTTTTGATCGGCCCGCTGCTGGGGGGCGTCATCCTCGCGATTGCCAACTGGCACTGGTTGTTCCTGATTAACTTGCCGATTGCGGTTCTGATTATTCTCTTCAGCCTGCGCCTGCTGCCCGCTACCCGCCCGGCCACCAGCCGCCGCTTGGATGCCGCCGGCATGGTTTTGTTAGCCCTGTTTCTGGCCTCCCTGACCTTCGGTCTGAATCAATTGGACCCCAGCCATTTACCAACCAGCCTGCTCACACCCTCGGTTGGAGGGGCGCTTGCTCTTGCCATCGTTTTACTGGTTATCCTCATTGTGGTTGAACAGCGAATCAGCCAGCCCATGCTGCCCGCCCGTCTTTTCAACCGCCGTCAGTTAGGGCTGGCCTACCTGCTTTCGGCAGGAGCCGGGCTGGCGGAAGCCAGTTTGGTGTTCGTGCCGCTCATGGCCGTCACCGGACTATCCAATCAGGGAATCAACGAGAAAAACGCCACATGGCTGCTAATTCCGGCGATTCTCGCCATGGCAATTGGCTCACCCCTTGCCGGGCGACTGCTCGACCGGGTTGGTTCTCGCAATGTGATTCTGGGCGGCACAGCGCTGATGAGCGCCGGATTCCTCATGCTCAGCCTGCTGGGCAGCAATTTGATTTTCTTTTTACTTTCAGGGGTGCTGATTGGCGGCGGCTTGACCGCCTTGCTTGGGGCGCCAATTCGATATATCATGTTAGGAGAAGCCTCAACCGAGGAGCGTTCGCTGGCACAGGGGCTGGTTACCCTGTTTACCAGCATCGGCCAGTTGATCGGCAGCGCTCTAATCGGCGCGCTGGTGGCTTCCTTTGGAGCAAGCAGGCCATTCAGCGGTTATCAAACGGCCTTCGTCTTCATCACCTTTACCAGCCTAATTTTGTTTGCCAGCGCAACCTTGCTAAAAACCCGTCAGCGAGAATTGGAGACCCTTCGAGGAAATGAAGCCCTCAGTCGTGGATAATGCGCCGCCTTCGATGCGCGACAAAATCCTTCACCAAACGACCCGCTTGTTCGTAGAGCGCGGCTACGATGGCGTTTCCATCCGCGAAATTGCCGAAGCCTGCAACATTACCAAAGCCGCGCTCTACTATCACTTCATTGACAAAGAACGCCTGTTGATTGAAATTTTGGAAACCGGACTGGACGCTTTTCATCAGCTTTTGGAGGATGCCCGCCAGAATCACCAGAGCGCCCAAGCCCGCATCCGCGCCTTTGTATTTTCCCTCTTCACGCGCCTGCCGCCCGAAAACCGGGCCGTAATTCGACTGGCAACCCAAGAAATGGGCAAGTTGCGGCCCGAACTGCGTACCCAGTTTGCCGCACACTACCGCGAAAATTTCTTACAGCCCCTGATGGATATCTTTACCGAAGGACAAAAGACCGGTGAATTGCGTCCCCTCTCACCGGAACTGGCGGTTTGGGCTTTATTGGGGATGCTTTACCCATTTATGAGCAGCGAGTCCGCCCTTCGGCAGGAAGTAACCTCCCAACAATTGGAGCAACTGCTGGAGATTTTTTGGAATGGGATTGCTTCCCGCTCCATCTGAAAAGCCGGGGTAAGCCCGCCGGAGTCCTGCTATAATCAGGGCATGCCGCCGCTGGTCTGGACAAAATTCAAAATTCCCCCCTTACGCGCTAAAAGCGTGCTTCGTCCGCGCCTGTTGGAAAAACTCAATCGCGGGCTGGACAGCCGGTTAATTTTGATTTCCGCTCCGGCCGGCTTTGGCAAAACCACCTTAATCGTTCAATGGCTGCAAAGTCAGACTTTGCCGGCTCTGTGGATTTCACTGGAAGAAACCGACTATGATCCGATCCGCTTTTTCAGCGCGTGGATCGCCTGTCTGCAGCAAATCATCCCATCTTACTGTGAGGATCTCTTTCAGGTTCTGCTTTCCGCCCAGTTACCCGCAAGCGATCTGCTCACAGCGGAGTTGATCAATCCTCTCATTCATCTTAACCAGCCCGCCATCCTGATTTTGGACGATTTTCAGCACATCCAAAACCCGGTCATTTTACAGTTTATCCAGGACGCAATCGCCTACTTGCCGTCAGAATTTCACCTGGCCATTCTCACCCGCGAAGACCCCGCCCTGCCGTTAGCCCGCCTGCGTTCAAGAAACGAACTGGTCGAAATCCGCACCAACGATCTGAGATTTGAGCCGCTGGAGAGCAGCCTTCTGTTCAGCGACACGCTGAGCATCCCGCTTGAACTTCCTATGGTTATGGCTTTAACAGAACGCACCGAAGGCTGGGCAGCCGGCTTGCAGTTGGCCGGTTTGTCCCTCCAGGGCAGCGTTCAACCGGCTGATTTGATTCAAGACTTATCTGCCGGAACCCGTTTTATGCTGAATTATCTGGCTGAGGAAGTATTGAATAAACAACCTCAGGATATTCAGGATTTTCTTCTGAAAACCTCGCTGCTCTCCACCCTCAACGCTGAACGCTGCAACCTGCTCACCGGCAGAGAGGATAGCGCAGAGTTATTGGAGAAACTGGATAAAAGCAACCTGTTCATCCAGTCCCTCGATGAGCAATACCAATACTACCGCTACCACGCCTTGTTTGCCGAATTGCTGCGCAACCGGCTGAATCGGCAAGGCGAGCAAGAAGTCCGTCTTCTGCACCTGCGCGCTGCCCAAGCCTTGTTAGCGGAAGGGCTGGAAACCGAAAGCCTTTCCCACTTTCTGGCGGCCAAGGATTATTCGGCAGTTGTGGAATTACTGGAAAACCACATCTGGGAATGGATCAACCACACGCCAACCGCTCAACTCGAGGAGGTGTTGTCCCAAATCCCTCCGGAAATCCAGTCATCCCATCCCCGCTTACTGATGGGACTGGGCTGGTTTTACCTGCTGCAAGGGAATTTTCCCCGGTTGACCGGCATTCTTCAAGCGCTGGAAAATCGGCTGGTGGAAAACCAGCCACTTTCAGAAGACTCAATCCTGCACCGCGCCGAATTCCTTGCCTTACAGGCAAATTTCCTTCAGGTTCAGCAGAAATCTGACCTTGCCGTACAACTCGCCCGACAATCCCTTGCCCTGATGGAGCGGAAAAATGAGCGGATCGCCTCGCTGGCTTATCTGGCTTTGGGAGGAGGCTTGCGCCAAATGGGGAATTACGAGGAAGCACGCACCGCCCTGGAAAACGCCATTCAAATCAGCCGTAATCGCGATGACCCAGTCACCGATATTCTGGCTGTTTCACACCTGACTTTAATGGCGCTGGAATACGGACAATTAGAAATGGCTGCCAGTACAGCGCAAGCAGCAATTCAGCATCTGGAGCAGCGCCCCCATGGCTATCCGGCAGTCTTAGGCGCCGTGTATGGGGCATTGGGTTGGGTGTATTACCATCGCAATCAACCCGAACTTGCCGCTCAATTTTTACTGCGGGGCATTCATCTGGCAAAATTGAGCGGACACAACGCTTCAGCGGTCTATTCGCTGGCGGGCATGGCGCGGCTGCACCTTGCTCAGGGAGACCTCAACGCAGCCCGGCAATGCCTGCAACAAGCCGAACAATTCTTTCAGAAAGGCGCACCCGGTTGGGTATTGCCCGAATTGATTTCCTGTAAGAGTCATCTCGCGCTCATCGAGGGGAATTGGGTTGACGCCGAATCAATTCTCCATGCCAGCGGTGTAACCCCGATTTCCCCGCCCACCCCATATTCAGAAACCCTGCTGGTCGGTTGGCTGAAATTGGCAGTCCTCAAGGAAGAGATTGAAGCCGAGCAAGGGATTATGGAACTCGTCCAGCGGCTGCTGGAATTTGCGCGCACCAGCCAGCGTAATTACACCCTCTTGCAAACGCTGGTACTCGGAGCAATTCTCCACTTCAAAAAGGGAGAGCAAACCCAGGCCCGCCATCGGCTGGAAGAGGCGGTTTTGCTTGCTGCAGCCAGCGGTTACCGCAGCATCTTTTTGGAGCATCAACATGTCCTGTTGCCCATCCTGAGGACATTCCGCATACCCGCATTGGAAGCCTTACTCCATCAGGCTGGCGAGACTCAGACTTTCCCTTCACCGCAAAAGCCGCCTGTGAGTGACAAAAACTTGAACGGGATCGCTTTGACCGAAAGAGAGATGGAGGTTTTACGCCTGCTCGCACAAGGGCATACCTATAATGAAATAGCCGAACATCTGGTAGTCAGCCTCAACACGGTGCGTTTCCATGTCAAAGGAATCTATGGGAAATTGGGGGTTACCAAAGTCAATCAAGCCATTGCCGAGGCCCGCCGGCAGGGCTTGATCTGACATCGGCATCCTTTTTACAGGGCTCTCCGTAAAATCTACCCGCCCGCCGAGGAAAATGTAGTTAGCCCGGGTCATAAAACTACATTCCCCAGCCCAGCCGGACTACATCTCCATGTAGTCCAGTTTGGGATTAAAAGCCCTAAACTAAGTACATGAAAAACACCGCATTATCTCAACCGCCATCAGACTGCTACCGGATTATCGTTAAGGGCGTTATGGAGGAAGAATTCCTCAAAGATTATTGCCCGAGCGGTTTTACTTTGATCTATAAGAACGGAAGAACAACTCTGGCAAATCTGCAAACCGATCAGGCGGGCATGTTGGGTTTGATCCGACAGTTTCATAATCTGGGCGTAACAGTACTGCTGGTAGAACTTCAATCTGAAATGGAGAAAAACCAATGAGCGAGAAAAAAGTCTCCCGCCGTGAATTTTTGAAAATCGCTGGAATAGGGCTGGCAGCAACCGCCTTCGCCTGCTCCGGATTGGGGTACGCCGCCACCCGCCAGCCTCAAATTAATTTACCCGAAATGAATTTTGGAAAGGAAAATGCCGTGAAAAAAATTCTAGTGACTTACTCAACCCGCGCCGGTTCAACCGCCGAAATTGCCGCAGCTATCGGGCAGACCCTCTCCCAGCGCGGCTACAGTGTAGATATCCTGCCGGTGAAAAAGCAGCCCAACCCAACGGATTACGACGCCGTGATTTTGGGCAGCCCCATCCGGATGGGCAGCTGGCTGCCCGAAGTGGTTGGTTTCGTTAAGGAAAACCGCGCCCTGTTGGAACAATTGCCGGTTGCAACATTCACCGTCCACATGCTGAACAGCGGGGAGGATGAACAAAGCCGGGCTAATCGTCAGGCTTATTTGAAGGCGGTTCGTGAGTGGATTACACCCACCGAAGAAGCCTTCTTTCTCGGCAAAATGGAGCTGGCAAAGCTCTCCTTTCTTGACCGGTTTATCTCCAATGCGTTGAAAGCCAAAGATGAAGATTTGCGCGACTGGAACGCCATTCACACCTTTGCCGAGTCGGTCTTTGCCCGGAGTTGAAGGGTAATGAAAATAGCCGGCGCTTTACGAGTGCTTGTTCCGTTGATTTTTTTACTGACCTTAATTGCTGCCGGCGGCGGTCTGTTTCCCGCCGCCGGTCAGCCATTTACGCTGGTCAATTTCCGTGGTGAAGAAGTTACCATCCATGCCCGCGGTTTGTACTATTGGGACACGGTCAGTTCCGCCGCCCAAATGCAGGCTAATGACGCCGTAGCCCTTTTCCTCGCCCTGCCGTTGCTGGCGGTATCTTTCCGGCTTACTCAAAAAGGGTCGCTGCGCGGCAGGCTTCTTCTGACCGGAACCCTCGGTTTTATCCTCTACACCTATATCACCATGTGTTTTGGGGCGGCTTACAATCCCTTTTTCCTGATTTATGTTGCCCTTTTCAGCCTGAGTCTATTTGCTTTCGTTTTAAGCATGATGTCCTTCGATGTGAATTCCTTGCCGGCACGATTTTCTCAGAATCTGCCGCGCAAATGGATCGCCGGCTTGTTGTTATTTGCTGCCGCCTTTCTTTCACTGGCATGGTTAGGACGAATTGCCCAAACCTTTACAGCCGATACCGTTCCCCAGCTCGAAAACACGACCAGTATGTTCATCCAGGCAATGGATTTAGGGATTGTTGTACCGGTATGCGTCCTCTCGGCGATTTTATTACTGCGTCGCAGCCCTTGGGGTTACCTCCTGGCTTCTGTTGGTCTGGTCAAATTCCTCACACTCGGTACCGCTGTCAGCCTGATGGGTTTGAACATGGCCCGGGTGGGTGTACCCATCAGCGCGGTGGAATTAATCGTTTTCAGCAGCATGGCCCTCGCTGGCATTGCTACAACTTTCATCCTTTTGAAGAATGTGGTGGATTACTAAATGAATAACGTTCAACCGAATCATCAAGCGACAGGCGCAATACTGGTATTGCTGGGAATTGTCTTTCTGGCGCTGACCCGCCTGATCAGTGAAATTTCGTTCCTGTTGGCCAGGCCGGTCTTTCAATCATTATCCTTTCTTGATCCGGATGGAAGTTTTCTCTACATTTCTCTCCATCACATTTTTCAAGGGCTGCTTGCTCTGCTGGCCATCGGGATTGTCTCAAGCCAATGGCGTATCCCGTTTGCGGATTTCGGTTTCAATACCCACAATTGGCGGTATGCCCTTGGGTGGGTGATCCGTTTCAGCCTGTTTTGGTTTGTCCTGCAAATCGGGATTGGATTATGGCTGGTGCTTTCCGGCAATAACCTGTCACCATTTCCGTTTCCGCTAAATGCCCAAAATTTTGGCGGGTACTTCGCTTTCCAAATCCTGCTTTCCGGAACGGGCGAGGAACCGCTCTTCCGTTCACTGGTGATGACCCCGCTGCTTTTTTACGGTAAAAAAGCTGGTCTGAGCGAGAAACGGAGTGCCATCATTGCCGCCGGTATTGCTACCGTCATTTTTATGATTGCCCACATTAACTTTGCCTTCAATCCTTTTAGGGTCACCTATTTCAATCCACTGCAACAACTGACCTGCCTGACCTTTGGTATCTTCTATGCCTTTCTTTTCCTGCGCACAAAGAGCATCCTTGGGCCAATCCTCGCTCATAACCTGCTTAACGCCGTCATCATCACTAGTGGATTGATACTGATATTGATTTTTGGTTGATATTTCAGCCGAAGGGCAAAATTGGTATATCAAACAGGTTACCCATTGTTTGAATACGGTTAATCCTGCGCCCCTTTCGGCTGGATGATGCCGAAGATTTACAGGTCTATCTATCCGATGGGCGGAGATACCATTTCAAGCCGGGCAAGCCGATCAGCATCCATCAAGCGAGTAAGATAGCAGACGAGCTGGCAACTCGCTTGATTTTCGGATGATTCAACTGCGAGAAACCAGCCGGGTCATCGGACAAATCGATTGTTTATGCCCTGTTGAAATCCGATATGGATGGATCAATTCTAAGACTGTAATCCTCACAATGAAGAAAGATGGCGTGCTGTAACCGGCCTTAGTCATGCTTCATTTCCTTTGACATTCTTGCCTCGCACAGATAAAATGAAATCAAAATCTATATTGTTTCAAGCCAACAGGAGACAGGGTGAGCCACTGGGCAGGAAAATATGTCATCGGTCTGACCGGTAATATCGGAACAGGTAAAAGCGTTGTGCGGCGCATGTTAGAGCATCTCGGCGCGTATGGCATAGACGCCGATGCCTTGGCACACCGCGTGATTGCCAAAGGCGCGCCCGGCTATGCGGCAGTGGTGGATTACTTTGGCAAGTACATTCTCAAACCCGATGGCGAAGTTGACCGCGGACGGCTGGGCAGGATTGTATTTGGCGATCCCGAAGCGCTGGCAAAACTGGAAAGCATTATCCACCCGCTGGTACGCCAAGGCGCTGATTATCTGATTCGGCGGGCTACCCAACCGGTGATTGTCATCGAAGCGATCAAATTGCTCGAATCGAGCATGGCAAAGCAGTGCGATAGCACGTGGGTGGTTTACGCTCCGCCGGATATTCAACTGGCACGTCTGATGAAAAACCGCGGGATGAATGAGAAGGACGCCCGCCTGCGGATCAACAGCCAGCCGCCGCAGGAAGAAAAAATCGCCGCGGCGGATGTTGTTATTCGCAACGCCGGTACCTTCGACGAAACCTGGAAACAGGTTGTCACGGCCTGGCGAAAATACGTGCCGCTGGTGGAAGAAGCCCCCCCTCAACCCGTTCAAGCCCCGACGATTAAAGGGCAAATTCAAATCGAACGCGGCCGCCCCCGTCATTCTAACGAGATCGCCAATTTGCTCAACCGGCTTGATAAAAAAGGCAAACCCCTGACCAGCGAAGACGTGATGGCCGCCTTTGGCGAAAAAGCCTTTTTGTTACTACGGTTGGATGAGCAACTGAAAGGGTTAATCGGCTGGCAGGTTGAAAATCTGGTTTCCCGTACCACCGACATCCATCTCGATCCCGCCTTGCCGGTCAACGAAACCATCCCAGCTCTCATTCAGGAGATGGAGCGAGCCTCAAGCGACTTACAATGCGAAGCCTCGCTGGTCTTTGTGACGCCATCCCTCGCAAGGCACGATGGGTTATGGCGAAATTTGGGTTACCTGCGCACCACTCCCGAAGCATTAGAAGTGCAGGCATGGCAGGATGCCGCCCGCGAATCCATGCCGCCGGGCAGTGTTTTGCTCTTCAAAAAATTACGCGAGGATCGAGTGCTGCGTCCAATTTGATCTCACCCTGTGGGGTTTCCCAGCGTGACCGAATTATTGAATGAACTCACTTTCATTTTCCAGCGCTTCAACTGGTTGAGCGCGCTCGACCTGTCTCTGGTCACGCTGGTTTTTTTGGGAGTGTTGCTGCTGGTGCGGGATACTCAGGCCATGGTGCTGCTGCGTGGGGTTTTGCTTCTGGTGGTGGCTCTGAGTTTGCTGACCAGTCTGGTTAACCTACCGGCTTTTTCATGGCTAATCCAAACCATCGCTCCAACGCTGGTATTGGCTATTCCGGTTATTTTTGCTCCCGAAATTCGGCGCGGGTTGGAACGGTTGGGTCGGGCCGGATCAACCACAGCGATCTTCTGGCAGCAAAGTGAAAAAGACATCTCCACAATGCGGGAGACCATTCAGGCGGTGGTCAGCGCCTGCGCCCGGTTATCGGCCCGCCAGCATGGGGCATTGATCATTTTGCAGCGCGGCGACAGTTTACTGGAATACATCCGCACCGGCGTCCGCCTGAACGCCAAGATAACCCCAGAACTGCTCTTACAAATCTTCTACCCCAACACCCCCCTCCATGACGGAGCTGCCATCATCGTTCGCGATCAGGTTGTTGCAGCCGCCTGTGTGATGCCGCTCTCGGCAAGCGGGATTCTCAACCGCTCACCGGAAAGGCAGATGGGACTGCGCCACCGGGCTGCGCTGGGCACATCCGAAGCAACCGATGCCATTGCAGTGGTTGTCTCTGAAGAAACCGGCTCGATCTCAATTGCCCATGGCGGGCGGATGATTCGCCGGCTGGATAGCGAACGGTTGGAAAACATTTTGATGGCCTTTTACCAGCCGCCTCCAAAAAGCAATAGCCTGAGGGATTGGCTTAAAAGAAACCGTAAACCGCCGGCTTTCCGGGAGGATGGAGAACGATGATCGAGGTATTGCGCCGTTTGCTCCGTCTTTTACCCTCGCTGATTACGGCATTCATATTGGCGCTGGCCGTTTGGATTTCAGCGGTCAGTTCGAGCGATCCGCTGGTTGAACGCACCTACCCAAATCCTTTACCGATCGAGATCATCGGACAGGACCCGGGGTTGGTCATCACCTCCAGCGTTCCCAGTTCGGCAACCGTGGTACTTAGCGCGCCGCAGTCCATTTGGAATCAACTGACTACCGAAACAGGGTCAGTGCGCGCCTTCCTTGACCTTTCCGGTTTGGAAGTCGGCAGCCATACTGTGCCCGTCAAGATCCAAATATCGGCGCGGCCGGTACGTAAAATTGCTCAATCTCCCCAAACCATTACCATCACGTTGGAACGGCTGGCCAGCAAGGAATTTCCAATTCGGGTGGTGAGCCGCGGCAGCCCGGCGGTTGGTTATACCGCCGACACCCCCAGTCTCAGCCAGACTTCCGTAACGGTCAGCGGCCCGGAGTCGCAGGTCAACCGCGTCGCCGAAGTTCAAGCCGTTTTGGATATTTCTCAGGCCACCGAAACCATCAACCGGACAGTCAATTTGGTTGCGGTAGATGCCAATGACAATCCCATTAATGGCTTAAGTTTAATGCCCGATCGGGTCACCGTTCGGCAGAATATCTCTCAACGCTTTGGCTACCGCAACGTGGTCGTCAAGGTTGTGGTACTGGGACAGGTTGCCAGCGGATACCGCCTTACCAATATTTCGGTGTTTCCGCCTGCAGTTACGGTCTTTTCGGCTGACCCGCAAATTGTCAGCGATTTACCGGGTTTCATCGAAACCGAGCCGCTCAACATCAACGGCCTCAAGGACGATCTGGATATTTCGTTGAGTCTTAACTTGCCTGCGGGCGTTTCTGTCGTCGGGGATCAAACCGAAGTCCTGGTACGGGTCGGTGTTGCGGCTATTGAAAGCAGTTTGACGCTCCCCAACATTCCGGTGGAAATCACCGGCTTACAGCCGGGACTGAGCGCCGAAATTTCGCCGGAGACCATTACGGTGATCATCTCCGGGCCGGTTGCCTTGCTTGACCGCCTGCGCGCCACGGATGTGCGCGCTGTGGTGGATCTGACCACTCTTTCGGAAGGGACTTACCAGATCGAACCGGAAGTGGAAATCCTGATTGCCGAGTTGAAGACCGAATCGCTCCTGCCGGAAAGCGTGGAAGTCATCATTACACGGACAACCCGCTCAAGCAGTGGTACAATCACCCCCTGAGGTGAACGATGCGTAAACCCATTGTTGCTCTGGTCGGGCGGCCGAATGTAGGAAAAAGCACGCTCTTCAATCGCCTTGCCGGCGAACCCCTGGCAATTGTAGATGATACCCCCGGTACCACCCGCGACCGATTGATGGCCGAATCGGAGTGGAATGGACGGTACTTCTTCATTGTGGATACCGGCGGCATTGATCCTTCCACCGGTGGGAAAGAGGCTCTCTCGGTGGGTTCGGCGGATTACATTCAACAAATCCGCCAGCAGGCTGAATTGGCCATTCGAGAAGCAGATGTGGTTCTATTTCTAACCGATGCCGCTGCCGGAGTCACCCCCGCCGATCAGGAAGTTGCTCAAATTTTGCGCCGCAACCAGAAAATCATCGAGGGTAAAGCCTATCCGCCTGTGTTTTTAGTGGTGAATAAAGCCGATAATCAGACTTTTCGGAACGGCGCAGCCGAGTTTTACGAATTGGGTATTGGCACTCCTTATCCCATCTCCGCTCTGCACGGCACCGGCACGGGTGATTTACTGGACGATTTGGTGGCGGCATTCCCAACCGATACCGAGGAAGAAGAGGATGATTCGGTCAAAATTGCCATCGTGGGCAAGCCAAACGTCGGTAAATCCAGCCTGTTGAATCGACTGGTGGGCGAGGAACGCTCCATTGTCAGCCCGATTGCCGGTACTACCCGCGATGCTGTGGATACAAAAATCGTCTACGAAGGCATTGAAATTACTTTGATTGACACCGCCGGAATCCGCCGCCGGGGGAAGATTGAACCGGGGGTAGAAAAATACAGTGTCATCCGCTCCATGCGGGCAATCGAACGCGCCGATGTTGCCCTGCTGATGATTGATGCCACTACCGGCATCACCGCTCAGGATGCCCATATTGCCGGTTATATTCTGGAAGCCCAGAAAAGCACGGTCGTGCTGGTGAATAAGTGGGACGCGGTAGAAAAAGACAACTTCACCATGCAAACTTACACCAGCCGCATCCGGCAGGATTTGAACTTTATTGACTACGTGCCGATCTTGTTTATTTCGGCCAAGACCGGCCAGCGGGTAGAACAGGTACTACCGCTGGCGTTGAAAGTCCAAGAAGAACGGCTTGCGCGGCTGACCACCGCCCAATTGAACCGTATTTTGCACAACGCTCAGGATGCCCATCACGCCACCTCGCGTACCGGTAAATCTCTGCGGATTTATTACGGTACTCAGGTGCGCAGTGACCCGCCCACCTTTCTGATTTATGTCAACGATCCAAAACTGGCTCACTTCACCTATCTGCGCTATTTGGAAAACGCCATTCGCAAAGAGTATCCATTCACCGGCACACCCATCCGGTTGGTATTGAAACCGCGGCGTTAGAAAAAGGTTAGAAATTCAGCGCGAGGGTTGACGGTTGACCAAGGTGTGGTAAAATACACTATACGATGCGGGGTAGAGCAGAGGTAGCTCGTCGGGCTCATAACCCGGAGGTCAGTGGTTCGAATCCACTCCCCGCTACTAATCACGAACCATAGCTCGTAAAGCTATGGTTTTTCGTTTTACCCGACGGACTGCGGTGGCAAATCTCTCACAGAACAGGAGAATTTGACATGAACCGCAATTCGTCAGGCTCGCTCACTCTCAACAAGGCTGTCACAGGCTTTTTGAACTTCAAAACAGCCGAAGGACTGGCCCAACGTACCCTCTATTCGTATGAACGTATCCTGGTCAAGTGGGTTGAACACATGGGGGACTGCAAAGTGGCTGCAATCACCAGCCAGGACCTCAGCGGCTACCTGACCTGGCTGCGCACCGAATACACCCCCGAACGATTGAATGGCAAGACCCATCCCCTCTCGCCAAAATCCATCCGCAACGTTTGGATCACCCTGTCCTCGTTTTTCAACTGGGCAAGCCAGGAATTCAAAATGGCTAACCCGATGAAAGACGTCCCCCCGCCGAAGGTCAAGAAAACACCCATCGAACCATTTACCCAGGACGAAGTGGAACGTATGCTCAAGGCTTGCCTGTACACGTGCGAAGCTGATACCAACATGCGCCATAAATATGTCATGCGCCGACCGACCGCCAATCGCGACCAAGCGCTCATCCTGGTTCTGGTGGATACGGGTCTGAGAGCCCTGGAATTGTGTTCGCTCAAGGTCGGCGATGTCGAGATCAAGCGCGGCAAAGTGGAAGTCAAGCATGGCGTCGAAGGGGGAGCCAAAGGGGACAAGGGGCGCATGGTATATCTGGGAAAAGTCGCTCGGCGCGCGCTGTGGCGTTACCTGGCTGAACGTGAAGATGGGGAGGACCCCAATGCGCCACTGTTCACGGTCACCGGCGATCGCAAGTTCAAGCCGGACTCCTTGCGCCTCTTGATCAAACGCATCGCTGAACGATCTGGGGTGAAAAACGCCTACCCACATAAATTCAGGCACACCTTTGCGATCACTTATCTGCGATCTGGCGGCGATATCTTTACCCTACAGGAGATGCTGGGTCATGGCAGCCTTGATATGGTGCGGCATTATGCCAGGGTTGCTCAAGTTGATGTGGAGCAAGCGCATCGAAAAGCAAGCCCGGCAGATAAGTGGCGATTGTAAC
>CALHYE010000028.1 GCA_938040735.1 uncultured Bellilinea sp.
CAGCGGGGATGAAATTCCGATTGAAGAGCGCAATGCGGAGGAGATTACCCATGTGGGCATGGAGCGGATTGTGCCGGAGGGCTCGCCGGTATTGAACTACGCTTTCGATGTTACCCCGGCGGATTTGATCGCGGCTATTATCACCGAAGCGGGGATCGCCTACCCGCCGTTTGAAGAAAGCCTCGCTCGATTGATGGATTCGGGAGGATAGTCACGTGAGGTAGGTGTTGACCTGTCCCCAGCCCGTGTGAATCCCCTTACCTTCCCTCATTTTCATGCTTCTACGGCAGGATTGTCCGGTTCTATCTCTTTGGGGTAACGGGGCAGGACGGTACTTAGTAGAGTGCCCAGAATCGCGCGCATTTCCTGCGTGTTCAAAGGCCGGTTGAGGCTTACTTCCAACACATTGGTGTCCGGCGAGAGGGTGGTTTCCGGCTTTTCATTGGCCGAAATGATCACGACCGGTAAATGTGCATAGGTATGGTTTTGACGAATGGTTTTCAACCAGTTCCAGCCATGAATATCCGGCAGTTCAAGGTCAAGCAAAACGGCATCTATGGTGTGTTCCTGTAAGATTTTAAAGGCTTCCTCTCCGCTTAATGCGCTGAACAAATGGTAAGACGGTTCAGCGTGATTCACCTGTAGGGAACGGATGGCTTTGGCGATGAATTGCACCATGGCCGGATCGTCATCCACCACCAGGATATCGTCTACCTGCGGCCCCAAAGAGGACAGGGTCTCTACGAGGGCATGACGGGAGATCGGTTTGAGCAGGTACGAATGAATGGAGCCAATTTGCGAGTGGACGTGCGGAAGATGCACGCGGATGACCGGCAGTTCGTACGGTAATTCTTTGGGAACACCGTTGGCAAGCCGGCTGGAAACCAGCACAGCGCGCGGGTAAAGTTTTTCCACGTGGCTGGGCAATGTTTCAATATCTGCCACCGTTTGAATGACATACTCATCCAGAATCTGACGCATGGTTTGCTCTTGCTGCGGGTCGGGGGTCACGAACAGCACGAATTTGTTTTCTTCTGGCGGAAGATAACTTTCCGAAGGAAGGTTGACCTGCTCGACGGGCGGGGGAGTAAGCGGAAGGGTGAAGTAAAACCGGCTGCCTTTGCCCAACTCGCTTTCGGCGCCCATTCGGCCTCCATGCAGCTCCACAAAACGCTTGCTGATGTACAGCCCAATCCCGGTACCGGAACGCCGCCGCCAGTTTTCCTCACCCACCTGCCGAAATTCGATGAAGATTTTTGGCAGGTCCTCGGCTGAAATTCCCACGCCGGTGTCAATGACGTTGATCTGGATCGAATCGGCCAGTTGCTCAACCCGCAGGGTGACCCCGCCGCGGTCGGTGAAGCGCAGGGCGTTGTTGAACAAATTAATCAGCACCTGCCGAATGCGGGTGGTATCCACAAACACGGGTGGCAGGTCGGGGGGTATCTCAACCTTGATCCACAGTCCTTTTTCTTTGAAAGCGCTGGCCACCATGTCATGCACATCGGCAATGATCTGCTCCAACCGCGCTTTTTCGCGGAAAAGTGTCATCTGCTGGGCGTCAATCTTGCCCATTTCGAGAATATCATTGATCAGCCCCATCAGATGTTTGCTGGAATGGTAGATTTCGCGGACATCATCGTATAATCCGAGAGGCCAGTGTTCCAGAGGTGCGTAGGTTGCCGGGGCGTTTACCATTAAGTCGCTGAAACCGAGAATGAAGTTTAACGGTGTACGCAGCTCATGGCTGACCGCCATGACAAAGTGGTTGCGGGCTTCGCGCGCTTCTTCGGCTTGCGCGCGGGCAAAAGCCAGCATCTCGTTCAGCCGCTCCAGTTGATAATTGGCGTTGTTCAGGTCTTTGACCAGCCGGCTCAATTGGGCGCGGTGCTCTCTCGTCTCTTCCAGCAGCCGGCGTGCTTCGCCGTAATGGTAGTAGGCGGAATCGAAAGCCTCAACAAGGTTGCTGGAAAGTGACCAGCCGAACAGGCTGGTGGAAATCCCGCCCAGAATCAGGGCCAGTTCATAACCCGCCGGTACGGGTAGGAAGCGGGGAATCACCATCACCAGCACAACCAGCCACAAATCTACGGCAATCATTCCGGCAATTCCCAGGGTGGCAACCGCGTTGAGGGGCAGCAGCATCAAGAGGAAAAGGACGGCCGGCTGGCGGTATAAAAAAAATGCCAGCAGAATCGCCGCGCTCAGCCCCACAAACCAGATGATCTGTGAGAGAAGATAATGGCGTTCGATCAGGGTCAGGCTCAGCCAGATCAACCCCAGCATCAAGACCGAGATGATCCAGAGACTGGGGTTGAAGACCTGCGGAAAGCCCAGCGTGGCAATAATATGCCAGCATAAATATAAACCGCCCACGGTATAGATCAACTTTCGGGCGGTGGTTTTGGCCAGTTCCGGAAAATCGGAATCTTCTCTGGTGATGCGCTGTAACCACGACATATCCCCAACCTATTCAAGTAAGTTTAACTGGTAGAGAACATCTAATAAATTGCGTTGCAGCAGGGGTTTCTTAAGGAAAGCAGCCGCTCCCAGCGAGTAAGCCAGATCGGGCTCATCCCATGCCGAACAGACCAGCACGGGAATGTTTTTGGTGGCCGGGTTGGACTGCAAGGATTGCAGCACTTCCCAGCCGTCCAGACGGGGCATCATCACATCCAGAATAATCAGGTCGGGCTGAAGTTGAGCGGCAAGCTGGAGGGTCTGTTCGGGATTCGTATTACCGACCACTTGAAGGCCGGTGCGGCTCAGATAACGCTCAAACATCTTGAGGGCGGCTGCCTGATCGTCCACCACCAAAATGGTGCGGTGTTTGATTGGCGCAAAGACCAGCCTTAACGAGACCGTCCCTTTTTGGCCACGAGGCGGGTAGTGTTCTTCGATCCTGGCGTGCATTCGTTTTCCCCACCCGCGGATATATCTCAGCAATTCGCTGCTTTCATCGCGGATTGCTTCCCATTGCTCGTCGGTTTCAAATTCAATCAGGATGCCTGCCGTAGCGGGGGCGGCCTCAATGCAGATTTTGAGGCTTTCTGTGGTACACAGTTGTAGTCCGTAGTTGATCAGACTTAACACCATCTGGCGCAACAGCACCCGATCCGCCGAAATGGGGATGGGATGGGCGGGGATGCTCAGGTCGAGGTGAATCTGCTCGCTGCGCAGCCGCTGGGAAAGAATACCCTCAAGGCTTTTCAAAGTCCCGCTCAGATCCAATTGTTCGAAGTGCAGGACAAATTCGTTCTCATCGGAAGGCTGCTCTTCTTCCTTTTGCCCGGTCTGGGGGAGAAGGTAACGCTCCCAGATTCGCCCGCTCAGTGCTTGCAGGGCGCGGCTGTGATCGCGCCGGAATTGACGGTCTCCGATGAACAAAGCGTTGGCGATCTCGCGCGGGCTTTCACCGGATACATAGCGTTTATAAAGGATCAGGTAAGGCCGCCACTCGGGGGATTGGGCTTGTGGTTCACTGCCGGGTGGCCGAAGTTGTTCAATTTCTTGCAGGATCAGGTTTTGAATCGCTCTGGCACAACTGGTTGAGGAATCGGGGTCGGCTGCCGAGAAGTACTGAGAGAGGGGATGAGTCTCTAATACGGTGGGATCGTAAAGGTGAGAAATTAAGTCCTTGAAAAGAGCAGCAAACTTTTCACGATTCATGACCATAAGATGTCCGGGTTAAGTCCGAAAAGTGATTGTGATTCACAGCAGAATGATTTAAATTGAAGTGTAACACCTGTAATTCCGGGTGGCAAGGAGGTGTTAAGAAAACAATCAGCCAAACCTTTCCCTGTTTCCCCATCTGTTTCTACCTATTTTCTGTATCTCATAATTAAGGAGGAAGTAAATGAAAAAGTTCGTCCTATCCCTCATGGGTGTGTTCGTGATTCTCTCGGTTGTGCTGTCTGCCTGTGCAACGACACCCACCGCAGCGCCGACCCAACCACCCAGCGGTGGACAGCCCGCCCAGCCGTCTGAACCCACCGCTCCACCTGCCCAACCGGTTGGCAAGCAGCAGGTGGAGGTCTTCTCCTGGTGGACGGGCGGAGGGGAAGCCGCCGGTCTCGATGCCATGATCAAAGTCTTCAAGGCGCGCTACCCGGAGATTGAGTTCATCAACGCCGCCGTAGCCGGTGGAGCCGGTACCAACGCCCGGGCGGTGTTGGCATCGCGTTTGCAGGCCGGCGATCCGCCCGACTCATGGCAGGGTCATGCCGGGCAGGAGTTGATCGGCACCTATGTGGCCGGCAACCAGATTCTGCCGCTCAATGATCTTTACAAATCTGAGGGCTGGCTTGCAGTCATGCCGGAAACGCTCATTCCGCTCATTTCCGATAACGGCAATATCTACTCCGTGCCGGTCAACATCCACCGCGCCAATGTGTTGTGGTACAACCCGCAAATCCTCAAAGACAACAACATCGAAGTACCCACCTCGATTGAGGCATGGTTTGCGGCGATGGACCAGCTCAAGGCTGCCGGCGTAACCCCGCTGGCTTTGGGTGAGCAATGGACCAAGATGCACCTGCTTGAAACCGTGCTGCTCGGCACGCTCGGTGTGGATGCCTATAACGGGCTGTGGACCGGCGAAACCAACTGGGGCGGCCCTGAGGTCAAAGTGGCGCTGGAGAATTTTGCCAAACTGCTGACCTACGCCAATACCGACTCGGCTTCCCTGTCGTGGCAGGATGCTTCTCAACTGGTGGTCAACGGCGATGCGGCCTTCAATGTGATGGGCGACTGGGCGGAAGGTTACTTCCGCGAGCTGGGCAAGACCCCGCAGGTGGACTACGGCTGGGCACCCACCCCCGGTACCGGCGGTGTGTTCCAGTTCCTGTCCGACTCGTTTGTGCTGGCTGCCAACGCTCCCCACCCCGAAAGCGCGATTGCCTGGCTGAAGGTGGCCGGCTCTAAGGAAGGGCAGGAAGCCTTCAACCCGGTCAAGGGCTCGATCTGCGCCCGCACCGACTGCGACAAAGCCCTGTTCGGTGAGTACCTGCAATCGGCCATGAATGACTGGGCGACCAATCAGGTGGTCGGTTCTCTCACGCATGGTGTGGTCGCCAACGACTCGTGGAAGTCCGAAATTGATACCGCACTTGGGCTGTTCGTTCAGGGCGGTAATTTGGATAGTTTCCAGGCTGCGCTGGTAGCCGCCTGCAAGAGTTCCGGACCCTGCAAGTAAAAAGCGGATGAATTAGAATCAAGCGGTGAGGGTTGCCCGATTGAGAAGCAGCCCTCACCGCTCCAACTACCACGGTACAGGTCGGGCTCATGCGAAAAGTATTCAAGGACAGAGAACGCATTTTATCCTTTTTACTCGCTTCACCATCCATCTTGGCGGTGTTGATCTTTATTTATGCGTTTATTGGCTGGACGGTGCGGGTTTCTCTCAGTAAGTGGAAAGGTCTCAACCCTGATTACTCGTGGAACGGGTTGACCAACTATATCAACCTGTTCTCCGACCCCCGTTTTGCGGTGGACATTCGCAATACGGTGATCTTTACGGTGGTCTTTGTGGGGGGAACGATAATATTGGGTTTCTTTCTGGCCGTACTGCTGGATCAGGGCCTGAGGGGTGAGGGTTTCTTCCGCAGTCTATTTCTCTTCCCCATGGCGATTTCCTATATCGTAACCGGCGTCGTTTGGCGCTGGTTAATGAATCCGGCGACCGGCAGCCGCACCAGTGGCTTTAACCTGTTATTTTCCTATCTTGGTTTGGATTTTTTGCAGAACGCCTGGCACACGACTCCCACGTGGGGCATTGCGGCGGTGGCGCTGGCGGCCATCTGGCAGATGTCGGGTTATACCATGGCGTTGTATCTGGCCGGCCTGCGGGCCATTCCGCACGAGTTGAGCGAAGCGGCCCAGATTGATGGCGCCAGCCGATTGCAAATCTACCGTTTTGTGATTATCCCGCTGCTGACACCGATTACCCTCAGCGCGCTGATCATTCTGGGGCACATGTCCCTGAAGGTTTTTGACCTGATCATCGCAATTGCCGGCAAACAATTGCCGCTGGATGTGCCGGCAATTTACATGTGGCAGACTACGTTTGACGGCCTGTTTTACGGGCGCGGAGCGGCAATCAGTATCTTGCTGCTGATCAGCGTGGCTGTTTTGATCATTCCATATATTATCTACACGCTGCGGTCGGAGTCGTTCAAATGAGAAACTGGCGTCTGAGCAAAAATTATCTTTATATTCCCCTGCTGTTCATGACGATTTTTTACCTGATTCCGCTCTACGTCATGCTGGTAACCAGTTTCAAATCCTTTGCCGAAGTTGACCTGAGAACGATGTGGAACCTGCCTAACGGCATCCACTTCGATAATTTTGTCGAAGCCTATTCAAAACTGGCTCCCTCCTTGTGGAACAGTTTTGCCATGGTCATCCCGGCGACGGTGATTTCCTCCATGCTGGGTTCGCTGAATGGTTACATCTTCTCCAAGTGGAAATTTAAAGGCGCCGACCTGATCTTTCCCTTCATCCTGTTTGGCATGTTCATCCCCTACCAGAGTATCTTAATCCCGCTGGTGCAGTTCATGAACGAGGTGGGAATCAAAGGGCTGCCAGGCCTGACCCTGACCCACATCATCTACGGTATTCCGATTACGACGCTCACGTTTCGCAACTACTACGCCAGCCTGCCGCAGGAACTGATCGAGGCGGCTAAGATTGACGGCGCCGATATGCTGAGGGTTTACCGTCACATTCTGCTGCCGATCTCCATTCCCAGTTTTGTGGTGGTTCTCATCTGGCAGTTTACCTCGGCCTGGAATGACTTTCTGTTTGCGGTGGTGCTGACCGGCAACCGCGACTGGCCGATTACGGTGGCGCTGAACAACATGGCCGGCAGCCAGATTATTGCCTGGAACGTCCAGATGGCCGGCGCGCTGCTGACGGCGCTGCCGCCGCTGCTGGTCTACATCCTCGCCGGGCGGTACTTCCTGCGCGGCCTGCTGGCCGGTTCGCTGAAAGGATAGGCCTTCTCACCTGGGTATAAAATTGGGGGGTAATTCGAATCGATAGACCTTCCGGTTGGGTTGTCCTTTGGCTGACGACACCTTACCCCAGAAGGTCTATCTTTTTCTACGCCCCGGTTGGGCAGGATGATTT
>CALHYE010000029.1 GCA_938040735.1 uncultured Bellilinea sp.
GTTTTTTCGCTCCATCCACTCGGTCATCTCCTGCTCTGTTGCCGGGCGGCCATCTAACAGTAAAAGCAGCGACTCGCGGCGGGAAACACCTCGCAGGGCTTCGTTCTTCTGGCGGTCAAACGGCAGACCCAGTTCATCCGCTAGCCGCTTCCATCCCAGATAATGAAACTCAGATGTGTCCGTCAATACCCCATCCAGGTCGAACAAAAAAGCGCGAATCATCCCTCATCACCTCCTGCTGGCGAATTGCGCAGGTCATATTCGTAGAATTGTCCTCGATACTTGATCCGAAAAACCAACCGTTTCCAATGGCGGGGTAAGCCGGGGAAGGGTTTCGGGCCTTCGGGGTCAAACCTCAACCCTCCAAACCCAAACACAACCGCCTGCCAGATACCACCCGCCGACGCCGCGTGAATGCCATCGTGCGCATTACCGCGCACATCTTCTAAATCGGCCAGGGCAGCCCGCATAAAATGTTCATAGGCCTCATCCGGTTTTCCTATCCGGCAGGCGATAATCGCATGAATGGCCGGTCCGAGCGAGGAGCCAAACGTATGATCGGTTCTGGCATTGTAGTACTCATAATTTGCCCGCAGGCTGTTCTCATCGAACAACTCCGGCAGTACGTAAGCCAGCATGACCACATCCGGCTGCTTGAGGATATTGGCATCATTGGCGCCTTCGATTCCCAGCAGAGATTGGATGGACTGCATGCGTGGTTCAAGGGAGCGTAAGTCAATCTGCCGGCGCTGGAAATAGCCCTCAAATTGTTCAATTAAGCCACTCGCTGCGTCCTGCTTCCAGTAAATTTTTTCCCCAATCTCGCGCCAGCGGTTCAGTTCATTTTCATCCAGTTCCAGCAAGCGGCGTAATTCGGCGGCTTTATCAGGATTGCGTCCTTCCAGCCAGGCTAACACCTTCAAGGCAGTTAACAACTGCCAGCGTGCCAGCGCATTGGTGTAGGCGTTATTATCCACATGGTCATGGTATTCATCCGGACCGATCACATCGGTAAATTCATAACTGCCGTTTTCGGCGTTCCACTCCGCCCGGCTGGCCCAAAACCGAGCCACCTCCAGAAAAATCTCCGCTCCACGATGGATCATAAAGTCATCATCACCGGTTGCCTGCCAGTACTGCCAGATGGCGTAACACACATCCGCTGAAATATGAATTTGAATATCCCCCGTCCAGATGCGGATTAATTTGGTACGGTCAGTTGGGTGAGGTACCCAGGTCGGGGTTACCTCTTCCCCAGTGGAAGCGCTTTCCCATGCAAACTGGGCGCCTTTATAGCCATTTTCGCGGGCTTTTTTGCGCGCACCCTCCAGAGTGTGATAGCGGTAAGAAAGCAAATTACGGGCGACCTCCGGACGGGTGTAGGTGAAGAAAGGCAGCATGAAAATCTCCGTATCCCAAAAGACGTGCCCGCGGTATCCATAACCGGAAAGCGCTTTTGCGCCAATACTCACCCGCTCATCCTGACGAGGAGCGGCGGCCAGCAATTGGAACAGGCTGAATCGCACGGCAAGATGCGCATGGTCATCCCCTTCAATCAACACATCACAGGCTTCCCACTCTCGCTGCCAGGCGCGGGCATGACTCTCCCATAACCCCTCCCAGGCTCGTTTTGGGAGGGTTTCCAGCGCCCGCCGGACAGCGCCCTGAGGATCGTTGGTTTCACGCGAGGTGTAAAACGCCGTTATCTTCTCGATCTCCACCGCCTCGCCGCTTTTCATTTCGGTTGTCGTCACCAGAGTTGGGGCATTACGGGTGTCCCAACCGGTTTGCTGAAGATTTCCGCCGCCGTTGACAGAAAGGCGCGCGGCTACTCCCAGTTCAATTCCAGAAGAACGGGTACGTAAGTGAAGCCATGCGCTATTCCGCTGAAACCCCTGCCCAAGCCAGTCCCAGTGTTTGTAGTTCAGATTATCCGTTTCCCCGCTCAGGGTGGAACGCACCTCCAGAGTAACATTCTCAAATGCCGTTGCCCTGACCCGCTGGCACAACAAATGCGGGTTAGCGAGGCTGGCAAACCGTTCAAAGGTCAATTGCCAGCGCACCCCTCGCGGGCTGCGCCATTCCACAGAACGGGTCAACAAGCCATTGCGTAAATCTAACTGACGCTGGTATGTCAGAATCTCCCCCTCGCTGAGAGAAAACAACTCCCCGCCCAACAACAAGGTCAAATCCAACCAATCCGGCGCGTTGACCAGTTCGGTAAAAACAATCGGCACATCATCAAACACCCCATGAATGAAGGTGGTACGTTCCTCGCCCGGGTAACGCTCTTCATGCGCGCCGCGGGTGCCAAGATAACCATTCCCAATTGTAAAAATTGTTTCCGCATGATTCTGGCGTTTGAGATCAAAGTGCTTTTCGGTGACAATCCAGTTGCGTTCATTTAGCATAAACTTAACCCTCAAAATGAAATTTTTTTACCCGAAATCAACCCTCTTTCAAACCGGTACCGGCGATACTCTGGGTAAAGTAGCGCTGGAAGATGAAGAAAATGATCAAAATCGGCAGCGTGTTGAAGAGTGACCCTGCTAACACCTTCGAAATCAAGGTGTAGTACTCCCCGCGGAACCAGTTAAGCCCAATCGGCAGTGTGAAGTTTTCCGGTGTGCGCAGAATAGTTAAAGGCCACATGAAATTGTTCCATTCGCCTTGAAAAGTCAACAGGGCCAGCGTCAACAGTTGGGTTGTACTGATGGGCAGCACGATCCGGAAGAAGATGCCAAAGCGCCCCAACCCATCCATCATTGCAGCTTCTTCCAGTTCTTTTGGAATGCTCTTGTAAAACTGCGTCATCATGAAGATGCCGAAGGCTGCCACGATGCCGGGCAGAATCACCCCGCCGAGATTGTCCATCAATCCGAAACCGGTCGGGATAGTCAGATCACCAATTTTTAACCCGCCGCGGATGATCCCCGGGCCAACCACCAGAAAGTTTGGAATCAGGGTTACCTGACCGGGAATCATCATTGAAATCAATAATGCCGTGAATAAAAACTTCTTCAACGGGAACTCCATGCGGGCGAAAGCGTAACCCGCCATGGCACAAAACAGCACCCGCGCCACCGTTACCACAACCGAAATAATCGCACTGTTCAACAGCCAACGCGGGAACAGGGGCAAAGCCCCAATCACATCCCTAAAATTTTCCAAACTGAACGGAATCGGCCAGAACAGCGGGGGGTCATAGACATTGGCAACCGGCTTCAGGCTGAAAATAAGTGTGAAATACAACGGTGCAATGCACAATATTGCCCAGCCGATCAAAATAGCATAAAACACGGGTGTTTTGATCCGATCCAACACCGCAATCAGCCTGTCCGAAACGGATATCTTCTTGGAAACTGCTTGGGTTAATGTCGCCATCGTTCCACCTCACCTATGCCGAACCTACACTGCCGCTACCTTCGATAATCCGCCGTTGAATGAGCGTAAACACCAGAATGATCAACGCCAGGATGAAGGATAAAGCGGCTGCCTGCCCCATTTTGACGGTGGTATCCCGGAATGCCCATTTGTAAATCAAGTAAGCCACCGTGGTAGTCGAATCCAGCGGACCACCCGAAGTCATCACATAAATCTGATCGAACACCTGAAAACAACCAATCAAACCTACCGTGACCACAAAAAACACCACCGGGCGCAGCATCGGGATCGTTATGAAACGCAGCACCTGAAACTTATTAGCCCCATCTATTGAAGCGGCTTCGTAAATCGCGGTAGGTATATCCTGCAAACCTGCCAGAAAGATGAGCATCAAAGTGCCGCTGGTGGTGAATACATTCAAAATCATAATGGTGTAAAAAGCATAGCGCGGATCGTTCAACCAGTTAATGTTGAGGTTGAAAAGTTGATTGACGATGCCCAACGGACTGAACAACCACACAAAAATCAACGAAATGACCACCGAGGATGTGACCGATGGGAGGTAGTAAATGGTGCGAAACAAACGCCGAAAACGCAGTTTTTGATCCATTGCAAAGGCCAGAATCAGGCTTAAGACCGTTTGGGTTGGCACAACGATCAAGGTGTACTTGACCGTATTGGGCAAGGCTTTCTTGATGAATAGATCATCACAAGCCAGCGGAGGGGCATCTTCAGCGCGCGGCAGCAAGGCTTCCAGGCACAGCACGCGGCGGTAGCCCTCCAATCCCCACCATTCCGGCGGACGCAGCAGGTTGTAGCGAGTAAAAGATAAATAAAAAGCATAACCAATCGAAAAAACGGTAAAGGTCAAAAAGATGAACAAATACGGCAGCAAGAAAAGATAAGCGGTGAGCGCTTCACTGCGTTTTTTGCGCTTTTCCGCACTACTCCCTTGTCGAAACAAACCCACCGGCCGATTGGACACCGTCTCTGCCATTTTTCATCCTCCATTCTTTCAAGAAGAGGGTCAGCCTTGAAGCGGCTGACCCTCTTTTTTACAACCGCCTTACTTCACTTCGGCAATTTTCTGGCGGATCACCTGCGCCGCCTGCTTGAGAGAGGCGTCAACTGCCTGATTTTCCAGATAAATGCGTTCAAGAGCCTTGCCCATCTGTTCGTTGACATCCGAGCCAACCAGCCCCCAAACAAAGGGGCGAGCGCCCTGCAGCGCGCCTCGGAAGATTGCGCTGGATGCAGGGTTAGTTTTCAAATATTCATTCGATTGTAAAGACAGACGGGTAGGCAGGGCAAAACCGCTCTCCAACACTTTGGTCTGAGCCTTCTCGCTGGTCAGGTAGTTGATCACCCGCATGGCGGCTTCCGGATTCTTGCTGTTGCGCGAGATAACGTACGCCACCGTGAAAATCAGGTTGCCTTCGCCTTTGGGGCCGGCCGGCGGAGTGACCACCCCGTAATTGATGTTGGGGAATTGCTGCTTCAGGTAGGGAATCAACCAGCCGCCCTCGTAGACCATGGCAAACTGACCCTTGCCGAAGACCGTCCCCTGCCAGCCTTCCCCAACGTCCGCAGGAATGGCGCCGATCTGGTTCTTGCGGAAGTCGGTGTAGAAAGTGGCTGCCTCAACCGCGGCTGGCGAATCGAGTAGAGTATCGCTGTAGTCCTCGGTCATTATGGAGCCGCCGTTCTGGAAAACGAAGATCGGGAAGCGGCCCGGGTCAGCCGGGACGCCCAGCCCGTAGATATTGTTGGCAGGATCGGAAAGCGCTTCGGCAGCCGTTTTCAAATCATCCCATGTCCAATCATCGGTCGGCTCGGCAACGCCCGCCTGAGCGAAGAGATCTTTGTTGTAGAACAGCCCCAGCGTATTGAAGTCCTTGGGGATACCGTAAGTGACCCCGCCATCAGAGAAGGCATCAATCAGAGAGGGGATAAAATCATCCCGTTTAACACCTTCTTTTGCCATCAGGTCATCAATCGGCAGCAGGACTTCATCACGCACAAAAGCGGGAAACTGGAAAATGTCCATGTAGAACACATCCGGCTCAACGCCCGAAGCGATGGAGGTTTTCAACTGCTGCCAGTAGTCACCGGTGATCGGTTCGTACTTAACCACAATATCCGGATTTTCCACCGTGAAATCCAGCAAAATGGATTGCAGCAGAGCGGTTTCTTCCGGACTGGCCGCCCATCCAGAAAGGCGCACCACCGCGCGTTCAGCCGGTTTTTCAACTTCGACCGTTTTGACGACCTCTTTTTCCTTCTCCACCGTAACCGTCTCGATGACTTTTTCGGGAGTGGGGCTAGCCGCGGGCTGGCAGGCCGCCAGCAGCAGGCTGAGAACCATCAGGGGGACAAACCATTTCAACAGGGTTTTCATGACCTTTCTTCTCCTGAATTGGGTTTGGAAAATTGTGATTTTCCTCAAAAAGTGTGTGATATACTCAACGCGGGAGGGCTGCAAAGCCGCCCCGTCGAAGCCACCCCGACTCTATCCCTGGCAGGAGCGCAGAGGGGTGGCTTCATTTGTCGCCAGAAAGAAACAGGGAATATCCGGTTATTTTCTCGTTACTGATCTCGCATCACCTCCTCAGAAACCAAATTGGACTGATCAGCCATTCGGCTGGAAGCGCGAATGACTAACTGCGGTTGCATCAGAATCGTTTCAAATTCTTCTGTGCGGTCCTTTGCTTCCAATAAATTCAACAAGATTGCAATCAAGCGTTCACCAATCTCCCAAACCGGCTGACGGACAGAAGTCAGCGGCGGGGTGAGGTACTGGGCGATGGGAGTATCGTCAAAACCGGTCACTCCAATTTGAGCGCCCACCCGGAAACCAGCATCCTGAACGGCTCGAATGGCGCCTACCGCCATGTAATCGTTCAGGCAAACCATTGCGGTTGGGCGAATTTCTGCCGGCAGAGCCAGTAATTTTTGAGCGGCCTCATACCCAAAAGCATAACGGCCTTCTCCGCGCTGAACCCACTCCGGCAGTGGTTCAATCCCGGCTGCACGCATTGCAGAAAAATAACCTTCCATGCGATTATTGCCCACCCGCGATTCCTGCGGCCACGCCAAGGCTGCGATACGACGATGCCCCTGCCCCAGCAAATGCTCGGTTGCCAACCGCAATCCGTAACCGCCATCCACATCAATGGAGGGAAAGCGCAGATCGGGGTTGGAACGTCCAAAGGCCACGAACGGGAACTTTTGTTCAAGCAGGAACAACACGCGCGGGTCGTTGTATTCCACACCCGAAAGCACAAAACCATCCACCCGGCGGGTTTCCATCAGATCGCGGTAGGATTCGATCTGCCGCTGGGTTTCTGAATGATAGGGGAAGCACAACAGATAATAACCGCGCTGTTCGGCAGCGTGGAACATACTTTGCAAAAAGGTATCCAGAATGGGGTTAGCCTGATCGGGAGGGGAAGGCCGCCAGGAGTAGCCGATCGTAAAACTGCGTTGGGAGCGCAGGCTGCGGGCAGTGTAATTCGGACGGTAATTCAATTCCCGCACAGCCTGCCAAATCCGCGCTTCAGTATCCGGCGCGACCTGAACCTGCCCGTTAATCACCTTCGAGACAGTCTGGTAACTGACACCGGAGCGAAAAGCAACTTCTTTAAGGGTAACTCTACGGGACATAGGAGGATAAGCGGGCAGATAGGGAATTTTTTTGCGAACGTTCGTGCGAACGTTCGCATTCATAGTATAGAAAATTTAACTCGCTTTGTCAAGTCCCTTTTTACTCAAAAATCACCCGTTTGAAGGATAGCCAGACCGCTGACTGGTGATATATTAACTAAACGAACGGTCGGTAAGATTAATTCGGAGGTACTCAGTCCTATGCTGCAAGAAAACAGACAACGCAATCAAC